>CAWARB010000033.1:0-121850 GCA_963784335.1 uncultured Cytophagales bacterium | reverse complement strand
TCACCAGACCAGCCGTTGCCGGGTTCAATACCCACCAGTTCAGTACATGACTACGAAAAACTTTTGGCAACGGCTCATTCACCCCGGCGAGAATTCCGACGCCGACCCGGAACGCTGTTTCTGGCAGGTCGACCTGCACTCCCACCTGCTGCCCGGCCTGGATGACGGCGTGAGTACCCCCGAAGAAACCCTGACCTGCCTGACCCAACTGGCCCAGTGGGGTATCAAAAAAGTGATTACCACCCCCCACATCAGCCGCGACTGGTATCCGAACGAAACCCTCGCCATCGAGCAGGGGCTGGCCGACGTCCGCCAACTCATTGCCGAGCAGCAACTACCGATTACCATCGACGTTGCCGCCGAGTATATGCTGGACGATCTCTTTCTGGATATGCTGAAGCAGGGAGATATGCTTTCGTTCGGGGAACGCCGGTTCGCTGTTTGAAACGGGCTGGGTGTCGGCCCCTATGAATTTGGCCGATATGGTCTTTCGCATTCAGACGCACGGCTACACGCCCGTGCTGGCTCACCCCGAACGCTACAAATACTACCATACCGACAAGGCCGCGCTGGAACACCTGCGCGAGCTTGGTTGCCTGTTTCAGCTCAACTGGATGTCGTTGACCGGGCGGTACGGTTCCCACGTAGAAAAGCAGGCCCGTTTTATGCTCCAACAGCGCTGGGTAGACTTCATCGGCAGCGACATGCACCGCCCCGGCGACCTGGACACTATGGCCCGCCTGTTCAAATTCAGCGACATGAAATTACTGGAGGAGCAATCGCTGCTGAACGAAACGTTGCTTGGGTTATTGGTAGTAGCGAATTCTCATCTGCTAGCTCTTCGAAACATTCGTTTTTCTTTCCGTCCAACGTCGAATAAAAAGTAACTATACACCACCGTAGTCTACAGTAAGTGCATATGATACATTCACTTTCCAACTTACAATGAACGGTCGTTTTTTTGTTTTAATAGCTTTCATTAATTTGGTTGTAGCCGTCATGGGTTGCGAACAGGATACATTTCACCAACTTGTTCAGACCAATCCCTCTCTTGTCCTTGATTTTACCAAAGGCATTCTACCGGCCGGACTTGCATTTACTCGCAAAAGTACGGGCACTTACATGGATGAAACTGGTGACATGCAGGTTGCAAAGGAAAATGAACCTCGATTTGATTACGATCCTGTTACCCACTTTTGCAAAGGTTTATTAATAGAAGAAAGCCGAACAAATTTACTCCTGAACTCGGCCCATTTGCCTTCACAGACCGTATCTGTTAAAGCTCAGCCCTATACGCTGAGTACATACGGCCCCTGTACCGTCACTACCTCAGGAGCTGCTTCAATAACTCTTGTTGGCACCTCATCCGTTACGCGAAATAGCGTTACGTTCACTACAATGGAGGGTTTGTTAAGATAGTGGTTTCAGGGACGTGTACACGAGCACAACTCGAAGGAGGTTCATTCGCGACTTCTTATATTCCGACAGAAAAACACCCTGTGACAAGGGGGGAGGATAACTGCAGGATGAATTCAATTTTCGCCTGGTATAATATACAGGAAGGTACTGTTTATTCTGAATGGAGTAAATTTAGCAGTGGCAATAGTGTGGTGTGGGAATTAAAAGACAACAGCGGATTTACTAGAGATAGAATTAACGCTTTCGCTGGATCACAGAAATCAAGACAACAGGTATTTATTGGAGGCAAAAAACGGTTGGATGTTCAAACAGGCCCCTTCATACTTAATGAAGTAGTGCGCTCCTTCACTGCCTACAAGTCAGGTAACAGTGCCAGCATCACTAACGGACAATAATAGGGAGAGATACGATTGACTGGACTAAAGGGACGAATTACACATTGCTAAATATTGGCAGCACAGATAATGGCATTTATGGGCTACGCAAAACCACTCGTCTAAATGGCTACGTACGTACTTTTAAATACTACCCCATGCGACTCTCAGACGATTATATTCAAACAATAATGAAATAGACTAATACAGGCAAAACAGAACGGCTTCTAGTTTTTAACAAATCCAAACTCCCTACCAGTTTCAGAAATATAAAAAATTGAATATCCTATACTATTAATTTTATTTATCGCCTGTGTCGTCGCTTCCATTTTAATAGTATAAAGTAGGTGATGAAATTCTATGAGAATTTGCCTAGGCAATTCACTACAAGTCATAAGATCATCAATAATATCATATTCGAATCCCTCAACATCCATTTTCAAAATATCTATTTCTGTTTGATTCAACTGCTTTCTGATAGAATCAAACCGTTTTGACGGCACCTCAATAAATTCGCTTTTGGATTTTGGATTCGTCGGAAGTGTTGATGGAATGGGATATATGGTTTGAATTTGGGGGGGGATATAACTTGATAGTACCATCTTCCGCAGCTATTCCCCAAGGATATATTGTTGAATTATTGGGTAAAACCTGTTTTGCCAACCATTTATGCACCCTAGGCGTTGGATCCAAACCGTAAACGCTACAACTAGAATTTTATATTATAGACTTATCGAAAGAAATATCTTCACCTAAGCCAAATGAGTATACAGTACTATGTTCGTTTATGCTGCGCTGTCAATCACCGGCCAGCCACCATATCTGGAGCCATAAATCCTATATGGCACTTTTGTCTGCACGCTAATATTTGGAGCTCGGCCAATCATCTTTTTAGTTGCCAACTTTGCACTTTGAATTAGCTGCATCATAAAACAGTTTGTAATTCAAGAAAAAGTGTAACACTTTTCGCTTTTATAATTAAAAGTAGATGGGGCGTTTTTACTGTGATTTTGGTTTATTTAACCCCTCCCTGCCAACAAACCAAAAACCAAAGTAACAGGCTGCTTGTAACACCATAGCGCCTACATATAGGTTAGCGTATGATTTTACACGAAAGCGCTATTAAGGGTTAAACCTATAAGAGGTCAACGATTTAATTAATCCAAGTATCTTTTCTTCATATATCAATCCATCAGGAAAAAGTATTTTCATTTCGTTTTTATTAAGCAGCTTTACTTCCTTAACACGCATAACTGCTTTTTCGTAATTTTTCGCCTTAGGATGATGACCTAATGTAAAATTATTGGTTAAGAAAACTCTCAGTCTAAAAGGGATAAACTGAAACAAAGGCACCATCCAATGAGGTTCGATAGGGAAATAACGATTGGGTGTTTGTATTATATAATTTTTACCGACTCTTCTTACTTCATTAGCCATTAAAGTTTGATTTTTAAAAGTGAATAAGTGTTCAATCACAGAATTTGAGAAAACAATATCAAACTGATCATCATCAAATTCTGATAAATCACAAGCATTACCAACTATTGAAGTAAATCCTTTTAAACTAACACTTGTGTGAGTTAAGTTCAATAATGTAACACAAACGTCTTCCGATTCATTAAAATTCATCCGTTTCCAATAGGATTCTGTACCACCCACATCTAATATTGATACCGGTTTTGGAAGAGTATCGAGTAACGATTTAAAAAATCTAAATCGTTTTTGTCTAAATTGGTTATTGACTGAGTTTATGCTTTCAGGGTCAAATATGTTACTTGCCATAAGGTCAAAAGGGTTTTTACTAAAAGTACAGGATGAACAGCGAAATTAAAATAATCAACTCATTACATGATCAAAAGTGATTGTTTATATTTTCTGGTTAATAAAAGGCTGTTTTTTTTTCTTTCAGATGCCTTTGATGTGAATGTAGTTTTTAAAATATTGTTTTACAAAATGATATATAAAGTAAGAATTGGTAGTGGCATACCGTTTGAACAAACGACGCGGTTCCTGTACCAATCTAAAAAACCATTCTAATCCATAATTTTGAATCCACTGTGGCGCTCTTGACTGGTATCCGGCAAGCACCAATAACGCCCCGCCAAGACCAATCATTACAGCTGGAATCCGTCCTTTCATCCGGGCCATCCAACGCTCCTGTTTGGGACAGCCCAAAATAACGAACACAAGCTCCAGCATCTGATTGAGTAATTTGCTCAATAATTTGCTCATCTTCATCTTTTGTAGCCTGGCGAAAAGGGGAGAAACCATCCCTGCTATTCGTAATTCAGGAAAACGCTCTATACACATAACCCTAAGCCGATCCAGAACATCTTGTGTAGAGCCATAGAAAAAAACAGCTATCCCTTCCTCTGAAGCCTGCTGTAATATAGAGGTGGCTAAATCCATACCGGCAATCCGTTCCTGTCGAACACCATACAGTGCATGAAGCGCCCACACAAGCGGTACCCATCAGGGGTTACCCAATCGGCACTATTAACAGCCCTAAGCCACTTCCGGTTTTTGTTTTGCTTCAATTACCATGTGTACATTGGCACAACAAACCGAACGAGATTCCCGTTTATGAGCAGCGCTCACAATCCAGTCCTGTAATTGTTTATAGGAACCCAACGAAATTTGTAGACTAATTAATGACAAAGTTCTTTTAGCCAATTTACTCTTGTAAGAATTCTGATTTTGACTCTGCGTCATAAATATGTTAAAAATTTACAATAAATAAGGCCGTTTTCAAATAACTTTAATGTCTGGAAATACTAAATAAAATCGCTAATATAAAGTAACAATCAGTCTGTTATGTTTTCGTTGGCGCTTTATGAGTAAGTGACTCGTAAATGTCCATAAGCATTCTATAGTTTACTTCTGGCGTTAGTATCGCTCGTAAGTATCTCTGGCTCTACTACCATATTCATTTTTCTCTTCATTGGACAAACCCTCCCAAGTCGCTAAAGCCTGTCGCAGTGAAGTCGGATTACCTGCCTCAAAATGCAGACCATTCACTCCGTGCTGTATCATGGAGGCCATGGCACCAAGATTACTGGCAATCACTGGAGTCCCCAAGGAGAATGCCTCCAGAATAGTCATAGGCATCCCTTCATACCATATAGAGGGAAAAACCAAAGCAGTAGAAGATCGCATTAAGTGTTGTACATCTTCTTTTCCAAGCAGACCAAAATAAGTCATATTTCACTCGACTCTATCCACTCTATTACATCTGCTTTCATAGGTCCATCACCTACAATGTACAAAGGAGAGTCTGACTGGTTAAACGTTTCCAATAAAGTGCGAATGCCTTTCTCTTCTGACAAACGGCCAACAAACAGAAACTGAGCCCCACGTTTAAGATGACCTAGTTGTTGATTTTCAACAAAATTAGGCTTTACTACCAATTGGATCTCGTTTAAGGCCAAACGGAAGTGTAGAAATAACTCCTTAGCGAATAAAGTTAAAACAATATATTTGTCTACCTTTTTCCAGGTGCCTATTGATTTGTGAAACCAGGTTGATAAAGCAAGCCAAAATGTTTGAAGAAAAGAATTTCTATAGGCTCGTATCCAAACTGCTTTCCAAGGGAAAATTGTATGCAAACTTTCTGTAAACAAATTAGACCCTTTATGAAGGGTACCAGAAGGACACAACAAACGGTAATTATGAAGAGTGGCAACTATAGGAATATTTAACTTATGAGCTACTGCATATACAATTGAACCTACTGCAAAGTGCGCATTGTGAACATGAATAATATCTGGATTAAATAGTTCTACTTTTCTTTTTAACATTTGGCAACAGCCAACATTCCAAATAGACTGTATGAACTGTAATAAACCTCGCCAACCGGATTGATTTTGAAAAACCAGTGACTGCACTTCAATCTTCTGACTCAACAAACGAAACTCCTGTTCAAACACAGCGTCCTCTCCACCCTTGAAGACATATTTAGTATGGATGAGCAGAACTTTCATTTTTTACCAAAAAAAATATTCATAAGTTTATACTTAAAGCGTATAGGTAATGAATAAGGAGTTATGAACTGCCTTATTACATTTTTCTCAAGTTTGACTTCATTTGGAAAGGCAAAATACCTTTTATCGCTTACAGCGATAAATGTCTTAAAACGATTAAAACGCTCGTTAGTATGTGTCGCATCAAGTGTTTCCAAGCCAATGTTGAGAACTTTAGATACAGCAGGATAAACGGTATACAGGTCATTTTTGAATTGATGGTAACACCAACGGATTGCCCACGAATTTATTTTGCCAGTCATCTGAAGTCGCAACATGCCAGACATATCGGATCCCATGCGATTGAAACGGGAAACCTCAGCTGGATTTCCAGCAAAATTCTTATAATCTCTAACAGACCAATCAATAGTATCCCAGCGGTCCCTCCAAGTGGCCCATCCCCAAGATGAAGCTCTTTGCGTAAAATAAACATCTGAATTATTCAGACCTGAAATCGGCATTGTGAAGCCAGCGATAGAAAAAATACTTTGATTAGTTTCGTAAAAATTCAGTGCTTGGTTCATATACGACAAGAAAGTAGTGCTTGTTTTCAAGTCATCTTCAAGAACTATAACTTTATCATACTGTTGAATAACCTTTGTGACGCCTTCGATGATAGATAACGCTAGACCCTTATTAGTAGTTGATTCATAAATAGTGATTCGTTTAAAACCATCTATGGACTTCAAATAATCTCTAATTTCCAGGATAACATCCTTATCGATATCTTTTTTGGGCCCGTCCGAAAATATAAATAATTCACTTTCCTCAGCCTGGTAATTTTGCTGCAAAGCACTTACTGTTTGCCTAAGCGTATCTAGACGTTTATAAGTAAAAAGTGCAATAGGTGCTGGCATTATTATATAAGGCAAGGGGTACTATTGACCCGTGAATTATTTTGTAAAGAAATCAACCTTCTTTTTACAGAAGAAAGCTGTAATCAGTTTAGGATTGGCATGTAATTCCTTAATCTGATCCAGTAGTGAATTCAACAACTGCTCCGAGTCAGTGAAAACTTAGTTTTTTTCATAAATAATTGCGCTTCAGCGAACTATTGTCAGTTTATATAACTAGCATGGTTACTATAATGAATATTCACTACAAAATTGACACGGCTTTTAACTTTTTTTATACAGCATGCAAAAATCAGCTTAAGATTGAACTAGCAATTCACATATTAATAATCACCATCTAAAGCCGATTGATAAGTGACAATGTATCTATTCGCCACTGCCTCACCACTAAAATTATCGACTATATACTTTCTAATTTTCTTTGAATCATAATTATCTCTGGTATCATAAAATCTAATAATTGCATCAGCTAGCGCATGGACATCCTTTTCAACAAGAATACCACAACTAGCACTTACAATGTCTTCTGGACCACCTGAATTAGTCGATATCACAGGCACGCCCATTGACATTGCCTCTATCAAAACAACGCCAAATGTTTCAACATCGCTTGATAAAACAAATAAATCAACAATATCTAAAAACCTTCTAACTTCACTTTTAGATAGAAAACCCGTAAAATTGACAGACTCATTTAAATCTAGATTATTTACTAACTCTTTTAGACTTTTAGTTTCTGTCCCATTGCCACCAATAGTTAATTTAGCTTTGGGATATTTCTCTTTAACATAATAAAAAGCATTAATTAATCTATCTAATCTTTTTTTCTTTTCATGATAACAAACGCAAAATATATGTTTATCATCAGATAATTTATTTAATGAGTATTCGGATGGGGAAAAATAAGCAGTATCGATAAAATTCGGTATAACATCTATACCCTTTTCAACTGAACCAATCTTAGAATTGAGTAAATTTTTAAACTGATTACTTACACAGATAACTTTGTTTGCACTGTTATACACACTTAACAAATTCTGCTTATCATTCTCAGCAATATCATTTAAGGAGAAATAAGTAGAGTGCTCAGTGATTATATATGGAATAGCTAATGAGTCTTTTACTTGCTTTGCAACAAAACCTGCTTGCATCGCATTGTGTGCATGTATCAAGTCTGGCTTACCATATTCTTTTATGTACAGATTTATTAAATTTACAGTACCTTGAATCCATAATAATTTACCAAGTTGATATTTTGTAGGTACAACATTCCATCCTTTCTTTCTGTATACTAGTATATTATTTTCATAAGCGCTTTCAACTTGAAAATGCGCCTTCTTGAATTTAAGTAGACTAAATGACTTGATTGACCTTAATTCATTGTACAAAACAGAAATATTCACACCTTTATTTAATAGCATCACTGCTTGTTCCTCAAAAAAATTACCTCTAGGTAATTCCATTTCGGCCGGATAAAACGAGGGTAATAGCAAAACTTTCATTATTATAGATTAACCTAAAGCTATATAATCTTTAATTGTATAAAACTATTTTAGTCATTATTTTAACATTAAGATACTTTTTATCTTACCTTAATAAAAAATTTAACTTTCTATAAATTTTTTTATAACTAACAATTTGTCTATAATAACTTTTAAAAAATAAGGGTATTCGTAAACGTAATTTTATTTTCATATCAAGTCCTAACTTTGTAATTATATCATAATAATTAGTATAGACTGAGTAAATATAAACCCAATTAAGGTCCTTAACCTGATATGCATAAATAAAGAAATCATCAACTAGTTGATAAAAATCCTCAAATGATAGGTAGTCAATTTAATTTTATTTCTTACTACAAACTCTATTATATTTTGCAATACAAGCAATTGAGAAATTGCTCTAATTTCACTTTTACATATTGTTCACAGCCGAAAAAGCCCTGAAATGATACGTATATAAAGTCCTATTCAGCACTCCTATTCTATTCTCCAGTGTTAGCGCTTTAAAAATGAACTCTTGATCTTCAGAGTATTTTAAACCTTCTGTAAAAGTAATGTTGTTGGCAATAATGAATTTTCGATTAAAAATATAAGACCATACAGCATGTGAATATTTTTCGTTTAATATATAAACTGATAAATCTTGATACATTATTTTAATTCTTGGCACTACTTTGTATAGTTCTTTCTCGTTATCAATCTTTCTATGACCTATTTGTATTATATTACACTTGTACAAACTATGGAAATTAATTATTTCTTGAACATAATTAAAATCGATAATATCATCTGCATCCACAAATGCCAGTAATTCTCCATTAGACTCCTTTATGCCCTTATTTCTAGCTGAAGATACTCCTGAATTTTGAGTATGAACTACTTTTATATTAGAATAATTAGTTTTTAAATACTCGCATATTATACCACTCATATCAGTGGATCCGTCGTTTATAAGAATTATTTTCATGATTTTGCGTGCTCTGATTTATTATAGACATAACGCATTTCTCTACGTATGCCTCCACGTTATAAACTGGAACTATAAACGATATTTTCATCACTTAATGAATTTTGCCTACTTATTAGAGAATTATGGTAGTCTACCTTTTTCTCATGCTTAAACTTTCTGGTTTAAAAGCATATGCTGCAATTATGAGAAATGTAATAGGTCGATTTGTTAGTAGCTAGTGAATTATTTGTTGAGCTCAATAAAAGAAAGCTTCCAATAATTATAGCTTTCTGAAATGTATTATAATTTTTGAAAAGTTTTTTTATTAGTGAAACATAAAAAATTAAAAGCAATGTTGTAAATAAAAATCCATATTGTATTACAAAAATTATCCAAAAATTTTCCAAATGATTAAAATCCATATACCGCATTAGCTCATCCAATCTTTACCTGACTTTCCCCATAGAAAATCAGTGGCAAATCGTAATAATTAAAAATTGTCCAAACATCAAATCTAGCTTGAGCGCTACCATCATTCTCAATAATATTTTTAGTTAGTCTATCACCCCATCCATTTTCAAATAACAATAGCATAGCCAATAATCCAATTACATAAATAGTTGTAATTCCAATTTTAAATAAATACGTTACATTTTTATCGAAAAATACCTTCTTTACGTAATATATAACTAATAAAATACTCCACATCGCTATAGAGCTCCTTGTATTAAAACATAAAAATGAAACGAACCCCATTAAAATAAGAATTAATTTGTATGAGTTCTTCATTTTATTATCACATAAAATGAAACTACAAATTATTGATACACACAGTGCATTATTTAATGGATGGTTCTGTAATCCTGTACTTCGGAATTCTGAATTGTACATCCATTCGTCTCCTATTTCTCCAGTGAATGGGAAAAAAATTATTTAGCAGCAATTTCTCAATAATTGCAATTGTACATTCTATTACAAAAAAGGCTATTAGTATATATCTTAAAACATTCTTATCTGTCTTTCTATCTATTAGTAGGCATAGTGACAACAAAACTGGCATCGATATATATTTGGTATATTTGCTAATTTACCAGTATTGAATGTTATAACTTTAAAAACTATTAATAATCCAATTAAAACTATTAATCTTAATTCTTCCCTTTCTCTCAAATGTTTAATTTTAAATTGCGTAAAAACTATTATTAGCAGTAAATAAAATTGAGGGGCAATTTTTTGTATTGTAGTTGCGTCAGTTTGGCCAATACGCCAGCCTAAGTTGGTTAATATACTTTGCCCAAAGAACAGTGTTATTATTATTGACAGTACAAGCAGTTTATTCATTTTTTCTAAATTGCTTCTATTAACTATTACTTTTTAAGATTAATCGTCCATTAAAAATAATCTTTTTAATATACATATTAACCATGCTTTGTTCGACTCTATCTAATATAAATGTATATGTAGATAATATGCACATTGTAGTGCTTACAATAATTATAACAGATAATCTAATTAAACCTGTTGGTAACGTTAAGTATATCATCCAAGTCATTAATAATGGCAGTAATGAGGCAACCAAGCAATGCTTGACAACCTTAGTAATAAATTCTAAACTTGTAAACTCTTTCACATAATTTTTTAAAATATAATGATTGTTAATCGATGCAATAATTAAAATAATTACATTAACTATAAATGGCGTTAAACTATTAAATCCAAGTTCAATAAAATATACGTTATTGGAATTGCTAGTAAATATATTGTTCCGGTTATAAAACTAATCTTTTTTACTTTACCTGTAGCATGTATCGCTGTGATAGTTGGATAAAAAAAAAGAATTTATTAAACCATATATTAAATTAATTTGACAAAATGCTTTCGTATTTGGTGGTACATTTATTAACCATAATTTCAGCACATATTCATTTTCTATAATTAATGGTAATGAGATGATAAACATTAATAAGTATGAGTACTTTGATGACTGCATTATTATGCTTAATAATGATTTTATATACTATTACATAATCTTTAATTAATTGCGGTTTTATTGCAGTCAAAAAATTACTTGAAAAGCCTCCTACAGCATATCGAACTTGATTTGCGATTGCATTTGCAGCATTAGCTATTGGCCCAAAATATAAGTTTAATAGTATATTGGATATGTGTGTATTTCCTATAACACACATGTTACCCTATAATCCCACAATGAAAATGAAAGTATAGGTGAAATTATTTTTTTTTCAAAATTTAATTTTAATATACATTCCTTGAAAGATTTTAAGCTGTATATTATGTATGTACCTCCTACTAAAATATTTATTGTTAATATCGACATTCCATATATTATTAACTTATCAAAATTTAAAAAGACTATTGTATAAGCAACACATAACTTTAATGAAACCTCTAAAAAACTTACATATGCATAAACATTCATTTTTTCATTAGATATAATACATGCTGTGAAAGGAACTTGCAATAACTGTATAGTACCAACAAATATGGCTGTTTGATATACTATTCCTGCTGCATGTAATCTATTATACGGAATTACTAAATATTTATTTAGTAACCATGGTCCAATTAATTCGCTTATTAATAAGAATATTAAAGCAACGATTATATGTATTGTTAATGATGCACTAAAAACCTTCTTCAAATGATCCTTTTCTTTATTTGTGCGTTCAAAGTTTAAAAATCTTGACGTAGAGCCGCTCAATGTACTATTCAAAAAGGATAACAGTAACACTGTACCACTTACAATATTATATGTACCGAAATCAACAACCCCAAGAGTATTTAACACGATTTTTGAAGTATACAAATTTATTGCCATTGATAAAAGCATCCTCACATATAGTAGTAAGGTGTTTTTTGCTATGCGTTTAGAGTTTGTAATCGGTACTTGATTTGTCATCATTCTAACTATATAATTATTTTTTTATATAGTTTACCATGCATTTATATTTCCTTTCAACATTGCCTGAACAGTCACCAGCAAATCCACATATCCAGTGCTGGCGATTTTCTGCGATTGTAAAAGCGGTCATATCGAACACGGTGCTGCATTTTCAGTATGTGATCTGTTTCCCCCCGGCACCCACGCACCTGTGCCAATCCTGTTATACCCGGTTTTACCCGGTAGCGTTTCCGGTAATCAGACATTGTATTCCAGAACTGAGCATCTAGTTCTACCGGGTGTGGACGAGGGCCTACAATACTCATTTCACCAAGCAGCACATTAATAAATTGGGGCATTTCATCCAGGTTTGTCCGGCGCAGGAAACGGCCCAGGGGAGTTACGCGCTTATCGTTTTTTGTGACCTGTTTGAATGTATCCTCCTGTATGTTTTCCATGGTTCTGAACTTGAAGCAATAGAACCAGCTCCCCCGGTATCCCGTCCGCTTCTGCACATATAATACCGGCCCCTTCGAGCCTAGTTTAATGAGCAGCCCAACCAACGGAATCATCCAGGACAGAACCAGCAGGCAGACAGCCAGGGACATGCAGACATCAAACGCTCGTTTACCCGTTTGCTGATACGGAACGTCAATGCGTCGGGACCGGGGTTCCGCATACACATACAGCGGTTTATAGTGGGAGTCAAGACTTAGCATGGCGTTTATTGGGAGTTAAGGTTTCTAACTCATTTATTGGATAGTAGTATTATTCAGGTCATATTGGCCTCAGGCTCCTTTCGCTAACCGGTGCTTTTTGTCGGTGCCACCCCCGTAATAATCACCGTAGCTGTAGTTGTAATAGTACGATTCGCCTTCGCCCACGCCGTTCAGAATGATGCTCAGTTTCTGGAAGCGTTGCTCCCGGTAGAGCGTATCCACCATTTTCAGGTAGTTCTTGGGGGTATGGTCGTGGCGCACCATAAACATAGTGGCATCGGCAAAGGGGGCAATCAACTGCGAATCCGTCACCAGACCAACCGGTGGTGAGTCGACCAGTACGTAGTCGAACCGGGCCTTGAGTTCATCGAACAACTGCGCCAGGTAGGGGGAACTCAGTAACTCGGCCGGGTTGGGCGGTATGGGTCCCGAGGTAATGATAAAGTAATTCTCGTAGCCCATAATGGGTTGCAGCAACTCATCGATGGTGGCATCGCCAATCAGGTAGTTACTCAGACCGGCCCGGTTTTCCATGTGCAGGCTCTTGTGCAGTTTAGGTTTCCGCATGTCCATTTCCAGGATCACCGTGCGTTTCCCAACCAGGGCCAGACTGGCCCCCAGATTGAGCGAAACGAATGATTTTCCTTCGCCACTGATGCTGGAGGTGAACAACAGCACCTGACTGTTGGTTGGGTCAGAGCGCAAAAACTGCAGGTTCGTCCGCAACGCCCGGATCTGCTCGCCGATAACGGACTGCATCCGGGGTTTAAACACGAAGTCATCGTTCCCAACCTGACGGCCTTTCACGATCTCGCCCAGAATCGGTACCTGGGTGGCATCTTCCACATCCGACCGGCGCAGGATGCGGTTATTCAAGGCATCTTTAGCCGAGAGGAACCCGATTGGAATCAACAGACCAAAGGCGGCAAATAAGGCAAAAATGGTCATCTTCACGGGCTTCACCGGCTTGCTGCCGGTGCGGGCTGCATCCACCGTCCGGCTGTCGGATATGGTCGAGGCTGCCGAGAGGGCCGTTTCTTCCCGCTTCTGGAGCAGGTAGGTGTACAGGCCGTTTTTGATGGCCTGCTGCCGGGTAATGTTCAGCAGCGCCCGCTCTTTGCCCGGTACGGTACGGATCAAACTCTCCATGCGCCGGTTGTTGGTTGCCAGTTGCGTGCGGTTGCTGGTCAGCTGCTGCCGGATGGTCTGCACGTTTTCATTGATGCTGGCCTTCATGGACTTTACCTGGCTGTCCAGCGATTGCAGCACCGGGTTATTAGGCGACATGATCCGGGAGGTTTCGTCCCGCTTCAATTCCAGGTCGGCCAGTTTGGTTAGCAGGCCGGTCAGGATCGGGTCGCTCAGGCCCAGCGTAGCGGGGGTTATCCCTTTATCAGTCGACTGATTTTTTATGTACCGCTCGATGTCGGCCAGTGACCCCAGCCGCATATCCACTTCGTTCAGCTGGGTATCGTTCTCTTTTACGCTGGTCAGAAAGGTTTGTGCCTGCACGCTCAGGTCGGTAATGCCCTGGGTTGATTTGTACAGTTCCACCTCTTTCTCCACCGTCGATAACTCACCCGATATCAGCGCCAGCCGGTTCTCGATAAACGTCAGCGTGTTGCTGGCCTCCTTGTTTTTATCGACAATGGCTTCTTTGTTATACTCCGTGATAAGCTCGTTCAGCATAGCCTCCCCTTTATCGGGTACGGTTTCGTTCATGCTCAGCACCAGCACCGTCGATTGCTTGGCCGTGGGCTCTACTTTCAGATCGTTCAGGTAGCCTTCTACCGCATCGGCCTGGGCCGCTACCACCACAACCATCGGTTCCAGTTTTTGGCTCAGGGGTTGCCGGGGAAATACCCGAAGCTGGCCGTAAGGCGTTTTGATGGACTGGTTGACGGGGTAGGTTTTCCCGTTCAGCTGGATCGTTTCGGCATCCCGAAACGCGATTTCCAGTTTCTCTTCATAGAGGGTCGACGCGGGCTTCTCTACCAGCAACCGGATGGGCGATTCCGCGTAGATCTCCCTGTCGAACGTGCTGGTGGGGTGATAATACCGCACGTTCAGGCCCAGTTTACCAACCACCCGGTCCATCAGGGTATAGGATTTGAGGATTTCCTGCTCGTTCTCCACCACTTTGCTGGGGGTAAACAGGTCCATTTCCTTCATCAGGCTTTCGCCGGAGATTCCTTTCTTCTCATCCTTGATGAGTACGCTGGCCTTCACGTTATAGACCGGTGCCTGATACAGCAGGTACACGTAACCCGCTGCCCCGGCCAGAACCAGGGATAGCACAAACCAGGGCCAGTTGCGCACGTACCGCATCAGCATGGCCCGCACATTTGGCTGGCTTTCTACTTCGTAAGCCTGGTACGGGGTGTAGGTGTTATTATTATTGTTCATGTTCGTGTGAGTTAAAAACGGCTAGCAATAATGGCGACAAAGGATAGGGCACTGATAATGATAGGCAGGATTTGATAGGTTCGGTCGGCACTGGCCACGCGGGCGTTACCGGGTTCTACGTACACCACATCATTCGGGTGCAGGTAGTAATAGGGGGAGTTGAACACATCCCGTTTCGTTAAATCGATCCGGTTGAAGGTGCGCTGTCCGTTTTCTTCCCGGATAACCAGCACATTGGTCCGCCGACCGTAGATGGTGATATCACCGGCCAGCCCCAGTGCCGCCGGTAAGGAAATCTGGCCGTTCGGTATCGAGAACAACGACGGCCGGGCTACCTCCCCCGACACCGAAATCTGGAAATTCAGGTTCCGCACGTTCACCGTTGGCTCTTTCAAAAAATCGAGCAATTTGGTCCGGATCAGGGCAGCGGCCTGCGTGTTGGTCAACCCCTGCACCGTTTGGGGACCAATCAGCGGTAACTCGATCTGTCCTTCTTCACTCACCATATAACCGGGCGTGTACGGCATGGGGGTCGTTGGCGTCGCCTGCTGCGGTGTGCCCGCCCGTTCGGCTATGGTGATAGCGGCATAGGGGTTGAAGAACGTAGTGGCTTCGGGACTCAGGCTGCTTACCTGTACCGATAGCACATCCCCGACCTTGATAGTCTGCACGAAGCGGGGAGCCAGGGGCATAGCTTTCTTTTCCGGAGCTATCCGCCTGATACAGGGACAGTTCTTTACTGGATATGCAGCCGGTCAGGTAAACACACAGTCCGATCACTAAATACCCCGCTTTATTTCGCACTTCACGTACTGTCATACTCTTGGTTTACTACTTGGTAACGGTTATTGATACTGTCGGTATTGATTCTTGATATAACTACCGTGGTACTGCCGGAGCAACGCATCCAGTTGATACCCTACCCGGTAGCGATTCCCAATGTTATACCCCCGGCTGTAGGCATATTCCCAGCGAAACTCGTCCGTTGTCCGGAGTCGTACCCGCTGCGTCTGGGCAATTCGGCCGGGTGGAATTGGTATAGCAAAATTGAAGCCACCCGTTCCGCCGTTAACCGTTTTAGCAGCATAGAATCCTACTTCCACACTGCCCATCTGCCGGATAAAGTCGAAGCGCACGCCCCGGTCCTGGTACATGTATTGCCCCCCCGACAGTTTCAGCGTAACATCCCGCGTTGGAATCCGGTAGGCTACGTCGGCCAGCAGCAGCAGGTGTTCGGGTGCCTGGTAATAAAACCCATTCTTCGGAAAGAAATAAAAACCGGTGTACCCCGCTTCCACCCCGAACGACCAGTTTTTTGTCAGATCGGCGTGGCGATACTGCGCATTCACGCCGTACTGATCATTGTAAAACAGCCCCGCCGACAGGCTCACGAAATTCACCCCGTCCAGCGCCAGAAACTGATTCAGGAAAATAGGGGCAGGCCGTACATTCAGCGCCTGATTATCCAGTTGATTAACGATGGGGAACAGAATTCCCCAGTTCAATACCAGGCCCCGGCTCAGGAACAACTGGCTTTGCAGCAGCAGGTTCGTTTTACTCTCTACCGTTTGTTCCCGGAACCCGAACTGGGCAACAAATTCCGGCTGTAGCCGGAAATCAAATTTATAGTTCCGGCTGTTGAACGGGTGCGTTTTTTGCCATTCCTGCCGTTCCGATGTTGGTATCGTGGTGGTGTTCCCCATCGCGCCCAACTGGTAGCGGGCTATGGGTACACCCTGAAACAGGGGCACCAACTCGTTGATAGCCGGAATCGGCAAGGCGTTGGCCAGCTCCAGCATGCCAACCAGTGGATTCCGGTACAACCGCTGCTCGTAGTAAATCCGGTGACGGGCACTATCGACCGTTACGTTTTCGACGTTACGCATCGGTTGCTGTTGTGCCACACTATCCCGAACGGGACCCATCATACAACTCAGTGTAAGCAGCGCACCGGGCATACCAAACCCTACCGTGCCTCTTCGGGTAGGTTTTACCGCCCGATGTCAGGCTGTTCGCCATAAGCCCGCTTCCCTCACGCCCCGTCATGTTTTCTGAGTCGTTTAGGTAACCGGAGCACCTGCACCGCGTAGGATGTACCAATGGTAAGCTGGTCGCCATTGAGAACACCCGCCTGAATGGTCCAGTGTTTGAACAGCAGCGCGTAGGCGCCCACGTTTACATGTTGCGAATCCCATTCAACCAGCAGTCCCCCTTTTTTGGCGAAATTCAGGTTTATACCCCCAATTGGCCCGGCGAGGTAGTAGTAGGGTTTATCCCGCTTGTCTTTCAGCGTATAGCCCGAGAATATATCCGCATTCTGGTCATTCCGCACATCGGCCCGGAAAATAGAATAGGGACTTCCAACGCCTATGGTAACGGCCGCAGTTATTGATTTGGTAACCGCAACGTGTTTGGTCGCCACCAGGGCATTGGTAATGAGTGAATTATCGATGCCAAATGGAGCCGACAGAATCACCGCTACGGAAGGCCGATTTCCCTTTTCCAGCAATGCCACGTATTTCACATCAATCTGACGGTCGCCGATCCCTTTATCACCAAAGCGAATGGGGCCATTTGGATTCAACAGCTTTATGTTTACTTCCAGACGGGGCAGCACAACCAGGTTGACAAAACTGATACTCTCCGAATTCTTTCGGATTAAACCGGAAGGCGTAGTTCGATGGATTGTACGCGTACCCCGCTGAAAAAGTACCATCCGTGACCAATTCAGCCGATGGCACGTACAACAAGCCTGGTTTCCCGGAAATGTTCACCTGCGCCCGGAGTAGCGTCGGACACCCTATGCACGTCAGAAAAAGCCCCATGGCAAAAACCTTTTGAAGGGTCTTCGCCATTGGGTTTTTTCCGAACGGATATAGGTATACGTTTACCACAGGAATAGACTAATTACCAGATTGCGTAGTACGAATCGACAGATAAGGCCCGTCGAACCCGTCTTTTTAGTTAAACTTCAATCGAAGCGAGAGCCCGGCTTCTACACCGTTCAGGCTTACTTTCTCGGTGGTGCTGGTCGTTTCCGTTCTCACCGCCTGATTGTAGCTACCGAGGTGGTACCGGACATCGAGGGCTGCGTACAGCATCTTGACCAGTTTCTTCTCGGCACCCACAAATACCTGCACCCCGTAGTTGTTTCCCGTCTGGGTTTCGTTCACCGACCCGGCCGCGCCGGTTACCTGCCGGTCAAACTTGTTGGTAACGAAATAGCGGGCAACGCTCACCCCAACGTAGGGAGTCAGAAAAGCACTTTTCGGCTTCGCTTCGGCATCGCCCGTTGTGGCCGCTACAGCCGCCGGTTCGAAGGTGTACTTCAGGTCGAGGGAAACCGGGATGATCGATACCGTCAGTTTCTCGGTCCGGTTGATACCCGCAATGCTCAGCGGGCTGGATGCCGAACTCTGCCAGATGCCCACCCGGCCACCGAGGGACAGTCCCTTTACCAGCCCGATTTCCAGCGCGGCTGTCGGCATGATTTTGCCATCCAGTTTAGCACCCGTTCCGTTATTAAAGTCCACCAGGGTAGATTTAGTATTCCAATAGTCCAGGGATGGCTTCCAGTAGCTGGCACCAATGCTGATACTTTTGAGATTGACCTGCGCCTGAGCGGGCAGTACCAGCAGACCGCCAAACACGGCCACGAAGGCAACAAGGATAGAATTTTTAGTCATGGTTCGATATCGTTTAATACTAGGTAGTGAAACGATACGACAGCAAATCAACCTCCGTTACCCTGGTTGTGGCAACTGGCAACGGCTCTGGCAGCGCAGCTTTGGTCAGGGCATCGGCCGCTTTATTGTACTCCTTGTTGATCTGGTCCAGATCTTTATCGCGTGCTTTAGCCGCCTGTGCATCTTTGGCACTGCTGATGCTATCGCAGGCCTTGTCAGACGCTTTCATCACCTTATCCAGTATGGACATGGTATCGCTGTACGAACTAAAAATCAACACTTTCAACAGTTTGTATTGCCTATCACTCAGGATGGATATAGCACCGTCCAGATCGGCCAGCATTTTGTCTTTTGCGGCATTAAGGGCTGATACCTGACTGTTGTAGTTCGTGGTCGCCGTACTTTTACAGGGGGCCACATCGGCTTTGGTAGCACCGGCGCGCTGGGCAAAAATACTGTTGATCTGGGCCACCTGGGCGTCCTTTGCTTTAGTCAGCGCGTCCAGAGCGGTATTGAATCCTGTATTGGCAGCTGCTTTGCAGGCATCCTGATCCAGGGCAGCGTTCGCAACGGCAATAGCCTCAGTGATTCCCCCTGCCCGTCCGCCTACTGCTATTCCATCTACGGTTGGCAGGGTAAAGGTGGGGAAGTACGCTTTAAGTGCCGGGTCATTGGCCATAGCCGTTACTTCGGCCTGTAGAGCCGCAGGGAGCGTACCCCCTTTTGCCAGGTTGTCGAGCACCGTGGGAGTAAAGGCGGCAATCAGCTGATCGGCCTTAGCGTCGGAAACGACCTTACCGATATCAGCCGTAGCCTGTTGAACGGCGGCCGGAACCTGGCCCGAGGCTTTGATGTCGGCTAACCCGCTGGCAACAGCGGCAGTCGCCACAGAGGGAGCTACCGTGGCCTGCGTTGCGGATACGGCGACAGGCGCTGTATTGGGAGCAGGTGGCAGCTTCACGTCGTCGAGACCCTTGAAGGTGTAGGTAAAGGGCGTGAGCGAATCGACGTCCTTTGTTTTACAGTTGTACAGAACGGCCACCAGGCCAAGTCCGCAAAGGAGTGCTTTGAAATTTGATTTGAACGGTCTCATGTGAAAGTAAAGTTTAATCTAAAGGTTGTGATATGAAAAATTGATTAGGGAGACTCGGAAAACGCATAAACTCGGTATTCATCGTGGAGGCATTACTTGCAACGGGGATAGTCATTGAGATTCCCTTCATGTGCGCATGAAATGGGTAACGTTCGACTAGCGGTATTTTCCTTAACGGTCATTTGACGTGACAGACAATCCATAACTCAACCAGTACCTGTTGTCGTGCAACGAGCGGGTAGTATGTATCTTTATGGGTTATTTGGATAATATGACGTAAACTTAATGTTACTATTTATCAATAACAAGAAATTTACGACAATTAAATCCAAAAAGGGCGATACCGCGTATGTGGATTTAATCGGTTGGGTTCCCCGCATTTGTGCGGGTAAGAGAGATTTTTCCCGATCTACGGGACAAGGGCGAGCCGAAGGCGACAAAAACAAGGGTTGACAGGATCATGGTGTGTATAGATAAGTAAGTTAGCAAGGCAGGAAAAATTCCCAGTTGCTTTCGACAGCAAACATAATGAGAAATTTTTTATCTAAAACTGTTACTATTCTTCAGCCTGCCTATACTAAACAATCATGAATGATCTGATGTATAAACATAAATCAATATTTCCCTTTTTTTCTTTGTTGAAAAATACGATTTATTAAAATAGTTATAAAAACAGCCTTGCTTAATCCAATTAGTCTACAGATTTAAGTCAGCTAAGGATTAAATGGGGGTTAAAATTTTAATCTCTTTTTAATCTCATACGCTCCTATACGCTAAACAATCACGGGCATTTTTGCGATAAGGCAGGTTACATTCAGCCTGTTTAGGTGAAACATCCGTGCCCGAAATCCCCCTTTGCTTACTTTACCAGCAGGGGTTTCACTAGTTCCCACACGGTGTCAGCCACTAGTCTATGCCCGGCAGGGGTTGGATGAATACCATCCGATTGGTTCAGGGAAGCAACTCCGCCCACGCCTTCCAGTAAAAAAGGAATGAGAACCAGCTGGTTTTTATCCGCCAGTTCCCTGAACAGAGACCGAAATTCTGTGGTGTAGGTCGTTCCCATGTTAGGGGGAATCTGCATACCCGCCAGCACGATGGTAGCCTGGGGACTCTTCTGCCGGACCGTATCGATGATGGCCTGCAGGTTTTGCCGGGTGGCCGATACCGGTAGCCCCCGCAGTCCGTCGTTCCCCCCCAGCTCGAGCACGAATACCGCTACGGGCTGCCGCATGACCCAGCTGATCCGGCTTTTGCCACCCGCGGTCGTTTCCCCGCTCAGCCCGGCATTCACGACGGTATAGTTCAGCCCCGCCGAGTCGATCTTCTGACCGATCAGAGCCGGAAAAGCCTGCGATGGTTCGACGCCGTAGCCAGCCGTCAGGCTGTTCCCGTAGAACAGGATAATTTTCTTCCGGGTGGTCTCCGCTGGTTTTGGGGCCGTTGAAGGAGGAGTGGTGCCCGTTTTTGCCGTATCGGTTTTTGAATCGGATGCGCCACAGCCCCAGACCGTCAGGATAAGCAGCAGGCCGCTTATCACAGAACCGGGGGTTTGGCGATGTGAACAGAACTTCATATACAGGACGGTAGTTAGTAGATAAAAGCACAAGGCAAAGTAATTCACTGTTTTTTGTCATTCCCACTAAAACGTGCGTTCTCTGTCATGGCTCCGGCCACCCGGTCCATGACAGAAAATAATCATATACGTCTATAGTAAAGATACGTCAACCGGTTTTTGTTTATGTCAATTCTTCACGTCGAAAATCTCACCAAAACGTACACCAGTGGCGGTCGGGACCTGACCGTATTACAGGGCGTTACGTTCACGCTGGAACCGGGGGATACCTTCGCCATTGTGGGGCCGTCGGGCAGCGGCAAAACAACGCTGCTGGGTTTGTGTGCCGGGCTGGACCGGGCCTCATCGGGGAGTGTACAGTTAAACGACATCCGGCTGGATACCCTGACGGAAGATCAGCGGGCGGCCATCCGGAACCAGTACGTGGGGTTTATTTTTCAGAATTTCCAGTTGCTGCCCACCCTCACGGCCCTCGAAAACGTGATGGTGCCGCTGGAGTTGCGGGGGGGGGAGAAAAACGTAGCCAAAACAGCGCAGGCGCTACTGGAACGGGTTGGCCTGGGCAACCGGGGGCATCATTATCCGGCACAGCTATCGGGCGGGGAGCAGCAACGGGTTTCGCTGGCCCGCGCCTTTATCAACCGCCCCAAACTGCTCTTCGCCGACGAGCCTACCGGCAACCTCGACGCCGACACCAGTGCTACCGTAGTGGACCTGCTCTTTGAACTCAACCGCGAAGCCGGCACCACGCTGGTGCTGGTCACCCACGACCTGGAACTGGCCGCCCGTACCCAGCGCGTCATCCGGGTCAAAGGCGGAACCGTCATCGCTGATACCAACGAGCAAATCGGAACGCCGAAACGCAGCGAATCGGAACGCCGAAACGGAGTGAACGAGTGATGATATACCCCACGCCCGTTTCATTCGCTCATTCTGTCATTCTAAGCAACCACGCAGAATTAGGTTACTGCATTTTCTGTCATTCCGAGGAACGAGGAATCTTCGGGTAAGTTCGGTTTTTTTTGCTCTTAGCGAAGATTCTTCGTTCCTCAGAATGACAGAAACCAATAAAAAGTACTACAGTTTAACTTTGCTTGATTACTTAAGTAATCACGTAGAATTAGTTTATTTTATTCGTAAAAGAGGATTTTTGTCATTCCGAGGGACGAGGAATCTTTGGGTGATGCCTGACTTTTCTTGCTCTAACCGAAGATTCTTCGTGCCTCAGAATGACAAAAATCCTTCACTCCGCTTCGGCGTTCCGATTCACTCCGGTTGGGCGTTCCGATTCACCCAATAAACTATGTGGCTATTCCGAATGGCGTGGCGCGACAGCCGCCGAAGCCGACAACGGTTATTACTTTTTATGTCGGCCATTGTGCTGGGCATTGCCGCTTTGGTGGCCATCAACTCCTTTGGCGATAACCTGTCCCGCAGCATCGACGGACAGGCCCGCGAACTATTGGGGGCCGACCTGACGCTTTCCTGGACGCGGGTGCCTTCGGCCAAAACGCAGCAGTGGCTCAAAACCCTGGGCCGCGACCGGGCCTACGAAGTAGCCTTTGCATCGCTGGTGTCCACGCCCAAAAACGGCGGGGTCCGGCTGGCGCAGGTGAAAGGGTTACAGGGAAATTTCCCCTTCTACGGAATGTGGGAAGTGCAGCCGGTATCCGCTGTTCCAGACGTTCCGGCAGGCTACCAGCCGGGTAGCCCTGGTGGATGACGCCTTACTGATTCAGATGGGCACCCAACCCGGCGATTCGGTGCGGGTTGGCAACCTGTCGTTCCTCATTGTGGGGCGGGTAACAAAAACGCCGGGGCAGGCGGCCATTGCCGCCACCGTGGCCCCCACCGTTTTTATTCCCAACCAGTTTCTGGCCAATACGGGTCTGCTGCAGCGGGGTAGCCGCATCGCTTACAAGTATTATTACCAGCTGGCACCGGACAAAGCGACCGGTACGGTTGATGCCGACAAATTTATTAAACCCCTGACTGCCCGGCTGGATAAGGAAGGCATCAATTACGATACCGTTACCGAACGCAAAAACCAGACCGGTCGCTCCTTCGCCGACCTCACCAAGTACCTGAGTCTGGTGGCGTTCGTGGCCCTGCTGCTGGGTTGCGTCGGCGTGGCCAGTGCCGTGCAGTTGTACGTAAAAGAGAAGGTAGCCTCGGTGGCCATTCTGCGGACGCTGGGTGCCAGCGGTCGGCAGGCATTCCTGATTTACCTGTACCAGACAACCCTCATGGGGCTGATCGGCGCTACCGTCGGGGCCGTGTCTGGGGTCGGTGGTGCAGTTGCTGCTTCCCCGCGTCTTTGGCAACTTCCTGCCCATCACCGTCGAAACGACCCTTTCGGCCCCCGCTATATTGGGTGGTATCGGCACGGGGTTATTGATCTCCGTCCTGTTCTCCCTGCTGCCGCTCCTCGCCATTCGCAACGTGTCGCCCCTACGTACGCTGCGCACCTCCTACGAAGATGATTTGCAGGGGCCGCGACCCTCTGCGCTGGCTGGTTTACGGGCTCGTTGTCTGCTTCATCGTTGGCTTCGCGTACTGGCAAACCAGAAACCTGCTGTTGTCCGTTGGTTTCACGGGTGGGCTGGTGGTAGCCTTCGGCCTGCTGACGGCCATTGGCCTGGGCCTGATCGGACTGGTACGGCGCTTTTTTCCGGCTTCGTGGAGTTATACCTGGCGGCAAAGCCTGGCCAATCTATACCGCCCCAACAACCAGACCCTTATCCTGATAACGTCCATTGGTCTGGGGGCTTTTCTGATTGCGACGCTATACCTGACCCAGGGTTTACTGCTGGGCCGGGTCGAGCTATCGGGCAGCGGGAAGCAACCCAACATGGTGCTGTTCGACATTCAGAATGAGCAACTGGCGGGCGTCAAATCGCTGGTGCAGGCGCAGAAGCTACCGATTTTGCAGGAGGTGCCGGTCGTGACCATGCGCCTGACGGATATCAACGGCAAAAACCGGCGAAGCAGTCCGCAAAGACACAACCCAGAAACCGCCGAAGTGGGCCTTCACCCGCGAATACCGGATAACCTACCGCGACTCCCTGATTTCGTCGGAGAAGCTGGCGTCGGGCAAGGCTCCCTATCAGGCAAACGGGGCCAGTTACATTTCCATCGAGAAAGGATTCTTCGAGCGGATGCACCTCAAACTCGGCGACACGCTGAACTTCAACGTGCAGGGCGCTCCTATTCAGACGATTGTGGGCGGCACACGCGAGGTAGAATGGAATCGGGTTCAAACCAATTTCGTGGTCGTTTTTCCGTCCGGTGTCCTGGAGCAGGCACCCCAGTTTCACGTCCTGATGACGCGGGTGCCCGATAATAAAACCTCGGCCGTGTTGCAGCGTGGGTTGGTGAGCCAGTTCCCCAACGTTTCGGCCATCGACCTCGGCCTGATTCTGAAAACGATTGACGAAATTCTGGCCCAGATTTCCTTCGTTATTCAGTTCATGGCGCTGTTCAGCATTTTGACTGGCTTGCTGGTGCTGGCCAGTTCGGTGGTTATCAGCAAGTTTCAGCGGCTCCGCGAGAGTGTGCTGCTGCGGACGCTGGGCGCCAGCCGAAACCAGATTCTGGGCATTACGTTCCTGGAATACAGTCTGCTGGGATTTGTGGCGGCCCTCTCCGGCATTCTACTATCGATAGCCGGTACGTGGGGGCTGGCCCGGTTTGTGTTCGAAGTTCCCTACCGGCCCGATGCCCTGCCCCTGCTCGTTATTACCCTCGTTGTAACGGGGTTGACCATCCTGATCGGGGTTTTCAACAGCCGCGATGTCCTGGTAAAACCACCCCTTGAGGTGCTACGGGCCGAAGTATAGGTAAATATGAACAATGGGGTCTCACCGTCTGCCAGCACACACCGGCGGCCAGTCCACTGATTATTGATTTGTAGTAATTAACCGCCGAATCCCTTACTAGCCCACTGCTTTAGCTGTGGGTTCAGAAAAAATCATCCCTATACCGAACCGTTTCAACGGTTTCGCCAGGACATAAACCGTTGAAACGGTTCGGGATTTTATTCTTTTCATCTTTTACCCCCGATTAAAATCGGGGGCTGGCAAACTTGTCCTACCCCCTGAACAATGAAGGATTTGTATTATTCATTACTCATTAACCTACCCTTTCGACAACTCGGTAGCCCGTTTTTGAGCCGCTTTGATACCCGCTATCAGCGTATCGGATAATGCACCGGTCTCAAACTTACGCAGGGCAGCCTCAGTTGTGCCCCCTTTGGAGGCTACGGCTTTGATAAGTTCATCCAACGATTTGTCGGCAGTATTGATAAGGTGGTACGCGCCAAGCATAGTTTGTTTCACCAACAAGGATGATACTGCATCGTCGAAACCCATTTGCTTTCCGGCATCAATCATTGCTTTCACGACGTAATAAAAATAAGCCGGGCCGCTGCCACTCAGGGCTGTTACGGCATCGAGCATAGCTTCGTCTTCAAGAAAAATAGACCGGCCTGTGGCGTTGATCAGATTCTCGACCCGGCGCAGACTGATCAAATCCACTTCTTTGGCGGCCGTAAATCCGGTAATACCCATCCCCAGCATAGCGGGGGTATTGGGCATGGCCCGGACCACCAGCGGATGAGCCAGTTTTTCCTGAATCTGCGCGATGGGAATACCTGCCATGATGGACAAAATAACCTGATTAGGCTGAATAACCGCCCGCAATGACTCATGGACACTATTGAAATCCTGCGGCTTCACCGACAGAATAATCAAGTCGGACTTCACCAACGTGCGGCCCGATGGTATCGACCACTACCCCCGCTTTTTCGGATTTTAACGCTTCCGACCGATCCGCTCTTTTTTCGATTAGGAGTAAGTTGTCTTTTTTTACCAGATCATACTGTAAAAACGATTTGGCAAAGGCCATGCCCATATTGCCGCAACCTACAATAGCGATTTTCATAGTTGTTTCAAGGCTTCGGCATGAAAGAGAGTAAAGACAAAGAAAGGTCAGGCTTTCGCCCGACCCTCAAAACTAATGACTTACGGTCAACTCACTGACCTACCTTTGAGAACTTCTTCCAGTTTCTGCTCCAGGGCATCACCGCGCAGGTTTTTGGCAATAATTTTTCCGTTCTTTATCAAGCAAGAACGTAGCCGGAATGGCCTGAACACCATATTGCTGGGCAGCCGCCGACTGCCAGAATTTCAAGTCCGAAACGTGTGTCCAGGCCAGATTGTCGTTGCGGATGGCTTTGGTCCAGTTCGCTTTGGCCTGATCAAGTGAAACGCTGTAAATGGCAAAACCTTTGTCTTTAAACTTGTTATACATCCGCACTACGTTCGGATTTTCGGCCCGGCATGGCCCACACCACGAGGCCCAGAAATCAATCAATACGTACTTACCCCGCAGTGACGACAGCGGAACGGGCTTGCCGGTCGTATCGCTCAGCGCGATTTCGGGAGCCTGTGCACCAACCGATACGCCTTTAATACGGGCCACGCGACCAATCAGCGATTTGGCATGGGGGCTATTTGGATTTTCTTTCTCAAACCGTTGCGCCAGTGCATCATAGATCGCAAAGTCGCTGTCGATATTGATGAAATTGAGTGCAAATAGCGATGCCAGCGAGGTGCCCATGTCGGGTAGCATGGCCTTTACCTTGTTGGCAACTTCCTGTTCGGCGGTCTCGTAATCCTGCTCAATCTGAGCAATTTTTTTATTGTCTTTCTTCTCGGTAGCAGCCGCAAACTGTTTGTTCCAGCTCGTCACTTTTGCTTTCATTTCGGTCTGCAGAGCAGTCAGCTTTTCGTAATACTCCATGTTTTTGGAGCCGGTCACGGTTGCTTTCCCCACTTGTCCGGTTTTAGCATCCATCCGGTAACCGTCGGCCACTACGTTCAGTGTTTCGCCCCCTTCAACCAACAGAGCCATTTTTTGGCCTCCACCTACGTTTAAAACGAACACTTCACCACCGTCGGCCACTTTGCTGTTCGAGTGTGAAGGTATTATCGGCAGCAACTTTTGCCGAGTCAATTTTATGGGTTGGCTGGGCGTTGGTTTCCAGATAAACATAACTGCCCGGTGTTGCCTTTTTAACTGTCCCAGTCACCGTAAATGGCTTTGTGGTTTGGGCATTGGCTGTAAGGCTGAAAGCCATCGAACCGGCAATGCTAAAAAATAAGTTTTTCATAGTATTTATAACATCTTCATTAACAACGCATTCACCAATTTAGGGTCGGCTGAGCCTTTCGATTTTTTCATCACCTCGCCAACAAATAAGCCCAGAAGATTTTTCTTGCCTTTTCGATACTGTGCTACTTTATCGGGCCAGGCTGCCAGTACTTCTTCTACCAACGTTTGCAGGTCATCCGTATTGCGGTTCTGAACCAAGCCGTTACGCTGTTGAGCAAGATCGTCAGGAGATTTCCGGCTGCTCGATCATTAGTGTAAATACTTGCTGGGCAGCGGTTTGGCTTACTTTCCCTGCATCGATTAACGTAATGAGCGCGGCCAAACGTTCAGCCGAAACCGGAAACTGGCGGTCGCGCAAACTCTTTTCGTTAAGATGGCCCTTTACCGGGCCCATTATCCAGTTTGATGCGGCTTTATAATTGGTCGTATGAATGCAAACGTCTTCAAAATAATCGGCCAGTTCTTTCGCATCAGTCAGTACCAGCGCATCATAATCGGGCAAGCCGTAGTGCTCATCATCTGTCTGATACAGTGCTGCCGGCAGCAGGGGCATACCCGCCTGAACGCTGGCCAGCCACTCGTCCGAAATCACCAGGGGAGTCAGGTCAGGGTCAGGGAAATAGCGGTAGTCATTCATGGTTTCTTTCTCACGCATGGCATAGCTAAGGCCCGTGGCGGCATCGAAGGTGCGCGTTTCCTGCACGATACGTCCGCCCGTTTCGGTTAGCTGCACCTGCCGGAGAAATTCACTGTCAATGGCCCGCATCACATTCCGGATGGAGTTCAGGTTTTTCACTTCAACCTTCGTGCCGAGATGCGTGGCTCCTTTGGGCCGGATGGAAACATTCACGTCGCAGCGCAGCGAGCCTTCTTCCATGTTCCCATCGCAGATGTCCAGGTACCGAACCAGCCGCCGGACTTCGGCCAGGTACTGCCCGGCCTCATCGGCCGTGCGGATGCTGGGTTCCGTCACCATTTCGATGAGGGGTGTTCCGGCGCGGTTATAATCCAGTCGGGTCACGCCAGTCATGCCATCGTGAATGGATTTTCCGGCATCTTCTTCGAGGTGAATATGATGCAGCTGGATAGTTGTTTTGTATGGGGTGCCGGTTTGGGGATCTTTCACCGTAACTGGCACTCCACCTCCTACGCAGATTGGCCCTTTATCCTGCGACAACTGGTAGCCTTTGGGCAGGTCGGGGTAAAAATAATTTTTTCGGGCAAACACGTTATGACGGGTTATCTCACTGCCGCAGGCCAGCCCCATCCGGATGGCATACTCGACAGCTTTCCGGTTCAGTTTGGGTAATGTACCCGGATGCCCCAGCGTAATAACGCTGATATGGGTGTTTGGCTCCGCACCAAACGCGTTGGCATCAGACGCAAAAATTTTGCTTTCCGTAAGCAACTGACAGTGTATTTCCAGCCCGATAACGACTTCATACTGGGAGAGAATAGCTGGCGAACGAGTTGCTTCAACGACCATTGGCAAAGTATACTAATTTTAAGCAAAGATAGGCAGAAATAAAACAGGGCCGGGTGCCGATGCCTCCCGGAGCGATACAAACTGACCGAATAGTAAATCCATGATTCATCAGGTGTCTACTTTTAAGGGATTTATCGTCTAAATGTCGACTCGTACTAGTGTACGACTACTAACCCATTTCTTAAAAATGACTACCCAGACTGTTGAACTAGCCCGTGACAAGGGGATTGTGGTCGAGAAAAAGTACCACCTGAGTTATGAAGAATTTGCGAAGGAGCATCTTTTCGGCAATTACCCCGTCGTGATTGGCGATGCCTGCACTGCCTGGTCAGCAAAAACTAAATTTACCCCTGCTTTTTTTAAGGAAAACTACGGCGACCGGGAAGTGAGCATAGCCGGAAAAACCTACAAACTGGGCGATTACATCGACTGGATGATGACGGGCACCGAAGCAAACCCAGCCCCCTACCCCTGCACCCTGCAAATGGAAAGTGATTACCCGGAGCTGATGCCCGACGTGTTACCCCGGCTCAAATACGCCCTCCCCGACCGTATCAAGAGCAAGTTCCTGCCCAATCGGCTGCTGTCGGGGGCCAATACGCTGGAGATTTTTTTTGGCAGTCCGGGCGCACAGTTCCCGTACGTACATTACGATTACATGAGTTTGCACGCCTACATTACCCAGTTGTATGGCCAGAAGGAATTTACGGTTATTCCACCGGATCAAACGCCTTACGTCTATCCCAAACCAGACAATCTATGGGTTTCGGAGGTGAACGACATTCGTAACCCGGACTTGGAGAAGTACCCGTTGTTCGCAAAAACAACCCCTGTCACTTTCGTGGTTGGCCCCGGCGAAACCCTGTTCATTCCCTGCGGCTGGTGGCATACGGCCCGCTCCCTTACGCCAACGATATCCGTTGCGCTGGACTGCCTGAATGCATCCAACTGGACAAATTTCATGCACGAAGTGGATATGAATATGCAGGAACGAAAACCCAAACTGGCCAAAGCGGTTCAGGCATACTTATCAGTACTGGGGGGAGTATTGGGAACCTGCGAAAAAGCGGGCGTGAGCGTCTAGCGAACGCCCCGACCGTTACAGTACGTTCAGCCGGTACTTTACGTAGGTCTGCGCCAGGAGGGCAAATTTATGCGGGTTCGGTACGCGAACCCGCTCATTCTGAACGCGGGATGCCGGAAGCTGCTTTATTTTATTGAACAGCGTCTGATAATATACGTAGGCCAGGTAAACCCCCATCCGGGCACCGCGTGGCAACTTCAAGATGCCAATGTAAGCCGCATCGAAGTCGCACTGAATGTCTCGCTCGATTAACTCCTTGGTGTCGCCACCAAAATTACTGAAATCAACCCCGGGGAAATAGGTACGTCCCCGGTCAACGAAATCACTTTTCATATCACGCAGAAAATTCACTTTCTGAAAGGCGGCTCCCAGTTTCGAGGCTGCATCCTTCAATCGGTCGAACTCAGCGCAATCGCCTTCACAAAACACCCGCAGGCACATCAGGCCCACTACTTCGGCGGAGCCATAAATGTATTCGCTGTACCCCTCCTTATCGTAATCCTGATTGTAGAGGTCCATTTCCATACTCTTCAGAAAGGCCTCAATCAACGTATGCTCAATCCTGTACTCGTTAACGATTAATTGAAACGATTGTAAAATGGGGTTCAAACTAATGCCTTCTTCGATGGCCTGGTACGTATCATACTTAAATCGTTTGAGCAGGGTTTCTTTATCATAGTCATGAAACGTATCCACAATTTCATCAGCGTATCGAACAAATCCGTAGATGGCGTATATAGGCAGGTGGAACTTACGGTCCAGGGTTTTAATGCCTAAAGTAAACGACGTACTGTACCGTTCAGTAACTAATTTACTGCATTCCAGTGCGGTCTTATTGAACAACGCCATCATAGTATGTAAGCAACTTTTTTTTACGAAACGCAGGAAAAATATAGCTGGAAACCAGATAAGCATGGCGTAGGGATATATCTACCCCTAGCGCCCCTGCTCACTCAACGTGAAAACTACCCAAATTCCTTCGCAACTTCATCGGCCACTACCAGTCCCGATATCAGTGACGGCGGAACACCTGGTCCGGGCACCGTCAGCTGACCGGTGTAGAACAAGTTACTGACTCCTTTGTTTTTAAGCGATGGTTTTAGCAGGGCCGTTTGCCGAAGCGTATTGGCAAGCCCGTAGGCATTGCCCCGGAAGGCATTGTAGTCCTGCTGAAAATCGTTGTGGGCGTAACTCCGTTTAAATACGATATGATGGCGGATATCTTCCCCAACGTACGCTTCCAGGCGGGTCATTATCAGGTCGAAATAATATTCGCGGGTAGCGTCATCATCCGTAAGCCCGGGAGCCACCGGAATGAGTAAAAACAGATTTTCGCACCCCTGGGGTGCTACGCTGGGGTCTGTTTTCGACGGAGCCGACGCGTAGAACAACGGTTTGGAAGGCCAGCGGGGAGACTCATAAATCTCCTGAGCGTGAACCTTGAAATCTTCATCGAAAAACAGGTTATGATGCTGCAAACGGGGCACCCGCTTGTTGATCCCCAAATAGAATAACAGCGACGAAGGGGCCATAACCCGGCTTTGCCAGTAAGCATCGTCGTAATTTCGGTAAGCCGGGTCGACCAGGCTGGTTTCAACGTGGTTATAGTCAGCCCCCGCTATCACCACATCCGTTTCAAAAATGCCGGTATCAGTAACGACCCGCTGCGCCTTTTTATCGACAATCTCAATCGATTGAACGGTCTGGTTCAGCAAAATCTTAACCCCTTTTTCCTGGGCCAGGCTAACCATTGCTTTCACAATTTCGTGCATTCCCCCCATCGGGTACCAGGTTCCCAAGGCCATTTCGGCGTAATTCATCAGGCTGTACATGGCGGGTGTATTCTCGGGTGTAGCCCCCAGGAACAGCACCGGAAATTCAACGATTTCGAGCAGACGAGGATGGGTGAAAAACTTACGGGCGTGCGTAGCAAAGGACTGAAATACATCCAGACGGGCAACGTCGACCAGCAGTTTGAGGCTCATGAATTCGGTAACCGAACGACTGGGTTTCCAGACGAATTTTTTCATCCCTACCGTGTACTTGTAGGCAGCCTGTTTTAGAAAGGCACGTAGTTTTAGCCCGCTGCCAGGCTCTATCTGGTCGAAAAGTACTTCCAGCTTATCGACACCGGCAGGCAGGTCAACGGCTTCGTCCGGCCCAAAAATAACGGAGTACGAAGGGTCAAGCCGAACGAGGTTATAGTAATCGGATGGTTTCTTCCCGAATCGGGCAAAGTAAGTGTCAAACACGTCGGGCATCCAATACCAGCTTGGCCCCATGTCGAACGTAAAGCCCTCGGCCTGAAAAACGCGCGCCCGCCCCCCCGGCATATCGTTTTTTTCGAGCAGTGTAACGTCGTACCCTTTATCGGCAAGACCGGTAGCGGCTGCCAGTCCGGCAAACCCGGCCCCTATAACTAAGATACGCTGCGGCATCAGTCTATACGTATGAATGTACTCACCAGATAAGTACCTGATGAAGCACTTTGTTTATACGAATGTACGGCAAAGCGCCTGGCAAGATAGGCAACAGGGGGCCGGAGAGCAAAAACCGGGAACGAAAGGGGGGATTTCCGCACCACCATTAACCTTCTGATTATGAAAAAATGGCAAAAAAAAAGTCAAGTGGATGCCACTTGACTTTTTTGAACCTTCCTCTTTTTTAACCAAAAACTACTCAATTAATATGCATTAGACGGAGTAGTACTTAAAAAGTATCACCTCATGCATTGAAATAAGCGTAAACTTTCAACTGATCTTTTAATTCCTTCCGGGCTATATGAATTCTGTTTTTAACAGTGCCAATGGGGATGTTCAGCTTTGCGGCTATCTCGTGGTACTTGAAACCACGGAAGTGCATCATGAACGGTGTTTTATAGGTGTCGTCGAGACCATTCACAGCCCGATTGATATCGTTCTGGGCGAATGACGAATAAGCCGTATTATCCGTGCTGCTCTCGATTGAGTTGATGTAGTGAAGGTTATCAGTCGTATCGATGAAGGTATTCTTACGCACCATACGCTGATAGTTAGTGATAAACGTATTCTTCATGATTGTATATAACCAGGCCTTCAGATTCGTACCGTCGGTATACTTGTCGCGGTTCGTAAATGCCTTCAGCAATGTATCCTGCAGCAAATCGTTTGCGTCTTCAGCATCTTTCGTCAGGCGCAGGGCGAATGGGCGAAGTGATTTAGATACTTTGCCGATATGGTTTGTAAATTCGATGGCTGTCATGGCTCCGTTGTTTTTCAGTTAGGCTCTTTTGCATACCTTAAGACAAAAAAACAACCACGATTTCTGCACATCCCTGCCCAGTCGAAATCTCCGGCATTAACCAGCTATCTTTCAATGAGTTAACATCGGTAAATTTACGTGCCAAAGTCAAACGCGTTTTGGTGTGTACGGGTGTGGTGTGGAATATTTCCCCCATTATGGGGAATTCACAGTGGGGATTTTGTTTAACATTTACACACATCTATTCAACAAACCACCAAAAGAGGTTGTAATGTGCAGCGGATAATCGGACGGGACGGGCTAATTAATCTTGGAGGGGATGTTTACCGGGAATTAAAAAAGCGTGGGTCAAACCAGCCCTTCCCTTAATAGATCGTGCAGATGAATGAACCCCTGAACATGCCCGGCTTCCGCTACAACCAGCTGAGTGATGTCCCGCTCCTGCATAAGCTGTAAAGCAGCTACTGCGTATTCGTCAGGACCAATACAAACTGGTCCTGGGGTCATTACGTCCCGGGCGCATAGTAGCCAGAAAGATTCGTGTTCGTAAGCAGTGCGCCGAATGTCACCATCCGTAACGATTCCGGCCAGCAAACCAGCTTCATTCACTACGGCAGTAGCACCCAGTCGGTTTGCCGAAATGGTAAATATCACGTCTTTAATTGACGTACCCGTTAACACCTTCGGGCACTGATTGTGGGGAAAAATGTCGGCAACTTTCAGGTACAGCTTTTTGCCCAGCGAACCACCCGGATGATAGCGGGCGAAATCCTGTCGTGTAAACCCCCGTAGCTCCAGCAAACTAACTGCCAGGGCATCGCCCAGTGCCAGCGCAACGGTTGTACTGGTGGTAGGAGCCAGATTAAGCGGATCAGCCTCGTGCTCGGCATACGCATGTAGTATATGATCGGCATGGCGGGCCAGATACGAATCCCGGGCGCTGACCAGCGCAATCAGTGTAACACCTACCCGCTTCAGCAAGGGTAGCAAGACCTTAATTTCGGCGGTACTGCCACTTTTGGAGATGACCAGAACGATGTCGTTCGTCTGAATCATTCCCAGGTCACCATGAATAGCATCGGCTGCGTGCATGAATAGCGCAGGGGTGCCGGTGGAGTTCATGGTAGCCACAATTTTTTGCCCGATCAGGGCACTTTTACCCACCCCCGTTACCACCAGACGGCCCGTCATATGCAGCAGCGTTTCGACCGTAACGTCAAATTGTTCATCGAGCAAATCGACGGCGTTACGGATGGCATCGGCCTCGGCCAAAAGCACCGAACGCGCAATACTCGTGGGATTTTTTATTACTTTCAACGTCAGTTTTGCTAATCAGGAATGGTTTGCGATGTATATTCGCTAACTTTATTAAGCAAAGATACGGGAAGCAGATAGAGTAAAGTAACTTTTGTACGATTTGTAGAATGATGCAGGTTGATGAGTCGGTCCATACAACGCTAAGAGATCGACTAAAAGAAATTTTTGGATATGGTCAGTTCCGGGGCGAGCAGGAAGCTATTATATATAGTATCCTGGCCGGACGTAACACGTTCGTTATTATGCCCACCGGGGCCGGCAAGTCGCTGTGCTATCAACTGCCTGCTATTGTTAGCGATGGCACAGCAGTGGTTATTTCGCCCCTTATTGCCCTGATGAAAAACCAGGTTGATCAGCTGAACGCGTTTGGCATCAACGCTCAGTTCCTGAATTCGACGCTCTCCAAAGCCGAGATGAACAAGGTCAAGAGGGACACGCTGAACGGAACACTCAAGTTACTATACATTGCCCCGGAATCCTTAACGAAAGAAGAGAATTTGGACTTTTTAAAGAAAGCCAACATCTCATTTGTCGCTATTGACGAAGCACATTGCATTTCGGAGTGGGGGCACGACTTCCGGCCGGAGTACCGAAAAATAAGAGGCATAGTCGATAATATTGGCAATCTGCCCGTTATTGCCCTAACCGCAACGGCTACCCCCAAAGTACAGCAGGACATCCAGAAAAACCTCCAGATGGAGGATGCCAATCTGTATAAAACATCGTTCAACCGGAAGAACCTGTACTACGAAATAAAACCAAAAGTTGACGCCAAGAAGCAACTCATAAAATACGTTAAGCAGAACAAAGGAAAATCGGGCATTATCTATTGCCTGAGCCGAAAAACGGTAGAGGAAATTGCCGAATTGCTGAGTGTGAATGACGTGAAGGCACTCCCCTACCACGCTGGTCTGGACCCCCAAACCCGGATGCACAATCAGGACGCTTTTTTGAATGAAGATGCCGACGTTATCTGTGCAACGATTGCGTTCGGCATGGGCATCGACAAGCCCGATGTCCGCTTCGTGATTCACTACGACGCGCCCAAATCACTCGAAGGGTATTATCAGGAAACAGGCCGCGCCGGACGCGATGGACTGGAAGGTAATTGCCTGATGTTCTACAGCTACGACGATATTGTTAAACTGGAGAAATTCAACAAAGACAAACCCGTTACCGAACGCGACAATGCCCGGCACCTGCTGGCCGAGATGGTCTCCTATTCGAACCTGGGCGTTTGCCGCCGTCGGCAGTTACTGGGGTACTTTGGCGAGTTCATGGATAAGGATTGCGGTTTCTGCGATAATTGCATGAAACCGACGGAGAAACTGAAAGTACAGCATGAGGTGGTGCTGGCCTTGCAAACGGTTTTGCAGACCGATCAGCGTTTTGACGTGACTCACCTGGCCGACGTGTTAACGGCAACCGGAAATCAGTACGTTACCAGCTATGAGCATGATCAGCTGGCCGTATATGGTAAAGGGCGCGAATTTAGCGAGGACTGCAACTACTGGTGCTCACTCATCAAGCAGATCGCCATTTATGGGTATCTGGAAAAGGATGTCGACAACTATGGAATCCTGAAATTGTCGCAAAGGGGAATGAATTACATTGAAGACCCCTACCCAATCGCGCTGTCGAAGGATCATGACTACGCACAGCTCACGGCCGATACGAAGGAAGATGACGATAAAGATTCGACGCCCAACGGTGGTGTAGCCTATGACGAAGAGTTACTCGGCCTGCTGAAAGCCCTTCGTAAAAAGATTGCCAAAGAAAAAAACCTGCCCCCCTACGTAATCTTCCAGGAAACATCCATGGAAGAGATGGCCACCACCTACCCTACCACGGGCGAAGAAATGGCACAGATCAACGGAGTGGGCATGGGTAAAGTCCAGAAATTTGGACGACCTTTTGTCGATCTGATTGCCAAGTACGTAGAAGACAACGAGATTGAAACGGCTCAGGATGTAGTCGTTAAATCGACCGTAAATAAATCGAAAGTCAAGATTTTTATCATTCAGCAGATCGACCGCAAAGTTGACCTGGACGAAATCGCCGAAGCGAAATCGTTGTCGATGGAAGACCTGATGGAGGAAATTGAGCATATCTGTTATTCTGGCACACGCCTTAACCTTGATTATTACATTAATCAGGTGATGGATGACGACCGGCAGGACGAGATTTTCGACTACTTCATGCGGTCTGATAGTGACAATATCGCCATTGCTCTGCGTGAGTTTGGGGGCGACGATTTTACCGAACAGGACCTACGACTGATGCGGATCAAATTCCTGTCGGAAGTAGCAAACTGAGTGATGAATGATAAATGATGAATGATGAATACCATCCGGCATTTATCATTCATCATTTATCATTCATCATTTATCATTCATTATGAACATACTTATACTGGGGTCGGGTGGACGAGAACACGCCTTCGCGTGGAAACTAGCACAAAGCCCGTTATGTGACACGCTGTTTGTAGCACCGGGCAATGCCGGAACAGCACAGGCAGCAACCAATCTGCCCATTTCCTACAACGATTATCCGGCAGTAGCGAATGCCATTCGGGACAAAAAGATAGGGTTGCTTATTGTTGGCCCGGAAGAGCCCCTGGTGAAGGGAATCGTTGATTTCCTGCGGCAGCAACCTGATCTGGCCGATCTGCGCATCATTGGCCCAAACGCACAGGGTGCTCAACTGGAGGGTAGTAAGGATTTCTCCAAACAGTTTATGCAGCGGCACGGCATACCAACGGCTGCCTCACGGACCTTTACCCTGGAGAGCCTGCAGGAAGGGCTTGACTACCTGCAAACGCACGCGCTGCCGGTGGTGCTGAAAGCGGATGGTCTGGCGGCCGGGAAGGGCGTAATTATTGCCGAAACCATAGCCGAAGCCCAGACAACCCTGAATGATATCCTTGCCGGTCAGCAGTTTGGTGATGCGGGTAGTAAAGTCGTAATCGAACAGTTTTTACGGGGTATCGAGCTATCCGTATTTGTCCTGACTGATGGGGTCAACTATAAAATTCTTCCCGAAGCGAAAGACTACAAACGCATTGGCGAAGAAGATACCGGCCCGAATACCGGTGGTATGGGCGCGGTGTCGCCGGTTGTCTTTGCCAGCCCTTCCTTCCTGCAAAAGGTAGAGGAGAAAGTGGTGAAGCCTACGCTGTTGGGCTTGCAGCGGGATGGCATTCACTACCAGGGTTTCATTTTTGTGGGCTTGATGAAGGTGAATGGTGAGCCGTATGTTATTGAGTACAATACCCGTATGGGAGACCCGGAAACGGAGGTAGTCCTGCCCCGTATTCAAAATGACTTTGTTGAATTGATGGTGGCTACCGCTGATGGCCAACTCGATAAAATTCCTATTCGAATATCCCCCCAAACAGCCGTTACAACGGTGTTGGTATCGGGCGGTTATCCCGGTGAGTATACTACGGGTAAAATCATTTCCGATCTGGAGCGTTTAGATGATATAATGGTGTTTCATGGCGGAACGCTCCGCCAGAATGGGCAGGTATTAACCAATGGTGGCCGGGTTCTGGCCATAACAGCGCAGGCAAACTCGCTCGAAAATGCCGTCAGGAAGTCGCAGGAAGCGGCCCGGACGGTGCAATTTGAAGGAAAGCAGTACCGTAAAGATATCGGGGTTGACCTGATTCGGTACGCAGATTGAGTTTTCAGCAGACGGTTCTGACATAGTTTGCCGAGGCTGAAAACTATAAACCGTTAACTGAAATATATATGAGTTGTAAATCCTGTGCCACCGGCGGATGTGGAACCCAGAAAGGGGCATCTGACGGGGAGAAAACGGCTACAGCCGGATGCGGAAGCGGAGGATGTAGTACTGGCGGTTGTAATAAATTAAACTCGTTCGACTGGTTGAGCGATGTGACTATGCCCGGTATGAACCGGTACGATGTTGTTGAAATAAAGTTTAAAGGCGGTCGGAAAGAGTACTACCGTAACGTTCATCAACTTGATCTGACAACGGGCGATTATGTGGTGGTAGAAATGCCCTCTGGTTTTCACATTGGGGCCGTATCGCTCCAGGGTGAGCTGGTGAGACTACAGGTAAAAAAACGGGCGGTAAAGATCAATGACGATACAAAAGTCATCCATCGAATAGCGACCCAAAAAGATATGGATCGCCATGAACAGGCCGTTTTGCGCGACCTTCCGGCCCTGTACCGCTCCCGTGAAATCAGCCGTGAACTGAAACTGAACATGAAGCTCTCCGACGTTGAGTTTCAGTCCGACAATACCAAAGCCACTTTCTATTATTCGTCCGAAGAGCGGGTCGACTTCCGGGAGTTAATCAAGATGCTGGCCGGGGAGTTTAAAGCCCGGATCGAGATGCGGCAGATTAGTCTTCGTCAGGAAGCCGGGCGGCTGGGTGGTATTGGGTCCTGCGGGCGCGAACTGTGCTGCTCTACCTGGTTAACGGACTTCAAGAACATCGCTACTTCGGCAGCCCGCTATCAAAACCTGTCCCTGAATCCGGCCAAACTATCCGGTCAGTGCGGGCGCTTGAAGTGTTGCCTGAATTACGAACTTGACACGTACATGGATGCGCTACGCGACATCCCGACCATCGAGAAGCCGCTGGAAACGCAAAAAGGGCGGGCCTATCTTCAAAAGACCGACATCTTTCGTAAGCAAATGTGGTTTGGTTACGGGGCTGAAAGTACCTGGCATCCCCTACCGATTGCCCGCGTGGTTGAGATTGTCGATTTGAACAAAAGAGGTATTATTCCAGAGTCGTTTGATGTTCTGACGCCTATTGGCGAGAAGGAGCACCTCACAGCGGCAACGCTCAACAGTGACTTACAAAAACTGGATGCCAAGTACACAGCCCGGTCGGGCAAGAAGAAGAAGAAGCCACGCGGACCGGAAGGCGGCTCACCCCGCCCCGCTCCTACCAACAAACCATCCTGATAAAACAAACAACCCCGGCCAAGTAAGGCCGGGGTTGTTTGTTTTATCGTTTGCCTGACTTGTCTCAGAAATCACCGGAGTAGAAAGGGCTGAATACGTAATACGTGCTATCCCGCATAGCGCGGTTTGGTGCCGTTTGAATGTAAAGCACGTACCGCGTTTTTCGGTCCGGCCCATCAGCCCATTCATCGAAGGGGCGTTCGCGGGTATAGAGTTTATCCACTTCGCGAACGTGCATGTCGGTTATCTGCTTTTCGTCCACCCGGAAACCATTAACAAAGAGTTCAATGTCCTTCCGGTACTCGTCATAAAGCCGCAGGTGCTCGTCGTTCGTTCGCTCCACAAACGCCAGTTTGTTGCGAAAAAAAGTAGCTTCGAGCAGTTTGTTCATCGAAAATGTATTAGACTGGCCTAATGGGAATTCAGACACCGCGTTGGCCTGCATGAACTGTTTCCACTGCGCCCGCATCTTATCTGGCTTTGGCGTTGCGTGCGTTGTACTGACAAAGATTCGGTAAGTTTCGGGATAGGCCTTAGCACCGGGCATGTCAGCCAATTTCTGGTAAATGAATAAATCAGCTACTTCCTCAAACGTCAGCAACGACAGTGCTTCGATAGGCGCAGGATTACCATTGACGAATAGTTTCGTTTGACCTACTTCACCCTCTTTAACTGCCAGATGATTATTGCGGACACATACGATCTCAGGATAACGGCTAAATGACATACCTGTTACCTGGCGCCCGTTGACTACTTCGCTTGTATTGAACTCGGGTAACGAAGCCATTCGCCACCAGGGCTTGCCGAGCTCTGCTACCAGTACCCGCGTGGCATTGGTAAGCGGAAAGGGAGGAATAGCGCGGCCAATAAACTCGTCATCATCATTCGTCTGGCTATGCCGACAGGCTATGGCCATTCCTGCCAGTAACAGCACCCATATTCCATACCGCCAACAGGCTAAGAAGCCGGAACGCTGCCCGTTCATCATACCCACACGCTGACGGAGGCCGGGCCCACTAAACTGGTTGGTAAAGGTGTACATATCACAATGCGGAAAAGAGTTGCGGATAGGCATTTCTTAACATATAAGTAGACGCGTACTGGTTGCGAATGCCTGCTTTCAGTTTATAAAGTAAAACAAGACCCTTTTCCGCCCGGCTGTCACCCAACCTCATGACAGCGGCTGTGCCGTCAAAAACGACAACTTTTTTCAAATCCAGTGCCTCGAATTTCCTTAACGTTGCATGATCAACTTCCTGCCCGTCGATGAACACAATAGCGTTCTTGTACGCTGGGTACAAATCGAGGTGATAATCCGGTGTCATTCGAACAGCCGTTTGGCGATACCCGAAATAGTTACTTTCCAGAAAGTCATTTCGGTAGAACACCCGATACAGGCCAAATAATGAGTTGGCATCCGTATAAACGCTGCCTGCCGGTTGAACGTCAGGAACCGAACCAGCCCCCTCTTGTGCAGCCAAGTTTGTGAGTCGTTCGGGGTATTTATCGTTGACAGGCCCTATCTGACAACCGCTTTCATCACAACGGAGACCGATAGCCTGTATAACTGAATACTTGGACAACGACCCAATGGTAGTACTTATCGGATGGCCGGGGGCGGGCACTTTCACCGTCAGAGATAACCGGTTTATTTGTCCATCTGCCCGCCGGACCAGCGTATCAACCGACAGGATTACATTACGACTGACCAAAACCTGCCTCAGTGTGTCTAAATCCTCGCTTTTCGTACTGGGTGTTATCACACCATAAAAGACGTTGTCGTGATTGGTGTATGTATTTGTGCAGTAACTTGTTCGTACCTGTTTGACAGGCAAAAGCCACCCCAAGCGTTACCAGGAGGACGACACCATACCGCCAACAGCCCGAAAAGCCGGAACGCTGCCCATTCATCATGCCTACGCGCTGGCGCAGACTGCTGCCGCTGAATTGATTGGTAAACGTGTACATGGCTTTAGTTGTCTTCTATAGTGTAAATCAGCAGGGCAGATGTAAAGGACTCTTTTCGAGCCGGATTGTACTGCGATTTTTTGACTACGGAGTACAACTGATTTACGTTTTTCCTGCCAAGCGTTTCGCGGGTTGCGGGTTCATTATTAACGAAAATTTTAATAGCTCCCAGTTCCTCTTTCACTGACAAGGAACCATCTGGATTGATAATCAGCCCACTACCTTCAGTTGACTTATTTTTAAAGTATTCTTTTCCGTAAGTACTACCGCCATTTCCCAACTCTTTAAATTTTTGTTCTCCATCCAAAAGCAGATAGTCAAGTCGATGTTCCTTAATGAACTGATTCACCGACGCTTCTTCTTCAGCCGCCGTTTTTCGCAACGATTCAGGAAAATCAATTTTATAAGACTTTAAGGGACCAGTGCCTGAGCCGCCAAGCTTCGAGCCAATTCCTATATATCCAGCAATGGATGAAATGGACTTCAGGTCGTCATTTAACTCATCACAGTTAGTCATGCCACCCGTTGGCCGTTTCACCGTCAGGCTAATTCGGTTAATATAGACGTACAACGGATCATACTTAACCTCGTTTAACTGCATCCTATGCGCTTGCTTTTCAAACTCCTTTTTCATCACGACAAAATCGTCGAACGTGGTTTTTGGGGTAACAATCCAGTATAAGAAATCGCCTTTGTACACCATGTACCGCGATGGACTAGCGCGCGTGGTATCCTTTTGGGGTTTCTGACTGGTGGAATCTAGCGGTACTTGCTGAGCCTCAGTAAGTACTTTTTGTGTAGTTTGGCTGTCAGCACTTGGTTTCCTTGATTCATCTTTAGCCATTGGCTCAACGTTGACTAATAGAGTAGCAGCAACTACAGGTGATTTCAGTACTGATCTAATACCGTCTGTCATAGGCTTCGGCAACTGAGCACTCAATCGCTCAATTTGCGGCCGGGCAAAAGCAGAAACCACCGTGAGCGCCACCATAAAGAAAACCGGGTATTTCAGCCAGCTAGTTTTTGACGATGCCGGTTGGTTGAGCATGCTGATACGGGATTTTAGCTGCGACCTACTGAAATGATTGGTGATGGTCGATTGTCCGGCCGCCAAACTAACTTTCACCAGGTTGTACTGGTAGGCTCTGGCATCGATACCCTCGGCAAGCACGGTCTGGTCGGCGCTGAACTCCAGGGTTTGGTGAAGCAGGTGGCGGAACAGATAAGCCGCCGGATTAAACCAGAAAAGAATACATATCACTTCGGCCCCCAGCATATCCAGACTGTGCCACTCCCGAACGTGAACCCGTTCGTGCCGCAGAATTTGCTCCAGTTCATCGGACGCATGGCGGTCAGGATTAAGTACTACCCAGCTGAAAAACGAGAAAGGGGCCGTTACATTCTCGTTTCGTACCAATGTAAAGTCGCCGTACGGTTCATGCACCGACCGACGGATTAACCGTCTGAGTGAAATCAATTGGACACCCAGTCGAATGAGCAGGACCAAAACGACCGCTGCGTACACCAGTAAAAATACCGTTGGCCACGACCACCTGACCGTAGTGCGTTGCTGTTGAAAAGCCGGGTAGGTACCCCCATTGGGAAACGTAATTGTTACGTCGGGTTTAGGCGTACCAGCACCGGGGAGAATTTTCGGCACGATGACCTGAGCCGTGCGGTGCATAACGGTTCGAATGGGTTGTGGTCGCCAGTCGGGCAGTTCGAGCAGGGGCAGCAGCAGGGTAGCTACTACCCCCATCCACAATACCAGTCGGTTAGTTTTGAAAAACGTTTCGCGCCGGAGTAGCACATAGTACGCTACACTAACGACGGCCAACAGTGCATTGACCAAAACGACGTAACGAAGCGTTTCCATTTTTTGAAAATGTATGGTTTGGACTTGGTCAGGCACTAATCAATTTGTTGTTAGTCAATTGTCATGACTCATCGAAGGAAAATGGTCGTTGCATGACAGTACAATGATTACTTTTTCTCAATCATTGCCAGAATTTCCCGAAGCTCTTCGGCCGAAATTTTCTCGTTTTTAGCGAAATAACTCACCAGGTTTTTATACGAATTATCGAAATACTCATCGACCACTCGTTTCAGCACAAACTTGTTCTGGTAGGCTTCCTTGCTGATAATAGGGTAATATTCGTGCGTGTTTCCATACGCCTTATGACCGATATAGCCCTTTTCTTCCAGGTTACGGACAATGGTAGAAACGGTATTGTAGTGCAGCGGAGGATTGGTAAACTGCGGAACCATATCCTTCACGTACCCCTGTTCCATCTTCCAGAGTACCTGCATTACTTCTTCTTCTTTGGCAGTTAGCTTTTCCATGAAACAAATCTAAAACTATTTTTTTCGTTTGCAAACTATTTCAGTAGTTTTTTAGCATTTGAAAAGCCAACCGCCCCGTTGTAGCTTTGTGGCTAATTTTGTGGGGATGTTTATGAAACAACTGGCACTCGTAGTAGTAATGGCATTGCTGATCGCTGGTTGCGACACAAACGCGGTTTATAAAGAGTACACGGATATAGAAGACGGGAAATGGTCTATTAAAAATACCCCATCGTTCACCTTTGACATTAAGGACGCTTCAATTCCTTACAACATTTATTATAACCTTCGCAACAGCCTGTCTTACGGGTATTACAACCTCTACTTAACCCGGTATCTGCGTGATTCTACGGGTAAAGAACTGGAATCCCGGCTGGATGAGTTGATTCTGATGGACCCCAAAACGGGGAAGCCTAACGGTGATGGCATTGGTGATATCTTCGACCATAAATTTCTGATGAAGCGCAACTACCGGTTTCCGAAACCCGGCCAGTACACCATGCAGATTCGTCAATACATGCGCCAGGACCCATTACTCAATGTTCTCAGCGTAGGAATTACCGTAGAGAAAGCTGGTGCCGCCAACTAATTTGCTGAAGAAATTGTCCCCGCTGCCCGATTTATTCCGAAAAAATCGCCTGTTTTTTTTTGGCTATGGCCTGATGCTGCTCGTTGTGGGCATCCTTCAACTGGTTTATACGCAGGAACAGCTAATGCAGTGGGTAAATAGCCGCAACACCCCAGCCGCCGATTCGCTATTTCCCTACATTACTTACTTGGGTGATGGCGCATTTTTCGTTCTTATCTGCCTTATCGCACTGGCTTACAATCGTCGTATCGGAGGAATGGCTTTGGCTAGTTTTGCCCTGTCCTCTTTGGCTTCCTTGTTTCTGAAAACAATCGTATTCCCGAACTCACCCCGGCCCCTGCTTTATTTTGAGCACTCAACGTATCAATATCATATTATAAAAGGACTGGAGATTCACAGTTATAACAGTTTTCCGTCGGGCCACACCACAACAGCTTTCGCCCTGTTCAGCCTGTTTGCCTTTTTGGGCGAGCAAAAACGCAGGAGTCTTTTTTTTCTTCTCCTGGCTTTTTTGACGGGCTATTCACGGGTTTATTTATTTCAGCATTTTGTGGAAGATGCCTACGTAGGATCACTGGTGGGCACTATTTCCTCCATTATTGTTTATACAACCCTTTATTCCTGGGCCTTGACGAAAACGCCGACCGGCAACAATTAACTACCCCTTCGCTTATATTTACCCAAAGCTTCGCCGAACCATTGCCCGGATTGAGCCGTTACCTCGTCATTGACTATAACAAACGCGCTTCTACAAACTCTCTCTCATGAGTGACGCTATCAAACATGAGTGCGGCATAGCCCTGATTCGGCTCCGCAAACCCTACCAATATTACATCGATAAGTATGGCACGGCACTTTATGGTGCCAACAAGCTGTACTTACTCATGGAAAAGCAGGTGAACCGGGGACAGGATGGTGCGGGCATCGCCAACATCAAACTGGACGTTCCGGCTGGCCGTCGTTACATCAGCCGCTACCGCTCCGTCGACCAGCGACCCGTAACGGACATCTTTGAGAAAGTCAATAAGAAATTCCGGAAGGCACTCAAAGGCAACAAAGAGAAAGCCAAGGATGCCCAATGGCTCCAGGAAAATATCGCCTTCACGGGCGAGGTCTGGATGGGTCACCTGCGGTATGGCACCCACGGTTCCAACGAAATCGAGAATTGCCATCCCATGCTGCGGCAAAGTAATTGGCGCAGTCGGAATTTAGTGGTAGCCGGAAACTTCAACATGACCAATGTTGATGAACTATTCGGCAAACTCGTTTCCCTGGGTCAGCATCCGAAGGATAAGGTTGACACCGTAACGGTGATGGAAAAAATTGGTCACTTCCTGGACGAGGAAAACCAGCGCGTTTTCGAGCGATTCAAGGGAATTTACGAAAACCCTGAACTATCGGATATCATTGAAGACAACGTTAATCTTCAGCGCGTTCTGCACCGCTCCTGCCGTGATTTCGACGGCGGCTATGCTATGGTAGGTATGACTGGTTACGGGGCGGCTTTCGTAGCCCGCGACCCGGCCGGTATTCGTCCGGCTTATTACTACGCTGACGATGAAGTAGTGGTAGTAGCTTCGGAAAAACCAGCCATCAAAGCTGCCTTCAACGCTGAATACAGTGAGATCAAGGAAGTAAAACCCGGCCATGCCCTCATCGTAGATAAACATGGTGAGTACCGGGAGCAGGAATTCGTCCGACCTATCGAAAAGAAATCGTGCAGTTTTGAACGTATCTACTTCTCAAGGGCGACCGATCCGGATATCTACAATGAGCGGAAAACGCTGGGGAAACTACTAATTCCGCAGATTCTCAAAGAAATCGACTACGATCTCGGAAATACGGTCTTCTCCTACATCCCTAACACTGCCGAAACGGCTTTCTTTGGCATGGTGGAAGGATTGGAAGAATATCTCTATAAACAGCGGAAGAAAGCTATTATGGAAGGCATTCTGTTTGAGGAGGAACTGGACAGGGTACTTTCATTCCGCCCGCGCATTGAAAAGCTGGTGGCTAAAGACGTTAAACTGCGAACATTCATCGCCGATGATGCCCAGCGCGACGATATGGTAGCCCATGTGTACGACACCACATTTGAGGTCATAAAGAAAGGAACGGACACGATTGTCGTTGTCGATGACTCCATTGTGCGCGGAACTACCCTGGAGAAGAGCATTCTGCGCATGCTGGACCGGTTGGGTCCCAAGAAGATTGTTATCGTTTCATCGGCTCCTCAAATTCGCTTCCCCGACTGTTATGGCATCGACATGTCGAAGTTTAAGGAATTCGTCGGATTTAGGGCCGCCCTGGAACTGATTCGTGAGCGGGGAATGGACAGCTTACTCGACGAGGTGTACGCGTTATGTGTAGCCGCTATTGAGTCAGGCAATGCCAGTCAGGAAAACTACGTGAAAGCACTGTTTGATCCCTTCACGCACGAAGAGTTATCTAAAAAGGTTGCGCAGATAATTACCCCTGCCGACTTGAAAGCCGAAGTAGCAGTAGTGTATCAAACCGTTGAAAATCTTCACGTTGCCTGTCCCAATCATACCGGCGACTGGTATTTCACCGGCGATTATCCCACCCCCGGAGGGAACAACGTAGTCAACAAGGCCTTCGTAAACTTTATGGAAGGCAAATTGGTACGGGCGTACTAGACTAGTAATAAATTGAGCGGGCGTAAGCAGAACCAACTGGTTTCTGCTTACGCCCGCTCAATTTATTTACCCCATTGCAGCGCATTCACATTAGCACCTATTTTCTTTCCTTCGGTCAATCCAGTCTCGTTATCCTGCCGGGTATGAATATTCCCATAGAAGCGTGAATCGGCCGATTCCTGAGCGGATTGCGCAAAGGAGGTAAAGGACCGGGCTTTGAAGGCTATAGTACGCATTGGGTCATTGATACGGCCAACGTGCGAATCATCCACAAAAGCAAAATTTTCGCCATACAAAGCGGTCAGTACGGTGGCGGCCGATGAAGACTGAGTAGCATGACCCGATGGGTATCCGGGAAAGGGAGGAGCGGGCCAAAACGGAGTCCAGTTGGGATCAATAGCCAGCCGAACGTACGTGTAAGGCCGCAGATTATTGTACTTGAACTTACACCGCCAGCACAGAACAAACGCATCAGCAATCGCAATGCCCGTGCGCGCAAAGGTCTCGGCGGCTCTGGCCAGATCCGCTTTGGACGTTACTACAGCGATTCGACCCAGATTGTACGAATGGCCGGGAGGAGTGAATGAATCGCCGGGATTATCAGACCACCAAAGAGCTATCTCTTTTTCGGTCTGGGTCAAACTTTTCGACTTTTTATACACATCCAGATACTGGCTGAAAATTTCCGATTTGGTATCGGTTGAATAGGCTAATGGCTTGGGCATCGGCAACTCGTTATTGGCCTTTACGAACGTCCTGACCGTACCCCAGTAGGGTTGTATGGGAATCCTGATACCGTTTTCAGTAGGTTGCCACATACCAGGCCCCGTTGGTACTACATAGTTTGTGGGGAAATTCTGGTCGTACCCGGCATCACCGCCATCTGTTTTCGACCATTCATATACTGCGCGGGCAATACGTTTGCCAAAAGCGACCGACCGTTCATTCACGGTTTCGTCCGCATCCTTGAGGGCAATGCGCACTGTCGTTTCAAGGGAATCAACCGTAGCTTTAGAGACCGCACTCATGTTAAGGTACAGACTGCGTAAGATCTCGGCCTGGGCGGCATTGGCGCTCAATGCCCAGTTATACACTTTGCCTACTTCGGGCTTGGGTAACGTTGCTAACCCCTGCAGTTGCCCCGCTAGTGATTTACGGGTAGCAATGCCAGGCACTACCGATTCGTACATCGTTAATCCGGCATAGCCAAAAGCGCGGGCCGCTACCGGTGGAGTAAAACCAGGTGTTATTTTTGTGAGGTTTAACTGCAACTCAGCCCATTTAACGGCCACGTCATTCGTATATTGATCGGCAGTTTTGCCACCGGTGAGTATGGGTTGAACATCGTCGGCAGGTGGCACGTGGCAAGCTTGCAACAGGAATACTAAGAGCAGGAAAATCAACTCCCGCCCGTAGTGGGGACTGCTCCTGGAGTACAGGACTCGTTTTGAAAGGTTTGGGAAAAAGGGGTAGAAATTTTTTTTCATAGTGTATGTAGGGAAACAGGCCAGCGAGTTCCTCTATACGACTCAGAACCAATGCTAAAGTAGCAAAAACATTGCCAGATTGCCTGAGGGGCATCGGTACGGTACAGTCAGATTATTATCTGGTTGACTTTCGCAGTACATTTGATACCTAAAAAAATATAGTTTACCAATGCGTATTCCCGAAGAAACAGTTGAACGAATTCGTCAGTCTGTCGACATTCTGGAGGTTGTAAATGACTTTGTTTCCCTCAAGAAACGAGGTAGTAACTATATAGCCTGCTGTCCGTTTCACAATGAGAAGTCACCATCATTCAACGTAAATCCAACCCGGCAGATCTATAAGTGCTTTGGTTGTGGTAAAGCGGGTGATGCTGTTCGCTTTGTGATGGACATCGAAAACGTAGGGTATGGAGAAGCACTCCGGTATCTGGCAAAAAAGTACGGTATAGAAATTGAAGAGCAAGAGCAGACACCGGAAGATCTCCTGCGGCAGAACGAACGGGAAAGTCTGTTAATCGTCCTAAACTTTGCCAAAACCTTTTTCCAGCAAACCCTGCTCACTACTGACGAGGGAAAGAGCATTGGCTTAAGCTATTTCCGGGAGCGGGGATTTACTAATCCTACCATCGAAGCGTTTGAATTGGGCTACACCCTCGATAAGTGGGATGCCTTGCTGCAAGAGGGACTACGCAGAGGCCACAGCCGCGAGTTGCTCGAGAAAGCCGGCCTCATTTTAACTAAAGAGGGAACGTCGGGTAACGATCATAAGCAGTTCGACCGGTTTCGGGGACGTGTCATGTTTCCCATTCATAATGTATCGGGCCGGGTGATAGCCTTTGGGGCGCGAATTCTGAAAGCAGATAAGAACCAGCCAAAGTACCTCAACTCACCCGAAACACCCGTATATCATAAGAGCCAGGTATTGTATGGCATCTTCCAGGCAAAACAGGCTATCCGGCAGGCAGATGTCTGTTACTTAACCGAAGGGTATACGGATGTTATTTCGCTGCACCAGGCGGGCATAAAAAATGTAGTTGCCTCTTCCGGCACGTCACTCACAACGGAGCAGATCAGGCTCATTTCCCGCTTCACACCGAACGTTACCATTCTTTATGATGGTGATGCTGCCGGGATTAAAGCGGCTCTTCGTGGGCTTGATATGGTACTTGAGGAGGGCCTTAACCTCAGACTGCTATTATTGCCCGATGGAGAGGACCCCGATAGTTATGTTCATAAAATTGGGGCCGATGCCTTCACCGCATACATCAGTGAGCATTCTCAGGATTTTATTGACTTCAAAGCAGGCCGGTGGTTGTCCGAAGCGGGAGACAATCCCCTAAAAAGAGCTGAGGGTATTTCAGATGTATGTAGTAGTATAACCAAAATACCAGACCCGCTCAAGCGTCAGACCTTATCGCAACGGGTTGCTCAGCTGTTTCATGTGAGCGAACAATCCGTTATTTCTGAAATTAACCGACTACTCCGTAAACAGCAGGATCAAAGCATAAAAGACGCCGGGCGACAGCAGCGAAATGCAGGTCCAGACAAACACCAGACTGCTTCAAGTAATACTTTAAGTTCAGTCGAACCGTCCCTCGACGATATAAACGCGTTGCTTGAGGGACTAAGCATTGAAACGCCTGTAAGCGACGACTCCAGACCGTTAGGCGAATTTGTTACGCAGGCACAGCGACCGACAGAAAAGTCGGTTAGAACGCCTTTGTCGTATCAAGAGGAAGAATGTGTGAGGTTGTTGATAAATTATGGCACTCGGGAACTGGAGCAGGGCATTACCCTATGTCAGTACGTGTTGAGTGAGTTGCACGATATTGACTTTCAAACATCACCTTTCTCCGTCATTCTTACTTTGTACAGGGAAGCATATACAGAGGGGACCATTCTAACAGCCAGTGATTTTCTAAATCATTCATCAGATAGTACGGAACAGCTCAGCAAAAACGAACTTCAACACCAGGCCATTCACCTGACTACTCCTCGCTACGAAATCAGCGATGGCTGGCTAAAGCACGAGATCATTGTGCCATCGGAAGCAGAAATTGGTATTCTGGCTGATGCGGCCTATCGAAATATTTTGCGGATTAAGAAACTGCTTGCAGAACAGCGGATGGCTGTTCTGCAACAGCTAATCCGTGAATCAGGGAATAAGAAGCCCGAAGAAGCGGATCAGCTATTGATAGAGTTTATGCACTTCAAACGGATAGATATCGAAATCTCGAGCCTCTTGGGAACTGTAATCTCAGGTTAGATCACCATAAAAAGGAAAAGTCCCAGTCTTACCGGCTGGAACTTACCTCTATCAATAAGAAATACAAACACTACGCCTGAGCCACCGTTGTGTAGCTAATCAGTTCAGCATCGATTTTCCGGTTCATCTCATCAAGTAGACTAACATGGGAATGAAGCTGACCGGACTTGGAAGGCTGCAAGGAATGACCAGGCTTTTTGCCTGACATATCCAGTAGTAATGTCATCAGAGTGTCACTCATATTGTCACGCAACTCCATAAGTTTGCGTAACCTGACTCGGCTAGCCGTAGGATTAGGCTGTTGGCGAACTGTACTGTGTAATGAATTGATAACTTGACTCAGTTTGGCATAACGACGATGAAATGCTTCTGTAGCTGTTGCCCACTCCTTAACTACCTTCTGAACTTCCTCAACTGAGGCTTCGTAGCCAGAGACTATTGCTGATTCTTGTTGATTCATTACTCTAATTATTAATTATAATATTTTCGCTTGAGTCAATCAAAAATATCATGCTATTAGAGGTTAAAGCAAATCACTTTGCGTGAAATCACTCATTTTAGGTGTGAAATCACCTAATAAGGATGAAATCATCGTAGGCTGGATGCTCTAGTAACCTTTTTTCTTAAAAGCTACATCCGTCTGTTTGAGCTGATATTCCTACTTTCTCAATGAAGAGTAGGAATATTATTTATATAGTGTTACCAAAATAGCCACTTTGGTATTACATTCATGCACCCATAATACATAAACAATCATGAATCCATCTACCAGTGTCCAGGAGGGCGCTAGACAATTTGCTATTCGCCGTAGGGATTTTTCAATCCTTGTCGCCCAATCTGAAATCTTTAACTGCGAGGTCCTGAGTCAACTCTTGAAAGAGCAAGGCTATAACGTAATTGGCCGGGCTGTTGAGTTAGAAGATACCCTTCAACAGATAAGAGTCAAGCGCCCCAACTGTGTCATTTTGGAATCAGATATCTCGGATGAACACGGCTTCGACATTGTCGAACAGATGCAAGCAACAAAATTTATCCTCTACACACGCAAGCCTGACTTTAGGATGTTGGCGAGGGCTATGCAAAAAGGCTTCTCCGGTTTTCTATATGCTACGGACGGATTGGACGAATTGTACCAATGCTTTCAAACAGTTAGTAACGGCGGTTGCTATTACAGTAACGGATTTATGAATTTGCTGCGAAATTTTGGTGTCGATGTGATTTCAGAGTCTGCACGTGAAGAACTGAATCGCTTATCAGAACGGGAACGGGAAGTATTACGCATGATAGCCCGAGGATTTACGTCCGGCGAAATCGCCGATCAACTTAGCATAAGTTATCGAACAGCCGTGAACCACAAGGCTAATATAGCCCAAAAACTTAACCTAGACAGTTGTCGGCAATTACCACGCTATAGTATTTCTGTGCGAAATTACTTGTAGTACAGGAAGCGGACAAGTGTTCATATACCTTTTCCGGGCTTTTATACACCTACCTCCTCTATATTTCGTAGTCCAAGCCAGGGCATTTGGAAGCCCTGTGCCCGTAGCACCCTGTTCACAATTGAAGGGTGCTACGTCTTTATTTAAGCCTTGGAAATCGCTTCTAACTAGCTAAATCGTACAAACGAATCAAATGCTCGGGTGGTTTCGAGCAGGAAGAATAGCTAACACACTGACTTAGTAGCAGCAGGTTTTGCAAGCAGGAATCAACTTCCGTCATCCGAAAGCATCATCTTGCGTTATTAAATCAACATTGGATTCTGTCAAAATGGGTGAAATCACGCATAAAATGGGTGATTTCAGACGCTAGCTATATTACAAAGTAATGTAGCCAGCGATATTCGCTCAGAAGGATGTAGCGCAGGAAATCAGCTTGCTACTGCATCAGAGAAATTGACTGCATTTAGGGCGAAGGAGAACGGAGTTAATGAGCCGGCCAATCTAGACTAAATTGGCCGGCTCGGGCTTGCTGGCATCACGTCCCTGAAGCCACTCTCTAAATTCATGCATCCGAACACGGGGAACAATAATTTCATGCTGATCAGGTGTATTCAGATTAACGATGTACTTGCCATTTTCCCAATAGGAGTAATGTAACACCGCCTGTCGGTTGACAATATAATCGCGTTTAATCCGGAAGAATTGGGTAGGATCAAGTTCTGTTTCAAGTTCATTTAGCGTCTTACTAACCATATACCGGTCTTTTATGGATTCGGCATAGTAAAAGCGATCTTCGACGGTGAAATAATAAACTTCATTGACCGGAAAGTCCAGCTCACCCAGTGCACTTTTACCCTTTAGGTACGACAGGTGGGGCGAGGCAACAGTCGGTTTTGGCGAGAAGGTCTCAGACAAAGCCAAGACCTTTTGGGCAGCTTTTGCGGCTTCCGCTTCGGCAGCCTCCTGCGCTTCCCGACGCTGTTTTAAATAGTCCTGGAGGAGTGAAATGTTAAGAGCAATATATCCTATGAGAATAACAGGAAACAAGTATTTAAAATACATGGACAAAGTAAACGTATGGAGAATATAGTTCTCCCAGTAATTGGACCAGGAGTAGTCCGGGAAATCATCTAAAATATAGCGAACCGTCTGAGTAACGGGATTGAACACGAAGAAGGAGAGTGCTAAAACAGGCAAAAATTTTATTTCGTACCGCAATTATTGAACGCCAAGTATTCTCTATCGTACGTATCCGTCGTAAGTTGTGAAAGTAGTTTATTATAGTAACAGTAATGAAGAAAGTGAACAGTTCAGGAATAAACAACCCACGAATCAATAAATTAAGGTACTGTACTATCCCACCCGCTTTGTCAACAATTTTAACTTTTATATTATAACCAATAGACCAGCCAACAGCTTCAATTAGTACTACAACAACTAGTAGTATAATGACGCTGCTGAACGGTTTTTTCAGGAAGTTTCGGGTGATTCGAATTTCCTTCATACTGTTTCCATAGACAAAAAACAGTACTAATATACTAGTAATTTTTTACTAATTGCAACTGCTAATTGTGACTTTTTTGTGATTGATAGGCCCTCTGCCGGGCTAGTAGCTTTGTATCAAATAAATGAAGCAACTAATTATCAACTCATAATTTCTCCAATTATCATGAAAAAACAATTTGTTATCAAATCCGGTCAAGTGCTCAAAAACCTAGTTAAATCGTCTGCCAAATCAGAATCGAGCGGTCATTTCTTCGCAGCAGACAGTGTATGCTGTGCCTGGAATGAAGGATTCATTGTTGGTGGTCTAATCCATAATGGCCAGTACAGTCCCTCCAAGCCAGTTTTCTCTTTATAATCAGCAAAAATCATGCTAACTACACGGCAACTTTATAACCAGGAGTTAGCACGCTGTCGTGAAAACTTTGAAGAGGTAGACCTCCAAAAAGAACGGGGGTATCTGATGAAGTTCACTACTTTCTCCGCTAATGTTGAAAATATTCTGCCCTCAGTACCCCGTGAGGACCATGAAGGTCTTTTTAGGGAGTTGCTATTACAGCAAATATATACAACATTCGATCAGCAGTGCCTTACAGCTGCTGAACTGATAAAGGTCCGGGGTGATCATGATTTACTGAAAAAAGAGGCCGGTCCCAAAATTTACTGTACCTACCATCTCGGTTCTTACCGCTTGTTGACCAGTGTACTCTTCAGAACCGGTGTTGATTGTGTGTTGCTTGTTGGTAATAACATGAACCGCACCCAGGGGGGTGAAATGACAGAGCATATTGAGGCTTTGCGCACCAAGCACGGTTTAACAAACGCTTTTCGGGTAGTTGAAGCGGGAAGCCCCGCAGCCGGTTTGACCGTAATGCGGGAGTTGAAAGCGGGAAAGTCACTGATCGTGTATGTGGATGGCAGCCCGGAAACGGGTCCTGAGCCAGGAGAAGAGTCGCAGTTCTTATCGGTTCGCTTTGGTTCACGACAGCTACTCACGCGAAAAGGAGTTGGTTATTTATCGCATGCCACAAATGTACCAATCATACCGGTGGTAAATTATCGGGAGGCTGATATGACAAATGTGCTGCACTGCCTCAAGCCAATTCGTCCCATTGCCAAAAGTGATCGGGAAATGTACTGCCAGGAGGTTATGCAACAGCTTTACGACGGTTTTTGGTCGTACCTAAAACGGTATCCAGGTCAATGGGAAGGCTGGAACTACATTCATTTGTTCCTGCAGCCAGAAGTTCGTAAAAATAATTTCTTTGGCTATCATAGTGAGCGTCTTACGTTCAATGAAAAGCGATACACTTTGTGTGACCTCGAGCAGGCCCCCGTTTTATTCGACCGGCAGCTTTACCAGACGTTCGAGATTACGGAAGATCTAAAGGATTTACTGCTCAACATCCATACGGTAGAGTCAGTTGAAGAAATGGTGGGTGAAGACATATTCAGTGAACTGGTTAGTATGGAGGTAATTTATTGAATACGACCATACTACATTCATAAAGCATCGGGCCTGATTTACTAGTAAATCAGGCCCGATGCTTTATGAATGTAGTATGGTAAAATTTTACTATACTATCAGGTATTACTACTTACTTCAATCTCGTCCCCTGATTTGTTAAAGAACTTGAAATTAACCATGCCCAGTGAGCTGTCTCTGACCAGTTTAATCCATACTTTGTACTTCACGTACCACTGCACCTGCTTAGAGTAAATGCCTTTGGTATAGTACGCATAAAGAAACGGGTTCATTGAAATAGAAATACCCTGTTCGTTCTGCTTTGTCAGGATATAATCGAGGTTGTTTTCAATTATGTCCGTGACCAGAACACTTGCCTGGATAGTTCCCGTACCGCCACAGGTTGGACATACTTCACGGGTAACGATGTTCATTTCGGGCCGGACGCGCTGACGGGTAATCTGCATCAGGCCAAATTTAGTGAGGGGGAGAATCGTAAACTTCGAGCGTTCCGGTTTCATTTCATCCCGCATGATATCCTGCAGTAGCTTTTTGTTCTCTGCTTTCTTCATGTCGATAAAATCGACCACTATAATCCCTCCCATGTCGCGCAACCGAAGCTGCCGGGCAATCTCTTTCGCAGCCTCGCGATTTACGCTGATGGCCGTTGCCTCCTGATCCTCTTCAGAGTTTGATTTATTGCCGCTATTGACATCAATAACGTGTAGGGCCTCTGTATGCTCGATAATCAGATAACCGCCACCAGGCAAACTCACCGATCGACCGAATAGTGACTTCAGTTGTTTTTCAAGCCCTAACGCTTCGAAAATCTTGGATTTCCCAGTGTAAAGTTTTACAATCTTCTCCTTGTCAGGGGCAATCGTGTGGATGAAGTCTCTGATTTCGTCGAAGGACTCCTTTGTATCGACTGTGATACTCTCAAACGATTCATTGAGCATGTCGCGCAGAATAGACGATGCCCTGTTCATCTCACCCAGTACCCGGTCCCGTGGCTTGGCATCGGCCAATGATTGTATGGCCTGATCCCACTTAGCGAGTGAGTTTTGCAAATCACGGTCAAGCTCTTCTACATCTTTGTCCTGTGCTACAGTCCGAACGATAACACCGAAGTTCTGCGGTTTCAACGACGACATCAGGCGTATCAGACGCGAGCGTTCTGCGCGATCAGTAATTTTTTTGGAAAGGTTTACACCGTCAGAGAAGGGGACCAGTACCAGGTAGCGGCCCGCAATCGAAATGTCGCAGGAAAGGCGTGGACCTTTGGTTGAGATGGGTTCTTTGACCACCTGAACCAGAATAGGCGTATTTTTAGCCAGCGCCTTGTCGATTTTACCTATTTTATCGATGGGTGGTTCCAGAGTCATACCACTGATACGCCCTGTACTAACTCGCTTGGCAATTACATCTTTAACAAGCTTATTGAGCGAATTAACATTCGGCCCTAAGTCCTGATAATGCAGGAATCCGTCTTTCTCGTGACCTACATCTACAAAAGCAGCGTTGAGTCCCGATGATAATTTTTTGACTGTTCCTAAATATAGATCGCCAACGGTAAAGCTGCTGTCTAACTCTTCTTCGTGATACTCCAGCAATCTCTTGTTTTGCAAGAGCGCAATCCGATCACCTTTCTGAGTCGAACTGATAACTAATTCATTACTCACAAGATGAATGTACGGTTAAGAATGGCTATATAAAAAGAAAGAAGCCACGTTCGGGCTTTACAGACCGGCCGAAGCTTCTACGAGCAAGTTTACTGTTTGTCGTGAATGGCTGATAGCTCGCTTACGCAGAGCCGTCAACCATTCACGACAAACTAATAACTATTTCTTCTTATGCCGATTTTTTCTTAGCCGTTTTTTCCGCTTGTGCGTGGCAATCTTGTGCCGTTTCCGTTTTTTACCGCAAGGCATAGTGTATGAAAGTTTAATGGTTAAAATACATGTCGGCTCACCACTCGGCTAAACCCTTTCTACTTTTTCGTTTATTGGTAATCTTACGATACACAATAAACGGTTGAACTCACTTTAGCCGCTCTTCGTACTCGCGCACTGCGGCAAGAATTTGCGGATCTTTTTCCTGTTCCTTCACCTGGGCAAGAACCTTCTTTGCTTCCTCTTTCTGGCCTGCTTCCGCCAAACTAATGCCCAGGTAAAACTGCGCTTTTCGGCTTGATGGATTGTTCACCAGAATTTGCCGGAATCGCTCAACTGCCTTTTCATGTTGATTGGAACGCATAGACAACAACCCTAAATTAAAGAGGGCCAACTCATTGGTTGGGTCCTGCTTAATTACCTCACGCAACAGCATAATTCCCTGCATTGGGTTTTCTGTGTTCACGTAGGTCATTGCCATATTCGCCTTTGCCGACAAAAGGTCTGGGTTTTTAGCCAGTGCCTGCCCATAGAAGTTTCGCGTTTTCTCGCCAAGGTATGCCGTCTTCTTAGCGTCGACAGCAAATGTGTAGGCTTCGAAATAATTATCGGCAGCTCGTAGTAAGTTTCGTTCCGACGGCTCCGCCTGTGCCAGTACATCGGCGTAATAGGCAGCACTGTCGTACCGTGTTACATCCCGCAACAGCGTAATTAGCTTCTCACCAACACGTTCCTTCTGAACTGCATTCGCTCCTGCAAACTCAGCCTGTAGCGTTGCCAACTGCTTTTGCTGTTCTGGCAATAGCGGCTTTTCATGAGCAGTTGACCCGATCCCTGCTACTCCGGATGAATCAGTACCGGACTGATTAGATCCACGCGTTTGTGTAGCATCCCCTGCTCCAATCTGCTTATTTTTGTCTTGCACCACCACCGTTGGCAGGGTATACAACCCCACCGTTAGAGACGCAGCCAAAAGGACAACAAGCAAAACGAATTTATTCATAATGGGCATTGACTACCAGCAAACGCCTGGCTTTACAGTTCTAACGGGTTTGGCTATTCAGCAACTACTTTAGCTTTGTCGCTGGTCTTAACCTGTTCTACAAACACTTTCGCTGGTTTAAAGCTAGGAATAAAATGTTCTTCAATTACCATAGCGGTATTCTTTGAAATGTTCCTGGCAACCTTCTGAGCGCGTTTCTTATTAATGAAACTGCCGAACCCTCTCACGTAAATGTTCTCTCCCTCGGCCAATGAGTCCTTAACTACTGAAAAGAAAGTCTCTAGGGTGTTTGTTACTTCTGCCTTATCAATACCGGTTTTATCGGCGATCTCGGCAATTACATCTGCTTTCGTCACGACTTCTTAAACTTTAACGTTTACTGTGTTGTTGAAAATTTGGGTCTCAAAATGGGAGCACAAAGGTAGGGCTTTCCCCTAAATTTAAAAATCCTGACTTTAAGTTTTTCCGGCTATTTGCCGTTTTCTTCTTTTATTTTGAATTGGCAATCAGACCTTAACGACATCGAAACCACGTTCGCTCCTACTCTTGAACAGTGGTACACTATCCATAAACGAAATCTGCCCTGGCGTCATACAACAGACCCGTATCGCATCTGGCTGTCGGAAGTAATTCTACAACAAACCCGCGTAGCCCAGGGAAAACCGTACTACGAACGCTTTGTGGATGCTTATCCAACCGTTTTGCATATGGCTCAGGCGGATGAGCGCGAATTACTCCGTTTATGGCAGGGACTGGGTTACTACTCCCGCGCCCGAAACCTGCATCAGACTGCTCGCTTTGTAACGACACAGCTGGAGGGTAAGTTCCCCTCAAATTATCATGACTTACTGAAAATGAAGGGAATAGGCGTTTATACGGCGGCTGCTATTGCTTCGTTTGCTTTTGGTGAGCGAGTGCCGGTTGTGGATGGAAACGTTTACAGAGTACTGGCACGGGTATATGGCATCAAAGAAGATATTACCACGACTACCGCCAAAAAGACATTTGCCGCATTAGCCATGCGCCTGATTCAGCCGGCTACTGATCCAGCTACCTATAATCAGGCCATCATGGAGTTTGGCGCTATTCAGTGTACGCCCACCGGCCCCGATTGTTTGCTCTGCCCATTGCAACAGGTGTGCGTTGCCTATCTGACCGGAAGCCAGCATCGTTTGCCCGTTAAATCGAAAAAACCACCCGTTCGTCAACGATTCTTCACGTATCTTGTTCTCAGGCATAACGGGAAACTCGCACTCAGGGAACGGACAGCCCGCGATGTATGGCAAAATCTTTATGATTTTCACCTGACTGAGCACGAGTTCGGTACGCCTGAAGCATCAGATATTAACGCACTTATAGATGATTTACCTTCGTCTGATCCTGTTTATGCGTTAGTGCAACGGGGTGATTTGGCTGCTTTACCAGTAGAAGCAGTTCAGTTGTTATCACACCAGCGAATCAATGCCCGATTCTACCTTATTGATGTACCCACCAGTGATTTATCACCTGACCTGAAGTGGTATACTCCTACTGAAATTAACCAGCTCCCCAAGCCAGTAATCGTCACAAACTATTTGGAAACGCTGTTTGTATAAGTCGGTATATTTCAGTATCTTTAATCCTCTTAAACACTATAATTTTCTCCGTAATTATTAAAAAAAAGTGTATGGCCAGTCTTAACAAAATGACAATAATCGGCAACCTGGGTGCCGATCCTGAAGTACGGTATCTGGATGGAGGTGCTGTAGTAGCGACCTTCAACGTGGCTACTACCGAAAAATATACGAACCGAAGCGGAGAGAAAGTTGAGCAAACAGAATGGTTTCGGGTTGAACTATGGAACGAGCAGGCCAAGGTGGCTGAGAAATTTTTAAAGAAAGGCAATTCCGTTTACGTCGAAGGTCGGCTGCGGACGGAGTTGTGGACGGACAAAGAAGGAAAAGAACGAACATCGCTGCGCGTTCGGGCTAGTACCATGCAATTGCTGGGAAGTCCCAATGATCGTACAGAGGATAATTCGTTACGAAGCTCCCCGCCAGCAGGCGGCACCAGCACAGGCAGCACCCGCACCCCAACAGCCTCGCCAGCAACCCGCTGCTGCTCCCAAGCAACAGCCTGCCGCACCGGACCGCCGTCGGGAACCGGAGCCGGTACAGTTTGAGAGCAATAGTGGTGATGATGATTTACCCTTTTAATTCATCTCCGCGCGTCCGATTGTTGAACGAGATTTGATATACATGGATCCTGGTGACCCCCTTCCTCGACAGGTGCTCCAAGCCGCTGATGGCTTGGGCACCTATTTTGATTTATACGCCCCCTACACGGCGTTGGTGCTCCTGCTGGTAACAATAGCTGGTTTGATATCAGCCTCAGAAGCGGCTTTTTTCTCGCTTTCGCCCGACGACCGGATCGCCTGTCGTACAAGTAATCAGGCCGCCGACCAACGTATTGCCGTACTACTGGAACGCCCCAAGCGTCTGCTGGCTTCGCTGGTTATTTTCAATAATTTGCTGAATATTGCCATTGTCGTCATTGTCACTTACCTCACCTGGGAGTTCTCCCAGGTATCGCGTGGGTCGGGTTGGATACTTACTGGCATGACAATAGCGATAACGGTAGCCATTGTAGTGTTTGGCGAGATAATACCAAAGGTGTACGCCAGCCAGAATAATCTGACTGTGGCCCGCCGAACAGCCCGATTGGCCCAGATTGGGCTGGCTATCTTCCGTCCACTGGCGATATTACTGGTTAATTTGAGTAATCAGATTGACAAACGAATTCAGCGACGCGGCTATAAACTATCGGTAGAGGAACTAAGTCAGGCCGTCGAATTGACCGGGGCCAGTGCCACAAACGAAGAGAAAGAAATCTTAAAAGGTATTGTTAACTTCAGTAATCTAACAGCCCGGCAGGTGATGCGGGCGAGACTGGACATATCGGCCGTGACCGATGATCTGATGTTTAGTGAGTTATTAGCTAAGATAAACGCGTCGGGTTACTCACGCGTACCGGTTTACGGCGAATCCCTGGATCAGATTGAAGGCGTTCTATACATAAAAGACCTTCTCCCCCACATTTATCAAGATGATTCGTTTCAATGGAAATCGTTGTTACGCCCTGCTTTCTTTATTCCTGAGAATAAAAAAGTAGATGACCTACTCCAGGACTTTCAAAAACGGCGGGTTCATATGGCCATTGTGGTTGATGAATATGGCGGAACGCGCGGTTTGGTGACGCTGGAAGATATCATTGAAGAAATCTTTGGCGATATCAATGATGAGTTTGACGATGATACGGCCGTTGGTTACCGGCGTGAGGATGCCCGTACAGTGGTATTTGAAGGAAAAATGTCGATAACTGATGTGTGCCGGGTACTGAACGTAGATGCTACCACGTTCGAATCTGTGCAGGGAGACAGTGAATCGCTCGGCGGCCTGTTGCTCGAACTATTCAAGAATCTTCCCCAGGCTGGTGAAGAAATCAATTACGAAGGCTTTGTTTTCCAGGTAGTATCGGCGGATGATAAGCGTATTAACGAGGTTCGGGTTAGAAAGAACGATCTGGTAGAAAAAACGTAGCCGCCCGGACTACGATACTCACACCCACAGCCCCCGCCCCTGATTATAATCCCTACTGATACGCTGAATTTCACGGGCCGAGTAAGTTAGAAACCCTCTCTGCCGCAACGTTCGCAAACGCCTTTTTTCGACCCACGATAAGCGCCCGTCCACCAGGGAGGCAAAAACAATAAGTCGCTCCAGACTACGGCGTACCGGAAGGGGCAATGAGACTAATTGTTCAGTAAAATGGCCACACAGGGGCGCATCGACCGAAAGCCCAAACTGGTCAACAATCGTTTCGGTCAACAGGAAGTGGGCATAACTAACAGGGCCTTTTAAAATGGAAGCATACTGCAACGCTTCCATGATTGTGGGGAAAAACTGATCATTATTACCCCACTCTTCGTGCAGTTCATGAACAAACTCCCGGATTGTGGTGGGGGCCATCACCCTGATTTGTGCTTCGTGCAACACCTGCCATGCAGCCCAGCCATTCCAAAACGCGAAAACGGGCACTGACAACGACTCAATAGTTTGATGCAAGGTGTACTCGTTTGCAAACTGCCCCAGTATAAGCCATAGGGCCAGCATGATAAAGGTTGCTTTCAGAATATTGAGCAGGAAGAAAATAGGCAATCCCCACCGGGGCATTGTCAGGTAAGGATCGAGACCCAAACGAAAAAAGCCTGCCCGTGACCTACCGGGGCCCTCATCGGCAATTGCCTGTATATGGCGTTCGTACTGAGCATCGTGAGCACGGGGAAACTGACACACTTCCATAATCATCTTCACCCCCCAGCCGCTTAAGGACAGTAAAATATTTACTACCAGGTAAACTAATAGCAAAGCGTATAAGGAGTTGACAAGGGGCAAGTTGTAGGGCTGACCAAAAATAGCAATTGACGTAGTGCTAAACGTGTCGGGCCATTTTTGCTGCGGTAGAGAAAAGGCCAGAATCCCTAGTGCACCCAGCAAAACTGACAAAGTCAGCACAAGATTTTTCGTACGACGAACTACCCGACATTCAAACTCATTCAACACATACGGCTCATCAATCGGATGAGGTATCTCGAGTGCCTGCCGCAGATAGCGCATTGACAGATGGTCGAATGGACCGGTGTTATTGTCAGGTGGCCGGGTAGACATAGTTTCTTTCTGGGGTAATGGCTTGCCTAGTTAAACTACCAAAGCCCTGATGTTGTTGGCAAACAGCCTGATATAATAAATCAGGCACTGTAGAACAGGTAGGTTTTGCTTTAAGGGTAAATAGGTAAATGCAACGTTTATGGTACTTTACAGGGTAGTGCCTAAACCAGTTCTCTCATGAAGTACATTCTTTTATTTTGCAGTTGCCTGCTAGCCAGTCAATTTACCCTACCAGCCATTGGGCAGGTGGCCCCTTCACCCGCCCAGAAACGGGTGAAAGATGACATGCTGGACGCTGTAACGGCATTTATCACCAAGCTCACACCTGAACAAAAGAAGCAGGCCACCTATCCCCTGAACGACGAGGAACGCTATAACTGGCACTTCGTTCCCCGCGAACGTAAAGGACTGCCACTAAAACAAATGACGAAGGAACAGCAAAGCGCGGCAATGGCGATGCTCAAAACAGGACTGAGTCAGCAGGGATACGATAAAGTTACCTCGATCATCGATAACGAAAACGTGCTTCGGGTAGTAGACAACCGACCGCCCAACGACACCTATCGGGACCCCGAAAACTATTCGTTCACCATCTTCGGCGACCCGGACGACAAAAATCCCTGGAGCTGGCGAATTGAAGGCCACCACCTGTCACTGCACTTTTTATCTCAGACAGGTAAGGTCATTGCTCAAACGCCTACGTTTTTTGGTACCAATCCGGCTGTTCTGGCCTTTGATTCCAGCATGGCCGACAAACGCATGGGCAATCCGCGCATCGCCGATTTACCCCAGAAGGGCCGTGAAATCATGAAACAGGAAACCGAAAAAGCGTTTGCCCTGCTGAAATCACTTAATCAGGATCAGCGGAAAGAGGCCATCGTAAATGCCGTTGCTTACCCCGAAATCATGACCAGCAATAAGCGGAAAGCGTCAATGGAGCGGATGGATGGGGTAAAAATGGCCGATATGAAGCCGGGGCAGCGCGCCTTATTCATGGATTTGCTCCAGGTGTACTTAAAAAACTACCACATTACCCTGGCCCAGCAGCAACTGGACAAGCTTAAGAAAACAGGGCTGGATGAGCTTCGTTTTGCCTGGGCTGGTGACCTGACACCAGAATTGGGCGATGGAAAAGGCTGGTATTACCGCATTCACGGTCCTACAATTTTAATCGAATATGACAACACCCAAACGAATGCCAACCATATCCATACGGTTGTGCGCGATTTGACCAATGATTTTGGGGAAGATCTGTTACAGGAGCATTACAAGAGCGTAACGCACGGTAAACCCTAGGCCATTTAACAACTTTTAACCAAAAAACTGGATTGTTTCTTCTTAATTTGTCCAGATTTTTTGTTCCAAATTCATGAAGAAACACCTTATCAGCGCGTCGATTTGCCTGCTCTCAATGGCCGCATCCGCGCAACAAACACAGTGGTATTTACAGGATAAAACCGATAAAACGGCTGGCATCAGTGTTGAACGGACGTACCGCGAATTGCTTAAAGACCGCAAGCCTACTCCCGTAGTGGTGGCGGTTATTGATGGCGGAATCGACACTACGCATGAAGACCTCCGCCGAGTACTATGGGTCAATCCAAAGGAAATTGCCGGAAACGGCAAAGACGATGATAAAAATGGCTACGTAGACGACATACACGGCTGGAATTTTATCGGTGGCAAAGATGGTCGTAACGTCGATCATGAAACAGCCGAGGTAACCCGGCTCTATGTACAGCTCAAGCCCACTTACGAGGGAAAAGATCGGAAATCACTAAAGCCGGACCAGCAGAAAGAGTACGATCTGTACACAAAAGTGAAGGCTGAACTCGAAAAAAATCAAGCGCAGTACAAAGCGCAGTATCAGGGAATTGGCCAGTTTTATACGCAGTTTTCAACGGCGGTCAATAACCTGAAACAAACACTGAAGGTAACCAAACTCGATACCCTGACCTTGAGCAAAGCAGCCGATACGCTATCGGATGCGGCCATGAAACGGCCGATACAGGGTATATTACGCCTGCTGCGTCAGCAGGGAGCCGCCGATACGGATGTGGTCATGGCCGAGCTTGAAAAAGCCAACGAGCAATTGAAATCACGCGCCGAGTACAACTATAATCCCGATTTCGATGGTCGTTCTGTGGTAGGCGATAACCCGGACGATATGAACCAGCGTGACTACGGGAATGCTGATATTTCCGGGGCAAATCCCGATCATGGTACGCACGTTTCGGGCATCATTGGTGCCGACCGGACGAATAACCTGGGCATAATGGGCATAGCGGATGCTGTGCAGATTATGGGGGTTCGGGCAGTTCCCGATGGCGATGAACGGGACAAAGACGTAGCCAATGCGATCCGGTATGCCGTTGATAATGGCGCTCAGATTATAAACATGAGTTTTGGAAAAGACTACTCGCCCCAGCGCAAAACCGTTGAAGATGCTGAGCGGTATGCGCTTACCAAAGGCGTTTTAATGATTCATGCCGCCGGGAATGATGGCAAGAATATAGACACAGCCGCCAACTACCCATCGCCCCGGTTTATTGATGGTTCGGCCATTCCCAATGTGATTACGGTGGGAGCCAGTGCGGAGCCGAATACCCCTGAATTGATTGCAAGCTTTTCCAATTATGGCAAGCAAAACGTGGACGTGTTCGCACCCGGCAAAGATATTTTATCAACCGTTCCGGGCAGCAAATACGAAAATAATAGTGGTACCAGCATGGCCTCGCCGGTGGTAGCGGGCGTAGCAGCCGTGCTGAAATCGTACTTCCCAAAGCTGACCTATGCCGATATTAAGCGCATCATTATGCAATCGTCAACGCCTTATACCACAAAGGTGAGCCGCCCCGAATCGGACGATACAGTAGCGTTCAGTACGCTGTCAATATCGGGTGGAATCGTTAACCTGTACGATGCGGTGAAAATGGCCATTGCCCAGGAATCTGGCGCCGGTGCGAGTAAAGTCAAGTAAATACCTATAGATTAGGAGCCGAAAATTCCGTTTATGGCGGACACAGGCCGGGAGTTACTATCAGGCAAAAAAGATAGTATACTCCCGGCTTACTTTTTCAGAAACCGTTCCGTTCGGGTCTTTCCCCCCTCCGAAACATGAAGGATGTAAACTCCGGGTGGTAAGTACTGAATGGAGATAGCGCCCTGCGTTTCTCCCTGCTGGTTTTTCAGCGAAACCGGCGTATCCCATGCCCGACCCAGCAAATCAACCACCTGAATGTGAATCTGTTTTGCCATCGGATTTGCGTAACGCACGTACAGTATCGTTTCTGCCGGATTTGGATAAATCCCGAAATGTCCGGTTTGGTTAGGCGTTGTAGCCGTTACAACAGTTGTCCGTATAGTTCGGTCGGTCGAATAGCCCACGCAGGTATGTTGCGTTACCCTTACCCTGTACGTACCCACCTGCGAAACCAGCAGTGAATACGTACGGGCGTTGGGCAGCAAGTCGTTGTTACGATACCATTGATACTGATAAGACGTATCCTGTGGTACTTTTAGCGTTAGTGAAGCGCCCGGAGGAAGCCTCAATTCTGCCCCTGTCGGAACGAGATCAAGGTTGTTAACCGAACTGGCCAGAACCGTTTTTTCGTCGGATAGTACCTGACATGCTTTATAGACGACCCTCACCCGATACCGGCCGGGTTGGGTGACACTCAATGTGCTATCGGCCGCTTGGGGAATAACTGTGTTATTCCGCAACCAGCTAAACGTGGCCCCCGGCATGGTTACACCCTCTACCGGAATAGCTTTTAATTGAACAGCCTCATCCGGACTACATAGCCATTGACTACCAACCGGGCTAAGGTCAACGGCTGCGGTCTTGACGTGTACCGGCTGAGAAGTGGCTGAGCAACCATTTTTGTTTGTTATCCGCAGAATATACGTCCCCGCTTTTGTTGCCTGATAGACGGAAGCTGTCGTTGCCCCATCGATAGTACCATCACGCAGCCACTGGTAACTAAGATTCGTGGATTTGGTGGACGACTGTAAGGGCAGTACGGTGCCACTACAGATGATGGTGTCTTTGGCCGGTAAAATAGAAATGGCTAACTGGCAATTCACCCGCTTCTGTCCACTGATAATAAGTGAAAAGGGTTGACCCGCGTATTGCATCGCCCCTTTCTGTGAAACAGTAATTGTATAGGTTTTTCCCGGGACAGGATTAGCCAGATAAATTTGCTCGACATTATCGCGGACATTATCCTTCTGGACGGCAGCCCGGTCGGGGTAAGCAGGCTCAAGTGCGAACGGGAAAGTTGTACGTACACCGTCGCTCAACCGAACATCAAGGTCGTTGACAAGCTTTGGCGTACGATTATTCAACGCGCCCACGCCAACGGGTGTTGGCATTCCTTCTGGATCGGTCCAGCTTAAGGTAATAACCAGGGGCTCATTTCCCTGTGCCACAACAGTACGGGTAACTGTTTTACCGGCGGCCAGACTTTGTTCCAGCACCAGGTGCGCCTGATTTTCATTCAGTAGCAGCCGAGCGGCTGCTTCGGTATTCAATAACCCCCAGCCCTGCCTGTAATCTGGACCAGCGGCCGGATTAGGTCGGTCGGCGGTGTGCAACACCAGCCCCTTGAGCGTGGCCGCCCGCATAAATTGACCCGTTTGCGGTAACCCGGCCGCCCGTTGGCGGGCATATAATTCCTGTAACAGGAATAAGGAACCCGATACGTTGGCCGATGCCATGGATGTGCCACTGTATGTGCTGTACGTTGTATTATCCGTTGCTACCGAGGATATTACGTCCGAACCAATGCCCAGCAAATCGGGCTTGATTCGTCCATCATCCGTAGGCCCCCAGCCGCTATAAGCCGTTGACCCGACCAGAACGGGCTGATGCTGGCTGGTATAGGTCACCTCGGCCGCGCCAACGGTCAGTACGTTTTTTGCCGTAGCGTCGGCCGGAATCACATCATAATCAGCGTTTCTATTACGGATAGCCGTGCTTTTAACGGCTGAATCTTTCAAGAAATAAGGCACTCCGGCAGGTGGTCCGGTTTCTGCCCGTTTATTATCCGCCGAACGAACCATCAGAAAAAACGGGTTATTGTACCCCAGTCGATCCAGGTCCTGAACAGTGGTATTGTAAAATCCGAACAGGTAATCGTTGGTAACGCTAACGGCCGTATTACCCCACCACTCCCATTTTAGGTCTGGGTTAGTGCCGGGACGAGATGCATTGTATACCCAGCCCGTTACGGGACCGTAGGCATGATTTGACACCAGTAGATTGGGCGCTGCAACAGCCAGTTCGGCCAGGTCGTTCGTATAGTCCCAGACGGATAACTGAGCCTCATTCGCCATACCCTTCGCCAGCGGATCGATACCTCGCCCAATAAGCGTACCTGCCAGGTGCGTTGCGTGGTTATTGACAGAGAATCCGCTATCTTTTTGGCGTACCCTCGATTTGCCCGCAGCATCACCAAACTCCTGGTGGGTTTCCAGCACACGACCGCCATCCCACAAACCCAGTCGGCCTGCCATGCTGGGTAAACTTCCCGAAACATTGATGGGTATTGCCCCCCCAGCCTGCAAAGCAAGCGTTCGTGTTCCACGGGCTGCTTCAACATTATGGAGGGTATAATAAATTGGCTGACCAAGTGGATCAACGCCCTGAAGTTGCAGAATACGCTGATTGGAATAGTTTTTGCGGAGTTCCCATGTGTGTTGCTTTGCCAGTCGAAGCGTCTGTTTTCGGGCCTCACTGTACCGATTGACAATCTCGTTTTGCCACAGCAAAGGCGCATCTACGACCACAGTCTGAGCCTGAACGCGGGTATGAACACCGTTAATGGACGCCAGAATCAGGCACGTTAATAGCCAGGAAACCCATCTCTCTCTATATAGTGCCTTATTCTGACCTGTTGGGCCAGTCAGATAAATGTGCGTCAGAAGCGGTAAGGATTAATGTTTGTCGATTCGTTTGACCCGAATATTTTGCATCCGTTCATCCGCTACAACTACAAAATACGTACCGCCCGGCAGATTGCTCACATCGACTACCGCCGAATAAATTTTCCCGGTCCGCTCCAGCGTAGCCATATAGAGCGTATTACCGTTCAAATCAGTCAACCGGAACGTAGGTAGTTGCAACAAAGGTGTTGTAACGGGCACAGCTATAGTCAATATCTTCGTGGCCGGGTTTGGGTAAACGGTTATATCCTCATCGCTCGTGGTGGGTTCAGTCGCCAGAATCGTCAGGACTACTTCGCTGGAAATAGCCACTCCACAGCCGTTCACATTTCCCTGCACCGAATACCGGCCCGATTGCACCACGGCGTAGGTAGCACCCGTGGCACCCGGAATAGCAACGCCGTTCATAAGCCATTGAACAGATGAAACAGCATTTGTCATCAGTGTAAAACCATTAGCCGTTAACATGGGCGTTTGGGGCGAATTTACAGACACGACCAGCGCCGATGAACGAACGGGCGCACAGGTACTGGCTACCTGTACGGCGTAACTTCCCGCCGTAACGGCCGAAAAACTCGTTCCGGTTGCCCCGGCGATGGCTTGTCCATTGAGAAACCACTGATACGTCAATCCAGTACCCGTATTGGCCTGCAACGTCAGACCCGATCCCTGGCAAATACTGGCCGACCCGCCCGGTGTAATGGTGGCAGTTGCTGCCGTACTGGTCGTTGAACCAACGGGGGTTCGTTGCGGACTGGCGCAATCGAGCGACCTGATTTTCATGTTGTAAAAATAATACCAGGCTGTTTTCAGCGTATCGGTGGTGGTGCCCGTAGTAAACAGTGATCCTTTCATTGTAATGACGGGTTGGCCCGCCTGTGTTTTCAACTGGTACGGAAAGCCACTTACCCCACTATTACTCCTAAAAATAGAGGCTCCACCAGCGTAGTCGATGGTTATTTTATAGTCGCCCGCTGTCGGTATTTTCAAATTCAGCGCATACACGGCCCCCGGGTCATTTGGGTCATCTACCAACTGACTATTTGTGGTGGCGGTAAGGCTTTGATTCCGGGTGGGGTTCACATCCAGCGTTACGCTTGAGATAGCGGTATTGTCGTATTTGCGTACCGTAAACGTCAGTTGGCCGGGTGTACCAATGTACAGCCGGGCACTTTGAATCACGATGGGAACGGTGGTTGAGATGAGGGGAGCCGGGCCAAAGTTTCCACTGTAGGTTCCCCCCGTAAATACGGTTTTGTCAACCGGCCCAATAACGCCCGACAAATCATTCAGCGCAGCATAAAACTGACCGGTGGCGGGTGATGCGGTTATCGAAACCCGGTTGCCCGCTGTCAGCAGGTTTCCCCCTGTTGGACTATCGTACCAGAAAGCGGTTCCACCACCCGTATTCAGCAGGGAGAAAACGGAATCCGTACCACAGCGGGTTACGGAGAAGATACCGTTGTTCGCAACTGGCGCACTGGTACGGGTTTCCGTAATGCTGTTATTGGCAGCGTTTTGGTCGGTGGGTAGCCCGGTTGCTACGATGAACTTGTAGGTCTGACCAGCAGACAAAGCGACCGTTGCCGGTAAGGTCAGTGCCAGTAAACCATCCCGAAAAGCCAGCAGGTTAGGCACTACACCCGTTAATGTCGTTAACGGGGTATTGTTGGCATCGGTAATGGTCAGGCTAACCGGTACGTTAGTCTGACTGGTAGCCCCGTAATTGTGGACGCGCACCGAAATAGTCACATCGCTGTTCGCTTGTCCACAGAAACTGGCTTCGGGCGATAAGAGTGCCGAAACCCCCACATCACTACTCGTCTGGACAACGTTGAGCGAATAATCCTGTGTTTCACCGTTTCCATAGCTACCGCAGGCTGCCACAGCTGAGGCATCACTGGTTTCAACAGTTACGACCCTGAACCGGATAATCTGGCCGTTCTGAACGCTGGCCGGGATGGCAATGGTTGTCGAGAAAACCCCCGCATTGGACAACACGCCCGACGTAGCCACGCTTTCGCCGGCATCGTTGAAACTACCATTCAGGTTCCAATCGGCAAATGCGCTAACGACGGCGTCTTTGACGATGCCACACGTACCAAGCGTTACCGTCAGCGGAATCTGCTGACTGGCTTGAATCGTTGCCGTTTGCGTAAAACTAGAGTAGGATGTACAGCCTGATGCGCCAACCTGATCGATGCTGCCAAGCTGCACCCGGTTAATTTTCGTATCGGCGGTTGAAGCGGCTGCCGATGCACAATAGGCTGTACCACCAATACCACTCATCAACAAAGCATAATCCTGTTTGGCATCGCTCAACGTACCCTTGTGCGTAACTGTTACCGTATAGCTTTTTCCCGGAACGGGTGTGGCCAGGAATACCTGCTCGACATTGTCGCGAATATTATCACCCCGGGTGGCGGCATTAGCCGGATTAGCCGGATCGAGTACCCAAGGTAACGTAGTGGTAGTACCATCGCTGATACGGATATCGAGGTCATTGACAAGTTTGGGCGTTCGGTCATTAAGGGTCGTACTGGCTGTACCAGCCGGGTCAGTCCAGCATATGGTCGACACGAGTGGGCCCCGCCCCGAAGCAACTACAGTAAACGAATAGGTTTGTCCCTGCGTGAGCGTTCGTTCGTTGAGCAGGTAGTTAGTGTCCGTATTCAGAATAACCCGCCCGGCCCGTTCCATATTCAGCAGGCCCCAGCCATTCTGATAGTCGGGACCAGGGGCTGAACCGGCCTCATCGGCAGTATGGAGTGCCAGCCCTTTCAGCGTGGAGGAACGCAGGAACTGCCCATTATTCCGTTGCGAAAACAATTCCTGCAACAGCAATATTGACCCCGCTACGTTGGGCGATGACATGGATGTACCACTGAGTATGGCATAAGCACTATCGCTCTCCGAACTGGTTGACAAGACGCTGACCCCTATACCCGCCAGGTCGGGCTTAATTCGGCCATCATCAGACGGTCCCCAACTGGTAAACCCGCTCAAAACAACATCGGAGGGTTGGTTGTAGCCATAATTCAGGTTACTGATGGCGGACACAGTCAAAATGTTCTTTGCGTTACCATAGGTAGAAATCTGATCGTACCCATTCTGATTGGCGCGGGCGTCCGTACTGGTTTTATTACTACTGCCGAAGTAATAAGGCTGCCCGGCAGCTGGTCCATTGGAGCCATGCGTATTACCAGACGATTTTACCATGAGGTAGTAGGGGGCATTTTGAGCAATCTGGTCCCAGGTAACGGCCGAACTATTGTACAGGCCGAACTTATAATCCTCTGTTTTACTGATCAGTGTATCACCCCACCATTCCCATTGTGTGGCACCCGTACGGGTATCGCTAAACACCCAGCCGGCATTCGAACCGTAGGAGTGGTTGGACACTAACAGGTTACCCGCAGCCGCACTCATTTCACTAACATCGTTATTAAAATCGTAGGCCCGCAGATTGGTACCGAATGCCATCCCTTTTACCAATGGGTTCACGCCAGCCGCCATCATAATACCCGACACGTGCGTGGCATGGCTGGACAAGGTAGTAGCGTTATCGATCTGGGCAACGCGGCCAATTGCTGTACCGTTGCTAAACTCGACGTGCGTTGAGCGCACCTTGCCCCCGTCCCAAACCCCCAGTTTATCTTTTAGTGTGCTACCAGAGAGTGAAAACCCTAGGCTCCCACCAGCATACAGCGCATTGGTACGGGTACTTATGGCTGCCTGTGTGGCACTGTAGGTAGCATCGTACAGTAATTCGCCGGTATTGGTGATGCCTCGCAGAACCATCACCCTCCCCGTCGGCGAACGCTGTATGAGCGGGCGGTTCAGCCGTTTTGCTTGCGCTACGGCCTGTCGGAGATTTTCGGTCTGGAATTGCTCAACCGCTTGTTGTACCCCCTGTTGTATCGCCTGTTGCCGGGCACTATACTGGGGTAGTGGCTGAGGCTGGCCCAGCAAACCAGTACTGATGAGGAGAAGAAAAAGGGTACTCTGTATCCAGGGCTTTACCAACTGTAAACGCTTATACATAGCCTAAAAAGCACCTGACGGCCGCCTGTCAATTATATATTGTACATACGATAAAAGGACACCACCCGTTTCACCAGAGCAAGATATTAAAATACGATACGGACCCAACCAAGCAACGGGCGCAGCGCCTTACAGACCCGTATAGCTAAACGGCGTGATGGCGCTGAGTTCGGTTTTAACGGCATCCGACACGTTTAGTTCATGAATAAATTGCCGGATTGTATCAGCCGTAATTTTGTGATTGGTACGAGTCAGTGCTTTCAGGGCTTCGTAGGGTTGTGGGTAGCCTTCGCGCCGGAGAACGGTTTGGATGCCTTCAGCTACCACGGCCCAGTTATCGTCGAGGTCAGCATTCAGGGCTGCGACGTTCAACTCCAGTTTACCCAGCCCTTTCAGGAGCGATTTCAACGCGATGACCGAGTGAGCGAACGGAATGCCAATGTTGCGCAAAACGGTCGAATCGGTCAGGTCGCGCTGAAGCCGGGAAATAGGGAGTTTAGCTGACAGGTGCTCAAACAGCGCATTGGCAATACCCAGATTCCCCTCCGAATTTTCGAAGTCAATCGGATTTACTTTGTGTGGCATAGCCGACGAGCCCACTTCTCCTTCTTTCAGCTTCTGCTTGAAATAATTCATGGACACGTACGTCCACATATCGCGGTCGAGGTCAATCAGAATGGTGTTGAGCCGTTTGAACGCATCGAGTGCAGCGGCCAGCATGTCGTAGTGTTCAATCTGGGTCGTAAACTGGCTGCGAACCATGCCCAGGCTTTCTACAAACGTATCCCCAAACCGTTTCCAGTCCTCATTAGGGTACGCCACATGATGGGCATTGAAATTTCCGGTTGCGCCCCCAAACTTTGCCGCCGTTGGAATAGCAGCCAATAAGTGCAACTGCTTTTCAATCCGCTCCACAAATACCGAAATCTCCTTACCCAGCCGGGTTGGCGAAGCAGGCTGACCGTGCGTACGGGCCAGCATAGGAATAGTTTCCCACTGTTCGGCCAGCGTCTGCAATCGCACGTACACCTGCCGATAAAGGGGTTCAATTTCGGTATCGAGCGCGTCGCGCAACAGCAGCGGAATAGCCGTGTTATTGATATCCTGTGAAGTAAGGCCGAAGTGAACAAACTCCAAAAAAGGCTCTACCGGTGAACCTTTCAGCTTTTCTTTGATAAAGTACTCAACTGCTTTTACGTCGTGGTTAGTTGTTTTCTCAATTTCTTTAATCCGTAGGGCATCCGCTTCGGTAAAGTTTTCATACAACGCCCGCAGGGCTGGAAACTCAGCCGGGTCCACACCCGTCAACTGGGGGATGGGCCACTCGCGCAGCGCAATGAAGTACTCAATTTCAATACGTACGCGATAGCGTATCAAGCCTAATTCTGAAAAATAAGGGGCCAGGGTATCAACCTGAGACCGGTAGCGGCCGTCAATCGGGGAGATAGCCGTTAATGGGGAAAGAGTCATGTGAGTGTCTGATTTAGGGTGTCTGGCTTATAGTGGCGCGAAGCGTGTGCCAGTTAAAAACCAGACACCATAAACCAAACTCGTCAAAAAGGATTCAGGTACAGGCCAATCCCCATCCAGGAGGTTTGCTGTTTTTCAAACTGGCTATAGGGCCGGAATCCGGAGTAGCCTTCAAGCATAAAAGTCAGGTTGTTCTGCGTCTGGCCCACCTCGACTCCAATGCCCCCGTGAATACCGGGTCTGAAATCGGTTTGCTGCCAGAATTTCACATCAACGCCCCCCACCAGCCGGGCAGCTTTTGTAGATGGCCTCTTGTAGAAAGTACCAATCTGCGCACTCAGGGGCTTCCGTTCCTCCGTTTTCCGTAGCACAACACCGGCCCCGCCGTACAGCCGCCAGTTAGTTACGACACGGCTATAGGTAATATCCAGCAACTCATAATTGACCGAGTTGGGCGAGGGTGCCGTTATTTTGTTTCTAAAGATGTAATCATCGCCCAGATGCGACGACAGGTGATAAACCCGGATACGGTAGTTATTTTCGTTTCGCCGGATATTATAAATGATGCTGATTTTATAATCCGTATTGACAATGCGCCGGGCTGCTTTGTTCGTTGCATCATCACGAAAAGCTTCAAACTGCGTAAAGGAAGCCAAATCCAGCACCCATTCCTCCGAGTGTCCGGGCTGGGTGGTACGACGGTATAAGGGCTTGGCAAACCCGAAAGCAAATGGCACAAAACTGCCCTTGTATTTCTGGCCTTCCGTCCAGTAACCGGGCAGGAAACTCCCGTACGTCTGGGCCTCCAGCGGGTCCAGTATTATCGGGTCGAACAAGTGCCCTTTCGGCAGGAATTCCCCCTTCGCCCGTACAACGGTCGGTGCCACCGTAACGGCCGTTCCCGGCTCCATGCTTCTTGGATCAACCGACTGGCGAACGGCCTTCTTCTCCCGCCGAACCGGGCGTTCCGCTTCAGCCGGTTTCTCCGTCCTGGCGGCAGGCGTATCAACCGGCGTAGGGGTCGGTGTTACTTCAGTGGGGGTAGCAGCCGGCGTTGGTTTGGGCGCTTTCTCTTTTTTGCGCTTTACTTTTTCCTCCTTCTCTACTGGTTCTGCCGGGGTATTCACCACGGCATTCGGCGGGCTAACGGGCGGTGTGATGGTAACGGGTGCCGGAACAGGTTGCGCTTGCTTTTCTTCCCTGACCGCATTTTTAGCCTGCCGCTGACGTTGTTTTTCGGCCTGTTTAGCTTCGTACTCCCGTTGCTTTTGAGCCGTTTCAGCGTTGATTTTCTGTTGCCGCTGAATTTCTTCCGCTATCTTTTCTTTTTGTCGCTGTTGGGCAGGCGTTAACACCTGTTGTGCTGACGCCCAGCTACCGGCAAAAAAACTCAGGAAAAGGACCAATACAGTTTTTTTCATGGAGAAAACAGTGGTTCTAACGCCAGTAATTCCTGCGGTTCCCGCGGAAATTACTGTTTTAGGGCTGCGTAATGTTTATAGAAATAGGGAATGGTTTCGATGCCTTTGTAAAAGTTAAACAGGCCGTAACTTTCGTTGGGCGAGTGCAGGGCATCGCTATCCAGGCCAAAACCCATCAGGATAGACTTGATACCCAATTCTTTCTCAAATAACGACGTGATGGGAATACTCCCCCCCCCCGTGTTGGAATGGGCTTCTTGCCCCAGGCATCTTCAAATGCTTTGCTGGCCGCTTCAAACTCAACCGAATCCACTGGCGTTACGTACGGCATACCACCGTGGTGGGGGGTTACGGTTACGCTGACCCCGGCGGGCGCAATGGACATAAAATGGGTCGTGAACAGCTCCGTAATCTCATCGGGCGTCTGATTTGGCACTAACCGCATGCTGATTTTGGCCGATGCCGTAGAGGGCAGTACCGTTTTAGCTCCTTCGCCCGTGTAGCCACCCCAAATGCCGTTTACATCGAGGGTTGGGCGGATGGACGTGCGTTCATTGGTTGAGTAACCAGCCTCCCCCATTACATCGCCGATACCCAGGTCGCGTTTGTATTCGTCCAGGTCGAAAGGGGCTTTGGCCAATTCGGCCCGCTCCTCGTCAGTCAAATCGGTCACCTTATCGTAGAAACCAGGCAGGGTGATACGCCCGCTTTCATCGTGTAAAGAAGCAATCATTTCGCACAGTACGTTGATTGGGTTCGCTACTCCCCCACCGTACACGCCGGAATGCAAATCGCGACTGGGGCCGGTAACCTTCACCTCCACGTAGGATAAACCACGCAAACCGGTTTCGAGCGATGGTGTCTCATTGGATATGATACTTGTATCCGAGATAAGAATGACATCCCCTTTGAGCATTTCCTTGTGCTCCTTCACAAATTCGCCCAGATGGTCGGAGCCAACTTCCTCCTCCCCTTCAATCATCACCTTCACATTACACGGCAACCCATCCGTGGCCATCATTGCTTCAATGGCCTTGATGTGCATATAAAACTGCCCTTTATCATCGCATGCTCCCCGTGCGTAAATGCGTTCGTTGCGAATGGTAGGGTCAAAAGGGGGGGTTTCCCAAAGCTCGTACGGGTCGGCGGGTTGTACGTCATAATGCCCGTACACCAGTACCGTTGGCTTACTGGTATCCACTATTTTTTCGGCGTATACAATGGGGTGTCCCGGCGTTTCATACAGCGTTGCGCCATCCAGACCTGCTGCGGTCAATTTATCTTTTACAAACTCAGCGGCCCGGCGTACATCGCCTTTAAATTTCGAGTCAGCAGAAACCGATGGGATTCGAAGTAAATCAAGCAATTCGTCCAGGAACCGCTGCTTATTTGTTTCAAGGTAGTTAGTCATATCCGGGCTTACGATTGCAGGCTGGCCTGTCAGATTTGGGGTAATGTATGCTGTCAGAATTGTAAAGGTGTACGAGAAAATACGACCAGCAGTGCCGTTCGTTTTTTCTATTTTTCCTGACCATTTTTCGATAAAACAGGCCTTGTTAGGCTCAGGTTGGTCATCCATCAAAAAGGTCGCCCCGAAGTTACGCCTTTTTCGCGCAACGTCGGGGCGTTGATTTCCATCAAATCAGGGAATTTACTCCCCTTCTTTTTTACGAAAGCGGAAAAGTATCGTACGGCTTTCTTCACCACGCAGCAATCGGGCAATATTTTTCTGGTGAGTGAGTACGACCAGTAAAAAGACAACAAAGCCAAAAACGATTAATACCGGACTTTCCTGCTGGCCAAAAATCCGAAGTAACAACAGAACTGGAAAAGCCAGCGCGGCAATGATTGACCCCAGCGAAACATACTGCGAGGCAATAACCACCAGCAGAAAAACGCCGATGCAGACAGCGGCCATTTCGGGGTGCGTAGCCAGCATCATACCCAGTAAGGTTGCCACGCCTTTACCCCCTTTGAAGTTGGCAAAAACGGGGTACAGATGTCCTATTACAGCAACCAGACCAAGTACGATCTTGAATGTCAGAATCTCTGTTTCCGGGATGATAGTGAAGTACCAGAGCAGGGTGGCTAAAATAGCAGCCGTGTACCCTTTCATAACATCTACCAGCATAACAATAGTACCGGCGCGTTTGCCCAGTACCCGGAAGGTATTAGTAGCCCCCGCGTTACCACTTCCGTACTGGCGAATATCGAGATTGAAGAACCCCTGACCATACCAGACAGCAGTTGGGATGGAACCTAACAGGTAAGCTACTACAATCGTGATACTAATTAAAAGGACGTTCATTAATTGGGGTCAGGCAAACAGTGACACGACAAAAAAACGTGATTCAACTGAATCTTTTATGTACGTGAGAAGAATGTAACCCCAAAATTAATAGATTGTTACTAAACAGCCAATCTTTTATCTTGTGCTCTCCCGTTTCCGGATTTATTGCCGGTTTCATTATTTGCCGCCAACAACAATTTCTACCAGGCTACCCGCTGTCAGGTACTGATTAGCCGTTTCCATGATGTCTGCTGATGAAACAGCCCGAATACGTTGAATGTAGGTAGTCAGGAAATCGGCGGGCAACTGATCCAGCAAAATCACTTTGTATCGGTCGGCGATCTCGAAAGGGGTGTTCAGTGACCCTGCAAACTCCCCGGCCATGTAGTTTTTCACCGTTTCCAGTTCATCCGCCAATACCGGTACGGTTTGCAGGATACGGATTTCCTTCTGGATTTCGTCCAGCGTTTGCTGGGTATTTTCTTTGTTTACATCCGTTCCGATCAGGAAGTACCCGTCATGCCGGAACGAAGGCATGTTCGACGAGATGCCATACGTAAAGCCCTTTTCTTCGCGTATGTTCTTCATCAACCGCGACCCAAAATAACCCCCGAATACTTCGTTCATTACCAGCATCCTGAAGTAATCGGGATGGGAACGGGTAAAAAGTCGCCGACCCAGGCGGATAGATGACTGACTGCTATCCGGTTTTTCGGCGAGTGTAACTGTCTCGTTGTCCGGTACTACGGGGGCCGAATAGCCGGGTAAGGTATCCGTTCTGATGGGTAATTGACCCAGTACCCGGTTAATCAGTAAACTATCGTTTTCTGTCGCGTGCCCGGCCAGGATGAGCTGAAAGGGCCGGTTCCGGATAACCCGCTCGTAAAACTCAACAACATTGGCCTGAGTAAGCTGTTCCACAGCTTCGGGTTTTTGGCTGCGACCATACGGATGGTCGTAGCCAAACAGTTTTTCGCGAAACAGAACACCCGCCAGATAGGCATTCTTTTCGTAATTAACCCGCAGATTTTGCAGGGTAATATTCCGCAGGTCGTCCAGTTCTTTTTCCGGAAAAGTGGGTTCGTTCAGAAGTTCCTGTATCAAAGGCAGCACATCGGGCAGAAACTTGGTCAGGCAGTAGATCACCAGGCTGGCCCGGTCTGGCCCGCTGTTCAGTTCAATGAATGCCCCATACCGGTCTATGTATTCACTTATCTGGGCCGATGAACGGGATGCCGTTCCCTCTGCCAGCATTTTCATGGCAAAGAAGGCACTTCCCGGCACATGTTCATGCCAGGTTCCGGCATCGAAAACGAACTCTAAACGCAACACTGGCTGCTGCGCTACCGTAACCATATGCAAAGGGATACCGTTATCCAGGCGGTTTGACGCTAAAGCGGGGAGTTGTATTTCGTGGATAGCCTGAAAGGCAGGCGGCTGGGTTCTATTGAGGGTCATACATGCGAAAGAGTGAACGAGCAAAAGAGCGGAAGAATGAACCTGATGGTCTGCATTCTTCCGCTCTTTTGCTCGTTCACTCTCTATAGTTAGTTGAAATCGTCGTTAGTCAATTCATCATCTCCACCAATCCGGTTGGCTCCGGTCAGGTTCAGCAACAGTGAAATTCGAAAGGTATCGGCAAGTGGGTTGCCCTGTTTTATCGGAATCAGGTACGAAAAATCGACTCCAAACCGCTGCTGAAGCCGTAACCCTATGCCAGCGGTTGCGTATTTACGCCCCCCTTTTTCGTTCGATTCGTTGAAATAGCCGACACGAGCCGCAAACTGATCGTTATACCAGTATTCAACGCCCGAGGAGATGGTGATTTCTTTTAGTTCTTCGCTAAAGCCCCCCGGTGCATCGGCAAACGAGCCAAAGACCGAACTGAAGTAATTTTTACCCGCGTTCAGGTCAACTCCATTAACAATATTGGGAGTTGGCACCATCAGTTTGTTGACATCTACCACGAAATTGAACTTATTGTATTGATCCGAGAATAGGGTAAGCCGGGTTCCGAGCCGCAGATTCGTAGGAATGAAGTAACTCTGGATACCGCCGTAATTGATACGACCGCCGAGGTTGGAAATCATACCGCCAAAAGCCCAGCCAACTCCTTTGCCCGTAGCATTATCGCGGTATTCGTTTTGGTAGTACGTGCTGATATCAGCAGCCGCCGTAGCACCTGGTTTCAGACCCGGATTACTGCTGCCAGCTGCCAGATTGGAGTTCAGGTATTTGAGGTCGACAGCCAGGGAAAAATTTTGCGAAAGCTTTTGGGCAAACGTAGCCGTCACAGCATACTCACGGGAATTGAACGTACCGGCGGCTACGCCCGTTGCCGTCGTGAAATCGACCGTTCCCAGGTCAAAGTACAACAGTGAACCCGCCACAACCGAGTTTTTACCCACCTTCGAGTAGCCGCTCAGGTACGTATAGTACATATCACCAATCAGGTTTCGCAACCAGGGTGTGTACGAAAGCGAAGCACCTTTATCCTGCTTGGCAAAGACAAGTTTCGATGGATTCCAGTAAACAGCGTTTGCATCGGGGTCGCCCAATGCCACCCCGGCATCCCCTAACGCTCCCGACCGGGCATCGGGCGTGAAATTCAGAAAGGGTACCGATGACGTAGGAATATTGAGCGGTGTGCCGTTAAGCGTGGTTTGGGCCGATACTGCAAGGGGGAGGAAGGTGCAAACGCCCAGAAGAACACGAAGAAAATGGTGCTTCATATAATAAGTGTTGGTCAACAACAGCAGTTAATTAGGGTGAGTATGACCGTGCTGTGCGGCCAAAATTACAAGTAAACGTCGGATTAGAAAAAACGTGGCCGCTCAGTATCTGTTTAGCATTAATCTTTTCGCCTGTGAAATGCTTTTTTTTTCGGGTCAAACCCCGATAAATCCTCATTTATCCGGGCTTAAGGCCAGTTTTCCGGGTCCGGCCTGAGAAAAAATCACTCGTTTCTATCGCTAAAATTTAACCGGAACATCTTCTTAAAGTCGTTTTAATTCATTTTGTCAATACCATTCGGCCAGTGCCGGTAGCAACCGAACCATCAACCGCCGACCGAATGTCGACCCGAATAATATACAAGCCGTTGGGCAGCGGCTGGCCTCCTCCCGTCGAGCCGTTCCATTCGCCAACGGTAACGGTCGATTCGCAGTTACTACACTGCCCTGTTTGTTGGTTGAGCAACCGGCTGTTCAGGTCATAAACGCCCAGCGTCCAGTCGAGCGGTTCACCTGAACGGTTGAGTTCAACCGTCAGCGATGTTTGGGCAACAACCGGATTCGGACTGGCTTTAAACGCCCGTAATGCCAACCCAGGCCGCTCGGAAACTACTATGGTCAACGCGGCCTCCGTTGAATTATTGTTGATATCCCAGGCTTTGACCCGAATCGTATACGTACCCGGAAGCACTTGTCGAAACGTGTGTTGTACGGCTCCCTGACGCCCACTGGAACCCGTTGCCACGTAACGCTCATTCAGTATGATTTCCGGCTGATCCCCAAACCGGGCGGTCAGCTCATGGCCTATGCCAGACCGGGCGATATTGATACCCTGATTATCAGCTAAATCAATCTGCAACGTTACATCCGGCCCGGCAACCTGCACAATATCGTTACCGGGAGTACCCCCACGAATGGACAGCGATACTGTGGGCGGGTCGGTGTCGATACTATCCGCAGAAACACTGCCACCTATCCGCAAACTATCGTAGCTTCCCATTGCATCCTGTACACTATCTGCCCGCACAGCATATACATACAGTTTCCCTTTGCCTACTGTATAATCAATATCTTTAGGCACGGTGAAGCGGGCTGTAAACTGACCCCGCTGTACGGCTACCTGACCCGTAAAAATCGGGTTGCGAAATGCCTGGTAGGTCATTTTGGGGGTTGTGGCATCGAGGCCAAGTGTCGTGTGGTTTGTCGCTTTGTCGTAGAGGGACAGCTGCGCCGTTCCCGTAAAATCAGCGAGCCGCTGGCCCTGCTGCCGGATTTCCCCGGTCAACTCAACTGTTTGCAGGGCGTGTAGCGTATCGAGCCTGTCAGGCGTTATTGGTTTCCCGTTTACCTCCGTCAGGATGGCCTGTGCCCTTGGGTAAGCCAGCCGCAGAGAAGGATCACCTAACAGAGCGAAGTTTCGATTGACCGGCCCGCTCAGACTGTTATTTTTTGTGGCCTGCATGACATCACCCAGGCGCGGCATCTGCCCGTTTATCGGAGTAAAAACAGCATTATAGAACGCCTGATTCAGCAGCAGATTTGTGTTGGCATATACAGGTCGCGTTGTGGTGAGCAGACCAATACCGCCCCCCGTGCGGCTCAACAGCGTTAGTTCAGCACCGGAGACAACGCCTGGATCGTCATAACGGCCAAACTGGCAGGTGGCGGTTACGAACAACGGTAAGCGCGCATTTTTCCAGGACAGTATATCCTGCAGCGTCACAATCTGCTCGTCGGCCAGTCCTGCTATCCCCCCATGACCGCTATAATTGATAATTAACCGCCCATTGGCCACTGCCTGATTGATGAGTTGATTAATGATTGGCGCTTTTTGCCCATTGGCCGTATTCACTTGCGGATAGTCATCCATAAAAATACGCTCAGGCCGGTAAGCAGGCGCTGTTTTCTCCACGAGTCTGGCCATTTGGTCGGCATCCTGCTGGTGAATCGTATAATCGCCGTCATCAGCCACCAGCATCACCCGCGTTTGCCAGTCGCCGGCAATCGACGCATCCGAACTATACCGGATAAGTTTATCGACCATCGTTCGGGCTTCGTCGGTTGATTTTACCGGTAGCCGCCCCACACCAATATCCAGTTGGTAGTCGCCCAGGTTATTTTCGACCCACTCGCCCTCATCGGCATCCATAAACCCAAAATAATCGTCGGACGAGTAACTCAGCACCGGATGGAGTGATTCACGACTTTCGTACACCGGAACCATATTGGCCAATTGCGTAGCGCTGACTTGCCCCGCTATATTTCGATAGTCGTACGTAGCATCCCCGAATAGCAGCAGATAACGCAGTTTATCGGGCTGCTTCAAATAAAAATACCGGGCCATATCCCGGATGGCCGTTGGGTCCGGCTGGCCCGACCCGAATTCATTATAGACCTGCTGCGTGGTAACCACCAAAACGGTAAGCTGGTCGTTATCGCGCCGAAATTTAGCCAGCCGTTCGGCCTGTTCCCTCCAGGCAGCGGGCGTAACGAGTATCAGGTTGGGGGTTTGCTGGCTATGTAAATCCTGATTTGAACCGGTTGCCAGCGATACAGGCGACAACAGCTGCGCATCCGTGAATAAAAAATAATCACCAGACTGAGCAGACGCCCAGGTAGCTTCCTGCGCCGACGATAGTGTATAGGCCTGCGCCACTGGTTTAAGCGGGTCAGTGACATTCCAGACGCGCAAACTGGTGGTGGCCTGCTTCACCGCGTATTGCCCCTTTCTCAGCCTGCGCATCCAGACAGGTTTGTCGTACTGTCGAAGTTCGCGCTGCGTTTGCACAGCCAGGTAATTGAGGTATCCCTGGGCCGAATTCAATCCGTTCTTCCGAAACGTAACCGCCACCCGAAGGGAGTTGTCGCCGGTAGCGAGTTTAGCCAGAAAGGTATCCGTTCGGGCCACGCCCTGATAGTCGTATTCGTACCCGGAAATGGGGTAAACAGGCAGGACACCCGCCAACTGGTCATTGACCTGCACCCGAAACTGTGTGGATAGGGTAGCGCCTGCCATCACCGAAGCCGTTAGCCGTACCGGGCTGTTCGGCAAAGCACCCGGCACGTTGAACAGGACAACCTTTGTGGTATCAGTCGTCAGGTATTCCCCAAACCATTCCCGCCCGGAATGGACTGACGGAACCTTCATGAGTTCCTGTTCGTGGAACTGATAATCGTCGAATGCTGTGACTGCCGGGGTATTGACCAGTGCGCCAGCCGGGCGGTCGGTCAGGCGTAAACCGGGCGATGTCCCTATGATCAGAAAATAAAAAGTAGTGTCGGAATAGGGGTTGATCTGGTGCGTAAAGCGTCGGGCCATTGAGTCATACCGAATAACGCGGGGGCTTTGACCAAAGAATTGAACCGCATCGCTGGCATCGAATCGTCCGTCGGCCTCCCCCACTACCTGAATAGCATTCTCCGTTAAGTCAGCTGGCCGGGGGATATCATTCGGCTGGGGCAACACCGCACCACCATTCCCGTAAAGGCGTAACTGTTTTGGGTCGGCCGTGGCAAAAGCAGGATTTAATTGTATCAACTGAGCCTGACTAAGCCGATACACACCCGATTCCGTCACACCAATTTTTACCCATGAGCCCTGCGCCAGCACCGACTGAGCTTTTGCCGCGGTACTGATAAGTGATGAATGGTGAATAAGGAATAAAAAAGCCAGGCCGAGCAATCGCTTTCCAAGCTGCTCCGCACGTACCCGCCTATGTGTTTTACAGCGATTATTCATTATTCATCGTTCATTAGTGCCGTCACCAGGGCGTGAGCCAGAATCGCGTATGACCGGCCCGTTGCAGACTCTTTACAAACGATGCGAGTTCGGCGTAGCGTACCCCGTACAAACTTCTTTCGAGAAAGTTGGAATACGCTCCCCTCCGGCAAATCGCGAAGTAACCGTTTATTGGCCGGTTGTTCGTCCAGGTTATCCCCATCGAATTGCCTTATTGCCACCATAAGGTCCGGACAAGCGTACGTTGTGGCCGCTGGTCGGCTCAGGTATTGCAGAAGCGGGGTAAGGATAGCAACGGGAAACACCCTGTCGGTGAGCAACGGTTGCATGAGCCGTTGAAAGGCCAATTGCCAGGCTTTGCCGTGGGGCTTCAGGGAACTGTTTTTTCGTTGCAGTCCGTACTGAGCATGGACATCGGCATGGGCTACTTCGTGTACATACGTTATCAGAAAAGCGTACGGGTTCAGGTTGGCATTGACGGTTATTTTGGTCTGCCTGTTCGGTAGCACCCGGAAGTCGCCAAGGCGGGTACGGCGCGGTTTTGCCGTGTGCAGATGAAAACTATAATGCTGCCAAAGGTGCTGGCAATAGTCAACGGCTGCAGGGGGAAGATGGGTAACGAATGTGTTTGTCAAAGGCCTGAAAACAAAAAAGCCCTATAAAAATAAGGCTTTTTCTTACATATTACAGGAAGACTACTTATTACTTCACGGAGTCTGACGACATCATGGTTGATGAGTCAGCCATCATAGTAGCTGTGTCTGTCGACATTGTCGTTTCTTCGGTTGTTGTCGTCGTTTCTTCCGTCTTCTTGCTCTCGCAAGCTGCGAAGGTTAGCATGCTACCAACAAACAGGATTGATAATACTTTTTTCATGAGTGATATGCTACTTTATATTTTTGATGACAAATATAACGATTTCCTAATGAATACAAAAAAAACTATCAAATTATCCATTAAAAGGGCATACATATAACTATAATACAATTTAAAGTAAGATTAATCTGAGATGGCTTTTATAACTGCTCCTGCTGTTCTCTGGAAGAGCGGGACCGGATTCGGTCATAAACCCCCGTTGTGCGGAAGGTGAGGAGTTTATGGCCGAAATAGTTGGCCAGAAAGCTGAAACCCATCCCAACCACGTGTGACCCTTTCTCACGCCAGAACTCGGATGCGCTGGAAAAATACGGATTGGCAATCCATTCGAGCGTAGTAACAGCTACCCCTACCTGAACCCCCCAGGCTACCAGCGCAATAATAACAAACTTGACCATTTCGCGGCCTGTGTTACCCGTTTGCTGGGCCGAAAACGCAAATAGTTTGGTTGGTAAGAAGCTAACGACCGTAGCGGTCAGATACCCCAGAAGAACACTGGTTGAATAACCGAAGTATCCACGATATAGAATCTGGCTGAAAAAATTAACGGAAGCACCAAACAAAGCCGTTAGAAAAAACGAGAAAAAACTCTTGTAGCTGGTTGATTTTGGCTGTTCTATAACGTTCACGTTGACTGATTTACCGGACGAAGTGTAAATTATTTTGCGGTGGTTGACTACCTGGCAAACTCAAAAATACAAACTTGACAGCAAACCGGTTTGTTGCCACAAGTCATTAATTAGTTATGCTATGGGGCTTTCTTTAGCGCTACTGCCTAAAAAAGACCCTGTAATAAACCGGGTGCGATACCTAAACCGATCGTGATGATGGTGGCGCCCAGTAGCACATATTGATAAAAAGGAGCAACCTGGATCGTTTCCGTTGCCCCATCGCGAAAGTACATGGCAATGATGACCCGAAAGTAATAGTATATACCTACCGCCGACATTAATACGGCCACGACCAATAACCAGATTTGGCCCCGTTCAACAGCGGTCGAAAATATATAAAACTTACCCCAGAACCCGGCTGTTAAGGGAATACCCGCCAGGGAAAGCATAGAAACAGCCATTGTAAAACCCAGAACCGGGTTTTTGCGGGCCAGTCCATTAAACGAATCAAAGTTATCAGTATTTACCCCTTCGCGCGTAATCGTTTGGGTACTTCGCTGCTGGGCCACCAGTAACAAAACACCAAAGGCAGAGATAGTAGCCACGGAGTAAGCCAGCGAGTAGAAAACAATAGCCTGTTTCGTTTGCACCCCCAGCGAGGCCAGTCCGATGAGCAGATAACCGGCATGCGAAATGCTGGAATAGGCCATCATTCGTTTGAAGCTATTCTGGTATACAGCCGTGATATTACCAACTACCAGCGTCAGAGCTGCGATGATAGCCAGTATCGTCCACCAGAAACCGTAAACCCCTTCGAAAGAAACCGACAGCAACCGGAACAGCGCGGCAAAACCAGCCGTTTTTACCACCGTTGACATGAAAGCGGTGAAAATGGTGGGAGCACCGTCGTACACGTCGGGCGTCCAGAAGTGGAAGGGAGCTGCTGATACTTTGAAAAGCAAACCAATCAGCAACATCAGCAAGCCAACGTATAATAATAGCGAAAGTCCCTGCTGATTAGCCGCATAAGCACCGATACCCGCAATACTAAAGGACCCCGTTGCGCCGTAGAGTAAGGCAATCCCAAACAGCATTATGCCCGTAGCGAAGGCCCCCATAAGAAAATATTTGAGGGCCGCTTCGTTGGACCTAAGGTTACGCTTATCACTACCGGTCAGGACGTACATGGCTACCGATAAAATTTCGACCCCCACGAAGAGCATGATCAGATTCTCGAAGCCAACCATCATAATGGCCCCTACCAGCGAAAAAAGCATTAGTGCGTAATATTCAGCGGGCTGGGCTTCATCCGTATCCATAAAACTACCCGACAAAGCCACCACCATGAAGGCCGACCCCAGCATAATGGCCGTAAAAACCATTGACAGGTTATTGGTTCGCAGCATATCGTTGAAAAACAGATACGTTTTGTTCCAGTCGAGGAAGTTAACAGCCAGCGTAACGGCCAGGAATAGCAAGGTAGCCGGTAAGAGTACAGCCCTCGATTTGAGAAAGCCCAGAAAGAGGAGTACGATACCTAAAACCGATAATAGAACGATGGGAAGCATAACAGGTCGTTTGTTGTTTGACGTTTGTCGTTTATGGTGAAAAGGCGCAAGCCAACGACAGCCATCAAACTGGATAACTTATTTCAGTGATACCGCTGTTGTACCGATGTACTTCATGATGCTGACAACGGAAGGCTCGGTTACTTTTAAAAACGTCTGTGGATAGATGCCTATCCAGAAAATCAAAATCACCAGCGGAATAAACACCAGACTCTCGGTACGGCTCAGATCAACGAACGATTCCGTTCGTGACGAAGGCGTGCCGAACATACTTTTCTGGAACATCCGCAGCATGTAAACCGCCCCGAAGATGATAGTAAACCCGGCGGCTAACCCTAGGTAGTGATTGTACGTAAAAACCCCGTGTAGCAGCAGGAACTCCCCAATAAAGCCGTTCGTAAGCGGCAGGGCAACACTTCCCAACAGCATAATCATGAAAAACACCGTCAGTTTAGGCGTCGACTTGGTTATGCCGCCCAACTGGTCAAGCTGGTTCGTGTTGGTACGCGAGAAAATTACGTCGGCCACGAAAAACATCCCGACCACGTTGATTCCGTGCGCCAGCATTTGAATCAATGCGCCCTGCATACCCGTTTCCGTTTGCGAAAACACGCCGGCGGCCATCAGGCCAACGTGCGAAAACGACGAATAGGCAATAAGCCGCTTCATGTCCCGCTGCCGGATGGCAATGATTGACCCGTATACAATACCGATAACCGACAGAATAATTGCCGTTTTCCCCCAGGCTTCTACCCCCAGCGGTACGGTGGGCAGGATAAAGCGAATCAGCCCGTAAACACCCATTTTCAGCATAATACCGGCCAGTAGCATCGTGGCGGGCGTGGGTGATTCAACGTAGGTGTCGGGTTGCCAGGTGTGAAAAGGGAACACCGGCATTTTGATAGCAAAGGCGATGAAGAATGCCCAGAAAAGCCAGTTTTGGGCTTCCGGAGTTAGGTTGAGCGTGTAAAAATCAGCGATAGCCGCCGAGTGAGCCGATACACCCGTTGCGGGTGTCTGGTAATACAGATAAACAAGTGCCAGCAGCATGAACAGGCTGCCGAATATGGTGTACACAAAAAACTTGAACGTAACCGCCACCCGGTTGCTCCCGCCCCACATGGCTGCCAGGAAGTAAATCGGAATCAGGGCGGCTTCGAAGAAGAAGTAGAACAGGAACCCATCCCGCGCCGTAAAGACGCCCATCAGCGCGGCCTGCATATACAGCATCAGCGCGTAGAAGAGGGACGATTGCTTGTAGCTGCGCTTGAAGGTAGATAGCACAATCAACGGAACCAGGAGTCCCGTTAACAACACCAGCAAGATGCTGATTCCGTCAATACCGGCACTAAAGCGAATTCCCAGCGACCCGATCCAGGCATAGTCGAAACCAAACTGCGAACTGGCATCCGGTTTAAAACCAACGAAGGCATAGCCCGCAAAACCAAACTCGATCAGCGCAGCTACAAAAGCGGCCTGTTTTACCCGCTCTCCCCGAATCATCAGAATCAGGGTAGCGGCTACAACAGGGTAAAGAATCAGAAGTAGTGTAAGCATGTAGCGTGTGTGTATGATTATAGTTTATGGGTTGCGATCCAGTCTTACCTCCCCAAAGGAGTTTGTCCGAATGGTCCACCGTAAATCATAGACCGAATACCATAAACCGGTTTATAATCGAATGAAAAAACGAAGGGCAAAAATAACGACAATACTAACCACCATGGCCAGGACGTAGAAACCAATGGAACCGTTCTGTACCAGCCGCAACTGCGCCGAGCTTTTCTGCACCAGCCAGGCGATACCGTTGACGACGCCATCAATCAGGCCTTCGCCAAAGCTGTACAGGGCGTCGCCCATGCCACGAATTGGGCGTACAATGATGGTTTCGTATAGTTCATCTACGTAGTACTTGTTGTAGATAACCTGCTCTGGTAGCGAACGCTGAGCCGTTTCGGGCGCAGGAACTGCCTGACGGCTGATGTACATGACATACGCGATGACAAGGGCCAGCAAAGCGACCCCGGCCGAAACAGCCATCAGTATATATTCGGTGCTATGCTCGATTGTCGCTCCGGCAAAGGCTTCGGGATTTACCTGCCGCGACCCTTCAAACAGGGGGGCCATAAAATTGCTCAGCCAGCCGCCACCGGGCAGATTGAGTACGCCACCAACCGCCGACAGAATGGCCAGTATTACCAGCGGGGCCGTCATGCTGATAGGCGACTCGTGCAAATGATGCTTTTGTTCCTCCGTTCCCCGGAACTCGCCGAAGAAGGTCAGGAATAACAGCCGGAACATATAAAACGAGGTTAGGCCGGAACCGAAAACGCCCAGTGCCCACAGCAGTTTGTTGTGCTCAAATACGTGGGCCAGAATTTCATCTTTCGAGAAGAAACCGGCGAAAGGGGGTAAACCCGAGATAGCAATAGTACCAATCAGGAAGGTAATGAACGTAATGGGCAACGCTTTCCGCAACCCACCCATCTTGCGAATATCCTGCTCGTCGGACATGGCGTGAATGACGCTGCCAGCGCCCAAAAACAACAGTGCTTTGAAGAACGCGTGGGTAATAACGTGGAACATACCCGCCGTGTAGGCGGTAGCACTCAACCCCAGGAACATGTAGCCCAGTTGCGACACGGTGGAGTAAGCCAGCACTTTCTTGATGTCGTTTTGCAGCAATCCAATGGATGCGGCCAGTAAGGCGGTTGCAATAGCAATGCCACCAATTACCTCAAGCGTCAGCGGAGACGAGCGTGTAGAGCACGTTGGAGCGAACGACCATGTAAATACCCGCCGTCACCATGGTGGCTGCGTGAATCAGTGCGGATACGGGCGTTGGACCGGCCATGGCATCGGGTAACCAGGTAAACAGCGGAATTTGGGCCGATTTACCCATTGCCCCCACAAATAGCAGGAGCGTGATGGCCAGTATGGTTGGGTCGCCTATTTCCAGACTGGTAGCCTGTTTGAACACATCCAGGTACTCAACCGTACCGAAGGTGTTGATGAGCATGAATATTCCCAGCAGAAAGCCCAGGTCACCAATGCGGTTCATGACGAAGGCTTTACGGGCGGCATTATTGTAGTTGGTATTGGTATTCCAGAAGCCAATGAGCAGGTAAGAGCAAAGCCCGACTCCTTCCCAGCCGATAAACATGATGACGTAGTTGGACCCCATCACCAGCAGCAGCATAAAAAAGATGAACAGATTCAGGAAAGCCATAAACTTGCCAAAACCGGCATCGTGACTCATGTAGCCAATACTGTACAGGTGAATCAATGAGCCGACCCCCGTTACCACCAGCAGCATCAGCAGCGATAGCTGATCAATCTGAAACGAGAAATTGATTTGCAGATCACCGACACTTATCCAGTTGAAAAGGGTAGCGATGAGCGGTTGACTCCCCCCTGCGCTGAACACACTGAACAGATAGATGGAGAGTACAAAGGAGGCCAGTACAGCCCCGGTAGCCACAACGCCAGCCAGACCGTTTGGTAATCGGCGGAAGCCGAGTCCATTAATCAGAAAGCCAATTAGTGGGAGAAGCGGAATTAACGCGCAGAGTAATTCTGTTTGCATGAACACAGGTAAGGTTTGATGTTTGACGTTTGTGGTTTGACGTTGTGGTTCTGCATCTGTTCCAGCAGGAACTACAACCATCAAACTACGACCGTCAAATTTGATTCTACCATTTCAACTTATTGAGCAAACCCACATCAATAGAGCGGGTGTTGCGGTAAATCATCACAATAATAGCCAGCCCAACCGATACTTCGGCGGCAGCAACGGCCATGATGAAGAAGACAAATACCTGACCGGCAGAATCAGACCGGTAGGACGAAAAAGCGATAAGTAGCAGATTGACCGCATTAAGCATTAGCTCAATGGACATAAAGATGACGATGGCGTTGCGCCGGGTCAGTACACCAATGATGCCGATAACGAACAGTGCGGTACTGAGAATCAGGTAGTACGTGAGCGGTATTTGCTGAATGACTTCCGGAATGAGGACGTCCTGCGTAGGTTGCATGGCTTGCCGGTTAATAGAAAGTGTCGCAAAGGTAAAGATTATTCGGAATTGGCCGAAGGGTGTTTTTCATCCCGGCGCCTAGTTATTGCAAAACAGGGGCTGGCCGGTAGCATTAACTTTGTACGTGAATGACTATCGCTGGATACAATGCGTATCACCCCACCGCATCCTGTTAGCAGGTTCCCACAATAAAAAAAGAGCAATTCCGCGATGAAACACCCTGCCACAGCAAGCCATTTCAAGGTACCTGATGCACACGGTGTTAAAAATCGGCTAGAGAGTTCAAGGTGAAACACGGTTGAGGAATTGCTGTCATCAGAACCAGTAAAAGCCAATCGCGAAACGGCCGGTTCTTGCCGGAAAGACACAACACACATAGTGATCTGCCGCTATCCGGGCTGTGAATCGCTCCGCTTTTGCCAGTGGTAGGCGGCCACCGAATTTTTCCAGAAATACTTTTCAGCCACGGTTCGGCCTTTGACCGTGAAGTAGTTCCTGACCAATGTTAAGCCAACCCCGACTGGCAACCACTGGTCGCTGTTGGGCCAGTCACTTCCATAGAGCAACCTATCTTCACCGAAGGTATCGAACAGTTCATCCAGCCGTGCCCGGTAAAAACTTAACGCCGTTGGAATATCCCCCCCTACCCGGCGCAGCACTTCCGAGATTTTCACGTAAACCTGGGGCCGCTGGCCTAACTCCTGCAAATCGGCAGCATAGGCTTGCCGGGCTGCAACCGATTCCGGAATGGTCATTTGGGGAAGATGATCGATGATTATCCGCAACGTCGGCACTTGATCCGTTAGCCGCACGATAGCAGCAAGGAGGGCGGGGTTTGGGTTCGCGGTATCCAGCACGAGTCCCGCCTGGGCCAGAAATTTGAGGTCCGATACGAACGAGGGATTCGCTAATTGACGGGACAGATCACGGCCCCAAAGGTTTCCGTAACGAATGCCGCGAAATAACGGATTGCGCTGGAAGCGTTCGAGTTGCCGACGGAAGTCCGGCTTGCCCGGCTCAAGATTACCGACCGTTCCAACAATGATTTTATCTTTTTCGGCAACGTCAAGTACCCACTGGTTGTCTTCAACCAAAGGGCTGGCTTCCACAACAATTGCCCCTACAATGCCGAGGGGCATCACGATCTGGCGGTAGCGGTTCGGGAGGGCTGGCTGGTAAAGAACACCATTATTTTTAGTGGGCCAGGGCACGCCCTGAGGGCGAGTCGTGTCGAATAAGTGAATGTGGGTATCAATTATAGGAATAGCGGCATCTTCTTTCCAGCCTAACGGGGGTAGACCGGCTGTAGCGGAAGCACCAGCCGCTAAAACAAGAAAATTTCTTCGGTTCATAGGTAGGCGGTCAGGTAAGTAAGTAAAGGTATGATGAAATAATTTTCAGTTTTTCCGGACTACTTTTAGGTCAGGCATTTTTGACAGCCAGGCATGGAAGACGTTTTACGAAAACAAATAGAGAAAATTGTACCGTTGACCGATGAGGAGTTTCGGTTTGTACTGCTCATTTTACCGCCAGAACCTTTAGGAAGCATCAGTACGTGGTTCAGGCGGGTGATCCCGCCCCCAATGACCATTTCGTAGCAAAAGGGTTGCTGAAATCATTCTACATTGATGACCTCGGCAAAACGCACATTTTACAGTTTGCGATGGAAGACTGGTGGATTTCCGATCCTCAGGCGTATCATAATCGGGTAAATGCTTCCCTCAACATTGATTGTCTGGAAGACACGCACGTTTATTTCATTTCCATCGACAACCGGGAGAAGCTTTGTGCCGATTTACAAAAAATGGAGTACTTCTTCATGAAGAAAACTACCGCCGGGTACATTGCTTTGCAGCGCAGGATTTTGTCACTGATGAGCCAAAAAGCCGAAGAGCGATTCAATCAGTTTGTGCAACTGTACCCAACGCTTTCACAACGGGTACCTAAAACATTGATAGCTTCGTATCTGGGCATTAGCCGGGAAACCCTAAGCAGAGTGTACACCCATTAATGTGACCTACATCACACCTATTTTGTGACGTACATCCTTTGTTGCCCCTGAGCGGTTAGCGAACATTGTACCGGTTTAAGAAGCTTCTGGGAAATCAGCTTATCAACGTTCGTTTAGTCAATCACATGGAAAAAGTCGCATTAGTCGTAGGAGCCAGCGGCATTACAGGTAGTAATGTAGCCGAAAAATTACTATCAACAGGTTGGCCAACATTCGGTTTGGCCAGAAATCCTCAAAACAACATAGCCGGTTTAAACCCCGTGGCTGCGGATCTTTTACATCGGGAAAGTCTGGAAAGCGCGCTGGCAGCTATTTCCCCAACGCACGTATTTATAACGAGCTGGATGCGCAATGCAACCGAAGCGGAGAACATCCGGGTAAACAGCCTGATGGTTCGAAACCTGCTGGATGTCCTATCGCCCAAACAATCCGTTCAGCACGTGGCCCTTGTTACAGGACTCAAACATTACCTGGGACCATTCGAGGATTACGCCAGGGAAGGTTTTCTGCCGGAAACACCCGTGCGGGAGGAGCACCCGCGCCTGAAAACAGAAAACTTCTACTACGCCCAGGAGGATGAAGTGTTTGCCGCAGCGGCCCGCGATGGGTTTACCTGGAGTATCCATCGCCCCCATACCGTTATTGGAAAAGCAGTCGGAAATATGATGAACCTGGGTACTACCCTGGCCGTCTACGCTACCATTTGTAAAGAAACGGGTCGTCCATTTCGCTGGCCGGGCTCCCAGGCCCAATGGAATGGCCTTTCTGATGTTACGGATGCCAGGGTGCTGGCCGACCATTTGCTTTGGGCATCGACTACAGAGGCCGCCCGGAATGAAGCGTTCAACATTGTGAACGGAGATGTGTTCCGCTGGAGTTGGTTGTGGAAACAACTGGCTGATTGGTTTGGTGTTGAGCCCATTGGCTATGATGGCACCATTCATCCGCTCGAAGAAGCAATTAAACAGGACGGCCCGCTCTGGCAAGCCATTGCCCAACGTTACAACCTGCAAGAACCGGCATTGGATAGGCTGGCCTCAGCCTGGCATACGGATTTGGATTTGGGTCGCCCCATTGAAGTGATGACGGATATGTCCAAGAGCCGTAAACTGGGCTTCTCGGTCTTTCAACGGACAGATGAGTCTTTTTTCGACCTGTTTGAGCAGCTTCGGACAGAGAAGTTAATTCCTTAATTGTCTCTATCATTACCCTGCGACGTAGGTTTTGGCTCTTCGTTCAGAGCAACGGAAAGTCTTTATCAACGCTTTCCGTTGCTCTGCACAAACATGCGCAGTTTTATCTCGGTCAGTCGGCGTTTGGTATCGAGGGGGAAGTCTCCTTTCAGCATCCAGTCGTAAAACGAGGGTTCTTTCTTCAACACCTCCAGCACAGAGAGCCCCTTGTGCTTGCCGAAATTAAAGACTTCCTCGCCTTTGGCGTTCAGGATAATGCGGCCGGCCAGGTCGACGTTCGTATTGGCCGTCAGGCTGTGGAGTATGTCCATATCGTTGTCGATGATGACTTCCTGCCCGCTATCGGCTTTGGCCACCATGCCCATGTAGCGTTGTACCTGGGCGTTGAGCACCTCCAGGCTGGCAATGGTATCCGCTTCGGCGCCGTGGGCACCGACTAACTCTTTGCTGCAATAAAACTTGTAGGCAGCCGACAGGTTGCGCGGTTCCATAAGGTGGAAAATTCGCTGGGCATCCACCAGCCGACGATTTTTCATGTCGAAATCCACATTCGCCCGCAAAAACTCCTCGACCAATAAAGGCACATCGAATCGGTTGCAGTTAAAACCGGCCAAATCGCAGCCATCCATAAACTGGGCCAGCGTCCGGGCCACCGATTTGAACGGCGGGGCATCTACTACGTCGTCGTCATAAATGCCATGTATCATGCTCGACTCCAGTGGAATGGGCATTCCCGGATTCACACGCTGTGTTTTACGGATAACTTCGCCATCGGGCAGGGCTTTCATGACGCATATGTCGATAATACGGTCTTTGGCAACGTTGATGCCCGTGGTCTCGAGGTCGAAAAAAGCGAGTGGCTTTTTGAGTATAAGTTGGTGCGTCATAACCAAACCGGGTTTTGTACGGTCAGGCTGCAAAGGTAAAAACGTTTCGCAGGAATCAGCCCTTTTTCAACGCGCTAACCCACTCGACGCCGTTCCGTACCGTTTCTACCGATGGCATACGGTCTGCCTGCATCAACTCGCGGATAGCGATGATGTCCTGATCCCGTTTCAGACCGGCAACAGCTTTTATTTTGTTCTCCTGCACATAGAAGGCCAGAAACGAATCATCGTTTTCGGGGTCGCCATCGTAAATAATATCATCAACCTGTGTAGCGTGGCCAACGTAGTTAATCCTATTACCCTGCTGGTTTGTCCAGAAAAAGGGCACCTCCTGATAAGGCATTCCTTCCGGTTTAGCCATGTTCATACCCGCCACATACCCCTGCTGTCCGGCCACTTTCCAGTGCTCAATCCGTTGGGTGCCATCCGCTACGGGGTAATGAACAATATCGCCAGCCGCGTATATATCACTGGTCACGCGCAGGTATTCATCCGTTTTAACACCCCCATCTTTTTCCAGCGGCACATCCGTCAGGAAGTCGGTACGGGGCTTGACGCCCAAGCCCAGCAACACAAAATCGGCGGGAAGCCGATCCCCATTGTCGAGCACAACGGCACTGACGGCCCCATTGCCTTCCAGATGGGCGACTTTACGGCCAAGTTGGAACTGGATACCCTCGGCTTCGTGCCATTTCTGCACAACATGGCCGATTTTTTCGCCCAGTACTTTCGCAAATGGAACCGCTTCTATGCCCACTACCGTTACGGTGGCCCCTAATTTCCGGAGACTCATGGCCCCTTCCAGCCCAATGAACGAGCTACCAACAATGACTACGCGCTTCCCCTGTTTGCCCAGCTCCCGCAGGGCACTGCTGTCGTGTAAAGTTCGGAGCGGGTAAACGCCTTGCAGGTCAGAATCAATTCCGGGCAGCGTATTCGGTTTGCCCCCAGAGCACAACAATACTTTATCATACGCAATCGTTTCGCCGGATGCCAGTTCGATGCGCTTCCCGGCCGAATCCAGTTTGGTTACCTGCTGACCAGTGCGCACCTCGATTCCGTAGTTTTTATAAAACTCTTCCGGCCGGAGTGGCATCCACTCGTCCGGAGCTTCGTCCTGCAGGTATTCTTTGGAGCAATTTGGCCGGTCGTAAGGCACCTGGCTACTGGATGTCAGCATCAGGATTTTCCCGGTGAACCCACCCTCCCGCATGGCTTCGGCCGCAAAAGCCCCAGCCCCACCACTCCCGACAATGACGTACGTTTCCTCAGTAGCTTCATCGGGCGAAGACATGGGATTGTCCTGAGTTTCCTGGGCCGTAGTGATTCGTACGAATACCTGATCATCCTCAATTCGCACTTCATGCGTGGGTAGCCCGCTCAACGCGGGAGCTTCCAGCCGCTGGCCATTGCGGACATCAAAACAGGCGTTATGCCAGGGACAAACGAGCCGATACCCAGTCAGTAATCCCTTTTCCAGCGGAGCATGGTAGTGCGTACATTGGGGATGGAGCGCGTAAAACTGGCCATTGGCACGAACCAGCAACACATCCGTATCGCCCACGTGAACTTCTTTCATTTCTCCATCGGCCAGGTCATCAACATGGCAAACGGGGGCTTCAGTGTAATCGGCTATCATGACGCAGTTGGGTTTTTAGTGTAACTACGAAGGTAGCCCGTTTGATTTGAGCCAATAAAAAAGTCGGTGCTTTCGGCACCGACTAAAATTACTATGCTTCATCTGCACAAGGCAGACCCAGATGGCTACAGGCTATTTCGAGGTAGCCATCACCATTTTAATATTCAGTTTAGCCCCCGTTTGCAACACATCGACAAGGTCCTGAACGGTCAGTGTTTTATCGAAGCGGACAACAACGGTTGGTTCGGCAATACCGGCCATCATGGTCTTCAGCTCGTTTTCGAGGTTGGTCGGGTCTACTGGTCTTTTGTCGATGAAATACTGCTTCTTCTCATCAACGGAGAGCGTCACCTGTTTTTTGCTCAACTGCTGGGTAGCAGCGGCCTTGGGCAGTAACAACTTGATAACGTTGGGGTTGGCTACCGTGGAGATGATCAGGAAGAACAACAGCAAAAAGAACATGATATCGTTCAGCGAGGATGTTGCCACTTCGGCAGCAAACTTTGTTTTTCGGCGAAGTTTCATAAGGCCAGTTGGACGTTTGAGGTTTGTCGGTACGATTGCTGTAATAAACGACAACCCTTAAACTGGTTTCTACCGCATCCGGGCGGGTTCGGTGGTTGGTTTCTGGAGGACTTCGATAAACTCAAAGGCATTCACTTCCAGCGCGAGCGTAAACCGCTCGATCATCATATTCAGCAGGTGATAGCAGGTGTAGGCAATAACCCCTACAATGAGACCAGCCCCCGACGTAATCATTTTTTCGTACAACCCCCCGGCAATAATACCGACGCTGATATTGTCGGTCAGCGAGATGTCATAGAAAATACGGATGATACCGGATATGGTACCAATGAAGCCCATCATGGGAGCAATACCGGCAATGATACCCAGGTAGCCCATGTTACGCTCCAGCCGCGAGAGTTCAATTTGCCCAACGGTTTCGATGGTGCTTTCAATTTCCCGAATGGGCGAGCCAATCCGGCCAATGGCTTTCTCGAATACGCGTCCCATGGCGGTACGCTGATTTTTGGCGAACGATTCGGCCGATTTGATGTTGCCCTGCGCCACCATATCCCGAATATTGTCGATGAAATTAGCATCCGCCTTTGTTTGTGAACGAATAACAAAGTACCGTTCAAACATGAGGTAGAGCGCAGCAAAGAACAAGAAAGCGATGGGAATCATTACCCAGCCACCTTTGGCAACCAGGTCAAATAGCTGTAACGTCTGGGGTTGAGCGGCCGCATTAGCGGTCATCGATGCGGCCGTGGTATCAATAGCCGGAACCTGGAGCAATAGCATACGAACGAGTCGGGTAAATGGATAAAGGTAGACCAATGACTGTTAAAGGAACAAACGTGCTGGTTTCAATGGATATTGTTTCAAAGATACGCAAGCGCATTTTATCCTGATAAGCTGCGCATACTTTTCCTATCAAACGCAACAGCCTGTCATTAGGAAATTGCCCCCGCTTTATGGTTTGATCAGGATTTTACCCCAGCGACCGGTCTTGTCGGCATGTTCGACGGCTTCGGCAATCTGGTCGAGTGAGTAGGAGGCCTCCACGGGCAACTGAAATTTACCCGATGCCAGCAAACCGATAACGTTTTTGGCTACGTCCTGCCGGGTATTAGCATCAACCCGGCGCATCCAGTCGGTCAGCCAGAACCCTTTGACGGTCAGTTCCCGGAATATCAGCAACCCTGCGTTAATCTGAGGGTCCTGCAAGCTGAGCAATCCATAAATAAGCATGGTCCCCCCTTTTGCCAGGCACGTCAGGGCTTCGGTAGCGGTTTGGCCACCCACGGCATCCAGTACGCAGGCAACCCCAGCCCCGTTCGTAATCTGTTTGACGCGAGCCGCCAGATTTTCCGTTTCTACGTTGACAATTTCGGTCAGCCCAAGTGCCTTCAGGTCGTCATTCAGATCATCACGCCGAACGGTGCCGATGGTGTTGATACCCCGCATGGTACACAACTGAATCACCATTTTACCAAACGCCGATCCGGCCGCCGTGAGCATCAGCCAGCCCCCTTCCGGCACGTTCGCGTCCTGCACCATGGCATAAGCCGTAAAGGGGTTTACGAATAACTGAGCCGCTATATCGTCCGTCATGGCGTCAGGAACCGGAATCAGGCTGCGGTGATGCGCAACAGCGTATTCTGCCCAGGTACCCACACCCGTAAAACTAACCCGTGTGCCTGTCTTCATTGTAACGCCCTCCCCTACTGCATCAATAACGCCTACTCCTTCGAACCCCGCCCCCGAGGGCAACTGGGGCCGAATACCGTACAGGTTCTGCACGAACATGATATCGGACGGGTTGATGGGCGATGCAATGACCTTTATCCTTACCTCCCCCGGGCCGGGTTCGGGCATGGAAACGTCGGTATTCTTAAGGATGTCGGCTGGTTTGCCGGTCTTTTCAAAAAGTATGCTTTTCATATGGACAATGAGTGACTGAGCGACTGAGCGATTATGCGAATTATTGATCAGGCTTGGTGTAAGGTCAAAAATATGACTTAATTCGCACAAAATATCCCTAAACTCCTATTTGAGGAAACAGAACCCTGCTGGATATGCTACGTACCACTAGCCTGACCGGGTTGCTGTATTCCTTATTACTCTCATGCAAACCTCTCCTTTTCTGGGCGAACTAATTGGCACAATGGTGCTGATTTTACTGGGTAACGGCGTAGTTGCCAACGTTGTGTTAAAGAAAACCAAAGGTGAATCAGCTGGCTGGATCGTTATCACGACGGGCTGGGCTTTTGCCGTGACCATGGGCATATTCGTGGCCAAGTCATTTGGCAGTACCGATGCCCACCTGAATCCGGCCGTTACGGTAGCCTTCGCGATGGCCACGAATGATTTTACCCACCTGGTTCCCTACATCATTGCGCAGTTGATCGGCGCATTTTTAGGAGCGGTACTCGTCTGGCTACACTATTTCCCCCACTGGGCCGCCACCCCCGACCCATTTGACAAACTGGCCTGTTTTGCCACTGGTCCGGCCATCCGCAAGCCCTTATCCAACCTGCTGAGTGAGTTCATGGCCACGCTGGTACTGATTCTGGGGTTGGCGGGCATTTCGTCCAAACACATGGGGGAGCTGGCCATTGGGGTTGGTCCTTACCTGGTTGGCGTCCTCATCTGGAGCATTGGTCTTTCGCTGGGCGGCACTACGGGCTACGCCATGAGCCCCGCCCGGGATTTTAGCCCCCGGCTGGCCCACGCGCTGCTGCCCATTCCGGGCAAGGGGTCATCAGACTGGGCGTATGCCTGGGTACCCATCGCAGGGCCCATCCTGGGAGCCGTTGTTGGTGGCCTGCTGATTCGGTGGTTTGCGCTGTAATTTCTTAAATGTTCATAGTCCATTCCGGTCAACATCCCGCCTGAACGTGAGGCATTTCCAGCGGTTGACGCTCTTACTGTAAAAATGCAGACCAATTGGGCGTTGCTCACTTTTACCCCCTACTCTCTGGCAAATCCAGTCACACCATCCTATTATGACCAGTACGGATTAGTATCAACTATACAGATTCGTCGCCAGAAAATCATTGCGAAATTTGCCCTGTGGATCATACGCCTTAACCATCTGTTTAAATGCCGCCATCTTTTCGTAGCGGGACTGCAACTGCGCGGGGGCCAGCGTAAATAACTTGCCCCAGTGAGGCCGGGGGCTGAACGGCTCTAACTCTCGTTCAATCATTGGCAACACCTTTCGAACCGACGCCCAGTCCTGTTTCCAGGTAAAGTGAATCGCCAGACTTGGCTGTTTATAAGCCATACTCATCCACAGGTTATCCGCATCAATGGTGCGCAGTTCGGTAATCATCAGGTGCGGACTAATCTGATTGTGGAGTCGTTCAACGGCCAGAATGGCTTCCACCGCATTTTTGCGGGGAACGAAGTATTCAGACTGTAACTCCTTCCCACTACTCGGGGTGAAACCCATGCGGAAGTGGGGCATCCGTTCGTACCAGGGGCCGGGCACCCCCATCTGTTCGGTGCAGTTCACGGCCGAGAGTTCTGCGATGGGGTGCAGATTCCTGGTGGCCATTTTAGCCCCGAAGAAGTCCGCGGGTCCGCGTTCGGGCTTCGCGTCAGCGGCTGACTTACCATTCCCGATCTTATCTTTTATCCAGACTTCGTTGATGCGGTGCTTTTGCCAGTCGGTGAACAGGCTCACGCTATAACCAGCCGACATGATGGCCTCGAAGTGGTCTTTGAGCTGGTCCATCGGCAAATTCTCGTACACGTACTGCCGCATCATAAATGTCGGCTGTAGGTCCAGCGTCACCTTCGTCACGACCCCCAACGCACCCAGATGCACCACAGCCGCGTTGAAGGCATCGCCATCGTTGGCGCGGGACAGTGTGCGTGTTTCACCCGTTGCCGTGATGAGTTCCATACCCGATACGGCCGTTGCGAGGTTGCCATTCTTTACGCCCGACCCGTGCGTTCCGGTAGCGCAGGCCCCGGCCACCGAAATATGCGGCAACGAAGCCAGGTTATGCAGCGCAAACCCTTTTTTGTCGAGGTAGGGTGCCAACTGACCATATTTCATTCGGCCATCGACGGTTACGGTTTTCGCCTTCTCATCCAGCGAAATAACCGCGTCCATTCCTTCCAGCGAAATGAAGGTATCCTTGCTATCCGCAATGCCGTTGAAACAATGGCGGGTGCCAAGCACTTTCAGTTTTTTCTGCTTCCTGACAAAGTCCTGCACCTGTTGGGTAGCGTTCGCCTTGAATAATTTATCGGTGCTGTATTCATAATTACCAGCCCAGTTTTTGAGTTTTTCAGCCGTTACCCAGCTAACCAATGGTGCCATGAGAGGAGCAGTTAATAAGGAAGATGATAGTTTCAGGAAGGTTCTTTTTTTCATGGCCATAGGGTTTTTCGCTAAACTAATTGGATAATTTGACAATATTACACACGCAAAAACCTTTTAACTGATTCTACTAGACAGGATATGCCCACGTATGTAGCCGCCATTGACCAGGGTACCACCAGTACCCGATGTATTGTATTTGACCGCGAGGGACAAATTGTTTCCGTGGCCCAGAAAGAGCATAAACAAATTTACCCACAACCCGGCTGGGTGGAGCATGACCCGGAAGAAATCTGGCGTAATACACTCGAAGTAATTGCATTAGCCCGTATCAATAAAAAAATCCTGGTTCAGGATATTGTAGCGGTTGGCATTACGAATCAGCGCGAAACCGCCGTTGTCTGGAACCGGAAAACCGGAAAACCCTACTACAACGCCATCGTTTGGCAGGATATGCGAACGGCCGATCTGGTATCGGAGTTTTCGAAGGAAGGGTCATTGGGACAAGACCGGTTTCGTGCCCAGACGGGCCTACCATTAGCCACCTATTTTAGTGGGCTAAAACTGAAATGGCTGCTGGACAATGTGGATGGCCTTCGGGCTGATGCTGAGCGGGGCGATGCGCTGTTTGGCAACATGGACGCGTTTCTGGTCTGGCATCTGACGGGTGGTGTGGAGGGAGGCATACACCTGACCGATGTCACCAACGCCAGCCGCACCCAATTAATGAATCTACACACCCTGGACTGGGACGATTCATTACTCAGTGATTTTACGGTGCCCCGCGCCATGCTCCCCCGCATCCGGCCCAGCAGCGAAGTGTATGGTCAGGTAACATCGGAGGTACTCCCAGGCGTACCCATTGCCGGCATCCTGGGTGATCAGCAGGCCGCGCTGGTTGGCCAAACGTGTTTTGAACCGGGTCAGGCCAAGAATACCTACGGCACGGGTTGCTTTCTGCTCATGAACACCGGCACCGAACTCCGCCCCTCTACCTGTGGCTTGTTGACGACTATAGCCTATCAGTTCCAGAACGAGCCGGTTCATTACGCGCTGGAAGGAAGCATCGCCATTACTGGTGCGCTGGTGCAGTGGGTGCGCGACAACCTCGGCATTATTAAAGACAGCAAGGAAATCGAAAGCCTTGCCCGTTCCGTCGAGGACAATGGCGGGGCTTATTTTGTTCCGGCTTTTTCGGGTTTGTACGCTCCCCACTGGAAAGCCGATGCCCGGGGTATTATTGCCGGGTTAACCCGCTTTGTCACTAAAGGCCACCTGGCCAGAGCCGTACTGGAAGCCACTGCCTACCAGACCCTCGATGTTGTGCGGGCGATGGAGCAGGACGCCAATGTATCGCTGAAATCCCTGCGCGTAGATGGCGGCATGGTGGTCAATTCACTGCTGATGCAATTTCAGGCCGATGTGCTGGACGGACCGGTTGTTTGCCCGCGAATGACTGAAACCACTGCCCTGGGTGCCGCCTATGCCGCCGGGCTTGCCGTTGGCTACTGGAAAAACATTGACGACCTGCGCCAGAACTGGGGAATCGCCAAAACCTATGAACCGACCATGGACGATGCTCAGCGGCAAAAACTGATGCGAGGCTGGCAGAAAGCCATTGAGCGGTCATTCGGTTGGGAAGAATAGTTAGATTTCCGGCTCTTTCGGTATCAACTCGTCGGCCAGCACAAGACGGCTCTGAGGCAGCCCCTGTGGGTATTCGTCCCGAATGAAGGCGATGAGTTCCTCCCGCATATGACACCGCAAATCGAAGGCTGAAGGTGAATCAGGAGCCGAAACCAGAATACGCACCTGAATGCAGGTAGGCAGCGTATCGACTACCTGAACGGCGAACGTTTCGCCCGTCCACAGAGGGTCATCTTCAGCCAGTTTACGCGCTTTTTCCCGGAGTTTATCGACGGGTACGTTATAATCCAGGTAGAGAATGATGGACCCGATGATGGAAGCATCCGAACGGGTCCAGTTCTCGAATGGCTTTTCAACAAAGTAAGTGATGGGCAAAATAAGCCTACGCCGGTCCCATATCCGAACAATGACGCTGGTAAGGTTGATTTCCTCCACTCGGCCCCACTCTTTTTCAACGACGACTGCATCGTTGAGCCGGATTTGCTGATTAAAGGCAATCTGAACACCGGCCAGCAGATTAGCCAGCGTTTTTTGCGCGGCAAAACCAATCACAACCGACACCACACCGGCTGAGGTTAATACACTGAGCCCTAGTTTCCGGCTGCCCTGAAACGAAATAAGGACCAGCGAGGTCCCGACAAGCAGGATAGTAAGGGCAACTATTCGCCGAAAGAAGCGAACCTGCGTGACAAATTTCCGTTGCTTTAATTTTTCATCATCGTTGGTATCGTATTGCTGAATCAGGCGTTTTTCGCCCACTTTCAGCAACTGAATAACCAGCCAGGTTGTACAAATAATGAATAGCACTTCGGCCATTTTATCCGCTACCGGATGCCGGCGCAGGAAACGCTCAGACTGCACGTTGGTAGCCAGCAGGAAAAACAAGGAAGGCATAAAAAGCCAGAAGGGCCAGCGGGCATACTGCCTCAACAAAACCAGCGTTTGAAAAGGCCGCTGACGCACCACCAACCGGATTACTTGTGTGACGACCACATCAACCACTATACCAGCCAATATAGCGGTAAGCAGCAATATCCACCCCGACAAGTCCCGGTTGGGAATGTAGCCGAACCAGCGGATAACGGTCCGTATCCAACTATCTAGTTGTTGTTGCATGGCGCAAAAATAAGAAGACCTTAAATCTTTACCGCCTTCCGGGAGTGTATCAAGCCTTGTAATGAGTTACAGGCGCTCAATAATAAGCGAACTACGTTGATATTGACTATTCTTTCCTGAAATAGGGCTAAATAGGGTGTAAGGTAAGCCCACTGGTTTAGCGGTAGAATGGGCAAGACGGGGTAATCTGGCGGTTGCTTCCGTCAAATCAATAGACCAGGAGTTTACACAACTTGTCCGGCACCCGCCAAATACCGCGCTGTTATTCTTCTTATCTTTAGTCGGTCGAAAGCGGGCGTTCCGGTAAGGGCTTATTTTTGGTTCACCTATCAATCCAGGTTTACAGGCATGAAACAAGTTTTTCTTCTGTTACTAATCAGTTGCTACACGCTCACTACTACACGGGCACAAAAGCCCGCTAACGCCGAAAAACAACCGGCTAAAGAAGCTAAAATCACCCAAAGAGGATAAACCGGCACCCGATTCCCGAAGGCTGGATATCGATTCGCAGGTGGTAACCAACGGGCAGGTGACCATAAAAGGACAGCGGGTTCCCTATAAAGCCACTGCCGGTACCATCCCGGTTTGGGATGAGGAGGGCAAAGCCGTGGCGGGTGTATTTTTCACTTACTTCGAACGCGCCGATATCACCGACCGCACCGCCCGCCCGCTGGTCATTTCGTTCAACGGCGGCCCCGGTACGGCTTCCGTCTGGATGATGATTGGCTACACGGGGCCGCGCATCCTCAAGGTAGATGACGAAGGGTACCCCGTTCAGCCGTACGGCGTTAAAGACAACCCACATTCCATTCTCGACGTGGCCGACATTGTGTACGTGGACCCGGTCAATACCGGTTTTTCGCGGCCGGTGAACAAGGATGTGCCCGCAGCCAAACTGTTTTTCGGTGTCAACGCCGATATCAAATACCTGGCCGACTGGATAAACACGTTCGTTGGCCGGTACAATCGCTGGGCTTCGCCAAAGTACCTGATTGGCGAAAGCTACGGTACCACGCGGGTATCAGGCCTGGCACTGGAGCTGCAAAACAGCCATTGGATGTACCTGAACGGCGTTATTCTGGTCTCCCCCACCGACCTTGGCATCGACCGCGCCGGACCGGCTCAGGGGGCATTGAAGCTACCGTATTTTGCGGCTACGGCCTGGTTCCACAAAGCACTGCCAACCGATTTACAAAAGAAAGACCTGACCGACTTACTGCCCGAAGTAGAAAACTTCACCATTCAGGAGTACCTGCCCGCGCTGGCACTGGGCGGCTCATTGAGCGACCAGAAACGCGCCGAAATAGCCAAAAAAATAGCCCGGTATTCGGGCCTGTCCGAAACGGCGGTGATGCAGCAGAACCTGGATGTGCCTACCAATTTTTTCTGGAAAGAACTCCTGCGCGATAAAAGCCAGACGGTGGGTCGGCTGGATTCGCGCTACCTGGGTATGGACAGTAAAGACGCCGGTATTGCTCCGGACTATAATTCTGAACTGACTTCCTGGCTGCACTCGTTCACCCCCGCTATCAATATGTTTATGCGGGAAGAACTCAATTACAAAACGGACCTGAAATACTACATGTTCGGACCGGTGCGCCCCTGGGATAACACCAACAACCAGACGGGCGAAAACCTCCGTCAGGCAATGGCGCAGAATCCGTATCTGCATCTGCTGGTGCAATCGGGCTATTACGACGGGGCCTGCGATTATTTCAATGCCAAGTACAACATGTGGCAGATGGATGCCAGCGGCAAACTCAAAGACCGCATGGAATGGGAAGGGTACCGGAGCGGTCACATGATGTATCTCCGCAAAGAAGATCTGGCCACCAGCAACGAACGCCTGCGGACATTTATCAAAAAAAGCACGCCCAAGAACAGCGAACCGGCTAAATATTCAGGAAGCCGGTAAGGAGATTTCTCCTGTAAAATCAGGGTATAGGAATTATCCTTAAAGACAAGTTCGTCTGAATGTAGCCTGGATGTACACGTCCGGGATACGTTCAGACTCTCCAACCATACAACCCAGGTCTGACTCGTAGTCACTCCAGCAACTAACCTGATGAAAAATTCCCGACGAAACTTCCTTCGCCAGTCGACCCGAAAGGGACTGGCCCTGCTCTCGGCCGGTAGCCTGATGACCAATGCGTCGGCGGGTCTTCCCCTTCCGGCGGCTGTTGAGCCAACAGATGAGCCAATACGGGTCAAACCAGACCACGTCGTGCGTTCACTTCCCGAAAACATGGTCTGGGGCTATTTCGGGGCCGATGTCCCCCCCGTTTATACGGCTAAGGATGGGGATGTACTTGAAATCCAGACTGTCAACCCATCAGGCGTTAGCCGCACGAATCCCAATGAGTTCTACACAAAAAACAACCTACCCATCGATCAGCACGCGCAGGAAGTAATTGCCATCCTGAAAAACGTAAAACCCGAACCATCGGGCATTCGGGGGCATATGCTGACGGGTCCTGTCTACATCGACGGGGCACAACCCGGCGATACCCTGGAGGTGCGCATACTTGACCTGACCTTCCCGGCCAGCTTTGGGGTAAACAGTGTGTGGCCCGGCGGGGGCGGCATTCCCGATGCGGTCACCACCCGCGAAACGTTCGTATACCGGTATGATACCAAGCGCATGACGGCTTCCTGCGTGGCGGGTGTCGACATTCCCCTAAAACCGTTCATGGGTGTTATGGCCCTATCGCCCCCCGCCGATATGGGCCATCAAAGCTCGATTCCGCCTAATTTCTTTGGTGGGAATCTGGACATCAAACATCTGACCAAAGGGTCTACGCTGTACCTGCCCGTATCGGTTCCGGGTGGATTATTCACGGCCGGGGATGGCCACGGGGCGCAGGGAAATGGTGAAGTAAGTGGCGTAGCCATCGAAACAGCCCTGACCCTCACGGCAAAGTTTATTGTTCATAAAGGAAAAACACTGAAACAGTGCCGGGCCGAAACGGCTACTCATTTCATTGCCATCGGCCTGGACAAAGACCTGAACAAAGCCATGAAAAATGCTCTTTCGGAAGCGGTCGCCTTTATTAAAGATGAACTGGGGTTTACGTTTAATGAAGCCCTGTCCATTGCCAGCACCGGCGTTGATTTTGAGGTCAGTCAGGTGGTGGACCAGACCCTGGGCGTTCATGCCATGATTCCGAAGTCGATTTTCACCACGAAAAAATTCACTTACTGGACGTAGGTGTTCGTTTTTTAATCCGGCAGCGATCCCCATTGGCATTGGGGTCTATACTTCGTTTAAACCCAACTGACTATTCCCTTTTCAGCGTTTTTTTGCCCGCGGCATTCCAGGAGGAAGTTTCTGCCCGAACACCGTTTCCTACCCCGAATGATCGCTCACAATGACCCAGCGATTTTTCATTTTTCGCCAAAGCAGGGTAAAATACCCCTCAGCATTCCCAATTTGGGGGCGGGTGAGGTGGTACCGGCCAATGACGTAGGCCGTGTTGGGCGTCAGTAAATCCAGTTCCAGAATATCGAATTTCAGCGTTCCCATCGAAGCCCGGTCGGGATAGCGTTTTTTGTAGTTGGCCAGGGTGGCCTGATAACCGTAGGTGACCCCTACTTTTCCCACAAAGGTTAGTGAATCAGAAGGCCAGTACCCGTTCATGAACCGGTCTACCCGGCCGGCATTCCAGTCGGTGGTCTGGCGCTCGAGGATTTGCAGGATGGCGCGTCGCTCTTTGGCCATTTGTACTTTTTCTGCTTCAATGGTCCGCTGCCCCAACCCCGGCAAGTAAATTGCAACGAGGAGGAAAGCCGTAAGGAAATGGGTCATAACCAACTTTTTTACTAAACTAAGTGAATCAGGCGGTAGTTGAAAGGATGCGGTGCGTTTCTAGTTCATCGGTGTTAACCGCCAACAAAATTTACTAGCCTGAACAACTATGCGATTAGCAAATAAAGTGGCAATCATTACCGGAGCGGCCCGTGGAATTGGCCAGAAAGCCGCCGAAGTCTTTTGCCGGGAAGGGGCCACCGTCGTTATCTGGGATGTACTGGCCGAAGGCGAAACCACCGCGCAGCAGTTGCGGGACCAGGGCTTCCAGTGCACATTTAACCACGTGAGTACTACCGATGTGGCCACCATCGAAACCACCGCGCAAGCCGTATACGACCGTTACGGACGAATCGACATTTTAATCAATAACGCAGGCATCACCCGCGACAAAAGTCTGCTAAAAATGTCGTTCGACGAATGGCAACAGGTAATCGACGTCAACTTGACCGGGGTATTCAACTGTACAAAGATCATTGCCCCGTACATGGTAGCGCAAAAGCAGGGACGCATTATCTGCACATCGTCTATCAATGGCGTGCATGGTGCGTTCGGGCAGACTAACTACGCTGCGGCCAAGGCCGGGATTATTGGCATGGTCCGTTCGTGGGCCAAGGAACTGGGCCCAAAAGGCATTACGGCCAACGCTGTAGCACCCGGCTTCATTCAGACTGCCATGACGGATGCTATGCCCGACGACGTTCGAAATCACGCCATTGCCACTATACCAGCCCGGCGCATCGGTCAGCCGGAAGATATTGCCCATGCCTACCTGTTTCTGGCTTCTGACGAAGCGTCGTTCGTGAACGGACACGTTTTAGCGGTGAATGGTGGTCAGGCTTTATAATGGTTTACGGTCTTTGGTTTACCGTTTTACGGCAGCCACTGTAAACCAAAGACCGTGATTAACTTTACGGCAGTATTCACCGTCGGCGGTACCTTATGAATAAGATTCAAAAATTTTATGACGAGTACAAACCGTACATTTTTTCGGATGGCTGGTACTATGTCTTCATTGTTGTTTTCATTTTGCTGTTGTTTATTTTCTTTTCCTAAGTGGCTACCCGTTCGGCCGTTCTGGCTATCATCAATCCGCTTTCCGGCACTACATCTGTCGAGCAAAAAAAATTGCTCCAGGATGCGTTCATGCGCCGGGCCAATGCGCTCGACTTCTCGCCCGATGTGGTGATAACCACCCACCCCGGCCACGCTACCGAATTAGCAGCGAGGGCCGTTGACCAGGGCGTAAGCCGCGTGTTGGCCATTGGGGGCGATGGCACTATCAACGAAACGGCGCAGGCTCTACGGCGCTCGGCTACGGCGTTGGGTATTGTTCCCGTCGGTTCAGGCAATGGACTGGCCCGCCACCTGGGTATTCCGCTCAACCCCATGAAAGCCATTGAACGGGCCCTGTCAGGGCGACCCGTTGTGATCGACAGTGGAGAAATAAGCGGGCATCCCTTTTTCTGCACGGCTGGGCTGGGTTTCGAAGCGTTTGTGGCCCATGCCTTTGCCCGGCAGCCCGTGCGTGGTCTGCCAACATACATGCGTGCCGCTTTTCGGGCATTCTGGGCTTACAAACCACCCGTATTCACCCTCGACGGCGAACGGAAACAACTTTTCTCCCTCACTTTCGCCAATGCCGGGCAGTTTGGCAACAACGCCTGGATGGCTCCTCAGGCCAACATTGCCGATGGTAAACTGGAGCAGTGCGAAATCAGGCCATTCCCGGCACAGGCAGCCGGGATGATTACCTGGCGGCTGTTTAATAAAACGCTCAATCAGTCTCCCTACTGGCGGGGGCAATCCATCACCAAAGCAATGGTACAGACCGATGAGCCCCTACTTATCCACGCCGACGGAGAGCCGCTCACCTTACCCTCCGGCCAGGCCGATGTGCGCATATTTCCGGCGAGTTTACTCGTACTGCTATAAAGAAGACGGTTTTCTGCTTATGCTGTCGGCTACCAACTTCCGGCTGACGTCGATAAGGCTGCCACCCTGCCTGTACCTAACCACGCCTGATTGTGGTGCAGACCCGTGGCGAAATTTCCACCAGTCTACCCTGTTCAAATCAACATCCCGTTCAGAGTCTCGTATTTAGCCATCGTAAAGCCCGGGTTTCACAGAAACGTTGTATCAACAACAAGTACTTAGTCGGAGTCCAGTAGTCATCAACCCACACTAAGTCTCTACCTGTCAGCTCATTGTTTACGTATACTTATTTACCAGGAGAGGAAGGCATCGTGTCTGGTGTACTATTAGTGCGGTTAAGTACCATCAAATTCATCGATACAACCGTGTTCGCGGTCTGTAGTAACCAATTTTTATGCGTAAACCAGACTGGGCCGTAAAAAAAAATTACAAGTTATGTTGCCTGATCATTAGTAAGCTATAATTGGGCATACTTTTTGAAAACACCACCTTTAGTTACCGTACTTAACCAAAAGAATACAATTAGACAAAATAACCTATTAATAGAAAATACCGTTAAATCAATAAAATTATTTTTTACCTTTTTTTAACCTATGGCGGATAATTTTTTCTAGTTATCTATTTTCGATACTTGGTAACAAAAAAAAGAGGAAATCTGCTAAAATTCATTCTGCATCAGACCTCTATAGGGTAAAAATCATTGGCCCTTTTGATACAATAGTATATCAACCCCCGCTAGTCTATTCGTTATATAGTATACTACTATAACCACCTACACCCCTATAGTTTACTTTTGAGTGTTTATAAACACTCCATGTGTATTATATCAATACATATTAAAAAAAACGAACGTTGTACCCATCTGGTAATAGTGGTATCAGTCTGACTATGAGTACATATCCAGCTAACAGGACCGCTATGTAAAATAATAAGCTAAACGGTAACAAAATATTAAACAAGCAAATTCTACTACTACACGCCGGTCTATATGCTGGCCTTAATTTCGGCGAAGAAAGGCACGGATTTCGCTGCTTGGTTGTATTATTCCTGTTATTTAAGCTATTGACGAACATGTTTATCACATTTGCTCAGTACAGTATCCTGATGGCTTCACAGCATCGGGGCACGTATAGTCAACTAAAGAAGAGGACCAGTTTTGACTACATGATGGTCAACTACTACACGATGGGGCTACTGAATGTTGGCCTGATTAGCGCGAGCGACAAAGAAGGGACGGAGTCAACTTACTACCAACTGACCGATGAAGGGGCGATTTGCATTCGGGAATACGAACAGGCCAATCCAGAATTAGTCATCAAATCCATGTATTAGTGGGTCATGCTACTCAACGCCACCCATCCATTTTTTTAGTGGCCTGGCGAAGAGTAGCATGATAATACCAGCCCCCAGGCCAAAGTAGGCTACACTTTGGAACAGCGCAGGCATTTGCTGCACATTTTCTTCATCAAACCCACCGGCAAACAGGCCGGCAATTAAGTTTCCAAGCGAGGTTCCTACAAACCAGATGCCCATCAACTGGCTGGCGAAGCGTTTTGGAGCCAGTTTGGTGAATGAACTCAGTCCTACCGGGCTTAGGAATAACTCACCCAGTGTAAAGAACAGGTACGTGAACGTCAGGTACAGAGCCGATGTGCGTACGCCTGTCAGGGCCAGTTTGGCAGCAAAAACCATAACCACATAGGCTAGTCCAAGTAAAATTAAGCCAGTGGCTAATTTAGCAGGCACCGAAAAATTCAGTTTCCGGTTTGCCAGAAAAATCCACAGCGAAGCCAGTACGGGCGAGAACAGGAGAATAAAGGCCGGGTTGAAGTTCTGAAACCAACTCGATGGCATTTCCCAGCCAAAGAAGTTCAGGTCGGTGTAACGGTCGGCAAAAATCTGTAGGGATGACCCCTGCTGCTCATTCCCTGCCCAGAACAAAGCAGCCGCCAGGAAAAAGACGAAGAGGACAGCGACCCGCTTTTTTTCAACGATTGTTAACCCTCCTCCCAGCAAGATATACGCAAAATAACCGATGGCTACCAGCGCAATAATGATACCCATCGCTTTAGCCAGCCCCTGAGCCGTTGTCATATCAATAACATGGGTCAATTGCAGCACCGTCAGAATAACCACCAACCCCGCCAGAAAAGCAATCATGGGCGTGTTTCCACCAGCCATCTTTACGTCCGTCGTTTCTGCTTTTGTGGGCACGTTTCCGTACTGACCCAGATGCCGTTGTCCTAATAGCCTAAAGGTAATCAGACCCAGGCCCATGCCAACCGCAGCCGCTCCAAACCCGTAATGCCAACCCACTTTCTGCCCCAGATACCCAACAATGGTGATACCCAGAAAGGAGCCCAGGTTGATACCCATGTAAAAAATGGAAAAGGCCGCATCCCTGCGCGCCCCACCTTCTGGATACAGTTCGCCAACAATCGTACTGATATTCGGCTTTAACAGGCCCGTTCCGAGTGCCACTACGCAGAGACCGGTGTAGAATAACCCCGTGCTGGATGGAATAGCGAGCACAATATGCCCCAGCATAATAATCAGTCCACCGTACCAGATGGATTTTCGCTGTCCCAGTATGTTATCGGCAATCCAGCCACCAGGTAGCGATAGCAGGTAGACAGATGCCGTGTAAATCCCGTAAATGGCCGCTCCTTCCGTCTCGTTCAATCCCATGCCCCCCCGAACATTGTCGATCAGGAACAGCAACAGAATGGCCCGCATCCCGTAGTAACTGAACCGCTCCCACATCTCAGTAAAAAACAAGACATAAAGACCGGTCGGGTGGCCCGTTCTGGCATTGGCATTTTCGATAGTGGCTTCCATAGAATGACGTTAAGCAGGTAGTTTGCCGAAGAATAGGATGATATAACGAATAAAGCAGTGGTAAATATACCGGCAACATCCCAAAGCCACAAGGCTCGTTTGGTGAGGGGCCGCATCGACCACCGGCAAATTACGGAAAGCAACAGGGCCGGTTGTAGTCAGGAGGCTACGTTTGAACAGGTTCTGTTTGTAAATTTGACGCCAGCAATAACACGTGTGGTTTAGTTGCTGATTATAGCCCTATCACTGTTTTTCCATCCCCCGAATGCTTCTTCCGTTTGATTTTCAGAAAGACCGGTACCTGATTCTTGACTTCTCAGCCAGTAACGCTGATCTGGCTACGCTCGATCTAACCAACACGGCTCTCTTTACGGAATATGTAGTCGGCAAATTGACGGAAACCGGTGCCAAGGTGGGCGTAGGCGGCTATAATGAACACCGAATCATTTATCGCCGGAGTCAGCATTTTAACGCTGCTACCCCGGCATCCCCAACCGAGGGACTTCCGTGTGACGGGCCACCGTACGACGGACCGCGCGAAATTCATTTGGGTATTGACTTCTGGGCAGAGGCCGGAACGCCCGTCTTTGCGCCATTGGCTGGTGTTGTTCACAGTTTTCAGGACAATGATAATTTCGGCGACTACGGCCCTACCATCATTCTGGAACACCAGCAGCATGGCCAGTCCCTTTACAGCCTTTATGGCCATCTGAGCCGTCAATCGCTGGAAGGGTTATACGAAGGGAAACCACTAAATGCAGGAGAAAAACTGGCTGAAATCGGCCCCTACCCCGAAAATGGCAACTGGCCTCCTCACCTTCACTTTCAGCTTATGACCGATATGCTGGGTCGGAAAGGCGACTTCCCCGGCGTTTGCTCCGTAGCCGAGCGGTCTACCTTTCTGGCCATTTGCCCAAACCCCAATGAGTTGCTGGGCATTCCGGGACTGTAACCAGCCACGTAAATTCTTTATTCTTTCAGAAATGCCACCACTGCTTTCGCAAATTCGGGGGTGCGCATGGCCCCGCCGTGGTTGCCCGGTACAATCACCAGCGTAGCCCCGGGCACGGCATTCGCCAGGGCTTTAGGGTCGCCATTGTCCACGTCCTTATCGCCGTTGATGACCAGCAATGGTACGGTTATTTTTGCCAGTTCCTCGGGCGTAGTGACGGGCTGGAATTCCTGCATTCGGGCCAGGGCAATCGTATCGGCACCCGATTTTTTAGCGTAGTCGACCGCCGATTGAAGTTCGGGATGGCTACCCGGTTTGGTGAGGGCTTCGTGGAAGTTTTTGCGCCGGTTCCAGTTCGGGTCTGAAAAATCGAGACCCATCCCTCCCATTACGGCTCTGCGTATCTGCTTGTCCATCGTCAGCAGTTTGGCCGTTAGGATGGCCCCCCGGGAATAGCCTACAACGTCGTACGTGCCCACACCCAGGAATTTCATGAGCGACATCACATCTTTTAACTCCGCATTGCGCTCGTAGGCTTCGGCCGTGTGCGGTTTATCGGACAGGCCATTCCCCCGCAAATCGAGCGTGATAACCCTGAAACCGGCATCTGCCAGTGCCTGGCGAACGGGAGCGCGTTTCCAGCTTTCGCTGTTGGAAATAAAGCCATGCAGTAACACGACCGGTTTACCCTCTCCCACTATATCGTAATGAATCCGGGTTCCGTCGAACGAGATGAACAACGGATGGCGGGGTGATTGCGCACTCACGCAGTAGGAGAGCAGCAGACCGAACTGTAGCAATATTGGGGTGATTGATCGAGTCATAAAAAAAGGGATGTACCACAAAAGAACGGCGATTTACTCAAAGTATGTACCTGAGGTTAACGGTTGTTTTACTGAACGGCCATGCGGTTGAGGTTGGTCGTCCGGATGGTGGGGATGGCCATAGCAGCCCAGATCGCCCTACCCCTGGTCATCGGTAAAAATAACAATAAAATCAGGCTTGCTGCTGTTGCTCTGCGCATTGGTGGCAGGAACCGTCAGCCAACTGGTGAGCAACAAATAAACTGAAAGGAGGTACTGGTTCAGGGGATTAATACACTTTAGCCGGAAAACGTGGCTGAAAATAATGGAGCTTTTTGAACGCCTGCCAACAACGAAACGGGTGAACTATGCTGCCAGCGTACAGCATCAATGAGGCAGTTGGCGGAACGGGATTTTTAAGGGGTCGTAGTGCCGAATCGCCAGTGACAGCTTCCCCTTATAGTACAACTTCGTTGCCATTCGGATCAGGTTCCGACCGAAAATCCAGCCTGGTCAAAAACATTATTAGCTTCTATCCTGTTAAGCGGGTGTAATTTCCATTACATCTTTTTTTGTTGTACAACTCAACGAATAAAACACAAAATAATGAAAACTCACATTTCACTACTGGCAGCCTGTCTGCTGGGCACTGGTCTGGCAACTGCCCAGACCACCACAAACTCATCGTCAACCACCACGACGAGCGCTACGTACGGCACAACGCCAACTACCACTACCGACAGTTCTACTGCATCGGGTATGTCCAATAACAAGGCTACAATGGGTACCGGCACTACAAACAGTACGGGCACTACAACGAACAGCATGGCTTCGCCATCGTACGGCACGACCACGACGACCACCACTATGAGCAACAACACCCCTACTACCACGGGTGATGTTAACATGGGCAAAGCCAATGACAAGGCTCTGGGCGATAAAGACGGAAAATTCGGTGTTTATGCCGGGGCGAATTTCTCGCGCTTCGTCAACGAACCCATTCCTGATGGCGCGTACCGGGCAGGGTATCAGATTGGCGTTTACGGACGGTCGGCTGGTACCATCTTTGGACAGATAGGGTTAGAGTATCGTACGTCTACCTCGAATTTAGTCCGGAACGGCACGGGTCAACCCGCGCAGCCAGTTGGTCAAATACGGGGTCAGATCGATCAGCAATTTGTAGCCATCCCTGCTTACGTCGGTGTACGTCTCGGTACTGCCCTGGGTCTGCGTTTACAGGCAGGTGCCGAGTTGTCTACGTTAATACGCCATCCAAACAACAAGTTTGGCCTTAACAACGATGATGTCCGCCGGACTATCCTGGGCGGCTTGCTTGGTGCCGGTATCAATCTTGGGCCACTAACGCTCGATGCGGTGTACAATATCGGTTTACAGAACGTATTTGAAGGTGCAGATACCAAGCGTCGTCTTATCGCGGTAAACCTTGGCTTCCGTTTCTAATCAATCGGTTTAAGAAGCTAACTACCAAAAGAGGCCACTTTCCAACGAAGGTGGCCTCTTTTGGTATAGTTATGTTGCCCGCTGGTACTCTCTCAGCTTGATTCGTGGTATCTGACGGCTTGCCAGCACGACGGCCGGTGGGGGTCTTGCGGGCCAAGCCAGAAGCAAAACGGCTGGTCGGCAGGTTGCTGCGCTACAAAGTTGGCGAAAGAGGAAAAGGATGGTCCGGCCGGATTACGGGTATAGCCACACACTTTCTCATTGCCCGGCCCCCAGCCTTTGCCCGTCAGGCCCACGCGGTAGCCCGCCGTTTCGAGCAGGCCGACGTATGTTGGGTACTGAGCAGGCAGCGTACTCCATAAATTTGTTCCCACCCCCAACTAATGTGGGTAGCGGCCCGTGAGCAAAGCGGCTCGCGAAGGCGTACAGGAAGGAGCCGAACAAAACGCATTTTCGAACAAAACACCCTGCCGGGCCAGTCGATCCATGGTAGGCGTAGGCACCACCGAATCGCCGTAGCACCCAAGTGTGGGCGACATTTCATCGGCATTGATCAGGACAATATTCAGCCGTTGGGCTGGTTTATCCTGTTGCGCTAGTGACTTCGCTGCTTTTTTGGCAACACTCCCACCAGATAGCTTTACAACCCAGCCGGTTAGCAGGAAATACAGGCACGCCAGGCTGATTGAGAGGGTTTCCATTAACTAAAGAGGCATATGCCACTGTCCAATTGAAAAGATAAGTCTAACCTTTCGGCATTATACCGAGTTATCAGCAATAAATACTACCTACCGCTATGACAACACGCCAGGATGATGTGCTACTACCCGATACCAGCCGAATTGGCTCGAGGATGAGTCGGATTAGTCCCGACATTTTTCGCAATCAGGATGCTTCCCCTTCCACCGACGGTGACAAAGAAGAAGCGGAGGATACGGAGGAGAACGTGTTCAGTGATGCGCCGATCGATGCTGACGGCAGCGCGACTGAGGAGCAGGAAAAGCAGCAGGACGATAACAACGCATTAGGTGACCATGTTGCCCGGTCGGGAAACGTGCAGGTGTAAGCTCTTATCGATCAGAACATGAACACGATTAAAGACAAGAAGTATGACCCCGCCAATGATGATAACCAGGGGGTAGCACAACTGATGGCGCAGGCTGAAGATGCTACGCCGGGCATTTCGCAGGTAGAGCGAATGAGTCCAGTAACGGCGCAAGGCCCGGAGCCAATCAAGGAAGAAGTGCAAGAGGAAGAAATGGATGAAATCAATGATGACGGCATTGCGGAAGAAACCGTAGAAAAAGGCGAAGCAGACGAGAAAAATGTCCAATAATCAACTGGCACAATTGATCATTCGCATTGGGCTGGGCATCAATATGCTCATGCACGGTCTGGTGCGTATTCCTAAACTTACTGCTTTCGTTACCAAGACGAGCGCTGGCTTTGCCAATACGCTTCTGCCGCCCCTGCTGACCAAAGCCTTTCTGTTTACGCTTCCGTTTATCGAACTGGTCATCGGCATACTGATTTTGGTCGGCGGTCAGTTCGGCAAGTGGGGGTATGTAGCGGGTGGTATACTGATGGGGGCGCTTATGTTCGGTACGACCCTGAAGGAAGACTGGGCTGGTGCCGGCAATCAACTGATTTATGTAATTGCATTTTACCTCGCCCTGCGCGGACTGGATTCACCGGGCAGGAGTCGGTTCCGGTAGCCATTGACCCACTTTTCGGTTGTTCGCGGGTCCACGGGTGCAACCGCTCTTCAAGACGAAGTTAACTGATAGCAAACAGGGTGTGAGGTTTTATCCGATAACGGGATGGTCAGAGACCATGTTATCGGGTAAAACCTCCTTTGTTGTCCAGGGCCAATATGGCCGACGTTGCCCGGAACAACGGAAACTTTACGATATTTGTCCAGTACGGCCGGAACGTACCCACCTGTTAACTTGTTAAAAATAGAGAGCAACGGCGTAAAAAGCCAGCTACTTAACCGATACTATGAGCAAGGACGCTGACATTTTAGAAAGCATAACTAACTCCGAATATAAATACGGATTCGAGACTATCATTGAGGCCGACGAAGCTCCAATGGGTTTGGATGAGAGTACCATACGCTTTATTTCTGCCAAGAAAAACGAACCCGACTGGCTGTTGGAAGACCGCCTGAAAGCCTTCCGTATGTGGCAGGAAATGACCGAACCCCATTGGCCCAATGTCAGCTACCCCAAAATTGACTACCAGGCCATCAAATATTATTCAGCCCCGAAGCAGAAAAAAACGGTCAACTCTCTCGATGAAATTGACCCCGAGTTAATCGATACGTTTAACCGGCTTGGTATCTCGCTCAGCGAGCAGAAACGGCTGACTAACGTAGTAGATAATCTGGATGATGAACCACGCCCCGGCGAACGGCCCCGCGTGGCGGTCGACGCGGTTATGGATTCGGTTTCGGTAGCTACTACCTTCAAGAAGGATCTGGCCGAACGCGGTATTATTTTCTGTTCCATTACGGAAGCCGTTCACGAGCATCCGGAATTGATTAAAAAGTACCTGGGCTCCGTTGTACCGGCAAAAGATAACTACTTTGCGGCTCTGAACGCGGCTGTCTTTACCGACGGCTCGTTCTGCTACATTCCCAAAGGTGTTCGTTGCCCCATGGAACTGTCTACGTATTTCCGTATTAATGCGGCTGGTACCGGTCAGTTTGAACGGACGCTGATTGTGGCCGATGAAGGATCGTACGTGAGTTACCTGGAAGGGTGTACCGCTCCCATGCGGGACGAAAACCAACTCCACGCGGCTGTAGTAGAATTGATTGCCATGGCCGACGCCGAGATCAAATACTCGACGGTGCAGAACTGGTATCCGGGTGATAAAGACGGCAAAGGCGGAATTTACAACTTCGTAACCAAGCGGGGTATCTGCGAGGGGGCAAATTCAAAAATATCGTGGACGCAGGTAGAAACTGGCTCGGCCATTACCTGGAAATACCCATCGGTCATTCTGAAAGGGGACAACTCCATCGGTGAGTTCTATTCGGTAGCCGTTACCAATAATATGCAGCAGGCCGATACGGGTACCAAGATGGTCCACATCGGTAAGAATACGAAGAGCCGGATTGTATCGAAAGGAATATCGGCGGGCAAAAGCCAGAACTCGTATCGGGGTTTGGTAAAGGTGATGAAACGGGCCGAAAATGCCCGTAACCACTCCCAGTGCGATTCACTGTTGCTGGGTGACAAATGTGGGGCGCACACCTTCCCGTATCTGGAGGTAAGCAACTCGTCGGCTACGGTAGAGCACGAGGCAACGACATCGAAAATTGGGGAAGACCAGTTGTTTTACTGCAACCAGCGCGGCATTCCGATGGAGCAGGCTGTAGCTCTTATTGTCAACGGGTATGCCAAAGAGGTGCTAAAGCAACTTCCAATGGAATTCGCCGTTGAGGCTCAGAAACTACTGGCCATTAGTCTGGAAGGTAGTGTTGGGTAATTGGTTTTCAAGATATAGGTATATTGAAGCCTCTGCGGAAACGTGGAGGCTTTTTTAATGTGTTTTCAGTTGGAACGAGGGGACATTGTTACCACAAATTTCTGCCCGAGAAGGAAACTGAATTAATGAATTCAGCAGGGTGTAATTTACCCATTGAGGTACTCCTGTATAAGTACCCTACTGAACCGAAAAAAAATACCATCCGCCGAAAAAGTATAAAGAACTCAGGAAATAGCCGATGCCGGAAAAACGCTGGTTGATAAGGTACAAGGACATCTACAAAAAGTATCATTCCGCAAGGCACCTCTAAGCCACGAATTAAAGCAGACCAAGGCAGAACCGGAAAGAAGTCTAGTACAGAAAATAGATGGTAGCCTTCTATCAGGCTCATTTGCGATTTTAACTACCTTTAAGCCTCTGTCGACAGAGGCTTTTATTTTTCAACTACCCATGAATAACCCTGGAGTATAGTTAAAAACCACCTTCCTATTCCTTTTATCGAAAATCTGAATACCAGCTTATGAAACTCTTTCGCTTCGGCCTGCCTGACCACGAACACCCCGGTGTTCTACTACCCACCACTGGCAAACACATCGACGTAACCCATTTTGGGGAAGATTATGACGAGTCTTTCTTTGCGACCAACGGTCCCGACCGGCTGGCCCACTGGCTGGAATCCCACGCGGATTCCTGCCCCGAAATAGCCCCCGACCAACGGTTTGGCCCGTGCATCAAACGACCCTCCAAGATTGTTTGCGTGGGTCTGAACTACGCCAAACACGCGGCCGAAACCAATGCCCCCAACCCGACAGAACCGATTCTGTTCTTCAAATCAACCACGGCGCTCTGCGGGCCGGATGACAACGTGGTAATCCCGAAACGCTCCGAAAAGACCGACTGGGAGGTAGAACTGGCCATTATCATTGGCAAGCGGGCCAGCTACGTTGACCTGGATGATGCCTTCGATTACATAGCCGGTTACGCCGTGCACAATGACTACAGTGAGCGGGCGTGGCAGATTGAACGCGGTGGGCAGTGGGTGAAAGGCAAAAGTGCCGATACCTTCGCCCCCCTGGGACCGTATCTGGTGACGAAAGATGAAGTAGAAAACCCAAACGCGCTAAACCTCTGTCTCAGCATCAACGGCGAAGAACTGCAGAACTCCAACACCGATGATATGATTTTCGACGTTCCGACGCTGGTTAGCTACATCAGTCAATTTATGACGCTGCTCCCCGGCGATGTTATTTCGACAGGCACACCGGCAGGGGTAGGATTAGGGCTAAAACCACCACGCTACCTGAAGCCCGGCGATGTGGTTGAGTTGTGCATCGAGGGACTGGGTAAACAGAAACAGACGGCCGTTTCGTATAATGGATAAGGAACAATGGTAAGCCTTGTACACTATACATTTTCCATTATTCATTCTACGC
>CAWARB010000032.1:0-263344 GCA_963784335.1 uncultured Cytophagales bacterium | reverse complement strand
GTTAATTAAGCTTACCCTATCGAACTACTAACAAAACAAACACTTCTATGTCTAAAAAACTACTGCAATTTCGGGTGGCCCTGGTGCTGGCCGGCGGTATGCTGCTGGCTTTGCTCGGTGGGAACGGAGCTATGGCGCAGGTCACGTCTGCGGCTATCAACGGTGTTGTAACGGATCAGAAGGGTGCCCCGCTGCCGGGTGCTACGGTAGTGGCAGTGCACGAGCCGTCTGGTACGCGCTACGGAACAACCACGAACTCCGAAGGCCGTTACTCGCTGCCCGCTGTCCGGACCGGCGGTCCTTACCAGATAATAGCCAGCTATGTCGGTTTTAGGGATCGGACGGAGTCTGGCTTCACTACGTCGCTGGGTGTGAACGCGGTTATCAATTTCACGCTGGCCGACGAAGGGACCCAGCTTTCAGAAGTGGTGGTTACCTCGCAGCGGAACGATACGTTCAACGCTGAGAAAACCGGCGCGGCCACCAACATCAGCTCGCAGCAACTGCGGTCGCTGCCCAGCATCAGCCGTAGTCTGAACGACTTTACCCGCCTGACTCCACAGTCGAACGGTAATGGCAATTTTGCCGGTCGGGATGGTCGCTATAACAACGTAACGGTCGATGGCTCTAACTTCAACAACAACTTTGGTCTGAGCGCAGAAAACCTGCCCGGTGGTGGTGCACAGCCTATTTCATTGGATGCTATCGAAGAAGTTCAGGTGAACATTGCGCCATACGACGTTCGTCAGGCCAACTTCACGGGTGCGGGTATCAACGCCATTACCCGCAGTGGCAGCAACAAATTTAAAGGAACGGCCTATACCTTCTACCGCGATCAGTCGTTCGGTGGTAAGAAAGTGGGCGACGTAGAAGTCCCTAATATCCAGAAAGTAACGAACAACATTTACGGTGGTTCGCTAGGTGGTCCGCTGATTAAGAACAAACTGTTTTTCTTTGTCAATGGTGAATTCGAGAAGAACGTCCGGCCTGGTACTTCGTTTTATCCGACTGGCTCATCGACTCCCGGCGATCCACTGAACGCGTCCCGCACGACGGTAGCTGACCTGAAACTGGTATCTGATTTCGTTCGGAATACGTATGGATACGAAACGGGTGCGTACGAGAACTTCGCCAACAACTTCACGTTGCAGAACACAAAGATTCTGGCCCGTATCGACTGGAACATCAATGATCGGAACAAGCTGTCGCTACGGTACACGAACCTGAACAACACGGATGACAACCTGATTAATGGTACCAGTGCGCCAAACCCCCGGTTCTCGTCTAACCGGATCAGCCAGAACTCGTACTCCTACGCCAACTCGCAGTATGGTTTCAAGAACACGGTTCAGTCGCTGGCTTTGGAGTTGAACAGTACGTTTGGTGGTAAACTCTCCAACCAACTGTTGGGTACGTTCACCAACATTCGCGACCAGCGTACGTCGCCCAGTTCGCCGTTTCCGTTTATCGATATCCTGAAAGGGGGCGATTCGTATATCAGCCTCGGCTACGAACTGTTTTCGTTTAAGAATGATGTGAAGAACAACACCTTTAACATCATCGACAACCTGACGTACTACGCGGGTAAGCACGTGTTGACGGCAGGGGTATCGTACGAGAATATGGACTTTGGCAACAGCTTTATCCGCTACGGAACCAGCTATTACCGCTTCTCATCTATCGAAAGCTTCACGAGTGGGGGTACGCCAACTGCCTTTGCTTACACGTATCCTCTGGCCGGTAATGATACCTACGCGCAACTCAACTTCGGTCAGGCTTCAGTCTATGCGCAGGATGAGTTTAATGTAACCAAAGATTTCAAGGTAACGCTTGGGGTACGGATTGATGCGCCGATTTACGGAAAGGCTCCACTTGAAAATCCCGCCGTATCCGCGCTTACGTTCGCCAACGGCGAAAAAATCAACACGGGAATGTGGCCCAATACCAAGCCGGGCATATCGCCCCGTATTGGCTTTAACTGGAACAAAGGCAATACGCTCCAAATTCGGGGTGGAACAGGTATTTTCAACGGTCGGATTCCGTTCGTTTGGTTCACTAACCAGCCTACCAACGCCGGTATGAGCCAGTTCACGTATGAAACGACTACGGCTGCTGATCTGGCCAAACTCAAATTCAATCCAGATCCGGAAGCCTATTTAAGTACGTTGCCCCAGGTAGCCGGTCGGACGTCGCCAAGCAGCCTGGCCGTTGTTGATCCCAACTTCAAAATGCCGCAGGTATGGCGTACTAACTTTGCCATCGAGAAGCGACTACCGGGTCGATTGACCGTTGGTGTCGAAGGTATTTATACTAAAGAGATCACGACGGTATATCAGCGGAACATTAATCAGGCGGCTCCAATAGGTGTATTGGCCGGCCCGGACAACCGGCCCGTTTGGAGTGGTAGCAACGCCACCCGGCGCGTTAATCCGGCCATCACCGAAGCTATGGTGCTGGACAATACGAATCAGGGAAGCAGCCTGTTCCTGACGGCGCAGGTGTCGAAAGCGTTTAACAACGGATTCTACGCATCGGCATCGTACACGTTCAATGATACGAAAGATGTTACGGGTAACCCCGGTTCGCAGGCGGCTTCGGCCTGGTCGGGCAACGTAGCTACCGGTAGTCTGAACAGTCTGCCCCTCAGCCCCTCTAACTACGCCATTCCTCATCGCGTAATTGGTTCGCTTTCGTATAAAGTCTCGTACCTGAAAACGCTGGCTACGACCATTTCCCTCTTTTACCAGGGTCAGCATCAGGGTCGTTTCTCATACCGGTACGCGAATGACCTAAACGGTGACGGTATCACCGCCGACCTGCTCTATGTTCCCCGCGATGCCTCGGAGATTACGTTCAGCCCAATTACAACGGGTACGGGTACCGCAGCCGTGGTAAAGTATACCCCTGAGCAGCAAGCCACCGCGTTCATGAACTACGTTAACCAGGATAAATACCTGAGCAGCCGCAAAGGCCAATATGCTGAGCGGAATGGTGCATTACTGCCCTGGCTCAATCAGGTGGACATGAAGATTCTTCAGGATTTTGGGGTGAAAGTAGGCAACCGCGTGCATAAGCTACAGCTTAGTGCTGACGTGTTCAACATCGGCAACCTGCTGAACTCGAGCTGGGGTGTCAGAAGCCGCAACCTGATTAACAACGCGGCTCCGTTAACCGCGGTGTCCACAACGCCTGGTACAACCGCCAGACCAACCTTCCGGCTGGTTGAAACCAATAATCAGTTGCCAACCACCACGTTTGTTGACAATGTATTGCCAACTAACACCTGGTATGCGCAGGTTGGTCTGCGGTATATTTTCGACTAAGAGAGGACTGATTCAATATAAGAGAGGACTGATTCAATATTTGAAAAGCGGCCCCGGTCATCATGATCGGGGCCGCTTTTTTGCATCTGGGTTATGTTTATTTCAAAATAGATGAATCGGCGGTCTTCCTCATCTTCAGCGTCACGATACCCGCCTGATACCCCTGCACGATCATCCGGCCGATGTCGTCGGAATTAAACTTCATCAGGTTGAGCGACGGGGGTTCCATAGGCCGGATAATGGTCAGTTTGAGGTCGCGTCCGTGCAACTGTTCCCGTTCGGCAAACCGCTCGGCCCAGGCAATGTCATTATTAACCAACTGATTGACGGTGATATCTTTAACCCGGTCCATCAGATTCAGCAGGTTGCGGTAGTTAAACTTCTCGTTGTATATTTTTTTGGCGTGGCAGGCTACGCAGGCAATATCCGTTGCGCCGTCTTCAATGGCTACCCGCAGCGGAGCCACTTCGCGGAGTCCCCCGTCCAGAAACGCCCGGCGATGATCGCCCCCGATTTGCATGGCTGGCATCAGGAAGGGAATGGAACTGCTGGCATACACGAAATCCAGAAAATTTGGATCGTTCAGGTCGGCGTAGTACATATCGCCCTCAATAATATCAACGGCACCTACCTTCAGGGTTAGCGGTCCCGCTCTGAGGGCCTCGATATCGACGTTTTTACGGATCAGGTTCTGGATGGGTGAGTTATCCAGCAGCCCATCAAAACGACTCATCAGGGTATTATAACCCATGCGGAACCGCGACCGGATAACGGCTACATCATCGGGCCTGGTAATATTCCGAATCCAGAACTCAATCAGGTACTTACCGACCTTTATCCAGTCAATCTGGCCATTGGCGGCATACTGACGGGCCGCTTCATTCGCCAGAAATGTGGCATTGAGGCTCCCTACCGAAATGCCGTACAGGTGTTCCGGCACAAATCCCGACTCAAAAAGGGCCATGGCGGCTCCCGCCTGAAAAGCTCCTTTGAGCGAACCACCCCCCAGCACGAGCGCACTGCCCGACGACTGGGATGTAGGGGGAATGCTAGCTGTTTTCGGAACGGGCGGTATCGGATTGTCGATCATGCAGGCAAATAGCAAAAGGTGTACGCTGACTGAGTAGCTGGTAAATTGAGGTTTTTCGTGGAATAAACAAAACGAATTGACAGCAGGGGGGGTTATCAGAAAGGGTAAGTGCCACTACGAATAGCTTTTCGGCGTCTGCGCTTTCCTTGCTAATATTGCCAAAAAATAGCGGGTAGGTTGTCATAATCGTAAGTAGCACTCATCATGAGCGCATGGCGCATCTGCATTACCTTTGCCAGACACTTAGAACTGCCCTGACTTTCGACTGTAACAGATTATTTACGCTTCCCATTTACTTACAACTCGTCCAATGCCCCTCACCGTCGCTGATATACAGGCCCCTATTGCTGCCGAAATGGAATTATTCGAGCAGAAGTTTCGGGGACAGATGAAAAGCGATGTGATGCTGCTCGATCAGATTATGAAGTACATCGTGAAGCGGAAAGGGAAGCAGCTTCGGCCGATGTTCGTTTTCCTGATGGCGGGTGTGTGCGGAACGATTACCGAAGCAACGTACCGTGGAGCATCACTGATTGAATTACTCGCATACCGCCACCCTGGTTCACGATGACGTGGTGGACGAATCGAATTACCGGCGCGGGTTTTTCTCCATCAATGCGCTCTGGAAAAATAAAGTGGCCGTACTGGTAGGCGATTATCTATTGTCCAGGGGGTTACTGCTGTCCGTTGAGAATGGGGATTACGAGCTGCTCAAACTTGTTTCGCGGGCGGTTCGGGAGATCAGTGAAGGCGAACTGCTCCAGCTCTACAAAGCCCGGCGATTAGACATTACCGAGGATATCTACTACGAAATAATTCGCCAGAAAACAGCCTCGCTCATTGCTGCCTGCTGCGCGGTGGGCGCACGCTCAGCGGACGTTGGCGCCGAGTTGGTTGAACAGGCACGGGTGTTTGGGGAGAAAGTCGGCATCGCTTTCCAGATCAAGGACGACCTGTTCGACTACGGAACGGCCGAAATCGGGAAACCGCTGGGTATCGACATCAAGGAGAAAAAAATGACGCTCCCGCTTATTTATGCCCTCAACAACGCTGGCTTTCTGGAAAAAAGACGGATCATCAATATCGTCAAGAACGAAAGTGAAAAACCTAAAAAGGTGGATGAGGTCATCACCTTTGTCAAGCAATCGGGCGGTATCGAATACGCCACGGCAGCCATGAACAGCTACGTGGCCGAAGCGCAGACGTTGCTCAACTCGTTTCCCGAATCTCCCTACCGTCAGTCACTCTATCAATTGGTGCAGTACACGATTGACCGGAGCAAGTAGGGGAATGATGCCTCATTCATCATTCGTTATCCTTTTCGTTTTCTCTTTAAACAGCCGGTGGAAATCGGGGCTTTCCGTATTCATCCACTTATCCCAGAACGTGAAATAGAGTCCGTAGTTGAACCGGAACTGCGTGTGATGCAGGCTATGGTGGGTAGCACCGATAAGCCACCGCCCCAGCCAGTGGTTATTGAAATTGGCAGGATATATTTCGGTGTTAAGGTGGTTAATGGCGCTCGTAAGGGTCATGATGAATAAAATGATGCCGACAGCCGATAGGTGTAAGGGTATCACAAAGGTTAGCAGCGGGATAATAATGGCCTGTAAGGTGCTTTCCGTCGGGTGGAACGAGAAGGCAGTCCAGGGGGATGTAGTCAGGCTGTCATGGTGCGTCTTGTGTACCAGCTTATACACGCCGGGCCGGTGCATCCAGCGGTGCAGCCAGTAGTAGTAGGTTTCATGGATAAACAGCACCAGTAAAATGCTGAACGGATACCATACCAGGGGGTAGGCATTAAAATCGGTGTAAATCAGGCTGTAACCAGCATTATAGGCTTGAATAACAGCCACCGCTATACCGGTAAAAATGAGCGATGTCAGCGCAGACCAGCCTATCTCCCGCCAGTCCTGACCCGGTTTGCGGGGGCGCGTATGCACCGCACGGTGGGTGAATTGCTGTTTCATCGACACGTTGAACAACCACCAGAACCCCAGCGAAAACAGGACATACCGGCCAAAAATGGCGGAGAAAAATAGTACGCCTGTCACCCACAAGGAATCCGAATCAAAAATCTGAGTCATACTATTTTTGTTGATTGACTACCCTAAAACCAGTGTGTAAGTAAAAAAACGGACAAAGTTAACAAGTACTTACGCTGGTTTTCGACGTTCAGTTTATCGTACCTGTGTGCTCAGGCTGCTCCCTTTGTCAAACGCCAGTGGGCATACTTACCCTGCATACCACCTGATGAAGTCAATTGTCCAGAAATTTGTTTTGTACATTTGTCAAAGCATGACTAAATCATTCACAAACGGCTATATGCGCCTGATCACCCCGGTTCTTTTTCTGGTTTCACTGACCCTGACCACCGTTGCCCAATCCCGTAAAATAGCCAATATCCCGGCAAAGAATGCAACTGCAGCGCAGGTGAGCCCACAGATGGGTAAGCCAAAGCTCGTGGTTGGCATCGTCATCGACCAAATGCGGTACGACTACCTCTATCGGTATTATGCCAAGTTTGGAACAGCAGCGACGACGGGTAGTGGGTTCCGGCGGTTAATGGATGAGGGATTCAATGCCCGAAACAATCACTACCATTACGCGGCTACCTACACCGGCCCTGGTCATGCGGCCATCTATACGGGGTCGACACCGGCTATCAATGGCATCGTTGGTAACGACTTTTACGAGCGAAATCTGGGACGGTTGATGTACTGCGCCGAGGATACATCAGTAAGCACGGTGGGAAACACCGGCACGGCCGGTAAAATGTCGCCCCGCAATTTACAGGTAACCACCATTGGGGATCAACTTAAGCTGGCTACCGACGGGCGGGCCAAAGTAATTGGTATTGCGCTGAAAGACCGGGGGGCTATTCTGCCTGCCGGCCATGCCGCCAATGCCGCTTACTGGTTCGACTCGAAAGACGGCAACTTTATCAGCAGCACATTTTATCAGAACGAGCTGCCAAAATGGGTGCAGGAGTTTAACGCCCGGAAGCTGGGTGATCAGTTTCTAGGTCAGAAATGGGAGCCTGTATTACCCCTGAATCAATATACCGAAAGTACGACCGATGATCAGGCGTATGAAAACACGATGCCCGGCGAAGCAAAACCCGTTTTCCCGCATGAATTTGCGGTTCAGGCGGGTGGAAGCAAATACGAAGTGTTGCGCACCAGCCCCTACGGCGATCAAATCACGAAAGAGTTTGCCCTGGCTGCCATGAAAGGGGAGCAATTGGGGCAGCGCGACGTAACGGATATGCTGTGCGTCAGTTTTTCGTCGCCTGATTACGTTGGTCACGCTTTTGGTACACACGCCATCGAAACGGAAGACCAGTACATCCGGCTCGACCGGCAACTGGCCGATTTGTTTGCGCAACTGGATGCCAGTATGGGTAAGGGACAATGGGTGGCGTTTTTGTCGGCCGATCATGGTGTAGTGGATGCGCCGGGTTTTTTGCAGCAGTACCGTATTCCGGCGGGCGTTAAAGGGTACGGCGACATTGGCGAAACGGTTAAGGCATCGCTCGAGAAAGCCTACGGACCCGGCAAATGGATGCTGTCCTACATCAATCAGCAGGTATACCTGAACCACGCCCTGCTGGCCGAAAAGAAAATTGCGCTACCGGACGTTTATGCCGTGCTGCGAACGGATTTGCTCCGGCAGAAAGCCGTTGTCAACGTTATCAATCTGCACAATCTGGGTGCGGAGGCTCTGCCGCAGTTGCAGGAAAACTTACTGCGAAACGTGTATTACCCCAACCGCAGCGGAGATTTTTACATCCTTCAGTCCCCCGGCTGGATTGAGGGCCGCACGAAGGGTACAACCCACGGGAGCCCTTATGCCTATGATACCCACGTTCCTTTCCTGCTGTATGGCTGGGGTATAAAGCCGGGTCAAACGCTGCGCCGTACCCATATTCATGACATTGCTCCCACCATAACGGCCCTGCTCGGCCTGCTGGAACCCAGCGGCTGCATCGGTAACCCGGTAGAGGAAGCGATCAAGTAATGATGAACTGATGAATGATTTTACAAAAAAACAATTCATCAGTCATGCCGTATCAGTGCATAAAACTTACTTCCTTAAACCCGAAGAGCCGCACCTGACCCTGAGTAGCAATGGCTAACTGGCCGGTATTGTCTACGCCGGTAATAGTACCCTGAAATGAACGGCCATTGGCCGTAAAACGTATACTCCTGCTGGTATCGGTACAACACACTTAGATAGTCCTTTTTCAACGCATCCCGTTGCCCTGCCCGCAGTTGCAGATAGCGCTGTTCCAGCGTTTCGCACAGGCGGCTGAGCAGGCCCGGCAGGTTGTATCCGTTGGGTAGCGGTGCCTGTAATTGCAGCGATGTAGCGGTCGGAAAGGTGAAATCGGTCTGGTTCACGTTCAGGCCAATTCCTGCCACCGACCAGGCAATACCGTACCCGTGCAGGGTGTTTTCAATCAGAATGCCGCCAAGTTTTTGATTGCCTACGTACACATCATTCGGCCACTTGATACGAAGTTGTTCGCCCAGTAGGGGCTGGAGGGTATCATAAACGCCCATGGAAATAGCCATGTTGAGCCAGAACTGCTCGCTGGCGGTCAGGAAGGTGGGCCTCAGGATGAGCGAAACCGTTATGTTCTGCCCCGATTTGGCCTCCCATTGATTACCCCGCTGCCCCCGACCGACAGTTTGGTTATCCGTTATGACAAGCAGTCCTTCGGCTGGGTCCTTCTGAGCAATCAAAGCAGACGCTTCGTCGTTAGTAGACTGACAGCTTGGCAGGTATTGGATTATTTGGCCAAGAAAAAGGGTTTTGGGATAGATTTTGTACAAAATATTGTATAGTTTAGTATAGGGCTAGTAAATGGTGCTCAGGGCTTTTGGCTCTTAGGCAAAGTACCCGCTGATTAGCGTAGCAATGTTAAATCGAAAGTATGAGAATCAAGAATAATAACGAGTTTACCGCCGAGCAAATGCGTGATTTCGTTGTTCGGGGAATGCAGGAGAAAAAAGCGCAGGACATCGTAGTTATGAATCTGCGGAACGTCAAGAATGCTATTTGTGATTACTTCGTGCTGTGTTCAGGCACATCCGATACGCAGATTGATGCCATTTCAACATCCATCGAAGAAGAGGTCTACAAAGCCAGCAAACAGGACCCCTGGCACAAAGAGGGTAAGCTCAATCGGGAGTGGATTCTGCTCGACTATGTTGATGTAGTTGTTCACGTATTCAAAAAGGATCGTCGGGAGTTTTATGACCTCGAACAACTTTGGGGCGATGCCGAAATTTATTCCGTTGCTGACAACGATCTGATTGAAGCGTCCTGAAAAGTGATCCGGTGCGTTCCTGCGAATCACCCATGAAAGGTGTTCGTTATGGGCCGTTTATTGGACAAGGTAACCGCTTATCCCAACCATTTGCAGGAAGAAACATTCATCTGCAAAACGGTGTTACTTTTTGAAATCCGTTTGTATAACCTAAAAAATGGCAGAAAATAATAATAGAAATCCATTAGTACCCCGTGGTGGGCCACGTAAGCCCAATTTTCAGGGTTGGATTGTTGCTCTACTCATTGCCGCTATCCTTGGCATCACATTCTTCAACAAAAGCTCAGCCGTCCGCGAAACATCGCAGAAGCGGTTTGAAGCCATGGTGAAAGATCGTGAGGTTGCAGAAGTAGCGGTGGTGAACGACAAAATTGCCGAAGTAACCCTCACGCAGCAGGCCGCGCAAAGTTCGAAATACAAGGCTATGTTTGCCGATAAACCTTATTTCGGCTCAAACCAGGGTCCCCATTTTCAATTTCAGATTGCTTCCAGCGAAACATTCAAGAAAGACCTGGAAGCCATGCAGGAGGGCGTACCGGCCAGCGAAAAAGTCGATTACCGGTTTGAACAGCGCAGTGACTTCGGCAGTATCATCAGCACCTGGGGATTCCTGATTGTCATGATTCTGGCCATGTATTTTTTACTGGGTCGGATGTCGGGCGCGGGTGGTCCGGGTGGGCAGATATTTAATATCGGAAAATCCAAAGCGGCTCTTTTTGATGCAGACAGCAAGGTGAAGATCACGTTCAACGATGTGGCCGGACTGGATGAAGCGAAAGAAGAGATCAAGGAGATTGTCGATTACCTGAAAAATCCGACCAAGTTTACGAAACTGGGTGCCAAAATTCCCAAAGGTGCTTTGTTGATTGGCCCTCCGGGTACCGGTAAAACCCTGCTGGCCAAAGCCGTAGCGGGCGAAGCGGGTGTTCCCTTCTTTTCGCTGTCGGGTTCTGACTTTGTCGAAATGTTTGTGGGTGTTGGTGCTGCCCGGGTGCGTGACCTGTTCAAACAGGCCAAGGAGAAGGCTCCCTGCATTATTTTCATTGACGAGATTGACGCGGTAGGCCGTTCGCGGGGACGGGGTTCCATGCCCGGTGCCAACGATGAGCGCGAGAATACGTTGAACTCACTGCTGGTAGAAATGGACGGTTTTGCGACCGATTCGGGTATCATTATCCTGGCCGCTACCAACCGCCCCGACGTGCTTGACTCGGCGTTATCGCGTCCTGGTCGTTTTGACCGTCAGATTAGTATCGACAAACCGGATATTATTGGCCGGGAAGCAATTTTCCGGGTTCACCTGAAGCCTATCAAATTGTCGGCTGATGTTGATCCGAGGGAACTGGCTGCTCAAACGCCGGGCTTTGCCGGTGCTGAGATTGCCAACGTCTGCAACGAAGCTGCGCTGATTGCCGCCCGTAGTGACAAGGAATCCGTTGATATGGTAGACTTTCAGTATGCTATGGATCGGGTAATTGGTGGCCTGGAGAAGAAGAATAAAATCATTTCGCCGGAAGAAAAGGAAATTGTGGCCTACCACGAAGCGGGTCATGCCGTAGCGGGGTGGTTCCTTGAATTTGCCGACCCGCTGGTGAAAGTATCGATTGTGCCGCGTGGTGTAGCCGCCCTTGGCTATGCGCAGTACCTGCCCCGTGAGCAGTACCTGTATCGGGCGGAGCAACTCAACGATGAGATGTGTATGGCACTGGGTGGTCGGGCGTCCGAGGATATTATTTTCGGTAAAGTGTCGACGGGTGCTTTGAGTGACCTGGAGCGGATAACCAAGCTGGCTTATAGCATGGTGACTATGTACGGCATGAACGATAAAATTGGTAATATATCGTTCTATGACTCGAAACAGTCGGAGTACGCCTTTAACAAACCTTATTCGGAAGAGACAGCCAAGCACATCGACGATGAAGTTCGTAAGATTGTTAGTCTGGCCTACGACCGGACGAAGGCACTCCTGACCCAACACAAGGATGCGCTGGAAATTCTGGCAAAAGAACTGCTGTCCAAAGAAATCCTGTATCAGAATGACCTGGTCCGGCTGATTGGTAAGCGTCCATTTGAGCGCGAAACCGTCTACGAAGCGTACAAGAATAAGGGCATTGCCGAAGAAGTTAAAGAGCAAATTAGTGAGGAATCAAAACCGGAAGCTATTCAGCCCCAAACGCTGCCTATCTGACGGATACTATAAGTCAACGAAAAAGGGGGTTCCTGTACAGGAATCCCCTTTTTCGTTGGTTACTTTTTACCCAGCTCAATCACCTGCATATCCAGGATTTTTCCGCTATCCAGCGAAAAACGGATGGCCGTCCGCATCAGGTGAAACCCGGTTTTGCCAGCCGCCCCAGGGTTTACGAAGAGCAGGTTATTCAGGGTCGGGTCACGCACTACTTTCAGGATATGCGAATGCCCGCAAATGAACAGGTCGGGGGGATTTTCCCGGAGCAGGGGCCTGACGGCCGGATTATATTTTGGTGGTGAGCCCCCAATGTGGGTCATCCAGATGGTTAGCCCTTCGAGCCCGAACCGTTGGTTGAGGGGTAATTCCGTCGATTCCCGGTCGATGTTTCCGGATACAATTCGCAACGGACGAAATGCCCGTAACTGCTCCGCAACCGCCGGTGCACCCACATCGCCCGCGTGCCAGATTTCGTCGCAGGCATCAAAATGGGTGAAAATCTGAGGGTCAAGGTAACTATGGGTGTCGGAGAGAAGGCCAATGCGGGTCATATGCGGTGGTAGTGAGCAGGAACCAGGGGCAGGGAATTAATAGTGAGGAGCCGCCCGGCGGTATACAACCTGCCGGTTTACTGTTTGGTTTACCCGCCCCCGCTTTTCCCTGCCAGCCCAGCCCGTTTAACTACCCAATATCAAGTCCTTCATCTCTGTCCTGATGCGTTTTTTGTCAATCTTACCGACGCTGGTTTTCGGAATTTCCTGAACGATCAGAATATGGTCGGGAACGTACCATTTGTGAAGCTCTCCCCGCTGCACTCTAGCTTTTAGTCCCTCTTTTATGCCCGAGGCTGTTAGCGCAAAGCCCGGTTTCTGCACAACGAGCGCGTGCGGGCGTTCGCCCCACTGGTCGTCGGGAAGGCCAATAACCGCCGATTCTGCTACGCCCTCTACCTGCGAAAGCACGTCTTCCATGTCCAGCGAGGATACCCACTCGCCCCCGGTCTTGATAACATCTTTGGTCCGGTCGGCCACCACAATCCAGTGGTCGGGGGTAATGCTGGCCACATCGCCGGTATGGAGCCAGCCCCCCTTCCAAAGCTCAGTGCCGCGTTCGGGGTCGTTGAAATACCCTTGCGTTGACCAGGGCGTACGCACCACTATTTCGCCCAGTGCCTGGCCGTCGTGGGGTAGAAAATTACCGCTATCGTCCATCAGCCGGGCATTCACGAAAGGCGCAATGCGGCCCGCCCGAACCCGAAGGTCTATCTGCTGGTCGGGGGATAACTGACGTTCGGCATCGTTCAGGTATACGACCGACAGGATAGGGGCCGTTTCGGACATGCCGTAGCCCGACGATACGTTTATACCCAGGTCCATCGCCATCTTGGCCAGGCCTTTTGTCAAAGCCGAGCCACCAATCAGTACGCTCCAGTTGCTCAGGGTATCCCGGAATTTCTGCGCGGCCGGATTGCTGACCAGCATGTTCAGAATGGTAGGTACGCAGTGGGACAGCGTTACCTTTTCCGTAACCAGTAGTTTCAGCAGCATGTCTGGCTCGTATTTTCCCGGATACACCTGTTTGGCCGACAGCAGCGTAGCCAGAAAGGGGAAACCCCAGGCATGGACGTGGAACATGGGGGTTATGGGCATGTACACATCCGTTCGGGGGCGGAAGGGCAGGGCCTCATAGCCAATCAGGTAGGTCATCAGGCACATGGTGTGCATAAACAACTGGCGGTGGGAGAAATAAACACCCTTCGGATTACCCGTGGTACCCGTTGTGTAGAACGTGGTAGCCCAGGTGTTCTCGTCGAAGTCCGGGAATTCGTACGCCGTACTTTCTGCTTTCAGCAAAGCTTCGTACTCGCCCGAAATATAGTCTGGTACGCCGGAAAGCGGGGTAGCCGCGCTGTCTCCGTATACTTTATCGCTTAGAATAACGTACGTGTTGACGGTGGTAATCTGGTCTTTTATGGCGGCCAGAATGGGCAGAAAATCTTCGTGTACCAGGATAACCGTATCCTGCGCGTGGTTGATGGTATACAGAATCTGCGCCGGCGACAGGCGCACGTTGATGGTGTGCAGAATAGCCCCGATACCGGTAACGCCGAAAAAACATTCGAGGTAGCGGTGACTGTCCCAGTCCATTACCGCTACCATATCCCCCGGTTTCACGCCCAGGCTGGTGAGCGCATTGGCCAACTGCCGGACGCGCCCATTGAACTGCCTGTAGTTCATGCGGAACAAATCCCGGTAAACGATTTCCCGGTCGGGTTCGTACTTGAGCGATTCGGCCAGTATGTTTTTTATAAGGAGGGGGGGCTCACTGGCTTCTGCCGTGCGTGGGATTAGTTTTGTCTGAATCATCCGGATCAACTAGTTTGCTATGGTAACGTATTGATCGAATATAGGATTGAATTATGGAAAGAAAAAGTAGTACGGAACGTGAGTCGGGTTTTTGCGTAATAATCACGGGTTTATAATGATTTTGTGCGACTCGTTCCCCGTTCCTGTTGATGTCGGTTGATTAAATTTTTAGTAGCCGATTGACGCAGCTGCTTCTTTTACTATACTTGTTTTGTGTCGCTGGTTTCAACCCCCTTTCTTTGCCACCTCGAGGCCAGTAAATCATGACTGTTGGTAGTAAATCCCGGGTGTCGTAAATCGAGCCAGAAAACCCTCATCCCTTATGACTACTATAGTGCCACTTTACTAGTCGAATCGGGTGGCTCAGCATCGTTTTGTTGCTCAGTTACAACTCAATAAGAACGACCTTCCTGTTTTATGACTATGCCCCTAACAACAACAACAGACGTGCTGAAGGCCCGTTTAGCTACTCAGTTAATCTTCTTCGTTTGCGGCCTGGGTATGGCCAGTTGGGCACCAATGGTTCCGCTGGCCAAAGATCGATTAGCCTTGAATGATGCCAATTTAGGGTTGTTATTGCTGCTGCTGGGAGCGGGGGCCATGGTCTTGATGCCGACCTCCGGTTGGCTGGTGAGCCGTTTCGGGAGCCGTATCGTAATGGGGTGTGCTGCGCTGGTAATAGCCCTTACCCTGCCGCTGCTGTTGCTCCTTCCCTCAATAACGGCTATGGCCATAACGCTCTTTGTATTCGGTTCAGCCATCGGCGCCATTGACGTAGCCATGAATGCCCACGGCGTACAAGTGCAGAATCTGTTTGGAAAACCCATCATGTCGTCCTTACACGGTCTTTTTAGCGTAGGAGGCCTGTTCGGTTCGCTGGGGTTGGGTTTTCTGATCAAGCTGGGGCTAAACCCTGCCTATGCTATCGGGAGTATCGCTCTGCTGATGGTCCTTATTACCCTGACACAATACCGGAATTTATTCTCTGTAACTGTTGAGCGGCAGGTCATGGCTCAGTTTGCCCCCGTCGCGAAGGAGCCAACCACGGGCAGGCAGCCGTTCACCTGGTTGCACGGCAGTGTACTATTCCTGGGATTTATGTGTTTCGCTGTTTTTTTAGCCGAAGGGGCCATTCTTGACTGGAGTGCTATCTTTTTACGGGACAGCAAAGGAATTGACGCTGACCTTGCCGGATCTGGCTACGCGGCCTTTTCGGTTGCTATGGCTATCATGCGGCTGGTGGGGGACAAACTAGTGACACGACTAAGTGGAAAAACGGTAGTAGTAGGTGGCAGTTTACTGGGGGCAGTCGGGTTGGCCTTTGCCGTTTTGAGTCCCTGGGTAGCTGGTACGTTGGTGGGCTTTGTATTGCTGGGCCTGGGAGCCGCCAACATTGTGCCCATATTTTTCAGCGCAGCCGGCCGCTTGCCCGGTATTTCACCTACGGTGAGTATTCCGGCTATTACGACGATCGGCTATACGGGTTTATTGGCGGGGCCGGCTCTACTGGGTTTTATTGCCTACCATTTCTCCCTGTCTGTGGCTTTGGGCTTCGTGGCGCTGCTGTTGGTAGTAGTGGCGCTGAGTTATCAACTAAAAGGAAAAACAACTTAGAGTTGGTCGTGAGGCCCCCCTCGCTGCCCATGAACAGGCAGCGAGGGGTGGTCTCACGACTTACGATCTGATACAATACGGACCAGTAGTATTCATTACGTGCATTACAACAGCAACCCCGCCAGCGTGGCCGACATGTAACTGGCTAACGTACCGCAGATGAGGGCTTTGAAGCCTAATTTGGCCAGGTCGCGTCGGCGTTGAGGGGCCAGTTCGCCAATGCCGCCTACCTGGATAGCGATGGAACTGAAATTGGCAAAGCCGCAGAGGGCAAAGCTGACAATGGCAATGGTTTTCTGGTCGAGGGTCGATTTGATTTTCACCAGATCCAGGTAGGCTACAAACTCATTCACCACCATCTTGGTCCCCATCAGCGACCCGGCTGCCTGTATATCCTTAGCTGGTACACCCATTGCCCAGGCAAAAACGGAGAACACTTTGCCCAGCATAAAATTCAGACTCAGGTAATCAATTTGCAGGATGTAAAAACCAAAACGAAACAGCAGGCTATCGATCAGGGCAATCAGCGCAATGAAGCCAATGAGCATGGCAATTACGTTGAACCCCACTTTAAGCCCTTCGCTGGCACCGGCGGCAATGGCATCGAGCAGGTTGGCGTGGACTTTCTTGATGTCTACTTTCACCGTGCCCTTCGTTTCAGAAACCTGCGTTTCGGGCATCACGATCTTGCTGATAACCAGCGCCCCGGGTGCGGCCATAATACTGGCGGCCAGTAAATAGGGAGCCGGTACACCCAGCGAAATATAAACGGCCAGTACGCCACCGGCAATGCAGGCAAACGAGCCGGTCATACTGGCGAGTAACTCCGAGTTGGTCATCCCGTTCAGGTACGGCTTAATCATGATCTGGGCTTCTACCTGACCCACAAACGTACTGGCTACGTTGGAGAGTGCTTCGGCACCGCTCACGCCCATCAGCCACTTCATAGCCCTGGCCATCACCGCCACTACCCGCTGCATAATGCCCAGGTGGTAGAAAATGTTGACCAGCACGGCCACGAAAATAATGGTTGGAATAACCTTGAAGAAGAAAATAAATTCGTTTCCGGGGCCAAATGCCCGCTGTAGTACATCGGTTCGGACCAGCGAGGAAAACACGAACTCCGCGCCTACATTGGCCTTCTGAAGCAGTCTGTCTACGTAGTAACCCAGTGCCTGAAACAGGTTTTGACCGACGTCTGTTTTGAGCACGAACACCGCCAGTCCGAACTGTAATCCCAGCCCTACCACCACGGTGCGGTAATTGATCGCTTTGCGGTTATCAGAGAGGGCGTAAGCGATACCCAGAATTAAAACAATACCAATCAGGCCCGTAAAACGATCCATTCAGTGAAGACAAAAATGTAGTGAATGGACGAAGATAGGAAGAAAAAAGGCAGAAAGGGTAAGGCCGCCAGGGGCACAGGACAGAAGCGAGGTCTGAACGGGGGATTTTACTCCCCATCCAGACATCGCTTCTCCGGGTCGACCGGCAATCAGTTGTCAACCGAATGGAACAGAACGGCGGCTGGGACGGGCTGCTCCATGATGCCGTCGGCCTGCCATGTCCAGTCGAGATTGGGTTTGCCTTTGCCCGTGTGGTGGTAGTAAATCCGGAACGGGTGGTAGCCTGCTTTCAGATTTACCGTAGCCGAAATGGGAAGCTTCAACGTTGGCTTATCCGGGTAGCTGCGGTCCAGAATCAGGGCTTCGTGCAACCGGAACAGGTAGCTGCCGTTCCCGTTCATCGAGAACTGGTACGTACCATCTTTAGGTATATTAATGTACCCCTGCTGGTACATCATCCCTTCTTTCAGGATTGTTTTGTTCAGATCAGTATCCGGCCTGGTGCCTGATTGGGTGGCCGGGCGGCTGCTGAGGTCGGCCACAAAGGGGAATGTACCTTCGTGGGTCATCCAGGTAACGCCGGGTGCCAGCTTCGGGGGATTTACAGCCGCCAGGGATGCCAGATCATAGGGCCGGGGAGCTTCCGGGTCGGGTCGGCGTACCTGCGCCACTTTTTCCTTGAACGCTTGCTGCATGGCCTGGTAAGTAGCATCTTTTCCCAGATTTTTTGTCTCCTGTGGGTCGGTAACGACGTTATAAATCTCGAAGTCGTCACCCGCGGATTTGATGTCGTACCGAACACCTACATAATCTCCCAACCGGATTTTCTGCATCTGATTCCGCTTTCTGTCGCGGTGATTGGGCGAAAACTCGTCAAATTTAGGCGTGGCCCCATTGTTCTCATATTCAATGTACACCACGCCCGGTTTGTGCGGGCCTTTTCCGGTGAGCGGCGGGAAGCAGCGATACCCCGTCGGTGCGGGCGGGGGCGGGTATCTGGGCCGCATCGGCAAAGGTGGCCAGCCAGTCGTAGAAGGCACTGGGCTGGGTAATGACGGTGTTGGACGGGTACGGTGCCGGGCCACTGCACCAGGGTGGGCATCCTGACTCCGCCTTCCCACACGTCGCGCTTGATACCGTCGAAGGGGCCGAAACTGTTAAAAAAGACGGGTTCGTAGTCTTCTTTCAGGTAGGACTCAATGGATGGGCCATTGTCGGAGGTAAAAACGACCAGCGTGTTCTGGTCAATTTTCAGGTCTTTCAGCAGTTGCATAATATCGCCAACGCCATCGTCGATCCGGCGGCACAGCGTGGCGTAGCGCCGGTATACGTCGGGCCAGGCTACTTCGGGTGTTGCCTGGTTTTTGTCGTGGTCGTAGGTGGCGTTGGCATAGTCGGGATGGATATACGAGTCAGGCGTTCCCGACGCCGTGTTGATCATGTTTCCCGGCTTATCCAGCCACTGCAAACCACCCTGTCAGGCCTCCACCTTTGGGGTAAGCCTGGGTGGGGAGTTCCAGTACGGCGTGCGGCACATCGTACGCCAGGTACATGAAAAAAGGCTTGTTTGCACTGGCCTGCTGCTTGATGAGTTGTTTGGCTTTGGCCGTCCAGAGGTCGGTCGTAAAACTTTTGGCGAGGCCGGCCGATACGTTGGTTTTATTTTCCCACACTTCTTTTTTGCCCCGGTAAATTCCTTCTACGGGGTAGTGTTCGTGGCCGTCGGCGTGGCGGATATAAGCGTAGGAATAATCGAAGCCCCGGTTCAGGGGGTGCGCGGGCCAGTTGGGTGCTTCGGCATTGGCACCCTGCAGCCCCCATTTACCCACCAGACTCGTGCTGTAACCGGCCTGCCGGAGTACCGAAGGCATGGTATAGGTATCCTGTAGCTCCTTGTCGAACTGGTTATTGCGGATATTGGCGTGGCCCTGACTCACGCCCAGCATGAGCGAAGCCCGCGATGGCGCGCAAACCGGTGCCGCACAATAATGGTTGGTGAGCATGGCACCATTCCGGGCCATTGCATCCAGCGACGGGGTAAACTGCCAGGGCTCGCTGCGGTTGTTGGCCTTCATCCGCTGATTTTGCCAGAACACCCCCAGGTCCCCCCAACCCATATCATCAACGAGAATAAAAATGATGTTGGGCCGGGCCGCACCAGGCTGGGCTGCACCAGGCCGGGCCGCCGGTCTGCCGGTGCGGTTGGGCTTGGCCTGTGCGAAAGCTGGGGTGAGCGGGGTAGCACCGAGCAGGCCCGTCAGGCCAAGTAGAATGAAAAAGGTCTTCCGCTTGAATGGAGTCATATCTGTCAAAAATTTAGGGTAATCCCCGCCGGTACACGCTGGTCGCTGCGTTGGGTCGGTCAATTATTTGCCGTATCCTGGATTCTGGGCCAGGTTCGGGTTTAGCTGCGTAACAATGGTGGGAATGGGCCACAGGTAATCCCGGTCTTTATTGAAAGTACGGGAGCCCAGTTTCTTGCCGTCAAAATTAAAAATATCGGTGTTCATTACCACCTCGGCGGTGCGCCAGCGTCGGATGTCGTGGTAATACAGCCCTTCTCCCGCCAGTTCGATCCGGCGTTCGTGACGAACTTCGGCGCGCATCTGGTCTTTGGTCAGTCCCGGCGTTACCGCTGCCACCCCCGCCCGGCTGCGAATCAGATTGAGGGCACTGTACACGGATGGCATCGAGCCATTCAACCTGCGGCAATTTTCCCCCAGAGATGGCATGAAATTGACTGGGTAAACTATCTACGTTTTTACTAAATCTATGAATTATCTTAAAAAAATAATGTGCTTAACGGGGTAAAACCGAGCGGAATAGCGGCTGGTGTTCTGACCCGCCAGTTGTAGTCTTCCCCGCACTGACTATTGATTCGAAAATTATCAAATGCATACTGAAATATTACCCGGTTTACCGTTACTATTGTATGGTTAGATACAATCTACAACGGCTTCATTTTTCAGAAAATGGAGTCAATTTAATGAAAATCAATACTATATGAAAAATTCATTACCAGGCTTTACCCGTAATGGGTATCGACAATGGGCGTTGATCGGTCTGCTGTTCCTGACGGTTCAGTATAGCTACGCCCAGTCAATGATTACGGGTACGGTGACCGATGCCGCCAACGGCGATGTGCTGGCCGGTACCACTATTCAGGTGAAGGGGACGAACGTGGGCGCCACCACCGATTCCCAGGGAAAATACCAAATCAATCTGCCCGCAGCGGGAAAGACACTTGTCTTTTCCTTTATTGGCTATCAGCCGCTCGAAATGGTGGTGGGTAACCGAAGCGTCGTGAATGCCCAGCTGACGGGTACTGATAATGCGCTGAGCGAGGTAGTCGTGGTTGGTTATGGCGTGCAGAATCGTCGGGATATCACAACGGCCATTGGCTCCGTGAAAGCGAAAGATCTGGCCGGGCAACCAGTTGCCAGTTTCGATCAGGCCCTGGCGGCCAAGATTGCCGGCGTACAGGTATCGCAAACGTCGGGTGCGCCGGGGGCGGCCCTGTCCGTTCGGGTACGGGGAACGGGGTCCATCAGTGCCGGGAATGACCCGCTCTATGTTATTGACGGCATTCCCCTCTCGCGCGACACAAAGTTTGCAACCGGAAGTACCAACAACCAGTTTCCTGACAACCCGATTAACGTACTGAGTACCATCAATACGGACGATATCGAAAGTATTGAAGTACTGAAAGACGCGTCGGCAGCCGCTATTTACGGCTCCCGGGGGTCTAACGGCGTAGTGCTGTTGACGACCAAGCGGGGTAAGGAAGGCAAAACGGTTGTCAATTACGACTCCTACGTCGGTGTTCAGCAGGTATCGAAAAAGATCGATTTGCTCGATGCCTACCAATACGCTCAGCTAAGCAACGAAGCAAAGAACAACGCTTACCTCGACCGCAATCCGACGGGTAAACCTACCGATTCCAATGCCACTCGGAGTGCGGGTATCGGCGCGCCCAGTACGCTCATCCAACCCGAAATTGTGCCCTATCTTTCTGGTCAGGCCGGGCTGCCCAGTACCGATTGGCAGGATGCCATTTTCCGCTCAGCCGCCATTCAAAACCATACCCTGTCTATTTCGGGTGGTAAGGACAACGTAAAGTTCTACGTGTCGGGCAACTACATGAATCAGCGGGGCGTGGTAATCAGTTCGGGTTTCAAACGCTACAGCACGCGGGCCAATGTGGAAGTGAAAAGCGGTAAACTGACCGCTGGTGTCAACCTCAACCCAACGTATGCCTACCATGATCTGGTGAAGGCCGAAGGGCCTTACCTGGGCGAGGGCGTTGTGGGGCTGGCGGTGCAAAGTGCCCCGATTTTCCCCGTTACGAATGCCGATGGCACGTATAACTTCGCGAACAACGGCTGGGGCTACGGCGCCACCTCGATTCTGAATCCGGTGGCCATTGCCAACCAGGTAAGCGATAAACTGAGTCAGTTGCGGGTGCTGGGTAATGTGTACGCGCAATACGCTATTACGAAGGATTTGTCGTACCGACTTAGCCTCGGCACCGATATAAACTCCTTCCAGCGTGATTACTACCGGCCGTCTACAATTGAAATTCGGGATCGTAAAGGACCATCGACCCCCACGGGTTTCTCCCGGTCGCAGAATTTCGTAAACTGGCTGGTTGAGAATACGCTGAATTACAACCATTCATTCGGTCTGCATACGGTTTCGGCGCTCGCGGGTTTTTCGTCGCAGAAAGACCGCCGGGTGTCCAACGAACTTACGGCTACCAACTTCCCCAACGATCTGGTCTATACGCTCAATGCCGGTCAGGTTTCGTCGGGTAGTTCCGACATGCAGGAATGGTCGCTGTTGTCCTACATTGGTCGGGTGCAGTACGACTATAATGGAAAATACCTGCTGTCGGCAGCGGTTCGGGCTGATGGCTCATCCCGCTTTGGCCGTAACAATCGCTTCGGGTACTTCCCTTCCGTATCGGCGGGCTGGAACCTGTCGCAGGAGGATTTCCTGAAATCGGTTTCGTGGCTGAGCGATTTAAAACTGCGGGCCAGCTACGGGCTGACGGGTAACTTCCAGATTCCGAACTACGGGTCTATCAGTCTGCTCAACTACCAGAACTACATTCTGGGTAACGAAACTATCGTAAGCGGATTAGCCCCCGGCAACTCGGCCAACGACAAACTGCGGTGGGAGAAAACGGCCATGTTCGATATTGGCTTCGACGCCAGTTTTCTGCGAAATAAGCTGAATCTGACCGTCGATTATTATAATTCCAACACGTCGGATTTGTTACTGAACGTGCCGGTGCCCCGCTCGTCGGGCTTCAGTACCGAATTGCAGAACATCGGCAAAGTGAATAACCAGGGCATTGAACTGACCCTGGGTACGCGCCAGACCTTTGGCCGGTTCCGCTGGGAAGCCAGTGCCAATATTGCCGCCAACCGCAACAAGGTAATTGCCTTGGGGCCCTCGGGCGATCCGATTATAGTGGCCGGTGGCGTAGCCGGGGCACAGTTTATCACGCAGATTGGCCGCCCTATTGGCGAGTATTACACCATGATTAACGATGGTGTGTTTAAAAATCAGGCCGAAGTCGACGCCTATCCCCATACAACAACGACCCGCCCCGGCGATTTTAAATTCCGGGACAACGACGGTGATGGCAAAATTGACTTCAGCCGCGACCGGGCCATTACGGGTAGTTACTTTCCGAAATACACGTTTGGGTTTACCAACAACTTTGCCTACCGGGGCTTCGATCTGAGTTTTGCGCTGCAGGGCGTGCAGGGACACAAAATCCTGAACCTCATTCGTCGGTACGTGTATAATCTGGAGGGTAATGGCAACCTGTTCGTCGGGGCGCTGGACCGCTGGCAGTCGCCCGCTAATCCGGGCAATGGGCTGGTCAACCGCGCCAATCGGCTGGCATCGGGTTCGAACGGTGAAATTTCGACCTGGCACATCGAAGACGGTTCCTACGTTCGGGTTCGTAACATCACGCTGGGTTATGCGTTACCAACGGCCTTGTTGCAGAAAATAAACGTGAGCCGCGCCCGGCTTTACGTGACCGCCCAAAATCCCTTTACGTTTACTAAATACCTTGGTTACAACCCGGAAGTGAACAGCCGCCCCGACAGTGCCCTGTCATCGGGGGAGGATTATGGTACCTATCCACTACCCCGTACCACGTCGGTTGGTTTAAACCTATCTTTCTAAACTGCTATGAAGCAACTAACGATACTGATTGCCGCCCTTATGGGCCTTGCCGCCTGCCAGAAGGATTTTCTGGACCTTAAACCGCTGTCGCAGCCCAACGTCGATAACTTTTATAAAACGGCCAATGACTTCGGTAACGCAGTGAACGGCGCCTACGATGCCCTGCAGAGTTCTAACCAGTACGGGGGTGATTACAACACCCTAATCGAAGCCAGGGGGGATAACATTCTGGACAACGACCCATCCTCGGGTTCGGGGCTACGCTACAACATTGACCGTTTCATTGAGCCGACTACCAACTCCGTGTTGCGGGATACGTGGGGCAGCCTGTACACGGGCATTAACCGCTGCAACCTGATTCTGGACAAGATTGACGCGGTGAACATGGATGCTACGCTGAAAGCACGCTACAAAGGCGAAGCGCAGTTTATCCGGGCGTTGTCGTATTTCAACCTGGTACGCTTGTGGGGGAAAGTCCCCCTCGTACTAACCGCCGGTACCACCACCGATGCCCGTTCCTACACCCGGAACGAAATCGCGGATATCTACGCAGCCATCGAAAAAGACCTGACTGCCGCAGCCGCCGGTTTGCCCGTTAGCTACACCGGCACCGATATTGGCCGGGCTACGTCCGGGGCAGCCAAAGGAATGCTGGGTAAAGTGTACGTGACCGAGAAAAAATACGATCTGGCGGTAGCCGTACTGAAGGATGTGGTTAATGGCACCACCTACCAGTTGCTGCCTAACATTGGCGATGTATTTCTGGTGACGAATAAAAACAACGCCGAACTGCTGTTTGCGGTGAAGTACCGGAAAGGGGGCTTGTTGGGCGAAGGACACGGCTCCTGGTTCGGTACAAACATCGGTGACCCCGTTGAGCCTTCCCTGCGGGCAGCTTATTCGCCGGGCGACAAACGCCTTCCATTGACGGTTATGATTCCGGTTCCCACCAGCGTCAACCAAGTTCCCCGGAAGTTTTATGACGAACTATCGGCAACCAGCGACGTGGGGAACGATTTTCCGGTGCTTCGCTTTGCGGATGTGTTGCTGTTATACGCCGAAGCGCTGAACGGGGTTGGCTATCAGGCAACTGGCGAAGCATTTACCGCGTTGAACCGGGTCCGTACCCGGGCGGGTGTTGCTGGTTACACGGAAGCTCAACTCCCTACGAAAGAAGCGTTTCAGACGGCCGTTATCCGGGAGCGCCGACTGGAACTGGCACTGGAAAGCGACCGCTGGTTCGATTTGATCCGTACCGGCACGGCAGTTGATGCCATCAAGGTAACGGGGATTACCATGCCGGCTTACCGGGTGTACTATCCCATTCCGCAGTCGGAAATCGACGTGTACAATAACAAGACTATGTTCCCGCAGAACGACGGGTATTGATGGGCTTTTCTCAAATACAACCGCTGGGCGGGAACCTGCGCAGGTTCCCGCCCAGCGGTTGTACTATTTTTGGGTATGGTTTGGGTCATATGACTTCAGGCAGGAATTAGTCGGCCGTTACCCGTTCGTTGTCAGGCAATCATCCTATGAGACAGTTTGTTTTTACCACTATCATTTCGCTGGTTGTGATCTGGCGGGCAGTAGCCCAACCCACTCCTCTGCCCAATAGTAGAGGCACCTACACGAACCCCGTCATTGCGGGCGACTTCGCTGACCCTTCCATCATTCGGGTCGACGATACGTACTTTGCCGTTGGGACATCGTCGGAGTGGGGGCCAGCCTATCCCATTTATACCTCGAACGATATGGTGAACTGGGCATACGTTGGTCCCGTATTTAACGAACTGCCCTCCTGGACAATGGGCAGCTACTGGGCACCGGAGCTTTTCTACCGGAATAGTACGTATTACCTGTATTACACCGCCCGGCGTAAAAGTGACCAGCGTTCTTTTATCGGCGTGGCTACCACGCGCGACCTGACGAAGGGATTTACCGACCATGGCTTGTTGCTGGAGTGGACAACCGAAGCGATTGACCCCTTTATTATTGACGATGCCGGTAAACGCTTCATCACCTGGAAAGCGTACGGGTTGGATAAAGGCAGACCCATCGAAATTCTGGGGGCTGAACTGTCGGCCGACGGGCTCAGGGTGACGGGAAAATCGTTTTCGCTTATCAAGGCGGATGCTGCCGGTTGGGAACAGGGCGGAGCCGAGGGACAGGCGATTTTTAAACGGGGTCGCTACTACTACATGCTCTATTCGGGCAATGCCTGTTGCGGGGCGCAGTGCAACTACCAGGTGGGTATGGCTCGGGCCAGAATCACTACAGGGCCCCTGGGAGAAGTACGCCAATAATCCCGTAATGGTCGGCGATGACGCCTGGAAATGTCCTGGTCATGGAACCGTGGTTGTAACGCCCGATCAGCGTTATTTCTATTTACACCACGCCTACAACGGGGTGGATTTTACGTTTACCGGTCGGCAGGGTGTGCTGAGTGAACTGGTCTGGGATGACAAAACGCAGTGGCCCGCTTTTCGGTATGGCCGCTCAACGCCCACTCGGGCTGAGTCACCGCTTCCGGCTACGCAGACGCGGCAATTAGATTTAGCCGTTGATTTCAGCCAGACCCGAACCCCTACTCCCTGGGTCTGGGACGTAAGCCTCCCCAAGCCAGCGCACCGGGTTGATCAGGGTCAACTGCAAGTGGTCAATAATGACACCAGTCAGGTGGGGACTTTCCTGGGCCTGGTTGTCAAAAAAGGGACGTATACCCTGTCGGCCGACATCGTTCCCCAGGCCAGTCTGCTACAAAGCTTATGTGTATACGGTGACGCCCAAAACCAGGTAGGTATCGGAATTCGGCCGGGAGCAATTGAACTCTGGCAGATTAAAGCGGGAACGCGTCAGGTGCTGAAGACACACCTTCTCCCGGCCGGCACCCCTTCCGTCACCTTACAGATACGGAGTCAGAAAGGCCAGTTTTACGAGTTCGGCTGGCGTACCGAAGCAGGTGATTACCAACCGATAACCGATGCACCGCTGAATGGTTCTTTTCTACCGCGCTGGGACCGGGCACCCCGTATCGGAATTGGCCTCAATGGTGAGGGGCAGGGGCATAGTCGGGTTCGTGCGCTGACGATTCACTACGACGAGTCCTGATTGGTTGCCAGTTCCCGACTCTGTTAGAACCAACCCGTGTTGACGGGTTGGCCTGAATTTAGGGGGTCTTTTCTTCCAAAATACAAACGGCAACCTTACTGGTTGCCGTTTGTATTTCCTGATGCGTGTGATAACGATAAGTAATCAAGCAGATGTAAAAAGTATTATTTTCAGCCGGGGACTTGTCATTCCGACCAAGGAGGAATCGTCGGGTGAGCTTATGTTTCCTTGCTCATTTCCACTCCCTAAACTACCCCATCAACTTGATTTTCGTGTGTACTACAGGGGGTCTTTGAAGAACCAACGTTGGTCCGGTAGCCTGTTCATACGGTGAGTAACTATACGTAAAACATGGATAAATACCGACCATTCAATAAGTGGGCTATTTTAAGTTTAAATTAAACTATTTTAAGTAATGCGGGAATAGTTAGAAGGGAAAGCTAATTACCTTTATGAGGAAATCGTGCGTTTTTTCCTCTTTACCATTTTCATTCTCTTTAATCAATTTTCACCATGAAACACGCTTTACAACAAGCGTACCGTACACTACCGCTTTTTATGATTAGTTGGCTTTTGTGCGCAGGGGCCTTTTGCCCAGGACCGTAAAATAACGGGCCGTATTACCGACGGTAACGACAACACGGCCCTGCCCGGGGCCAACGTAGTTGTTAAAGGTACCCAAACGGGGTAGTGACGGATGCCGACGGGCAGTTCTCGCTTAATGTAGCCTCCGGCCGCAACGTACTCACCATTTCCGCTATTGGCTATGCCTCACAGGATATCACCATTGGCAGTAGAACAGCCATTAGCTGTATCGATGGCCCCCGATATTAAAACCCTGAACGAAGTAGTTGTAACGGGTTACGGTGCGCAGGCCAAACGCGACATTACCGGGGCCGTAGCTACGGTAGATACCAAACAACTGCTGTCTGTACCGGCTACCAACGTTGGGCAGGCCCTCCAGGGCCGTGTGGCGGGGGTGCAGGTTGGTAATGAGAATGCGCCGGGTGGTGGTGTTATGGTGCGTATACGGGGATTCGGTACCATCAATGATAACTCGCCCCTCTACGTTATTGACGGCGTTCCAACAAAAGGAACCTGAATACCCTGAATCTTAACGATGTGGAGAGCATGCAGATTCTGAAAGATGCCTCGGCAGCTTCCATCTACGGTTCGCGGGCGGGCAATGGCGTAGTTATCATTACCACCAAGAAAGGCAAAGCAGGCAAGCCCAAATTTACCTACGATACCTACTATGGCTCGCAGCGGCACGGCAAACTGCTGGACATGCTCAACACCCAGGAGTACGCCCAGCTAACCTGGGAATCCCGGATAAACTCCGGCGTTGTGGGGGCCAATGGCAATCCGATTCACTCGCAGTTTGGCAATGGAGCAACGCCGGTTATCCCGGATTTTGTACTGCCCAGTGGTGCCTCGGCCAGCGACCCGCGCCTGGCCCGGAATGCCGACGGCACCTACATCAACTATAACAACGACATCAGCTCACCCAACTTCCTGCTCATTACCCCGGCCAACAAAAACGGAACGAACTGGCTGGAAGAAATTTTCCAGACGGCCCCCATTCAGAACCACCAGCTGGGTGTGTCGGGCGGTAGCGAGAACGGCCGGTATGCCATGTCGCTGAACTACTTCAACCAGGAAGGTATCATGAAGTATACGGGCTACAAACGCTATTCGCTGCGGGCCAATACGGAGTTCAATGTCAACAAGCGGATTCGGGTCGGGCAGAATTTTCAGGTTGCTTATGGCGAACGGCTCGGCCAGCCCAATGGCAACAATGCCGAGAGCAACCCCATTTCGTTTGCCTACCGGATTCAGCCCATCATTCCTGTATATGACGTAGCGGGCAACTTTGCCGGTACCCGCGGGGGCGACCTCGATAATGCCAATAACCCACTGGCCCTGCTGTACCGGAATAAAGAAAATATGCAGAAGGAAGTCCGGCTGTTTGGCAATGCCTATGCCGAAGTAGATATTCTGCCTAACCTGACGGCCCGCACCAGTTTCGGTATTGACTACAACCTGTTCAACTACCGAAATTACACCATTCGGGACATCGAATCGGCCGAAGCACGGGGTTCGAACCAGCTGCAAACCAACAACAACTACGATTGGACCTGGACCTGGTACAACACCCTGACGTACAACATGGAATCTGGGCGACCGGCACCGGTTTAACGTCATTGCCGGTACTGAATCCATCAAAAACTACTTTGAGTTCTTCGATGCCAGCCGGACCAACTTTGCCGTCGATGACATCGAAAACCGCTACCTCAGTGCCGGTACGGGGGTTCAAACCAACAACGGCGGGGCCTCCAACTGGCGGCTGGCCTCGGAGTTTGCCAAGCTCAACTACGCCCTGGATGATAAGTACCTGCTTGATCTGACCGTTCGCCGGGACCGCTCCTCCCGCTTTTCGCCCGAATTTCGGTCGGCGGTATTCCCGGCGGCCAGTGTGGGCTGGCGGGTGTCGAAAGAAAATTTCTTCAAACCCCTTACCTTCATTGACGACCTGAAATTCCGGGCGGGTTTTGGCCAGACGGGTAACCAGGAAATTGGTAACTATAACTCGTTTACGCAGTTTAGCACCAACCCCATTACGTCGTTCTACGACATCAACGGTACCCGTACTTCCGCCGTTCCGGGCTACGAACTGACCCAGTTCGGCAACGCCCGCGCCAAGTGGGAAACCACGACCAGCCTGAACATCGGCTTCGACGCCTGCTGCTCAAAAACCGACTGAACATTGCCTTCGACTGGTACACCCGTACCACCTCGGATATGCTCTTCCCGGTGCAGGCTCCGCTTACGCAGGGCGTAGCCATAAACCCGTTCCAGAACATTGGTTCGATGCGCAACCGGGGTGTGGACCTGATGATTAACTACGGCGATAAAATGGGCAGCAATGGCCTTAGCTACAACGTGGGTGCCAACTTCAGCACGTACCGGAACCTGGTAACCAAAACCAACGGCGACCCCAGCACGCAGTATTTCGGCATCAACGACGAGCGGATTCAGAACTTCGTAGTAACCCAGCAGGATTACGCCATTTCCTCCTTCTTCGGGTATACCATCGACGGTATTTTCCAGACAAACGAAGAAGCCAAAGCGGCTCCGGTGCAGTTTGGCAATGCCGCATCGGAAAACGTAGCGGGCCGGTTCAAGTTTCGGGATATCAACAACGATGGCAAAATTGATACCAAAGATCTGAGCATCATCGGCAGCCCGCACCCCAAGTTCAACTACGGCCTGAACCTGAATCTGAATTATAAAAACTTTGGGCTCACGTTGTTCGGGCAGGGCGTACAGGGCAATCAGATTTTCAACTACACGAAGTACTGGACCGACTTCCCAACCTTTGGCGGCAACCGCAGCACCCGGATGCTGTATCAGTCGTGGCGTCCCGGCAAAACGGATGCTATTCTGCCCCAGCTTCGGTCCAGCGACCAGGTCAGCATTCAGCCGTCTACCTATTACCTGGAGAGCGGTTCGTATTTCCGCATGAAAAATATTCAGCTGACCTACCAACTGCCGCAGTTTTGCTCTCGAAACTGAAGATGGGTGCCACCTCGGTTTACATCCAGGGCCAGAACATGTTCACCCTCACCAACTATTCCGGCATGGACCCCGAAATCAATCTCCGTGGCTATTCGGCCGGTAACGACCGCCAGATTGGGGTCGATGGCGGATCGTATCCAGTTGCCAAAACCATTTTAGTCGGTCTTAATCTGTCATTCTGATCATGAAAAAAATAACCATCTTCATAACCACTGGTTGTCTGGCAGTCGCTACGGCCTGCTCCGACAAGTTTCTGGACGTACAGCCCAAGGCCGCGCTGGCCGTTTCGACGCTGCAAAACAAAACGGGGGTAAATGCCCTGCTGATTGGTGCCTACGCCCTGCTTGATGGCTGGGCAACCGCCGAAGGGGCCTACCGTTCCTACCAGGTGGGAGCCGACAACTGGGTGTATGGCAGTGTAGCCAGTGACGATGCCTATAAAGGCACCATTGCGGGCGACCAGCCCCCTATTTCGCTGATTGAACAGGCCAACATTCAGTCTGACAATATTTATTTCCGGGGCAAATGGCGGGGTATGTACGATGGCATTGCCCGTACCAACGACGTGTTGCAGGCAATGGCAGCGGCTAAAGACATGACCGAGGCCGAAAAAGCACAGGTTACAGCCGAAGCCCGTTTTCTGCGGGGGCACTACCATTTTGAGCTGAAGAAAATGTTCAATATGGTGCCTTATATTGATGAGAAGATGTACAATCCGAATGATCTGGAAAGTACCAAAATGCCGAACAACGTCGATATCTGGCCCAACGTCGTGGCTGATCTGAAAGCGGCTTACGACGTATTGCCAGCCAAACAGACGCAGGTGGGTCGGCCAACGAAATGGGCGGCTGCGGCTGAACTGGGCAAGGCCTATCTGTTCCAGAAAAAATACGCCGAAGCCAAACCCCTGCTCGAAGCCATTGTGGCCAGTGGACAGTATAAGTTGATGGACCGCTACCACGATAATTTCAAGGCCGCAACCAACAATAATGCGGAGTCTATCTTCGAAGTGCAGTACTCGGTCAATGACGGGGCATCGGGGGGAGATAACGGCAACAGTGGCTCTACCCTTAACTACCCCTACGGCGGTGGCGGTGTAACGACCTGCTGCGGATTCTACCAGCCGTCGCAAAACCTGGTAAATGCCTTTAAAACCGACGCGAAAGGCCTGCCCCTGATGGATACGTTTAATGCTACGGACCTAACCAACGATCAGGGCATTGAATCGACCGCTCCCTTTACGCCCTATACCGGCCCGGTTGACCCCCGGCTGGATTGGACGGTTGGTCGCCGGGGCGTTCAATTCCTGGATTGGGGCGTTCACCCTGGTAAAGCCTACGTGCGCGATCAGGCGTATGGTGGACCCTATTCGCCCAAGAAGCACTTGATGTACCGGTCGGATGTAGGAACGAACACCTTTGCGGGTAATCCGCGTTTGAATGCCAATAACTACCGCATGATTCGCTACGATCATGTGCTGCTGTGGCTGGCCGAGGTAGAAACCGAAATTGGTGATCTGAATAAAGCCCGTGCTTACGTCAACCAGATCCGCCGACGGGCGGCCAACCCGGATGGTTTTGTGAAATCGGCTGATGGCACGCCAGCCGCCAGCTACGTTATCAGCGAATACACTACACCCTGGACCGATCAGGCGGTTGCCCGTAAAGCCGTGCAGTTTGAAGAGCGGCTGGAGTTTGGTATGGAAGGTCACCGCCGGTTCGACCTGGTACGCTGGGGCATTGCCGATCAGACACTGAACAGCTACTACACCTCCGAGTCCAAAAAGCGTAACTATCTGAACGGAGTTCAGTTTATCAAAGGTCGCCACGAGTATTTCCCGATTCCGTTGCAGGAGATTTTCAACAGCAAGAAAGACGGGAAAGAAACCCTGACCCAGAATCCGGGGTATAACTAAGTCTGAAGTCGGTGATAGCTCGGTGCGGTCAAAGCCTACGGCTGCGCCAGCCTCACGGCATAACGACCAAACTAACTTCCCGCAGAATACCGGGTGTTGATCCATATCTTTCCATCTAAAACGACAAACGGGAACCAGTAGGGTTCCCGTTTGTCGTTTGTATTATCTCCTGATACGTTTCATAACTGATACTCTATTGTGAAAATAAGGGGAGAAGAGTAGGGCAAAATTCATCAGTTTGATGACTTAGCTAAATGCTACATAGCCTCTGCCTTACTGGTTTCTTACATACTTAACTTTGTAGTCAGTAGGTATTTTGAGGACAACCACAAAATTGCCCTGTCCATCAACTGGTGATGAACGTCGACAGTACCGCTCCGTCACTGTATACGTTACCTGCTTGTTAGAATCGTCTTTTTGTACATCTCTCAAATAACTGCTTTGACTCCCTGCGTTGACCGTTGTCAAGCCTACTATATCGAACGTAGTGAAGTCAATACTGTCTAAGCGGTTTTTACAACATTGAGAAAATACCTGCCTATACTGTTCGTCACTGGATATTTTAATTCCGTTTCGGCCCAAATCGCCTGTACTCTGCTCGTAAGCCAAATAGCTCTTCAACTCTCTGACTATGATCCCTGCTGTTTGGTCTGATTGTTTCTCACAAAGTGGTTTGTCACAGGCCGACAAACTTAATACTGAAAGTAGGAGTAGCTTTTTCATAGATACAAGGACCGCTTTAGTCAGAAATGGTTGTAAAAGGCCTGTTAAATAAGTGAACCTTACGTAGAGCGGAGTCTGCGACGCGTGTGGTAACGGTGGGCAAGGAAGATCACAAAAGGAAAGGTAACCAGCAGTTTTTTCCCGCTCATCCTCCTTGAAAGTTAGGCGGGTTTTGGGCAAGGTGCCTGTAACCCAAAATTATCACTACCAAAGCCGCCAACAAATAGGTATACCCAAGGATTTCCCAGCCACCTACTAGATACTGGCTTGCCATCCGGGCCTCTATCATTCTGTTTTCAATAAACGCCTGAGGGGCATTCACCGAAGCATGGGAAACGGCCAATACAAACACGTTACCCTTAACTTTAATCCAAAGCCAGCTGAAAATTATACTCAAAGAAAAAAGAATGATGAGCCATGGATACACTACGTCAAAACGCTGGAATAATATTGGGAGGTGCCACAGGGCCCAGATTAACGTAACAAAACCGACTGCTACATAAAAGGAATTCCTTTTTAACAAATGAGGGAGAAGCCAACCTCTCCAGCCAGTTTCTTCCCCAATTCCGACAATGAAAAACTGGATTGCCAATTGGGATAGCAGGAGCCACCAACCTTTTTCTATAAATTGACGTATTAGGTCAACGGACAAGCCCGCGATGTGATAAGCAATAAGCGTTAGACCTGTAGCTATTAACGGAATTAACAGCGAGTACAAAAGGTGTTTTTTTGACGGTATCAACTTTTTAAGCAAGAGTTCGATGCCTTCTTTCCCTGCAACTGCCCAACTCACTATAATTGCTGCAATAGCTGGCCCGTAAACCGTTGCCAAACGCGGTACTAACACAGATGAGACCTCATGCCTCTTATTGATAAGTCCAGAGACGAACATATTAAACGGGACGCCAATAAGATAGGAAATCAGAAAAGTGAAAAGTATGAAAAATGCGAGTGGTCGTCGGCGTATCATTTTGTCATGACGGATTAAGGCAGTAGAAAATAAAGAATTCCTGCATCTGCTGCGTACATAGTGTAAGTTTTTGACGTACAGCGCCTTATTTAATGATCTTATGTCGAGCGGGGTGGGCGAAGCAATACCGCGATTCGATCAGATCCGACAATAGACTCTTTTGGCTCGAATCCCCAACGGGCCAAGTGATTCTGGATCAACTCCAGCGGCCAGACGGTAAAACACCTACCGAGCGATACAAGGAACGAACGGTTCAGCATCCGCAACCTTTTGTTTTTCTTTATCCATACTTGTAAAGTGTTGTATGATCCAACATTACATAAAAATACGATAAAAAATTATCCTGCTGAAACGGCCACTATTTCCCGGAAATTCCTACCCGCTCAACCTCCAGACAAGCCAGCTAACGGCATGATGCACAGCCACCAGCAAGTAAACCTGGCCGGTTACCCACTTTTTCTGTTGCACAAACAACAACCCCTATGCAAGACTCATCTGCCTCCACTAACCGCCGGACATTTCTGAAACAGGCCGCCGGGCTGTCGGCGTTTTATATTGTGCCCCGCCATGTACTGGGTCGGGGTTTTACGGCTCCTTCTGATCAGGTTGCTGTTGGTTTTATTGGGTTAGGAAAGCAGGCAGCGGGTTTGCGCGGGCGGTTTCTGCAAAATGAAGCCCGCGTCATGGCCGTTTGCGATGTGTACCAGCCGAAAGTAGCCGCCTTTGCCGAAGCGGTCAATAAGCATTACGCCGATAAAGGCAGTGTAGGAACTTACGCCGGTTGCGAGCGCTACGACGATTACCGGGCCTTGCTCAACAACAAGGGCATCGATGCCGTAGTCATTGCCACACCCGACCACTGGCATAGCCCCATTGCCATTGCGGCTGCCAAAGCCGGGAAAGATATTTACTGCGAAAAACCCCTGTCGCTCACCGTCAAAGAAGGCCGGGATATGGTCAATGCTACCCGGCAGTACAAACGGGTATTTCAAACGGGCAACATGCAGCGTTCCGGGAAGGAGTTCCGGCAGGCCGTAGAACTGGTTCGTAATGGCTACATCGGCCAGGTAAAAACGATTCATGTCAACGTGGGTGGGCCGCCCCGCGCTTTCGATTTAGTTGCCGAACCGGTTCCGGCGGGACTGAACTGGGATGCGTGGCTGGGACCTAATACCATCGAACGGCCGTACAACAACGTGCTCGACCCGGATCTGACAGCTAAGTTTTGGGGGCAATGGCGCGACATCCGCGATTTTGGCGGGGGCGGCATGACCGATTGGGGGGCTCACATGTTCGATATTGCCCAGTGGGGACTGGATATGGACAACGCCGGCCCAACGTCCCTGACGCCGGGGAAAGAGGGAAAAGGGCTGGTGTACCAGTATGCTGATGGTGTCCAGATGCATCACACTCCTGTAGACGGCAAGCAGTTCTGCCACTTTATCGGCACCGAGGGTGAGGTGAAAGTAGCGCGGGGTGAACTAACGACCACGCCGGCTACGCTGAAAGACAAAGTGATTGGTGCCAATGAAAAACACGTTTACTTCAGCGAAAACCACTACAAAGACTTCCTGGATGCCATTAAGAGCCGCAAAACTCCCATCTGTGATGTAGAGGTGGGTCACCGCACGGCTACCGTCTGCAACATTGGCAACATTGCCTACCTGCTGGGTCGCCCGCTCCGCTGGAATCCGAACACGGAGCAATTTGAGGGCGATGCCGAAGCCAATAAGTTACTGAGCCGCCCGATGCGAACGAAGTGGACAGCCTAGAAAAATCGTATCTTTGCGGGCTCTTACTCCGCCTGGGCGGGTAATAGCTGACGCGCTACCCTATGACGCTCTATATCGACCACATTGACGAAATCGACACCGCAGCCCGCCAGCTACTGGCTGAGGGCCGGGAACGGTCGGTCTGGTTGTTCGACGGCGATATGGGGGCGGGAAAGACGACCCTTATCAAAGCGATCTGTCGGGTACTGGGGGTGGTGAGTACCGTGCAAAGCCCGACCTTTTCCATCGTGAACGAGTACACAACCCACGAGGGACACTCTATCTACCATTTTGACTGTTACCGGCTCCGCAACGAAGCCGAAGCACTGGATATCGGTATCGAAGAATATGTTGACTCGGGAAATTACTGCTTTATCGAATGGCCGGAGAAAATCATGAACCTTTGGCCAGCCACGTATTATCAGGTTCATCTTGCCGTTGACGACGACGGCAGCCGAACGCTGGAAGCGAACATAGTTTACTAGTTTGGGGATGGCGGTCTGCCGTTTTTCTAACGCCAAACAACAAACATCAACTGTCAAACTAACAGATAGTGACTGGATTTGAGGAACTGGCCAAAACGGCCGTGTACACGAAAGAAGCCCCGCTGGCCGTAAAAACCAACCGGCACAGCCTGCTTATCGGACTACCCAAAGAAGTATCGCTTCAGGAAAATCGAATTGCCCTCACGCCCGAAGCCGTCGCTATTCTGGTCCGGAATGGCCACAACGTAATCGTGGAAAATGGGGCGGGTGAGAAAGCGAAGTTTACCGATACCGAGTACAGCGAAGCCGGTGCCCGGATTGCCTACTCCCCCAAAGAGGTGTACGAAGCCAACCTGATTCTGAAAGTAGAACCGTTGATCGAGGAGGAATTTGAGTTCGTCCAATCGGGCAGCACCGTCATCTCGGCGGTCAACCTGCCTGCCCATGACCGGGCGTACTTCGAGCGCATCAACGATAAAAACCTGACTTCGTTCGGGTACGAGTACATTGAAGACCAGGCCGGCGGAATGCCCGTTATCCGGTCCATGAGCGAGATTGCGGGCAGTACCGTCATGCTCATTGCGGGCGAATACCTGAGCAATGCCGACAATGGCCGGGGTATTATTCTGGGGGGCATTACCGGCGTTCCACCCACCAAAGTCGTAATGCTTGGTGCCGGAACCGTTACGGAATACGCCGTTCGGGTGGCCCTCGGCATGGGTGCCGACGTGAAGATTTTTGACCGGCACCTCTACAAGTTACAGCGACTCAAGTACGCCGTTGGGCACCATATTTACACCTCCATCATCGACTCCGATACCATGACCGAAGCCATCCAGCGGGCCGACGTGGTTATTGGGGCCATCCGGGCCGAAGAAGGCATCAGTCCAGTGGTGGTGACGGAGGAAACGATTGGCCGCATGAAACCCGACTCGGTCATCATCGACGTATCCATCGACCAGGGGGGGAATTTTGAAACCTCCCGCATGACCACGCATAAAAACCCCACGTTTAAGCACATGGGGGTCATTCACTACTGCGTGCCCAACATTGCCGCCCGCGTGGCCCACACCGCCAGCATGGCCCTGAGTAACATCTTCCTGCCGTTCCTGCTCGAAACCGGCACTACGGGGGGGATTGAGCAGATGATGTACGCGAACCGATGGTTTATGAAAGGTGTTTATACCCACAAAGGAACGCTGACCAACGCGCACATTGCCCGGAAGTTCAACATGCGGTTTAAAGACCTGGACCTATTGCTGGCAGCAAGATTTTGAGTTAAAAAAGTTGTCAGTTTACCGTTTTTAGCCAACTGAAAATCGCTCCAACTGACAACCGAAAACTTTTTACCATGATTAACCACAGCAACGAAAATACCCTGCTCGATGATGCCAACTCGTACGATGTCAACAAAGAGTTGATGGGCCTCATCTCGTCGGACTTTATCAAAGTAGCCGACCAGCTTAAGGAAGCGTCGTATCAGATTCGGAAACGCGGCTTCTCGGATAACCCGGTTTTTGTGGCTTCCCGCCGGGATATACCCGTGGGGCAGCTGCTGATTGGTGTAACGGAACTGGAGAACCAGTGGAATTACAAGGCCTCTTTTCTGGATGAGTTTATCCAGCGCGAACTGATTGGGGAAGACTCGATTGAGTTGTGGAAGGAAAACTACAAGAACCCGGACGAATACTGCTGCCTGTTTGTGGTGCACGGCGATTTTGCTGGCTTTGTGTACATTCCATTCCCCGAAGATTAAGCTGCCCCAAACGGTGCTTTTCTCAGGCCGAATCTACCCGATTCGGCTTTTATTTTTTTGTTCGTCAATAATACTTTTCGGGGAAACGCCCTAGTGAAAATTAGCGGCTCCGGCAACTTCCTTTTGCCGCTTTCGACGGATGTGTCCCCTTGGGCTACCACGCCCGCAAACAGGCTGAATATTGCCCTGCGTGGACGCTTTCCCGCCTAATTGCGCCGGTAAACTATTTTTTTGTATATTAAGGTAATCTTACCGAATATCGTAGGAAAAGAATGATTTTTTTTGTATTTTTACAATCTATACTACCACCCTTATACGGGTAAAAGTCTGAACCCTAAACAACAATAGATCACTGACATTTTTTCGATTTTTATGACCAACGATTTGATTGAAGCAGAAGCTCCCGTTGAAACAGCCCTGGGCGATTATGGTGCCGATAATATTCAGGTATTAGAAGGCCTGGAAGCCGTTCGCAAACGTCCGTCCATGTACATTGGCGACGTGGGGACGCGTGGGTTGCACCACCTGATATGGGAGGTTGTCGACAATTCCATCGACGAAGCAATGGCAGGCTACTGCACAGAGATTTCCGTTACCATCAATACCGATAACTCCATTACGGTACAGGATAATGGACGGGGCATTCCAACCGGTATCAACACCAAAATGGGCGTTTCGGCCATGCAGGTTGCTATGACCATTCTGCACGCTGGTGGTAAATTTGATAAAGACACCTATAAAGTTTCGGGTGGATTGCACGGCGTGGGGGTTTCCTGCGTAAACGCGCTTTCAACCGATATGCACGTGGAAGTGCACCGGGAAGGAAAAATATTTGAGCAGGCGTACAAAATCGGTGTTCCGCAGTACGATGTTCGTATCATCGGTGAATCGACCGATACCGGTACGATTTCGCACTTTAAGCCCGATGCCAGCATCTTCACCGATACCGTTTACAAATATGATACCGTTGCGGGGCGTTTGCGCGAGTTGGCTTATCTGAACAAAGGCATTCATATTTTCCTGAAAGACCTGCGCGAACTGGACGAGAACGGCGAACCCATGCGGCAGGATGATTTCTTCTCGGAAGGCGGCCTGGCTGAGTTTGTCGAATATCTGGACGAAACCCGCCCGGCCCTCGATGGGATGAAACCCATTTACATGGAAAGTGCGAAAGGCTCAACGCCCGTTCAGGTGGCGCTGGTGTACAACTACGAAGCGGGAGAAAACGTCCTGTCGTACGTCAACAATATCAACACGCACGAGGGCGGTACGCACGTGCAGGGATTCCGCTCGGCGTTGACGCGGGTGCTGAAAAACTACGCCGATAAAAACCCCGGTGTGTTGCCCAAAAACTCCGGAAAAATCACTTTCAGTGGAGAGGACTTCCGCAAAGGACTAACCGCCGTTATTTCGGTAAAAGTAGCCGAGCCGCAATTTGAAGGGCAGACCAAAACCAAACTGGGCAACCAGGATGTAGTAAGTGCCGTAAGCCAGGCCATGGCCGATATGCTCGAAACCTGGCTGGAAGAAAATCCCAAAACGGCTCAGGGCATCGTTAAAAAAGTACTGGTATCCGCTCAGGCGCGTATTGCGGCCGATCTGGCCTACAAGCGCATCATGACCGAGCGCAAAGACTTTATGGGCGGTATGGGCTTACCCGGCAAACTGGCCGACTGCTCCGATACCGACCCTGAGAAGTGTGAACTCTATCTGGTAGAGGGCGACTCGGCCGGCGGTACGGCCAAACAGGGTCGTAACCGGGCGTTTCAGGCTATTTTACCCCTGCGTGGTAAAATTCTGAACGTGGAGAAGGCTATGGAGCACAAAATCTACGAGAACGAAGAGATCAAAAATATCTGGACTGCTCTTGGTGTCAGGCTTGAAAAGAAGGATGACGAGACCGTAATGAATCTGGATAAACTGCGGTATCACAAAATCATCATCATGACGGATGCTGACGTGGATGGTAGCCACATCCGGACGCTGATCCTGACGCTGTTCTACCGCAATATGAAGGCCCTGATTGATAATGGCTATATCTATATTGCCCAGCCTCCTTTTTACCTTGTTAAGAAAGGAAAGGAAGAGCGGTATTGCTGGACCGAAGCCCAGCGCGAAGCCGCCGTGAAAGAACTGGCCGGTGGCGGTCGGGAAGAAAGTGTAAACGTGCAGCGCTACAAAGGACTTGGTGAAATGAATGCCGAGCAGCTCTGGAGCACAACGATGAACCCGGATACACGGACGTTAAAAATTGTAACGGTTGAGTCGGCTGCTGATGCAGACCACGTTTTCTCAACCCTGATGGGCGACGAAGTTGCCCCCCGGCGAGAATTTATCGAACGAAATGCGAAATACGCCCGAGTGGATGTTTAACCGAATGATAACATAAAGCGGGCTTTTAAGCCCGCTTTTTTGTTATACTTCAAACTTTGATTTGAGTATGCGTTATTCCCTAAACCCAAACCGAACGATACTGGGAAATCTGGTTTCCCGATTCACCCAACGCCAGACGAATACGCCTGTTCAGGCAATTGATAAAATGGCAAAAGTTAACGAAAAAGTAACCAGTGTTATTGACCAGAGTAATTACCTGAGTCGTGATTTAAGCTGGCTTAAATTCAATGAGCGCGTGCTGGATCAGGCCCGCAGTACAGATCGTACCCTGATGGAACGGTTGAAGTTTCTGGCTATCTCAGCCTCCAACCTCGACGAGTTTTTCATGATTCGGGTAGGGAGCCTGTATAATTACCTCGACTACCATAAGCAGCGGGTTGATTATTCCGGTCTGCGTGAAGTTCCCTTTCGGAAAACCTTGCTGACCACGGCCCATCAGTTTTGCCAGGATCAGCAAGCCGTTTTTTCGGAGCAGTTGCTGCCCCTGTTTGCCGAAAATGGGCTTCAGCTGGCCACTTATAGCGATCTGACTGACGAAGAAAAAGCAGAAGCCGCCGACTTCTTTGACCGGGCCATCTACCCGACGCTGACGCCCATGCTGTATGACTATACGCATACGTTTCCGGTACTGCTGGCCAAAGTGCTTATATTCGGCGTAGTTACTCAGAGTCCTGACCAGGCTGAATCACAGAGTCTTCGTTCGGAAGATGAAGAAGATCATCAACGGTTATCGTTTGTGCAGATTCCCGCCAACCTGCCCCGTTTTCTGTCGTTTGAACGGGAAGACACCATCCTGTTTCTGCCCATTGAAGAGATTGTTCGGCATAACATCAAGAAACTGTACCGAAACGTCGAAATCCTTTCGGTGAATCTGTTCCGGATTACCCGAAACGGCGATTTTACGCTCGATGAAAATGACGACGATGAAATTGATTTCATTGACGAAGTCCGGCAGAAAATAAAAAACCGTCGGTTAGGGCGGGTTACCCGCGTTGAAGTGGAAGCTGACGCCAATAACCCATTGAGTGTCAGTTCGCCCTGGATGCTGAACCTGCTGAAGAAGCGGTGGGAAATGGACGATCTGAACATTTTTGAATCCAACAGCCTGCTCGATTTTTCGGCTTTCTGGCAAATTATCGGCCATCCGGAGTTCAAGGATACCATGCCCCGCCAACACGCCCCGGTACCACCCTTGGGCCTGGGTCGTGATAAAACCGACGATATTTTTGAACTGATCAAGCAACGGGATATACTGCTCCACCATCCCTACAATAATTTCGAGCCCGTCCTGCAACTGCTCGAACAGTCTGCCGAAGACCCGCATGTGCTGGCCATTAAAATCACCGTGTACCGGCTGGCCAAACGGTCACGCATCACCGAAGCGTTATTAAAAGCGGCCGAAAACGGTAAACACGTATCGGTGCTGTTTGAGGTGAAGGCCCGGTTTGATGAGGAAAACAACATTCGGGAAGCCCAGCGGTTGCAGAAAGCGGGGTGCTTTGTTATTTATGGTATCAGTAAGTTCAAAACCCACACCAAGCTACTGCTGGTGGTTCGGAACGAAGGGAGCCGCGTTGTTCGCTACGCCCACATGGCTACCGGCAACTACAACGAAGACACCTCGAAACTATACACGGACATTGGCCTCCTGACCACCAATGAAATCTATACCCACGACATTTCGGAGTTTTTCAATGTCATCACCGGTCACTCGCTGCCCAACGAATACAAGTACCTGATTACGGCCCCGCGCGATATGCGTGATCAGTTGGTGAGGCTCATTCGGCTGGAGGCCGAAAATGCCAAACATGGCTTACCCAGCGGCATCTGCATCAAGGCTAACTCGCTGGAAGACAAGCTGGTGATTGATGAACTGTACAAAGCGTCGGAGGCCGGGGTGCCCATCGAGCTGATTGTGCGGAGTATTTGCTGCCTGCGCCCGCAACGGGCCGGTTTGAGCGAAAATATTACCGTACGCTCCATTGTGGGCGATTTTCTGGAACACACCCGCATCTACTACTTCCACAACAACGGCGACCCCAAAGTATATGGTGGCAGTGCCGACGTGATGGTACGGAGTTTCGACCGGCGCATTGAGTCGCTGTTTTACCTGGCCGACCCGCGCGTGAAACAACAGGCCATCCTGATTCTGAAATACAATCTGCTCGATAATGTGAACGCCTATGAGTTGAAGGAAGACGGCGACTTTAAGAAATATGAAGTACCCAGTGGTGGTGAGCCATTCAACATCCATAAGCGATTCTTCGAGGTAACCGAAAAGGAAGCCACGGTTGCCCGGTTGTTTGACCCCGAAATTAAAACCGCCGAAGTAGCCCAGATCGAAGAAGAATACCAGGAAGGAGCTGAACGGGCCATCGCCAATATTTGATGGAGAGAAACTAAACAGAAAAGGCCAGCTCACACGTGTGAGCTGGCCTTTTCTGTTTGTGTCAGTCACCTGCTGCCCAGGCAAACGAGTCACCGTCAGGCTACACCCAAATCGGCGATGGCCTGCTGGGCTTTGGCTTTTAGTTGGGCGTAAGTATCGTCAAACGCTTCCTTGCTGGCCAACGGCTCCTTCACCGACACGTAAAACTTGATTTTGGGCTCGGTGCCGGATGGCCGGGCGGAAACTTTCGTGCCGTCTTCCGTGAAAAACTGGAGCACATTAGACGACTCAATACCCATGCTGCCCGACTTGATAGCCGCTTTCTCTCCTTTCGTGGCGTCGGTTCGTTCCAGTGATTTGTAATCGTCAATCCGCACCACGGGCGAACCGGCAATGGACTTGGGCGGGTTGGCCCGGAAGTCGGCCATCATCTGCTGAATTTCTTCGGCACCGGCTTTCCCTTTTCTCGTCAGCGATACCAGCGATTCATAGTAAAAGCCGTTCTCGATGTACATCTCCATCAGCGTATCGAACAGGCTCTTGCCCTGGTCTTTGGCGTATGCGGTCAGTTCGGCAATCATGGCGCAGCTAGCAATCGCGTCTTTATCCCGCACAAAATCACCGATGAGGTAGCCGTAGCTTTCTTCGCCACCGGCAATAAACTGCTCTTTGCCTTCCAGCTCCCGAATCACCTCGGCAATGTATTTGAAGCCCGTCAGGGTGTTGTAGCAGGTAACGCCGTACCGCTGACACATCGCGTCGATGAGGTCGGTGGTGACGATGGTTTTGGCCACAAACTCCTTACCCGTCAGGCGGCCGGTATCTCTCCAGGCATTGAGCAGGTAATAAATAATCAGGCTGGCCATCTGGTTACCGTTCAGCAACTCAAATTCGCCGTGGTGATTGCGGGCACCCGCACCCACCCGGTCGGCATCGGGGTCAGTGGCCATGATGAGGTCGGCGTTGATTGAGTTAGCCAGATCGAGGGCTAACTGCATGGCGGCCTTCTCTTCCGGGTTGGGCGATTTTACCGTGGGGAAATTGCCATCGGGTATTGCCTGCTCCTCCACGATGTGTACGTTGGTGAAGCCCAACGCTTCCAAGGTGCGGGGAACCAGCGTTATGCCCGTGCCGTGAATGGGGGTGAATACAATACTCATATTGGCCTGCCGCTTGATGACATCCGGATTGACCGCGTTCGACTTAAGCCGCTCCACATAGGGCGCGTCGATTTCCTCGTCAATCATATGAATCCGTTCGGGAACACCCTCGAACTTGATGTCATCGACGGAAGTAATTTTAGTGACCTCGTTGATAATGGCTTTGTCGTGCGGGGATACCACCTGACCGCCGTCATTCCAGTACACTTTATAGCCGTTGTACTCGGGCGGGTTGTGCGAAGCCGTCACCACAATGCCACTCTGGCAGCCCAGTTGCCGGATGGCAAAGGAGAGCTCGGGCGTGGGGCGGAGGTCACTGAACAGGTACACTTTAATGTTATTGGCCGAAAAAATATCGGCTACCAGTCGGGCAAACTCGGGACTCATCCGGCGGCTGTCGTGGGCAATGGCCACGCTGATATCCTGACCAGGGAAGGCCGCATTGATGTAGTTGGAAAGTCCCTGCGTAGCGGCACCCACCGTATAGCGATTCATGCGGTTGGAACCGACGCCCAGAACCCCGCGCAGGCCACCCGTACCAAACTCAAGGTCGCGGTAAAATGAGTCGGTCAGTTCGGTGGTGTTGCCCGAGTCGATCAGGTGCTGAATGGATTCTTTGGTAGCGGCATCGTAGGGGCCGCTCAGCCATTTGTCAACCCGTTGTTGGGTAGCGGAGTCTAGGGTTTGTGTTGTCATAGTTGTTAAAAGAAAAAACGTACCAAGAGAGTGCAGATGAAAACGAGGGCTAATACGGATCGACCTGACTTAGTAGTATTTCCCACTGCGTTTGTAATTTCAATTGCGTTATCCAATGTTTCATATAATCAATATCGAGTTGGTCAAATTGCATTTCAAATACCCGAATAGCATCGGTCACTTGTTTTTCGCTGCCTCCAGATAGTTTCGCCCAGCGTAGTTTACTGATTATTGTATCTTCCGGACTGGTAACGTAAAAGTTATCTAGACCGAAGACAGTTACTTTTTGCCGACGGGCAAACCGGGACAGGTCAAAGGGATCATCTGTCAACAGCCAAAAGTCAATCTTGTTGCCTGAACTACTGTCAAGCAAATTAAACATACTGCGCCGTTCAACCGCTTCGTACATACTGGCCTCGCTCAGATAAAATACTTCGTTCGTACATGATTGGCTCAGCAACGGTATCGACTGTTCATTCAATACAACGACCAGATCGATATTGAGTGGAACGAGGTTCGCCCTGTAAACTCGATACAACGGACCCCGTAACCATGAATGGAATGTCGAGTTTGCCGAGCAAATCCAGGATAAAAACTAATAGTTCCGGTTGTGACATTTCTCAAGGCGTTTCAAAAACAAGCTATGAAGTTCATCGTCAGTTTTATCCGGAAATCGTTCCCGAAGACCGGCTTTGAATAACTGACGACTGAACTCTGAAAGCTCAAAAGCCTTCAGCAATCGCTTTTCATCACCCATGTCTTTCAGGGCTTTTAAATACAGACGATGATTAGGCCGGGGTTTGGTATTCATTCGGGCATGATTTACTCGCCCAAAATTACACGTATCCCTGTCCGGCGCAAATCTATTAAGTAAGTATACCTAAAGGAAAATGGTGGGGGAAGGACTCAGCCGTCACTATTTGGGGCAGAACAACCAGCATTTACGGTCATTTGTGCCGTTCGCAGCAGGTAGGAAGCCTGGAGGTAGGGGGCAGCGGGGTTGCTGCAATTTGGGGTATCGGGTGCCTGCTGGTAGGGGCAAATAGTAAGTGTTTATACTGATGGGATGATGGCCCGACGCAGAATGTCGCTGACTGATTTGCCTCCCGGCGATCTGCCCGAACATACCCCCTGAGAAGCCGAAAAAAGGGTGAACGCTATCAGGTACTCAGCCACTACCGGCTGATTTTCCTTGACGGTAGCCCATGCAGGATGGCAGGCAACCGCCAAACCGTACACAACTCTACCAATAGCTACGATTATTCGCCACGGGGATAGTTTGGTACAGGTGAAAATTTAGTATTTTTGGCTACTGTTCTGTCCGACTGGTTGCTGTTATGGTACCAAGCCAGTTGGCCTGCTTACGTTAACAACCAGCTTATAAACCGATGAAAAAATTTCTGTTATCAACCCTACTTGTTGCCGCTTCATTTGGTGCTTTTGCCCAAAGTGAGGTTAGTTATCACGGGAAGAAAATCACCGAAAAGGGCGCTATCCCAGCCACCCAGTTGCCCGCAAAATGGCTAGACAAAACTACTATGCCGGCCAAAGTAGAAGGTACGGTGGAGTCGGTTTGCAAAGTAAAAGGCTGCTGGATGAACGTTAAAACGGCCGATAATCAGGTGATGCGCGTTTCGTTTCGGGATTACGGCTTCTTTGTTCCGAAAGATATTGTGGGCAAAACGATTGTGATGGAAGGCACCGCCGAAACCACCACCACGCCCGTTGACGAGTTACGCCACTACGCGCAGGATGCCGGCAAATCGAAAGCCGAAATTGAAAAGATTACCGAACCCGAAAAAGCCCTTTCGTTCGTGGCCGATGGTGTAATCGTGAAAAAATAAGCGATGGTTTCCAACCCTTTTCCTGTTTCTGGTATCCGTAATAGAAACCAAGAACCAAGAATATGGTCCAGTTAACAAAACAGCTTTCTGGTTTACTCATCATTGGAACACTCTGCGTTGCCGCCTGTAAATCAACCGAAACAGTACCGACAAACGCGGTGTCACTGGGTATGAACCAGTCAGCCCGACTCAGTTCGGGCGTTGCCGTGCGGGTCGACTCGATTCAGGATAGCCGTTGCCCCGTGGGTGTCACCTGCGTCTGGGCGGGGCAGGCAATAGTCAACCTGGTGTTATCCAAAGAAAGCGACTCCACCAGGGTAGGTTTGCTGCTGGAGCCTGGCATAACGGCAGGATCGCCGAAACGGCGGGATTCCACAAATGTGTCCTTATCCAGCGAGATGTACAAGGTGATTCTGAGGGAGGTTAACCCGTATCCGAACACAACAAACCAGAACATGCCAAAGGCAGCGGTTGTGGAGGTAACAAAATTATAAGGCTTCTTTGCCGTCTTTTCGTACTTTCAGGGCCGTAACGATTCGTTACGGCCTTTTTTGTTCTTAACTAACTTTTACTAATGAAAAAAGTATACCTGCTGGCTGGTCTGTTTCTGCTGGCTTCTCCTCTTTTTGCCCAACGTACCCTTATTCACTGCGGTAACCTGTTCGACGGTACCGGAAACACGCTCCAGCCCCAAATGACGGTGGTGGTCGAAGGCAACAAAATCACGGCGGTTCAGAAAGGCTATACAGGCGCATCGGGTCAGGATAAAGTGATCGATATGAAATCGAAAACCGTACTGCCCGGCCTGATCGACATGCACGTTCACCTGGAGAGTCAGACGCGCCGGGGTGGGGCCATCGATGGGTTTACCCGGAATCCGGCTGATGTTGCCTACCAGGCGGCTCAATATGCAAAAACAACGCTGATGGCTGGTTTTACGACCGTTCGTGACCTGGGTGGTTCGGGCGTGAACGTATCGCTGCGGAATGCGGTCAACGCCGGAGTCGTGGATGGGCCCCGTATCTTGACCGTGGGTAAATCCATTGCCACCACGGGTGGGCACGCCGACCCAACCAATGGGTATCGGAAAGACCTGATGGGTGATCCTGGTCCGGAAGATGGCGTTATCAACGGCCCGGAAGATGCCCGCAAAGCCGTTCGGCAACGGTACAAAGACGGCTCCGACCTGATCAAGATTACGGCTACCGGGGGCGTTCTAAGCAACGCGAAAGATGGTTCGGGAGCGCAGTTTACGGAGGAGGAAGTGAAGGCCGTAGTGGATGCGGCCAAAGATTATGGCTTTGCCGTTGCCGCCCACGCGCACGGGGCCGAAGGAATGAAGCGGGCCATTCGGGCGGGGGTACAAACCATTGAGCACGGCACCCTGATGGACGATGAAGCCATTGAACTCTTCAAAAAATACGGCACGTACTACGTTCCGACGATTATTGCCGGAAAAACAGCCGCCGACTCAGCCCGGCATTTTGGCTACTACCCTCCACTGGTGACGCCCAAAGCCCTGGCCATTGGGCCCAAAATACAGGCCACGTTTGCCAAAGCGTACAAAGCCGGGGTGAAAATTGCCTTCGGTACGGATGCGGGTGTGTACATTCACGGCTTCAACGCCCGGGAGTTCGAGTACATGGTAGAAGCGGGTATGCCGCCGGTAGAAGCCATCCGGGCCGCCCTGATGACGAACGCGAAACTGCTGGGAATGGATGCGCAAATCGGCTCGATAGAAGCGGGTAAATTCGCCGACCTTATTGCCGTGGATGAAAACCCGATTCAGAACATCAAAACGTTACAGGCTGTAAAGTTTGTGATGAAAGACGGGAAGGTGTACAAGCAGTAGTTGTGTGGTTAATTGGTTGAATGGTTTATTAGTTGACTTGTCAGCAAAGCTGTACGTATCGACCATTCAACTAATTAACCACCTGACGTGAATAATGTGTAATTACAAAAACAAAACAAGCACGATTCTGTCATCCCGCGACCGGCGGACCGGTCGGGATGACAGAATAAACTATTAGGTAGTCAGTTACTTGACTTGGGCTATATCCATTACTCACATTAATTGACAACTCAACCTAAAACCCGAAATATCGCTTGGCGTTATTGTAACAGATATCCTGAATAATTTGCCCAACCCACTTTACATCGTTGGGCAGTTCGCCCTGCTCGATCTCGTTGCCGAAGATATTGCACAGAATCCGGCGGAAGTATTCGTGCCGGGGAACGAAACGAAACTGCGCGAATCGGTCAGCATCCCGACAAACGCGCTCAGCAATCCCATGTTCGAGAGGGCGTTGATTTGCTTTTCCATCCCATCTTTCTGGTCCAGGAACCACCAGCCCGAGCCAAACTGCACTTTTCCCCGAACGGAGCCATCATTGAAGTTGCCAATCATGGTGGCTATAACCTCATTGTCGGCGGGATTCAGGTTGTAGAGTATCGTCTGAGCCAGTTGATCGCGGTCGTCCAGGCCACCCAAAAAGCGGGATAGGGAAGCGGCCTGGGGGAAATCACCGATGCTGTCCCAGCCCGTATCGGGGCCAAGCTCCCGCAGTCGGCGGGTGTTGTTATTGCGCAACGCACCGAGGTGAAACTGCTGCGTCCAGCCTTTCTCGTGGTCCCACTCGGCAAACTGCACCAGCATAAAGGACTTGAATTTGAGCACGTCGGTTGGGTTGGCATCCACACCCCGGTACAGCAGGTCGAATATGTCCTTGACTTCCCGCTCCGTGTACGGCTCGGCGTAAATCTGCTCCAGGCCGTGGTCAGATAAGCGGCAGCCCATCTCGCCAAAATAATCGTGGCGTGATTTCAACGCGTCGAGGTAGTCGGCCAGGGTTTCTATTTCGTTATTAGTCAGTGCTTCCAGTTTTTGCACGTACGCCTGAAAGGTTATGGCATCTTCCGCTGCCATCGCTTTATCGGGCCGGAAAGCTGGCAGGATTTTAACCCTGAAATCAGACTGGGCTATTTTTTTATGGTGTTCGAGGGAGTCCAGCGGATCATCCGTTGTGCAGACCACCCGCACATCGAAATGCTGGAGCAGGGCTCTGGCCGATAAATTCGGTAGTTGTTCATTACAGGCATCGTACACCAACCGGGCGCTACCGGGGTTAAGTACGTCGGTGATACCAAACGGATTTTTAAGCTCCAGGTGCGTCCAGTGATACAGGGGGTTACGAAGCGTGTAAGGCACCGTTTCGGCCCATTTCTCAAATTTCTCCCAGTCGCTGGCGTTACCCGTGCAATAGCGTTCATCAATGCCGTGCGTACGCATGGCCCGCCATTTGTAATGATCGCCCGCCAGCCAGAGTTTCGTAATGGTATCGAACTGGGTATCGGCGGCAATCTGATCGGGGGGCAGGTGGCAGTGGTAATCAATAATCGGCATGGGCCGGGCGTACTCGTGGTACAGCCGACGGGCCGTTTCTGTCTGCAACAGGAAATCGTCGGATAGAAAAGTAGGAGCAGGAGCAAGTGTTGTCATAGCCACAAAAGTAAACGCCGGGTTGTTTCTCCCGGCCTGGGGGTCGTTTTTTGGTACAATATCTTTATCAACTGCTTAGTCCCACCATGAGTCCGCGCAGTTCGGCTAGTCCGCGCAGCCGCCCAATAGCCGTGTAGCCGGGATTGGTGCGCTTGCCCGTTGTGAGGTCGTCGAGCATTCGGTGGCCGTGGTCGGGCCGGAACGGGAGCCGGATATCCTGCCTGCCCTCCGCTATCCGGCGCTGCTGTTCGGCCAGCAGTGCCCGCATCACGCCCGGCATCGGCACATCGCCTTCCAGGTGGTTCGCTTCCTGAAAGCTGTTGTCTTCATCGCGCTGGGTACTGCGTAAATGCACAAAATGAATCTTTGGTCCCAGCCGTTCGGCCATGCCCACGAGGTCATTATCCGCCCGAACGCCGTAGGAGCCGGTGCAGAAACAAAGGCCATTGGCGGGGGAGTCAACCGCAGCCAGCAACGCGCGGGCATCGGCTTCGGTGCTCACTACGCGCGGCAGACCCAGGATAGGGTAGGGCGGATCATCCGGGTGAATGGCCAACCGAACCCCGGCCGATTCGGCTACGGGTACCACCTCGCGCAGGAAGGCGTACAGGTTTTGCCGGAGTTCGCGGTCGCTCACATCCGCGTACATGGCCAGGGCTTCCCGAAACCGGTCGACGGTATAGCTGGCTTCGGAACCGGGCAACCCCGCAATGATGGTTCTGGTCAGCCGGGTTACTTCGGCTTCCGTCATGCCATCGAGTTTGGTTCGGGCCTGCCGCTTTTGCTCTTCATTGTACAGGTAGTCTGCACCGGGGCGCTTCAGGATGTAGAGTTCAAACGCGGCAAACTCGGTGGCGTCGAACCGCAAGCCCGTTGACCCATCCGGCATGCGAAAATCCAGATCGGTACGGGTCCAGTCCAGAATGGGCATAAAATTGTAACAGACCGTGTCAATACCCGCCTGCGCCAGATTGACGATGGACTCGTTGTAATTGTCGATATAGCGACGAAAATCGCCGGAGCGCGTTTTGATGGCCTCGTGGACCGGAATACTCTCGACCACCGACCAGGTAAGCCCCGACCGTTCGATCAATTCTTTTCGGGCGCTGATTTCGTCGGCCGACCAGGATTCGCCGTTGGCAATGTGGTGCAGGGCCGTTACAATACCCGTGGCGCCCGCCTGCCGGATATCAGTAAGCGATACGGGGTCATTCGGACCGAACCATCGCCAGGTTTGTTCAAGCATAAATTTAGAGTTGTAAGTAGTAGAAGTCGTAAGTGGGCAAAAGTCCCACACCGTTGTGCCTTCCGCAAGGGGGCGATTTAAATCGCCCCCTTGCGGAAGGCACAACGGTATCAAACCCCGGTGTTAGTAAAAAAGCGTTTACCCGTGCTTTTCTCCCCAAACGTATTCAATTGTTTTGCAAACGTCTATCCCTTCGGGTCGCTTTCGCTGGCGCATCGTTGCGCTGCTTTTCCTGGCCACGACCATTAACTACGTCGACCGGCAGGTGCTTTCCTTCACGATGACCGATGAGTTGTTTCGGAAGGAAATGCTCGACATTACCCCCGACCATAATGGCGTTCCAACCGTATTGACCCGGGAGGCAACGGACCGATTCAAGATATTATACGGCGATGTGGATGCGGCCTTTAAGTTCGCCTACGCCATTGGTTTTTTGCTGGCAGGCTGGCTCATCGACCGAATTGGTACCCGGCGGGGTTTCTCACTGGGCATCTTTTTCTGGAGTGTCTCGGCCCTGATGACCTCATTTGTGAGTAGCATGGCCGGTTTGCGCTGGGCACGTACATCGCTGGGCCTGGGCGAGTCGGCTAACTTTCCCGCGGCTGTAAAAACGGTGGCGGAGTGGTTTCCCCGGAAAGAGCGGTCTTTCGCCCACGGATTGTTCAATGCCGGCACCAATGTCGGTATTATCCTGACCGCCGTTTCGGTGCCGTACCTCATCCTCGAATTTGGCTGGCGCAGTTCATTTTTTGTTACCGGTCTGCTGGGGTTTGGGCTGCTTATTCTGTGGTGGTTTACCTATTCCAAACCAGAACGCAATCCCAACCTGTCGGCGTCTGAGCTGGCTTACATCCGCAGTGACAGCGATAAGATACCCGTCCGAAAAGTGCCCTGGACCCGCCTGCTGGGCTTTAAGCAAACGTGGGCCTTCGCCATCGGTAAGTTTATGGCTGACCCTATCTGGTGGTTTTACATGTCGTGGCTGCCCGATTTTTTTAACTCAAACGACGCTCTTGACCAGAAACTTGACCTTAAAAGTTTTGGCCTGCCGTTCCTGATTATCTACCTCGTGTCGGACGCGGGCAGTGTCTTCTTTGGCTGGCTTACCACGCAGTTTATGAACTGGGGCTGGTCGGCAAACCGGGCGCGTAAAACGACCATGCTCATTTGTGCGCTGTGCGTTGTCCCCATATTTTTTGCGGCCCAAACCAGCAGCCTGACCGTAGCCATCGCCCTGATTTCGCTGGCTACAGCCGCCCATCAGGGCTGGGCGGCTAACACCTACACGTTCGCGTCGGACCTCTTCCCCAAAAACGTTGTGGCGTCGGTAACGGGTATTGGTGGTATGTTTGGGGCAGTAGGCGGCATTTTACTGGCGTTGCTATCGGGTCGTATCATCACGGCGTTCGGGTATTTACCCATGTTTATCATTGCCAGTTGCTCGTACCTGATTTCCCTGATTCTTATTCATCTGGTATTGCCAACGTTAGATCCGGTAAAGGCCGAGGAATTGGAAGAAAGTGAGTACTGGTCTGTAGCAGGCCGGCCGTAACTAATGTACATTGCTCGTTCCGAACCGAAAATTAACGGGTTCGAAGCAGTTAAATTTCGAAAATAAATGAAAATTGTCACGTTTGGCGAAGTCATGCTCCGGCTAAGTACACCGGGTGTTGAGCGGTTTATTCAGACCGACTCCCTAACCATGCACTTCGGGGGTACCGAAGCAAACGTAGCGGCCTCACTGGCTCAGTTGGGTGCCCACGCTATTCACGTTACCCGCTTCCCCGACCACGCGCTGGGCCGGGCGGCATCGGGCTACCTGCGCCGGTACAGCGTTGATACGCAGCATATCCGCTACGGCGACGGCCGGTTAGGGCTGTATTTTCTGGAGACCGGGGCCGGGAGCCGGGCCAGTCAGATTGTTTATGACCGGGTCGACTCGGCTTTTTCACGTATTCAGGCAGATGAAATCGACTGGGAACCGATTTTGCAGGGGGCCGACTGGTTTCACTGGACGGGTATCACTCCGGCCCTCTCGCAGGGGGCTGCGGACTGTTTGCTGGCCGCTATTCAAACGGCCAACCGGCTGAATATTCCTGTGTCGGCCGATATTGTTTACCGCTCCAATCTGTGGCAGTATGGCCGCACCCCGCAGGAGATCATGCCGGCCCTGACGGAAGGATGCACATTGGTACTGGGTAGTAAGACCCTTTTTTCGGGCATTTACGGCGTAGTAGGCAGTTCCTTTCAGGAAGCAGGCCGCGCCATGATGAACCGGTTTCCAACTATCCGGTACATTACCGATACCAAGCGGAATTCGGTCAGCGCATCGCATAATCAGCTGTCGGCCAAGCTGTTCGACGGCGATACGGTGTACAAGTCAACGCTGTACGATATTCAGCCCATCATTGACCGGATTGGCACGGGCGATGCCTACGTGGCCGGGTTGATTTATGGGCTGCTGACCTTTAATGACCTGCACCGGGCTGTTGAGTTCGGGGTAGCCGCGTCGGCTCTGAAACATACCATTCCCGGCGACGTGAATCTGGCGACTATAGCCGAAATTGACACCCTGGCCAGTGGTGATGGGTCGGGCAAACTACGGCGATAAACGGCGATTGTTTGAACAATAGCCCATACCAACGGGTATTGTTCAACACTTTATGCCTACTCCCTTATGGGATGAACACGCGCAACCAATGCCACATTCAATGAAAGCAGGACATCGATTAGCGAAGTACTTCGTAATATTGCTGAACGATAGACGGTCCGGCTCTAAATTTATTTTTTCAATACTAGCAATGACCATCAACCAATGAGTATTCCACAATCTCCCTCCACTCCAACTATGGCCAAACTAAACCGTTCGACTCACCCCGCCCCTGTTCTTCCCGAAAGAATCCTGCAATTTGGTACGGGCGTTCTGCTGCGCGGGTTACCCGATTATCTGGTACAAAAGGCCAATTCGGAAGGGCGTTTTGGTGGATCAATCGTCGTGGTTAAATCAACGGATAGCCAAACCGACGAGTTCTCCGAGCAGGACAACCTGTATACCCTGGCTGTTCGGGGCATTCAGCAAGGTAAGGAAGTGTCTGAAACAACCGTTATCTCGGCCATTAGTCGGGTGATGGCGGCAAAAACGCAGTGGAAAGAGATTTTGATGCTGGCCCGGAATCCCAAATTGCAGATCATTATTTCCAACACCACCGAAGTAGGGCTAAACTACGTGGAGGAAAGTATTTTCCAAAGCCCTCCCCAATCGTTTCCCGCTAAACTGACGTCGTTTCTCTACGAACGATTCCGCAGTGTTGGTGGGTCCCGGGCCAAAGGGATGATAGTTGTCCCAACAGAACTCGTGACGGATAATGGCCTGATTCTTCGTGATGCCGTGGAGAGGCTGGCTCAGTACAATGAGTTGGGTAAGCTGTTTACCAAATGGCTTAAATTCCACGTCCGGTTTTGCAACTCCCTCGTTGATCGGATTGTCACGCGCCCCACCGACGAAGCCAAACAGGCTCTGCAACAGGAAGCGGGCTACGAAGATGACCTGCTGACCTTCACGGAACCCTACCACCTTTGGGCCATCGAGGGCGATGACCGGGTAAAGCAGATGCTGAGTTTTGCCGATGCCAGCACCCCGCAAGTCATTATCGATGAAGACATTAATTTTTACCGGGAGCGCAAACTGCGCGTGCTGAACGGGTCACATACCTTAACCATGCCGCTGGGTTACCTGCTGGGTCTGGAAACGGTAGCTGATGAAATGAAGCACCCGCTGATGAGCAAATTTATCGAGTCGCTAATGCTGGATGAAATTGTTCCTACGGTGCCGCATTATGGGATTCCCGGTATGGACAAAGCCGCCGTTGAGCAGTTTGCTCACGACGTACTCGACCGGTTCCGCAATCCCAACCTGGACCACCTGCTGCTGAACATCTCGCTGCAGGAAACGGCCAAAATGCAGGCCCGCAACGGGGCCACCATTGAGCGGTACTACGAGCAGTTCAACGCCGTACCCAAACTGATTGCCCTGGGCTTTGCCGCTTACCTGTTGTTTATGAAAGCCGTTAAGGAAGAAAACGGGCAATTTTTTGGCGAAATTACCCTTCCCGAAGGGCGGCACGATAACCTACCCGATCCGGGATGATAAAGCCGGGTATTTTTACGGCGACTGGAAAACCACCAAAAAAAATGCGCCGGCAACCGTGAACTCCTTCGTTAAGAGCGTTCTGTCCGATAAGAAACTGTGGCAAACGGATCTGGCGGTATTGCCTGGTTTTACGGAGGCCGTTGCCGCAAACCTGAACAGCATGCTGGCTCAGGGCGTGGAGAAAACCGTTGAAAAAGTGCTTAGTCAGTCACTTTCTCAGTAGGTTGATCCTTTTACGCGTTGTTCTATAAGCAGTTCCCGTTACTTCAGCTGTGGCGGGAACTGTTTTCGTAATCAAGGCACAACCATCCAGTACTAACCAGTTACAAAAAAGATCAGCATACCTACCACCCAATCAACGCTGCAACAGGGGTAAAACCGGTTCGCCAGACAGCGACCTGACCACCGACGGATAAACAACTAACCAGATTGACCAGTAAATGTGGGTGGATAGATAGTCGATAATGGACTTATCTGTTTGCCGGAATTTCAAACGACTGTGCACAGGACAAACTAAACATGATGAATCATCTACTAAAAACAGCTTTGCTTACGGTAGCCTTTGTAGGCGCCACCAGTCACATCCTCCTCGCTCAGGAAGAATTTGATGACGAAGAATCGAAGAAAGTAGTGCCCATCGATAAGCGTTACCAAAACGAAGTGAACGCAATGGTCAAACTGCCAGCCGTACAGGCGGCCTTCAAACGTTTTGCCGAACTGGAGCCGCAAACGAAGAAAACACTGATTACGCTGACCGAAATTCCGGCTCCTCCGTTCAACGAAGAGGCTCGCGCCAAAGCCTACGCGGCCATGCTGAAAGAAGCCGGCGCGGATTCGGTCTGGATTGATGAAGTCAACAACGTACTGGCCAAAAAGAAAGGTAAACGACCACCCAGTCCGGCAAGAAAACGGTTGTCGTCGAAGCGCACCTGGATACCGTTTTTCCCGCCGGAACCGATGTGACCGTGAAACAAAAAGGGGATACCCTCTACGCCCCCGGCGTAGGCGATGACACCCGCGGACTTGCCGCCGTCCTGACGGTGTTGAGCGGAATGAAACACGCCAATATCCAGACCGATGCGGATGTACTGTTCATTGGTGCGGTAGGTGAGGAGGGGCTAGGCGATTTACGCGGGGTGAAGCACCTGTTCCGGTCGGGTGGCCCTAAAATAGATTCGTACATTGCCGTTGACGGCCTGGGCATCAGTAATATTACCCACCGCAGCCTGGGTTCACACCGCTACCGGATCACGTTCAAAGGCCCTGGCGGGCACTCTTACGGGGCGTTCGGGATTGCCAACCCCCACGGAGCCCTGGGCAAAGCTATCTATTACTTCACCATCGATGCGGATAAGTTTACCCGGCAGGGAATCAAGACAACGTATAATGTTGGTGTTATCGGAGGGGGCACATCGGTCAACGCCATCCCGTTCGAATCGCGGATGGAGGTAGACATGCGCTCCGAAAGCCCTGATCGATTGAAAACGATCGATGCTATGTTGCAGGCTGCTGTTCAGCGGGCACTCAAAGAGGAGAATGCCATGAAACGCCAGGGGGCTGACCTGACGGTGGAGGTAAAACTGGTTGGCGACCGGCCATCGGGCCGAACCGAGGCCACCACGCCGTTGGTTCAGCGGGCCATGGCCGTAACCAAATACCTACAGGCCGAACCGAAATTAAGTGCCAGCTCTACGAATGCCAACACACCCATTGCCAACGGTGTTCCGGCCATCACCATCGGGAGCGGGGGTACGGGAGGGGGAGCCCACTCCCTGAACGAGTGGTGGCTGAACGACAAGGGCGTTTTGGGTATAGAGCGGATTCTACTGCTACTCCTGGCCGAAGCCGGTGTAGCCCGGTAGAATCCCCTCCGGCAAAGCTTACCTGGTTATACCGAAATTTTCCGGTCGCGGGCGATGGTTATCCACTCGCCCGCGATGTGTTTGTTTTCAATGGTATAAGCCCGTTCGTACAACGCCACGGTGGGGCATATGTGGTTGGGAAGGCCGTACAGCACATCGTCTATCTGGTAGGGATGCCCTTCTCCTGCCTGTACCACCAGGTGTTCTTCGCTTTGCCCGATAGCAACGAGTTCCGGCGCGTTCAGGAATGTAATCCGGTCGGCCAGCACCCCTTCGGCCGCTACCGACTTGTGGCCAACATCCACACAGAGCGTTGCGGAGTTGGGCAGCGAAATGACCCGGGCCACCACCAGAGCCGCCGGCAAAAAAGGTTGCTCCGGCAAGCCATCCTGATACCCCCTGTCCCAGTAAATAAACGTGCCGGGACTGCATTCCACGTCGGGTCGGCGGGCATGAATCGGAAACGTAGGGCTGCCCCCCATTATCAGCACCGGCTGGTCAAAGCCCCGCGCCACCAGGGCCTCGCTCAGGTCATGCACGGGCTGAAAAGCCGCGTCGCAGTCGGCGGTCCGAACGGCCAGGTCGGGGTTGCGCAGGTGCCCGTCGTAGGCATGAAGGCCAACCGGTGTTACGCCCGCCAATTGACTCAACTCGTCGTAAAGCGACAGCACCGCCGTATCGGGGGCAATACCGGTGCGGTTCATACCCACATTCAGATCGACGTAAACCGGTACGACCAGCTTATCGTCAACGGCCTGCTCTGACAGTTCACGAGCCGTGGTGCTGTTATCCACCAGGCACGAAAACTGCGTTTTGGGGTACATTGCCATCAGGGCCAGCAATCGGTGAATTTTGGTGCCATTGGGTTGATAGGCCAGCAGCACATCGGGAGCCCCAATCATGGCCAGCATTTCGGCTTCGGCAATGGTGGCACATTTGAATTTCTGGATGCCCGCATCCCGCAGCAGCTGGCTGGCCTCCCGCGACTTATTCGTTTTCACGTGGGGGCGCAGTCGGTTCACATCGCCGATGATGTCTACCAGTCGGGCAATGTTCTCCTTCACCCGATTGGGGTAAACGACCAGAGCGGGCGTATCGAACCGGGCGACATCGTCGATCCAGTACCAGGGTCTTTGTTCCATGGTTCAGGCCAGTTCGAATAACGCTTCTACTTCCACGGGAATATTGTCGGGCAATGAGCCCATCCCCACTGCCGACCGCACACCGATGCCGTTCTCCGTTCCCCAAACGGCCGCGAAGAGTTCGCTGCATCCGTTAATGACGTACGGGTGCCGACCAAAATCGGCGGTGCAGTTCACCATGCCCAACACTTTAATCACGCGCTTCACCCGGTCGAGGCTACCCAGGTGGGTTTTAATGGTCGCCAGCATGGTTAGGCCAACCTGCCTGGCGGCCAGTTTCCCCTGCTCCATATCCATATCATCGCCAACACGGCCGATAATCAGACTTTTGTCGGTCTGAACGGGGCCGTGACCCGACAAATAGAGGTACTTTCCGTCGATAAGGTATGGTTTGTAAACGCCCAGTGGCAGGGGCGCGGGCGGCAGGGTAAGGCCCAATTGGGCAAAAGCCGCTTCGGGGGATAAGGTGTCAGCTTGCATAGTACGGGGTAATTGCGAATCCTGGTTCTTTTTGGATTGCAAACTTAACGGAAATAGGGCATTAACCTCACGCGAGAATCAGGCTGGGCGCATCTAAAAATGCGCCGGCGGGCTTTTAGTGACTATAAAGATGCAATCAGCTCCTCCGGATACCAGCCACGAATTGCTCGACCCCTTGGTCAAGAATCAGGCCACCGCCGGGTATACGTATTGGTGAACGCACAAAAAAGCAACGCCAACGGCTCACGAATTGAAGGCTACCGCGGTAAACCATCATACTTTTCCAGGGGTTAAACCTGATTTTTCGATCCAAAACCGGTAAACTATATATTTTTTCGTACCTTTGCGGCCACGTTTTACGCAGGGGGTTCGTCCTCCAATCAAAACTTACAAGCACAAATGGCTGTTAAAATTCGTTTAGCGCGTCGTGGACGCAAAAAAATGGCGATGTACGACATCGTGATCGCGGAGTCAACCTCCCCACGCGATGGCCGGTTTATCGAAAAAATCGGTACGTACAACCCCAACACCGACCCATCGACGGTCGTATTAAAGTCGGAACGGGCTGTTTACTGGCTCATGGTTGGTGCCCAGCCGACGGATACCGCGCGTTCGGTATTGTCGCACGAAGGGATCATGTACCGCAAGCACCTACAGGTGGGTGTAAACAAGGGAGCTATCTCGCAGGAGCAGGCCGACGAGAAGTTCACCACCTGGCAGGAAGGTAAGCAAGGTCGGAAGGACGATGCTGCCGGAACCAAATCGCAGACCAAAGAGCAGGCTCGTACCGCTCGTCTGGAAACGGAGAAGAAGGTGAGCGAGGCTCGTGCCGAAGCCATTGCCAAGAAGAACAAGGTAGAAGAACCCGTAGTGGAAGCTGCTCCCGTAGTGGAAGAGGCTCCTGCTGTTGATGAAGCACCGGTAGCGGAAGCTGCTCCCGTGCTGTTGAAGAAGCGCCGGTAGCGGAAGCTGCTCCTGCTGTTGAAGAAACACCAGTGGCCGAAGCTGCTCCCGTAGTGGAAGAGGCTCCTGTAGCGGAAGAAACACCTGAAGCTGCTCCCGTAGCGGAAGAGGTGGCTCCAGCGCCAGTAGCCGAAGCTCCCGTAGCGGAAGCACCTGTTGCTGCTGCTGAAGAAGCACCGGAAACAGAAGCCGCTGCTGAAGAGAAACCCAAAGCGGAATAATTTTTTCGACAAAATCGGTAAGAAAGAGCCTGTTCGATTCCGGACAGGCTCTTTTTGTGAATAACGCGGCCGGCCGGTGTTCCGGTAGAAAGCTGCCAACAATTACGACTCGCTAGTCGCACTATTTATGACAAAAGACGATTGCTACCAACTGGGCCACATCACCAAAACGCACGGCGTCAATGGTGAGCTGGTGCTTTTTCTGGATGTTGATACCCCCGCTGAGTACGCCGATCTGGCATCGGTACTGCTGGAGGTGCGGGGTGAACTGATTCCCTATTTCATTGAGTCTATTGCTATCGTAAAGGGTAGTCGGGCTATTGTGGCCTTTGAGGATATCGACTCCATGGAACAGGCCGAACGGCTCATCAACTGCGGAGCGTTCATGCCGCTGGATGAACTGGAACCCATTACGGACGAAACCCGCTTTTACTTTCACGAAATTGTGGGGTATCAGATTATCGACGCCGAAGCGGGTGAGCTCGGCACGGTGCGGGGCGTATATGCTATGAATGCCCAGGACCTGATTGCCATGGATTACCTCGGTAAAGAAGTGTTGATTCCCATCAACAGCGACATCGTTCGAACGGTGGACCGGGCCCGGCAGAAGCTCAACGTGGCACTGCCCGATGGCTTGCTGGCCATTTACATGGAGGAAGGGAAAGAAACGGACAAACCCGAAACGGAAGGGGACGATACCGATGAGGATTGATATTATTACCTGCCTGCCCAAGCTCCTGGAAAGCTTTTTTGCCCATTCCATCCTGCAGCGGGCACAACAGGGTGGCTACGTGGAGGTAGTTGGTACATGACCTGCGCGACTACACCGTCGACAAACACCGCCGGGTCGATGACTACGCCTTTGGCGGAGGAGCGGGTATGGTAATGCAGATTGATCCCATTGCCCGCTGCATTCGGGCCCTGCAAAGCGAACGTACCTACGATGAGGTTATTTACATGACGCCCGATGGCGTACGGCTGAATCAGCAAACGGCGAATGCGTTGTCGCTGCGGCAGAACCTGATTATCCTGTGCGGCCATTACAAGGGGGTTGACGAGCGCGTTCGGGACTTGTTCGTTACCCGCGAAATCAGCATTGGTGATTATGTACTGAGTGGGGGTGAACTGGCCGCCTGTGTCCTGTCTGATGCGCTCATCCGGCTGTTGCCCGGCGTGCTGAATGATGAGACCTCTGCCCTGACCGATTCGTTTCAGGATAATTTGCTGGCCCCCCCGGTCTACACCCGCCCGGCCGATTTTGAAGGGCATGAGGTCCCCGCCATTCTGCTGTCGGGGCACGAGGCCAAGATTGACGCGTGGCGGCACGAACAGGCGCTCGAACGCACGCGAATAAGAAGACCGGATTTGCTTGACTAACAGGCTCCCAAACCGAAGGGCTCATTTCTGGTTGTACTTGTAAATAATCAACCAACTGTATGCAACTGTTAGTGGTAGGGGCCACGGGTGGGACCGGAAGGCAGGCTGTTGAACAGGCGCTGGAACGGGGCCATTCAGTGACCGCCTTTGTTCGTGATCCCGCCAAACTAGGTATCCAGCACCCGAACCTAACTGTTTTGACCGGTGATGTGTTGAAACCCGAAACGCTGTTACCCGCCGTTCGTCGGCAGGATGCCGTTCTCTGTTCGCTCGGTGGCCGACCGGGTCCATCCAGACCGGGTCCATCCAGACTGGGTCAGCAGGACTACGCCGTATCGGAAGGAACCAAAAATCTGATTGAGGCTATGCGGCTGGCTGGCGTCCGTCGGCTGCTGGTGGTTTCCTCCCTGGGGGTAGGAGATAGCTACGCGGGTGCCCCGCTATTCAGCAAACTGTTTATCAGGACCTTTCTGAGTGGCCCTATTGCAGAAAAGGAAATTCAGGAACAGGCCATTATGGATAGTAAGCTGGACTGGCTCATTGTCCGCCCAACCCGGTTGCTGGATGGCAAGGCAACCGGTAACTACAAAGTGGCCGGAAAAATGGATTTTTCGGTCTTCAACATGCCCCGGATCAACCGGGCCGATGTGGCTGCTTTCCTCCTCGACCAGCTGTCAAGTGATCAATACCGGCACGAAGCCGTAACCATCACAAATAAATAAGTCCTTCGTTACGTACCGCGCTGGTTTGTTGAGACCGACCCCATTCGAACTAGTCCACCGGGTTTGAACTCACGATTTTACAATCGCAACGTTTGGTTTCGGCGGGCAGTGTTACGGGCTTATCGAAAACGCTTTTTGGATCCAGCGTTCGGGAAAACGTCGTGTATTTCTCTTTCAGCATCGTTCCCCCTTCGTCAAAAGCCACAATTTTTACGGATATATCCTTGTGCGACCGGGTAGATAAATTACGGACGGCCACGTTAACCGTTGAGGTAACCAGCACGTTCTCCACATCGGAACAATCAACGGAGAGGTCGATGGTTGAGGCTGAAAGTGACGTGTTGTTCTGCCGGGAAATAACAAACAACGCAATACCGCCTAAAACGACGACGAGCAATATAATTCTGACTAATGATTTCATGAGAGGGTAGTGACAGGCACGCGTTAGGGATTATTCGTTTCCAGCATTTCCTGGGCTTCTTTTTCCCGCCTTTTCTGTTCCCGTCGTTCCTGCCGGAGCTGTTTTCGGGTCTTTACGGTATCAGCCGGAGCTGGTTGCTCGCCCGGGATTCTGTCCGGGCGCTCAGGCTGCACCGTGGGCTGTTCCGTATTGATTGGTTGCTCGCCTTCTTTCCGGCTCTTGAACAAACGACGGAAAAAGTTGCCGATACCCGCTTCTCCTTCATCCAGGTCGAGGTCGGCCGGGTCGGTCATTAAACTATCGGGCATTGATAGCGAATCGACCGGAGCCACTTCCCGGCGGAGTCCTTCCCGAAGCCGGACATCGTAAAAACCATAGGCACCGGAGTCAGGTACCGTCAGGCCACGTCGGGCCATGATGCGGCCAATGAGTTTGAAATACCCGCGTACCCCACGAGCCTGGAGGTAACCGCCCGGAATAAACCAGTTCAGCGCTGCTTTGGGGCGGGGTACCACGAAGGCCAGGAAGATACTTTCGCCCAGATTCAGGTTGGCCGGGCTTTTGGCAAAGTAGTAGCGGGCCGCTTCGCCAATGCCGTACACGTTGCGTCCCCATTCAATGATGTTGAGGTACACTTCATACATTCGTTCTTTGGAAACGATGTGTTCATTCTCGATTAGCCAGACAATCAAAATCTCCTCTACCTTCCGCGACAGGGTTTTGTTCCGGCTCAGAAACGCGTTTTTGACCAGCTGCATGGAAATCGTGCTGGCCCCCCGCTTGAATGATTTCTCTTTGAAGTTGGTGGCAATTGATACCCGGAATGCTTTTTCGTTGAATCCTTTGTGGGTGAAAAAAGTATAATCTTCCGAGGTCAGGAGGGCGTTCCGCAGATCAGGGGTAATCTGGTCCAAGGGAACAAAATCCGGGTTTTGCGGCCCAACCCGAATGGTACGCATCGGCTTCCCTTTTTCGAACGGCGTGTAATCGAACGGACGGTTTATGGCAGAAAAATCAGTTTGCCCCATCTTCAGAATACGGAACCCTTCGGACGTCAGGCCCGATTCCAATTTGACCGAGTCCGGCAACGACGTGTCCAGTTGAAAAGCGAGGTCATACTTCAGCTTGCCGGCAACTTTCATGCCCTCCAGCGATTCGAACAATCCCTGCGGAAACGAATTGATCAGTGCCTGAGCATCCATGGCACCGGTATGCAACTGAAGTTCGTACGTTTTGACGGGTGTCAGCGTGTATTTTACGAACGGATGGGCGCTGACCTGACCCAGGTGCAGCGTCGATGAACTATCCACACCCACGTAGTTTTCACCGACAAAGAGGCTGGCATCAATGGCTGCCCGGGGCACAAATACGTCCGTACGGGCAATGGCGGGATGATTTACGCGTAAATTTCGCACCGAACCTGCTCCTTCCAGCCGGAACTCACCCCGCGTACGGTCTACATCCCGGAGTTCGGCCCGCAGGGTATCCGCCTGTATTTTGAGGTTATATTTCTTCTCGATATACGGAATTTCAATCGGCTTCGGCCGGCCGTTCTGCCCTTCGGCGTACAACGCCAGGTCATACTCCCGATCGCCGGGGTCGGCGGTTCCCGTCAGGTGCCAGGTAGCCTGATTACCATTCAGTTTTATGGTGGAGGTAACGTCTCCGTTATCAATCAGGGCCGTCTGGGTGAGTAAACTAAGGGTGTCATTGTTATCCATAGCCCGAAATTCCAAATTGCTGACATTGAGGTCATCGGGAATTTTAGACAGGATATTATCAATCAAATCCTCGGCAATATCGGCCATGTTGGTACGCGAAGCTTTCTCGGCTGGGGCTGAAACCGTGGCGGTCGAATCCCGTTTGCGATGCAGTAGAAAGTCGATGTTACTAATCGAATCCCGTTTTATGACCTGAATCAGCCCGTCTTCGAGCGTCATCCCCGACAGTCCGATTTTTCCGGCCAGCAGGGGCCATAGGCGGACGCCCAGTTCAATCCGACGAATACGGGCGAGGCTATCCTGTTTTTCGGGTACAACCGAAATGTCGGAGAAAGCCAGCGAGGTCAAACCGGTAAATTTCGCTGAACCGATACGGACATCGAGCTGATAATCACGTTTGGCTTTCCGAATGCCCCGTTCGAGGGCCGATTTTAGCAGGCTTTCCCGCTTGATATAGGCGAAGCCTACGCCGACAAGAGCCAGCAAAAAAAGGCTTAAAAACACCCAACCTGCTATACGCAGGGCTTTCTGTTGACGATACGTCATGCTTACTGTCTAGGCTCGTAGCTGCAAAGATAGGGGTTTGTTGGCAAAGGGCACGGGCCCCGGTGTTTCCATACGAATGCCCCGTGCCCCGTTGGTCAAAAATCCAGATGGCAGTTGGTCCAGCCATCGTCGAAGCGGGTGCCAAACTGTTTGTAGAAGCCGATGGCGGGTTCGTTCCAGTCCAGTACCTGCCACATCATACCCGTACAGTCGGTTTCGCGGGCTGCCTCAATGGTTGCATCCAGGAGCAGTTTGCCAACGCCGAAGCCCCGGAATGCTTCCGTTACGATGATATCTTCCAGATACAGCCGTTTGCCTTTCCAGGTCGAATAGCGGAAGAAATAGAGTGCCATACCAACAATTTTGTCGCTGTCGGAGTCTTCGGCCATGATCATCCCGAACAACGGGTTGGGTCCGAAACCATCGAGTGCCATTTGTTCGATGGTGTTGGTCACCTGGTCGGCTGCTCGTTCATAAACGGCCAGTTCGGTCACTAAAGCAAATGCTTCTGGTATATCTTGGAGGGTACCCGGTCGAATTGAAATCATAGGGTTGTTTGCGGTAGAACGGTAGATAATAGGTTGGTTAAGTAGAGTGCGCAAGATACTCAATACGCGGGTGGCCCCGATATACTCGTTTGCGTTAGTCCGTTATATACTTTTGCCATTTCAGCAGGGCCGACTGGAAATCGTCGGGTAAATCCGAATCGAACTGCATCCATTCTTTGGTGCGGGGGTGCGTGAAACCCAGTGATTTAGCGTGCAGAGCCTGCCGGGGCAACAGGGCAAAAGCGTTGCCCACAAATGCTTTGTAGCTCCCCACCGGATTGCCCCGCAAAATACGGTCTCCCCCGTACATGGCATCGTTGAAGAGCGGATGGCCAATGTGCTTCAGGTGCGCCCGGATCTGGTGCGTCCGGCCCGTTTCCAGGTTGCATTGCAGCAGGGTGACGTAACGCAGTTCTTCCAGCGTTTTGAAATGGGTAACGGCCCACTTTCCCTTGCTTTCGTCGTCGTAAATAGTCTGTACTTTCCGGTCTTTGATACTACGACCAATGTATCCTGTAATGGTGCCATCGGGTGGATTGGGAATGCCCCACACCAGTGCGTTGTAGGTTCGTTCGATGGTGTGCTCAAAAAACTGCCGGGCCAGATACGTCATGGCGAATTCCGTTTTGGCAATCACCATCAGCCCCGACGTGTCTTTATCGATTCGGTGTACCAGCCCCGGCCTGATCGTGCCGTTTCGGGTGGTAGGCAGGTTCTGGAAATGATAGACCAGCGCATTCACCAGCGTACCATCCCAGTTGCCGTGGGCCGGATGCACCACCATGCCCGCCTTTTTGTTCAATACCAGCAATTCATCGTCTTCGTAAACAATGGTAAGCGGGATATTTTCGGGTTTGATGTCCGTATCGCGGGGCGGGTGCGGCAGCGAGATGGTAATGACATCCGACGGTTTTATTTTGTAGCTGGCCTTCGTCAGGTTGCCATTTACCCGAACGGATTCGGCATCGATAGCGGCCTGGATTTTGGTACGCGTCGCGTTTTGCAGCCGGTCCATCAGGAAGCGGTCAACGCGCAGCAGGCTCTGGCCTTTATCCACCACAATGCGGTGATGTTCGTATAATTCGTCGTCTTCGGGTAATTCGTCTTCTGTTTCCGCTACCATTTTCTCAGCTTTGTAAGCCTAATCAGGCAAACCGCAAAAATACGGATAATGGACGAACTTGCCCGGCAACTGGCTCAATTGGCCGGAAACTCTCCCGTTCAGTGGCTTGATGACCCGTTTCCTGAACCGGTTACGATCCGCTTAGGCCTGAAACGCGACGACCTGCTGCATCCACAAGTGTCGGGTAATAAGTGGCGCAAGCTGAAATACAACCTGCTGGCCGCCTGTGAACAGGGCTTGGCCACGCTGCTCACGTTTGGCGGTGCCTACTCAAACCATTTGTATGCTACGGCGGCAGCGGGGAAGGTTTTCGGTTTCAAGACCGTTGGTGTAGTCCGGGGCGACGAACTGGCCCGTAAACCGCTGAATGCCACGCTGACGTTCTGCCAGTCGTGTGGGATGCGTCTGCATTTTGTAAGCCGAACCGATTACCAACGCAAAGATGACCCCGAATTTCAACGTGAATTGATTCGACAGTTTGGCCCCTGTTATCTACTACCCGAAGGGGGCACCAATGAGCTGGCCATTCGGGGAACGGCCGAGTTAATACCTGAATTAATAACACAGCTCGGTTTTGTGCCCGATTACGTTTGCTGCCCGGTGGGTACGGGGGGTACTGTAGCCGGTTTGGCACAGTCGGCCCCAAACGGAACGAAGGTACTGGGGTTTATGGCCCTCAAACTGCCGGAACCTACGCCTAACCTAAACTGGGTTCAACTAACGGATTACCATTTCGGTGGCTACGCGAAAACCACGCCTGAACTGCTTGATTTTATTCGTGTTTTTGAGCAAAAAAAGGGCGTGCTGCTGGAGCAGGTATACACCGGCAAGATGCTGTACGGCCTTTACGACCTCGCCCGAACTGGCTATTTCCCCGCTGGAGCAACCGTGGTGGCTGTGCACACGGGCGGTATGCAGGGGCGGAGTGGAGAGTTGGTATAGCCAGCTATCTTCCAATAATTTCTTACCTTGCTTTCATGGATACGATTTTTACGACCGAACGCGTCAAGCCTTTGTTGGCTCGGGTTCGGGACTTTGTTGACACGGAATTGATTCCGCTGGAAACGGGCTTTTCGCATCAAAACCTGAAAGCAATCATTCCCATCCTCGACCAGAAGCGGGAAGTGGTCAAAGCTGCCGGGCTGTGGGGGCTGGCCCTCTCCCAAGCCGACGGCGGGCATGGTCTGACGCTCTGCGAATTTGGACAAATTAGTGAAGCGCTGGCCCACGCGCCATTCTTCGGCCATTACGTGTTTGGCTGTCAGGCGCCCGACATTGGCAATACCGAACTGCTGCACAAATTCGCATCGCCCGAACTGAAAGAACGCTACCTGAAACCGCTTATGGCGGGCGAAATCCGTTCCTGCTTCTCCATGACCGAACCCGAATTTGCCGGGTCGAATCCAACGCGGATGGCCACCACCGCCGTACGCGAGCGGAATGCCAGTGGAGAAGAGGAATACGTTATCAATGGCCGCAAGTGGTTCACCTCGTCGGCCGATGGGGCGGCTTTTGCGGTGGTGATGGCCGTGACCAATCCCGATGCGGCCCCGCACCAGCGGGCCAGCATGATCATTGTACCGACGGAAACACCGGGCTTTGTCATCGAACGCAATATTCCGGTGTTTGGCGAAGCGGGTGAGGGCTGGTTTAGTCATTCCGAAGTGACTTATACTGATTGCCGGGTGCCGGTGTCGAACATTATTGTGGGGGAGGGAGTGGGTTTCAAACTGGCGCAGGAGCGGCTGGGACCGGGCCGGGTGCACCATTGCATGCGCTGGATTGGCAACGCCGAAAAAGCCCTCGACCTGCTGTGCAAACGGGCGGCATACCCGCGAAATTGAAGACGGGGTAATGCTGGGCGAAAAGCAGTTTATTCAGGATTTTATTGCCGAAAGCCGGGCCGAAATTGACGCCTGTCGGCTGTACGTGCTCAACACGGCGCACATGATCGATACGGTGGGCGTGAGCAACGTGCGGGATGCCGTATCGGGCATCAAGTTCTACGTCGCCAACGCCTTTCTGCGCGTGCTCGACCGGGCCATTCAGGTGCACGGTGCCCTGGGCGTAACGGATGATGTGGTGCTGTCGGCCATGTACCGGCACGAGCGGGGTGCCCGCATCTGGGACGGGGCCGACGAAGTGCACAAGCAAAACCTGGCCGCCAGTATCCTCAAAAAATACGGGCTGGACATCAAACAGAAAGCCAAAGAGCTGCGGCAATTCCGGCAGAGGATGGCGGAGGAATTGGTGCCGGAAACGGCTACTAAAGGGTAGATGGTCAAATTTGTGTGTTTTCGTCAGCGGGCGATTTAAATCGCCCGCTGACGAAATTACACGGAACGCAATCGCCCGCTGAGGGCATCGACTTGAATTGCACAGAGCCACCAGGCTAAATTGTCCTTAACCAACCAGGTTTTTCTTTCTGGACTACCACAACTTGTTTATTTGATGACTCCCCCCGATTTCCCCCGCTCCGTCCGTACCGGTGAAGAACTTGACATGGCTACGCTGAATGAATACCTGGCGCAAAATGCACCCGACGTGGGCGACGGTGCTGGACGTTCGGCAGTTTCCGGGCGGGTTCTCCAACCTGACGTACTGGCTTAAAACGGCCCGGCGGGAGTACGTTTTGCGCCGTCCGCCCGTTGGGGCCAACATCAAGGGCGGGCATGATATGGGCCGGGAATTTCGGGTGCTGTCCCTGCTGAAGGGCCACTACGACAAAATTCCGGAGCCGATTATCTACTGCGAATCGCCCGACGTACTGGGTGCCCCTTTCTACATCATGAGCCGGGTGAACGGCATTATTTTGCGGGCTTCCATGGCACCAACCCTGCACATTGCCCCGGAGCGGATGCGGCAGTTGTCCGAAGCACTGATCGATAACCTGATTGCGATTCATGCGCTACCCATTGAGGCTACCGGGCTGATTCAACTGGGTAAACCCGATGGCTACGTACAACGGCAGGTGGAGGGGTGGAGCAAACGCTACCGTAATGCCGAAACGGACGTAATTCCGGCCATGAACCGGGTGGGGGAGTGGCTGCACCAGAACTACCCCGCCGAACAGGCACCGGCTTTTTTGCACAACGATTACAAATTCGATAACGTCCTGCTAGCCCCCGACCCGGTAGCGGGCGAACCGACTCCCGAGATAGCCGGGGTGCTGGACTGGGAAATGGCCACCGTGGGGGACCCGCTCATGGACCTGGGGGCTACTCTGGCCTACTGGTCCGAAGCAACGGATAGCCCCGCCTACCGAAATTTCAACCTGACCTGGCTACCCGGTAACTTGACCCGGCAGGAAGTAGTGGCCCGTTATGCCGAACGTAGCGGCCGCGACCTGAATGGCATCCTGTTCTACTACGTGTTCGGGCTGTACAAAAATGCCGTGATTGCCCAGCAGATTTACGCCCGCTGGAAACAGGGTCACAGCCAGGATGCCCGCTTTGGCCACCTGCTGCCCATGATTGTAGAACTCGCCCAGAAAGCGGCTGACTCCATCGAGCAGGGGAATGAGCTGTTTTTGCGCCATTAACCAACCGGGCAGGCAGTGGCTAGTCTTACTTTTCTCCGACAACATCAATACCTTCGTACTAAAACCACTTCATGAACAGACGGAATTTTATCAAAAGCAGCTCCGTAGCGAGCGTGTCAGCGGCTGCGCTAACGGCGGCAGCCTGTGCTTCTCCCCAAAAGGCCGATTCGGAAAAGGACACCACCGGCTTTACCGACGACTTTGACCTGAACGAAGTAACCATCGGCGACTTACAGCAGAAAATGCAGTCGGGGGCGGCTACGGCTGCGTCACTCACCCAACAGTATCTGGACCGAATAGACGCCGTTGATAAAAAAGGGCCCGGCCTGAATGCCGTTATTGAAGTGAACCCCGATGCCCTGTCGATAGCTAAAGAGATGGACGACGAACGAAAAGCGGGCAAGGTGCGGGGGCCGATGCATGGCATTCCCATCCTTATCAAGGACAACATTGATACCCACGACCAGATGATGACCACCGCCGGGGCTTTAGCGTTAGAAGGCCACAAAGCAGCCAACGATGCTTTTGTCGCTAAAAAATTACGGGAAGCCGGGGCAGTGATACTGGGTAAAACGAACCTCAGCGAGTGGGCCAACTTCCGCTCCACCCGGTCGAGTAGTGGGTGGAGCAGCCGGGGTGGGCAAACGCGTAATCCCTACGTACTGGACCGGAGCCCCTGCGGCTCCAGTTCGGGCTCCGGAGCGGCAGCCGCAGCCAACCTGTGCGCCGTGGCTGTGGGCACCGAAACGGACGGGTCGGTCATTGCGCCCGCATCATTCTGCGGGCTGGTCGGTATCAAACCCACGGTAGGACTGGTGAGCCGCAGCGGGATTATTCCCATTTCCAAAACGCAGGATACTGCCGGACCAATGGCCCGAACCGTAACGGATGCGGCCATTTTGCTGGGTGCCATGACGGGTGTCGATCCAGCCGATGCTGCTACGGCAGAAAGCACCGGTAAAAGTGCCACCGACTACACGCCGTTTCTGAAAACCGGTGGCCTGTCGGGCAAGCGCATCGGGGTCGAAAAGTCGTTTCTGGACGGGCATGAAGGTGTAGTGGGGTTGTACAAACAGGCCATCGACGTACTGAAAAAACAGGGCGCAACGGTCGTGGAAGTAGACCTGCTCAAAAGCATACGGGACATGGGCGGGGCCGAGTTTACCGTGTTGCAATACGAATTCAAAGATGGGGTGAACAAATACCTGTCTACCGCCAACGCGGGGGTAAAGACGCTGGCGGATGTGATTGCCTTCAACAAAAAGAACGAAGCCAAAGCCATGCCCTTTTTCAAGCAGGAAACGCTTGAAAGCAGCGAGGCAAAAGGCGATCTGACCAGCAAGGAGTACACCGACGCGGTCGCCAAAACGCGGGGTTCGCGTCAGATCATTAGACAACTGATGGCCGATAATAAACTGGATGCCATCTGCGGAACCAGCATCGGCTTCGCGGGATGCATTGACCTGGTCAACGGTGATTATGACACGGGCTTTTATTTCTGTCCCCCGGCGGCCATGGCGGGGTATCCGCACATCACCGTGCCGATGGGGACTGTACATGGCCTGCCGGTCGGGTTTTCGTTCATTGCCGGTGCCTGGCAGGAAGGACCGCTTTTGGCAATGGCCTACGACTACGAACAGGCATCGAAAAAACGAACAAAACCGACATTCATTCAGTCACTGATTCCCGCCTGATATATCAACTGACTTATCGTTGACAAAGCTGGAACTACAGTCTGCTAATCAGCATCGTTATCAGCTTTGTCAACGTTTTTTACTCTTATGAAGTGGTCATTACTCTTTGTCATTCCGACGTCAGGAGGAATCTCAAGCTGGATTATCAATGAAGTTGAGATTTCTCCTGACGTCGGAATGACAAAAAAACGTCTTCGCTAATAATATTAATCCCCTACCGAATTATCCTTTATGAAATATATCTTATCAGGACTCTTAATCTGTTTTCTCTGTGTTAACCCAGGCTTTGCTCAAACAACTACTGCTGGAAGCCAATTAGCCCCGCATTGCTATTGCGGGGCTGGGCATTGAATCCAGCACATTTTCGCCCGCCGTTACCCATGAAGAAGCCTTTCACGCCAGATACGGTCCGGCGGTGTTCACCGCTTACCCTTTCCTGAGTGCCGGTTCGCCCTTGCGGCAACAGGCTGCGTGGCTCCCGGCGCTGGTCGGGAAATCGCTGCCCGGTGGTGCCGTAACGCGGGAAGCGTATGAGTCGCTGGTGGGGAAAGTGCTGGACTCGCTCAAAAAGAACGGCCCGTATGATGGCTTGTTTTTCGACATTCACGGCGCCATGAGCGTGGTGGGGCTGGACGACCCGGAGGGGGATTTTATCACCCGTGTCCGAAACGTAATTGGCTATAAAACCCTTGTGTCTACCTCCATGGATTTGCACGGCAACGTGTCGTGGCGGCTGGCGCAGAACTCCGATTTGATTACCTGCTATCGAATGGCCCCGCACGAAGATGCCATGCAAACCAAAGAACGGGCCGTGACTAATTTGCTGGAACGCCTGAAAAGCGGCAAGGGGAAACCCGCCTATAAAGCCTGGATTCCCATCCCCATTCTGCTGCCCGGCGAACAGACCAGCACCCGCATTGAGCCGGGCAAAAGTCTGTATCAGCAGGTAGCTCCCCTGGCCGATAAGCAGCCGGGTATTGTGGATGCGGCTATCTGGATTGGCTATGCCTGGGCCGATGAACCGCGCAACCACGCCGTGGTGATGGTCACCGGCGACGATAAGGCCAGGGTGACCAAGGCGGCTGAACAACTGGCCGGTGCCTTCTGGAACGCACGAAACCAGTTTGACTTTGTGGCACCGGTGGGGACGCTGGAAAAATCGCTCGCCGATGCGCTGGCCAGCAAAACACACCCCTTTTTCATCAGTGATACCGGCGATAACCCGACGGCTGGTGGCGCGGGCGACGTGACCTGGACGCTCACGCAGTTACTCGCCCGCCCGGAGTTTCAGAAGCCGGATGGCCCCTCGCTGATTTATGCGTCCATTCCCGATCCCGAACTGGTGAAACAAGCCATGGCGGCCGGGGTCGGTGGGCAGGTTGACGGCACGGCGGGGGCGCGGGTCGATGCCCGTTTTGCCCCGCCCGTTCCCCTCAAAGGAACTGTGGAGTCAATTGTGAAAGGCGACGTGAATGCGGAGGTCGAGGTGGTGGTAAAAGTGGGTAGTATCCACGTTATTGTGACGCAGAAACGCAAGCCCTACCACAAGGAAGCTGATTTTACCCGCCTGGGCCTCAACCCCCGAACCGCCGATATTGTTGTGGTAAAAATTGGGTATCTGGAACCTGAACTGTACGCCATGCAGGCCGGCTGGATCATGGCCTTAACACCCGGCGGTGTTAATCAGGACTTAGCCCGTTTACCCTACAAACGCATCAAACGCCCCATGTTTCCACTTGACAAAAGCATACCTGACCCGAATCTATCGGCCCAGTTTGTACCGCTTTCGGGGGAGTCGAAGTAGTACCGCTGCTGAGCAAATGAAGTCGGTAGATGGGCGTACGTAAGTAATAGGCACGGATGGGTCGAAAGAGGGAACAAAGTAGGTAGACAAACTATTGATATATATACCTGCCTACATTGACAGGAGGTATATGTTAAACCAGTTGAGTCATGCCTAAAGCCATTAAAGGAACGGTGTTTTATACCCTTCCGGAAGCAGCTCAGGAATTGCACATTACGATTGGCCGGTTGAAAGGGTATCTGGACCAGAGTCGGTTGATCAGCGAACGCATCGGTCGAACGGAATTTATCAGAGAACAGGTACTGCGAACGTACATGGCCAAACGTGGTCTGACACTCGAATGATGGGGGATGAGTGCCCTGATGTCGTTACATTTTCCTCGCACACATAGTTACTAGATCGTGCGAAAAAGCAGAAAGCGAATACCCTGAGCGTATGTTTCTCTCATCGGGTTATTCGCTTTTGCTGTAATAGCCATGACCAGAAAGGATTCCTGCCAACCGGGTCCGTCGGCGGTCAGGTCCGGGCAATCATCCGGTCGAACACCGCGCGCTGTTCCCGCATGGACGCGACCTTGTCGGCGGGGTTGGTATGGCATTCGAGGAGTACCCATCCGTCATACTTCATCTTTACCAGATTGTTCAGTAGTTGCTGGTACGGGTAATCCGTGCGGTCCAGTTCGCGGACGTGGCAGGTAGCACCAAACCGATCCTTAACCAGGTCGAAATTGTACTGGAATCCCTTCCCGTTTAAATCCTGCGGGTTGCAGTTCCAGCAGATTTTAGCGTTAGCGTGATTGGCTACGTCCATAATCCGCTTTGTCATGGGTAACTCCTGCGTTTCTTCCCCGTGTACCTCCAGCCTGATCTGCTGCCCCAGTTCTGCACCGTACCGGGCCAGTTCGTTGAGGGATTCTCCGATCTGAGCAATCGTTTTTTCAACGGGCACTTCGTTGTGCAGCGCATTGGGTTTCACTTTAACCCCCGTTCCACCCACATCGGCACTGAGCCGGATAAACGCCTTGGCCCGCTCAATGGACTCAGTCAGCCTGCCCTTATCCACGTAATCGAACTGCTGGTTCGTTCCCAGGCCAATGAGCTGCACCGGACTATCGGCAAACCGCTTTTTTACCTCCAGCCGCTGGGCCGCAGTCAGGTTGGGCATCACGTTGTGGGCGTGCTCTACCCGCAATTCTACGCCGTGGATATCGGTGTCCGCACAGTTTTTAATCACCGTCGGCAAATCCCAGTCTTTACCCCATAAGTAAGTAACGAAACCGAGTTTAACCGCTGGTTTGGCCCGCGTTACTTCGGCCGTAAAAGCGGGACCTGCCAGCAGAGAAGCTCCCGCCAGCAGAGAAACGTCTTTCAGGAATGTTTTTCTATCGATGATAGCCATAAAGGATAGGGATTGGTTAGTTAAGGTGTTTCGAAAGTAGCACTTTGCTAGCCCATCGCCAAAGGGCAGCCAGCATGGATAGTTGACTATAATCTGGTAGAAGATGGCCTGATGATTGGCGTTGGGATAGAACGCGAAGCGCAATGGACTGGCTGGACGAAAGGCGCGCGCTTGCCGCTGAATGGAAAAATTAGACCACCAAATAATCTGAATAGTTGGGGTGTTAGCATACAAATCAGGGTTTTTTTTGAATCCAGAGAGTATATTTCTTTAACCTTTTTTTAATTTTGGCCGTTAATTAAATTATGACGTTGCAACTTACTCCCCCCTGATGACCCCATACTGACCTTCTCCGGGTCAACGCATCGGACGATCTCTTTTCGAGACCGGAAATTACCGTACGCTTTTTATTGTCTGCGGTGACTGCTGATAATCAGTAGCTTAGCTTATTTTTTCCATTCCAACTAGACCGGAATGGAAAATATCCTCTTTTACTTTCATGAGTACTACGTTAAAAAAAAATGTGCAGGCGTTCAATCAGAACGTGCGCGAGAATGGTGGATTTCTATATACCACCAATGCCCAGTTTTCATCACACGTTGCCAACAAACGCATTTCTGATGAAATCTTTAAGCTGATTAAGCCAACGTACAAAACGCTGGTCGATATTGGCTGTGGAGACGGTCTGTACACCCACAATATCAAGGCTAACTTTCCTCAGCTAGAGGTGCATGGATTCGATCCTGCCGAATCCGCAATTCGCATAGCTGAACGCAACTACCCTTCCGTACAGTTCAAAACCATCAATTTACTGGACGATGATTTACCCATTCCAGAAAAGAAATACGATGTGGCGGTAATCCGGGGTGTCCTTCACCACTTGTCCGATCAGCAAAAAGCCATCACTAATGCTTTCAAGCTGTCGGATAATCTGATTATCATGGAGCCTAATGGCAACAACCCTATTCTGAAAGTCATCGAGCGAACATCCGCCTACCATATCGAACACGAGGAACAATCGTTCTATCAATGGGAATTGAAGCGGTGGATTCGCAATGCCGGGGGCGAAATTCGTTCCTGGGAGTATGTGGGTTATGTGCCTTTTTTCTTTCCCACTTTACCGGCGAAGGTGATCTATTCCCTGCAACCGTTCCTGGAAAAAATACCACTGTTGAAACACGTTTTCTCCGCGCAGTTCATTATCGCCTGCTCTAAAAAATAAATAAGAGGGGTATTTATTGGCCCTTCCTATTATCCATTTATGAAATTAGTTAAGCTCAAAACCTGGGTTTTGATGGCGATAGTAGTTTTCGCTTTCATACTGCGGGTTTATCAATCGGGTACGTACGGAATATTTCTTGATGAAAAATACACCTTAGTCATCTCCCAGGGCGTAGTCATGGAGGGGTCTAATCAGCGGGATGTGTTTTTCACACCGGGGAAAACCTATTTTACTCCCCGCGAATTCTGGAAGGAAAAATCGATCCACGATTTTATTGCCGCCAATATTCGGGGCGATATTGGTAATAGTCCCAGCTACTACGCTGTTCTATGGACGTGGACGAAGCTCTTCGGCTTGAGTGATTTCTCGATCCGATTTCCATCTGTACTGTTCAGTACGCTGCTGGTTGTTCTGGTATTCCTGTTCGTACGTCGTCACGTTGGATCGGAACGGCTTGCTTTGTTAAGCGCTTTTCTGACGGCTATAGAGCCATTTTTCATTGCCTACAGCCACATGGCCCGCAACTATTCGATGAGCTTTTTTCTCACCTTGTTGGCTACCCATCTGTTTCTGGCAATCCTGGATCGAAAACAGGTAGGCAGGCCCAGCGGGAAACTGTTACTGGCTTACGGATTGATCTTTGTATTGGCTTTACTGTCTCATTACCTGACGGCTACTGTTTTTCTATGCCACGGCCTTTATGCCCTGTTCTACGTCCGACCCGTGCGTCGCTGGCTCCCCTTTCTGACTAACCGCTCTGGTTGGGGTAGGCTTTGTATCGTTGTGGTTTATATTCGGGGGCGGCACTTACACGTTTAGAACACTGGCTTATCAGGCGGAGTTTTACCGCAATATTGCCCTTACCGACCCGTATAACAGTGGGTTTGGTACCGTCCTGCCGGCAACGTTGTTTAATGTTGCCGAGCGTTCCCTGCCGATCTGGGCCGATCTATTTATTGTGTCAAACGGACTTGCGCAAATCGACGCACTGGGTATTCGGAATCTCGCTATATCCCTGTTTTTTGGCTTAATAGCAGCCTGGCTGCTTTATCGTTATCATAAGAAGACGCCACTGCCGTTATTGGTAATTCTACTCTACCTGGCATTGTTAATCGCTCCGCTACCCCTGGTGACGGTTGTGAATTTTCAATTTGTGGTGGTTGCCGCGCTCCCTTCGCTTGCCTTTTTTCTTTTGCTGGCAATCCGCAGGCAGGTGGAGGCCGGAAAGTTACCCCTCCTGGTCTTCATATTCATGCTGGCCCTTGTTCCTACCCTGTTTCTACTGGTTATGTCATTCAGGAATGGACATACCTATGGCATTACCCAACGATATTCAGGCTTTTCATTCCCCTTTTCGGTTATCCTGGTCGCTATGCTGGTGCAACAGCTCATTCGTGTATCGACCGAATTTCGGGAAATCCTGCTGGCGGTTTTGCTAATACAAAGCTATTTTATCGCCCGGTTGCTGCACCGCATTTATCAGGACAAAGCGCCTAAATATACCTACTTCAATAGTACTCGTGAACCCAATCCCTATTACCTGGTTGCCCAAAAAATCAGGCAGTCATACGTGCCGGGTGATACGGTGCTTTATCCGTCCATCCGGCTCCATCCGCGCGACGAGATCGAGAAAACATACTGGCCTTATTCGATTCAGGATGCTCAATTGACTAACATGTATTTACCCCGGGATGCCGAGTACCTACAGCGGATGGATACCACAGAAGTAAACAAGATCATTTTGCTGAAACGATCCGGACAACGGATGGTGCTGTTCGATTTCAAAGGGCAGACTCACCGCTACTGAGACGTGTAAAGGGCGTTAAGGGCCCGATTCTATTCCCGAATACAACGCTCGTCAAGAGTCACATCCCCGATCCGTTCCTGCGTACAAGCTCGTGCCCTTCTTGGGTGTGCAGTCGTTGACAACTGTCGGTGCCCCAGGCCTTTTGGGCCGAACCGTACCGTGGTTGCCAGAACAACGGTACAAAATAACCCGCGTCACCATACCGCATTGCCGGCAAGATGGGAGTACCTCACGATTCCCATTTTACGTATTTCTGCCAGTTATGCTGTTCTGAGAATCCCAGAACTTCCCGGATTTTTCGGTTTGAAAACAAGGCTTCATGCTCCCCCATCTCGCGACTAATTGGCACATCCGGAAAGAATTTTTCCGCCAGCTCCAAGCTGGGAAGAATAGCCCCGTTGTGATCGTTGCCCGCGTTGAAAATCTGGTAACCAAGGTTATCCTTCTGCAGACATAAATCCACAATCTGACCCAGGTCACGCGCATCTATATAACAGAAGGCATTCCGGCGTCGCACTTCAGGGTGCTTAAAATAGTGGGGGAACAGTTCTGCGTATTCGTGCGGTTCAATCACATTGCCGATACGTAGAGCATAAATATCGAAGCCTGACCGTCGCTGGAAACTGCGGGCCGTTTTTTCATTGACAACCTTCGACAATCCGTAGCTATCCATGGGATCAACGTCGTAGTCCTCTTCCAGGGGCAACACGTGAGGGTCGGTTTTGCCGTCTGAAAAACAGATGCCATAAGTGGTCTCGGAGGATGCAATGATAATCTTTTTGATGCCCAGTTTAACAGCCGCTTCAATGACATTGTACGTACCCATGGTATTGATCCGAAACGTTTCATTATCGGGTTTGAGCAGGATTCTGGGCACGGCCGCAAAATGGACTACCGCATCAAATGTTGGTACACCCTTACCGGGCTCCAGTTCATCCAGGCCGGCATACGAAGTCATGGCATTGAAAATCTGTCCGGAATCCGTAATATCAGCCACCAGGTTATCTACCCCTGGGTGGTCCAAAGGGGTCAGGTCTACATTCATTACGTTATGTCCCTGGTCGAGAAGGTAGGGAATAACGTGCTTACCCGCTTTCCCGGATCCTCCGGTAAAAAATATCCGCTTTTTAGCCATGTGTTCTCCTGATTAATACTGATTTTACCTGCTCCTGACCGATACTGGCTTTGTTACGCATGCCCGTTCATCGGTTCATCCGGCACTGTTGTGGGCTGTAAAGATAGTTGAACGTCACCCAAAAGGGCAAGGCTGATTAGTGATGTACGGCCTGAGTTTGCAGCAGGCGTTGCAATACGGAGATACCTTAAACCGGCACGCTGGCCCGGCGCAGGCGGTCATTGATGGCTACACCCAGCCCCCGGTTGGGGACCTGTTCGGCGTAAATAATATCAATGGGTAGCGTGTCCAGAGTCCGCAGGTGGGCAAAGAGATTTTTAGCGGCCTCATTCAAATCGCCGGTAGGGGAGAGGACCCGCTGATTGTCAGACGCTATCCCGCCGAATGGTTCGCGGAAGGCCAGTACCCCGACGCGCTTTGCGGGTTTTGGACTTTCGCCCGGTGCCAGGAGTAGCAGCGGTTTGCGGGGGGCGTAGTGGCTGCTGAGCATCCCCGGCGCGGCCGGATTGGAGGTAGAATGCGTCCGTACCGAAACGGGGCCGACAACTGCTTCAATCTGTTCCAGGCTCATACCGCCCAACCGAAACACCGTGAACTGGTCATTGTCGAACCCAACGATGGTAGATTCGAGGCCAATGGCTGCCGAGCCGCCATCCAGAATATAGGGTATCTGATTGCCTAATTGATCGGCCACGTGTTGCGCACTCGTGGGCTGATATACCCAAACGGATTGGCACTCGGCGCGGCCAGGGGGAAATCGAGCGACCGCAGCAGATCGAGCGTCAGCGGGTGCCTGGGAATACGGATCGCTACGGATGGCAGCCCTGCCGTTACGAGGTCGGGAATCAGCGCGCGTTTGGGCAGGAGCAGCGTAAGGGGGCCGGGCCAGAACGCTTCGGCCAGCCGCCGGGCCGCTTCGGGGATGTGGGTAACGAAGCGGTCGAGTTTGCTGAGGGAATCCGTGTGGACAATAAGTGGATCGAAGGATGGGCGGTTTTTCACCCGGAAAATCGTCAGAACGGCATCCGGGTCAAGCGCGTTGCCCGCCAGGCCGTAAACGGTTTCCGTAGGAATGCCCACCACGTTGCCCGCTTCCAGAAATGCTTTTGCTGCCGCAATATCGGTACCAATCTGTGCCATTAGGTTTTGGGTCCCTAGTTTGCGGGGTAGGGAGGGCTGACTCGTAACAGGCTGATGCGTCAGCCCATCCTACCCCGTAAACTATAAACCAGGAACTGGTTTAATGGTCTCCGCCGTGACCATGAACATGTCCGTGGGCCAGCTCGTCTTCCGTGGCTTCCCGCACTTCCATGATTTCAACGTCGAAAAATAAATTCTGGTCAGCCAGCGGGTGGTTAGCGTCAACGGTTACGAATTCGGGGTCAACCTTCGTGACGGTAATAACCTGCCCTTCGTTGGTTTCGAACTGCATACCTACTTCAATTTCCTGTCCGCCAAATGCTTTGCGGGGGACTTCTTCCAGCAGCGCGGGATCGCTTACCCCGTAGCCTTTTTCGGGCGATACGTCAATCTGGAAATGCTCGCCTGTACTGTGTCCTTCCAGCCCTTCTTCCATGCCCGGAATCAGGTTGTTAGCACCATGCAGGTAATAAAGCGGATCGCTACCCTCGCTGGTATCCAGCACATTGCCTTTGCTATCACGCAGCGTATAATGGATGCCCGCTACTTTGTCTTTTGCTATAATCATGGGATTTTCTGTTGCATTTTTTTCCTTACTACAACAACAGAACAGGCAAAGTTACTTTTGATCGGGGCATAATTTGTGAAAAAAGCATTTATTCCGGCAATTATCCGGTTAGCGGCTGGTTGGCTGGTTGGCCGTCCGGTTCGTCGTCGAGCGTGGCGCGTACTTTTTCCAGAAACGACTTTATTTTTTGCAGCTTCCCGATGTAGCGCGCGTTCTCCCGTTTCCGTTCGTCGCGTAGTTTCAGGTGTTCGCGGGCACCGGGGAGCGTGAATTTCTGCCGGTCAATCAGGTCCAGAATCTCCGTGAGGTGGTCAATGTCGGCCTGAGCATAGATGCGGTCGCCAGAGCGATTTTTCTTGGGCTGGAGCGTTTTGAACTCCTTTTCGTAATACCGGAGTTTGGAGGCATTGATGCCGAATCGCTCGGCTACTTCTGTGATGCTGTAATACAATTTGCCGCTCCCTTCCATCCTACAAACTTGCTGACCTTCGGGTAAACCTGCAAGTTTTTGGCGTAAATTTGTCGAAGTAAAAAAAGTCGTAAGTCGTAGAACGGGGTCGCCCGTGCGGTCGAAAGTGACATGAATCCTACAACTTATGACCGTACGGGCGGCCCCGTTCTACAATTTTCAACTGCTTTATGACTTCCCACGAAATACGCCGGCACTTTCTCGAGTTCTTCCAATCCAAACAGCACCTGATTGTCGCTTCGGCCCCGCTGGTTGCCAAGAACGACCCCAGTCTGATGTTCAACAACTCAGGTATGGCCCAGTTCAAGGATTTTTTCCTCAGCAACGGCACCCCCCCGTCCAAACGGGTGGCCGATACCCAAAAGTGCCTGCGCGTATCGGGAAAGCACAACGACCTGGAAGATGTGGGCTTCGATACCTACCACCACACCATGTTCGAGATGCTTGGCAACTGGTCGTTCGGGGATTATTTCAAGAAAGAAGCCATCGAGTGGGCGTGGGAATTGCTGACGGAGGTGTATGGCCTGCCCAAAGACCGGCTCTACGTGTCCGTTTTTGAGGGCGACCAGAAAGATAATGTGCCCTTCGATCAGGAAGCGTTCGACCTCTGGAAACCCATCGTGGGCGAAGACCGGATCATTTACGGCAACAAAAAGGATAACTTCTGGGAAATGGGCGAAACCGGCCCCTGCGGTCCCTGCTCCGAAATTCACGTCGATTTGCGGACGCCGGAGGAGGTAGCGGAAAAGCCGGGCAAAGAACTGGTCAACGCCGACCATCCGCAGGTGGTGGAGATCTGGAACCTGGTATTCATGCAGTTTAACCGCAAGGCCGATGGCTCACTGGATTCCCTGCCCGCCCGCCATGTCGATACCGGTATGGGTTTCGAGCGGTTGTGCATGGCCATTCAGCAGAAACGGTCGAACTATGACACCGATGTATTTACCGGAACCATTCGCGTGATCGAAGAGATTTCGGGCCTGACCTACGAAGCAGGGACCAGTAAGCCCGACGTGGCGATGCGCGTCATTGCCGACCATATCCGGGCGGTATCCTTTGCCATTGCCGATGGACTGGTGCCGAGCAACGCCAAAGCGGGGTACGTTATCCGGCGAATTCTGCGCCGGGCCATCCGCTACGGGTACTCGTACCTGAACCTGACCGAGCCGTTCATGACCAAACTCGTGCCCACGCTGGCCCTGCAGTTTGCCGACGTATTCCCCGAACTGAACGCCCAGCGCGATTTTGTGGCGACCGTGATCCGGGAAGAGGAAATCGCCTTTTTGCGGACGCTGGGAACGGGACTGGGTCGGCTGGATCAGATTATTGCGGACCTGGCGGGTAAAAATGAGACAGAAATTCCCGGCGACACCGTTTTTGAACTGAATGATACGTTCGGCTTTCCGGCTGACCTCACCGCCTTGATTGCCCGCGAAAAGGGCTTGAGCACCGACGAAGCCGGCTTCCAGAAAGCATTGCAGGCGCAGAAGACCCGGTCGCGGAAAGATGCCACCTCCTCGGCGGGCGACTGGACTGAACTGGCCGAAACGGACACAATCGAATTCGTTGGGTACGATCAGCCCGAAGCGGAAGCACACGTGGTGAAGTACCGCAAAATTCAGAACAAGCAGGGCACGCAATTACAGGTTGTGCTCGACAAAACGCCGTTCTACGCCGAATCGGGCGGGCAGATTGGCGATACGGGCACGCTGCGTTTGTTTGTGGGGTCAACCGAAATCGGCACGCTCACGGTGCTGGATACGAAAAAAGAAAATGACCTGGTCATTCATATAGTAGAAGACGTACGCGGAGTCGATGAGCTATTGACTGAAGCCGGTTCGGTTTATGCCAGCGTTAATGGGCAGCGTCGCGCTCTGATTGCCAGCAATCACTCGGCCACGCACTTACTGCATTCGGCTTTGCGCGCGGTGGTTGGCACGCACGTAGCCCAGAAGGGTTCATACGTCGGCCCTGATGCCCTGCGTTTCGATTTCTCGCACTTCAGCAAAGTGACAGACGAGCAACTGACTGAAGTCGAGCGCATCGTAAACGAGAAGATCCGGGAAAATATCCAGTTGAATGAGCAGCGGAACGTACCCATCGAGCAGGCTAAAGCACTGGGTGCCACGGCCCTGTTCGGGGAGAAATACGGCGATTTCGTTCGCGTTATCACCTTCGACCCCAGCTACTCGGTGGAGCTTTGCGGGGGAACGCACGTACCGGCTACGGGCCATATCGGGCTGTTCAAACTCACCAGCGAAGGGTCGGTGTCGACGGGTGTCCGGCGGGTGGAGGCCAAAACCTCGGCGGGTGCCGAAGCGCTCATCAATGAGCAGATGGCACTGGTTGCGGAGTTGAAAGACCTGTTGAAAGCCCCTAAAGACATTATAAAAGCCGTACAGTCGCTGCTCGACGAGCGCACGCGCCTTGCAGAAACAGATTGAAGCCCTGCAAAATGAAAAGGTCCAGCAGTTGAAAAACCAGTTGCTGGAAAAAATAGAAGCGGTCAATGCGCAACGGCGCACCGGGCCATAGCAGACTGGTAGAGCGGGTAGACGTTCCCAACGCCGACGCGCTGAAGCAACTGGCCTACGACCTGAAAGCCAAAGTGGATAACCTGGCGCTGGTGCTGGGTGCCGACATTAACGGCAAACCGCAACTGGCGGTGATGCTGCCCGATTCACTGATTCAGGACAGAAAGATGAACGCGGGTCAGGTGGTGAAAGAACTCGCCAAAAACATCAAAGGGGGCGGGGGTGGTCAGCCGTTTTTTGCCACGGCGGGTGGCACCGACTCATCCGGACTGGATGCCGCTCTGGCGCAGGGAAAAGAACTGCTGGGGTAACAAACTCTATTTCGCTACTCCGTCAATTTTGGGTACCTACACATGAAAAAAATCCTTCTGTTGCTTCTGCTGGGCAGTTATGGCGTGTCCGCTCAGTCACTCTCCACTGCCGAAACCAACGTTTTAACGACCGTGACCGCACAAATGCCGGAAACCGAAAGGTTTCTGGAAAAAGTGGTTAACATAAACAGCGGTACGCTCAACAAAGAAGGCGTCCGGCAGGTGGGCGACCTGATGGGGGCCGAGCTCGCAAAACTTGGTTTCACCATCGAGTGGGTTACCCTGCACGACTCGCTCAACCGGGCGGGGCATCTGGTAGCCACCCGGCGGGGCAAGAAAGGGAAAAAACTGTTCCTGATTGGTCACCTGGATACGGTATTTGAGAAGAGCCTGCCGATGGAACCGTTCACCCGCCTGAACGACTCGACCGCGTCGGGTCAGGGCGTGAACGACATGAAAGGGGGCGATGTACTGGTGATTGCCGCCCTGAAAGCCTTGCATACCCAAAAACTGCTGGACGATACCAGTATCACCGTTTACTTCACCGGCGATGAAGAGAGTTCGGGGGGAATCGAAAGTCGCCGGGATTTCATCGAGCGGGCCAAACAGTCCGATGCCGCCCTGGCCTTCGAGACGGCCCAGGGCCTCAGCAGTGTTACTACGGGTCGGCGGGGGTCGAGCAGCTGGACGCTCAACGTGAAAGCCCGCTCCGGACACTCGTCGCGCATCTTCAGCGACCTGGGCTACGGGGCCATTTATGAAGCCGCCCGCGTACTGACCGAATTCCGGCGGGTGCTGGGGCAGGAGCAGTACCTTACCTTCAATCCGGGCCTGATTGTGGGTGGCTCCGAGGTGCACTATGATCCCCAAACGGCCAAAGCCGACGCCATCGGCAAAACGAACATCGTGGCCGGTTCAACCCTGGTCAAGGGTGATCTGCGTTTCCTCGGCGAAGCCCAGAAAGAAAAAGCCCGCGTCCGGATGCGGGAGATTGTGGAAAAAAGCCTGCCCATGACTGGCTCGAAAATAACGTTTACGGATGGCATTCCGTCCATGGAACCGTCGGCGGCCAATGACAAACTCCGTGAGGCTGTTGATAACGTCAGCCGGGATATGGGCTTCGGTCCGGTTAAGGCGGGCGACCCCGGCTCGCGGGGTGCGGGCGATGTGTCGTTCGTGGCGGCTTACGTTCCCTGTCTGGACGGGCTGGGTGCGTCGGGCAAGGGGGCACACAGCATCGAAGAAACAATGAATCTGGCCGAATTTCCGAAACTGATTCAGCGTACGGCTGTTCTGCTCTACCGACTAACGCGCTAGCCGATAGGGATAGCCTATCTTGCTATGAATCAACCCATTGGTGTATTTGACTCTGGCTACGGGGGCCTGACCGTGTTGCGGGAAATTGTTCACGCGCTCCCTCAGTACGATTACCTGTACCTGGGCGACAATGCCCGAACGCCCTACGGCACCCGCTCCTTCGATACGGTGTACCAGTACACACTGGAGTGCGTCCGTCACCTGTTCGACCGGGGGTGTCGGCTGGTGATACTGGCCTGCAATACGGCGTCGGCTAAGGCCCTGCGCAACATTCAGCAACTCGATTTACCGACCATGTATCCCGGACTGGATGGTCCGGACAGACGGGTGCTGGGCGTAATCCGTCCCACAACGGAAGTGATTGGTACGTACTCCCAAACCGGACAGGTGGGCATTCTGGCCACGCGGGGAACCGTAACCTCAGAGTCGTATCCGGTGGAAATCGAGAAGTTCTTTCCGGGCTTACAGGTGTTTCAGGAGGCCTGCCCCATGTGGGTACCGCTGGTCGAAAACGGGGAGTACGCCAGTGCGGGTGCCGATTACTTTGTGCAGCAGCACATCGACCGACTGATGGCCCAGTCGCCGAACATTGATACGATCCTGCTGGCCTGTACGCACTATCCGTTGCTGCTGGACAAAATCCGGCCGTATACGCCCGAAGCTATCACCATTCTGACGCAGGGCCGCATCGTGGCCAATAGCCTGACCGACTACCTGACCCGCCACCCCGATTTGGAACGGCAAATCAGCCAGCACGGTAACCGTACTTTTCTAACCACTGACTCTACGGACGATTTTGACCGGCAGGCCACCGTTTTCTACGGTGAGCAAGTCCGGTCGCAGCCCGTTCCGTAGCGGGCGATTTATCGCCCGCTTCGGAACGTCGCTTATGAACGAAGCGGGCGAACGCACATAATGGACGGAGTTACCCCCATTTTTTACTCCAGCACCAGTCCGGCCCTGGCCAGTTGCTCGCGGGTCGACGCGTAGCCGACGTGGTGAATGCACCGCATGCCCAGCGTACCACTCACTTCTGTAAACATCAGCCGGTCGTCGATGTACAGTACCTGGTCGGGATCGAGTTGGGCAATGTCGAGGGCTAGCCGGAATATATCGGTGTCGGGTTTGCGGAAGTGAGCGTAGCACGACGAGACAAAAGCATCAATGAAGTTGCCCAGCCCAAAATGCCTGATTCGGTATTCGTTTATTTCCCGGCCTTCGTTGTTCACCGCCAGCAGTTTCAGTCCATACTGTGCTTTGAGCTGCCGAACCAGTTCGATCATATCCGGGAACGGCTCCGATTGGTCCATGATAAACTGCGTGAACTCCGATCGGGTATAGGGGCGGGGCTGGTAAAAAACAATCCGGCTCAGGTACCCGTCCAGGCTCAGCTTACCCGATTCGTAGGTGTCGAAGGTCAGGTGGTGCCGCTCGTTGAGTTGTTCGTAATCCAGGTCGAATTTCTTAGCGGCCCGCTGGCGGGCGTGCCGGTCCCAGCCATTGGTTAGCAGTACGCCCCCAATATCTAAAAAGAGGGCGCGGATGGGTTGTTGCGTTGTCATACTGCAAGTAACTCGTTTCGGCTGAGATAGCCGTACGAATAGTGTCATGCCGTTGCAAAAGTTACCCGTGCGTTGCAAATGGCGGCTTCCGGTCGTTAGTTTGCAGGCCAAACGTTTTTTTACAACATAGATCGTCATGAATCGTCGTCGTTTTGTTCAGCAGTCAGCCGGTTTAGGGGTAAGTGTATTCGCGGGTGGGTTAAGCCGGGCGCAGGGTACCGAACCTACGTTCCCGGTCGTGCGGGAAGCACTCCCCAAACGCAATTTTACCAGCGAAGCCGTGGAGCAGACCATTGGGCGGATGAAAAAAACGATTCGCGACCCTGAACTGGCCTGGCTGTTTGAAAACTGCTTTCCCAACACCCTGGATACCACCGTTACCCATTCGGTCATCGACGGGAAGCCGGATTCATTCGTCATCACCGGCGACATTGACGCCATGTGGCTTCGGGATAGCACCGCGCAGGTGTGGCCTTATTTATCGCTCATCAAAACGGACGAACCCCTGCAAAAACTGGTAGCTGGGCTCATTCGCCGGCAAACGCAGTGCATCCAGCAGGACCCCTACGCCAACGCTTTCTACGCCGACCCGAAGCAGGAGGGGGAGTGGAAAAAGGACCGTACCGCCATGAAACCCGGTCTGCACGAGCGCAAATGGGAACTCGATTCCCTGTGTTACCCCATCCGGCTGGCCTACGGCTACTGGAAACGCACCGGCGATACAAGTCCGTTCGACGATACGTGGTCAAAAACGATGCAACTGGCGGTGCAGACCATGCGGGTACAGCAACGCAAAACCAACCGGGGGCCCTACAAATTTGGTCGGGATACCTTCTGGTCGACGGATACCGTGCCGGGTGATGGCTACGGTAATCTGACGCGTCCGGTCGGGCTGATTCACAGCATTTTCCGCCCATCGGACGATGCCACGATTTTCCCCTTCTACGTACCCTCCAACTGGTTTGCGGTAGTTTCGCTGCGGCAACTGGCCGAGATGACTACGATCGGAACCAGTCCGTCCTGGATGCTCGCGTATTCGAGCAAAGGAGTGTCGGGCACTGGCCGACGAGGTAGAAGCCGCGTTGAAAAAGTACGCCGTGTACAACCACCCGAAATACGGTAAAATATACGCGCTGGAGGTAGACGGGTACGGCAATCACCTGTTGCAGGACGATGCCAACGTGCCCAATCTGCTCTCGCTGCCCTACCTGGGCGCGATGTCCACCGCCGATCCTGTTTACAAAAACACCCGTCGGTTTGTGCTCAGTGACGATAACCCGTATTTCTTCCGGGGGCGGGCGGGCGAAGGTATTGGCAGTCCACACACGCTGATCAACAACATCTGGCCCATTGGCGTAACGATGCGGGCACTCACCTCCACCAGCCCCGCCGAAATAAAACAGCAGTTACAGCTGCTGAAGCGGACCCACGCGGGTACGGGCTTCATGCACGAATCGTTTGACAAAGATGACCCGACGAAATTTACCCGGAAATGGTTTGCCTGGGCCAATACGCTATTCGGGGAGATGGTGCTGAAAGTAGCCGCCGAACATCCCGATATAGTGAAACAAGTGCTGTAACAAACCGAAATGCCCCGGCTAGTGCTTAGCCGGGGCATTCTGGTTCACCCGTAAAGTAGTCTGTGTGCTGATGCTGGTACTCAATCAGGGTTTGGTGGCTGTGCTGTCCGGCCGTTGTTGCTGCACCGCTTTCAGGCTGTCAGCTCTTGCTTTTTCTTCTGCTTTTTCTTTCTTTTTAAAGAATCCCCGCAGCAGGAAGTTGTTCTGAGCTGCTTTTAAATCTTCGTTCAGTAATACCGTGCTTGTGTTCAGGTTTTTGATTGTAGACCTAAGGCTTTGGGCTGTTTCCTGATCGGTGAGCAGTACGCCTAGTGGGCTGTTCGTGTTATTCAGCTTTTCGGATGCCTTATTCACGTTTTCGGCTGTCCGGCTCAGCGTGCTGATGCTCTGGTCGGCTGACGTCACGGCGGATTCAAACCGGGTGGCCGACCGTTTCAGGCTCCGGAACACCGCTGTATCGGTCACCAGCTGATTCGCCAGGCTACCGGGCATGTTAAGTTTAGACGCAAATGTGGACACCGAACCCGTTAGGGCAACGGTATTATTAGAGGCTCGTTCCAGGTTTCTCATGGCTCGTTTGAAATTGTCGGCTACGATGGAGTCGGTCAATACGGCCCCTACCGTGCCCTTGCCTTTACGCAGATTACCCACCAGTTCCTTAAAATCCTTGGTGACCCGCAGCAGATTATTGTTGTTCTCCTGGAGAGTTTCCAGAATCTGGTCCGAACTAAGGGCCGCCACCGTTTTCAGCCGGTCGCCGTCTTCCACCTCGGGTTGGCTGGTTGACCCCCCCGTAATAACCACAATCTTGTTGCCAATCAAGCCATCGCTGCTGATGGTGGCATTGGCATCCTTGCGGATGAACTGTTGCGAACTCTGCTCAATGTTCATGTCCACTTCCACCTGGGCAGTGCCATAAAAGCTGATGCGCTTGACGGTGCCAATCTTGACCCCCGAAAACCAGACGTTGTTTCCTGCCTTGAGACCACCCACATCGTTGAAAACCGCTATTATCTTGACACTCTTGGTAAAGCGTTTCTGCTGCCCCCCGAGCACAAATATGCCGGCGATAAAGATGATAATACCCAGTAACACGAACACCCCGACCGTGATATTGCGCTTAGTTGATTCTGTACTCATATCGTAGTTTGTGGTTTAAGGTTTACGGTTTACAGTTGCCCCGCTGGGGCCTACCGACTAAGTCTGACGCATAAGTAGCTGACACGTCAGCTAACCATAAACGTTAAACCGAAAACCATAAACCGGCCATTCAGTTAATAAAGTTGTAATTATAAAACTGCTTTACCCGCTCATCGGGGTCGGCGAATACGTCGTCAAATGTGCCCACGCGTTCAAACTTCCCATCCAGCAGCATAGCTACCCGGTCGCTGGTGGTTTTGGCACAGGTCAGGTCGTGGGTAATAATAATGGAGGTGGCATTGATACGCTCCCGTACTTCGTTGATCAGGTTGTTGATTTCAATGCTCGTAATGGGGTCCAGACCAGAGGTTGGCTCATCATACAGCATGATTTCGGGATTCAGAATCAGGGTGCGGGCAATGCCTATCCGTTTGCGCTGCCCACCGGATAGTTCCGACGGCATCTGGTTGATGGTTTGCAGCAGTCCCACATCATCCAGCGCTTTTTCAACCGCTTTATCCACATCAGCCCGGCTAAGGTTCCGAACGTTTCGTACCAGCGGAAACTCCAGATTTTCCCGGATGCTCATGCTGTCGTACAGCGCGCTGCTTTGAAACGAGAAACCTACCTTCTGCCGGAAGGTATCCATTTCTTTGGCACTGAGTTGCTGCACATCCTGCCCCAGTACAACGACGCTGCCCGAATCGGGTTTGAGCAGGCCGACGATTATTTTTATCAAAACCGACTTTCCCGTCCCCGACCGCCCCAGCACGGCTATATTTTCTCCCTGCTTAACCTCCAGGTCGATACCCTGGAGCACGTGCAGATCACCAAACGATTTACGCAGGTCACGGATGGAGATGACAGAATTTTCGTCGGTTTTACCAGGTTTGCTCATAGCTGAATTCGTTCTGCTCACCGGAATGATGATACAATCTGTAGTGACAGCAGCTCTTCAATGAAAACTAAAAACATGGATGTCACTACAGCCGAGTTGGCCGCTTTTCCAACCCCTTCCGTGCCCTTTGATGAGTTATAGCCTTTATAACAGCCAACCATACCAATGGTGAAACCAAATACGATTGATTTAAGCGACGACGCGAAGATGTCGACGTACGAAATCGCAGCGAATATTTCCTGTATGTAGGACGTAAAGCTGGTCTGTTCGGTCATGCTTACATTCAGGAATCCACCGAGCAGGGCCACAAAAATAGTGTACATCGTCAGAATCGGAATCGTAATGGACGTGGCCAGCACCCGACTAACAACCAGAAATTTGAATGGGTTGGTGCCCGACACTTCCATCGCGTCGATTTGCTCGGTTACGTTCATAGACCCTATTTCGGCCCCGATGCTCGAACCCACCTTTCCGGCGGCAATCAGGGCGGTTACCAGTGGTCCCAGCGCCCGCACAATGGCAATGGCAATTAGCGAGGGGAGCCAGGAAGTGGCCCCAAACTCGGCCAGAGAGGGCCGCGACTGGTTGGTAAACACCATACCCGTAATAAAGCCCGTCGTCGAAATCAGCAGCAACGACCGGAAACCCACTTCATAGCACTGCCGGATAATTTCCTTGAATTCGTACGGGGGGAGAAAAAGCTCCCGAAAGAAACGACTGATAAAAGCGTATACGTCGGCCAGTGCCAGAAACATTCGCTCGAACCGACCGGGCGTGGCCCTGCCCGATGTGGAAGAAGTAGGTTTAGTCGTGTCTGACGGCATTTAAAGACTAAAAAAAGGCGAACCGTCGGACAGGCCCGGCGGCTTTGGATTAATAACCAGATTAACGGGTTAGGGTTTATTTTACCGGCAAGTTACTAAACAGTACCGGTCAATGTATTGGTGAACCGGTTAGAACCCCAGAAATAGTTGACCAGTGCCGTAAATCCGTAGCTAACCGGTCGAATAACGGACGGGAAGCGTTACATCAACATAAAAAAACGACCTTTGTTTGATAAAGAGCCAGTAAGCCCTTACTTATGATTGACATTGGACGAATAAATACCTTAACGGCTCTGCGCCAAACCAGCGTCGGGTTTTTCCTCGGCGACCTGTCGGACCGGAAAAACCAGGACTTTAGCAATGATATCCTGCTGCCCAACAAATACGTTCCCGACACGCTTTCCGTTGAGGACGACATCGACGTATTTGTGTACACCGATTCCGAAGACCGGCCCATCGCCACCACGCTGACCCCGGCTATTCACCGCAACGAATTTGCGGCCCTGCAGGTAGTGGCCGTTAGCAGTGCGGGGGCTTTTCTGGATTGGGGGCTGGAAAAAGACCTGCTGGTGCCCCACCGCGAACAGGCCCAGCCTATGGAAACCGGCCAGTGGTATGTGGTATTCATGTACCTCGATACGGCTACCAACCGCCTGGTGGCATCCACCAAACTGAGCCGCTTTCTGGACCCCGACGTAAGTTACCTGCAGGCGGGTGAGGAAGTGCAGTTGCTGGCCTACGAAATGACTGATTTGGGGGTGAATGTTATCATCAATAATCGCCATAAAGGACTGGTGTACGGCAACGAAATCTTCCGCACCGTTCGGCCCGGCGACCCACTTATCGGCTATGTCAAGCAGGTTCGGGATGACAACCTGGTGGACGTAAGCCTGCAAAAGGTTGGGTTCGAGAATGTAGAACCCAACGCCCGGCGTATCCTGGCCACGCTCAAAGCCGAAAACGGTTTCCTGCCCCTGAACGACAACAGCCCCCCCGAGGAAATCTATGCATCCCTGGAAATGAGCAAGAAAACGTTCAAAAAAGCCATCGGCACCCTATACCGGGAGCGAAAAATTCTCATTGAAGAAACCGGCATCCGGCTGGTTTGAGGGGGCGCTACTGAAATGCTTGTTTTTGCCTTCCATTTTGTCCTTCCGAGGAACGAGGACTCTCAAGCGTCAGGACAGTGGAGATTCCTCGTTCCCTCGGAAGGACAAAAAAGTGGCCGGAGCTATGATGAAAAATGGAAGGCAAAAATTAACTAAACTGCCCTAATCCCGCACCCGGCAGATGAACGTACGCCGTTTTTAAGCCGGAGTCCGGCCACAGAAACGACGAATAGTCGTCCTGCCGCGACATTACTTCCTTGTACACCAGCACCCGGAACAGGTAATAACGGGTTTCGCGGGGGAGTGTCATGCTGTAGTAATCGCTGTCTTTTCGGCGCCGGAGCTGATTGCTTACGTAGCCCGAACCGGCGTTGTAAGCCGCTGCTACCAATGACCAGGAGCCAAACTGCCGGTACAAATCACGCAGGTGTCTACAGGCCGCTTCGGTCGATTTTTTGGCATCGAACCGTTCATCATTCCTACCACCTACCTTCAGGCCCAGGCTACGGGCGGTGCCCGGCATCAACTGCCAGTACCCGGCGGCTCCCGCTCTGGATACGGCCCGGGGACGCAGGTCACTCTCGGCCATCGGGATATACCGGAAATCATCCGGAATATTGTACTTCTCCATAATTGGCTCAATGATGGGGAAGAATTTATCGGCCCGCTCCCGGAGTCGGCTCAGGTCGCCGGTGCTACTCCGGAAAAGTGTAAAGACGTGTTTCCAGCGACTCACCACGTCGGTTTGTCCGAAGGGCAGACCCTCACCACAAAAATTGACATCCAGCAGGGGCAATTCGGGCGAATTGGTGGCTACCGGTTTGAGTATACCCCGGTTGCCGAACCGGCTGTTGAGAAGAGCGGTCGCATCGGACCGGGTTACTGCGTGAGCGTTGGAAAAGGAAGACTGGGGAATCGCGGATGACCCCACCGCAGGAGCGATTAGCTTGGCCGCAACCGTGACCGCCGGACGAAAAATGGCCATCAGCAAGGGCAATTGAACTCGATTAAACAAATCTGATTTCAGGATGGTAATGTAGTTTAACGCACATCGCCGGCATAATAGTTTACTGATGCTTAAATGATTACCTTATTTTAACAGCGAGTTGGACAATGTGCCGATGGAGTTGCACGACCGGAAGAGTGAACCAGGAAATAAACAATGTTAACCCTATCGTTCACGAAAACCAATGCAGTATCGTGAACCAAAAACCCCACACTCCCTAAAGAGTGTGGGGTTCTAAACCGGAAAACAGGGGGCTCTTTCCCGATATACGAGCCAGTTTATTAGACAACCTGAACGGCTACCTCGTAATAATCAATCGTTGGCGGACCGGCGAAAAACTTTTTCATGCTCGTCATCACTTCCTGAAGAAATCCATTCGTTTCGGATGCTGTGCGGGCTTCGGCGGTTTCCCACAGCGTAACCAGCAGGCATTTGTTGGTTTCGTCGTTAACTAGGGCGCGACTGTTGGAAAAGCCTGCCTGCTGCTTGAGGGCAGGTCCGACCGAATCGCGAAAGTATCCGGTAGCTTCAGCAATTGAACCCGGAAGCAGTTGAACCTGAATAATACGTGCGTACATACTGATACGTGTTTGGGTGGAACGAATACGGCCTATAAAAGCTGACTAGCAGCGTGTTATACTCGTGGCTGGCCTTGCCTAATAACGACAGGTCAGCCTTTTCGTAACCGCTCCGGCTTCTGTCCCGGCTTGTCCGTTTGGGAAACGCTTATGGTCAGAAATGAATGGTCAAGTCCGTTGGCAAGCGTGGTGAGTTAAGTGACAATGGTTTAACCGGCGGGGCAGTCCTGTTGGTACAGGACTGCAAACGCAAAAAGCCGTACTCTTTCGGCAAGAGCACGGCTTCTTAAGGATATAGGGTCAATCCGTTACGGCTCCACCGATGCTTCGCCCTGCCAATTGGCATGGAAGACGCCTTCCTGCCCCACCCGTTCGAAGGTGTGGGCACCAAAGTAATCCCGTTGCGCCTGAATCAGGTTCGAGGGCATATTGGCACTCCGGAACGCATCGAAATAACTGAGGCAGGTAGCGTAAGTCGGTACGGCAATGCCAGCTGCTATAGACGCAGTAACCACCGCCCGAACACCGGGCTGGGTATCCTTAATGGTTTCCTGCACGGCCGGAGCGAGCAGCAGGTGCTTTAATTCGGAATTTTCCACATAAGCACTGAGCATCGTTTCCAGGAAGGCCGACCGGATGATACAGCCACCACGCCAGATACGGGAGATATCGGCCATATTCAGGTTGTACCCAAACTGCGTCGATGCCGATGCCAGCAAGTGCATGCCCTGCGCATAAGTCGTAATCATGGAAAAGAAAAAAGCCTGTTCCAACTGCGCCAGAAATACGTCCTTATCGACCGATAGACCCGCCTGTTCATCGCCGTACAGCGAAGCCGCTTCAACGCGCATGGCCTTGTACTTGGATAAGTCACGCATGGAAACGGCACTGTCGATGGCCGGAACGGGCGTTACCAGGTCCATGGCTACCTGCGACGTCCATTTGCCGGTGCCTTTCGATTTGGCTTCGTCCTTGATACCGTCCAGCAACAGGGTTGCTGACCCCGGCTCTTTGTAGGCAAAAATATCAGCGGTCACCTCCAGCAGAAACGACTGTAAACGCCCTTCATTCCAGCCCTTAAAAACGGCATGCATCGCTTCGTACTCCATCTTCAGCCCCTTCCGCATCACCTCGTAGGTCTCCGCGAGCAATTGCATAATGGCGTATTCGATGCCGTTATGTACCATCTTCACAAAGTGCCCGGCGGCACCCGGTCCAATGTACGTTACGCAGGGATCGCCATTGATGTGGGCGGCAACGGCGATTAAAATCGGCTCAACAAACTGGTAGGCATCCACATCGCCACCGGGCATCATGCTGGGGCCTTTCCGCGCCCCTTCTTCGCCCCCCGAAATGCCCATACCGAAAAAGTGAAGCCCTTTGGCGGCCATTTCTTTATCGCGCCGGGTCGTATCGGTAAAGTGCGAGTTGCCTCCATCAATAACAATGTCCCCTTTATTGAGCAGGGGTGTCAACTCCGCAATAACGCTGTCGACGATGGGACCGGCGGGTACCAGCATCATGATAGAACGGGGGTGTTGCAGGCTGTTAACGAAGGCTTTGATATCCGTAAAGCCTTTCACTACATTATCGCCACCCTCTTTTTCCAGCAGGACCGATTTTTCGGGGTCTTTATCGTACCCAGCCACGGCAAACCCGTGGTCGGCCATGTTGAGCAGTAGATTGCGGCCCATCGTGCCCAGGCCAATCATGCCAAAGGTAAACTGGTTGGCGGATGAGTTGGTATTCATCATAGGAGAAGAGTGAGTTAAAACGTCTGTGTAAGGTAAGCGCGTCCCTGCCGCCGAAGGCTAATCCGGGGGCGCGGGGCCAATTTACGGAAAATCGGGCGGAAGGCAGGAAACCGTGCTATTAACTTACAATGAAACGGCCCGACTGGTTCGCTGCGGCCAATTTCTTCGCCTGGCATGGGGTGGAGTACCGGTATCATTTTAACACCGGACTGGCTTCGGCGTCCTGCTTGTACTGCCGGGCATCGGCGGGCAGGAGTAACCGCCGTTTCAGTAATTCATCCGTTGCTTTCGTCACGGCCTGAACGTACCCTTCGTGAGTACGATACCGCTCCTCCAGCGATAAACGGGGGTCATTTACCCGTAATCGTTCGGCTTTGGTGTTTTTGAACGGGATGGATTGTCCGGCTCCTTCGCACCCGTCATTCTCGCCGAAACCTGCCCGCCGTAAGGCCCAGCCCGTAGTCGTCGCCACCGGAACGGCCACCGAAGGCAACCGGATACCCGCTACTTCGTTGCCATCCTGATCGACTCTGGAAACGAAATTAGGGTAAACCGGCCGCCCGGTTAGGGTGGGAGGAACGGCCGTCAGTATGCCCTTACTGGCCGACGGACCGAATTCGAACTGGTAGCGGGTGGTGATGAGCCCAGTGTAGGTAACGTCGGGGATGGCGGGCCAGCCCAGGGCCTCCCTGGGAACGATGCCCGTGGGTGAGCCGGGTTGGTGTAGCGCGAGAACAGCATTGCCATCGGCCCGGCGGGGTACGGCGCTGGGTGGGGGAGGAATGCCGTTGGTGACCCAATCGTCCAGGGCTACGAAAAGTGCCCGTAATAATGGCTCCGCATTGGTCGGGTTCTGAACCTGCTGACAGGTTCCGCGCGCTGTGCCATTGCCCGTGCCGTGCTGAGCCCCCGAAACAAGGTAAAACCGGACGTTGTCGGGATCGGGGAGGTCGTTGCCCTGCGTATCGGTATGCAGCAGCGAAGCCGCTTTCACCCAGTATTCGTTGGCCGAATTGATTTCAACCACCTTCGGGCAGGTATTCGTGGCCGAACAGGCCGCCAGCCGACCAGCGGTTTTGCCCGTAAGCGGGTCGGTCAGGACGGGGTAGGCGAAGGGGAAACCAGCCTCCGGGTACAATTGATTTTGCCGGTTGCGCTCCGTGCGGGCGGGTTGCGCAAACCGAACGTTCAGCCCAATACCGCTGCCCCCTCCCAGCCAGTTTTCGATACCATCGAGTACGCGCCTGCCCTGCTCATCGGCGTTGAAGCCCAGCGTCTGGAAATCGTTCAGGTACCGGGCGGGTTGCGAGACGGCGAAGGAGAAGGTAAACTGAATATCATGGGCCAGTGGATTTGGGTTGCCCGCGTCGTCGGCGGTGGCGTAGCGCAGGAACGAAATAAAATCGCGGGTAGCGGCCAGCCCAATGCCCGCTACCATCGGGTCGCGGGCGGTGTAGGTGAATTCATAAATGGCACTTTGCCGAAACGGGGTCCCGGCGGGCAGCAGCTGAATGGTCCGGTCGTTAGCGTACGCCCAGCCATCTGCCGGAACAACTACCGGCGTATCCCCCAGGTGGTCGCGCACGGTGAGTGTCGCCGTTGTTTTGGTCTGCGTAGCGGCCGGGTAGGCGAGGGAATGAGTCAGCGATGTGGCATTATCGTACGCAATGTATTCGTAGGATGGGCCGGTTAGGGGTGAGCCATCCGGCTTGGTAAGGATTGGTACGGTGATGGTCAGGTTATTGTTGACTAGTGCGGCTGAGGGGTCCCAGCCGTTCCAGACCAGCGTGTAACCCCGGTTCATCAGAAAGCCGTCTCCGGCGTGGGTAGCCGTGGTTGGGTCGTTGCCCCCGCTGCTGTTGTTCAATCCGCCGACCAGTTTACCCCCCCGGTTGTTAACTTCCAGAAAGAGTTTGTGATTGCCTTTACGCAGGTCGATGGGTTTGAGGATGTAGATATCCATGGCGTATTCCACCATACCCTTTGCATTGCGGGGGGCCAGTTGAATATCCGTGATAAGGGCATTTTGCGGAGTGTTTGGGTCCAGTTCTCCGTACGCTTTACCCCGTAGCTTTTCGTACGCGCCCACCATCCCGAACGACTTCCCGCCAAACGTGGGCGACTCCCGGCTGGTGATTTCGATTCGGATAATACGCGCCCACGCCAACGAAGCCGGCAAAAAGAACAGGGTAACCAGCAGGGCGCAGCGAAGGAGTATGAGTTTGGGCATCTGAACAATTTCTTTCCGTAAGAAACCATCCGGGCAACCGACCTACTCAATACAGCGGCAATGGGTATGAATTAATTCACCCACCAATGGTCGGAAACCCCTACCTGACTGCCCTGCTGGGTGGTCTAACGATGTTGCCCAAATGTATAGTCGCTGGCGTAGGCCAGACCAAGGCCCACGCTGGAGAGTTTGTTTTCGTCGGCGATGGCCGCTTTGGGGAACAGGCCCCTGAAAGCGGTCTGAACAGCCTGCACCTCGGTGGAGCCCCCCGTTAGAATGACCAGTTCGATGGCTTCCCGACCAACGCCCGCGTCCTGAAGGCACTGCTTGGCTGAAGCGACGATGGCATCGACATCCGCCCGGATTGCCCCGTCGAAGAGGGTCCGCTGGATGGGGATGGAAAAGCTGGGTTCAACAAAGCTGAATTCGGCGTGGTGAACAGTCTGGGCGGAGAGGGCAATTTTAGCGTTTTCGGCCACCGCCAGCAGCGAGTGCCCGGTTTCGTCTTCAAGCACGTTCAACAGGCGGGCATACCGCTTTTTGTCATGCGATTCGTGGAGCAGCTGCCGGACCTGCATGATGAGTTTTGGCGTGTACAGAAAGTTGACCTTGCTCCATTCGGCCAGATCGTGGTATGGTTTCAGGGGTACCTCCAGGTTCTTGGGGCCGTAGGTACTCCGGTAACCCAGTTCGGGTAAGATAGTGGCCAGACTCAGGGCTTTATCGAAATCGTTACCGCCCACCCGAATGCCTGTATTGGCCAGGATATCCGACAGGCGGTCTGGCTTGAGCCGCGATTTTTCCGAGAGCCGAATCACCGTGAAATCAGATGTACCCCCACCCAGATCGGCTACCAGCGCCAGCTTTTCCCCCCGCAGCCGGGCTTCGTGCGCGAAGGCCGCTGCAATGGGTTCAAACTGAAACTCGATGTGTTTGAACCCGAGTCGCTGGGCAATGGCGTGCAGTTCTGCCTGCGCCCGGGTGTCGGCCGCCGGATCATTATCGACGAAGTGGACAGGCCGCCCCATCATGACGTACTCTATCTCCTGTCCCGCAACCTGATCGGCCTTCGTTTTGAGGTGTTTGAGGAAGGCCGTGATGATGGTCGAAAAACCCATCAACGTACCATTGATGAGTGTTCCCTGCTTCATCAGCGATGTGCCGAGTACCCGCTTCAAACTCCGCATGAACCGGCCCGGCTCCCGATTGAAGAACATGTCCACTGCCGTTCGACCGTAGAACGCTTTGTTGTCGACGCGCTGAAAAAAAAGGGCACTTGGCATTGTCACCTGGGCATCCTCTACCGGAACCAGGCTGATAGCCCCGTTGGTGGCCAGGGCAATACTCGAATTGGATGTACCGAAGTCAATTCCGCAGGAAAGGGGTGTCATGCTCACTGGTGTCTTCATGTATCGGCCCTGAACCCGGTCTTCGCTGTGTCAGGAGACTACGAGTGACCAGAACAGGTCCGGTTGGATTTCGAGAGAAAAAGGGCGTAAATGTACGCCCAAAGTGGTGATCTGCCGCCCTGCGGAGTGAATTATGCCAGGATTGTCTGAACGGACCTGTTTTTCATCCGTAAGGCATTTTCCGTAAGCGGGCGATTTAAATCGCCCGCTTACGGAAAATGGACCAGATCAAACGCATTTACTACCGCCCGAAAATTCAGTTATCCGCGTTATCGTAGCCCGATAGGTTGTAGATTTGGCCATGCTCATTACTGTCGCCGTTGTTCAGGCTACTCCCGTTTTTTTCGACATTCACGCCACCATTGACAAGCTGGAATCATTGGTTATTGAGTGCGCCCGTAAAGGCTGTCAGTTTATCCTGTTTCCTGAGTCGTTCATTCCGGGCTATCCCCGAAAGTTTACTTTCGGAGCCTCCGTTGGTCAGCGCACCGATGCCGGACGGGAACTCTACAAAACATACTGGCAAAACAGTTTGCAACTACCCAGCCCGGAGCTGACCCGCATTGAGCAGATTGCCCGTGAAAATGAGGTGTATCTGGCCATCGGCGTTACTGAGCGCGATGCCCTGAACGGGAGCCTGTACTGTACCCTTGTTTACGTGTCCCCTACGGAAGGCTACCTGGGCAAGCACCAGAAAATAAAGCCGACGGGTGTGGAACGGTTAATCTGGGCGGAGGGCACCGGTACCGATTCGCTGCGGGTATTCGATACGGAAATTGGCCGGATTGGTGGCCTGATCTGCTGGGAAAACTACATGCCGCTGGCCCGCATGAGCCTGTACCAGCAGGCACCCCACCTGTACCTGGCCCCCACCGCCGATGCCCGGCCTAGCTGGCCTGCTACCCTCCAGCACATCGCCTGCGAAGGCCGCTGTTTTGTGCTGGGCAGCAACCAGTTTTTCAGGCGGAGCGACTATCCCCCTGCTTATCAGGATTTTCTGGATGGAGATGAGCTGATTTTGAGCCGGGGCGGGAGTGCTATTGTTTCGCCACAGGGCGATTTTATAGCCGGGCCACTCTGGGATGAGGAGGGTATACTAATGGTCAGGCTGGACCTCGATGACGTCCTGAAAAGTAAACTCGACTTTGATGTGATTGGCCATTACACCCGACCCGATTTATTTGCGTTTGGGCGTAAATGAAACATGCCGGATAGACAGTCTATCCGGCATGTTTCTGCTTTTATGAATCACGGTTATTTGCTGAGCAATACCCGGTCAATAACGTGTACAACGCCATTTGAGGCTGCCTGGTCGGCCTGGACGATGTTAGCAACGTTGGTGCCGTTTCCTTTACCCAACAGCGTAACCTTACCACCAGCGACATTCACCCGAAGCGTAGCACCCTGGGCGGTAGCGACATCGGCTCCGTTCTGGAAGGTCTGCGCGTAGGCCCGGTAATTCAGTATGTGATAGAGCAGGATATCCGACAATACTTTCGGATCGGCCGCTTTAATAGCCGCTTCATCGGCATAACCAGCCGCTTTCAGGGCATCGTTGGATGGGGCAAAGATCGTGTATCCATTCTGAGTGCTTTTGTTCAGCACGTCGCTCACAGCCGGACCCGCCCGTTCAATGGCGGCCGTCAGCAGCGATAAGCTTGTGTTGGCCTTAACCAGCGCTACCGTGTTGACCGTAGCGGGTTTGAGCAACCCATTAATGATGTGCAGGGCGGCCCCCACGGTTGGGATGTCTCCCTCCGTAATCTTTGCCTGGTTGACGCTGATGTCAGTCATACTGTTTTTGTATACGGACAGCTGATTATCGGTCAGGGCTGTTTCATACACGGTATTCACCCGCGTTGGCATAGCCGACTGGTCAATCCGTGATTTGACAAGATGGTACCTCAAAATCCGTTGCAGATCGGCTACCGGCGCGGCCGAAACAGCCGCTTCGTTAGCGTACCCTCCCGCCCTGAATGCCTCGTCCGATGGGGCAAAAATAGTAATCAGTGACTGGTTGAATTCGGTTGCAAGACCCGCCCGGGCAATCGCTGCGCTCAGTAGCTTAAGGTTGTCTTTCTGGGCGATATAGGCTACCGATGCTACGACGGTTGCGTTCGGGGGGGTAGTCGTAGTACCTGATCCCGGAGTAGTGGTAGTGCCTGATCCTGGAGTAGTGGTAGTGCCTGACCCTGGAGTAGTGGTAGTGCCTGATCCCGGAGTAGTTACCGTTCCCGAAGTGGGAGGAGTGGTAGAAATGGGGTCGGGTGTTGTGCTCGTACAGCTAAAAAAGAACGGACTGGCCCCGAGGAATAGCAAAAGCGTACTTCGCTTTAGGCAGACATAGATGGACTTTTTCATGGCATTGAGTGAATTAGAGTGAAATTAATGAAACACTTTTTGTGCACCAGGTCGCCCACCTGTTGACCAGGTTGTTGACTGGATTGCATGGAAAAAACTCTCTCCTGTGGGGTAATGTTGTGTAACGATATTTTTTCGCGGAGCTGGTTATGTAGCTAGTTTGCCGGTAAATGATTGATTTTTATGAACTTACGGTTTTTTGGGTACCGTACGCCAGCTTTAGCTAACTGATTGAACGGTCCCACAGTGTACTTTATTCTGGTATTTAGTATACAAAACGGGCCTCCGGCATTCGCCAGGGCTTGGCCAGCCACCAACCAATCTGATTGGCGAATAGCCATGGGTAGCCTTTGAAAACTGGTTGTATCAAATGTGAAAATCGGTGTATCAATTTTAATAATTCATTATGATTTATTTTAGTAAATGTCCTGATTGATAGCTAGTTGTGATTTGTGCGTAGGTTGAAATAAGTTGAACGTTTTCTGAAACGACCCGCCTGGTCGACCTGTTACCTTTGATTCACGAACCACTGCTGACATTGGTTCGAAAGCCAGGTATGAATCAGAAACAACGCATCTTTTTTTGGTCGATTACAGCTGCCCTGGGCGGCTTCCTGTTCGGCTTCGACACAGCCGTTATCTCCGGGGTGGAGCAATCCTTACAGGTACTCTGGGGGTTGAGCGTCTGGGAGCACGGCCTGACGGTATCCATTGCGCTCATCGGTACGGTTATCGGCTCCATGACCGGCGGTATTCCCGCTGAAACGCTGGGCCGCAAAAAAACCTTGTTCTGGATTGCGGTTCTGTATCTGGCTGCGTCGCTTGGTACGGCACTGGCTCCCAACTGGCCCATCTTCCTTATTTTTCGGTTTCTGGGTGGCCTGGGCGTGGGTGCTTCCTCGGTGGCGGCACCCATGTACATCACCGAAATTTCGCCCGCCAAATCGCGGGGAAAACTGGTGGGGCTGTTTCAGTTCAATGTCGTATTCGGTATTCTGATTGCCTATCTGTCTAACTTCCTGCTGGCCGATGCGGGGGCTGAACCCTGGCGGTGGATGCTGGGTGTGCAGGCGGTCCCGTCGCTTATTTTCCTGATTACCGTTCTGAACATTCCTGAAAGCCCGCGCTGGCTCCTGCTCAAAAAAGGGGATGTTGTTCAGGCGCGTCAGGTACTGGACATGATTGACCCGGCCACCGCCGAGCAAACCCTCGTGGCCATTCAGGAGAGCAGTCATCAAAGCACAGGATCAAACCGGTTGTTTTCGGGGCAGTACAACACGCCCATTATGCTGGCTGTACTATTTGCCGTGTTCAATCAGGTGGCCGGTATCAACGCCATTATTTACTATGCCCCCCGTATTTTCGAAATGACCGGGCTGGGCAAAAGTTCATCGCTGCTCTCATCGGCAGGGATTGGCCTGATCAACCTCATTTTTACCCTGATTTCCATGAACCTCATCGACCGGTATGGTCGCCGGACGCTCATGAAAATTGGTTCGGTTGGCTTAATCATCACGCTGGGACTGGTAGCACGGGCGTTCTACACCGAAGATTTCGGGATGACGGTACCCATTCTGCTGTTCTGTTACATCGCCTTTTTTGGCTTCTCACAGGGCGCGGTTATCTGGGTCTTTATTTCCGAAATTTTCCCGAACGAGGTACGCGCCAGTGGTCAGGCACTGGGCAGTTTTACCCACTGGCTCATGGCCGCCATCATCACCTTCACCTTTCCGTACCTGTCCGAACAGTTTGGCGGGGGGAACACCTTCCTGTTTTTTGCCGCCATGATGGTGCTCCAGCTTCTGTTTGTGCTGCGGCTAATGCCCGAAACGAAGGGGACCAGCCTGGAAAAAATTGAACGGACCGTATTTAGTCATTAATATGAGGCACGGGGTATCCCGCGCCAGCTGACGAACACTGTAAACCGAATACCCTAAACCATACTACTCATGACCCCAACCATCACCTGTTTTGGCGAAATTCTCTGGGATGTGCTGCCTACCACCAAGCAACCCGGTGGGGCTCCCATGAACGTGGCCGCCGACCTGCGCAACTTCGGCCTGAATGCACAACTCATCAGCCGGGTTGGCAGTGACGACCTGGGTCGCGAGCTGATTGATTTTCTGGCTGATAAAGGTATTCCGACTGCCCTGGTGCAGGTGGGCCAAACGCACCTGACGGGCGTGGCGAAGGCCAATATTTCGGACTCCAACGAAGTAACGTATAAGATTCTTCAACCCGTGGCCTGGGACTATATCATGGCCTGAACCCGGTCTGAGCGAGGTGGTAAAGCAAAGTGATGTGTTCGTGTATGGCAGTCTGGCCGCCCGCAGTCAGCAAACGCACGAAACGCTGCTGGCGCTGTTGGAAGTGGCCCCCCGCAAAGTGTTCGACGTGAACCTGCGGGCTCCCCACTACAGTCAGCAACTAGTGGAAGAGTTACTGCACAAGGCCGACATCGCCAAGCTGAACGAGCACGAACTGGCAGAACTGTCGGGCTGGTACAATAATGAAACAGAACCTGGGACCGCAGACCTGAAGACAGCTATGGAGCAGATTCGGGAACGCTATACCCTGGAAACCCTCTGCGTAACGCTGGGCCCCGATGGAGCGGCCGTGCTTGATGCATCGGGCTTTACAAAACAGGCTGGTTTCCCGGTTGAGGTAGCGGATACCATTGGTAGTGGTGATGCGTTTCTGGCCGGTTTTCTCTACAAAATGCTGCAGGGCGAAACCCCGCAGAAGACCCTTGAATTTGCCTGTGCTACGGGGGCGTTTGTGGCCACCAAACAGGGTGCCACGCCCGATTTTACGGAGAACGTTATTATGAGTCAGTCATTCCTGCTGGATACCAGTCGCTAGCGAAGTCCGGTTTGTACGCAATTAATCCTGTTGATAAAAATACCTATGATTATGAAAAAATTACCTGTCAACCCTGTTTGCCCTGCTCCTGACCCTGTCATGGGCAATGGCGCAGCAACGAACGATCACGGGCACCGTGGTCGATGCCAAAAACAAAGAGTCGCTCATTGGGGCGAACATCGTAGTTCCCGGTACAACGACCGGAACGGTACTGGACGCCAGCGGAAAGTTTTCCCTCTCGGTGCCCGGCACGGCCACGGCGGTACAAGTGTCATTTATTGGGTACACCCCCCAGGAAGTATCCATCGTAAACCGGAGCCAGATCACCGTAGCCCTGGAAGCCGGGGGCGAACTGTCGGAAGTGGTCGTGATAGGGTATACATCGTCCAAAAAAGAAGACCTGACCGGAGCCGTAGCCGTGGTTGACCTGAGTCCCATTCGGGATATTCCATCGGGCAACCCCATGCAGTCATTGCAGGGTCGGGTACCGGGTTTGTACATCGAAAAAACGGGATCGCCCAATGGCAGCAACGGGCGAATTCTGATTCGGGGTGCCAACACGCTCGGCAATACTGACCCCCTGTACATCATTGACGGCATACCAACCAAACGGCCGGAAGTATTTCAGGGATTGAACCCCAACTCAATTGAGTCAGTGCAGGTGCTGAAAGATGCGTCGGCCTCCTCTATTTATGGGTCACGTGCTTCCAACGGGGTTATTATCGTGACCACCAAAAACGGATCGAACACCAACGGCAAACTCAATATCGACTTTAACAGCAGCATTTCGGCCCAATCCGAAACGTATTCCCGGTTCAAAATGCTGAACGCTGCCGACCGGGGCCGGGCGCTCTGGCAGGCATCGGTCAATGACGGGGTGAACCCCGAAGATGGGTACGGTGCCCTCTATGGCTTCGACTGGAACAAAGACTTCAAAAACCCCAGGCTGAATGGTGTAACGGTGAAACCACTGGTGGGTGGCGACCCCAATATGCCCGCCGGTGACACTGACTGGCAGGCCGCGATGTACAAAACCGGCATTGTAACCAACAACGAACTAACCCTGTCGGGCGGCACCAAAGCCTCGTCCTTACAGGTCAACTTCGGCTACTACAAGAACACCGGCATGCTGCGCTACACGGGGGCCGACAAACTGAGCGGACGCATCAACGCCCTGACGAGCGCCTTCAACAGCCGGCTCAAAATTGGGGCCAATATCCAGGTGGCTTCGCTGAATGAAACCCTGACCGCCACTGACATTGGCGGAGCGGCTACCACCGGTCTGGCCATCACGCTGGCTCCAACCATCCCGGTCTATGCCAAAGACGGCACCTTCGGCGGGGCCGTGGGGTCCGGGTATTCGGACCGGAACAACCCCCTGCACATGCAGTACATCAACCGCTGGGACAATGCCAACCGGCTCACCCTGTTCGGCAACGTATTTGTGGAGGTGGAGCCCATCAAGAACCTGTTTCTACGGACGAGCATCGGCGCTGATAACGCCTATTACTACGCCAAAAACATTGAGCAGTCGTTTCAGGAAGGCTCATTTGGACGAACCAGCAACAACCTGACCATTGACCAGAACCGCGCCCTGAGCGTTACCTGGTCTAACACGGCCCGCTACAACCTGACCCTGGGCGTAAACCGGTTCAACTTCCTGCTCGGCACCGAAGCCATCAAAAACGATTTCCGGTTTGTTGTCGCCCGCAAAGAAGGATTTGCCCAGCAAACGGAAGATTATTTTGTCCTCAATGCCGGTACGGGTAATGCCAACATTAACGGCAATGGGTCCGGCAATCGGCTGTTGTCGCAGTTTGCCCGCGTCGACTATGCCTTTGCCGACCGCTACCTGGTGGCCCTGACGGTTCGTCGCGATGGCTCTTCGCGGTTTGGTCAGGATAACCAGTACGGTATTTTTCCGGCGGCTTCGGTGGGCTGGCGGCTCGACAAAGAGGCTTTCTTCAAAAACGTTCAGTTTGTCAGTTCCCTCAAACTGCGGGCGGGCGTTGGCCGGGTGGGTAACCAGGAAATCGGGGATTTGGCCCGGTTCGGGCTGTACGATACCCGCTACGGGGCGCGGCAGTCGCAGTATCCCTACGGGCACAACGGGTTTTTTGACCAGTACTACAACATTGGCACGGCCTACGACCTCAACGGAGCCAATACCGGTAACCTGCCTTCGGGATTCGTGTCGATTCAGGGGGCTAACCCCAACCTGAGATGGGAAACTACCGACGAGCTGAACATGGGCGTGGATTTCGGGTTTCTGAACGGGCAGTTTCAGGGGTCGTTCGATTATTTTACCCGCAACACCAGCGACATTCTGATTACGCCCCCCATTGCCTCTGCCGTTGGGGAAGGGCAACTAAGGGCGGTGAACGGAGCGGCTAAATCGAATAATGGCTTCGAGTTCTCGCTGGGCTATTACGCCAAACCCACGGGCGATTTTACGTATAGTATCATGACGGGCATTAGCCGGTTCCGCGACAAAATTACCAAACTGCCCGAAGAAGTCCGGGCGGCCTACGCCGGCAACGCCCTCAACACGATTCTGGGCCACTCGCAGTTCGATTTGTTTGGTTACAAAACGGCCGGGCTGTTCCAGACGCAGGCGGAGGTAGATGCGGCCCCCAAACAGGTGGGTGCGGGTCCGGGCCGAATCCGGTACGTGGACACGAACAACGACGGGCAGATTAACGACGACGACCGGGTTTTCTTCGGTACTACCCTGCCTGCTTTTGAGTACAACCTTCGTTTCGACGGCGCTTATAAAGGGTTCGACCTCTCCATTTTTGGGTCGGGCGTAGCGGGCCGGTCGGGCTTCGATGCCTACACGTTCTACAACAATTTTATCCGGGGCCGCGATAACGTAGGGCCGGGGGTATTCAATGCCTGGTCACCAACCAATACCGGTTCCACCATTCCAACCCTGTCGCTCTCGGACGTAAACGGCGAATCGCGCACCTCCGATTATTTCTTCGGCAGTACATCGTATTTCAAGCTGCGGAACGTTCAGGTGGGCTACACCGTGAAAGCCCCTTTCGTTGAAAAAATCCGGCTTCAGCGGCTTCGCCTGTTCGTAATGGCCGACAACCTGTTCCTGATCAAAGCCAAGGGGTTTCAGGGTCCCGACCCGGAGCGGGTTGACATCAACGCCATCCCGATTCCAAAGACGTTTACGGGTGGTATCAATGTTTCTTTCTAATCAGACAAGCCAACTATCATGAAAAATAAATCCATTTATTCAGTACTGCTGGCCGGCGTTTTAGGGCTGACGACCACTGCCTGTAACGATTTTCTGGACTACCAGCCCCAGGGTTTACTATCGTCCTCCAGTATTCAGTCGGTATCAGGTGCCGACGGGCTGGTCACTGCCGCCTACGCCGGAATTGGCAACGACGACATGATTGGCCCCATGACCAGTATGTGGGCGTACGGCAGCGTTCGCTCCGACGATGCCTACAAAGGCGGGGGGGGGTGGGCGATGTAGCCGAAATTGATTTCTACGAGCATTACAACCTGACGCGCCCCGACATGGGGTTGATGCATCCCTTCACCTGGGAGAATTTCTACAAGGCTATTTCACGCGCCAACGCTGCCCTGACCAGCCTGAACACGCTGACCGATGCCGAATTTCCGCTGAAAAAAGTGCGGCAGGCCGAGATGCGTTTTTTACGGGGTCACTCGCACTTTATGCTGAAAATGCTCTTCAAAAATATCCCGTACATCACCGAAACGATGACGAGCGATGATATTCTGATGGAGTCGAATGTGCGGTACAAGAACGATGAGCTGTGGAATAAAATCGCCGAAGACTTTCAGTTTGCCACGGATAACCTACCCGTTAAGCAGACCCAGATCGGGCGGGCCAACAAAATTTCGGCAGCCGCTTACCTGGCCAAACTACGGTTGTATCAGGCCTATGAACAGGATGACAGCCACAAAGTGACAGCCATTAACAAGACCCGGTTGCAGGAGGTGGTAACGCTGTTGCAGCAGGTGATTAGTTCGGGGCAGTACGGTTTGCAGCCCGATTTTGCCGAGAATTTTATTGCCGAAACGGAAAACGGTCCCGAATCCATCTTTGCCATTCAGTACTCCATCAACGACGGTACGGCGGTAGGACGGCTGAGCTACGTGACGGGGCTGAACTATCCACACGGTGCGCCCCAATACGGTTGCTGCGGGTTTCACGCGCCCAGTCAGAACCTGGCCAATGCCTACAAAACCGACGCAAACGGTCTGCCGCTGGTGGATACCTTCAATGATAAGAACGTGGACTTTACTACCGACACCGTTGACCCCCGCGTTGACCATACCATCGGTATAGACGGGCATCCGTACAAATACGACCCGACCAAACCCTTCAGCAATGCCTGGGTGCGCGATCCGGGCGTGTACGGCTTTTTTCATACCATGAAAGAGCAGCAATTGGCCACCAGTCCATCGTACAAGAAAGAAGGCCCCTTTATCGGTACCTCGAAAAATATCGATATCATCCGGTACGACGACGTGCTGCTGATGCAGGCCGAAGCGTACATTGAACTCGGTCAGCAGGAAATGGCCCGCCCGCTCATCAACCAGATTCGGCGCCGGGCAGCCATGAGCACCGGACGGCTGAAGAAAACGGACGGTACATTTGCATCGAACTACAAAACGGGCGAATACGGGGCTACCGGCTGGACCCAGGATTACGCCCGTAACGCCCTGCGGTTTGAACGGCGGCTGGAGTTTGCCACCGAAAGCCCCCGGTTCTTCGACCTGGTTCGGTGGGGTATTGCCGAAAAAACGCTGAATGCCTACATCGACAAAGAAAAGGTACGCCGGCCTTTCCTGGCAACCGCTAAATTTACGGCCGGGCGGGACGAATATTTGCCGATTCCACAGCGGGAAATCAGCTTCACCAAAGGGTTATACAAGCAGAATCCGGGTTTTTAAGAACCAATAGTGCTTGATTGCGTAGCCTGCGATGGGGAGGGTTTGTATATTGACTGATTCGCCATCCTATTTTTTCTGAACCTGTCTAAACCGATGACTACTACCAGATTCATGATACAACGAAAAACACTTGCCCTCGCCTTGCTGGCTTTAGTCGCAATCAGCCAGACGGCCTGCAATCAGTCGGCCAAAACCGAGTCGACGGCTCAAACCGAAACGGCGGCCCAGACCGAAACGACCGGCGACTCCATCGACTATCGGCCACAGTACCATTTTTCGCCCCCAAAAGGCTGGATAAACGACCCCAATGGGCTGATTTATGCCAATGGTCAGTACCATATGTTTTACCAGCATAACCCGTTCGGTAATGTGTGGGGGCACATGAGCTGGGGCCATGCCGTGAGTACCGACCTGCTGCACTGGGAGGATCTGCCGGTGGCTATCCCGGAGTTTACCAATGCCGACAACGTGTCGAAAACGGGTATTTTTTCCGGTAGTACCGTGGTGGATAAGGGCAACAAAAGTGGCCTGTGCCCCGATGGAACCGGCGATTGTATGGTGTCCATCTATACGGGCAACGTAACCAAGGGCGACGTGCAGACCAATCAGTACCAGAACCTGGCGTACAGCACCGACAAAGGCCGCACCTGGACGCAGTACGCCAAAAATCCGGTGCTTGACCTGCAAACTAAAGAGTTTCGGGACCCGAACGTATTCTGGTACGAGCCGCAGCAAAAGTGGCTGATGGCCGTAATCAAACCCACCGATCACAAGGTGGCATTTTACGATTCGAAAAACCTGAAAGACTGGAAACTGCTGAGCCTCTTTGGGCCGCATGGTGACACGACCCGCGTCTGGGAATGTCCGTCTATTGTTAAGGTGCCCATTGAAAATGAAGTGGGAAAGAGCAAGTGGGTCGTATTCGTTTCGGCGGGGCACCCGCAGAAGAACTACCTCGGCATGCAGTATTTTGTGGGTAATTTTGATGGGAAGACCTTCACGCTGGATAAAGAAAATCCGAAGCCCATTGCACCCGCCGTGAGCAACCCCGTCGATTGGGGGAAAGACTATTACGCGGCTATTCCGTTCAATGACCTGCCCGGCACGCAGAAAAATCCGGTCATGATTGGCTGGCTCAACGATTGGGAATATGCCAACAAAATACCGACGGCTACCTTCAGGGGAGCCATGTCGCTGCCCCGTCAGGTTGCCCTCCGGCGCACGTCCGAGGGACTGGTGCTGGTACAAACGCCCATTAATGGGGTGACCAGTCTGCGCGGTTCTGAAAAGGTGCAGCGCAATATCACCCTCACCAGCCAGAGCCAGACGCTGGAAAAGAGCCTGGATAACGTGTACGAACTTGAAGCCGAAATCAGCCCCGGCACCGCCAAAACGGTGGGTATCCGAATCGCCAAAAACCGTGCGACGGACCGGGCGATGAAGAGACCATCATCCGCTACACCAACGGCCAGCTCGAACTGGACCGCCGAAAGTCGGGCAATGTGGCGTTCAGCGACCGGTTTCCCAGCGTTGAAACGGCTCCCTGCAGCCGCAGAACAATTTAATTAAACTACGCATTTTTGTGGACAGGTCCGTTGTGACGGTGTTTGCCAACAATGGTGAGCGCGTTATTACCGACTATATATTCCCGACCAAAGGAGCAGGCGCCATCGACCTGTTTGCCGAGGGCGGTACAGCTGAGTTTAAAAAAGTAACCATTTGGCCCATGAAATCAACCCGCCCCTGAGGGCTGGCAACAGAGCCTGCCTGGTAACCTATGATACCCGCAAGCAGGGGTTGTCCGTCAGGATAACTCCTCCAGAAATCTTATCTTCTAACCTATGATGCACGTAGATAAGTAACAGTGCTGAGAGTTAAACAAACAACAGCGCTGGTGGTAATGAAAAAGCGGTGCCGGGCCTCCCGGCACCGCTTTTATTGGTTAAGCAGCCGGCATAGCCAGCCGGTTGTAGGCCATTTGGCGAAGTAAAGGCTCGACCCCGTGCGCAGCTATCTGATTGCGGTATGACTTGTACATGGCCACGAAGTGCGAATAGGTTTGCAGTCGGGCCGTTGCCATAGATGATATGCTCAGCAAAGCCAACACATCGTCGCTGTTGATTTTTGCCCAGTCGTCTGGCTCCAGTTCACCCCCCTTACCCGCTTTAAGCTGCTCCGATAAGTAGTGACCATACGTAGCCAGTAAAAAAGTGATTCGGTGAATATCCCCGTTCTGGGCCAGCAAATGCAGCAGGGTGGGCAGAATGTAAGCGGGTAGTTTCAGGGCTCCATCGGAGCACAACCGGGCCAGTGGATCGCTCAGGACGGGATCTGACAATTGACCAAGAACCGCGTTTATATAGTCTGTTAACGGTGCCGGTGTCGCCGAAGCCTCATTCGGCAGTCCGTCCTGCTCCATGAAAGCCTCCAGGTAATTGCTGAGTAGGTGATCGTTGATGGCTGCGTCTATGGTCTGGTGGCCTGCCAGCAGGGCGGGATAGGCCAGCATATAGGGCAATGCCTGGGTAATGGTCTGACGGTTCGTTTGCATGATGATATGCGTTTTATCAGTTGAGTTAACTACGTTAAATTTCCTCCATCTGGAGAAGCTGGGACAGGGAGTTGGTCGGGCTGAGCCGAACCTCGTCCGGATGGCGCAGGGATTGAGCAATTTTGGCAATTTGCTCGCCCAGTTGGCCCTGCTTTTCTATAGTGGCTTTATCGTACTGGCGTTGCCGGGTTGGCTCCCAAACGAAAAGCTCCGTTTTGGCATCGTAGATACCAATTGGCTTGCACCCTTCCTGCGTAAGCAAGTCCGCTAAAAGTGCGTCAGCTTCCTGTTGGGTGCTACAAAAAATAGACTGGTACTGCCTCTTCAGCAGATAAATGACGGAAAAACGATTCATGTGTTGTGAGATTTTAGTCTGAAGAAACCCGCTAAACGATTGGTTTCGGGGGTGAAGCCGGGTTAGTGTTTCCCTAACCGACTGATAAAGCCCGCTGATACATTCGGACTAATGAAGTGTACTTGTCAGGAAGGCCGGAAAAGCCTGATAAGCCCTGGCGAGCATTTTTTGTAAACGACGGGAAGGGGCCGGTTATCGTTGGCGGATTCAGGCCCACCATTGTTTTGCTGGCAACTTCCTGCGATGCTGGATTTGCCCGTTTCACCAGTACGGCAAGGCAGGCGATTTAGTTAATTTATGGGGCTGTTGGAGTGACTTGTTATCCTGTATGAGCAGGTATTGGTCAGCAGACAAACCCGGAACGTGAATGGTTTTACAAGCGTGACAAAATGCAATTAACGGCTTTGGTACTATTGGTATCGGTATCTATCGTATATATGAGTTTCATGATTTCTATAAAACAGTTAGGATCAACAACTAATAACCAAATGCAGGGTAGAATAATCCATATGCTAAATAACTAAATTAGGCGGTCTAATGATTCGTGGGTAGCGGGATAGTACAATAACTGCTTGCTTTACTTTTACGGAAATGAAAATTGTACAAGCATTCCATGGGTAAGTAATAAGCCCGAGGCCCGTGAATGCCGCACAGGTACTGCGTCAAACAAATAATGGGTATAAAAAATGATTGAAATGTACCAAAAGGCGCCGTGCCGTTGTACGGGATGTGCCTTTTACCGGCCAAAGCCAACGTCTGTAAAACATCTGTACCAGCTTCTGGTGTTATACGGGAAAGGGTAAACTGCATGTAGCTACACGAATACGGACAATAGATAGACTCCCAATAACAAAAAAAGTAACTGAACATAGTATGGAATACAGACAATTAGGTGCGTCCGGATTGCATGGTTCCCGTGCTCAGTTTTGGCACGGCTACGTTTGGCGGCAGCAGGCGAGTTTTTTAAAGCCTGGGGCAACACCCAGGTGGAAGAAGCCAAACGTCTGGTTGATATTTGCCTGGAAGCGGGCGTCAACTTCTTCGATACCGCCGATATTTATTCTGAGGGCCTGGCGGAAGAAATTCTGGGCAAAGCCATGAGCCGGGCAGCGCGACAGCGTGCTGATTTCTACCAAAGCCACGTTCCCCTTTGGCAAAGGCCCCAACAACCAGGGCTCATCCCGCTTTCATCTGCTGCAACAGGTGGAAGGCAGCCTGAAGCGCCTCAGTACCGATTATATCGATATTTACCACATGCACGGCTTTGATGGCATTACACGCCGGTGGAAGAAACACTACGTACCCTCGACGACCTGGTGCAAAGTGGCAAAGTGCGCTACATCGCCTGCTCCAATTTTTCGGGCTGGCATCTGATGAAGTCTCTGGCCGTTAGCGAAAAATACGGCTGGAACCGCTATGTGGCCATCAGGTATATTACTCCCTGGCCAACCGGGAATACGAATGGGAACTGATGCCGCTGGGTATTGACCAGCAGGTAGGCGCCATCATCTGGAGTCCGCTGGCCGCTGGCAGGCTGGGCGGGAAATACCGCCGGAACCAACCGCAGCCGCAGGAGAGCCGGGTAGCGCAGGGCGGCAGTCCGGTGCCGGAGATGGCGGTGAATGACGAGTTGCTCTACAATATTGTAGATGTGCTGGACGACATAGCCGCCGAAACCGGCAAAACGGTGGCGCAGATTGCACTGAACTGGCTGCTGCAAACGCCCAACGTTTCCAGCATCATCATTGGTGCCCGAACGAAGAGCAGCTGCATCAAAACCTGGGCGCCGCAGGCTGGAACCTCACTACGGAGCAGGTGAAAAAACTGGATGCGGCCAGCGAATTGCCAACCATTTATCCTTACTGGCACCAGCGGCAGAACCTGACGCTGAACCCGCCACCCAACTTCTATTAAGCAGGATGATACAGTTTAAACGACTGGACCACCTGCTGATTGGCATCCCCGAAGGAACCACCGCCCGGGCACGGGAGTTTTACGGGACCGTACTGGGCCTCAGCGAAATTCCGGGCAATCATCCTAACGGGGCCATCTGGTTCCGCATCGCCGACATTCAGCTGCACCTGCGTGAGGAAGCTGTCGGCCCCTATTCCAAAAGACACCCTGCTTTTGAAGTAGCCAGTCTGGACGACGCCAAACGGGCGTTGCTGGAGAGGGGGCTGGTGCTGGAACAGGCATCCGAAATAGACGGACGGGAGCGGGTGTTTTTCCATGACCCGTTTGCCAACCGGATTGAACTGCTGCAGTTTATTGACAAGTGACGGGGGTAGTGGGCAGCCACGGCAACCACCGTACGCTGGCCGGAACCGGCTCTGGCAGTCCAGGGGTTGAAATAAAAGCGTAAATGCCGGGAATAAACGCCTGAGTTTGACGGCCTGTTGTTACTTTAGAGTTTCCTATCTTCATTTTAGTAATCTATACCAGTGCGTACCGATTCAGTAACCACGAACGAGCTGTTTGACCTGCTTACCAAAGCAACCCGCGATGCCGTCTGGCACTGGGATATAGTGGCCGATACCGTTTGGTGGAATGAAGGGTATACCACTTTATTTAGTCATCCCTCTCAGGAAACCACAGAAGATGGACTGGAATCATGGTCCCGGCACGTTCACCCCGACGATAAGGAGCGAATTTTAACCAGTATTCATCAAGCCGTTGAACAGGGCCTGACCAACTGGTCTGACGAGTACCGGTTTGGCCGGGCTGACGGCAGTTACGCTACCGTGCTGGACCGCGGCTACGTACTTCATCGGGAGGGGCGCCCCATACGGATGGTGGGGTCCATGCAGGACATTTCGGAGCGTATTTCCCTGCAGCGGGCGCATCAGGACGGGGCAGAGCGGCTGCGGTTTGCCCTCGACTCGGCCCAGCTTGGTACCTGGGAGCTGGACCCCATTCGGGGGGTAGTAGCGTGGGATACCCGGTGCCAGGCACTGTGTGGCCTGGTCAATCAGGACGTGAAGCGGTACGGGCAGACGCTGGATTATATTCATGCCGATGATAGAGAGCGGGTAAGTCAGGCCGTTCAGTGGGCCTTGAAGCCGGCGTCGGGTGGGCAGTATGACGCGCGTTTTCGCACCGTTGACGTTACCGATGGCCGGGTACGCTGGGTCCGCTTTATCGGGCAGACCTATTTTACTCCTTCGGGCGAAGCGTACCGGTTTTCGGGTATTGCGCAGGACATCACGGAAGAGGTACTGGCCCGGGAAAAAGCTACCCTAACCGACCGACAGATCAAAATGGCACTCGAAGGGTCGGGAGCCGGGTCTTTCTGGGTAGATTTAGTGACCGGCAAGACCGTCTATTCTCCCGCTTTTTGCCGGATACTAACGGGTTTTGAAAAAATGGAACAGGATTGGATGGTCTTCCTTCAGCATCTTCACCCGGGAGATCAGGCCCTTCGGGAGCAGGCGCACAACGTGGCTTTGCAAACGGGGTCTATCAGCTACGAGGCCCGTTTCGTCTGGCAGGACAGCACCATCCACTGGGTCAAGATACTGGGGCAGTACTCGTTCGATGCGGAAAATAAACCCATCTCCATTACGGGTATCGTGCTGGATGTTACCGAACAGGTAGCGAAAAACAAAGCGCTCCGGGAAGCCGAAGACCGGCTGCGGTTTAGCGAAGAGCGGTTTCGGAATATGATTCTTCAGGCTCCGGTTGCCATTGGTATGCTGGATGGCCGCGAACTGGTTATCGAAACGGTGAACAGTTCAATGCTGGAGATTTGGGGTAAAGACACGTCTATTATTGGTAAACCCATGCTGCAGGCCCTGCCCGAACTGGCCGGGCAGCGGGTAATTGGTGCCCTGCAAAACGTTTATGATTCGGGGTTTGCCCAGTATGGTTCCGAGATACTAACCCGCCTGCGGCACGGCGACCAACTGGAGGATGCGTACTTCAACTTCGTTTACGCCCCCCTGCGCGACGATGCCAAACGGGTTAATGGGGTAACGATCATCGCTGTGGATGTGACCGGGCAGGTCCTGTCCCGGAAGGCTATCGAAAAAAGTGAGTCGCGCTTTCGAACCCTCCTGGAAACCATTGTTCAGATTACCTGGACCAACACGCCGGAAGGTGATATCAACTTCTTCAATCAGCAATGGTATGACTATACCGGGCAACAACCCGGTCAGACCGATGCGTTTGGGTGGCAGGATGCCATCCATCCCGATGATGTATCCACTACGCTGATGGTCTATAAAAAAGCCTTGGCCAATGGTACCCCGTTCGAGCTGGAAAATCGGTACCGGCGCGGCACGGACGGGCAATACCGGTGGCATCTGAACCGGGCGTTGCCCCTGCGGGATGAAGCGGGTGAAATTACGCTCTGGGTGGGTACGGCTACCGATATTCAGGAACAGAAACTAGTGGCTTACGAACTGGAACAGCAGGTACTATCCCGAACGGAACAGCTGAAGGCCTCGAATCTCGACCTGCTGCGTTCGAACGAAAACCTGGAAAAATTCGCGTACATCGCCAGCCACGATTTGCAGGAACCCCTCCGGAAAATCCAGTCCTTTGGCGACATACTCAAAAACCAGCACGGGCAGCAGTTGGGTGAAGGCATCAGTTACCTCGAACGAATGCAAAGTGCGGCCAGCCGAATGTCGGTGCTTATCAGAGACTTACTGATGTTCTCCCGCATATCAACCCGCCAGGAAGCTACGTTGCCCATTGATCTTAATCTGGTACTAGCCACGGTGGTGGAGGATATGGAACTGGGTAATGCCCGGCTTACTGTAGCCGTACTCCCTACGGTACTGGGCGATAGATTGCAGATGGGCCAGTTATTTCTGAATTTGCTGAGCAACGCGCTGAAGTTCCAAAAACCGGGTATCGTTCCGGTTATTGAGGTAAACGCCACCCAGGTAACAGCGGCTGAACTACCCGATGGTGTAAAACCCGCCCGCAAGGCTTCCCTGTACCATTGTATCTGCGTGTCAGACAATGGTATCGGGTTTGATGAAAAATACCTGGATCGTATTTTCCAGGTATTCCAGCGGCTGCACAACCGGAGCGAGTATGCCGGTACAGGCATCGGTCTGGCCGTTTGTGAAAAAGTGGCGGCTAATCATGGGGGCACCATTACCGCCATTAGTAAGCCGGGGCAGGGGGCCATATTCGCTATTTACCTGCCCGTTATGTAATGCCCCGTGCCCGGCAACCTCACTGGGCCGGCACGGCTGTTTCGACTCCCTGTTTGTGGTGGGGTCAAAAAAATAAACTGAACGCAAACCAGGGAATTTTGACCACCTAGTGGCCGAGTGTGCCTAGAAAATACCCTCTTGGGCCAGTTGGTCACCCCACTACAGCACGTCAACTGGCTTACAAGCAGTAAAAAATCGCGCAGCTTACGTTAACCTGAATTTTTTTTCAGCCCCGTGCAACCGGAACCCCGGGTTTGTACATCTTCCTGTCAACAAACGGAAAAAGCAAATCCTGCAGGTCTGTGCTACTACCCGCTTGAACACTGAAACCATTATCAACTTTGTTCAAACCACCGCTCCGGCGGACTGCCATGAAAACGTTCAAACACATCCTGACCACGGCGCTGCTCGCTGCTTCCGTCACCTCATTTGCTCAATCGACAACGATTACCATCATCACCGATTCGACCGCCACAACGACCAAACCGGAAAAACACGCTGAGCGGGTTCGCACCGATTTTAATATCTACCTGGGCTTTAACGGATTTTCGGGCACCCTGCCCACAGGCTATGATTTCCGGCCCGTTGGCTCGCGGTTTATTTCCCTGGCCTGGCAAACCCGCATTCCAGTGGCTGTACATGGAAACACTAAACTTCGGTTACTGACCGGACCCGAAGTAGCCTGGAACAACTTCATGTTTGAAGGCCGGAACACCCTGACCGCGCAAAATGGCCAACTGGTGGTGGAACCTGCCACCGTCGACCTCCGTAAATCGAAGCTGGTTATGGCCCAGCTGAATCTGCCGCTTATGCTGAACCTGTCGTTCAAATCGGGCTTCAGCCTGAGCATGGGTGGGTACGCCGGTATACGACTGGACAGCTATACTAAAGTAAAACCCGAAGGTGGGGCCGCTGTTCGCACCCATAACACCTACAGCCTGAATCCCGTACGCTGGGGCTACATGGCCGAACTGGGTTACCGGGGCCACGCCAAACTCTTTGGCCGCTACGAACCAAACAGCCCATTCCGGGCCGGACAGGGCCCCGATGCCGGTGTATGGACGGTGGGAATCAAATTGTAAAAGACTCGGGTCACTGGCTGTCTGTAAATAGCCAGTGACCTGTTATGCATGGATACAATAAGCAAAAGGCTGGGGAGCCGCCTTCTGCCCGGCATAAACAGATTGAAACACACTACTACTATAAACCCACCTGAACGGTTGCCTCATGCAACGTTCCCGTTAGTTCGTTGTCTTTCCGGGAAAACAGGCGCTTCTACCAGCCTCATTTCGCTTATCATCCCCTAAAATCCGCTTATACTGCCGTTCAGACCGCTTGTGTAAGAACAGGTACTCTGTAATGCATACTACCTACCTTTGCCTTGTACTATTTATAATAAACACACAACCTTTTTGATAATACGCTACGCATGAAAACGTTATCCGCCTTCTTTATCCTCCTTTTCTTTACTCGCTCAACCACGTTCGGACAGGTTCTGACACGGGGTATGGTGCAGGGCCAGGTCAAGAGCGTGACCGGTAAATCCCTTGAGTTTACCACGCTGATGTTGCTTAAAGCGAAAGACTCGACCCTGACAAAAGGAGCCATCAGTGATTTGGATGGGAAATTCTCGTTCGACAATGTAGGAGCGGGCACGTATCTGGTAGCGGCTCAGCAGATAGGGTACCGCAAAACGTATAGTGCCCCGTTCGTTATCGATGAATCGAATCCGGCTCAGGAATTGCCCACCCTCGCCATGAGTGAGGAGACCAAAAATCTGACCGAAGTCAATGTTGTTGCCAAGAAACCTTTCATTGAGCAGCAGGTTGACCGCACCGTTATGAATGTAGAGAACAGCATCGTATCCAGCGGCAACACCGCGCTGGAAGTACTGGAAAAAGCACCCGGCGTTACCATCGACCGCCAGAACGACCAGATTCAGCTGAAAGGGAAGTCGGGGGTTATCGTGTACATTGACGGTAAGCAGACGTACCTCTCGCAGCAGGAAGTGGCGAACTTTCTGAAAAATACGCCCAGCGACAACATCGCCACGATTGAGATTATCACCAATCCCGGCTCCAAATACGACGCGGCTGGTAACATCGGGGATTATCAACATCAAGATGAAGAAAAACAAGAATTTCGGCACCAACGGCACCTCCATTATCGGCACGGGCTACGGCTGGATGAAGAACCTGAACTGGCGCCCGCGATGACTTACCCAAGTTCAACACTTCCCTGAACCTCAACCACCGCGACGGTAAAGTCAATCTGTTCGGGAACTATAGCTACGTGAACCGGCAGAGTGCGCAGACCAATGAACTGAACCGGGTTATCCAATACAATGGCCAGACGACCTACTTCGACCAGTACTCGTTCCGGCCGAATCAGTTTGCCGGGCATTCGTACAAAGGCGGTATGGATTACTTTATCAACCAGAAAAGTACGATTGGTGTGCTGGTAAATGGCTTCTCAAACGACTGGCGGTCGTCCGGTCAGAACAATACGCTTATCAGCGACGAAAATCATCAGATCACCAGCAAGGCCTCACGCCAAACACCGATGCGGCAACTTTTTGTCGAACATGACGGGCAACGTCAATTACAAATACGATCTACGGAAAAGGCCGCGAGTGGACCATCGATGCCGACTATGTTCACTACGGTGGGCAGAATACGAACAACCTGAGCACCCTGTATTACACCTCCGAAAATGTGACTGAACCGCCCGAATCAGGATGTGTGGAACAATATGCCCTCGGTCATCAATATCATGGCGTTCAAAACGGATTATGTTCAGCCGATGAAGAATGGCAGCAAGCTGGAAGCGGGCCTGAAAAGCAGTTTTGTGAACGCGGACAACAACACTATTTACGACACGCTGCAACAGGAAACCCGCCAGTGGCTACCCGATGCCAGCCGCTCCAACCAGTTCCTGTACAACGAAAATATCAACGCGGCCTATCTTAACTACGCCGGCAAATTGGGAAACTGAAAATGCAGGCGGGTCTACGGGCGGAGCATACGCACTCGGTCGGTACCTCGGTTACGCTCAACCAAACCGTTGACCGGAGCTACCTGAATCTGTTCCCGACGCTGTTCCTGTCGCGGCAGCTGGATACGAACAACGTGCTGAACGTGTCGTACAGCCGCCGGATCAATCGGCCGGATTACCAGAACCTGAATCCCTTCGTGTTCTACCTGGACCCGTACACCTATCAGAAAGGAAACCCGTTTCTGCGGCCCCAGTACACCAACTCGGTTGAATTGACCCACGTGTATAAAAACGCCTTCACCACCACGCTGAACTACAGCCGCACCACGGATTTCATCAACGGAGAAACACCCCGGCAGATTCCGGAGCAGAACATTACCTATGTAACCCCCGAAAACCTGGGCGTTCAGGATAACATGAGCCTGAACCTCAGCTTCCCGGTAACCGTAACGAAATGGTGGCGGATGCAGAATAATATCAATACGTATTACCAGCACTATCAGACCATTTATTCGGGTTCACCCTACGAAGTGAAACTGGTAGCCGGTAATCTATACACGTCGAAGAACTTCACGTTCAGCAAAACCCTGTCGGGCGAAGTGTCGGGCTGGTACAATTCCGCTTCGCAGTATGGTTTCTACCGGGCGCAGCCACAGGGCGGGTTTAGCATTGGCGTGCAGAAGAAAGTAATGGACGGCAAAGGCAACCTGAAACTGAATGTGAACGACCCCTTCTGGCTGAATTATTTCAGCGGCCGGGCGATGGTGCAGGATATCGACCTCCGGGTACAATCTCGCTGGGAGAGCCGCCAGATTCGGCTGACATTCACCTATCGCTTTGGCAACCAGAACGTAAAAGGGGAGCGTCAGCGCAATTCAGCCACCTCCGCCGAGCAAAGCCGGGCGGGCGGGCAGAATTAATGTTGACTGAGTAAATGCTGGAATTAGTGAATACCTGCTGGAATCCATTCGCTCATTCACTAATTCCAGCATTCACTCATGAGTTATTGGACTTAGTTTAGGTTAAGAAAAGGTGAAAAGCCGTCCCCGGATTGAGGGGCGGCTTTTTTGTGGTAGCGATGCTACTAACCTCATACCTGGATAAAGAGTATTTTTCATATATATCTGATAATCAGAGTGTATTATGATTATTGTGCGGAAAGATACCGTTTAATAAATTTGATGAAAATAGTATAAAAGGGATGTTTAACATAATGATTCCGAGTTTAACTTTGATTTAATAAGGCTTAGGTATTCGCTTGTGTTTTAATCAGTCACGCACTGTCCAGTCGTGCCTATTTGTGATCTGCCTGCTGCTCCGGGTTCCCTGCCGGATTGATGCCTGAAAAGTCGTTTGGCCATCCGCTTTTCACCAATTCCCTATTTTACTCCCTCACCCTTTAGCTCTTTAACGCTATGTGTCAATCTATTCCCAGTTGTACTGCTAACTGCCGCCCAGGTGGGCGTGTGGTTCAGTGTCCTGTTTTTTTTAGTGACGATCTCTGTATCCGCTCAAACCATCACCACCGTAGCCGGTAGCGGCATTAATGGTTTTAGTGGCGATGGTGGTGCAGCTACAGCGGCCAACATAATCCCTACTGGTATTGCGATGGATGCGTCGGGTAATCTATACATCGCTGAGCAGGCTAACAACCGCATCCGCAAGATATCCGCCAGTGGAATTATCAGTACAGTGGCAGGTAATGGTAGTTTTGGTTTTAGCGGGGATGATGGTGTGGCCACATCGGCCAGTTTGTATTATCCCACACATGTGGCGGTGGATGCCTCAGGTAATCTCTACATCGCCGATCAGGGAAACAATCGCATCCGAAAGGTATCTCCCAGCGGCATTATCAGTACGGTGGCGGGTAATGGGAGTGCTGGTTTTAGTGGAGATGGAGGGCTGGCCACGGCGGCTAGTCTATATCGTCCCCAGGGTGTGGCGGTAGATGCCTTGGGCAATCTATATATCGCGGATATTAGTAATCAGCGTATCCGCAAGGTCAATACCAGTGGTATCATTAGTACGGTAGCAGGTATTGGTAGCTTTGGTTTCAGCGGGGATGGAGGCTCGGCCACGGCGGCCAGTCTACATAATCCTAGTGGTGTGGCGGTGGATGCCTCGGGCAATCTATACATCGCGGATTATAGTAATTATCGCATTCGCAAGGTCAATACCAGCGGCATTATCAGTACAGTAGCAGGTAATAGTAGTTATGGTTTCAGCGGGGATGGAGGCTCGGCCACGGCGGCCAGATTAAATAACCCTATTGGTGTGGCGGTGGATGCGTCGGGTAATCTTTATATTGCTGACGAGAATAACAACCGCATCCGTAAGGTGTCTCCCAGCGGTATCATCAGTACAGTGGCCGGTAATGGCATCAGTGGTTTCAGTGGGGATGGTGGAGCGGCCACGGCAGCTAGTCTTAATTATCCCCGTGGCGTAGTAGTAGATGGGAGTGGTAATCTCTACATCGCCGACAAGGATAACTACCGCATCCGTAAAGTTAGTGGCCTGACCAATGGGAGCCTGGCCATTACGGGGGTTTCCGGATTGAGTTGTACGACAGGGAATGCCAATAGACACACAATCAGCTTTACTCCCCAGTACAGCGGTGGGACGGGCGCACCCATCAGTTTTTCGGTGGTCAATGAGATGCTGCCCACTAACAGTCCGGGTCCCTACAGCCTACAGCTTTACACCGATAATCCGAGTATTACCCTGAAAGCTTCCCAAACGGGGGCCAGTGGGGAAGCCAGTTTTGTCTACAACTGGTTATCGGCCTGTAGCAGCCCACCCGTTCCTCCTCCTCTGTTTTCGATTGCAGATGTGACGGGGGTGAGCTGCACATCCCTCTCGGCCACGTTGCGACGGCTACATTTTACCCCCACTTACAGCGGTACAACGGGTGCGCCCATTAGTTTCTCGGTGGTCAATGAGATGCTGCCCACAACCAGTCCGGGTCCTTACACCATGATGCTCCACACCGATAATCCAATCATTGATATGCGTGCGGTACAATCTGGCAGTTCGGCTTCGCATGCCTACAATTGGCTGGCCGCCTGTCAGAATCCCGCTGCTCCGCTTACCATCACGGGGGTGAATGGGGCCAGCTGTACCGCTCTGTCGGCCACGTTGCGCCAAGTGAGTTTCAGCCCGGTTTACGGCGGTGGCACGGGCACACCCATCAGTTTCTCAGTAGTCAATGAAATGCTGCCCACCAACAGTTCGGGCCCTTACACCATGACGCTTTACACCGACAATCCAATCATTGATATGCGCGCGACGCAGGCGGGTGGTACGGCTTCGCATGCCTACAATTGGCTGGCCGCCTGTCAGAATCCCACTGCTCCGCTCACCATCACGGGGGTAAATGGGGCCAGTTGTACCGCTCTGTCGGCCACGTTACGCCGAGTGAGTTTCAGCCCGGTTTACGGCGGTGGAACGGGCGCACCCATCAGTTTCTCGGTGGTCAATGAGATGTTGCCCACCAATAGTCCGGGCCCATATACTTTGACCCTCTACACCGATAATCCGGTTATCAACCTGCGGGCGACGCAGGCGGGTAGTACGGCTTCGCATGCCTACAACTGGCTGGCCACCTGCTCGGCAAGTCCCCGGATAGGGGCCATCGAATCCGTACCGCTGCGGGTAACTGTATTGAGCAACCCGACGGTGGCCGACGAGGTGAGCGTTGAGATTAGCGGGGCGGTGGGTGCCCTAACGCTGTCGGTGTTCGACAGCCGGGGCCATCGGGTAAGTGAAAAGAGTCCTGGTCAACCGGTAGTGGGTCCGGTGCGGACTACGGTTAGGCTGGGTCAGCTGGTTGGGGTGTACCTGCTCCGGGTACAGACACCTACCCAAAGCCAGGTAGTGAAAGTGGTGCGGGAGTAGGATAAGGTTGATTTCATCCTGTTCGTAGTTCATTCCAGCCTGAGCCGATAAACAGAAAAGCTGGTCCTCAATCTGGGGGCAGATTTTCTGTTTATCGGCTGTTTTCAAACCTCTCACCGGATAACCCGATTGCCCCGCAGGCTGATGATAGGCAGTTTTTATTGGCTTTTGTGCGGGAAACTACCGTTTACTAAATTGACTGAAAGCAGCCAAAACAAAGCGTTGGATAAAATTGTTTCGGATTTACTTTTGATTAAATAAGGTCCAGGTGCTCACCTGTTTTTTTAATCAGTCACGAACTGTCAACAGTACCTGTTCCTGATCTGCCTGCTGCTCCGGGTTTCCTACCGGATTGATACCTGTAAGGTCATCTGACCATCCGTTTTCACTTGTTTTCTGGTTTTATCACTTTTTAACTCCTTAACGCTATGTGTAAACCATTTTCCTTCTATGTTGCTGGCTACCGCCCCACGGGCATTTGGTTCAGTATCCTGTTTTTCCTGGCAACTATTACAGTCTCCGCTCAAACCATCACCACCTTAGCGGGCAACGATAGCTTTGGTGATGATGGCGCGGCTACGGTAGCCAGCCTGTATTATCCCACCGATGTGACGGTGGATACGGCGGGCAACCTGTACATCGATGATACGGAAAATCATCACATCCGCAAGGCCAGTGGTTTGGCTGCTGAAGGTTTTGCTATCACGGGGGTAAGTGACGTAAGCTGCATATCCCTATCGCCTACCTCGCGCCGGTTGAGTTTTACCCCAACCTACAGCGGTGGTACGGGTGCGCCCATCAGTTTTTCGGTAGTCAATGAAATGCTGCCCACCACCAGTCCGGGGCCCTACAACTTGACGCTCTATACCGACAACCCAATTATTCAAATGCGCGCCGAACAGGCGGGCATTTCGACCTGGCATGCCTATAACTGGCTGGCTGCTTGTCAGAATCCCGCTACTCCGCTTACCATCACGGGGGTAAGTGACGTAAGCTGCATATCCCTGTCGCCTACCTCGCGCCGAGTGAGTTTTACCCCAACTTACAGCGGTGGTACGGGTGCGCCCATCAGTTTTTCGGTAGTCAATGAAATGTTGCCCACCACCAGTCCGGGGCCCTACAACCTGACGCTCTATACCGACAACCCAATTATTCAAATGCGCGCCGAACAGGCGGGCGTTTCGGCCTGGCATGCCCACAACTGGATGGCTGCCTGTCAGAATCCCGCTGCTCCGCTTACCATTACGGGAGTAATGCAAGTGAGCTGCACACCCCTGTCGGCCACCTCGCGCCGAGTGAGTTTTACCCCAACCTACAGCGGTGGTACGGGTGCGCCCATCAGTTTTTCGGTAGTCAATGAAATGCTGCCCACCACCAGTCCGGGGCCCTACAACCTGACGCTCTATACCGACAACCCGATTATTCAAATGCGCGCCGAGCAGGCGGGCATTTCGACCTGGAATGCCCACAACTGGATGGCCGCCTGTCAGGCCAATGCCCGAATGGGAGCTGGGGAAGTCGGCAAATCGCTGCGGGTGGTGGTGTTGAGCAACCCGACGGTGGCCGACGAGGTGAGCGTTGAGATTGGCGGAGCGGTGGGTGCCCTAACGCTGTCAGTGTTCGACAGCCGGGGCCATCGGGTAAGTGAAAAGAGTCCTGGTCAACCGGTAGTGGGTCCGGTGCGGACTACGGTTGGGCTGGGGCAGTGGGGTGGGGTATACCTGCTCCGGGTACAGACACCTACCCAAAGCCAGGTGGTGAAAGTGGTACGGGAGTAGGGCGACCTTTATTTAACCCAACTCCGTAATTTTTATAGCACAAGTCAGTAAACCACAAAAGCCGTCCCTTAATCCAGGGACGGCTTTTGTGTTGCTAAACTGGAATAAAAGCAAAGTGCCAGCAGTGAGCTGTAGCGATGGGGGAGGGGTATAAAAAAAGATAAGGTTCCCTGATCGTGCAGAGAACCCTATACTGACTATTCCTAAACCCTTAACCTTTTCTACATGAAAAACTAACTTTTACTCTTTTCTGTTCCCTTCGCTCAATAATTTAGCGTTATATCTAAATTATTGAATTTCAGGGGTTTCTGGTACTTCACTGGAGGGGAGATTCACATCCCAGAGGAAGTTAATCATCCGGTTCGTGTGGTTTACCTGACCCATCCAGTGAGCGGCTTCAGCATCTTCCAGCTTGGCCAGTTCGTTGATGACTTGAGCAGCTCCTTCGTTGAACGTGGCACGGTCGGCAGGGCTGATATGCAGCACGGAGGCCGGGCGGTCGTTATACGAATTGATAACGCTCATAAATTTCTGCCAATTTGTAGTAGTTGCAAACTTGGCAATGTGTTGTTCCACGTACGAAGCAAATACCTTCTGTGAACCATTGACAAGCATCGTACTTGCCGGCTTTTTGGCTGCCGGGCTATCATCATTGTTGGTGGTGGTAGCCGCGCCTGCCTGTGATATCGTCAATCCTAATCCTAGTACCAACGATGCAAAGATAACGCGTGATTTCATTGTTTTATTCTATTTTGTTTTCAATTAGATAACACACAAATGTCTATAGAAAGTTTTAAATCACAACGGCTCTATAGGGTGCGTTACCAAATATTATTCCGAATATAATGCCGATTTTTAGGCAATTTTCGCCATAAAAGCCATTATTTACAGCTAGAAACAAATAGTATTTGGGTTTGTATGATTTGATAGGTATAAAATATGTATTGGTAAAATTATAAAAATCTTTAAAAAGTCATATCATTGGTTGTAATTGTTCATAGCCATTTCTATGCCCATAGTACAAAACGAAAGGGCAGCTGCCCCGGCCCGGTCCAGATAGTCCGGCAACTGAATCATTTCGTCCTCTGGAAACTCACCCAACACGAAATCAACCTGCCTGCCTTTGGAGAAATCGCTGCCAATGCCCACCCGTAACCGGGCGTAGGGCTGGTTATTCAGTACCTCGTCGATACTCTTTAGTCCGTTATGCCCTCCCGGCGACCCTTTGGGCTTCAGCCGTAGTTTGCCAAACGGTAAATCTTTATCGTCCGTGATGATCAGTACGTTCTCTACCGGAATGTTTTCCTGCTTCATATAATACAGTACGGCCCGGCCGCTCAGGTTCATATACGTGGTAGGCTTGACAAAAAACAGTTGTTTTCCTTTGTACTGCCATTTGGCCGTGTAGGCCAGGCGGGTCATGGAAAAAGTAAATCCGTGCTGGGCCGCCAGCCGGTCGAGAACCATAAAGCCGGCATTATGGCGGGTGAGTGCGTATTCAGGGCCAATATTGCCCAAACCAACAAGCAAAAATTTCATGAGTAGTTTAATTCAGTAAGGCTACCGATTCGCGGTAACTCGATTGGGTGCCATCGGGAAACTGGCAATCCAGCCGGTACACGTAGGCACCGGGCTGTGCCCGCTGACCGTTCACCTGGCCATCCCAGAGTGGTTCGCCACTCGTCAGGGTAAAATTAGCGCGGCTGTACAGAATGGTTCCCCAGCGGTCGTACACGGTAAATTGGGTAACCGACAGGGATGGAAACGCAAAACGGGCGGTAAAACCGTCATTTCTGGTATCCCGATTGGGCGAAAAAGCGGTTGGCAGATGAACAAAGTTCGGACAATCCAGTGGTATCGTAACGGGCTGGGCAAGGGTACAGCCACGGGCGTCGCGGATGGTTAGGGTGTAAGCTCCCGCTTCCAGACTGGTAAAGGCCGTTTTGCGCTGAAAGGATTGCCCATCGAGTGTGTATTCGTTGAGCCCGTCATTCTGGTCCGTGCTGAACGACACGATGCCGTTCTTGAGTCCGCATCCTTCGGCCGTAGTTTGAATAGATACGGGCTGAGGCCCCGTGCTGGCGGCCACACTCACCGGCTGGGTTACGGTGCAGCCGGCACTGTCGCGGGCGGTGAGGCTATAGTTCCCTGATTTTATCCGGGTAAAAACACCAATGGTCTGATAGGTCTGGTTATCGATGCTGTACTGAACGGGGCTCGTTCCCCCTGTTATTGTTAGGCTGGCCTGTCCATCAGCCTGCCCGCAGGTGGTGGGCGTAGCTGCCGAACCAAGAATGACCATTGGTTTAAAGATCGGCAGATTAACCGCCCTGTTTACTTCGCAGGCGTTTGCATCCCGCACCCGGAGGGTATAAGTACCACCGGCCAGATTAGTAAAAAGCGAACTGGCCTGGTAGGTGACACCGTAGTCAATGGAGTAGGTGAGCGGCCCTTTACCGCCCGCAGCCACTACGTTAACCATGCCATTGGCCGTAGCGCATTTGGGAGGTGTACTAACCAGGCTGGTAATGGTGGGTGCCGTATCGGACGTGATGGTAACCGCCTGTTCGGTCTTACAACCCAGCGTGTCCCGGGCTACTACTGTATAAGAACCCGGTTTCAGACTGGTAAATAACGGATTCTTCTGAAAGGGGCCACTGTTCAGACTGTACTGGAAACCGGTGGAGCCGGTAGCAGCCACGGCAAGGGAACCGTTGTTCTTATCGCAGCCCGTATTGAGCGTCGATACGGTAAGGGATGACTCTGTTACGTTTATGGTGATGGGCACCACCGGACTTTCATTCTGGTAAAGCGTCTGGGTGACGTAGAACGTTGTTGTTTTGGTAAGTTTCGGGCTATAGGTATTGCCACTGGCCAGCAACGTGGTTTTCTTGTCGGACGAGTACCAGCGCAGATTCTTGCCCGTAACCCGTAAATCCATGGGGCCGTCTTTGCAAAATGTATTCGGTGATTTAAGGGCAATCCGGTATAACTCAATGGTGCCACCACTCGCATCGGTGCAGGTGGTGCCGTTAACAATAGTCTGATAGGTGCCAATAAGACTCTCGTTGGTACTATTGAAGACAACGACCCCCTTCCAGAAACAAAGGTCTTTCACGGCGGAGCTGCCATTCTTATCCGACTCCACGAACGAAACGGTTGACCCACCCAGAATGCCACTAATGTAGGCAACGCCCCCAAACGGAACGTTAGGATTCGCCGTTTGCGCCGTTCCCCCAATTGTAGTGCCGGCCTGCGTGAGCGTCATGGTGTAATTATACACCGCTTGCCCAGGGTCACTGGGGTAGGTTACGCCAAGCCAATAGCCTGCCACAGTAGCCTGTGCCCTACTGTCGATAGCCAGGGTTGAAAGCGCCAGTAAAAAGACAAGGATACACCGTTGGTTCATAACTACGCCTGGTTGCCTGGTAGCGGGCAAAAATACCAATCCACTAAAGTAAAGACAATACGGCGTTTGTACTATTTCGCCCCCGTTTTAAGGCTCGTTGCCCGATAGATTGGTGCCGATTTTCGATTATTACACACTCGCTGAACGGGCATACCGGTAACACCAACCCAATTTTCGTAGTAAACGACTTGCCTGGTAAACGGTTTTCCCTGTCGGGTGAGCAGCTGGTGCCCGTACTGCACCACGCATCTGGCCGAACTCCGGCTGCTCCAACCCACTATGGATCGGCTGGGCTACCAGATGATTGCCATCAGCACCGATGCCCCGGAAGGTCTGAAAAATACCTACGAGAAAAGCGCGCTAACCTATACGTTGCTTTCCGATGCCGATTTGTTGGCGGCTAAAAGATTTGGACTGGCCTTTAAGGCGGCCGCCAAAAATGCCGATATGCTGCTGACAAACAGTGGGGGTAAAAATAAAGATGGGTTGCTGCCCGTACCCGCCGTGTTTATTCTTGATACGAAGGGAGTCATCAAATACGAGCACATCAACCCGAATTTCAAGGAGCTCGTGTCGGCTAACGTGCTACGGGCCGTTGCGGAAGCACTGCGGTAAACGAGTGTTGCATGGCTTGTATCCTGTGCATCGCAGCCTTGCGGTAGTGCCGGCTGCGCTGGGAATGTGCCCGGACGGTCTGACTTTATCCATCTCTATTCAGCAGTAGTACCGGTTGAGGTAATGCCTGAGTCTGGTCGATACGAGTAAATAATGACTTTGTTCGGGTTTGTTTTATAGGACACACCTACCCCGTTTATAGTCAAACTACTAATAAAAATACTACAGCTATGCGTCGTACGTTACTAACCCTATTTACTTCCCTGACCGTATCCGGCCTGCTGGCCCAGGCACCCCAGCGGCAGCCAACCCCGAACGATACCCTTAAATCGCCCAGGGTGATGGACGATAAACGGGTTGCTATTCAGCTTTACGCCCCCAAAGCCAGTGACGTGACGGTATCCGGCGATTTTATGGGGTCAAACAAACCCGTTAGCCTCACTAAAAATGAATCGGGCGTTTGGTCGGCGATCATTGGCCCGCTTCGCCCCGACTATTATACCTACACGCTGATGGTGGATGGCGTGCGGACGGTAGACCCCAAAAATCCGGTTATCAAGCAGGGCATCGGCAGTATCGAAAACGTAATGACCGTGCCCGGCCCCGAAATGGCTTTTGAAGCGAATGCAATGGTGCCACACGGCGAGGTGCGGGAGGTATGGTATCCATCCAGTACGCTGGATATGATGCGCCGGATGCGCGTATATACACCACCGGGCTACGATAAAGGGAACGCGAAGTACCCCGTATTTTACCTGCTTCACGGGGCGGGCGATGATGATTCAGGCTGGAACAGTATTGGCCGGGCGGGGTTTATTATCGACAATCTGATTGCCGCCGGAAAGGCCAAACCTATGATCGTGGTGATGCCCAACGGAAGTATGCCGCTACCCCCACAAACGGGAATGCCCAATGGGCAGACCATGAACCGGATGCGGGATTTGTTCAGTAGCGAGTTGCTGAAAGACGTGATGCCCATGGTAGAAAAAACGTACCGTACCCTGAACAAACCCGAAAACAGAGCGTTGGCCGGATTGAGCATGGGTGGGTTTCAAACGCTGGACATTACAATGACCCACCCTGAACTGTTTAATTACGTCGGCGTATTCAGTTCCGGATTTTTTGGGGCATCCGTGGACGAAGCGGAGACTAAATACGCGAAGGTGCTGAATGACCCATCGTTCAACAAAGACAAAAAGGTATTCTGGATAGCCATCGGAAAGGACGATTTTGTGATGGATGCCAATAAGAAAACCCTGGCTTTGCTCGATAAGCACAACATCAAATACCAGTATAAAGAATCGTCGGGCGGGCATACGTGGATCAACTGGCGGCAGTATCTGAGTGAATACGTACCCCTGTTGTTCAACTGATGGCCAATGCGTACGATTTTGGTTATGGTCAAAACTGAAAAGACGTCATTCCGGATGCCCGCACGGCCAGGTATAAGCAGGCGGTAATGCGTTTGACGTGAGACCGAAAAAAGAGAAAAACCGGCGTGTCTTGACCGGCCGGTAGCTTTACACTACCGGCCGTTTTTGCGTTCATACTCCACAAAGTCAAAGGCTACGGCGTGCCGCTCATCGGCGGGGTGCGGTCGGCGGCTAACTTCATTCCAGTCGCTTTTGTCGAAAGCCGGGAAATAGGCATCGCCTTCGTACGCCTGCTGAATTTCGGTCAGGTACAGGGTTGTCGCTACGGGCAGGGCCATTTCGTAGATTTCTCCCCCGCCAATGACGAAAATTTCGTGTTGATTGATGGCCGAGGCTACCGAAATAGCCTTCTCCAGCGTATGCTCAACCCTTACCCCATCCGCCATGAAATCACGGTTGCGAGTCAGCACAATATTCGTGCGGTTGGGTAACGGCTTTCCTAAAGCATCCAGCGATTTACGCCCCATAATGATGGGGTGATGACTGGTTTTGCGCTTGAAAAAAGCAAAGTCGTCGGGCAGGTGCCAGGGAAGGTCTGGTTTGCCATCGCGGTTGTTGCGGCCGATAACCCTGTTTTGGGCAACGGCAGCAATGAGACTGATTTTTGTCATTCAGGTGATATTTCGGGCAATCTGTAAAGACTGGAAATGCCAATCACTAACAGGTGATTGGCCAGAACAGGGCTGACTCTGTAAACCGGTCAGCCCGTGGTAGACGTTCGTGGAATCCATAAACTATACCTCTACAATAATAATCATTTCGGCCGACATGCGCGTAATTCGTATGTTAGGGATGGGGGTATGCTTAAATTACACCGTCTTTATTACTTGATTTTTGCATGCTTGACCGAAAAAAAGTATCCATTGGGGTTGTCGGATTGGGGTACGTGGGATTGCCGCTGGCGGTGGCGTTCGGGCATCAGTACCCGGTTGTGGGTTTCGATATCGACCGTAGGCGCATTCGGGAACTGATGGATGGGCACGACGCTACGCTGGAGATGAGTAAGGAGCAGATTGAGGAGGTGTCGTTGCTGTCATTCACCAGCGACGTGCATGATTTAAAGCACTGCACCTTCTTTATCATTACGGTGCCTACGCCCATCGACGCGAACAAAAAACCCGATTTGAGCTACCTGCTCCGCGCATCCGAAGCCATTGGGAAGCTGTTGAAGAAAGGCGACATCGTCGTGTACGAATCAACGGTGTATCCGGGATGTACCGAAGAGGATTGCGTACCGGTGCTGGAAAAGTGGAGTCAACTGACGTATAATCAGGATTTCTTTTGTGGCTACTCACCCGAACGAATCAGCCCCGGCGATAAGCAGCGAACACTCACGAAGATCCTGAAAGTTACGTCGGGTTCAACACCGGAAGTGGCCGAACGCATCGATCAATTGTATGGCTCTATCATTGAGGCAGGTACCTATAAAGCCCCGTCCATCAAAGTAGCCGAAGCCGCCAAAGCCATCGAAAATGCCCAGCGCGACATAAATATTTCGTTCGTGAACGAGCTGGCGCTGATATTCGACAAAATGGGTATCGACACGAATGATGTGCTGACCACAGCCGCTACCAAGTGGAATTTCATGCCTTTCAAACCTGGTCTGGTGGGCGGTCACTGCATTGGCGTCGACCCATATTACCTGGTTCATAAAGCACAATGCCTGGGCTACTATCCGCAGGTTATCCTGTCGGGCCGACTGGTGAATGATGAGATGGGCGTATTCGTTGCCCGGAAAACACTGAAGCAGCTGATTGCCAACGGGGTGCAGATTCAGCAATGCCGTATCTTGATTTTGGGGTTTACGTTTAAGGAGAACTGCCCCGATACCCGTAACACCAGGGTAATTGATATTTACCACGAACTGAACGATTTTGGTATCACCGTGGACATATACGATCCCTGGGCATCAGCACGGGAGGTGCAGCAGGAATACGGTATCGAGTTGATTCCTGCCATTGGGGTTGATACATACGATGGCATTATTCTGACGGTAGCGCACAAACAGTTCCTGGAACTGGATATCAATCGGTTCAAAAGAAATGGGAAATCTATTGTATTCGATGTTAAATCTATTTTTGATCGAAACCTGGTTGACATCCGGTTATAGCCACAACCATGACCAGCCAGTTACCGGTAAGGCCGGTTGGGGAGGAGGGTGGAGGCCGCAAAAGACCCTGATGTCTCTACCGGAAAACGGTAGAAAGGGCTGTCTCTGGTTGGATTTCGGTGGCTAAATCGCGACGTTTACCGCCATTACCTACAACCGGTCTTATTATGAACGATGCACAGCTTACCAGCCTCTTCCCGGCCAGCGGGGATCAAATTCCTGCCGAATACCACATTGACCCTATTCACCAGCGCGAATACCTGCTCAATGGCGAAATGCGTTCCTGGGATGGCCCTTTTTCGGACGTGTACTCACCCATTTGTATGCCCGATGCCCAGGGTACGTTGCAGCCGCAGCTGGTTGGTAGTTTCCCGGTTACCGGACCAGACCAGGCCATAGAGGCCCTGAATGCAGCCGTGGCGGCCTACGATAACGGCCGGGGTGAGTGGCCGCAAATGAGCACTGCCAACCGAATTGGCTGTATGGAAACCTTCATCGGTAAAATGCTGGAACAACGGAAACTGGTTATCAACCTGATTATGTGGGAAATCGGTAAAAACCTGGCCGATGCGACCAAAGAGTTTGACCGGACCGTAAAATACATTTATGACACCGTCGATACCCTGAAAAACATGGACCGGAACTCATCCCGTTTTCGAATGGAGGAGGGTATCATCGGGCAGATAAGACGGTCACCGCTGGGCGTTGTCCTTGCCATGGGGCCATTCAATTACCCGCTCAATGAGACCTACACCACCCTCATTCCAGCCATTCTGATGGGGAACACAATTCTCTTTAAGACTCCCAAGCACGGTTCGCTACTACATTATCCGTTGCTCGAAGCGTTTCGGACCAGTTTCCCAAAAGGGGTGGTGAATTCATTGTACGGCCGGGGGGCCAACGTAGTGCCGCCCGTTATGCAGTCGGGTAAGGTGAATGTGCTGACGCTGATTGGCTCCAGCAAAGTGGCCGATGCGTTACAGCGACTGCATCCCAAGTTAAACCGGCTGCGGTCAATTATGAGTCTCGATGCGAAGAATGCCGCTATCATACTGCCGGACGCCGACCTCGATGTGGCCGTAAATGAGTGCCTGCTTGGTTCGCTTTCGTTCAACGGGCAGCGGTGTACCGCCATCAAGATTATCTGGGCGCATCGCTCCATCGTCGACCGGTTTTTGGCAAAGTTCAGTCCTGAAGTGAGTAACCTTAAACCCGGTATGCCCTGGCAGGCCGGTGTTCAGATTACGCCCCTCCCCGAACCCACCAAAACGCAGTACCTGACCGACATTATTACCGATGCTATTACCGGTGGGGCATCGGTGGTAAATGAAGATGGGGGCAAAACGGTAGCATCGCTGTTTAAACCCGCCGTGGTGTATCCGGTAAAGGAAGGGATGAGGCTTTACCGGGAAGAGCAGTTCGGCCCCGTTATTCCGGTGGTCGTTTACGACGATACCGAGGAGTTTATCGAGTACCTTATCACGGACGACCACGGCATGCAGGCAAGCATTTTCGGTACCGACACGACTGAAATTGCCGCATTAATCGACCCGCTTGTCAACCTCGTCAGCCGTGTCAATATCAATGCGCAATGCCAGCGTGGTCCCGATACGTTTCCATTCACCGGTCGTAAAGACTCCGCAGAAGGAACGCTTTCGGTGGAAGATGCCCTGCGCTCCTTCTCGATCCGGTCGGCCGTGGCCACGAAAGATACGGCTGCCAATAAGGCCATTCTGAACGACATTGTGGGTGAGCACAAATCGGAGTTTTTGAGTACGAGTTTTATTTTTTGATGCTCAACCAGCCAACCCGGTACGGTTTTCAACACCGTACCGGGTTTTATAACTAAACATGCTTACCGCTACCAAACTTACCAAATCATTTCCCGGCGATGTAAAAGCAGTCAGGAACGTATCCATCACGCTCCAGTCGGGGCAGATTGTTGCCCTTGTAGGAGCCAGCGGGTCGGGGAAAAGTACACTCCTGAATCTGCTGGCCGGACTGACTGATGCCGATACGGGTGAGGTTCGGTTCAACGAGGAACGCGTGTTGGGGCCGTTGGAGAAACTGGTGCCGGGGCACGAGGCTATCCGACTGGTGCATCAGGAATACCAACTGATGCCGAATGTATCGGTACGGGAGAATATTGCCTACGCACTCCGCTTCTTCGAGGAGAGCTACCGTACTTTTCGGGTCAATGAACTGCTGAAACTATGCCGCCTGACCGATGTGCAGGATCGGCTGCCCCGGCAGGTATCCGGGGGCGAGAAGCAACGGACCGCCATTGCCCGGGCCATTGCCGATAAACCAGCGGTGCTGTTGCTGGACGAACCGTTCAGTCACCTCGATTTACCCAACCGGCTGCTGGTTCGTGATTTATTATTCGATCTGGTCCGTCACCAGTCTGGCAAGACACCGCCCACTGCCTGCCTGTTTGTGACGCACGATACAACCGATGCGCTGTCCATTGCCGACATGCTGGGTATTCTGCGGGATGGGAAATTGATTCAGTTGGGTCCACCGGCCGACCTGTACCATCGACCCATTTCGGCCTATGCCGCCCGTATGACGGGACCAGTCACGATTATAAAAGCGAAATACTTACCCCTGTTCGGCCTGCGCGTTTCCGATAGCCCGGATGCACTGGTTTGTTTGCGCCCCGAACAGATCACCCTTAGCGATGCGGGCGCCCCGGGTACCGTTCGGGCCGTGTATTTCAGGGGGAGTACCATTGAACTGGATGTTGACCTGTCGCGGTATGTATCGGTACGGCTGTTCACCAACCGAAATGATGTGCAGGTGGGGCAGTTGGTACACGTAACGCTGGTTGATGCCCCTGTCTGGTACCTGAAAAGCTGAGTTGTGATAACCAAGTCCTTCGCAGGTGAGTTAGTACTAAAATAACCAACTGATACGCGATGAAAGAAGACGAAAAAACACAGGATACCGACCGGGATGAAACGGCTGCCGGACCCGATTTTCTGGTGGGGGAAGAAACCGAAAATGTCAAACCCACCGGCGTGGATGATGACTCGACCGGGAGAGAGGGAGAGGATTTCCTGGGGAAAACGAACAATGCCCGTTAATAATTGGGTGCGTGGCCAACGAACACGTTACGTCCGCGTCGGCCACGCACCCAATTATTAACGGGACAACTATGTTTACATCATCCGCTTAATCAACTGCTCAACGGAAATACCTTCGGCTTCCGCCTTGAAGTTCCGCACTACGCGGTGGCGAAGAATGGGCATCGCTACGGCCTTTACATCTTCGATATCAGGGGAGTATTTGCCCACCAGTAATGCATTGCATTTGGCAGCCAGAATAAGGGCCTGCGACGCCCGGGGACCCGCGCCCCACTCCAGATACTGATTGGCATCTGCCGACGCCATGTCGGTGTTAGGGCGGGTCTTATGCACCAGTTTAACGGCGTACTCAATCACATTGTCGACCACCGGCACCCGGCGAACCAGGTGCTGGAACTCCCGGATCTCTTCCCCCGTAACCACGCGCTGCACCTCGTGCCGCTGGTCGGATGTTGTGCTCTTGACAATATCCAGTTCGGATGCGTAGGACGGGTAGTCCAGGTAAATATTGAACATGAAACGGTCCAGCTGCGCTTCGGGCAGGGGGTAGGTACCTTCCTGCTCAATTGGGTTTTGGGTAGCCAACACAAAGAAAGGGCGACCCAGATTGTATTTCTGCCCGGCAATAGTTACCGAATACTCCTGCATGGCTTCCAGCAGGGCCGCCTGCGTTTTGGGGGGAGTCCGGTTAATCTCATCCGCCAGAATGATATTGGCAAAAATGGGCCCTTTGATGAATTTGAAGTTACGTTCCTGGTCGAGTGTTTCTGAACCCAGAATATCCGATGGCATCAGGTCGGGCGTGAACTGGATCCGGTTAAAATCAAGGTCCAGTGCGCCGGCAATGGTTTGAATCAGCAACGTTTTAGCCAGGCCCGGAACACCCACCAGCAGGCAATGACCCTGGCAGAAAATGGCCGTCAGTAGCAGTCGAACTGTTTCGTCCTGACCAATGACGACTTTACCGATTTCATTTTTTAGTTTTTCGTACGAGCGGGTGAGTGCTTCCGCAGCGGCAACGTCTGATGTGTAGGGCACAGGTTTTAATTATAAATGATGAATGATAAATTATTAATGATGAATGATAACCGGGGTGATGATGAAGAGAATGGGTTGTTTTACCATTCATCACTTACCATTAATAAATCATCATTAATTGCCTCCTCCGCTGAGTGTAGATGCACTGCCCCGGGTGGTGCCAAATATTTTACACGCCTGGAATTCGGGGTCGACCGTTATGAAAACGTCAGAAACCGACTTCTTGAACCAGTCGTCGATGGCCCGGTTCTTTTTGTTCTGGAGTACAATGGCCTGTAATTTCTCAAAATCTTTCGAAAAGTCGGCGGTGTGGGGAGGAACTTTGCTTTTGAAGTACAACAACCGTACCCCGCTTTTTCCATCTTCCGTCCGGTAGGGGAGGGCGGGCGAAATACTCCCTACGGCCATGGTATCGAGCATCTGGAACATCGCGTATTCCATACTGCCATCCATAGCCAGCCGGCTGCTCCCCGACTGTTGGTCGCGAAGCAAACCACCCGCATCAGCGGTGTTTTTATCGTCAGAATAATCGTGCGCTGCCTTTTCAAACTTCACCGAATCGATCTGAATCTGCGTCCGCAAACTATCCAGGTAATTCGTTGGTCCGCTCATATCCAGGCGGTTGTAATCAGGACGAAGCAGGATGTGACGGGCATGGTATTCGGCACCACGGGTTTCAATCAGTTGAATAAGGTGCAAACCAAAGTCGGATTCAACCACGTCCGACATTTCGTTAGGCTTCAGTTTCAGGGCTGCCCCCTCAAAGGGAGCCACCATCATACCGCGCTTGGCAAAGCCGAGGTCACCATTCTTTTCGGCAGAACCCACATCTTCGGAATATTGCTTGGCTAACGCCCCAAAATCTTCACCGCCCTCTACGCGCTTTTTGTAATCGAGCAGCCGTTGGCGGAGGGCATCTTTCTGCTCTTTGGTCGCTTTGGCAATCCGAACAATCTGGCCCACTTCTACCTCGGCGGGCATGTAGGGAAGGCTATCCCGGGGGATAGCGTCGAAAAACTTACGCACATCGCGGGGCGTCACTTTCACGTCGGCGGTGATTTTCTGCTGCATTTTCTGCACGATTTTCTGCTCTCTCACCTGCTGGCGCAGTTCGCTTTTGAGCATTTCCAGGCTTTTGCCGTACGCTTCGACGATGTTCTTCTCCGACCCGAACTGCTGCGCCATGTACTGCATCCGCGTATCGAGCTCGCTGTCTACAATTTTGTCGTCTACCACCACCGAGTCAATCTCGGCTTTGGCCAGCATCATTTTATTGATGACAAGGCTTTCCAGCAACTGGCACTTTTGCGGAGCTTTCTGACCCTGGCCAATGTAGGATTGTGTGGCTTCCTCCAGGTCCGAGTTCAGCACGTAGTAGTTATCTACTTTGGCAATTATTTTGTTAAGGCTAATTCCCTGTCCCTGACCGAAGGAGGGCGTGGTTAGAAACCAGCCAGCCAGGGCGATAAGCAAATGACCAATTACTTTTTTCATAGTTTCAAAGATACGCACAGAACGGTATGCGGGTTGTGTTTTAAGAAATTTTAAGTGGTGCTTCCACCGGATACACACCCGGGCGAGGGGAAGTGAAAACAGGTTTTTACTTCGCTAATTTCTGCAACTCGGCCGCATTGACTTTTACCGGGTAGGTTTGCCGAAGCTGCGCCAGCCATTGCTTTTCGAGTATAGCCTGATACGCATTAATGACCGTTCCCCGTACTTCGGCAAACGTTTTGGCCCGGGCCGGTTCGATTCGGTTGATGATAACGGCTATCGCCTTCCCATCCTTGCGCAGGGTAGTTGTTCCCACTTTCCACCGGTCAATGGAATCGAGGTAAGGATTGTCTCCCTGGGCAAACGCCCCTTCTTTGATCGTCAGGGTAGTTGGGCCTGTCTGTTTGCTGGTGAGGACCTTAACAACGTCCTCTCTGGCATTGGTGAAGTACTGGAAGGTTACGTCATGCTGGGCATCGGCACGAACACCGGGCCGCGCGCCCTGGTAATCTTTCTCCATAACACGAGTGAGCGGGACACCACTTTTTTGCAGGTAATTTACCACCGTTCGGATACGCCCCGCCGAAATAGAGTCGTGCTCGGTGGGGTCGTGTGAGCCGGAAACCTCTACTACATAGCCGGGATTTTGTCCCATCACGGCCAGTAACTCAACCATAATTTCGCGTTGCTCAGGGGTTAGGGTAGTCTGGTTTTTAGCGAAAGGCAGGGATACCGCCGACCGACGGAGTTGGTAAGGAGGCTTGCTGCTCAGAGCCAGGGTCGCCTGTTTCAGCAGACTGTCTGTAGAAGCTGTCAGGATGGTAGCCACCGCCCGCTCCGGAAATTGATACTCCGCTTTGTGCTGCTCGAAATAGCGACGCTGACCCGTCGAATCGGCCATCGATCGCTCCCATACGTTTTCTTCCATCACCTGCGAGAGAAGTACACCGTCGCGAATTTCATTCATCAGCGCCCGGAACTCCGGAAATTTTTTATCCAGGTTCGCTTCTTCGGTAGCCAGGAGTTGGTCGCCTACGAACCGGTTGAGCAACCGATGCATGGCTACGACCGGGGAGCCTGCCAGGGTAGTACTGGTGGCCGGGCTGGCCGGGGAGGGCAGGGCCGGATTTCGTTGTGGCTGCTGGCGTTGCTGCACATAATCGAAAAACTGATTGACGGTGTAAGGGTTCCCCGCGATGGTAACCAGCGGTTTATCCTGCAGGGCCGCATCGAGTGGTTCCGTGTACCGCCATTGACCGCGCAACAAACTACTGTCGGCTTTGGTGAATGCCGCTTCCCGGATGGCGGTATTTTCCTGTACCGGGTAGGCGTTTTTTAACCGCTGCACGGTGGTTTGTCGTACCAAATCTGCCCGGCTGTCGGTTGTAACGCGCTGACGCAGGGAGGGCGCCTGCGTAGCATAAGACTCCTGCGGCTTGCGTTCGATAAGTTTGATAATGTGCCAGCCGTAGTTTGTCCGTACGGGTTCCGAGTAGTCGCCGGGGGCGGTGAGCGCGAAGGCGGCATCCTCGAAGGCAGGAACCCAGCGTCCTGGCTCTAAAGGGGGCAAAACACCCCCGTTGTTTCGGGAGGTAGCATCGTCGGATACGTCGCGACAAACTACCTCAAACGATTCTCCTTTTTGCAGACGGGCATAAATGGCGTCAATCCGCTGCCGGGCTACCTGCTGGCCCGGTTCGTCGGCATCGGGGGGTAGGCGCACCAGTATGTGCGCTACGCGTACCCGATCCCGACTTGGTCGGCGGCTGTTGACTTTAACGAGGTGATACCCGAATCGGGTACGAACCGGCTGCGAAATGGCTCCAACGGGCGTTGTATAAGCAGCCGTTTCGAGCGGATAGATGAGGCTAAAGGCGGTTGTATTGCCCAGACTGCCGCCTTTTTCGGCCGTTGTTGCATCGGTTGAGTAGTCGAGAGCCAGTTTGGCGAAATCGGTTCCGCCCTGTGCCTGTTTTCTTACTGCCAGTGCCTGTTTGTAGGCGGTGAGCGTGTCGGCCGGCAGGGCGTATTCGGCCACGGGAATCAGAATATGCGCGACGCTGACTTCCTGCTGCATACGCTGGTAGGCTTCCAGAGCCAGTGATTCAATCAGCGGTTTATCAGTTAGATAGGCTTGTGCCAACTGCTTGCGGTAGGTGGTCATCTCCTCCCGGAAAGCCTCTGTTGTATCCCGCCCTTTGACTTCGGCAGCCAGTACTTTCAGCTTCAGATTGGTGTATAACGTAAAATACTCGTTTACATCGGTTCGTAGGGATGAATCCGCCGAAAGTTGATTTTTGGTAAACGATTGAAAAAAATCATCGGTTGTGAAGGGTTTCGTCCCCAGCGTAAGCAGGACTGGTTCTGAAGGGGTTTGCTGAACAACAACCGGCGCGGTCGTTTTACAGGCTGTTACAAAAAGAGCCAATAAAAAACCGCCTATACAATGGCGCATAGCGTCTGACAAAAGAGATTTCAAAATACTGGGAAAACAGATTCACGGGTAAAAACATTCGCTTCGTATAGGAAACGATACTATTGATGAGCTTATTGGCCAATCAATAGTATTTCACCGCGCACGAAAAAGAGCGGGCAGGCGGCTGGCGGTACACGGCTTAAACTTCCTCAATAACTGACCTCCCCATCGAGCAATTGCCACTGGTCCATTGCCACTGCTCATGCAGCCGGATGCGCCCATCGGCCAGCCATTCGGGAATAGACTGGCAGATACCCGTCATTAATTCGCCCCGGGTGTTAACGTGCTGGTAACGCATGTCAAGGCTATTATCCGGCTGCACAGTGGCCAGGAGAAACCCTTTCAGAATACTACCTCCACTGTACTCCGCCCAGACAAGGTTATCCTGCTGATGATAGTGGAAAAGCGTGTCGCCACTCACCTCGCCATTACTGGTACTGGTAACGGAGCGAAATAGTTTGGCATCGTACATAGTCAATCCGTTAAACGATAGGCTCCTGCTGACTCAGGCAGTGAAAACTGCCGAGGCCCCAGACGATATCGGTGGAGTCGATACCAACTATTTTACGGTCGGGGAAACACTGGCCAATGATGTCCAGTGCGGGCTGGTCTTTAGCGCAGCGAAAGGTGGGGACAATTACACTTCCGTTGGTAATCAGAAAATTAGCGTACGAAGCCGGAAGGCGTATTCCGTCACTCCAGATGGGGTCGGGCATGGGTAGCTCCACAATGGTCAGTTGCTTGCCATTCAGTAACCTCATCTGCTTCAGTTCGTGGTGGATTTCCTGCAAAAACGGGTAATTATCGTCGTTCTTGTTCGACTCGTGAGCCGCAATGACCGTGTCTTCATTCACAAAGCGAACGGTATCGTCGATGTGCCCGTCGGTGTCATCGCCCACAATGCCTTCCTCTACCCACAGCACCTGCCGGACGCCGTAGTAATCGCACAAATACTGCTCGATATTGGCTTGTGTAAGCTGGCTATTCCGGTTCTGGTTGAGCAGACAGGCCCGGCTGGTTAGCACCGTACCCGCGCCGTTAAATTCAACCGATCCGCCTTCCATAATGATGCCCCCAGTGGATGCTGCCGGTGTTACGTAATCCAGCTTTCGGTAGTGCGCAATCTCAATCGGAATCAGGTTGTCCCGGTCGTAGGGAGGGTATTTATTCCCCCAGGCGTTGTAACCCCAGTTAACAATCATCCGCTGTTTCGTTGAGGGATTGATCAGGAACGCCGGACCGTGGTCGCGGCACCAGGAGTCATTGGTAGGGTGGGGCAGGAGGGTGATTCTAGACAGGTCGGCGCCGGCCAGTAGCAGGCGTAATTTAGCCGCCTGCATCACTGTTTCGTTGTGGGCGTTGATGCAAACATGTTCGCTTTCGGCAATGGCCTTAATGAACTCGATGTAGGCCGGAAACATCAACTCCTGCCGTTCGCGGGTCCAGGATGCTTCGGTATGGGGCCAACTCAGCCAGGTAGCCACGTGCGGGTGCCACTCGGCCGGAAAGAAAAAGCCCTCGCGGGCCGGAATAATGGGGGTGTCAGATGAATAAGCCAAACGAGTAATGCTGCTATGTTTTGACAAAGGTATAGAATCTGAATGGGGCAACCGGTTACGACCGGCTGATTAACGGATAAACGGCCGCTACTGCCAACCCGACGAAATCGTCTACAATCAGGGAGGCACCCGTTCCGGCCAATTCCTCACGGGTGTGGGTAGTAGCCAGTGCCACTACAGCCATGCCCGCTCGCAGACCGGCTTCAATACCGGCCAGCGCATCTTCAAAGACCACACACCGGGCCGGTTCAACGCCGAGCCGACTGGCGGCTGTCAGGTAGATTTCCGGGTCGGGCTTGCCGTGTCGAATCATGCTGGCATCCACTATCGCGTTGAAATAAGGACGAAGGGACAACCCGTCGAGCGTGAACCGGACATTGCTTTCCGGGGCCGACGTGCCTACCGCTGCCGGTACGCGCTGCGCCTGCAACGCTTCCAGGAATGCCACGAGGCCGGGCGTTGGCTGGAGGTGTGGACGATAGAGTTCGCGGTATATCGCTTCTTTTTCCTCGGTTAGCGTGATGAGTTCGCCCGCCGAAATGGATCGCCCGAATACATACGCCATCGCATCTGCCGACACGCGCCCATTGATGTTTTCCACGTACTGGTCCTTGGTCAGGGAGAAACCATGCCCTTGGGCAAACTGGAGCCAGGCATTGATATGAAAGTCGGTGTTGGCAATAAGTACCCCGTCCATATCGAAAAGGGCCGCCCAGGAAGGGACGTATTCAGAAGGTGTATCGGTCATAAAAATGGGAATATCAACTGCACCCGGTTTATTGATTTGACGTACATAACCGCCGGGTTGCTACTACCCCTAAGTCCTCCTGGTTTGGGAGGGGTTACGCTGAAGAGTTTCCTTTTCAAGCCCTTTCCCGTGTCAGGAGGGGGTTGGGGGTGGTCAGCATGGGTGGAAAAACGCTTGTTGGTTCGGCGGTTATGTTGTTCAACTCCATAAGCCCGGTGGTCAGTCATGAAGAGAAAAGCCGTTGAACAGACGGCCTGGTGTCAGGACAACTGAAACCGCAAAGAAAACGAATACGGCCTAAACGTTACTGTTGGTTGGTGCGTCGGGCAAACTGTCACCGGCTAATAGAGCCGCTTCGTGCAGTAATTCGGTGGCTACCAGCTCATCCGTTATCGTTTCTATGCGCTCGTCCATTTCAGCCAGCGTATCCTCATCAACGAACGCTATGGCCTTCATACCCAGCAACAGTCGCCCTACATAAAGCAGGTTGAGTGAGAAGCGCAGTTCAGGCAGCACGCGGCTGTGGCGGGTTTGGGGTTCTGGGTGCATGACAGCGGGTTGGTAAAAGTTACAGCGCCTTTATCTTCAGATTGCGGAAATAAATGGGCGCCCCCGCGTGTTTACCCTGTAAGCCGATATAGCCTTTTGTGGGCAGGTCGGCGGGTGGTTTGTTGAGCCATTCGGGTACGGTCGAACCATCGGGATTCGTTTTCGCGGATGTGAATTGCTCCAGGTTTATGGTATTGATGAGCTGGTTGTTCAGCACCACATAAATCGTTTTTCCCCGGCTGGTAATCGTGTACCGATTCCACTCGTCCGGCTTCTTCACGACTCCTTGTTTCGTGGGAGCCTGATGGCCGAAAAAGGCTCCGCACTGCCAGTTTTTCGGCGATTCGGCCCACTGTTTGGCGTAGTCGTCGGCAATTTGGATCTCTACCGAGTTGGGAATCCAGTTGGCCGTATCACTCGCGTGAATAACCACCCCACTGTTTGTTCCTTCCGCTGTTTTGAAAAACAAATCCAGCACAAAATCTTCGTACGGCATGGCTGTCCAGAGCGTTTTATCGGCGGTAGCCGTTATTATACCCCCATCATCCATACTCCAGACCCCCGCCGGGAATTGAGCGTCGGACAGGTCGCTCGCGAAAAGGGGGTTCCAGCCCGGCCCGCTGGGGTTCGGATGTCCTTTGGGGGGGGCGCTGGATAGTGCTCCACCAGACGGGGCTGTTTGTGCCAAAAGGCATAAAGGGAGGCTAAGGGAGAACGCGATCAGGTAAATGAGTTTCCGCATGGGATGGTTACATTTTCGGTAAAGTAGGCTATCGTATTTTTTTTATAAACGATAAATAATCGCTGGGAGGTCTGCCTGTTACGAGAAAGAGTGGGCAAGAGCCATTGACAGACGCTGATACACGGAGCCAGTAACCGGCGAATTATCAGCTTTGTCAATGGCTCTTGCTACCCACACGCAGGGCGTATGGTGGTTAAACCGCAATTGGGACCGCAGTTGATTGTGGCTCCGTATGCCCGGTTAATTCATCCGTCTGCCAATTGTCCGACTGGCGGAAACTTTTCATAATCCAGCCACCGCCAATGACGTCGTCGCCCTCGTAGAAAACGGCGGCCTGTCCGGGTGCAATAGCCGATACGCCTTCATCGAACAACACTTCCATTTTGTCGTTGGAGGTCAGTGAAATAGTGGCCCGTGTGCCGGGGTCTTTATAACGCACTTTCGTAACCGTTTCCAGTGGCCCGCTGAGGGTATCGTATTTTTGCAGATTCAGTTTGCTGACAATCATACCATCGCGATACAGGTCTTTGTCTACGCCCAGCACCACCTCGTTCGTGTCTTTGCGAATCTCGGTCACGAACATGGGTTGCCCGAATGCCATGCCCAGCCCTTTGCGCTGACCGATGGTATAAAACGGGTACCCCTGATGCTGGCCCATTACTGTACCGGTGCCTTCCAGGATAAAATTACCCCCGGCTACCTCGGCTTCCAGCGTTGGCAATCGTCGTTTCAGAAAACCCCGGTAATCATTATCGGGCACGAAACAGATTTCGTACGATTCTGACTTGGTGACCAGTTCCATGAAACCGCGTTCTGTAGCCATGTCGCGGATGTCGGATTTGCGCAAATGCCCCAGCGGTAATTTTGTGCGGCTCAAACTCGCCTGCGAAACGCCCCAGAGCACATATGACTGGTCTTTCAGCGTATCGACTCCTTTCGAGAGAACGTACCGGCTATCCTCCTTCCTGATATGGGCGTAATGACCCGTAGCGATGGATTCACAATCCAGCCGGTCGGCCCGGCGCAGGAGGGCATCCCATTTGATGTGCGTATTGCACATAACGCAGGGGTTGGGCGTGCGCCCTTCGACGTACTCCCCCGTGAAGTAGTCGATAACGGAATCGCCAAACTCCTCGCGGATATCCAGAATATAATGCGGGAAGCCGAGGTTAACGGCGATGTTGCGGGCATCGTTGATGCTGTCGAGTGAGCAGCAGCCCGTTTCTTTTTTGGTCCCGCCCGATGAGGCATAGTCCCAGGTTTTCATGGTCATACCAATGACCTCGTACCCTTCTTCGTGCAGCATCACCGCTGCCAGCGAAGAATCAATGCCACCACTCATGGCGACCAGAATGCGTCCGTGTTTGCTCATATCTGCCGGGGTTCAAAGCCCCGCGATTTAATTAGTGGGCAAATTTACCCAATAATCAGCCAACAACCAGGCGGGGGAGTTTGGTTTCCTGCTGACCGTATCGTACCTACTACTGCTTCAGCTCAGCCAGAAGCGCAGACGACTATTTCAAGTAGTGACCCGGTAAACCAATTGCCACGCTCATTATATCACTCATTCCGTAAACTCTTCACCGGATCCATTAAGGCGGCTTTCACGCTCTGAAAACTTACCGTGAGTAGGGCAACGAAAACGACTGCTAAACCCGCCACGGCAAATACCCACCACGAGATCGTAATCTTGTAGGCAAAATCCTGAAGCCACTTGCTCATAGCCCACCAGGCTAGGGGCGAAGCAATCAGGATGGCCAGCCCAATCAATTTCAGGAAATCTTTTGAGAGTAGAGCTACCAGGCTGGACACCGACGCCCCCAGCACTTTCCGAACGCCAATTTCCTTCGTGCGAACTTCCGCCATGAAGACGGTCAGACCAAACAAGCCCAAACAGGCGATAAACAGCGTAAAAGCCGTGAATAAACCGAATAAAGTGGCTAGCCGGGCTTCTGATTTATAGATGCTGTTGAAGGTGTCATCGAGGAAAAAGTATTCAAATGGCTTTTCGGCTCCCAATGTTCCGTATTCTTTCTCAATACGGGCAACGGTTCGTCGAATGTCAGCACCGGGTTGAATACGGATATACAGACTGCCGCCCTGGGTGGCCATGATGCTGGCCGTGTCTTTAGCTACAAACAGGGCTAGCGGGTCATTCGAGTCGTTGATGTCGGTGAAGTAAAAGTTTTTCATCACGCCTACAACTTCCGTCTGTCCATTACCAAACGATAGATTCTGACCCAGGGGATTACCGTTAAATCCTAGTTTTCGCACGGCTGTTTCGTTAAGCACAACCGTGTTCGAAGCCGCAAGCCGCGTTGGAGTTGGTTTGATTTTCCAGGGAATTTCAAGCGTTTCTGCAAATTGATCGTCCACGGACAACACATGAATGCTAACATCTTTTTTCGTTGCCGGCGATTGAGTGAAGTAAATGCTGCCTCCTTCCTTATAAAGCACCCGCGATGCAGCCGCCACCCGTTCTACACCCGGTATTTGCCGCAGACTGTGCTTAAAGCTGTTGTATTGCTGGGTTAGTGATGCTGCCAGTGGAACCACTACCATACGGTCTTTATAAAGGCCTAATTTGCGATTCTGTAAATGTTGCACCTGTTGATAAATCAATATACTGCACCCAATCAGGCCAACGGATACGGCGAACTGTAATACGATGAAGCCCTGCCTGATGGTGATGCCACCTTTGCCCGGAGTTAACGTGCCTTGCAGAACCCGGATGGGATTGAAGGATGATAGCAACAGGGCTGGGTAGCTGCCCGAAATTAGAACACAACCCGCGAACAAAGCCAGAGCAATTAACCCAGATTTGGTGCTGTACACGAAGGACGAGTCAATGTCGAGTTGCATCAACTGATAAAAGAAAGGCCGTAGTGCCCAAACCAATACGATAGCCAACCCAAAGGCTACACCCGTTACTAGAACCGATTCGCCGTAAAACTGCCCCGCCAGGGACCGGCGGGCCGCCCCCATTACTTTGCGGATGCCTACCTCGCGGGCACGTTGCGTAGCCCGCGAGGTGGTCAGACTCATGTAGTTGATGAGTGCCAACAACAACGTAAAGGCAGCAATGATACTGAAAATGGTCAGGTATCGGGCATTAGCTGTATCGCCGAAATTAGTACCCAGATGGATGCTGGTAAGTGGGGCAAACAAGTAGGCGGTCCCTTCTCCTTTCGCCCCCGATGCGGTTATCAAGGCGGGCAGGGTACGAAGAATGTTGGCCGTGTCTGCTGGCGAACGCAGCCGGAAAAACGTTTGGTAACTTCCTCCCTGTATGTACTGGCTGTTCAGCGATACATCGTCATCCTTGATAATGCCTTCCCGAAGCCGTTCTACCGCCGGATCGCTTTTGAGAGAGGCAACAAAGTCGAACTGAATGGTAGAGTTCGACGGCGGATTTTTCAATATCCCCGTTACTTCAAAACGGAGTTTGTTGTTAAATGTAATGGTTTTCCCGATGGGGTCTTTCTGACCAAAATACCGCTTTGCTGTGCGCTCGGTCAGTAATACGGTCAATGGCCGGGTTAGGGCTGTGTTAACCGAACCTGTCAGAAGTGGAAAGGAGAATACGGTAAGAAATGATGGGTCGGCCATGATGAACTTGTCTTCAAAAAACAGGCGTTCAGGGCTGGTTTTGATGACGACCCGGCTGCGGGGAGTACCAATGCGTACTACGTCGAGTACGCCCGCATTGGCTTCATGAATTGCCGGACCAAACCGGGCCGACATCCGGTCTGACTGCATCGTTTGTTCACCGAAATGAAACAGAGAGTGAACCCGGAAAATTTGCTCAGCGTGGGTGTGAAAGCGGTCGTATGTTCGCTCATGAACCACAAACAGCAGAATCATCAGGCTGGCGGCAATACCAATACCTAACCCGCCAATGTTGATGAGGCTGTACAAGCGGTTGCGTAACAACTGGCGGAAAGCTATTTTGAAGTAGTTGCGTATCCTGTCAGGACGGATTAAAAAGGGGGAGAATAGGCTAACGATAATGTCGGTTTGGCCAGTGGCCGCAGAAGTTTGAAGGCACTCAAGCTATAGCGCCAGTTGGCCCGGCGTTCGCCTACGGTTTGTAACCAATAAGCGTACAGTTCGAGCAAGTCACCTTCTACCTCCTCGCGGGTGTCGGGGTGGCCCCACCAGCGTAGGAGTGCTTGTGCCCAGCACGGTGGAGTTGGTTGGTTCGTGTTCATCATCAGCCTCCCATTAGTTGTAGCGTTTGAAGAGGTAGTGCACTCCACAACTCTTCCCGAACCTGTTTAACTTCCTGCAAGGATCGCCGACCCGCTGACGTAACGGTGAAAAATCGTTTTCGTCGGCCACCCCGCTCGGCCGTGGCTCCGCCCATGGTGGAGGCCAGGTACCCTTTGTCGGTCAGCCGTTGCAACGTTGTATGGACGGTACTGAAACCAACGACACGCCCCGTTTTCTGCTCGATCTCCTGCGTGACAGAAACTCCGTAAGCGGTATCCCCCAGGATGGCTACCGTGAGCAAAACTACTTCCTTAAATTCTCCCGAAAACGCCCGTTTCATCGCTGATGTATTTTATAGGATGAGGTCAGCCAAGTGCAGTTCCAGCAAAGTAAATGGCCCACTATTGTACGGAAAAGCGGCTTCGTTGATGATAACGGATGTGTGGTTGTCCGAAACTGGACAGTACGTGTCCGCAAAGCGGACACGAGTAAAATGGACCTGAATGAGCGTCCATTAAAAAAAGCGGACCGATAAAATCAGTCCGCTTTTTGCAAGAAGCTTTATCCAATAAATACTACTTACTAACCCGGTCAACCAGTGCATACAGGAAGATTCACTGGCTTTAAGGTCTAAATCAGGTGTTGAAGTAACTAAAAAATACGATAACACCAATACTATTTGATTTAAAATAAACATTAACGTGTCGAAATATATTTTTCGGTATCTTATTAGGGTATGACCCACTCCGTACCGCTCAAACTTTTTGTTACACACACAGTTATTTTACAAAGCAACAGACCTAACAACATGATAGACGACGAACAGGAAGGAGTAGAAAAAGACGGGGCTCAGATAACGGGCCGGACCGAGGGGCCTTTCGGTTCCGATGATACGGACGTTGACCGCCCGGCCGAAGACAACAAGCACCGGTACGAGCAGGAAAACTCCGCTAACGGGCTCGATAGTGTTCAGGTTCGTGGTGGGCAGGATGGCCGCAATATTCGCGGTATCGGCAGCACCGATATGGACAGTGAGGAAGGCCTGCTTCGCCGGGGAGATACGGCCAATAGTACCATGGAGGTTACGGAAGAGGGCATGAAAAGTGCCATCGCCGATTCGGCCAAAACGGACACGGCCATGGTATCCGTAACAACGCACGGCCCTGACGACTACGCATCGGCCGATGAAGTGCCGGTTCCTAAAGCCCAGGAAGCCGCCAAAGAACAGAATGATTCACCGGAGGAAGAGTCGGAAAAAACCGAAGAAGAACGCGATGATGAAATCGGCGAAACCGGTACGGACCTGAATAACAAACCTACTTATTGATAGTTAATCAAACAACTAAACACTTAAACACACAACGGTATGAGCGTAAGTAGTAATTCCCGCAAAGAAAGCACCGAGTCCAATGCGGCTCAGCAGATGCATAATACGATGGGTATTCACCCAGACCTGGGCCAGTTGAATGATCAAAATCTGGTTAATGACCTGCCCTCCAATGTAGCCGGCAGCAACGATACGGATGTGCCGGGCGATGTAGCTGAGGCAGAAGTAGACGCGGCTATCGGAGATGATGAGGATACTGCCACCGACCACAGATGCGGGTGTTAACGACGAGAGCGTACCGGCAACCCGCGCCAACGAACCCGTTCGTACGCTGGGCAACGCCTAAGGTTTAGCGAAATAGTTACGCTGAGAGGCTGACTGGATTTGGTAGCGGTGTCAACACCCCTGCAACATCCGGTCAGCCTCTTTTTTATTGTCTTACCCGCCGGTTAAGGCTATAGCCAGTGAGGGGTTCAGTCGCTTTTTCTGCCCCTTACCGGCTGAAAAAAAGAAGCAGTACGCGTAATCGGAGCATGACGCAGAAAAAAAGCCAGGCTATCGGCTGGTCGTAGCCGGGCCGAACAACTGGTCAACGGCGGGCGCAGGCAGTAGGGTGCCGGCCAGTACCTGTTCATCAAGAGCCGCCAACTGGTTGTATATACCCGGTCGGGCGTAAAACTGAGCGTCGAGTCGGTGCTGCACCAATGCCCGGAACCAGGTCAGCTGTTGCTGCTGCCGCCGATGGATACGATAGCCGTTCTCGGTCATTAGTTGCTGGTGTTCCTCAATCCGTTGCCAGATCTCCGTTATGCCGATGGGTTGCCCGTTGGCACCGGGCAGAGCCGAACACGTCAGCACGGGCGTGAACCAGCCCGTTCCGGCGGGCGGAAACAGGTGCAGGGCATTCTGGTATTCCATCCGGGCGCGGTTGGCGGTGGTCCAGATTATCGCCATCGGCTTTGGTAATGACCAGCGCGTCGGCCAGTTCCATGATACCCCGTTTCATCCCCTGCAATTCATCTCCCGCACCGGCCAGCATCAGCAGCAGAAAGAAATCAACCATGCCGTGCACCACCGTTTCCGACTGACCAACGCCCACTGTTTCGACCAGGATAATGTCGAATCCGGCGGCTTCGCAAAGGAGAATCGACTCGCGGGTACGCTGCGCCACCCCCCCCAGCGAATCGCCCGCGGGTGAGGGGCGAATGTACGCGTCGGGATTCATGGAAAGTGTGTCCATCCGGGTTTTGTCGCCCAGCAAACTGCCCCCCGACCGCTGGCTGGTCGGGTCAATAGTCAGTACCGCCAGCCGGTGGCCCTGTTGGGTCAGGTACGTGCCAAACGCTTCGATAAAGGTGCTTTTGCCCACGCCCGGCACGCCGGTAATCCCAACCCGGACGGACTGACCCGTTTGGGGTAAAACAGCGTCCAGCACCTGCCGGGCAATTTCCTGATCGTCGGCCCGGCGACTTTCCACCAGCGTAATAGCCTGACTGAGCAGCAGTCGGTCGCCGGCAAGGATACCGTTGGCGTAGGCGTGGGCGGGGAGACGAGGGCGCATTCCGTATAAAATTGGGTCAGGTAGCAGGAGGCAACGCAACATCGGCCGCCTGACGGTTTGTATTCTGTCTGCTAAACTAATTTTTAAACAACAGCCGTGCAACCTCCCCGCTTATCAGGTCGGGGTAATAGCCAGTCCAGACCGGTAGCCAGGCTTACTCACCGGTGAAATGCTCCCGCTCTGTCTGTTAGTTATTCAGGCAGGGGAAAATGGGTGGGTCGATAGAGGAAAATCAGTAAAACTACGCAGCTAAAAAAGGGGAAAATGCGCTGTCAGGGTTTGCTGACGGGTAGTTACTTTGCATACATCACTAACCATCTAAGCCTTATGAAACGCATTATGTATGGGCTGATGCTATCGGGTATCAGCTTGCTATCGGCCTGTCGGTCAACCTCTTTGTTGACGGCCACTTTCGAAGCCGATGCTATCGGCGCTTTACCCGGTAAAGTACTGCCCGGTCCACCCACCGGCGATTCGCTGTCGTACAAGGCCGTAATCCACCCCCGGCTTCGGGTACTGGCCTCCACGGCTTCACCCGGTCAAAAAGCCCTGGTGCTCTCACAGGCTACGCTGGGTAGCGATGCCACAGCGCACAACCAATGGCTTACCTTTAAAGGGATTCGTTCTGATTACACCCAAACAATCTGGTACTACTGGACGGCCACACTGGGGCCGGTGGGCGGGAATATGGTGATCGACGTCAACGGCATTGAGTCGCTTTGGGTAACCCGGATTAAAATTAATCCGGAAGGCCGAATTTCTCTGGTGCAGGATCCGGGAAGTGTAAACGGAGATTTAGCGTTGGGCAACGCTGAACCGACAAAGACCCCACAGTGTCATTATTACGCTGAATGCCATGGCCCGTACCTTCAACCTGCTGATTGTCGGCGTGAATACGGAAACAGGACGGGTCGAACGATTAAACATACCAGTTTTGGCGGGCACTGACCCGGGCCGGGACCTTGATTCTCAGCGGCATTCCATTGCCTTCGAGTACGCTATCGATGATATCTCCGCTAACCCTGCAGCAACGTACGGGATTGAAAGTGTAAATATCAACCGTCGGCGGCCAGACTAACGGGCCGGGTTAACCGAATTCCGTTTTGTAGCAAAAAACCGGCTATTGTCCGGTTTTTTGCCCTATTTTGCCTGGCTAAACGGAACCTTTACCTGTCCCTCAACACGTATGAATCCGCTCCTCACGGAAGCCTATTCGGCTGATGCCTTTCGCCAGCAGGGACACGCCCTGATCGATCTCCTGGCCGACCATTTGGCTGCTGCCGAAGCCGGTACCGGGCCGGTACTGGATTACCAGATACCGGATGAACAACTGGCTTACTGGCAGGCCGATTTTGCCCAGCCGACCAATGCCGACCCGATTCCGCTGCTGGGTACCATACTGCAACGCTCCATCCATCTGCATCATCCGCACTGCATGGGCCACCAGGTTAGTCCGCCATTACCCCTGGCGGCTCTGACCGGACTGCTGACGGGGATGCTCAACCAGGGCATGGCCGTGTACGAGATGGGCATGACCGCCAACGCGCTGGAACGTATCGTGACCCAGTGGCTGGCCCAACAACTGACCCTGGGCGATACCGCGGGTGGACTGCTCACCTCCGGCGGTACGCTGGCCAACCTGACGGCCCTGCTCACCGCCCGCGCCGTTCGGGCTCCGGCCGACGTATGGGAAGAGGGCACAACCAGTCGGCTGGCCATTATGGTATCTGAAGAAGCGCATTACTGTGTGGACCGGGCGGCCCGGATCATGGGGCTGGGTACGGAGGGTATCATCAAGATTCCGACCAACGACCGTTTTCAGATGCGGACCGATTTGCTGGAAATGCATTACGAACGGGCCAGGGAAAAAGGGCTGGTTGTTTTTGCCGTTGTGGGCAGTTGCTGCTCAACATCGACGGGCTCTTACGACGACCTGACCGCTATTGCTGACTTTTGCGAAAAACACACGCTCTGGTTCCACGCCGACGGTGCCCACGGTGCCGTAGCGGCTCTGTCTGACACCTACCGGCATCTGGTTCGGGGTATCGAGCGGGCCGATTCGGTGGTGGTCGACTTTCATAAAATGATGCTGACACCGGCCCTGGTGACGGCAGTGCTGTATCGGCGCGACGTTGATTCGTACCGGACCTTCCAGCAGAAAGCGCAGTACTTATGGGCCGATGCCGAAGCAAAAGACTGGTTCAACTCCGGCAAACGGGCGTTCGAGTGCACTAAACTCATGATGAGCGCGAACGTTTACACCCTGCTGCGAACCTACGGCCCCCATCTTTTTACGGCCAATGTCGACGCTTTGTACGGACTGGCCAAAAATATGGTAGCACAGCTACGGGGTCGACCGGATTTCGAGCTGGCCGTTGAGCCGGAGGCTAATATCGTTTGTTTCCGGTATGTAGGGACGGAAGTGGACGGGCAGCAGCTGGACCGGTTGAACGCCCAGATGAGAGCGCGGCTGGTGACAGAAGGAACCTTTTACCTTGTTCAGACTACCATTCGCGGACGGGTGTATCTGCGGGTTTCACTCATGAATCCACTCACCACCCCGGAACACCTGACCCGCCTGCTGGATGAACTGGTGCGTTGTGCCAGGGCCGAACGAACCGGACTGGTTACCGCAGATCATCCGGCGTTGTAATCTTGATGTTTTCGTAGGCCCCTTCAATGAGTGTGATCGGGAAACCGGCGTACTCCATCACACTGGCGCAGTCGGTGAAAAAAGGCTGCTCTTCCACGCGGAAAGCCTGCCGGAAGTTGTTGAGCGCGAACGTTTGGGGCGTTTGCACCAGGCGGTACTGATTGCGATCCACCGCCTGACTGACCCCGTCGGGACCAACAACCCGCACCGAATCTTTTACCGGCACGCAGGTAACGGCTGATCCCGTTCGGGCGGCTGTGTCGAAGCTGTTCCGGATAATGGCGGGTGTCACAAAAGGCCGCACACCATCATGCACCGCTACAATACCGGTAGCCGCCTGAATGGCCTGCAAACCGTTCCGCACCGACTGGAAGCGCGTAGCACCCCCATCCACCAGCTGAATGGGTGGGGTAAACGAATGCTGTTCGCAAAGAACGTCCCAGGTGAACTGTTCGGCGGCAGGAAGGACCAGCATGATCTGCTGAGCGGGTAAAACGGCCAGAAACTGTTCGATGGTATGCTGAAGAATGGGTTTATCCTGCAGCAGCAGAAATTGCTTCGGTACGCTGGATTGCATCCGGCTACCGTTCCCCCCGGCTACGATGATGGCAAATAATTGGTCGGTCGGCCCGTTGGTCTGTGAATCGGTCATAAAAAAAGAGGGGCTACAAAGCCCCTCAAAAGTACTAATCAACGAACAGACCGACCAATTGCCTGCCTTAAATAATCAGCATGGCGTCGCCGTAGCTAAAGAAGCGGTATTTTTCTTTGATAGCTACCTGATAGGCTTCCTTAATGAGTTCGTGACCACCAAAGGCGGAGGTCATCATTATCAGAATCGACTCAGGCAGGTGCAAACTCGTCAGCAGCGAATTGGCAATTTTGAATTCGTAAGGCGGGAAAATAAACCGGTCCGTCCAGCCGTCAATCGGCTTCAGGCGACTGTTGGCCGATACCGATGATTCAATGGCTTTGAGCGACGTGGTACCAATGGCACATACCCGCTTGCCGGCATCGAGTGCTTTATTGACCGTCTGGGACGATTCTGGCAAAATCTGGAAGTTCTCGGAATCCGTTTTGTGCTTGGTCAGGTCTTCTACATCCACCTGACGGAACGTACCTAAACCAACGTGCAGCGTGATGGGCGCAAAGTGAACGCCTTTAATCTCCATCCGCTTCATCATCGCTTTGGTGAAGTGTAGCCCGGCTGTGGGTGCAGCAACGGCCCCAACGTGCTGGGCAAAAACGGTCTGGTAATCTTCGCGGTCGGCCTCTTCGGCCTCGCGGTTCATGGCGCGGGGAATGGGGGTTTCGCCCAGTTCATCCACTGCTTTCATAAACTCGTCGTGATTACCGTCGAATAAAAACCGGATGGTGCGGCCCCGCGATGTGGTATTATCAATAACCTCGGCTACCAGATCACTATCCCCGAAGTAAAGTTTGTTGCCAACCCGAATTTTACGGGCAGGATCAACCAGAACATCCCACAGTTTCATCTCGCGATTCAACTCGCGCAGGAGAAACACTTCAATTTTAGCCCCTGTTTTTTCTTTATTACCGTACAGCCGCGCCGGAAAAACCTTGGTATTATTAGTGATCATTACATCGCCATCGTCGAAGTAACTCAGGATATCCGAAAACTTCTTGTGTTCAATCGTTTTGGCTTTACGGTCAACCACCATCAGCCGTGATTCACCCCGTTCAACCGGGTATTTAGCAATAAGGCTTTCGGGCAAATCAAATTTAAACTCGGATAACTTCATGATATAGTAGCACAGAAAAAAAACGCTGCCTTTTTTGTAAAGGGCGCAAAGATAGCAAAAAACCCGGAATTTGTCAAGTTTTCCAGGTTTTTCTTGCAATTATCAGCGAAAAGATTATTACGGCATACTACTGGCTATTCAGCGGCTGAACGGCTCCATCGGTGTTAACGTTCTTGCGGTCGCTCACATTAAATTTGGCCATCAATTCGGGCGATGCTTCATTGGCGTACGTACCCTGAGCCGCTACAAAAACCCCTTTCATGCCGTTAGAGGCCGTAATGGCATACAGTGTCATTTCATCGCCCGGATCAGATTGTCCCTCGAAACGATAAAACTGATCGACCGCGAATTCGTCACTTTTCAACAGGGTATTCGTACTTTTCTCTTCGAGGCAGTCTTTTTTTGGGCCGAACTCGTGGGTATATCCCTTCTGGCGAAGTTCTTCCATTATTTTAGTCAGGGTGGTCATGTGCTCCATTGTCTCTATTGATAAGGTCAGAATAATGTAATAGGAACTACCGCTATCCGAAATAGTTTGTTGTTCCGGACCGATAGGGAAGCTGCCTGACTACTATTTGGATTAAATAAGGCAGCGATTCCGCAACTGCCGCTGCCTCCGGGAGGGTGGTCCGCATGAACAGCGTGCAGGGCAGGGCTGTTAAATCAGGCATTTGGTTGATATGCCTGATTCGTACAGGACCACAAGCCGGTAGTATCCGGTTTAATACTGGTGGCCGTGTTCAACGCAACGCCCGTGGTAAACTAAAGATAATGGCTAATTTATTTTCGTCAACGCATTCGGCCCGCTCATCAATTTTGACGAACGGGCCGAATGCGTTACGGTCTTTCCTGAGTAATGTTTACAAAAACGCCCGGATTTTCTCCGCCGTTTGCGCCAGTTCCTCCTGCGATGGCTTCAACTTATGGCTGAAGTTCATGTCATCCATCGAATTTAGGGGAATCAGGTGGATGTGGGCATGGGGTACTTCCAGCCCCACTACGGCCACGCCGATGCGCTGGCAGGGAATGGCTTTCTCGATGGCAGGAGCTACTTTTTTGGCAAACGCCATCAGGCCCAGGTACAGGTCATCGTCCAGGTCGAAGAGGTAATCGACTTCTTTTTTCGGGATGACCAGCGTATGGCCAATGGCCGTGGGCATTACATCCAGAAACGCCAGGTAGTCGTCAGTTTCGGCAATCTTATAGGCGGGTATGTCACCGGCCACGATGCGGGAGAAGATGGAAGGCATAGATTTAGTGAAGAGTGAAAAATTAAGAGTGTAGAATAGAGAAGGATAAGCTGGAGGTTATTCTTCATTCTACACTCTTAATTTTTCACTAAAATTAACGGCTTATGTCAAGTACGTCGAATTCCAGTACCCCGGCGGGTACTTTAATCTCGGCGGTGTCGCCAACGTGTTTGCCCAATAGCCCTTTACCAATGGGGGAATTCACCGAAATACGGCCTGATTTCAGGTCGGCTTCTTCTTCCGACACCAGCATGTAGGTCATTTGAGTGCCGTTTTTCCTGTTCTTGATCGTTACTTTCGACAGTACCGATACCTGTGAGGCATCAATCGTCGATTCGTCCAGAATCCGGGCTGTAGACAGAACCTCTTCCAGCTTCGATATCTTCAGTTCATGCAGTCCCTGCGCATCTTTAGCCGCATCGTATTCGGCATTTTCGCTGAGGTCGCCTTTGTCGCGTGCTTCGGCAATCTGATAGGCAATGGCCGTCCGGCCTTTCGTCTTCAACTCATTTAACTCCGCTTTGAGCCGGTTGAGTCCTTCTTCGGTGTAATAAGAAATCTTTCCCATAATCGTATGCTTACTCGTTATGCTGAATTCGTCTTGTTGTTGGTGTATAGCTAAAAAACAAAAAGAACGGTACACCGACCGTTCTGCAACCAAATTGGTTTTCTTTGCAGACGCGTCAGGGATACCATTGGCCTCCCGAAACGAGCGGTTTTGGTGTACAGAAAAATGATTGTTGCATCAGGACACTAATTACTGGTTGACAATTGCAGGATGTGCTGACTGTGACAGTAGCGCATCATCGGTACAAAAATAGACATACTTCCCGGCTATATCAATATAAAGCCGACTGGCCGGGTAAAAACTGATTAAACGATTCATGGCAAATTCCCTTCGCATCATATTCATGGGTACGCCCGATTTTGCCGTGGCCAGCCTGCACCGGCTACTGAGCGCGGGCTGCCAGGTGGTGGCCGTGGTGACCGCCCCCGACCGGCCGTCTGGTCGGGGATTACACCTCACCCCATCGCCGGTGAAAAAAGCCGCCGAAGCCGCTAATCTACCCGTTTTGCAACCCGAAAAACTCCGCGACCCGGCATTCCTGGAGCAACTGGCCAGTTTTGAGGCTGACCTTCAGGTAGTGGTGGCGTTTCGGATGCTGCCCGAAGTGGTCTGGGCCATGCCTACCATTGGCACGTTCAATCTGCACGGGTCATTACTACCCCAGTACCGGGGTGCTGCGCCCATCAACTGGGCCATTATCAACGGCGAAACCGAAACGGGGGTCACCACTTTCTTCATCGAAAAGGAAATCGATACGGGACAGATGATTTTCCAGGATACCGAACCCATTTACCCCGCTGATACCGCTGGTGCTCTGCATGACCGCCTGATGGAACGGGGTGCCAACCTGGTCGTAAAAACGGTGCAGGCCATTGAAGCCGGTGATTACCCACGCACGCCCCAGCCCACCGCGGAAATAATGAAGCCCGCGCCAAAACTCAACCGGGAAACCACCGAAATCAACTGGAATCAGCCTGCCCTCACCATCCGTAATTTCGTGCGGGGCCTGTCGCCTTACCCAACCGCCTGGACGCTGATGAATGGGAAAGGTGTTCAAAATCTACGAAGTCTCCATCGCCAACTTCTCTCCCTTTGCCGCCGAACCCGGCTGGTCAGCCATTGCGGACACGCACACCGATAACAAAAAAACGATTCTGGTACGGGCCGCCGATGGCTGGCTGCAACTCGATTCACTCCAGGCCGAGGGCAAACGGCGCATGAGCACTGAGGAGTTTTTGCGGGGGAATACGCTTTAGGAAGTTATGAAACGATTCCTTACCATCCTGCTACTGGCCGCGATTACCAGCACCGTTGCCACGGCGCAAACGACCGAAACCTACGCCGAGAAGCTGGGTTTCCCGAAAGGCAAAAAGGTGATTATTTTGCACGTCGATGATGCGGGGATGAGTTACGAGTCGAACGCGGGTATGATAAACGCACTGGATAAAGGCATCGCCAACTCCGCCAGCGTCATGATGCCCTGTGGTTGGGTACCCCAGTTTTTCGATTACCTGAAAAAGAAACCCGACACCGATGCGGGCATTCACCTGGCCCTCACATCCGAATGGGATAACTACCGCTGGGGGCCACTGGTAGGCTGCAAAGCCGCACCGGGCCTATGCGATAGTCAGGGCGCTCTCTGGCCCTCCGTAGCGCAGGTAGTGGAACACGCATCGGCCGATGAGGTAGAGGCCGAAATCCGGGCGCAACTGGCGCGGTATCGGGCTTTTGGCATGGAACCCACCCACCTCGATTCGCACATGGGCACGCTGTTCGACCCTAAATTTATTATGCGGTACGCGAAGGTAGGCATGGAGGAACACATCCCGATTCTGTTTCCGGGCGGGCACGCCACGCTGATTTTCAAAGCGAACAACGTACCGGCTCCGATGCAGCAACTCGCGCATCAGGTGGGGCAGCAACTGTGGGAATCCGGACTACCCGTTTTTGATGACCTCGACGGCACCAGCTACGGCTGGAACCTCCCTGCCGGAACACCCGTAACGGACGCGAATTTACAACAGTATAAAACGAAGAAATACATCGAGCTGCTCAACTCCGCCAAACCCGGCCTGACCTACATCATCATGCACTGCACGGCCTCTACGCCCACCTTCGACCAGATTAGTACGTCCGGTCAGTCGCGTAAGGGTGATATGCTCGCCATGATGGACCCCGCCCTGAAATCGTTTATCGAAAAAGAAGGCATCATCATTACGAACTGGAAGGAATTGCTGGAACGGCGCAAAAAAGCTAAGTAAGGGATTCATTCAGCCCGCCCCTGGGCAACGCGGCCATCTTCCGGATGAGTGGGTTTGGCTGATTAGTCCGATGAATGAGGACGTGCTCGATGATGATCTGTTTGAAAGGGGTACCATCTGCGTTGATAATCGGCATCGACAGCAGGGCGGGCTCCTGACTCAAATCCAGCGAAGCCGGAATGAAGGCAATCCCTTTGCCCAACCGAACCATGCTTTTCAGCAGGTCGAAGGAGGGAACAACCTGCACAATGTTGCTTTCCCGATTGACGTTGGCCTGTCGGCAAAGCTCTTCGATCTGGCCGAAAAAAAGCCCGGCTTCCCGTCCGTGGTCGATCCATTTTTCCGCCTGCAACTGCGCCAGTTTAACGGCCTTCTGCGCAGCTAGTGGGTGATTTTGGTTCATCAGGATGCTGTAGTCCGTTTCGGCGTACTTTGTGGCCGTTAGCCCTTCCTGCACCAGCGGCAGCACGGTCATCCCTAAATCAACCCGGTCCTGCACTACCTGCTCCTGCACCTGCGTGATGTTGGGCAGCTCCACTAACTGAATTTCGACCGTTGGGAAGTGAGTCGAGAATAAATCGAGCATGGCCATAATCCGTTCCGGCAGAATCAGTTTGAACACCCCCAGAGTAACCACCTGCTTCTGAGCACCCGTCTGCCGCGCGTTTTGAATCGCTTTCTCACTCAATTGCAAAATCCGCCGGGCTTCGATCAGAAACCCATTCCCGGCTTCGGTGAGCTCGACTTTGTGCAGGCGGGTCCGCTTGATACCCACGAACAATTCAACGCCCACTTCGGCTTCCAGCAACTTAATCTGCTGACTCAGGGCGGGTTGCGAAACAAACAGTTTCCGGGCGGCCTGACTGAAATGAAGTGCTTCGGCCACGCCCACAAAATATTTCAGTTGTCGTAATTCCATGTTTCGTTACGCAGGCCTGTGTATGGCAAGCCGGAAGGCGTTGATAAGTTTTTCTTATGACAAAGTAAGAAATAAATATTAGACTTTACCCGTAAAATTTTGTCTTTTTGATGGCTAATCCCCTGAACCTACCGTCATGAAAAAGACTCTACTTCCTTTAATCGGGCTGTTTTTGTGCGTACTGACCATCTGGCCGTCGGGCGGGGCCTTAGCACAGCAGGCCAACCCGTCCGATTCGCCCGTTGCCCCGCCACTGGAGTATGTTTGTTCCCTGCTCGTGAAAATTGCCCCGGCGCTGGTCGTCGGTGAAACGCCCCACGGCACCCGGCGCATTATTCCCATCACGGGCGGCACGTTCAGCGGCCCCAACATGAAGGGGGAAGTACTGAACGGCGGGGCCGACTGGCAGGTTGTCCGGGCCGACGGGGTTGCCGAACTGGAAGCGCATTATCAGATAAAAACCAACGACGGGGTTATCATCTACGTCAAAAATACCGGGTTGCGGGTGGCCACGCCGTACGTAGCGGCCCGGATTGGCCGGGGAGAGCCGGTGGGCGAAAATGAATACTATTTTCGGGCGGCTCCCAAATTTGAGGCTCCACCCGGTAAATACGCCTGGATGAATAACGCGCTCTTCCTCTGCAAGGGCATCCGCAATCCCGATGGCGTAGTCATTCAGGTCTGGAAAGTCTTGTAATCGCTTCCCGCTGACAACTAAATGACTATCAATGACCACAAAATGACGACAGAACCCTCCCTTCGCTACGCCTGGTACGTGGTCTTTTTGCTCACGCTGGCTAACATCTCGTCGTTCATCGACCGGCAGATTCTGAGTCTGCTGGTCAAGCCCATCAAGCACGACCTGCACCTGTCCGATACGCAGATGAGCCTGCTGCTGGGACTAAGTTTTGCCTTATTCTACACGCTTTTCGGGGTTATTATCGGGCGGGCCGCCGACCGCTACAGTCGGCGGAATATCATCATCGGCGGCATTGCGGTGTGGAGCCTGATGACTACGTTTTGCGGGGGAATCCGTACTTACGGCCAGTTTTTTCTGGCCCGCATGGGCGTTGGGGTGGGGGAAGCAACCCTGTCGCCCTCGGCGTTTTCCATCCTGGCCGATTTATTTCCGAAAAATCGGCTGGCTACGGCCCTGAGTCTGTTTTCGATGGGTGTGTTTCTGGGTTCGGGGCTGGCTACCCTGATTGGGTCGGGCATCGTGGCGAACCTGCCCACCGAGGGACTGGTAACGGTGCCGGTTTTCGGGCAGGTGTTTCCCTGGCAGTTGATTTTTCTGTACATCGGCATCCCCGGTCTGGTCATTGCCCTGCTGCTGTTTACCGTCAAAGAACCGGTTCGCAAAAACGCGCTTCAGGTAGACGGGCAAACGGTTAAACTATCGCTGGCCGAGTCATTTTCCATTATTTTCAGCTACCGAAAAGCGTACCTGCTCATTTGTTTCGCCACGGCCTGTCAGGCACTCATCAACTACGGCTGCAACGCCTGGGTGCCCACATTCATCAACCGAACCTACGGGTGGGAAGTCCCCCGCGCCGGGGCTTTTTACGGGGGCGTGGTGGTGGTTTCGTCCATTTTGGGCGTACTGTTTGGCGGCTGGTACGCCGATAAGCTCACCCGCGAAGGCAAAACCGACGGTCGTTTGCGCGTGGGGGTACTGGGTATTTCGCTGGCCTTTGCGGCCTTCTTTATTCCCCTGCTGCCCCGCGCCGAGTGGGCCTTGCTGGCCATGTCGGTACCCATATTCGGGCTGGCGTGTCCGTTTGGGGCCGCTACGGCGGCCATTCAGGACATCATGCCCAATCAGGTACGGGCGCTGGCCTCGTCCATTTTTCTGTTTATCCTGAACCTGATTGGCATTGGGCTGGGGCCAACGTCCGTAGCGTTATTTACCGATTTTGTTTTTCAGGACGAAAATCAGATTCGGTATTCACTGGTACTGCTCTACCTGATTGGGGGTGGTATTGGTTTGCTGCTCAGTTACCTGGCCCTGAAGCCATATCGGGAAGCCATTGCCAGCCGGGACCGCCTGACCCAACTGGCGGGTGCCTGACAATTCAACTGGCCCGGTTGAACGCAGGTTCCGGGTTTCGTTCCCATTTATTTTTCGTTCCTATGCTTTCTCTACCCGACACGATACAAACCGATATTCAGGACAACATTCTGCTGGTCAAGCTTAACCGACCCGAAAAGCGAAATGCCTTCAACGACGAACTGGTACTGGCCATTGAGCAGGTGTTTGCCACGGTACCGGCCGGGATTGGCTGTGCCATCATTTACGGCGAAGGCAAGCATTTCAGCGCCGGGCTGGACCTGTCGGCCCTCACCGAGCGCGACGCCGTGCAGGGGCTGCACCACTCCCGCATGTGGCACCGCGCCCTCGACCGGGTGCAGTTTGGTACAGTGCCCGTCATTGCCGTATTGCATGGTGCCTGCGTGGGCGGTGGACTGGAACTGGCCAGTGCCTGCCACATCCGCGTAGCCGAAACCTCGACATTTTACGCCCTGCCCGAAGGACAGCGCGGCATTTTTGTGGGTGGGGGAGCCTCCGTTCGGGTGCCGAAACTCATCGGGCTGGCCCGCATGACCGACATGATGCTGACGGGGCGCGTGTATCAATCCGACGAGGGAATGGCTATCGGCCTGTCGCAGTATGTAGTGGGCGAAGGACAGGGGCTGGAGAAAGCGATGGAACTGGCAAAAAAGGTGGCCTCGAACGCGGGAATGACCAATTACGCGCTCATGCACATCCTGCCCAGGATTGTCGATTCGGCGCAGGAGCAGGGGCTGATGATGGAATCGCTCACGGCGGCCATTGCCCAGAACGCCCCCGAAGCGAAAGCCCGGTTGCAGGAGTTTCTGGACGGAAAAGCAAAAAAAGTAGGCCAATGAACACGCTGACCGACCTGAAAAACACGCCCTTCCGGCTCGTCGATACCACTACCGCGAAAGTACAGCAAACCGTTCGCGCCGATGGCGACATTCTCATTCAGTCTGCTGAACGGCTGGCGGCTCACCCGTTTCGCCTGACCGAACGGCTGTTGCACTGGGCCACGCATACCCCCGACCGGATATTTATGGCCCAACGCGGGAAAGCACCCGCCGGACAGTTAGGGGCGTGGCAGCAACTGACCTACGCCGAAACGCTGGAACGGGTGTTGCGTCTGTCCCGCTGGCTGCTGACGACGGATGTGTCGCCCGAACGACCCATTGCCATCCTGTCGGAAAACAGCTTCGAAGTCGGGTTGCTGAGCCTGGCGGCTCTGCACGTTGGCCTGCCCTTTTCGATTATCGCGCCCGCTTATTCACTACGTTCGGTCGATTTCGACAAGCTGCGGCACGCACTGGAACTTGCTCACCCCCGGCCTGATTTTCGTACAGGACGGGTACACCTACGAACGAGCCTTACGGGCTACGGCGGGCGATACCAAAATACTGGTCGTGACCAATCCGCCCGATGGCCTGCCTGTTACCCTGTTTAACGATATAATAAGCGTTGAAGCCGATGATTTCACTGATTTCGCCGTTGAGGACGCTTTCGCCCGGATTCGGCCCGAAACGGTGGCGAAGATTCTGTTTACATCCGGCTCCACGGGCCTGCCGAAAGGCGTTATCAATACCCACGAAAACATTGCCACCAACTGGCAGCAGATCACCCAGACGTTTCCGTTTATGGCCAATGGCGGGCTGACGCTCATCGACTGGCTTCCGTGGAACCACACGTTTGGCGGCAACCACAACTTCGGACTGACGGTGTTTAACGGTGGCACGCTTTACATTGACGAAGGTAATCCAACACCAGCGGGCATCGAAACCACCGTTGCCAACCTGCGCCACTGCCAGCCGACCATGTACTGCAACGTGCCCAAAGGTTTTGCCGACCTGATTCCGTACCTGCGCCGGGACCGGGCTTTACGCGAGAATTTTTTCAGTCAGCTGAAACTGCTTTTCTACGCCGGAGCCGGGATGCCGCAACACACCTGGGATGCGCTGGAAGAACTGGCGGTCGATACCATTGGCGAACGCATTGTTATAGCGACCGGACTAGGCTGTACCGAATCCAGTCCGTCGGCCCTGTTTGCCTCAAAGGCGGGGGGATTTGCGGGCTTGCTGGGCATTCCCGTTCCCGATTTCGACCTCAAATTAGTGCCGAATGGAGGGAAACTGGAAGCCCGGTACCGGGGCAAAAATGTGATGCCGGGCTACTGGCGCAATCCCGAAGCAACCGCCAGCGCCTTTGATGAAGACGGCTTTTACTGCACCGGCGACGCCCTCCGGTTCGTTGACCCCCACGACCCGAACGCGGGCATGGTCTTCGACGGGCGCATTGCCGAGGATTTTAAGCTCAGTTCCGGCACCTGGGTGAGCGTGGGTACGTTGCGGGCTAAACTGATCGAAGCCGGGCAGGGGCTGTTTACGGATGCCGTCATTACGGGCCACGACCGGGAGTTTATCGGTGCTATCGTCTTCCCGGACCTGACTCACTGTAGGCGGCTGTGCGGGCTGGATGCCCTGACGCTGACCGAACTAGTGCAGCAAAAAAACGTACTTGATGCCCTGCAACAGGTGCTTCTTACACTCGGTAAAGCCAATGCCGGTGGCAGTGCCAGTCAGATTAAAAAGATTATATTTGCCGATTTTCTGCCCTCGATGGACCGGGGTGAAATCACCGATAAAGGGTCCATCAACCAGCGGGCCGTACTGGCCAACCACCCTGAACTTGTCAATGAACTCTACAGCGAATGAACACGAAAATTAAGTTTAGTATCAGTCTCCTGCTAATCGGGATTGGGGCGTACCGTTTACAAGCCCAGTCGCCGGTGGTGAGGGTAGATTCGGGCCGTATCAACGGGGCTAAGTACCAGATTGCCTTCCCCAAAAACTGGGAAACGGCTAAGACCAAAAAACTGGTCATGTTCGCGCACGGCTACGAGTTTATGGGGTCGCCCCGGCAGAGCAGCAATCCGCGCTGGCTTTCGGTGGTGCAGCCCTTTCTGGACCGGGGCTTTGCCGTGGCTGCTTCCGACTACCAGTACCAGGGATTTGCGCTGCCACAGGGGGTGGACGATACCGAAGCCCTGCGGCAGCACGTGGTCAAAACCCTCGGCCAGCCCGACACGACCATCATGGTGGGGCAGTCGATGGGCGGGGGCGTGGCCCTGGCGACGCTGGAAAACTTCGGTCAGTACTACCAGGGGGCTTTGCCGATGTGCTCGTTTTCGAGCCGTCCCTACCTGCAATGCCGGAAAGAGTTCGATATATACGCTACGTTCAACGGCCTGTTTCCGGGCGTAGCCACCCCCCTTAGTGAGATTTTCGACCTGTCGAAACCCTATCAGCCGCAGCCTTTTTCGGCTATGCAGGCCAAAGCCGTAGCCATTAAAAAGGCTATTTTCGCGAAAGATTCTGCCCTGGCCATCGCCTTCGCCAAACGGTACGACCTGAAAATAGACGACCTCCCGCTATCGCTGTTTTTCAACGAAAACGTCCTGCGCGACATCGCGCAAAAGGCGAAAGGTAATCCCTTCGATAATACGAATACACTCTACAGCGGCTTCCCTGATGACCTGCTGGTGAACCGGAAAGCCGAACGGCTGGCGGCCACGGTTAACCCCGACCTAATTTTTGGGAAGTACGACCGCACGGGTATCATCAATAAGCCCGTTGTATTACTGCACACCGTTTACGACCAGTTGATTCCCCCCACTTACGGGGTGGTGAATTTTGAAAATATGGTCCACAAACAGGGAAAAGACGCCTTTTTTGCGGTGAAATACACCAACGGACAAGGCCATTGCCAATTTAAACCCGACCAGGTAGGTGCCGCCTTCGATGCCCTCCGGCAATGGCTGGCCACCGGCCAAAAAGCAAAACCCGGATTTATAGAATGAGTGAAAACTGGCTTGTTCAATCTTGAACCTGCTTGACCTTTTCCCTTTTATAGAAAATACGAGATAACTTTTTGTCATTTCGACGCAGGAGAAATCTCAACATAACGTATCAGTCAGGCTTGAGATTTCTCCTGCGTCGAAATGACAAAAAGCATTCCATTTTTAGCTTAATCCTGGAAATCCAATCGCTCATTAACTTTAGTATTTATGAAATTAAACCCCGCTTTCCGCGCCGACCACGTCGGCAGTTTATTACGTCCTGATGCTGTTCGGGAAAACCGGCTTCGCTGGAAAAAAGGCGAAATCTCCGCCGATGAACTTCGCGCTATCGAAGACGCGGCCATTGCCGATACCGTCAAAAAAGTGGAGTCGCTGGGCATGAAATCCATCACCGACGGCGAATTTCGCCGGGACTATTTCCACCTCGACTTCCTGAAGCAGCTCGATGGGGTCACCGTAACGGGCGGCATTGGGGCCAACCCGAACGCCAAAGTTGCTGAAGATGGATTCACCCCGCCCCAGCTATCCGTAACGGGCAAACTCCGCCACGCTCGTGACATTCAGGTGGCCGACTATGACTACCTCGACCTCCGTTACGTCCCAGACCCCTAAGGTGAGTATTCCGTCGCCCACGATGGTCCACTTCCGGGGTGGGCGCAAATCCATCGACATTGAAGCGTACCCCGACATGGACGAATTTTTCCATGATTTGTCCGTAGCCTATCGGCAGGAAATTGACCGCCTGTACAAGTCCGGACTTCGGTACCTGCAACTGGACGATACGAATCTGGCCTACCTCTGCGACCCCAAAATGCGGGCTGCGGCCGTGGAACGGGGCGAAGACCCCAACGAACTACCCAAAACGTACGCGGCCCTTATCAACTCGGTCATCGACGGGCGCCCCGACGACCTCACGGTGGGTATTCACCTGTGCCGGGGCAATTACCGGAGCACGTGGTTTGCCGAAGGAGGTTACGAACCCGTGGCCGAAGTGCTGTTCAGTTCTATCAATGTGGATGCCTATTTCCTGGAATACGACGACGAGCGGTCGGGCGATTTTGCCCCGCTGCGCTTTGTGCCGGACAATAAAATGGTGATTCTGGGCATCGTATCGTCGAAAGTACCGACGCTGGAGAAAAAGGCCGACCTGATTACGCGTATCGAAGAGGCCGCTCAGTACATGCCGCTGGCCAACATGGGTGTCAGTCCGCAGTGTGGTTTTTCCAGTACGCACCACGGCAACGCCATGACGATGGACGACCAGTGGCGCAAACTGGAACTGGTTGTCGACACCGCCCGAACCGTCTGGGGTGATTGACATTGACTGGATTTGGCAGTACTGCCTTTCCGTTATTTCGACCCTTCTTTGTCATTCCGACTTCAGGAGGAATCTCAAGCTTCACTTATAGTGAAGTTGAGATTCCTCCTGATGTCGGAATGACAAAAAAGGGTGAGTACTCATTAACCAAGAACCGATGGAAACCAAAACCCCAACCTCAAAAACCGGCCTGGACCTCGATGCGCTGGTCGCGATAGACGTGCATACCCACGCCGAAGTATCCTGTCGGCAACCCCACGACGACTACCGTCCGGAGTTTGATGAGGCTTTTGCGAAGTATTTCAAGTCGAGTCACCGGCCAACCATTCAGGAAACGATTGCCTACTACCGGGAGCAGCGCATGGCCTTTGTCATGTTCTGCATCGACTCCGAACACGAGACCGGCAGACGGCGCATTCCGAACGAAGAAGTGGCCGAAGCCGCCCTCGAAAACCCCGATGTGATGATTGCGTTTGCCAGTATCGACCCGCACAAAGGCCGGATGGGAGCCCGCGAAGCCAAACGACTCATCGAAGATTTTGGGGTGAAAGGGTTTAAATTTCACCCGACGGTGCAGGGTTTTTACCCCAACGACCGCATGGCTTACCACCTCTACGAAGTAATTGCCGGAGCCGGATTGCCGATGCTGTTCCATTCGGGACACTCGGGCTTTGGGTCGGGGGTGCGGGGTGGGGGAGGATTACGGCTGGAATATTCCAACCCCATTCACCTCGACGATGTGGCCATTGACTTCCCGGATTCGCCCATCATCATTGCCCATCCGTCGTGGCCGTGGCAGGACGAAGCGTTGTCGGTGTGTATGCACAAACCCAACGTATACATCGATCTGAGCGGCTGGTCGCCGAAGTATTTTCCACCCCAGCTGGTGCAGTATGCCAACACGCAGTTGAAGCACAAAATGCTCTTCGGCACCGATTTTCCGCTCATCACGCCCGAACGCTGGCTGAAAGATTTCGAAGTAGCCGGTTTTAAAGACGAAGTCAAACCGCTGATTCTGAAGGAAAACGCGATTAAGATGCTGGGGTTGCGATAAGCACCCCACATCTTCTAAACCCGCTCGATGATGACCGCGTAACCCATGCCAACGCCGACGCACATGGTTGCCAGCGCGTACCGCTTTTGCTGTTGCTGGAGTTCGAGCATAGCCGTCTGAATCAACCGCGTGCCCGACATACCCAAGGGATGGCCCAGCGCAATGGCCCCGCCGTTCGGGTTGATGCGCGGGTCGTTGTCGGCCAGTCCCAGTGCCCGGGTACAGGCCAGCGACTGGGCAGCAAAAGCTTCGTTGAGTTCGATAATGTCCATGTCATCCAGCCGCAATCCTGCTTTTTTGAGGGCTTTCTGCGTGGCCGCAACGGGGCCAATGCCCATGATGCGCGGCTCCACGCCTACCACCGCCGAGGTGATAATCCGGGCTTTGGGGGTTAGTTGATACCGGTTGGCGGCATCCTGCGTAGCAATCAGCATGGCGGCAGCCCCGTCATTCAGGCCAGCCGCGTTCCCCGCCGTTACACTCCCGTTTTTTTTGAATGCCGGTCTGAGGGTTGACAGCACATCCAGACTCGTGTTTGGTTTTACAAACTCATCCGTGTCAAACAGCGTTGGCGGGCCTTTGCGGGCCGGAATCCCGACCGGCATTATTTCCATCGCCAGTCGGCCCGACTGCTGGGCACGGGCGGCTTTCTGCTGAGAATTGTAGGCGAACAAATCCTGGTCTTCGCGACTGATGTGGTAGATGTCGACGAGGTTTTCGGCGGTCACGCCCATCGCATCCGTGCCGTACATATCCTGCATTTTCGGGTTGATGAACCGCCAGCCAAAGCTGGAATCGAACAGTTGCGCGTCGTTGCCAAAGGGCTTCGATGATTTGGACATCACCCACGGTCCACGGGTCATGTGCTCCATACCCCCGGCAATGAACACGTCGCCATCGCCCGCCCGGATAGCCCGGTTGGCATGAACCACCGCCGACATTCCCGACGAGCACAGCCGGTTGACGGTTTCGCCCGGAACGGTGTAGGGTAGTCCCGCCAGCAGCAGCGCCATGCGGGCTACGTTGCGGTTATCTTCCCCCGCCTGGTTGTGGCATCCCAGAATAACATCCTCAATCACATCGGGTGGCAAAGTGGGATTGCGGCTGAGTAATTCCTTCAGTGGCATAGCCGCCAGGTCATCGGCCCGAACGGTCGACAGGCTCCCGCCAAAACTCCCGATTGGGGTGCGGATGGCGTCAATTATATAGGCTTCAGTCATAGGATGAAAGAGCGAAAGAGTGAGAGAGTGAAAACCATTCGGCGGTTTTCTCACTCCTTCACTCTTTCGCTTGTTTTAAAGTTTGCAGTTGTTTTGGCGCGTACGTCGTCCAGCGTGGCACCGGGCATTACTTCCAGCAGGGTCAGTTCACCCTCCGGATAGGCGAATACGGCTAAATCGGTGATAATCATACTCACCACGCCCGTTGCCGTGAGGGGTAGCGTACACTGCGGCACTAGCTTGGACGACCCGTCGGGGTTGGTGTGGGTCATGGTGATGATGAGTCGTTTGGCTCCTCTGGCCAGGTCCATCGCTCCGCCCACGCCCAGCAGGGGTTTGCCCGGAACGGCCCAGTTGGCCAGATTGGCCGCTTCGTCCACTTCCAGCCCGCCCATAATGGCCACGTCGATGTGCCCACCCCGAATCATGGCGAAGGAGTCGGCACTGTCGAAATAGCTGCTTCCTTTCAGGGCCGTCACCGGAATTTTTCCGGCGTTTACCGGATAATTCATTGCCCCTCCGCCATCGGCCGGAACGGGTCCCACGCCCAGCATCCCGTTTTCGGTGTGCAGCATAATGCCGTGTTCATCCGTAATCAGGTCGGCCACCAGCGTTGGGATGCCAATGCCCAGATTGACCACGTCGCCTTTTTTGAGTTCGGCCAGCGCCCGCCGGGCCATGTTCATCCGGGATTCATCCACCTTTTTGGACGACGACACCGAAGCTGAACTACCCAGGTCTTCCAGTGTCAGGGTTGCCTGTACCAGAAAGTCGACAAAGCAGCCGGGGGTGTGCACATTTTCCGGCGCTATCTGCCCAACGGGAACAATTTCTTCTACCTCAACGATAACGGTATCGGCCGCCGTCGCCATCGCTTTGTTGAAGTTATTCTCGGTCATGCGGTATTGCAGATTCCCCGCCGTGTCGGCCCGCCAGGCCCGGATAAAGGCGACGTTAGCCCGGATACTTTTGACAAATACCTGCTCCACGCCGTCGATGATTTTCGTCTCCCGTCCATCGGCCAGTGGCGTTCCTGCCGACGTGGGCGTATAAAATCCACCGATACCCGCTCCCCCCGCCCGAATGGCTTCGGCCAGTGTTCCCTGGGGCAATAGCTCGTATTGCACCTGACCCGTCTGGGCTGCTTTGACCGCATCGGGATTGGAGGTGAAAAACGACCCAATCATCCGGCGTATCTGTCCGTTTCGTAACAAACGCCCGCCCCCCATGCCTACTTCGCCCACGTTGTTCCCCACGAAAGTGAGGTTTCCCGTGCCGATTTCGGCCAGTGCGTGCATCAGGTGAACCGGGTTGCCCGTCATGCCAAATCCACCCTGCAGGAGTGTATCGCCGTCTTTTACCAGCGCAGCCGCCTGTTCCAGCGTTACTATGGGTACTGTTTTCATGCGTGAAGCGTTGTTGATTGTCCGTGCTCACTACCCGTTACCCCTGCCGCCCGGCTGGCCGCAAGACCCACGTAGTTTTCGGCTATAACCGTTGAAGCGGCCTGACTATTGACTAATTGATTGAAGCGGGATGCCTGCAAATGCGCATCGAAGGTTGATTTATTCGGGTCGCGGTGCAGCATGTCCGTCATGAAGTTGGAGAACTCCTGCACCCGCCACACCCGACGCATGCAACCCGCCGTGTAGGCATCTAATGCCGACGAACTGCCGGCCTGATACCAGCGCATGAGCGCATCGAACAGGTGGCCCGTGTCGGCGATGGCCATATTCAGGCCTTTGGCACCCGTTGGGGGAACGATGTGGGCCGAATCGCCCGCCAGAAACAACCGCCCGAACTGCATGGGTTCGCTCACGAAGCTGCGCATGGGCGTAATGGTTTTTTCCAGAATTGGTCCTTCCGCCAGGGTCCACCCGTCGGTTCCCAGCCGAATCTGAAGTTCGGACCAGATGCGTTCGTCGGGCCAGTCGTCCAGCGTATCCGTCACGTCGCACTGCACGTAGAGCCGCGAAATGTCGGGCGAACGCATGCTGTGCAGGGCAAACCCCCGGTCGTGGTAGGCGTAGATTAACTCGTGGGTGGAAGGCGGGACTTTCGCCAGAATGCCCAGCCAGCAGTAGGGGTAAATCTTATCGTAGGTAGTAGTCAGATGCGCCGGGATAGCCTGGCGGGCAATGCCGTGAAAGCCGTCGCAGCCCGCGACAAAATCGCAGGTGAGCGTGTGGTTTTCGCCCTGATGCGTGTAGTGAATGGCCGGTGCGTACCCCTCCAGCCCGTCGATGGATGTGGCTTCGGCTTCGAACAGAATAGACTGGTCATCCTCCGCCAGCCGTAAGGAAATCAGGTCTTTCACCACCTCCGTCTGGGCGTAAATCGTTACGCGGGAGCCGCCGGTCAGGTGCGCCAGGTCGATGCGGTGCCGGTGCCCATTGTAGCTCAGGATAACGCCATCGTGTACCAGGCCTTCGCGGTCGAGCCGGTCGGTGGCACCCGCCTGCCGAAGCCGGTCGACGGTGTTTTGTTCGAGTAACCCCGCCCGCTGCCGACTTTCGACCCGCTGGCGCGGACGATTTTCCAGCACTACGGAGCTGATACCCTGCGTATGCAACAGTTGCGCCAGTAACAGCCCTGACGGCCCCGCCCCGATGATGCCTACCTGCGTGTGATGGTTCATCTGCCTGAGTTGTTTAGGATTTCACTGGCCGCGTGAAAAGCGGCATTAGCGGCTGGTAAGCCACAATATAGAGCCGAGTGCATAATTACCTCTTTAATTTCGTCGGGTGTTACCCCGTTGTTCAGGGCGGCACGGACGTGCATTTTGAACTCGGTTTCGCGGTTCAGCGCAATGAGCATCCCCATCGTGATAAGGCTGCGGGAGTGCCGGGACAAACCGGGTCGGGTCCAGATTTCGCCCCACGCGTAGCGGGTGATGAAATCCTGAAAATCAGCGGTGAGGTCTGTGATACCCGCACTGGCCCGGTCAACGTGGGCATCGCCCAGCACGGCACGGCGCACATCCATTCCGGAGTCGTACACCGCCTGCTTGGTCTGATCTTCTGCCGAAGCAGGTCCGACCAGAAAGGTGTTCAGCGCTTGCGCGAATGCGTTCGATGCTTCCACTGCCGAGAGGTGGGCAGCGGGCAACTCAACCAGTTGGGCATCAGGAATTGCCTGTTGCATGAATTGCCCATCGGCCACGGTCGTGACCGGGTCATGCGTCCCGGCAATGATGAGCGTGGGGGCAGTAATGCGGGGAAGCTCATCCCGGAAATCGGCATCCCGGATGGCCATGCAGCAGGCCGCATACCCCTGATTGTCTGTTGCCCGGAACCGCTCTACCCAGTGGTCGCGCACGGCGGGGTTATGCTCCCTGAATTCGGGGGTAAGCCAGCGATCCAGTGCGGCCTCGGCAATGGCCGAAACGCCCTGTTGGTTGACCGTGTCAATGCGTTCGTTCCAACCGGCATCTGTCCCTATTTTGGCGGCCGTGTTGCTTAAAATTAACCTGCTGATGCGGTCCGGGTGATAAATACCCAGCCATTGAGCAATCAATCCCCCCATCGACAATCCGCAGACATGGGCTTTTGGAATAGACAATTCGTCCAGCAGAGCAAGGACATCCCCGCCCAGATCGGCCATGGTAACGGGACCGGAAGCCGCACTCTGTCCGTGGCCACGGGTATCGTAGCGCAGCACCCGGATGGCTGGCGAGAGTTCACGCACCACGGCATCCCACATGCTCAGGTCAGCCCCCAGCGAGTTGGAAAATACCAGCACTGGCCCCTGTGCCGGGCCGTCGAGCTGGTAATGGATCAGGGTTCCGTTTCTATTCAGTTCGGGCATAAATCAGGCAGGTAGATTGCATGTTTTGCTTCATTCGTTCCGTATCAATCTCCAGCGTACGGATTAACTCGTTGGCATGGTGCAGGTTAGCCGCTGTTAGCCTGACCAGGTCGCGCAGTAACGGGCCACTCGCTATGCCAGGCACCGGCGGCCCGTTCGTGGGGTTGTATCATAGCCGATAGCATACTGGCTACCAGGCCGGGGGTGCGGTGCGCGATGGCCACCATAAACGTGCTGCTGACCGGATTGCGTTTGTGCGGCATGGACGACGAGCCCCCTTTACCGTCGGCGGCTCCCTCCCGCACTTCGCCTACTTCGGTTTGCATGAGCAGGATGATATCGTTCCCCAGTTTCCCCAGCGACCCATTCAGGATGCCGAGCGTGGCGGCTATGTCGGCCAGCCGGTCGCGCTGGGTGTGCCAGGCGTGGGGTGTATCGCCCAGTCCCAGGATTTCGGCCATCTGCGCCCGAATGACGGAACCGTGTTCACCGAGTGAAACGCCATTGCCCACGGGACCACCCAACTGAATCACGATGTCCTTTTCGACCACCTGTAGTCGGTCAGCCGCCCGTAGTAATCCATCCAGCCAGCCCGTTACTTTATCGCCAAAGGTGATGGGCAATGCCTGCTGGAGTAGTGTTCTCCCCATCATGGGCGTATCGCGGTGCGTTTGGGCCAGTTGGTCAAGTTGGGTATTGAGTTGATTCAAATCAGTCTGACAGTGCGAAATCGCCTGTTTCAACTGCATCATCAGCACCGTGTCGATAATGTCCTGACTGGTGGCTCCCTGATGGACGTACCGAACGGCTTCGGCCTGTTGCTGACGTACCCGCTCTTTCAGCATCGAAACAAACGGAATGGCTGGATTACCCGCCAGCAGCGTTTGCTGGCGTATGGATTCCGCATCCCAATCGGCCTGCCGACATACATCGGCGATAATGGCTGCCGATGCCTCAGGAATAGCACCCACCATCCCCTGAGCCGTGGCCAGCGCCGACTCAAAAGCCAGCATGAGCCGTAGTTCCGTTTCGTCCGAGAAAACAGCCTCTATAGGTGAGGTGGTAAAAATCATGTCAGCGAGCATCGTCGGGAAATAATTCGGGAGCAAGGTAGGAATCAACGCCGGTTAGAGGTCGAAAAATACGGTTTCGTTCGGCCCCTGCATATGGATATCAAAGACGTATCGAATTTCGCCATTCGCTTCCTTCGACGGTGAGCCAAAAGGGTAGCCCTTCGTTCGGTCGGGACGGCGTTCAGCAGGGTATCCTGGGCGTTGGCTTCCGGCTCGTCAGCAAAGTACAGGCGGGTGTACAGCGTTCGTAACGAGCCGCGCATCACCAGCATAACGTTGATGTGGGGGGCCGACCCATCGCCTGATGCACCGGGCTTGATGGTTGTGAACTGGAACTGATGGCCGGGCAGCGTACCCGTTCCCACCCGGCCAAAACCCAGAAAGCCCCGGTCGGTATGGGTAGCGGTGTTCTCCTCAATGGGCGCCGTACGGTAATGCCCCTGCGCGTCGGCCTGCCAGAATTCAACCACGGCATCGGAAATAGTGGCTCCCGCGCCATCCCGGATACGACCGTTAACCACAATCCGCTGGCCGGGTGTATCGGGGCTAACCAGCGCATGATTCATCAGGCTATCGTAGGGGTAACCATACTGCTCGGCGGTTAGCGCGTAGGCAGAAAAAGGGCCAACCGTTTGGGACGGGGTTTGTCGGAGGTTTTCCATTACTCGAAGGGGGTCTGGTGGCGGCCGTTCAGGACAATATCAAACTGGTAGGCGAGGGCGAACTCGGCCTCGGTCCAGTCCATGCGGAATTTGGCAATCAACAGCTCGCGGGCGTGCTGCGGAACGGACTGGAAGATGGGGTCGTAGTCGAACAGCGGGTCGCCGGGGAAGTACATCTGGGTAACCAGTCGATGCGCGAACTGATGCCCGATCACGGAAAAATGGATGTGATTCGGCCGCCACGCGTTGTAATGATTTCCCCAGGGATAGGCCCCCGGTTTGATGGTATAAAACGAGTAGTTGCCGTCGGCATCCGTCAGCACGCGCCCTCCTCCCAGAAAATTAGGGTCCAGGGGAGCGTCGTGAATTTCGGCTTTGTGAATGTACCGGCCCGCCGAATTGGCCTGCCATATTTCGATGAGCACGTTGGGCAGGGGGCGGCCCGATTCATCCAGTACCCGCCCCGCCACTTTGATGCGCTCGCCAATCGGTTCGCCGTTGATGCGGGCGTTCTTGGTCAGGTCGTTATCAAATTCACGCAGCACCGACTGACCAAAAACCGGCATACTCAAATCGCGAATCAACTCCCGTACCGGCATAAGCGGCTGGGTCGGGCTACGCAGAATGGTCGACTTATACGCGGGCGACAGGTGAGGTGGATGAACGTCACCTGGGTGCCGGTGCCGCTGACTGAGGCAGGAGTTTATCGTGTAATGCTTCCATACGGGTAATTCTTTCTCTGAAAAGTGAGGGTTTAGCAGGTCAGACGTACTGGCCGAAAAAAATTGCCTGCTTATGTCTTGTAAAAGTAACGATTCCAGTGCAGTCGATCACTTGGCAAATCGGACAAAAAACTAGCACAAAATAAACATAATTAAAAATAGATAAAATTTACTTATTGGGGAATTCAGGCAAAGTATTGGATTTTGTTTCTGTAAAGTGATGATTGATAGGTGATTTTAGAGAGAGTTTGTCGGATGCTATGACTCTTGATTAAGCGACTGGTAGTGACTAGTTTTGTCTAATCCAAACATGGAGAAACGGACAAAAACAGTGAAATGATTGGTAAATTACCCGCCGGTATGGATACTCCCTTAGCTACTTACGGCCTTTACGGCGAGCAGTACGAACCACGTCTGCCAGATTTTGTGCATAGTGAACTACACGAAACCCGGTGCAAACAGTACGGCTGGGTTATTAGTCCGCACAGGCATACCAACCTGTTTCAGATTGTACTGATCGAATCCGGGGAGGCTGCGTTTACGGCGGGTTCACAAACCTATCTCGTTGAACGAACCCTGCCTGATTACCATGCCGGTGGATATTCTGCATGGGTACGTATTCAGTCCGGACGTGACAGGAGTGGTTATTTCGTTGGCGGATTCCTACCCGGAAAGCCTGTTTCGCAACTCGCCGTCCGTGCTGCTGGAACTGGGTCGGATGCAGTTAATCCGGGCGGGTCAGGACCAGGAGACGTTCCGGCAACTAGCCGATCTGGCCTGGCAGGTGCACCGGGAGTTGTACGCCAACCTGCCCGAGCGTATGGTTTCCCTGCAAGCCTGTTTAAGTTTACTGCTGGTCAATGTGTACCGGCTGGTTCACCGGCAGGCGGCCGACGCGATGGCCGTGGACAACCGGAGTCTACAGTATTTCCGGCAGTTTCAACAACTGGTAAAAGAAAACCTGTTGAACCGGCTGACCATTACGGACTATGCCCGTATGGTGGGCATCACTGCGGTTCACCTGAACCGCGTGTGCCGGTCGGTGGTGGGTAAATCGACGTTGCAGACGATTCAGGAGGCCATTCTGCTGGAAGCGCAGCGGTATCTGAACCATTCGTCCTATTCAATTTCTGAGATTTCGTACCTGCTGAACTTCGACGATATCAGTTATTTCTCCCGCCTGTTCAAAAAGCACATAGGTGTATCGCCCAGGCAGTTCAGGGAGCAGGCTACCGGTTTGATTGGGGCAAACAAACCGGTGTCAGGGTCACACTGAATGTAGGGTCGATTGAAGCCCGACTGTTCCCTGAAAGTACGGGCATGGAATTGCATTTGTACCGTTTCTGGTGCTGATTCTGTAACACCAACCTGACTTTCAGAGACGACTACGTTACCTAATCGTCCTTTTCTTTTATAGCCAGCACAGGATAAATGACCGGCTAGTGAATCATTTCGCCGATTCGCTGTTTTTCTGGTATATAACCTTACACGTTTATGTTAGAAAGACCCCTTACCGACTGGTTGCCGCTCACGATGAAAGAAGTCGAGAAACGAGGCTGGGATGAAGTAGATGTCGTGCTGGTTTCGGGCGATGCCTACGTCGATCATCCTGCTTTTGGCACCGCTGTAATTGGCCGTATCATGGAGAGTGAGGGGCTTCGCGTGGCCATCATTGCCCAGCCCAACTGGAAAGATGACCTGCGCGATTTTAAGAAATTTGGCAAACCAAAGTACTTCTTTGGGGTCACGGCGGGTTGTATGGACTCGATGGTCAACCACTACACGGCCAACAAACGCCTGCGCTCCAATGACTCCTATACGCCCGGTGGCGAAGCCGGTTTTCGGCCCGATTACGCCACCATCGTCTACACCAAAATCCTGAAAGAACTGTACCCCGATGTGCCGGTGCTGCTGGGTGGCATTGAGGCTTCCCTGCGCCGGGTTACGCATTACGATTACTGGCAGGACCGGTTGATGCCCTCCATTCTGGTGGATGCCGGGGCCGATATGCTGGTGTACGGTATGGGCGAGCAACCCCTGCGCGAAATCCTGAAACTGGTGCAGAAAGGAGTTCCCTTTTCGTCGATGCAGAACATCAATCAGGTGGCTTTCCTGCAGGATGCCCACACGCCACTACGGGAGTACAACAACTGGGATTCGGTTGAACTGGCGAGCCATGAGGTTTGCCTGGAAGATAAAATCAGGTACGCGGCTAATTTCAAGATCGTTGAAGTGGAGTCGAATAAGTGGCAGGCCAACCGGATTATCCAGAAAGTAGGTGAGCAGGTGCTGGTGATCAACCCGCCCTTCAAGACGATGGAGGAGGCCGAAATTGACAAATCGTTCGACCTGCCCTACACGCGCCTGCCCCACCCGAAGTACAAAAAACGGGGACCCATTCCGGCCTACGACATGATCAAGTTCTCGGTCAACATGCACCGGGGCTGTTTTGGCGGCTGTAGTTTCTGTACCATCTCGGCCCACCAGGGCAAGTTTGTGGCCTCGCGCAGTGAAGCGTCGGTACTGAAAGAGGTGGATGAGATAACGAAGCACCCGGAGTTCAAAGGCTACATCTCGGACCTGGGCGGCCCGTCGGCCAACATGTACAAGATGAAGGGCAAAGACGAGTCGATCTGCGCCCGCTGCCAGAGTCCAAGCTGTATTCACCCGGTTATCTGCTCCAACCTCGACACCTCGCACAAGCCGATGACGGAGTTGTACAAGAAGGTAGATGCGATGCCCGCCATCAAGAAAGCATTCGTTGGTTCCGGCGTTCGCTATGACCTGCTGGTGGACGATTTCAACAAGAACAACGCCGACGGCAACCACGATGAATACATGGAGCAACTCGTTACGCGCCACGTATCGGGCCGGCTGAAAGTGGCCCCTGAACATACGTCGGATGATACCCTGCGGGTGATGCGGAAGCCGTCGTTCAAGTACTTTAAGCTGTTTAAGCAGAAGTACGATAGGATCCAGGAGAAGCATAACCTCCGGCAACCGCTGATTCCGTACTTCATTTCATCGCACCCCGGCTGCGAGGAGCAGGACATGGCCAATCTGGCCGCCGAAACCAAAGACCTGGGTTTTGAACTGGAGCAGGTGCAGGACTTCACGCCCACGCCCATGACGGTGGCCGAGGTTATCTACTACTCCGGTGTTCACCCCTACACGCTGAAACCGGTTAAAACGGCCAAGACACGGGAAGAAAAACAGACTCAGAATAACTATTTTTTCTGGTACAAACCCGAATACAAAAACTGGATCCGGAACCGGCTGACCAAGCTCAATCGCCCCGATCTGGCCGAGCGATTACTGGGAAGCCCCAAAAACAGAAAACACCGGTAAAACCAAACCAGTCGGGTAATTATTCCGGCCGAAAGAAGCGGTAAGAACGTTGGTAGGTGAGGTTATCTGGCCAAAGCAGTTTTCACCTGTCATTCCGACCGTAGGGAGGAATCTCAAGTTTGATTAATACGCGACATTGAGATTCCTCCCTACGGTCGGAATGACAGGTGAAAAGGCTATTGAAGGTGAAGGGCCTGATGTGCTTTCTACTCAATTCCCGCGACCGTAACACCAGCTAACAGCCCCCCGTTATCCTTCAAATCCACCCCCGTAAGCTTTAACCGAAAGGCTGTTTCGATAATATACATGAGTTTGTTGACGGCCATGATGGGCGTTAATCCCTGTTCCCGAATGTTGGAGAGGCAGTTTCGGCGTTCGTCGGTCAGGCCGGGTTGGGGGGCGTAGGTGATGTAAGCCCCCATACTGTCGAACGAGCTAAGGCCGGGTCGCTCCCCAATCAGGATAATGGCCAGCCGGGGCTGCAACAATCTCGCCGATGGCATCGGTAATGGCTACCCGGCCCTGCTCCACCAGCACAATGGGAGCCAGTGAGTAGCCCGCTTTTCGGACCTGCTCAACCAGCAAGTTAACTACCGGACCCGCGTTTTTATGAATGGCCGTAGCCGACAAACCATCGGCAATAATGAGACAAATATCGGCGGGGGCGCTATTGATTTCCTGCAACCGCTTCGCTGAAGGCTCATCCAATAGTCGGCCTAAATCAGGTCGTTGCAAATAAATATCCCGGTTTTCGGCCTGGCTGTGAACGGCATAAACGGGCAAGCCCGTCGGCGCCAGGTCCTCTTCCAGACGGGCAATATCCAACCGGGAGTAAACGGCATCTTTGGCGTGGGCGTGGGCCAGCCTGAAACGCAGTGACTCCCGAAGGGGAATGGATACGCCCGTTTTACCCAACGCAATCCGGGCGTCGGTCAGGGCTTTCAGGGCTTCCCATTCGTCGGGTTCTACCGCTTTTTTTCGGGGTTCGTTCATGCCGGGAGCAGGGCTGCGTAGAGTTGTTTCTGAAGGCCGTTGGTCAGGCGATTCCCCTGATTATCCATGATTCCCTGCCGGAGGAGCCACTCTTCAAACTCGGGTGCCGGACGCAGCCCCAGCACCCGGCGCAGATAAAGCGCATCGTGGAACGACGTGGACTGGTAGTGCAGCATAATATCGTCGGCACCGGGAACCCCCATGATAAAATTGACCCCGGCCACACCCAGTAGGGTTAGCAGCGTATCCATATCGTCCTGATCGGCCTGGGCGTGGTTGGTGTAGCAAACGTCCATACCCATTGGGAGACCCATCAGTTTGCCGCAGAAATGATCTTCCAGCCCCGCCCGGATAATCTGCTTCCCATCGAACAGGTACTCCGGCCCGATAAATCCAACCACCGAATTCACCAGAAACGGGTTGTAATGCCGGGCAACGGCGTAGGCCCGTACCTCGCAGGTTTGCTGGTCTACCCCATGATGCGCCGCCCGACGAAAGCGCACTCCCCTGACCCGTTTCGAAATACATCAGGTTGTTACCCAGCGTACCCCGATTCAGGGAAAGTCCGGCTTCGTGGGCTTCCTGCAACAGCGAAAGCGTTACGCCAAAACTGGCGTTGGCCCGCTGGGTACCGGCAATGGACTGAAAAATTAAATCGACCGGTACCTGCTGGTTCATGAGCGCCAGTGTGGTGGTGATGTGGCTGAGCACACAGTTTTGGGTCGGGATGGCGAAACGTTCCCGCACGTCATCCAGCATGTGCAGTAAACGCGCGGTTGTGGCCGGGCTATCCGTAGCGGGGTTGATACCAATCAGGGCGTCGCCACTGCCGTATAGCAGCCCGTCGATGATACTGGCGGCTATGCCTTTGGCATCATCGGTGGGGTGGTTGGGTTGCAGTCGGACCGACAGCCGTCCTGGCAAACCGACCGTATTGCGGAACCGGGTTACCACTACGCACTTTTTCGCGACCAGAATCAATTCCTGATTCCGCATCAGCTTCGACACGGCCGATACCATTTCGGGCGTCAGGCCGGGCGATAGTGTCCGCAGGGCTTCCGTGTCGGCATCGTCACTCAGCAGCCAGTCGCGCAGGTCGCCCACGGTGAAATGGCTGACGGGGGCAAACGCGGTGGTATTGTGCGAATCGATGATCAGACGGGTAACGTCGTCGGTTTCGTAGGGAACCACAGCTTCATTCAGAAACTGCGTCAGGGGCACATCGGCCAGGGCAATCTGAGCCGCAACCCGTTCCTCATAGCTCTCGGCCACCAGCCCGGCCAGCTCATCGCCCGACCGCAGCGGACTGGCCCTGGCCAGCAACGTTTTCAGGTCGGCAAAGCGGTAGGTAAAGCTACCGATGGTACAGGAGTACGCCATTTTCTGCGTGTTTACATGAGTTCAGCCTTTTGTTCCTGTTTCGCCTTTTTATACCGGCCCGATGCATAAAACAAACCGGTAATGACCAGAAAACCAGTGAGAAACAGGAGACTTAGCCGGGTATAAAAATAAACCATGGCTCCCAGTGTCACAAGCGCCAGCAGCAGGGCTATAGCCGGAAAAATCGGATAGAAAGGGGCTTTGAAGACTGCGCGGCAATGCGGGCTGGGTTTGCCGAAGCCGAAACAGCGACAGCATGCTGATAATGTACACCACAGCCGCCCCAATGGTGGACAGAATAACCAGGTTACTGGTGTTCAGCAGCACCAGTGCTAGCTACCAAATACCCCCCGGCCAGCAAAGCCAGATAAGGCACCTGCCGCTTCGGACTCACTCTGGATAAGGCTTCGGGTAAATAACCCGCGCGGGCCAGTGCAAAAATCTGCCGGGAGTAACTGATAATAATGCCGTGAAAGGAAGCAATCAGCCCGAACAGCCCGACACTGGTAAAGAATTTGGTGAGTGGATTCTGCCGACCGAGCACAATAGCAATGGCTTCGGGCATGGGGTAATCGAGGTGGTCGAGGTTTTCCCAGTGCGTGATGCCGCCCACGCTTACCATCACCGCGAGGGCCAGAAAGGTAAGGGTCAGCACCGCCGAGATGTAGCCTTTGGCGATGACGTTTTTTCCTTCCTTCACTTCTTCGGCCACCATGGCAATGCCTTCCAGACACACGAACAGCCAGATGGCAAAGGGCAGCGCGGCAAACACCCCCGACCAGCCAAAGGGCATGGGGTTATGTAAAAACGTGTCGAGGCTGGCGTAGGGATAAACGACTCCAATGAACAGCAGCAGCTCGCCAATGGCAATGAGGGTGATACCAAGCGAGAACCAGGCCGCTTCTTTAATCCCGAGTAAATTGATGGCAGTAAACACGACGAATGCCCCCATCGAACACCAGACTACCGGCACAGCCGGGTACAGAAAATGTACGTAACTGCCCAGCGCCAGCGCAATGGCGGGCGTGGCAAACAGAAACTCGATGAGGGTGGCGTACCCGGCTACCAGTGCGCCAAACGGGCCAAATGCCTGCAGGGCATAGGCAAACGGCCCGCCCGCATTGGGGATGGCCGTGGTGAGTTCGGTAAAGCTGAAAATGAAGGTGATATACAGAACAACGACTAGCAGCGTGGCCATGAGCAGCCCCACCGTACCCGCTACCGCCCAGCCATAATTCCACCCGAAATATTCGCCCGAGATAACCAGGCCAACGCCAATGGCCCACAGGTGAAGGGGTGTCAGTACTTTTTTGAGTGACGGGTTTTCGCTGGGCATGATCAGTACGTTACGGCACTCAATATAAGAAGTTACGCCTAAAAGTCAGACTTAACAGCGTCCGGCTCTCATCACGTAAACACGGGGTCTGGTGGCAATAGCAATCAAACAGACTTGGTAACACGCAAACGACATCAGCCCTTTACGCTTGATTCAACTACTATTGATGCTACGAAATGGTCTAACCAGTGTTCCTTTTAAATCAGGACGTTATACGTCGGTAGTTAGGGGAAGACGGTTACTATGACGCGCTGGTACCGGGTTAAAGCAGGCTTTCCATCGTCGGTGACAGCCAGAATAAAATGCATCGTTTCCGGTTTATCAACCCGCGGTGCCACCAGGGAGGCTGCCACCTGTTTTCGGTCCGACAGGACGGGTAAGCGGGACCCTACGTAAGTACCAACCTCGGGGTAAAAAAACCATTCATACGACAGCTTATCACCATCAGGGTCGGTAGTGGCTTCTCCGCTCAACAGGATTTTTTCGCCACTTTTAACACGCAACTCATTCGGATGGGCTAGTTTGACTACGGGCGGGTGATTGGCCTCTTTAACCGATTTGACACTCCAGTCGATACGGGCGGCAAAATCATTCTGATACGCCTGACGCCACCGCCAGATGGTTGCTTTGTTACTCTCGTACCAGTTGCCATCAATTCCCTGTACCTGATCCTCCACATCGGTCCAGATGGGGCGGGTTTCGGGTTCCAAAAACCAGCTACGCGTTCTGGGGGTGTATAGTTCGTAGCGCCCACCCCAGCTGCCATAATTTGGGTGTTCGGGATCACTTAATCCGTTGTTTATTAATCCAAAAAAACTAGGCGTATCACCTTCCATAATATACTCAGTATGGGGGTGTTCTGCGCCGAGTGGTCCGTGGTTTTTCCGGATGTTGGTATCTAGCCAGGCATTGTTGACAAGGCTGGAATCGGGCCCGGCGAAGCCCGGTGCGTATGGAAACACGTCTCCGCTGATTCCCCGCCAGGTTGAATGTTCGTAGCCACCCCGTTCATGAAAACCAGGGCTAACAATGTAAAACAGGTTTGGGAATGTCCGGCGAAGCCAGGGGCCGGTATCGTCCTGATCCGATATGGTATAAACCCTGAGTTTAGCAACAAATTTGTCAAGGGCTTCGGGCGTTCGGGTCTGGCGAACCTTCCACAGCGCCTGGGCCAGGCAATTGGCCCCTCCCCAAACGGGTATCCAAACGGGTCGGCTATCGGGCTTGTCGACAACCGCAATGATGTGTTCTGATCCTTCGGAATCATTTCCGGGGCCAACGGCATTCATTCCGTACCTGGGAACGGCCGACTTTATTTTACTCAGCAGATAAGCGGTTTCGGGATAGCCCTTTTCATGCAGCAGCAGGTTGTCCCGAACGTTGCCATACGCTTCCACAATGCGCCGGATTCGTTCGGGCGCGACCCGGTTTTGCTGATGAACCGACGTTGTTGCAACCAATCCTTCTACATCCCATTGATTCACGTAGGTCAGAAAACGAACCAGGGATTGTGCATCGTCCGGTTCGTTTTCAATGTCGGTCAATACCAGGACCCGTATTTTCTGGTTGGCTTGTTGAGCAATCCCGCTATTCGGAAACAGGGCCAACAGTAGCAGTGAGGTAATGAATAGACATGATTTCATTCAGCCAGTGGTCAATTGGTTAAGTACATCCAGGTGTCAGCTCCGACTTTTGCGTCCCCGTTCGCTAATGCCCAATGGCAAGATATTGAAAAAGCAGTTAATTGCCGATACGAAATCGGCCAGGAAACGGCTGATCATGGCCCGGATACTGTGTGAAGGGGGTGGTGGAATCTCAATACTCAATAGTACACTGGAGGTTTTTTAGCGCTATAACTACTGCTTATTACCTGTTTTTCAAATCATTTTCCTTCATTTTGGACTTTTACAGGTATAAACTTTGCCTCAACGTTATGTGGATTCTCTTTGCCTTATTAGCCGCCCTGACTGCCGGCACCGTGGTTACCCTGTCAAAAGCAGGCATTGAAAACGTCGACTCCAGTCTGGCCTTTGCTATACAATCCGTGCTGATTCTGATTGTGTCGTGGAGCGTTGTGGCTGTACAGGGAAATCTGCCCGACGTGTCGCGCATTGACCGAAAGGTCTGGATTTATCTGCTCAGTGCCGGTGTGCTTACGTGCATGTCATCACTGTTCTCGTTCCATGCCTTAAAAATCGGCAATGCGTCGCAGGTGTCGCCCATAACTAATTTCTCCCTGCTGTTTGCTGTGATTCTGGCGGCCCTTTTTCTAAAAGAGAAACTCACCTGGCAAGTCATCACCGGTACGGTACTGATGGCTGCCGGAGCCGTGGTGATTGCCATTTCGCAGGACAAGTCCAGTGCCATAATGCCGGGCTACCCGTGAGCGGATGTGCGCAGAACGAGTATCTTTGTGGATTATCTCCTGCTTTCTCATGACCGTTCCCGTAAACGAAAAACTTGACCTTGCCCACAACTTTGTCCTGCATACCAACCAGAATATTTTCCTGACCGGGAAAGCCGGAACGGGTAAAACAACGTTTCTGCAGCAGATCAAACAACTGAGTGCCAAGCGGCTGGCGGTCGTGGCGCCAACGGGCGTAGCCGCCATCAATGCCGGGGGTGTTACCATTCACTCCCTCTTTCAGCTTCCGTTTGGGCCGATGGCACCGGGCACCACCCAGCGCGAAGGCAAGAAATTCAACAAGGAGAAAATCAACCTGCTCCGCACCCTCGACCTGCTGGTGATCGACGAAATCAGTATGGTTCGGAGCGATGTGCTGGACGGTATCGACGAAGTTCTCCGCCGGTACCGGACCAGTTCGGCGCCCTTTGGGGGTGTGCAGTTGCTGCTCATTGGCGATATGCAGCAGTTGCCGCCCGTTATCAAAGACGAAGACTGGGCCTTACTGAGACCCTATTACGAGACGGGCTATTTTTTTGGCAGCAAAGCCCTGCGGCAAACCTCTTACGTACCCATCGAGCTAACCCATATTTACCGGCAGTCCGACGAGCGGTTTATCAGCCTGCTCAACAGCATCCGCGAGAAGACCGTTACCCGCGCCCAACTCGACAACCTGAACCAGCGCTATATTCCTGATTTTTCGCCCGCCGATGACGAAGGCTATATTACCCTCTCGACCCACAATACGGCCGCCCAGCAGATCAACAGCCAGAAACTGCAGGCGCTGAAAGCAAAGCCCCGCACCTTTACCGCTACCGTTGAGGGCGATTTTCCGGCTCATGCCTACCCCACCGAAACCAGTCTTGAACTAAAAGTAGGGGCGCAGGTGATGTTTATCAAAAATGACATCTCCCGCGATAAACGGTACTACAACGGGAAAATCGGGCGGATAACGGACATGGACGAGTCGGCTATTTACGTAAAAAGCCAGCAGGATGGGGAGGACATTGTGGTGTATCCCGGCGACTGGACCAACATCAAGTACACGCCTGGACCCGGCCACGAAAGAAATCAAAGTGACCCCATTGGTACCTTCCGGCAATTTCCGCTCAAACTGGCCTGGGCCATTACCGTTCATAAAAGTCAGGGGCTTACGTTCGAAAAAGCCATTATCGATGTGTCGTGGGCGTTTGCGCACGGGCAGGTGTATGTGGCCCTCAGCCGCTGCAAAACGCTGAGCGGGCTGGTTCTTCGCGTCGCCCATTCCGTCGCGCAGCATCAAATCGGAACAGACGCTGGAAGATTTCCACGTCGCAAGTGCAGCAGCACAGCCCAACGCAGCAGCAACTGCACGAATCCAAGCGAACCAACCAGCAAGCCCTGCTCCAGGACCTCTTTTCGTTCGAACGGGCCAGTTCCCTGCTGTACCGCTGCCGGCGGGTCGTGAACGAACACGCCAGCAGTCTAGCGCCGGAGTGCCTGCTCCTTACCGAGCAACTCACCGACCTGCTGCGCGATAAAGTCCGGGAAGTGACCCAGCGTTTTCTGCAACAGCTACCGAGCCTATTTTGCCAGGAAACGTTGCCCGAAGAAAACACATGCGCTGCAGGAGCGGGTCCGGAAAGGGGCTACCTATTTCCAGACCGTGCTCGGCAGGAGTTGCTGCCCCTGCTGCACAGTCTGCCAACCGACTGCGACAACAAGAAAGTGCGCGAGCTGCTGCTGGAAGCCACTGGACGAACTGGAGAAAGAGCTGTTCAGCAAGTTGCGCAGTTTTGAAAGCTGCCGGGAAGGCTTTGAGGCCTTACTCTATCTTCAGGCCCGCAACCGGGCCGAGCTGGACTTCCTGCCCGAGCGTAAAAAACACGAACGCCAGTCGGCAAAGACCGATGACGGGTCGACGCGGGGTGGTCTGTACGGTGCCCTGATGAAGTGGCGGAATGACCTGGCAGGCGAAAAGGACACCGCTGCCTACCTGATTTTACCGCAGAAAGCCATCGTTGAACTGGCACGACTCAAGCCTGTAACCTTGGATGAGTTACTGGCTATCAATGGCTTCGGCAAAACCAGAGTAAAGCAGATTGGCGCTGACATACTGGCCATTGTTCAGGCCTATGCCGATCGGCCTAAAGCAACCGGCCGGAGCACGACGCCCAAAGAGAAGCCGCTGAAAGAGCCTAAGATTCCCTCGACGACCCTGACCCTGGTGCTGTTTCAGATGGGGAAAACAGTGGCTGAGGTGGCCACCGAACGCGGCCTGTCTGTATCGACTATTGAAGGCCACCTGGCCCAGTGCGTAGGGAAGGGAGAATTGCCCATCGAAGCGGTCGTTACGCCCGAGAAACTCTCCCTCATTCGTTCCTACTTTGACAACCACACCCCGGCCACCCTAACCGAAGCCGTACAGGCCATTGGGCATGGCATAACTTATAACGAAATCCGGCTGGTTTCAGCCGTGCATCGGGCTGAATAAGCGCTGAGCGGTTGCTTACACCGCTACCAGTTCTTTGCGCTCCCCGATTTGCTGCCGCCACATGGCGTAATACAGTCCTTTCCGGCTCACCAGTTCCTCATGGCGGCCCTCTTCCACAACATTTCCCTGCTCCAGCACAAAAATCCGGTCGGCGTGGAGGATGGTGCTCAGGCGGTGGGCAATCAGGATGGTGATGTGCTGACGGGAACCGGATAAGTCGCGCACGGTGCGGCTTATTTCCTCTTCGGTCAGTGAATCCAGGGCAGAGGTGGCCTCGTCGAATACCAGCAGCGCAGGTTTGCGCAACAGGGCACGGGCAATACTCAGTCGTTGTTTTTCACCGCCCGATACTTTTACTCCCCCTTCGCCAATGATGGTGTCGAGGCCCTGCGGGGCGCGGGACAGCAGCGAGCCGGCAGATGCCTGATGCAAGGCCATCAGGCATTCCGCGTCGGTGGCGTGGGGTGCCACAAAGAGCAGGTTCTCGCGGATGGTACCGGCAAAAAGCTGCGTGTCCTGCGTTACAAAGCCGATCTGCTCCCGCAATTCGTCCAGATTGACGTCCGAACCCGGAATGTCGTTGTACCGAATCTGGCCGCTCAATGGTTTGTACAGCCCCACCAGTAGTTTCACCAGTGTCGTTTTTCCGGAACCGCTGGGGCCAACGAAGGCCACCGTTTCGCCCACCCGCGCATCGAACGAAATACCAGCCAGTGCTGGTTTTTCGGCGGTGAGGTGTTTGAAATGAACATCGTCGAAGGCCAGCGTTTTAAGGGCTTCAACGGGCTGCGGATGCCGGGGTTGCACATCCCGGGGGGTATCCAGTATCTGCTGAAAGTTAGCCAGCGAGGCTTCCGTTTCCCGGTAAATGTTAATGATATTACCCAGTTCCTGCAAGGGCCCGAAGATGGCGAATGAATAGATGAACAGCGAGAAGAACTCACCCACGGTAATTTTCCCCTGCACGACCAAAAACAGCATCAGCAGCATGATGGCGTTGCGCAGCAGGTTGACAAACGTGCCCTGTACGAACGACAGCGACCGGACGTACCGCACTTTTTTGAGTTCCAGTTTCAGGATTTTCTCGGTGGTAGCGTTCAGCCGCTCGGTTTCCTGATTGGCCAGTCCGAGACTTTTGACCAGTTCAATGTTTCGCAGGCTCTCCGTTGTGGAACCGGCCAGGGCGGTGGTTTCGGCCACGATGGTTTTCTGGACGATCTTGATTTTTTTGCTGAGTAACGAACTCACAAAACCCAATAGCGGGATGGTCAGAAAGTAAGCCGGGGCAATGGGCCAGTACACCGTAGCGGCATACCACATTACAAATACAATGCCCACCACCGAGGTAAACAGCACGTTTACGAACGACTGAATCAGTTTTTCTACATCGGACCGTACCTTCTGAAGTTTGCCCAGCGTCTCGCCCGACCGCTGGTCCTCAAACACCTGATAGGGGAGGTCCAGCGAATGGCGCAACCCATCGGTGTACAGTTTGGCACCCAGCCGCTGGGTAATCACGTTGACGTAGTAATCCTGAAAGTTTTTGGCAATCCGGCTCACCATGGCGACCCCCAGTGCCTGTAAAATCAGCAGACCCGCTCCGTTTTGCAGGAAGCTCCAGAATCCCAGCGGACGCAGGGCACCACCCGGCTTGACTACGTATTGGTCAATGATTTTTCGGAAAATGTAGGGGTCCAGCAGCGAGAAGACCTGATTGATTGTGGCCAGTAAAAGCGCCAGTGCCAGCAGACGCCAGTAGCGCCGTAAATAACTGTAGAGTAATTGCATAAATGCGTTGGTGGTAGAACAGGTCGGGGCATTTCGTGGATGAAAACCCTGAACGAATGCCGGTTATTTCGGGTAGGTAACAAAAAAAGTAGTGATTTAGGTCAACGACCGGCGTGTTCTGCTACCGGATAAATGCGAAATTTGCCGCATGAAAAACAAACTCTTACTCTGTTCGATAGCCAGCTTACTTTTCGCCTGCGGACCTGCCGAAAAAACGTCGGATACGACCGCGGAGACCGCTGCTACCTCCCCTGATTCAGCCACAACTGCCGCCCCACCGGCGCCAGAAAACTGCCAGTCGGTTGTGAAAGCCGATAAACTGGGCAAAGCCGATGTGTATCAGGAATCGGCCAAATCTATCAGTGTATCCATCACGATGGAGCAGGATGCCAGCACAATGCCTGCCACCGACGGCTGTTATTTCAACAACAAGGCTACGGTGCTGGCTACCAAAAAATCGGGCAGTCAGGTGTTTAAACGCACGCTCCAGAAAGAGGATATTTCGTTGTTCACCAAAGATGACGCGGACATTGACAAGGCGGTGCTGCAACAGGTTACGTACAAACCCACCTTCAACGGGCAGCGCTACGTTACGCTGACCATGCGCCTGCTCCAGCCCGATACCAAAAAGACGATGACCTACACCGTTTTCATGAATTACTTCGGCGAGATGGTTAAAGTCAACTAGGGTGGCCCCAATTACGGTAAGCCGCCAAACTATGTTGGCTAACAGCGCGTTAGCAAAGTTCACTTCCTATCCTCCCATGGTGCTAAAAGACGTTCCTGTTTTTCGAGTAGCTGGTCAGGCGTTCGATAATCTAAAAGCGAACGCTCCGATTCAGATGGCGGCTGCCACGGCTTTTTTTGCTTTTTTCGCCCTGCCGCCCATCATCATTATCCTGAGTCAGTTATTCGGTGGTTTACTCAATGTGCAGGATAAGCAGGTTAGCCGGCAACTTTTTCATGAATTGGCTCAACTGTTTGGGTATCAGGGTGCCCGCCAGTTACGGGATATTTCGGACAACCTCAGTCAGCGCCGATCGGGTCTGGCCTTTACGGCACTAAACATCTTTCTGCTCTTACTGGCTTCCACAACGCTGTTTGCCATTATCAAGCGTTCGCTCAATCAACTATGGATGGTGAAATCGATTGCCCATCGACCCTGGGCAGACACGCTGGTGGAGCGGATGGTATCCCTGGGTATCATTATTTTTTCGGGCGTTTTAGTTGCGCTGTCGCTCACTGTTCAACAATCGCTACTGACCGTTTTTCCGGATGCCATTTACTACGACTGGTTGATAACGGTCGGGAAGCATCTGCTTTCCGTTTTGCTGCTGGCCGTTTGGTTTTCAGTCGTTTTTAAATACCTGCCCGATATCCAGATACGATGGCGGGGCGTTTGGGTAGGTGCGCTGGTAACGGCCCTGCTGATTGAGGCAGGAGAAAAAATTCTGGATCGCCTGTTAATCAACAGTGAGGTAAGTTCGTTGTATGGCCGATCAGGGCCTATTATTCTGATGCTGCTTTTTGTTTTTTATTCGTCGCTGATCTTTTACTATGGCGCGAGTTTCACCCGTCAATACGCCCAATGGATTCATCTGGAGGCCAGGCCCACGGCCCATGCCACCTCCTTTGAAATCAATGATATAGATGAAGTGGCTACCGGAGAAGAATGAAACCGGGAACGCGGGAAACCTGCGCAGGAGTATTTGGTGTAAAGCACTGGTATTCCCACAAACTAAAAGCGGCCTGTGTAGCACAGGCCGCTTTTGTTTCTGGGACTTCGGTTTCGATACCTACCGGATATCAATCCTCTTTCTTATGATAGACCAACACGGGCACCTCCGATTTTTCAATCAGTGCGGTGGTGTAGTTGGGGTGTAGAAGACCATCCAGGAAGCCGGATTTTGGGTGTAATTCCATCACAATCAGGTCGGGGTGAGCCTTGTCAAACTGGTCTTCGGTAAGTACCTCGAGTTTGGCGTTGAACACGTCCACCAGTGATTCGGTCTGGAATGCTACCTGGGCGCGGGTCGTTTCGGCCTGCATGGCATAAACAATAGTAGTTACCTGGGCTGGCCGGACCGCCCGCCCCTCGTCATCAGCGGGCACAATGAGCACGGGGCAAATGGCTTCGTCGGCTACATCGCTCACGGCACTACCCGCCAGCCGATCAAAAAAGGTGCTCAGGTCACTGCGTCCCATCACAATCAGATCCGCCGAATGAACGCGGGCGGCATCCAGAATGGTATCTTCTACCGAACCAATGCGCCAATCGATCACTATCCGTAGCCCTTCGGCCTCCAGTTTACCGGCTAGTTCACCCAGCCGCTGACGACTAATGGCTTCAATTTCCTGCGAGGCCATCAGCCCCATTCCCGGATCGCTGATGCTGGGAAATGTACTGTCGGGCAGCATGGGTTGAAAAACGTGCAGCAATGTTACGGTTGCCCCCGTCTTTTGGGCGAAAAGTCGCACCCAATCCAGGGCGACGGCATTACTGGTCGAAAAGTCGGTAGGGAACAGCAGATTAGTCATAAACAGATGTACGATTTTGGTTTAGAGCCTATGGGTGCGCAAAGCAGCCACAGGAGGGAGTAAATTCACCCGGCGAAACGTCAAATTACAAACCACAAACCCCATACTATGTTTACTGGGCGTTTGTACTATTCATTTTTTCAACCGCCAGCAGTTGGTTCATCGTCTTCTGCATTCCTTCGGTCGAGCCATCCAGGAAAATAACGTTGCCCTTGCCGTTTTCGGCAAAATGCTTGATGGCTTCGGTCCAGATGGAAAACAAAATCAGGGACGCATCCAGATTGGCTTCGTTCATCACCTTGGCCGATTCGGCCATACCCCTGGCCACTTCTTCGCGGAACAGCGCAACTCCCTGTCCTCGTAGCTGCGAAGCCGTTTTCTCGGCTTCGGCCGAAATCTGAATGGCGTTACCGTCGGCCTGAGCCGCCTTGGTTTTGGTAATCAGCAGTGCCTGCCCTTCGTTTTCGGCGGCTGCTTTCAGGTTGGAGGAGGCTACTACCTGCGCCATGGACCGCATAATTACTTCATCGAAGGCGATGTCATTCAATTGCAGATCGGTGAGGTGATAACCCCAGGTTTCGAGCAGCACATCGAGCTGCGATTTGACGTGTTCAATGATTTCTGAACGGAGCGACAGGATTTCGGCCTGCCGTTTGGTTGCCACAAAACTACGGATGGACCCTTCGATGGTTCGAATGAGGGCCTGCATGAACGAGGCTTCGTCGATGAATTTGAAGGCAACATTTTTAATCGTTTCCTCGGCCTGGTTCAGCACTGAATACACCAGCATGGCTTTGAAGTTGACATTGGCCTGATCGGCCGTGATGGCCTGAAACGCCAACTCGACGGAGCGATTCTGAATGGAAATGCGCCGGTAGATAAACTCAATAAAAGGAATCTTGAAATTTAAACCCGGCGTCATAACCCGGGAGTATTTTCCGAAAATGGTAATGACGGCTACCGTTCCCTGCTGCACAATAACAATAGACAGGTATAGGAGAACAAGGGCTAACAGGACCAGTGCAAGAACAAAATTCATTGGCGTAAATGGTTTTAGGGAAATAAAAAAACGGATTCCGCTTTTAAGTTACGGAATCCGTTGGAAGTACAGGTGAGATTTTATGTGATCGGTTGCTATTCAGTGGCCGGTCGATAGTTTGTAAGCCGGTGCTTCTTTTTGCCGGAAATACATCATCATCGCCATCAGAAAACCCGTGAATGCCAGCATTGCCCCCACCAGTTCGGGAGCGGCATAGCCCAGACCAGCCGCGATGGGTAGGCCACCCAGGTAAGCACCCAGGGCATTCCCGATGTTGAAACCCGCCTGGCTCACGGAAGAAGCCAGCATTTCGGAGCCATTGGCCACCCGAATCATTAAAAGCTGAATGGGTGCTCCCAGGGAGAAAGCTACTGCCCCCGTAATAAAGGTCATGACAAGCAGGGGTACCTGAAAGGACGAGACGTAATACACCAGGATCAGACAAATACTCATCAGCAGCAGAAACAAGGCGGTCGCCTTGATGGGCGAGGTGCCATCGGCCGTACGCCCGGAAATCAGGTTGCCAACGGCCATTCCACAACCTGCCAGTACAAGAATCCAGGTGAGCTGGTCGCTGCTGAAGTGCGCCACCTCGGTTAATAAGGGCGCTATATAACTAAACCAGGCAAACAACCCGCCGGTACCAATGGCCGTGATACCCAGAATAAGCCAGGGTTCCACGCGCGTAAATAATTTCAGGTCTTTGCGCAGACTGGACTGACTCACCACCGGCATGACCGGCAGTAGCTTCTGAATACAAAACATAGTGACCAGACCCACCACGGCAATGATGGCAAACGTAATCCGCCAGCTCAGGTTATGGCCAATGTACGTGCCCAGCGGTACGCCGATGATGTTGGCAATTGTGAGCCCGGCAAACATCATGGAAATGGCCTGTGCTTCCTTCCCTTTACCCGCCAATCGACTGGCCACCACAGCGCCTACACCAAAAAAGGCACCATGCGGCAAACCCGATAGCAGGCGGGTTATCAGCATGAGTTCGTAGTTGGGCGCAAAGGAGGAGAGTAAATTACAAAAGGTGAACAACACCATCAGGCCGAGCAAAATTTTCTTGGGCGGATAGTTTCCGGCAATCCCGACCAGCAGGGGGGCACCCAGCACAACGCCAAGGGCGTAGGCCGAAATCAGGTGACCGGCGGCCGGAATAGTGATGTGCAACGAGGTTGCTATATCGGGCAGAATACCCATCATGACGAACTCTGTCATGCCAATACCGAAGCCGCCGATGGCGAGGGGAATCAATTGCTTTTTCATGTTGCAGCTTTCTATTTTTCTGACCGCTCGTGCGTTTTGCCAACTTGGAAAACTCACAGTAAACTCCGTTTTATGGAGTTCATTTGGTCAGAAAAATAGAAAAAGTGCAAAATTGTTCCCCATTCTGGGAATGTTATAACTTATTAGTTGGCTGGTGCAACTACCGGTTATGGTACACGCTTACCGGGCATATCCTGTCCGTTCTGGTGCAGAATCAGTTGCTCCACATCACCTTTGTCATTTTTGACGAACGTTACCCGCGCGTCGACTACTTTGAGGTAAAATTGGGTGTTTGAGGTTGGGAAAAGCTCGAACGGGGGTTGGCCGGTGGCCTGCCCAAACAATTTAGTATCCTGCCGGGTGATGGCGATGGAGAAGGCAGGGGCTAGCTGGTAGGTACCCACGTAGGCTTGCAGGGTAGCCGCATCAACCACCGCATCGACAGGCGTTTCCACGGCTTCGCCCAGTTGCTTCAGCATGGTTGTTCCGTTGGTGTTGCGCGGGTTGAGTTCCAGCGATTTTTTGTAGTCTTTGATGGCGGCCGTTTTATTCCCCGCTTTCATGTACGCTTCGCCCCGGCTATCGTACGCGTTGTAGGAATTGGGAAAAGCTTCGGCATTGAGGGTGAAAACGGCCAGGGCTTCCGGTAGTTTTCCATCGCCCATCAGCTCATAACCCAAGGCGTTCATCTCGCCTTCATTCAGGTTATAGGCTTTATCCGCCTTCCACAACTTGAACTTCTCCTGCGTTTTAGCCGGTGAATCTGTCAAAATTGACTGACGGACTAAGTCAGTGATGGGCTTTTTGGGTGCTTCTACCGGTTGGTTGTATAGTATACGGAGGATATTCTGCTTCATAGCACCGAGCGGAGCACCACCGGTGTTGTTAAGCAACACAACCAGCTGTTTATCCGTCGGATTCCGGCTTATCATGGTGTTGAAGCCATTGATGCCGCCACCGTGTTCAAGCAGTTGCAGACTATCTTTTTGATTGCCGACTTTTGTTTTGCCCACACCCCAGCCGTAGGCATAGTTACTCAGAAAAGGGGTAAACATCGTAGCCTTCCCACTGGCCGACAATAGTTTGTCGGTGTACAGCGCCTGATCCCATTTGTACAAATCTTCGACGGTGGAATAGAGCGAACCGGCTGCGTAGGGAATCGACATATCCAGGTAAGGTGCGTTAATGTAGCCTGCGCCCTGCTTTTCGTACCCTGCTGCCCGTTTGGGTAGTATTGGATTGGATAAGTCGTAGCCGGTGTCTTTGAGCTGGAGGGGTGCCAGAATATGTTCTTTCAGCACATCGGCGTACGATTTGCCCGTTGCCTTTTCGATAATGGCACCCAACAGGAAGTAGGCGGAGTTACTGTACGAGTAGTTAGAGCCGGGCTCGAAATCGAGTGGCATATCGGCGAAGGTTTTCAGAAAGGCGTCCGGTTTATACGGGTCCCGGCTTTTGGTCTGGAAGAAGCCGGGAAAACTGGTGTAGTTCGGAATGCCCGATGTGTGGGTAAGCAGGTGATGGATCGTAATCTTATCGCCGGTTGCTTTGGGGTAATCGGGCAGGTAATCCGTGACGTGTCCCGCCAGTGTCAACGTGCCTTTTTCAACCAGTTGCATAATCAGCATAGCCGTAAACTGCTTGGTAATGGAGCCCAGCCGAAATTTAGTGTCCGGTGCATTGGGTATGAGCCACTCCATATTGGCCATGCCGTACCCTTTCTTGAAAATGACCTGCCCTTTCTCGGCCACCAGCACCGACCCGTTGAACTGTTTATTCGCGACATATTGCTGCACCAGGGCATCAATTTTTTCGGCTTTACTTTGGGCGAAACTTACCGGAAGGGTAAGCCAGATAAGGATTGCCGTCAGGGCGAGTAGTTGGAAGGAAATTATCTTTTTCATGCAATTGGGAGTAATACAGCACCTGTGTAGCGTGCTGACGGTCAAGATTAGCATTTTCTGACGGTAGCTTCCGGTATAAATTTAGCAGGCGGTCAAACGGCTGGATGAAAGGCCGGAAAAACGTTCCTGCAAGCATTACAGTGGGCTCAGTTTGTCGTTCGGTGCGGACCTGCTTTTCTAAAGTTGTCCGGAACCCAGTGCTTATTTTTTAAGTTTGTTACCCAAACCGGCATCCGTCGGTTTTCTATTTTGTGATTACTAGATTAACAAGGTAGATTTTGTCAACTAAAACCCCTTTAATCATGTCACTGCGTTTAGGAGATATTGCCCCCGATTTTGATGCCGATACTACCCAGGGTCCCATTCATTTTCACGAATGGCTGGGTAACGACTGGGGCATGCTGTTCTCACACCCCGCCGACTTTACCCCCGTTTGCACCACCGAACTGGGAAGAACGGCCCTATTGAAAGATGAATTTGGCAAGCGGAATGTAAAAGTAATTGCAGTATCGGTCGACGATCTGGAGTCGCACAACCGCTGGACCCCGGATATTAAAGATGTTACGGGTTCGGAAGTGAACTTCCCGATCATTGCCGATGCTGACCGGAAGGTGGCGGAATTATACGATATGATCCATCCCAACGCCAGCGAGAAAACCACCGTGCGTTCGGTATTCATCATTGGGCCCGACAAAAAGATCAAGCTAACGCTAACGTATCCGGCCTCAACGGGCCGTAACTTCAACGAGTTGATTCGGGTAATAGACTCGCTGCAGCTAACGGCTACCTATCAGGTAGCGACCCCCGCCGATTGGGAGCAGGGAGACGACGTAATCGTGACAGCTGCTGTTACCAATGATCAACTGGAAGCTAAGTTTCCCAAGGGCGTAACCTTTGTGAAACCCTATTTGCGCACAACGCCCCAGCCTAATAAGTAATAACGGGTATTCTGCGGGGTTTTTAAAACCTTATAACAGTTCAGGGCGTTACAAACTTCATCATAACTAAAACAACTTAACGTCATGTCGAAGCAAAATAACAACCCAGAGCATTCTGAAGGGCCAGTGGCCAAAGCGATTGAAGAGCAGACAGCCAAATTGCCATCGGACATTTTCTTGTGGGCCGCACTGGGGTCAATGGGTGTCTCCTTATACCTACAGGCTCAGGGAGACCGGGACCGCAGTTTATTTGTTGGTCAGTGGGCTGCTCCTTTTTTACTGTTAGGTCTGTATAACAAGATAGTAAAACTGGAAGGTCACGATTGACCGTAAGTCAATACAGTTAGACGAGAAAAGCCCTTTGTACATGCGAAGGGCTTTTCTCGTATTCGGTGGCTTTGCGCACAAAGCTGTAATTTTGATCCCTATTGCGATTAGCTGAATGAAATTTCGTGTTTTAGTGAAGTTAGCGGTCCGTCGATACGGCTTACTGATTATAGCGGTGTTGCTGGTAGGGGCAGGGATATGGGTTGTGCGGTCGAAGCAACCCGATACAGTGGACTGGCGTTTTGTAAAGGCGTTTGGTATTCGCTTACCGATGCGATACAGTATTCACGGAATTGACGTGTCGCGACACAACGCCCGCATTGACTGGTCGGGTGTTCAGCGTACGGAAGCAGACGGAGTTCGCGTGCAGTTCGTGTTTATTAAAGCTACGGAAGGAGCCACCATGGCTGATAAAAATTTTGGCAAAAACTGGAAAGAAGCCCAACGGGTAGCCCTGCATCGGGGGGCTTACCATTTTTATCATCCCACGCGTGACCCACTAAAGCAGGCCAGGAATTTCATTAACCATGTAACACTCAAACCGGGGGACTTTGCACCGGTGGTTGATTTTGAAGTAGTTAACGGCCAGTCTGATAAAACAATTGTGGAAGGGCTGCGTCTATGGCTGGAAACGATAGAGGATCATTACCAGGTTCGTCCGATTATTTACACGAACGGAAACCTCTATCGACGGTACATCAAAGGGAATCTGGACGACTACCCCCTGTGGATAGCGGATTACTCAACCAGTCATCCCGGGCGTTACGATGCCGACAAACTTTATTTCTGGCAACACAACCAGCGCGGTCGGATACGCGGTATCAAAGGCCAGGTTGACTTCAATGTGTTTGTTGGGGACGAAGCCCGCATGCGCGAAGTCAGCCTGTGAGTGCCGGGCTTTGTCCTTATAAATTAACCTTCGTCAACACGGGTGGGCTGGCCAGCCACTCGCTCGCTTTTATACTAAAGGCCTCCATGTGTGGCATCTGACTATGCGCCCGAAGCCCGGCTTCATCCGCCCACATTTCGTGCATGATAAACTGGCCCGGATGCTCCGTACTTTCATATAATTCATAGAACTGGCAGGCCGCTTCTGTACGTACCTGCGTAACCAGGTCTTGTAATCCGTCTCTTAAAGCCGTTTCGGCACCGGGCCGGGCCGCAATGGTCGCAAAAACTAAAAGTGGCATGTCGGTAATGGATTTGTTTGGATGAAATGTAGCGTTTTTTGATTACCCCTGCCAGATTTCCCAGGATTTTTCAGCTTGCAACTCCAGCATCCGCAGGCCATTATGCACCGCAGCTCCCTGTTCTCTGGCTAATTTCATGCCCTTCGTTTCGGCAGGGTTATAAACCAGGTCGTAGAACAGATGCCGGTCCGTTAGCTGTGGGTAGGGGAGGGCAGGTGCTTCCTCACTACGCGGGAATGTACCAATCGGCGAGGCATTGATGAGTAAGTGAAAGTCCGCTATGACGGCGCCTAACTCAGGGTAGGTAAAGGTATCCACTGTTTTCGTGCGCGACACAAATTTGTAGGTAATACCCATGTCTGTGAGGGCAACAGTAATCGCTTTAGAAGCTCCCCCGGTACCGAGTACCAGTGCCTGCAACGTGGTGGGTACGCGGTTGAGGGCGGTCAGCCAGTCGGTCAATGACTGCCGAAAGCCGTAATAATCGGAGTTATAGCCCGTCCGGGAGCCATCTGATTCCAGTTTGATAACGTTTACGGCACCAATTTTTTCGGCAGCCGCATCCAGCCGATGCATATAGGGCAAAACGGCCTGCTTATGCGGAATGGTTACGTTCAGACCCCGTAGACCCACTAAGGTCAAAAAGGGCTGGCAAAGCCGAAATGTCCGGCATATCGAACAAGTCGTACCGGGTTTCTGCGATACCTTCCCGGGTGAATTTATCGGTAAAGTACCGCTGGGAAAACGAATGCGTAAGCGGAAAACCGATGAGGCCGTAACGAGTCATACTGATTGGCTTAAAATAGTATGCCACCGCTTGTGTGCAGTGGCATAGGTACTATAATCAAAAGAGATAAGGCCCTTTTTCTTAGGCGCGTTTCTTGAAAAACTGGTATACGATTGGTAACAGAGACAAGCCTACAATACCGAATACAACCAGTTCGAAGTTCTTCTGCACTACCGGGAAATTACCGAAGAAATAGCCCAGTAATGAAAGACTCGTTACCCACACGATCGCTCCTACAATACAGAATTTTATGTATGTGCTGTAGAGCATGCTACCGGCCCCTGCCACGAAAGGAGCTATTGTCCTGATAATGGGGATAAAGCGGGCTATGATAACCGTTCGTCCACCGTGTTTTTCGTAAAACTTCTCAGTTTCAGTGATGTATTCCCGCTTGAAAAACAGAATTCTTTCCCGCGATTTAATCTGCGTGCCCAGGTAGCGACCAACGAAGTAGTTTACGTTGTCACCCAGCAAAGCAGCTACAATCAGCAGCGGAATAATAATCCATACATTCAGGTCGTTCGTCGGACGGGCTGCCAGTGCCCCTGCCGCAAACAAAAGAGAATCACCGGGTAGTAGCGGCATCACAATCAAACCCGTTTCCGTAAAAACGATCAGGAAGAGAATGGCGTACAGCAGTATTCCGTATTCATTGGCCCATAAATCGAGGTAGCGATCGAGGTGCAACAAAAAATCAAGTAATGATTTGATAATGTCCATAATTCGTCTGTAAAGACACGGTAGCCTGTGCTTCTACAGTTTGTCTAAAAAATGAGTAAACGTATCTCCCCGGAGGCCCAACCGAATGGTCTCAAGCGGAATAACTTCATTTGGAGCGATATTGCCCAGGTTTACGTTGGCACCCAGCAGTTTCACAAACCAAACCTGTTGTTCCTTTTGCGGGGCTTCCCACAGGATGCTCTCGGATGGAATTTGGGTCAGAATTTCTTCAACAAGCCCCTGCCGCACCTCACCGCTGGAGCGAAACAGGCCGACGGTACCGCCTTCCCGGGCTTCACCAATCACTTTCCAGGCGCCTGCCTGTAGTTCGGCTTTCATCAGCTGAATCCACTTATAGGGAGGAATAATTTTGGCTTCGTCCTTTGACCCTACCTCCGATAGCACCGTAACCTGCGTGGCTAACGTCCGAATGTACTCGCATTTTTCATCCTGCGGCATGTCAATCGAGCCATCTGATACTTCTGCGTAGCCCAATCCGTACTTATCCAATAGTTTACGGTACTCATCGAATTGCTTACGGGCAACGAATGCTTCAAACAGGGTGCCACCAAAATAAACGGGCATTCCTGCTTCCTTATAGACAGCAATTTTTTCCTTCAGATTTGGGGTCACGAACGAGGTAGCCCAACCTAGCTTAACAATATCGCTGTAATTGGCAGAGGTCGATAAAAAATCTTCCACTTCGCGTATACTCAGCCCTTTATCCATAACCATAGTTAAACCGGTTTGACGGGGTTTAGCAGTACGGTCGGGTATCTGCGTAAGCGTATAATTCATGTGTATTAAGTAAGTGAGCCTATTTAAAATCGCCCAAAAGTAGCATAAGTCTTGAAAATCTCCCAATAAAATCCATAGGAAATAGCATTATGTTAGCTTGTAGCTTAGTTTAGTGCTATTTTTGTTTCACACGAATACACTTGTTTTTCTCTATATGGATACCTTGACGAATTCGCGTCTTGCCTACTTCCACAGGCACATAGGCCAGGACATGAGTACTAGCCTGTCGCCCTTTGGCCGGTGGCTCAACGGAACCATCCGGTCGGTTGAGTATGGTAGTATGGTTGTTGAATTTGTTGTTCGTGAAGAGATGACTAATCCCGCCAATATCCTGCATGGTGGGGTTTCGGCGGCTATACTGGATGAGTTGATCGGGGCAATGGTTATCTGTCTTGGCCGCGAGTATGCCTATACGTCGATTAATTTGACGGTCGATTTCCTGCACGCGGCCTGGCTGGGGGATCGTATAACGGCAACGGCGAAACTCATCAGAGCCGGAAAGAATATCGTACACTGCGAAGGATATATACTGGCACACGACGGAAAAATCATTGCCAAATGTGCCACTAACCTTATTCAAACTACCCTGAAAGTGCCTTTCATTGGGGAGTGAAATTCCTGTCAAGCGGTAGCTGAAGCCGCTGGTTTTCAGGGTTTAGGATGTCGATGTAAAACCATACCCACGATTGAACTTAGGCTGTACCCTTGTTTCGCTGTGGTAAAACCAATCCTGTTATACGCTATTCTACCCAGGTTTTCGCAGAAGGAAGCAAGGCGGTAAAATAACTTTTTACCAGAGCGTTGAACCCCGCACCTCCGATAAGTGGTAGTATCGTATTGTCTATGGTAAGGCAGCAGACTATTATTTTGGTACAATTCACAGGTATGGGGTTAGATTTGCCGGCGACTACTTTAATGCCTAAAAACGGCGGGAGAGGCCGAAAAAAGCGATAGTAGTGGTTCACAGGTGTAGAAATAATTTTGGAAGAAATAAGATAATGGCAGGAAAAAGGCATTTGTTACGCGGTATAGAAGGCAATTATTTTTTTATCACCTGATTATCCTTATTATTGACCATCGGTAAGAATTAGGCCAATTTTGAACACTATTCTGCCAGATTGGTAGTGTTACATGTAAACACAAGCCGGAATTGGTTGCAAACCATTAAGGGTATCTGTTGGCAGGTTGCGTGAAAAATTTATGACAAATGATGAAAAAAAATTATTGACTTTTGTGATTCAGTCTTAACATTGCAAAAGAAATGCCTGAAGAGGTTGTTTTGCGTATGGTTTGATTAGTTGAACAGCCGATGGCTGCTGAAAGGATATCATATAAATTTCATCTGGATAAGCTGATAAAATTTATATGGTGCTCTTAAAACATTTGTCGGGGAATGATAGTCATATAGCGTAAACGGCAAGGCCAGGTTCATTCTTACTGTAAAAATGGTTACTGGTTACGAAAGCATTCAGGTGTGCTTTTTAAGTTGAAAATCTAATTCTGTACTAGTTTATTAATGTAAAATTGTAAGGCCAAATCAACGTTTAACTTTTAAAACATTGCGTCAAATTAACTCAATAAATATGCGAACATTTATCCAACAACACCCCATGAGGATGCTGGCTGGACTCGTGTTGCTAAGTTTTGCAATACCTTCTTTCAGTCTTGCTCAAGACACAGTCCGGGTTCAACCAACAACGACTACGACTGCGCCCAGCGGCACTTACGAGCGTGAGAACATCTATCGTCTAGGCAAAGGCATCTATACGGATACCCTGCGTCGCAACGATTTCAAGGTGCAGGCTGCTGATGTAGCTGAACTTGACGACTGCGATACCACATTTCAGACGTTTGTATTGGTTCGGCGGCTATCTCCCTGGCGGATCGGTCTATTTGCTGGACCGAACTTTGCGTATTGCGGAACGTGGGAAAACACCTTTGGTCCTAATAAGCGGGATAATACGCTTTATAATGGTGCCGGTTTTAACATTACGGCCAACGTAGATTACTTCCTGACACCTGCTACCAGAAGGCTGCGGTTTGGTATCGGGGCTGCGTTTGGTTATCAGAACTATATAACCCGCAGCATCTATACTGATTACTTGTATAGTCTGGCGCATCGCGTGGGTTCACCAACTCTCAGGTAACCATCACCCAGCGCGCTTCGGAAGATATGTTCCTGACCGTTGGACCAGTTATGACGTTTACGCTCGCCCGGAGCCGTCGTAACCCGGATGCTACCACATTTATTGAGTTGGCAGCACGGGGTGGTTTGTTCCGTACGGAGGCAGCAACAATAGCCGCTTTTACTCCATCGACGTTGACGCTACCAAACGTCCCTTCATTTGTGCAGGGAGGGGGTCTTATCCGGTCTGTCAACCCAAGTGCGAACCTGTATCATCTGGGCGCACTGGGATCAGCCGCTATCTTCTTCCCATTGAAGAATAACTGGAACATCGGTATTCAGGGACAAGGGTATATCACTAAAATCAACTATCTGATTATCAATGGTATTGACGATCAGTTGTATGAATTTAAGCGTAAGCATGGTGGATTCAGCGCCGGTGTGGCGGTTCGGAAAGGATTTGTTCAGAAGAAACTTATTCCTAAAGCTCCTGTGACCTGCCCAACCTGCGAACAGGTTCCGGAACTGGACGTACAGTTTAACAATGCATCACTCAAGGGAGCTTCGCTGTCATACATCGATACGACTGATCCTACAAAGTCGGCTGCTGTTAATACCTCCGCTGTAGCACCAGCTATTAGCTGGAAGAGTACGACGCCTAACCCACGGAACGAAACCTTCACCGCTCGTTTGTATTACCGTCCCGATTCTGCCGTTGTCGGTAATACGGATCAGGTAATTGCGCAGGTTGAGAATAGCACGGATACATCATTGCCATTCCCAGCGGCTTACTTCTCGGGCGGTCAGATGACCCCTGGTTTCTACTACGTTACCGTTCACAACAAGCAGGTGGCCAAGTGCGGTACGTGTATAAGCGAAGTAGCAACAACGAGTTTTGCCAGTCTTCCTGATAGAAATAAAAAATTACCCGACTGCCAATACAATCACAAGTTGGAGCGTCTGGAAGTCTTCTATCGTACTCCTTACACGCGTGAAGTGGCTAACGTCTGTTACTGTAACGGAACCGTTACCTCAGTTGGCGACACAGTTACCCGCCTTCGTTACCGTGGTCTGAATCGTGGTTTGGCTATGGGTACGGTTGATTTCGACACGAACACCGTGATCCTGAACATCAACGAGCTGCCAGGTGGATTAGCCCAGCAATTGCAGGCTGAGAAAGCCAAAATTGAAAGTGGCAACGCTATTCGCTACAAAGGCCGTCGGGTACGCCCACAGGTTCAGTACTTCCGCGCTGTGTTTACCGTTACCAAACTGCCTTGCAACGGTGAGCCTGAGCAAGTGGTGGGTACCTTCAACACAACGATCAGCGACAACAGCTACACAATCACTGACCTGAAGCCGCTGACAGATGCTCAGAAAGCTAAACTGCTGGCACCACCAGCACCCGCCAGAAAAGCGACACCACGTCGCCGGGCTGGTAACAGTGGCCGCCGTTCAAGTGTCATGTTCGGAGTAGAGTAAACGAATAATACCAGTAAAAAACCGGGAGCCAACGCTTCCGGTTTTTTGCTTTTTGTCCCTCTCAGTTAATAAGTCAGGTTGGCGAAAAGGATGAAAAAATGCTCGTTTTATCTGGTTATCGAAAATGCTATTCACTAATCTGCATACCGATGCGTTCTTTTTTACTACTACTATCAATTCCCTGTTTCATAACTATGCTACACGCTCAGCCCCATTCAGCCGGTTATAATCCAGTTGTTTCATCCAGCATGCAGACCTACTCCTACAGGTTGTTGCCAGGGCAGGACTTAAAAAAAGAGATTGAAGCCATTCTTCGGCAGGAGCGTATTGAAGCAGGCGCGGTGCTGACGTGCGTAGGGAGCCTGACCGATGTAACCCTAAGAACGGCTAATCAGTCGGAACCCCGCGTATGGAAGGGGCACTTCGAAATCGTTTCACTAGTGGGCACCCTTTCTACCAATGGAAGTCATCTGCACGTATCGGTAGCCGATTCGACGGGGCAAACGATAGGTGGGCATTTGCTGGACGGTTGTACAGTTTATACAACCGTAGAGTTGGTCATTGGTGTGATGAATGATCTCGTGTATGAGCGACAGATAGACCCTACTTACGGCTACAAGGAGTTGGCAGTACGAAAGAAGCGACGTAAATAAACAGGAAATGCCCGCTGCATCAGCGGGCATTTCCTGTTTTAAAGATGATGTTACTTAATTACGCTTACTCATTTCATCCCGAATTCGGGCTGCCCGCTCGTACTCTTCGTTGCCAAGAGCCTCTTCCAGCATTCGCTGTAGCTCTTCGGAAGTGGCATTTTTGAGCTGATCACCAAAGGAACGGGTCGACGGACGACTTGAGGAACGAACCAATTCTTCCTGCTCTTCCTCTTCATCATTGCCACTGGCCGTAATACCCGCTTCAGACAGAATGGACTCATTGGTATAAATGGGTACATCGAAGCGAATACCAATAGCAATGGCGTCGGATGGTCGGGCATCAACCATCGATTCCCGTACGCCATCGAAGCAAACGATTTTCGCAAAGAAAATTCCCTCCCGAAGTTCAGAGATCATGATCTCCCGAACGGTGAACTTGAACAGTTCCGCAAACTGCTTGAACAGATCATGCGTCATAGGACGATTGGGAACGATCTTTTCTATTTCAATGGCAATAGCCTGCGCTTCGAACATACCAATAATGATCGGTAAGCGCCGATTACCATATTCTTCACCCAGCACCAGTGCAAACGAACCCGATTGCGACTGGCTGGGTGACAATCCTAATATTTCCAGCTTAATCTTATCCACGGTGCGAAATTAACGAAAAGTAATCAGTCAGACTGCCGATGCACTACTCAGCATGCCAGGAAATTTCAATTTATTGACTTACTGATGGGTTGACCAGCTAACTACAAAGCCTTAACTGCTTTTGTCAGGCGGGGTAATACATCGAAAACATCACCCACGATGCCGTAATCGGCTGACTTGAAAAACGGCGCATCGGCATCTTTGTTGATAACAACAATTACTTTGGATGAGTTTACACCCGCCAGGTGTTGAATGGCTCCCGATATGCCACAGGCGATATACAGGTTTGGACTGATTTTGATGCCGGTCTGTCCAACGTGTTCGGAGTGAGGGCGCCAGTCGAGGTCTGATACCGGTTTTGAGCAGGCTGTGGCCGCATGCAGTGCATGAGCCAGATCCTCCACAATTCCCCAATTCTCAGGGCCTTTCAGGCCACGTCCTGCTGAAACAACCAGGTCTGCTTCGGGCAGTAAGATATCGCCTGTTGATTTCTCGATGTTTTTGACGGCGATGGCAAAATCGGCTTCATTCAGCGCGGGTGCAAACGATTCTACCGGAGCTGTATTATCCTTTTCTTCGGGCGTTATCGTATTCTTCCGGATAGCAAGAATTTTTGTATCGGCTTTCAATTCGTTGTAGGCGAAGGCTTTTCCCGTATAGATGCTTGTTTTTACGAGGAAACCATTCGATAAGTCGGGCAGTTCGATCACGTTAGCGGCCAAACCCGCTTTGAGTTTACCGGCCAGCCGGGCAGTCATGGCATCGGCCAGCGATGATTTGGCCAGCACAATGACCTTGCTGCCTTCCTGCTGAACAGCGGCAGCCACAACGGTGGCATAAGCCATACCATTGGGTTCAGTCAGCTTAGCGTCGGTAGCGTGGAGTACTTTGGTTGCTCCAAACCGCCCGGCCAAGGCCAGTTCAGCCTCATCAGCCGGACCTGCAATAATGGCAGTAGCCGACGTACCAGTCATTTCGGCTAATTTGGCACCATAAAAAATAGCTTCCTGTGAGGATTTCTTGATCTTTCCCTCGTCTAATTCGGCAAATATGAGAACGGACATGATTCAGTGTATAGTTTGTAGTTTGTACTTGATAGTTTTTGACGCATCCCTTAACGGCAGGCAATCAACTATAAATCGCAAACAGGATTAAATTACTTTGGCCTCGTTGTGCAGGAGTTGAATCAGCTTTTCAGCCTCTTCAGCGGGAATCATTTTCACGGCACCACGGGGGGCTGGCAGTTCGTACCGATCAACCGTAGTCAGCTTATCGGTGCCGGTTGGTTCTACCACGTTAAGTGGTTTGGTTCGGGCGGTCATGATACCGCGCATGTTGGGGATTTTCCAGTCGGCAATCGGTTCCTGACAACCCAGTACGAGCGGCAGTTTGACTTCCAGACTCTCTTTTCCCCCTTCGATTTCGCGGGTTATCTGTGCCGTATCACCCTCAATATCCAGCAGCATGACGGGTGAGATGGACGGAATGCCCAGCATTTCACCCACTATCCCGTGGACCTGCCCACCATTATAGTCGATAGACTCCCGACCCATCAGAATGAGGTCATAGCTTGTTTCTTTGGCAATAGCTGCAATTTGTTCGGCAACGAAATAAGCGTCGGTCGGTTCGGCGTTGACGCGGATAGCATCGTCGGCCCCAATGGCCAGGCACTTACGAATGACGGGCTCCGTATCGGCTTCGCCCACGTTCAGCACCGTAACGGAAGCCCCTGTCTTGTCCTTTAATTCAACGGCCCGCGCCAGGGCATAATCATCATAAGGGCCCGTTATAAATGTCACACCTGCCTTATTCAATCGGGTATTATTATCGGTAAAGGTAATTTTTGTGGTAGTGTCGGGTACGCTGGTCACACACACTAGTATTTTCATGAGCTTCGGGGTTTTGTTATAGTTTTAATAAGTATGCCAGGTATGTTAGTTGACAGGGAGGCACGATTATTCATTATTTCCCTACTATAATCAAACTAATTAGCCTATTTGAGGTTCAAAAATACAAACAATCCCACGAAAATGGTATGCATGCATACTATTTTCTCTCTACACATGTATGAATCAGGAACGTATTGATCAGTTGAGTCAATTTTTGCAGGAAGAGCCCGGTAACCCGTTTAACGTTTATGCCCTGGCGATGGAATACGTGGATAGCCGCCCGGAGCAGGCGCGTGCTTATTTCGACCGGTTATTAACTGAACACCCCGATTATCTGCCTACCTATTATCATGCGGCCGCGTTAAATGCCGCCCTGGAGGATCGGGATAAAGCGGCTACGTTGTACGAAAAAGGTATTGCGCTGGCGCAGACACAGAAGAATCAGAAAACCCTTGAGGAGTTACAGCGGGCGCAACTGGCGTTTGAGGACGATGAGGATGAATGGTAGCCGGAAACTGGTAGGATGCTACTTTTGATTCTAGCTACCGGCGTTGCCGTGCTTTTCGCCGTTTCACCCATTCCTGCTCAAAAAGCAGGGGCACCGTTGCCCGCTCGGGTAAATTGTACGTGATGGCCAGGTAGCGGGCATCCTGCACTTTGGGTAAGTAAACAAACCCCCGCACCGACTCGCCGGGAGACAGGTATTGGCCTTCAGGGCTAGTTCGCGCCAGCGGTAATCCTCGTAATCGTATCGCTGCATCCGGTTGGCAAATGTACCGTAGTCGACAGCGCGTTTAATCGCAATTCCCTGATAGGCCACATTGTGCGTAATGCGATTGTTGACATACTCCCCGTAGGAACGGCTACGGGAGGACGATGAAACATCGCTGGCAACGGCGGCTACCATCAGGATGGTATTGAAAACCTTTGCCCGTTTCAGCCGCTTTTCTTCCTGCTTCCGCTTTAAACCCATTTGTCCGGCTTCGTAGGCTGGGTCGGCGGCAACCCGGCTGAGGGGTAAGGCTGGATTGCGCGGGTCGGACAGCGTGTCCTTTGCGGTACCGAGGGCCACCAAATGAAAATCGGCCGGGTTTACGTCGATGGGTTGATTCGTACCGTTTTTAATTTCTATATCCAACGTAACAAACTCCATATCCTCCCGCTCATATGAAGCGACTACCCCCACGCCATTCTGCTCCGCCTTCGTCACGGACCGGCCATCAATCGTAGTCACATCACCCGACACTGGTCTGAGTTGGTAAGTCGTCACCATTGGTGCGCAACTACTCAGCATACTAACCAGGAGGGCCGTAGCAGGAAAAAGTTTCAGCGGGGAAAAAGTCTTCATCGGGCAAGCAGGTTAAAGCGATACCTATCAGTTGGTTAACACCAAAGTTACGTATTTGGTTGATGAGATGGCATGGCAATTGGGATGAGCGGTCTGGCGTGTCAGGAAAAATGACCGCTTGCTAAAATGTAGCTGCATTGTTGGCCGACAACCAGAAAATATCGACTAATTGACTGGTAACAGCCTGCACAAAGACCATGTTTTACCGCAAATTTACGCCATCTGCTAATCTGATTCCTTACGTGGAATGCTATTTCGTGTGGGAAAACCAGGCGATATTACCCAACCATTACGCATTGAATCTCCACCAAGTGGGTTTACCTCGATGGTGTTTAATTATGGGGATACCTACCGGGTAGAAAACGGAAAGCACAATTCATTTCTGGCACCATCTGCATTCATGACGGGGCAGGCTACGCAGAGCTATACCCTACAACTAACGGGGCGAATTGGTATGGTGGGTATTGTATTTAAACCGGCTGGTCTATCGTCGTTGTTCGGACTCCCATGTATGAGTTTACCGATGAGCGTGTAAACCTAACCGATGTCCTGGGCAAATCACTAACAGACCTGCATGAACAGATTCTGGAAACGGCTGGTATGACCTGCCGTATTCAGCTAATAGAGCAGTTTCTCCTGCGGCAGTTTCTCAAAAAAAATCCGGCCTTTGACCGGACTGATTACACCGCCAACCTGATTGTTGACCAAAAAGGTCTGGTCAACCTGAACGTACTGATGGATAGTCAGTACGTTTGCCGACGGCAGTTTGAGCGGCAGTTTTTGCTTAAAGTGGGCGTGAGCCCCAAATACTACGCCCGTATCCGCCGGGTGGGTTACCTCTGCGCACAGCTGGCTTCCCAACGCTGGCAGGTGGCTGACTGGCACGAATTAATTTACCAATGCGGCTATTACGATCAATCGCACTTCATTCGGGATTTCACCACGTTCATGGGCAAACGGCCAACGCTGTACATAAAAGATAACGTTGAACTAGCGCGGCATCTGGACGCCTGAAATGTCGCATTTATACAATTTTCGGGGCTAAGTAGCTTATAGCTTTGTTGTCATCATCCCTTATTTGGTACGACAATGAAGCAACTCCTGATTTTTCTATTTCTGATGCCCGCGCTGGCCTTCGAATCTGATGAGCCGGTGGGGAAACTAAATGGTGCATTCCGCCAGACAAAAAATAAGTATGGGAACATGACCGAGTGGAAAACCCGCGATTCAGTGACGGTCATCAAAGTGTTTCGGGATGGCTATTGGTTCGGGGCTTTCTATGACGATAAACGGCAGGGGCGCTACGATGAGCGGAATACGGGTCCTGCGTCCTTCAACGGAGCCTGTGGTGGTACGTATGAACTGAAAAATGGCAAGTATGCCGAGAAAGTTGGGTTTTATTCCTGGGATTCTACGGCGGTGGGCAACGAGTTTCTCTTCGATTATAAAATCAGCCCGAAGCAGTATGAACAGTTCGGCATGATGAATTCCGACAAGTACAAAAACTACCCCATCAACGAAGTTTGCGAACGGATTACGGCTACCGAACCCCTCAAGAATAACGGCCTGGAGGGAGTCTGGTTTATGAAAGAAGGATACTGGGGTGGCCAGAGCCGATTTGGCGAAGGCAACTACAAGGACTTCGAAGTCGTCAAGATTTTCAGCTATCCAATGGTCGTTTACGCCTATTATAACCCTAAGACCAACCAGTTCGATGGCGCGGGCGGGGCTATGTACCAGTTCGACGGGAAGACGCTGACCGAAACAAATGAGTTCTGGTCGTGGCAAGCTGATGGGAAGCGCAGGGGTAACGTCGAAAAGTTTAAGCTATCGGTGCAGAACGGTCAGTTTTTGCAGGAAGGCTGGTCGGGGAGCCTGCGCGAAGTATGGACCAAAGCCCCGGCATCATCAAAATGAAACGGTACTACGCCAACTCAATCAACCCGATGCGAACGCTGATCAGTATATTAGTTGCTCTCTCGCTGAGCACCCAGTCCAGCCCCGGCCAGAAGCCATGGACTGAAGCCGACAAGACCTATCTGCTCGATAATTTCAGGCGAACCAAAGCCGAAATCAACCGCGAAACCGCAACAATCACCCCCGCCCAGTGGAACTTCCGCGAAGCGCCTGGCAAATGGGCCATTGGCGACGTGCTGGAACATTTGACGATGTGGGAGTTGATTACACTGGGCGATGCCCGCTACGCACTGTACCTGGGGCCGAATCCCGAACGGGCTGCGCTGTGCAAGTCCGACAGTATAACCACGTCGTTCATCTACGAAGAAAAGCCCCACATATCGCCTGACTTTACGGTTCCAACCGGCCTGGTAAGCGAGGGGAACAACCTGAAGCTGTTCAACCTCAAATGCGACGAAATCATCCGGTCAATCGAAACATCGACTGTCGATTTCAGGCAGTATGTGCGGGAGGGCAAAGACGGCAATCACCGCAACCTGGCGCAACTTTATAGTATTCAGTTTGGCCATGTCGACCGGCACCTGCGGCAGATTCGCAAGGTTAAACAGCACCCAAATTATCCCTCTGCAACGCTCACAAACAAATAAACTCCGTCCATGCAAACCGCACAACAGGAATCTGCCCGCGACCTTACGGTCTCCGAACTAAGCCGCAACGGGGCGTGCCTGGCTTTTTTTACCGCCTACGATGACCTCGACACCGCCCGGATGATTGGGCTGGCGGCTCCCAATGCTACCGTTCATTTTCTGCCGCTGGGCGAGAGTGGCAAAGGCTCGTTCTGGGAGTTTGGTAAGGTCGTCTGGGATATGCTAATCGACTGCTTCCCTGACATCAGCAACACCGTTGATCGGTTGCACACTGAGGGAAATACCGTTACGGCTAATGTAACCATCGGCGGCACCCAGGAAAAGGAATTTATGGGGATTGCCAGTCAGGGATGCCGGTTTAACTCCGACCACGTGTTTGTGTTTCGATTCAACGAAGCCGACCAGATTCAGGATTTGACCATTAACTGGGACCACGCCGGTTTTGTTAACCAGTTGGGAGCGGCTTAACGCACTGACCGACTTCGTGAATAAATGGCGATGGACTGATGCTGAATTCAGTTCATCTTTTTTTTGAGTGGCTGTTTCTACCGGATAATAAGTCAACGACTAATGGGTAACTATTTCTCAGTACATTGCTATGCGGCTTTCGCGTACTCTCTATCCCTAACCTGCTGATTATGAATGCGACCCGTTTGTTGCTCGTTGATGACCACCAGCTCATTCTGGATAGTCTGCAAACGCTGTTTACATCGTTACCCGGTATACAGAGTCGTCGGGACGGTAAATGACAGCCGCCGGGTAAGCGAAATGCTGCTGAACATACCCGGCCGATGTGCTGCTGTGCGATTATCAAATGCCCTATTTATCCGGCATTGACCTAACCCTGCAACTGCGACGGTCGCACCCGACGGTAAAAGTGTTGCTGCTTACGATGGTGGAGGATGCCCACACTATTCGTGAAGCTGTGCGGGCGGGCGTAGGTGGGTATGTATTGAAACGGACGGGACGTAACGAACTCGAAAAAGCCATCACGGCCATCATGCAGGGGCAACGCTATTTCTGCCGACGTGCTGGAGCAACTAGCTTGCCACTGGAGGAAAAACTCAGACCGAACGGCAGATCAGAATCCACTAACCGCCCTCACCGAACGCGAAGTAGATGTACTGACGGCTCATTGCCGATGAAAATCCGACGCATCGGATTGCCGAAAAACTCTTTATCAGTGTCCCTACGGTAGAAACCCACCGCCGACACCTGATGCAGAAATTGGGGTGAAGAGCGTAGTGGGCATGGTGAAGTTTGCTATGAAATATGGGCTGGTTGCCTGAGTGCTACGGCCCGTCTAACCCACCCGGTTTGCCGCCCTTACCGGAACTGTAATCCGATGTTTACGCCTTTCTCCGCGTCTGACTCTACTTCCCACTGGTCCGTCCATGGCTGCTACACGGGCCGCTACATTTTGCAAGCCCCTGCCCTTCTTTCCCCTGTTGAATCAAGCCCCACACCGTTGTCGCTGATGGTCAGGTGCAGCGTGTCGTTTTGTTGGACAAGTTCAATATGGCTCCTTCGGTAGCGTTGGCGTGTTTAAGGGTGTTGTTGAGCAGTTCCAGGCAAATGCTGTATAGTTCAAACTCGGTTTGTGGATGAAAGCGGGGGAGGCCTTCGGTAGCGGTGAGCCGAAAGAATGAGCGTACCCCGATTTCACTTTATCGACTAAATGCCGCAGAGCCACGCCTAATCCCTGTTTGGCTAATTTATCGGGCAGGAGATTGTGCGAGAGCAGCCGGACATCGTTGTAGGCCTGGCCGACCTGCTGGCTGATGTTGGCATATACGGCCTGTTCGGTAGCGGTTAGATTGGGTTTTGTCTAGGGCTTCCAGATTCCAGTGCAGGGCCGAAAGTGTCGTGCCGAGGTTATCGTGGAGGTCGGCCGCTACGCGCTGTCGTTCGAGGGTCTGGCCCTGGAGTTGTGCGGTTATGAATAGCCCGGTTTTTCTGCCGAAGCTGACGTTGTTATAAATAATAATCCGTGCAATAACAGTAGACCAGCAGGCTTGGCCCAAAAACCAGGCCTGACCGCGCTGGTTTTCAATGGTTAGTCGCGCTACTTCTGCCTGCTGCTGTTTTACATCATACTTAAGCTGGAGTTCGGCCAGTAATACCTTTGAGCGTTGCCAAAGCGTACTATCTTCAAGTTGTTTAACCTCCTCCAGTTCCTGGAGAGCCAGGGCAGGCTGGTTTAGTTGTTTATGGGCATTCACCAAAATCCTGTGGATTTGGAGCCGCCTGACTGGTGATTGCAGCAAGTCGGCGTAGCGAAGAGCCTGCTTGCCATCGGTCAGCGTTTGTTCGTATTGACCATGATATTGGTGGATACCAGCACTGGCCAGATAAAACTCATAACTGTCCAGCGTATTCAGTTCGGTTAAAAAAGCCCTGCATCGCTTCCAGGCAGGCCTGAAATGATACTCATCGTTCAGGTGGGCATAACAAATGGAATACACCAGCGCATGATAAAAGCCCATAGTGTTATAACCCGTGCGTTGGCTTTCCTGCCAGCATGCATTTATAAAAAACAGAGCTTTGGCATAGTCCTGCACCAGTAAGTAGGCCCGGCTCAGGCGAAAACACAGGGCGGCGTATGACTCGCAGCCAGGTAATTGCTCCGAAATAGCCAGCCCCTCCTGTAAAGAACGGATAGTTGTACTAATCCCGGCTGTGTCGGTGCCGTCGCGGTCAATTTCACTGGCTCCCATCTGTACATACGCCAGTAGCAGGAAGTGGGTCTGTTTCAGTTGTTTGAGACGGGGAATAGCCTCCAGAAAGTACTGCTTTGCCTGAGTTGCATTCCGAAGAAGGGTTTGATAATGGCCTTTTCGGTAGAGCAACAGAGCCTGTCCCAAAGGCCAGTCGCGCTGTTGGCAGATAACCTCGCCACGGCGAAGCGATTCAGATGCCTGAATCGGCTGGCCGTTTAAAATCCAGTAACGGGCACAACTATCCAAAACCCGAATCAACGATGTGTCCCGTTCAAAACCAGAACCTTGTTGTTCCAGCAAGTGCTGTCTTCGTGTGAGTTGCTCAATGGATTGGCTAAACCGGTTGGTGTCAGGTTGTGCCAGCAGGAAGAGCATACAGATAATGGGCATGGCAGGGCAGGAATAATCCTTGCAAGCTACATTTTTCTTCCTCCTCATGGTTTACCATGACCCAATATCAGGGTAAACCATCAACACCCCCAGAGCCGGAACCACTACTTTTAATTCACTCTCCCCCAAACTCACGACATGAAGCTCTTGGTAAATGTTCGACTGCCTGAATTACTCGTACTATTATAAAGGAAACTTTTGCCCGATTATTGGTCAGAAAGCCAGTTCCCTGATCGGTGTGGTCTTCTTAAGCGGTGAAAGACCACTTTGTCGAGAAGTACATAGTTGACAGCCAAGAGCTATTTACGCTAAAGGAGTTTTTTATCAGGCCAGGGCAGTCATCACCGATCTGGCCGATCAGCAGATCTCTCTGCGTACCCCTTTTCGCTGTTAGCGGTAGCGGTCGGTATTATGTTTCGGGATGGCCAGGTGGCTTGACTATAACCTGATTGATTTTGGACCTTCGCAGGTGAGTCGATTGCCGCCAACGCTGATGCTATCGCCGAACGAATTGTGGGGTGTGGATGCTTTCGGACCTCTATGAGAACGCCGTCGAATACACAACGCTGTTCAGTGTGTTCTATGCCAGCGTTATTTCTTACCTGATCTTTCGTCGGCAAAAACTCCACTTTGGTGAGCATTTTATCATAAATGCCGTAGCCACCATTGGCTCAACAATAGTTATTACTGCGTTTTTCCCGCTGCTGAAACTAACCAATGGCAATAATTATGTGCTTCTACTCAGCTACGGAGCTGGAGTTGGGTTCTACTATATGGCTTTCTTTTGGTTTTTTAAGCCGTTTTGCCGATCAAAATTCAGGCTGATTCTGCGGATTGTTAATTGTGCATTACTCGGAATTATAGCCGATATACTGTTTATCCTTTTCCTTTTTGTACTCTCTTCCTGGGTTTAAAAAAAGCATAATTCATTCGTATTCAGTGAATTATTTTCACCTCTGCCAATCTTGCTTTTTTATGAAATCTGTCTTGTTCCTATCCTTAATTGTGGTTGTATTGCTGAGTTGTTCGGACGAGAAATCCGACACTGGGTTTGCCGGTAACTGGGCCGGCAACGTCTTGATCGACGGGCTAAATTACGACGGTATGATATCCATCGCACTGCTGAATGAAACCACATTTACTGGCAATCTGCTACTTCGCCAAAACGGGAAACTAATTAATTCAGCGCCCTTCAATGGTGTCATTACCGGCAACCAGGCCACCGGACAAACAGTCGATCCAAAACCTGCTTCTGTTTACCTTACGCTCGCCAACGATGTAGTTACTGCTGTATTTCAAAAACGACGAAGAATCACTAACTGCGATATTTATTAGAGATGCAACCGCATCTGAGAACACGTCCGCATCGACCAGCTCGACGCAACCTGACTCCGCCCCCCCGACCCAATCTGGTGCGCACTGCCGGGAATCAGGGCCACGACCCTGACTTGAGTGCCACCAACTGGATGATGAAGGAAACGACGAGCAATTTCCTGACTAAACGATTTAAGACACTGCGGCCCGATGGCACCATCGACGGCTATAAAATCTCATTTATGCCCTCGATGGGGGAGTATGATAACCCCCAACCAGAGCCGGATGAGATAATCGGACGGTGGAAGCAACAGGGCGTCCGGTGGTACACGACCGACAACTCAGTGATCTGTATGACGTTCCCGGAGGGGCCGGACTGTTACCGTTATCAGATAAACGGCGATGATCTGAATTTCTACAACAACGAAGGTCAATTCGTAATCGGTTGGAGCGTGGCCGGTTATTGAAAAGCCGATACCTTCAAGCCTTTTATGGTTTCCATAACTCAATATCATGGTAAACCATCGGAGGGGTTCGGACCTCAACGTTCGCCTTTGCTGTTGAAGAAGGGGGCACACAACTGTCTCATTCGTAAGCTTAAAACCAAACCCTAGATTATGAGTCGTTCCATTGTTCTCCTGATTTCCGGGATGTATTCGTCCATTGTTGGTCTCTCCATGCTGTTTATGCCCGAAACTCTCTGAAAAGTTACGGCTCGGTTACGGTTAATCTAACCGAAATAGCAACTCTTCAGTACCTCGGCGTAGATACGCTTGCTTTTGCGTTACTGGCTTTCTTGAATCGCAAGACGCCTAATTCAGCGGCTTTACGAATCTCCTTATGGTTCTGACCGGAGCGATCCTGGGTTCGTTCCTGAAAGGGCTGTACGACATTTCGTACTGCACCGCCATGAGTGGCCTTCTGTCTTTGGCGACACGGTATTCCGACTACTGCTGGGCATTGCCTTGCTCTACTGCTACAACCGCGAACGCCAACTGGCGCGGGCAGAATAAACGTACTTCCCCATGACCCTTACCCCCCGCGAAGTAGCTGTGTTGCGTCTGATCGCCGACGAACTGACGACCGCCCAAATCGCTGGTGAACTCGGTATTGCGGTACCAACGGTGGAAACGCACCGGCGGCATCTGTTTTTAAAAGCGGGGGTAAGGAGCGTGGCAGGCCTGGTGAAAGAAGCCATGCGGCAGGGTTTGATTGAGTAAGACGAACAAACGATAAACCAAACATGATGAAAACTAACTTCCTTACTCTTGCCCTGCTACTGATGTAGCACGGGTGCATTTGCGCAGGCGTCTGCCGACGAGATAGCGGTTCGTAAAACTATCGAGACCGAAACCCGCGCCTATCACGAAGCGAACCACGCGTTGCTCATGGCCCAATGGTCTGATAAACCCTATATCGAGCGGCAACAGGCTAACTTACAGCCAACAGGTGCGCCTTTTCTAAAAGGAGATAATCTGCGGGCTTTCGGCGATTCGTATATCAAAACGATGAAACCAACGGGAAATACCGTTCGCATAAGTGATTACGACGTACACATTTCGGGCGCGACGGCCTGGGCAACCTACACGCAGGATACGGTAGACGGAACCGGGAAAGTGCAGAACAGGCAGCGTGAAATCAGACTATTGGAACGCGATACTTCCGGATGGAAAATTGTGTTTTTGGGTTTTCAGGAGATGAAGTAATAACGTATTTCTACAGTCCGAATCTAAACCAACCAATTGATTATGAGTCGTTCCTTATTCATGTCCCTTGCGGGTGTTTATGGTATCCTGCTGTTTATTGCGATGGTATTTGCAACTACCCCCACGCTCCAGAGCTATGGGGTGCCTGATGCAAACCTGAACCATATTTCGATCATGCAATTTCTGGGCGTGAGTACGGGTGCCCTGGCGCTTTTACTGGTACTGAATCGAAACGCTCCCAACACCTACACCCTACGGACACTGCTGTTGGCACAGGCTCTGTACATTGTGGCAGGGGTTTTATTAGGCGTATACCATGTGTATGCGCTGAACGTACCTAGCAGTACTTTTTTCGTGGTCGATTCGCTATTCCGACTGGCTCTGGGACTGGGATTCCTGTATTTCTACAACCTCGAATCCCGGCAGGTCGGGGTAACCGCACTGAATTAATTCCATTTCTATCCACATCATTTTTAACTTAAATTGATCCCAATTCAATGAAAATCAACCTATTCACCCTCATATTGCTGCTATCGGGCGCGGGCGCATTTGCCCAGGTTACTTCAACTACCGAAGTTGAAACCGCCCTGAACCAGTTTCTGACCGAATACAACAAATCGCCCTACGACTTTTTTAAAAAGCGCGCGACCGATGATTTTCGGTACATCGACAGAAACGGTTTATTTGTGTTCAAGCCCGTTATTCTGAAAGGCAGCGAAGGCCGACCGGGGCTTGAGAGTTCGGCATCGGATTTGAAAATCTTCCAGTCGGGCGGCCTCGCTGTAGTGAGCGGTATCCAGTCATTCGGGGGAGCTGGTAACGGGAAAACGGCCTTTACCTACACGCTGAAAAAAATGATAAATGGGTCAACTCCTCAATGGATGTTTGCCGCTTCGCAACATACGCCCATCCTTGGAAATTCGGTACCCACAAACCTGCCTACCGAGTTTCCGGCAATGATGAAAGCCCGCAACGCTGACTCTGAAGGATGGCTTCGAAGCCACACTACACCCGATTTAACGTTTATTGGCGGGCATGACGGTTCCCTACAAAATAAAGACTGGATGATGAGTCTGTTCAAGTCGCAGAAAAGCCAGAACGCCGATTTAACTAATGTGAACGTGCAACAGGCGGGTGATTTGGCCGTAGCAACGGGCATCAGTACGATCAAAACCGTGTCGCTCGACGGCAGCAAAACCGGCACATATAAAGATGCCTTTACGTACACGTTTCGCTGGATAGACAACCAATGGATGATTACTAATATCCACCACACCAAAATTGAGTACAAATAAGTAATTGCAAATGTCAAAATTACAGTACCCTTCTGCTGTATCGCCTTCTCTACGGTGAGAGGCATCCTTTTCAATCAGGTGGTTATGCGCTGTTTATCGTCGTTTTTGCTATCTGGTGGTATAGGCAACAGCGGTACAGGACGAGATAACTGCTGCTATGGGTTGCGTTATGTGTCCAATCATCGACCCGTCTTTCAACTGTAAGTACAGAGTATAGTTTCACACTATTTTCTGAAATAAGTCATTCACAAAACTCCAGTCATACTTCAATGAAAACCAACTTATTATCTCTTCTTGCACTACTGCTAACAAGCGCGGGTGCGTTCGCACAGTCGGTCGACGAGAAAGCCATCAAGGCTGTCATTGATGGAGAATCGTCGGCTTTTTACCAACGGAATGCCGGCAAGATTCTGACCTACTGGGCCAATGTGCCTTATGCTTCGCACAGCTACACCGAAAAAGGAACGGGTTACCTGCGGGGGTACGATGCCGTTAGTAAAGCCATCAGGAAGTACATCAGCCAACATCCCGACTTGGGCAAGGCTGTCCACAAGCCACACGATTTCATGATTCACGTCAACGGCAATTCGGCCTTGGCCACGTTCATCACCGATGCAGTGTCTGGTACTAAAAAAAGCCAGAGTTACGATGCCCGCTATTTAGAGAAGCTAGACGGCACATGGAAGTTAGTGAGCGTCTACGGAACACCCGCTCCCTAACGGATAAAAACCTGATTGCTGCTGAACAACCACTCGCTCTCTACCTCACGAAATTCTCCTACCTCAATGATACAGGAAACTACCTCCCCAACTGATTCGCTTACTGCAGAAGCTATTGCCGGTCTGAAGTCAACTTTCAATGGTACACTGCTCCGCCCCGGTCAGGACGGCTACGATCAGGCCCGCGCCGTCTGGAACGGCATGATCGACAAATGCCCCGCCCTGATTGCCCGTTGTACTAGTAGCGCCGACGTGCTTAGTGCAGTTAAGTTCGCCCGGCGGCACAACCTGCTGGTAGCAGTGCGCGGGGGTGGCCACAACGTAGCGGGGAATGCTGTATGCGCCGGTGGCCTCATGATTGACCTGTCGCCCATGAAAGCTATTGCCGTCGATGCTCTGGGTCGGACCGCCCGGGCCGAAGCCGGTGTTCTGTGGCGTGAACTGGACCAGGCCACCCAGCAGTATGGGCTGGCTACAACGGGTGGTACAGTTTCTCACACGGGTATCGCGGGCCTCACGCTGGGCGGAGGCCTAGGCTGGCTCATGGGTAAACACGGCCTTACCTGCGACAACCTGCTTTCGGTAGACATGGTAATGGCCGATGGTCGATTGTTAACTGCCAGCGAAACCGAGAACAACGACCTGTTCTGGGCCGTTCGGGGTGGGGGCGGCAACTTTGGTGTAGTTACTTCCTTTACGTATCAACTCCATCCTGTTGGTCCAACCATATTGGGCGGAATGGTGCTCTACCCACAGGAACAGGCAAAAGAGGTGCTACGTTTTTACCGTGATTTTGCCAGGAACACCTCCGATGAGTTAATGATTTTTGCCGCCCTGCTGAACACACCCGATGGTCTGCCGGTGGTTGCTCTCCTCGTGGGTTGGTTTGGCCCTGTTTCTGAGGGGGAGCAACACTTGAAACCTTTACGCGATTTTGGCACTCCGCTGGCCGACTTAATTGCCGAGGTGCCCTATGTACAACACCAGGCCCTGTTTGATGCTGCCACGCCACATGGAATGCACCGATACTGGAAGTCAGGCAATTTGCCGGAAATAAAAGATGACTTTATCGATGTGCTCATTGAGCAGGCCACCCGCCAGCCATCGCCTTTCTCGTTCATCCTGTTTTTCCACATCAAAGGTGTTGCCGCCCGCATCGATCCAGAGAAAACAGCCTTCGGTCTGAGGGAGGATCAGTGGGATTTTGACATCGTATCGCAATGGATGGACCCGGCTGATGCGCAGACCAATATCGACTGGACCCGTAGCTTCTGGAGTCAGGTGGAGCCGTACACCAAAGGTGTTTATGTCAACCACCTGGGGGGCGAAGACGAAGCTACGCGGGTGAGGGCGGCCTACGGGCCAAACTACGACCGGCTTGTGGCGCTCAAGACCAAATACGATCCTGCAAACTTCTTTCGCCTGAATAACAACATCGCCCCAAACTAAGCCTGGCAGCCGCTGACGAAAATCAGCCAATCTGTATAAACCAATATACTAAATCTATACCTCCATGTCAACTATTCTCATCACCGGCTGTAGCACCGGCATCGGTTTCGCTACGGCCGAACTAATGGCCCGCAACGGCCACACTGTTTACGCCACCATGCGTAATCCCACAGCGCTCTCCTGAACTTGGCCAACTCGCCAAGCGCGACCATCTGCCCATCACCATTATTACCATGGATGTCGATTCTGATGAGTCGGTGCAATCGGCGGTGGCCGATGTGCTGGCGCAGGCCGGACAAATCGACGTACTGGTCAACAACGCGGGTATTGGCCCGCTAGGCCCCGTTGAAGAGCAGCCATTCGCTGAATTTCAGGCCATTATGGAGACTAATTACTTTGGTACGCTACGCTGCATTCGAGCAGTACTGCCTGGTATGCGCAAACGCGGACAGGGTTGCATTATCAGTATTTCATCCGTAGCGGGTAAGTTGTATAGCCCTTATCACGCGGCCTATTGCGCGTCGAAAGCGGCCGTCGAGGCCCTTTGCGAGAGTCTGGCGGGGGAAGTGGGGCCACTGGGCATCCGGGTAGCACTCGTTCAGCCGGGGGTGATTGATACGCCAATCATCGACAAGTTTGAGCCAATATCCGCTGATACAAAGTATCCTAATCAAATCCGGCTGTCGGCCTACTTACGGGCCTCCTGCGACAATCATGCCCCGGCCTCGCTGGTGGCGGGGGTAATTCACGCCGTTGCCGTGGGTGACCAAATGACGTTCCGTAACCCGGTAGGGCCGGATGCGGCTCCACTCCTGGGCTGGCGCGGTTCGCTCTCCGACGAAGACTGGATTGCGTCGGCAGGTATGGATGAGGAAACCTACATTGGCGGCATGGCGCAACTGGGCGTGGACGTGCGGCCTTATTTACAGGCGGTTAGTTAACTTTTGTTTTTACTACCAATCCACCTGCAACCATGGAAACGACAAATAAAACGCCCAATCGGGCGAAGAACCATTGAGGGTATGGGTAAGCGGTTGTCAATGCTTGCATTCGTACACTCAGGATAAATTATTGTTGCGTTTGCGGGTATACCTCTGGAAAGATAATTACGACCTGCTGTACTTCAGAACGAATTTTTTCCGATATTTCCCGTGTATACGTGTTATCAAACGGGTCTCCTTATGAAACTTTTTACTATTGCCTTAGCCGCAGCTATCGTCTCCCTGTCAATGCAGGGATTTGCGCAGAGTCAGGTTATTACGCCCGATAATCAGGTCGTTAGCTTTCAGTCGCCAAATGGCACCAGCAACTTATTTATTGGCCAGAGTACCAGCGCAGTGATTGGCGGCACGTACAATACCTTTATGGGCAGCATGGCCGGGCAAGGCAATACGTCTGGCTCATACAATACCTACTTTGGCTACAGAGCCGGGTTCCCCAATACGGTTGGTAGTCACAATACATTCGTGGGCTACGAGGCCGGTAAACTCAATACCGATGGGAGTGATAACGTTTTCATTGGGTATAACGCCGGGCAGGGAAGTCAGCGGGGGCAGCGTAATCTGCTGATTGGTCCCAATGCCGGATTTGAGGGGACCGACGGGCATGATAACACCCTGCTGGGTGCCAATGCCATTGGGGTAGGTGTGGGGCTTTCCAATGCAACAGCCATTGGTGCCAACGCCCGGGTATTGACCAGTAATGCCATGGTGCTGGGAAACAACGTAAATGTTGGTATCGGAACATCGAACCCACAAAATCGACTTGAACTAACGGCGGGAACGGACGGGCGCAGTGGCCTTCGCCTGACGAATATGACGGCTAATTCCCCGGCAAGTGAAAGTGCATCGGTTAAGTTTCTGACGGTCAACGAAAAAGGCGATGTAACGCTAGGAGCGCGGCTGTCCGCACTGGCTATGCATGTACAACCCACTTCCGAAGGTCAATGGGCCGATTATGTATTTGCGCCGGCGTACCAGCTTCCATCCCTGCGTGAAGTAGAGAAATTCATTCTGCAGAACAGGCATTTGCCCGATTTGCCAAGCGCGCAGGCTATGGTAAAGCAGGGCGTGGATCTGACGACTCTTTTGGCCACGCTGGTGAAAAAAAATGAAGAACTAACGCTTCACCTTATCGAACAGCAGAAAAGAATTGAGCGATTGGAGCAGCAAAATAGTCAGTTGAGTAAAAAGAAATAACGAGTTCCAGGCAAGCGATACAGCTTCGGGAAAAGGATAGCCATTATCCGTTTTCCGAAGCTGTATCTTTTTATTGAAAAGTCAGCCAGATGTTTCGGAGGCCGAGAAAAGCCGTTATGCCAACGATAGCGACCAGCGCCACATTTTGCCAGATAGTATTACGATAAGCAGCGGGCAGTACCGTTTTGTTGTTGACCGCTATCAACAGGAAAATGGCTACTACCGGCAATAGTAATCCATTGGCTACCTGTGCCAGTACAATGATGGGCACGGGTTTGGCACCCAATAACCCAAACGTCATCCCGACGGCCATTACGCCGAGCCACGTTGCCCGGTAAGCGCTCGATTGTACACGCCACCCCATCAGACTTTGGCCGGTAATGGCAGCCGCCAGGGGAGCAGTGAGGGCTGATGAAAAACCAGCCGCAAACAACCCGAAGGCAAAAAAAGCACCCGCCCAGCTTCCCAATCGGGTGGCTAAGGTTTGTGCTACGTTGAGGAAGGTGAATTCACCCGTAATCAATGTGCCGGAAATCAGGATCATCATTGAAATCAGCCCGCCAATTAAAACGGCGATGCCAATTCCCCAGCGCATTTGGGCTAGCGACTGTTCGGCACTGGCCTGCCCCATTCCAGACCCCAGAAACAGATTATAGGGTACGATAGTGGTACCAATCAGCCCAATGACCAGTATCATTGAGCCGGGTGGAATAGACGGGACAATAAGTGATTTTGATAAGTGACCCAGGTCCGGTGCTGCACTCCAGGCTACATAGGCGAACGCAATACCCATTCCAAAGACCACAAGGCCCAGGAAACTGGCAATGAATCGGGGAGAACCCTGCCACAGCAATCCGGCGCACACCATGCCAACTACAGCGGTTAGCAGTTGGGTTGGCAAGCTACCGGTTGGGACCCCAATCAACAGGGAAAGCCCCGCCACTGCCCCCAGAATATTCCCGGCCTGGTAGGCAGCACAACCCAGCGTCACGGCACCGAACAGGGCCACTATTACCCAGCGGATTCGTTGTCCATATACTTTTGTCAGTAATTCGCCCAGGCTGAGCCCCGATGCCAGCGTAATTCGGGCAGCCGCTTCCTGTAGCAAAACGGTAGCGAGGGTAGAGAAGGTTAACGCCCAGAGTAGGTCGAGGCCAAAACGGGAACCAGTCACCGCACAGGTCGTAACGGTGCCGGGGCCAATGAAAGCGGCCGAGATAACCGACCAGATTAAAACGCTGCTCAAACCAGAGCGCAGAGAGAGATATTTTGGCACAGTGTAATGTTAATGAATAATGGCTAATGTACCGCACGTGCGGTACATTAGCCATTATTCATTAACATTATAGGAGGATCTACTACGAAAGATACTTACGCAGCATCCAGGCCATTTTTTCGTGTTCTTCCATCAGGCCGGTCAGGAAATCGGCGGTGCCGGCATCGTCCAGGTCATCGTCGCAGGTGGCTACGTCTTCCCGCAGTTCGCGGGCCATCTGCTCGTGGTCGGCCAGCAGTCGTTCAAACATGTCATGCGTTTTCACTTCGCCACTGTGGTCTTCTTCCAGGCTCGTTCCCTTAATGAAATCGGCCATAGTAGAGAGCGGGCGGCCTCCCAGCGTGCGAATACGTTCCGCTACCAGGTCAATAAATTCTTCGAGCTGCTTGTACTGTTCCTCAAAAAACTCGTGGTATTCTTTGAAACTCGGACCTGCTACGTTCCAATGATACTTACGCGTCTTGATATACAGTACGTGCAAGTCGGCCAGATAGGCATTGAGCAGCTCATTGGCTTTTTTCATGGAGTTTTTCTCCAGGCCAATATTGGGCTGTATGTTCTTGATGGGTTTTTCCTGTGTTTCTGGTTTATTTAAATCAGTAGCCATAATAACGTGTATGTAAGTGTTAGTTTACAAACTCGGCTACTCGAAAATTGTTGGCACTTTTTGCATAGTATTCAAATCAATCCGGCAAAAACTTCCCTGGCATAAATCAGGTCCCGCTTGTGCGCTTCCACCGCTTCCACCGTGTGGGGAGAGCCTTTTTCCAGGCATTGCTCCAGTACTAAATTGGGTCGGGCACCCAGCTTTTTCAGGTCAGTTGCCAGGCGCCGGTAGTCAATATCACCCTCACCAAATGTCTCCTGCCAGATACCCGCCTTCGACTGCCGGATATGCACTTCAACAATACGCTTGCCGTAAAGCTTTACCACATCAAACAAGGCCACTTGCGAGTTACCCGATCCCCGATACACCCAGTGGGCATCCAGGCAGAGTGAAACGTTTCTAGGCTCGGTTGCCAACAGCATATGGTGAAATTCGCGGGCAGCCTGGCGGTGTTCCGGGGCGTGGGTATGGTAAGCCAGCGTGATACCCCGTTTGCGTAGTTCGTCGCCCAGCCGATTCAGGTTTTTGGCCTGCTCAATCAGCTGCATGTCGGTTTTGTCGCTCTCACTACCCCACTTAACAGGGCTGGGATTCGTTACAAAAATGGACGTACCGGCAGGGCGGGCGGCTTCGGCAATGGCCAGAACAGCATCAATGGATTTCCGGGCTTCGTCGGCCCGGTGGAGGGTCGTGTTTACATACAGGGATGGCATTGCCAATCCGTGTTTTTTTAATAGAGGTAGCAGTTTCGTAACTTCCCCGGCCGAGTTGATAGCCGGTTCATAAGCCGTTAATCCCGATTGGACCAGTTCGCTTAATGACACGTTGGGGTCAGCCATCCAGGTTTTACCCTGCCGCCCGTAAAAGGTTAACCAGCTGTAGGAATTGCAGGAAATGGGTAAGGAATTCGCGGTCTTTTCTGCGTAACCATCCGATGGCTCAGCAAGCAGGGTTGTACCGGTAATAGCGACAAGAGAACCTAAAAAATGACGACGGTCAGACGGCATAGGTTTTGGGTTATAAGGCCTGCCTAGCCCAGCAACTCCACCACCTGTCCATCCTGACAGCGCAGTACACGAGCGGGGTATTTGTTCAGCAGGTCATAATTGTGGGTTGCCATAAGAACAGCCGTGCCCGCACTGTTGATTGCCTGAAACACTTTCATGATCTGATCGGCTACGGCAGGATCGAGGTTACCGGTTGGCTCATCGGCAATGAGGATCAATGGCTCGTTGAGCATTGAGCGGGCAATGACTACCCGCTGCTGTTCCCCGCCCGAAAGCTGATGGGGCATTTTTTTCTGAGCCGTACCCAAACCGACCTGCATGAGCACATCGGCAATGCGGTTGTTCATATCCGCTTTGTTCTTCCAGCCGGTAGCCTTGAGCACAAATTTCAGGTTGTCTTCGACGGTGCGGTCAAAAAATAACTGAAAATCCTGAAAAACGATGCCAATATGCCGGCGTAGATGCGGCACATCACGGGGTTTGATCGCTTCCAGTTTATAGCCTGCCACAAACCCTGAACCGTTCTGAAGCCACAAATCAGCGTATAACGTTTTCAGCAGGGATGTTTTTCCGCTACCCGTCCGGCCAATCAAATACGCAAAGTCTCCCTTTTGTATCTGAAAGGATACGTTGCCGAGGATTAACTTCTTATCCTGATAAATATCGGCATGGTCGAGCGTAAGAACAGATTCGGTCGAGAACATGAGCTGCGGTATAACGTTTACTGTTTACGGTTGGCTGACGCGCAAAACAGTGCGTCAGCCAACCGTAAACAGTAAACCGAAAACGATTTATTTCTTCTCTACTTTAGCGTGATCGGACAGGAATTTAGCCAGGCCACTATCCGTCAGCGGGTGATTGATCAGCATTTTCATAACGCTTAATGGAGCCGTCATTACATCGGCACCAATTTCGGCGCACTGAATCACGTGCATTGGGTGACGAACCGACGCAGCAAGCACTTCCGTTGTGTACCCGTAGTTTGTGTAGATGTTCACGATCTGCTCGATCAGAGCCATACCGTCGGTAGAAATATCATCTAACCGACCCACGAAAGGGGAGACGTAGGTCGCACCGGCTTTGGCGGCCAACAATGCCTGACCGGCCGAGAATACCAGCGTACAGTTGGTGCGAATGCCTTTTTCAGAAAAGTACTTGATCGCTTTGATACTGTCGCCACTCATGGGCACTTTCACCACAATATTTTCGTCTATTTCGGCTAATTCTTCGCCTTCTTTAATCATCTCATTGTACGTAACCGAGATGACCTCTGCGCTGACATCGCTCTGAACGATGTCACAGATTTCTTTATAATGGCGCATCACATTGTCTTTTCCTGTGATACCTTCTTTGGCCATTAGGGAAGGGTTAGTCGTAACGCCGTCAAGAATTCCCATTTCCTGGGCTTCCCGAATGTCAGCCAGATTGGCTGTGTCTATGAAAAATTTCATGGTAAATAGTGTTAATTAATTGGTTTGTAGTCGTTCGTATAGAAGGGTTTTCTGGTCCTAACTTACTGCTACAGTTACTATACGGGTTCCATCCTGAATTTTACAGGTGTGAAGGTACGTATCTTTCCCTGTTTGGGCTTTGTATTCCCTGGTAATTACCCGGCTGAAGTGGTCAAGTTCGGTTTCCTGAACCAGATTAATGGTACACCCACCAAAGCCTCCGCCCATCATCCGTGCTCCCAGAACGCCGGGTTGCTGACGGGCAATATCGACCAGGATATCCAACTCCGGGCAGCTAACTTCGTATTGATGACTAAGCCCCTCGTGAGAGCCGTACATCAGTTGCCCAAACGCAGCTACATCGTTGTTTTCCAGTGCCATCACTCCATCGGCCAGGCGTTGATTTTCCTGAACAACATAAGCGCACCGACGGTAAAGCAACGGTTCTGTATCGCGCAGGTGCTGATCCAGCATGGGCATTGTTACATCGCGCAGGCTTTTTATGGATGGGTAGAACTCCTGGAGAAAACGGACGCCTGCTGCGCATTCGGCCCGGCGCGTGTTGTACTCCGAGTTCACCAGCGCGTGTTTCACCCGTGAGTCGCAGAGCACAATGCTGATCCCGTCCATTTTGAGGGGGGCATAGGTATAATCGAGCGAACGGCAGTCGAGTTTAATCACGTGGTTTGCCTTTCCCATCATGCTGGCAAACATGTCCATGATGCCCACTTTGGCACCGACGAACTCATTTTCGGCGCGTTGCGATAGTCGAACCAGCGCTATCCGGTCGAGGCCAAGATTCAGTAATTCGTTGACCGCAAAACCAACGCTGTTTTCCAACGCTGCTGATGACGACAGGCCGGCACCTATTGGAATGGTACCACCAAAAACGCAGTTAATTCCTTTCAGGGCATGCCCCCCCAGGCGGAACTGGGCCAGCACACCGAGCAGATAATCAGCCCAGGTACTGGTAGGCGAGAGGCTATTGAGCGAACCCACAAACGTTTCATTCAGGTCGTGCGCCACAAAATGAAGTTCATCATCATCACGCAAACCGACGGCTAGATAAATGGCTTTATCAATGGCAGCCGGCAACACAAACCCTTCGTTGTAATCGGTATGCTCGCCAATAAGATTGACCCGACCGGGCGAACAAATCAGCAAAGGGTCTGTGTGAAATAAACTACGGAAGGAAGTAGAGAGCTGACTAAGCAGATTCATAGAGTTCAGAAGATTTAGCGACTTGATACAGCTAAACGCATGTAACCCGCTAAATAACGTAACTGCATTGGGAAGAAACAAAAAATGGCAAACCAATGTCTCACCGCTACGACCACCTACCCTTGCTTCGGTCAAGACCTGGGGGATTCAGCAGGAGCTGGTAGCACCGATTTGCCGGTACAAAGTTAAGCAACTATTACGCAAACGACCAAATTTCACCTGTACCTTTGTCCTTATTAATTCTGTATGGGTAAATAACATCCTGAGTGAATAGTGCCCAAAGTGTATTCACTCAGGATGTTATTTACCCATGCTATCAGTAAATCTATGAAGCGATCATTAGTCATTATCCATTGTGCATTGTTTATTTTTTTGTCCTGTAATTCGTCCGATAAATACGTTGAGCAGGGGCGGGGCTACCTGAAAGAGGGTAAGTTTCGGGAGGCTGTGCAGGCGTTGAATCAGGCTATCGAGGCCGATGATGATAACGCTGATGCCTTTATTTCACGCGGAGTGGCGTATTTTGAGTTGAAGGAATACGCTAATGCGGCCCTTGATTACGAACAGGCCATAAAACTGAATCCTGATTTCTACCGCCCTTACTACAATCGGGGGTTGCTGAAAGTGGCCCAAAACGATTTGACGGGTGCCCTGAAAGATTACTCGGAGGCAATCAAGCTGGCCCCGGATACCAGCCGCCGAATCAGTGCCGAACTGTTTCTGAACCGGGGTCAGTTATTTGCCTCGCAGGGACAGATTCAACCGGCTCTAACTGACTTTTCGCAGGCTATAACGTTAGATTCACTGAACGCACTGGCTTTGTACAACCGGGGGTCGATTCGCTTCGAGCAGAAAGACCTTGCCGGATCCATTACCGATTTTCAGCGGGCTGTTACAGCAGATACCAAATTTGGGAAAGCTTTTTACGGATTGGGAATTGCCCAACTCGTGCAGGGTAATCGGGAAACGGGATGCCTGAATCTGAAGCAGGCTCAACTTCTGGGCTACGCCGATGCCGTCAATGCGGTGGCGCAGTACTGTAAATGAGTCAATCACTTACTGACCAACTCTCTAGCTAATTAACCGTTTATGCGTAAAGTCATTGCCATCGTTTTCGGTCTGCTCTTCGTTTTATTTGCGGCCTTTCAGTACAACGACCCTGACCCTCAGCTTTGGGTTCCTATCTATCTGGTGGCTGCTATTGCCTGTTTCATGGCTTTTGCCGGCGTTGGAAAACCAGCCCTGTATGTCGCTATCGGTGCCGGGTATATTGCAGCTGCTATCTATCAATGGCCCCCCCGGTTTGAAGGCTTCCTGTTCACCGAGATCGGGATGCGGAGTACCAACATCGAGATGGCCCGCGAAGCGGGTGGATTGGCTATCTGCGCGGCTGTGATGATTTTACTGGCACTGCTGATGCGTCAACTCCAACTCATCCGCCGATGAAACTAATCGAATGTCCGCGGGATGCCATGCAGGGTCTCGACCATTTTGTGCCAACGGAATTGAAAATTCAGTACCTGAATGCATTGCTGGCCGTTGGATTCGACACCCTTGATTTCGGAAGCTTTGTTTCACCGAAGGCAATACCTCAGATGCGGGATACGGCTGAAGTACTGGCTGGTCTTGATGTATCGAAAACCAAAACGAAGTTGCTGGCCATTGTGGCCAACCTGCGTGGGGCCGAAGATGCCCTGACGCCACGATTCGATTCAGTACATCGGCTTCCCCTTATCCGTTTCAGAAACATTTCAGCAGCGAAACACGAACAAAACCATTGCGCAGGCGCTAACCGAGGTTGCTGACATTCAGCATCGCAGCGTTGAAGCGCGTAAAGAACTGGTGGTGTACCTGTCAATGGGCTTCGGGAATCCGTATGGTGATGCCTACACGCCCGAACTCATCACTGAATTCACCGCATCAGTTAGTCGCGTTGGGCATAAAGATTATTGTCCCATCGGATACGGTTGGTTCATCGTCGCCCGACGCTATCGAGGCCTTATTCGGACAGTTGATTCCGGCCTTTCCGGCCGTTGAATTTGGGGCGCACCTGCACGCCCGCCCCGGCGAAGCAGACGCCAAGGTGCGGGCGGCTGTTCGGGCTGGTGTCCAGCGTATCGATGGAGCGTTGCGTGGTTTTGGCGGTTGCCCCATGGCTGGCGACAACCTAACGGGTAATTTGCCAACCGAAGAGATTATTCAGACACTGGCTGCTTCGGGCGTGTCTGTTGGCATTAAGCAGGAAGCGCTGCAGAAAGCCCTGATGCTATCAGCAGAGGTGTTTTAACCAGCTGTAGTACGGTAAAAGTAGTTAGCGGCCAATGGCTTACGCCTGCTGTTGCCTGTTAACCCCGTTCTTATCAACCTCTTCTATACGATACAAATCGCGTACAGAAGAGGTTGATACTAACGATCGATTCCGCTCAAAGGAACTATTTACGCCACCAGTTCCAGCAAGCCATCACGCTGCAAAGCAGCCCGTTGCCGTTCGACCAAATCGTCGGAGGCCCGCATGAGGGGAAGTCTTACCTCGGATGAAATAAGCCCCATGATGTCCAGAATACTTTTAATGCCAACCGGATTACCTTCTTCATACAACAAGGGATCAATTCGTAAAAAATGGCCGAGTTCTTTCTGCGCGAAAGCAAAATCACCCCGCAGGGCGGCTTCAATCATACCACAGAACTTAGCCGGGAATGCATTGGCAACCACGGACATGACACCCACGCCACCAATGCTGACAATGGGAACTCCCTGCACATCGTCGCCGGAAATCAGCAGAAAATCATCGGGTTTGTCGCGGGCAATTTCCATGCACTGCTCTATCACGCACGATGCTTCTTTAACCCCAATGATGTTCGGGTGCTGTGCCAGTTCGCAAATGGTTTCGGCACTCATGTTGATACCCGTCCGAAACGGAATATTGTACAGAATAACCGGCACCGGACTGGCATCGGCCACGCGGGTAAAGTGCTCGATAACCCCCCGTTTGCCCGGTTTATTGTAATACGGGCAAACGGACAAAATGGCATCGACACCATCGAAGTCAATATCGTTCATGCCCGCTACTACGTCGGATGTTACGTTGCCACCCACGCCAAACACGATGGGCAGGTTTTTGGGGTTATTTTCCTTAAGGTACTGAAGCAGCTTCGCTTTTTCCTGTTTCGTTACCGTGGGCGATTCGCCGGTAGTACCCTGTAGAACGATATACCGGACACCCCCATCGGAGATGTGCCGAACGATGCGGCCGAAGCCATCGAAGTCAATCGATTGATCTGCGTTGAAAGGGGTTACGATGGCAACCCCTACGCCATGGAACTTAGTATCCATTGGAATAAACAGGAAAGTATTGGTACGGCAAAGTTACGGGAATTTTGTCGTGAAATATTTCCTGGGACCATACCTTACCCATCCGTTCTGTACCCGCCAGCAGTATTGGTTGCTAACAGGCCGTTGGACCACTCAGTGGCGTTCGAACAAGACGGGCAATTGCAGGCCGTGTTTTAGTTCGTCAAAAGAGCGAAAACCCGGGGAGTACTCTATCTGACAGATCCGGAAACGGGCTTTCTGAGAGAATCACTGAACGTATCCTACAAGTACGACTTACATACCGATGTGTTGGGTATTCTGCCAACCATCCAGCCGAAGTGACCTTATACCACCAGCATGGCCATGAACTCATCTTCGCCAATCATGGGCACGTTCAGTTTTCTGGCCTTCTCAACCTTCGATGGCCCGGCGTTTTCGCCCACAATCAGGTAATTGAGCTTTTTGGAGATACCACTGAGCACGCGCCCGCCGTTGGCTTCAATGCGGGTTTCAAGTGCTTCGCGGGTGAAATTGGCAAAGGTGCCGGTGTACAGGAAGGTTTTCCCATCCAGCGTGTCGCCTTCCCGCACCACTGTTTTTTTCTCCCCGAAGAATTGTAGTCCGGCTTCCCGCAACTTTTCTACCATATCCCGATTGTAGTCATCCGCGAACCATTCCACTACGCTTTCGGCAATGCGGGGCCCCGTGTCCGGTACGGCCAGTAATGCCTCCTGACTGGCCGTCATGACGGCATCCATCGAGCCAAAATAGTCGGCCAGTTTTTCGGCGGTGGTGTTGCCTACGTACCGGATTCCCAGCGCAAACAAAACATTGGCGAAGGGTTGCGTTTTTGACTTTTCGATGGCCGTCAGGATATTCTCGACGGTTTTCTCCCGGAAACTGACGATTCGTTTTTTGCCCGTTTCCTCATCCAGGAATATTTTCTCAATACCCAGTAAGTCATCGTACGTCAGTTTGTACAGGTCGGCGGGGGTTTGTGCTAATCCCCGGTCGATGAGGAGTTCTATTTTTCCTTCGCCCAGGCTTTCGATGTTCATGGCCCGGCGCTGAATAAAGTGTTCAAACCGGGCCTGCCGCTGGGGTGGACAGCCCCGCTCATTCGGGCAGTAAAAATTGGCCTGGGCGACACCTCGCTCTCCCTCCCGGCGAATCAACGGCGTATTACAAACCGGACAGGTAGTGGGGTAAATAATGGGTTCGCTTCTATCGGTACGTTTGGTTAAATCGACGCCCGTGATTTTTGGGATAATTTCGCCCCCTTTTTCCACGAAAACCGTATCGTTCAGCATCACTCCCAGCCGCTCAATCTCGTTGGCATTGTGCAGGGAGGCCCGTTTAACGGTGGTTCCGGCCAGAAGAACGGGTTTGAGCAAGGCAACGGGCGTAACCGCTCCCGTACGACCTACCTGATAGCGAATTTCCTTCAGGACGGTACTGGCGCCCATCGCTTTATATTTGTAGGCAATAGCCCAGCGGGGGCTTTTGGCGGTATACCCCAACTCGCGCTGCTGGTCGTAGCGATTTACTTTTATGACGATACCATCCGTACCCAGCGGCAGGTCGAAGCGCTTCTGCTCCCAGTTGTTTATATAAGCCATCACCGCTTGGATATCCGCGCATTTCTGCCAGCTCTGCGATACGTTGAAGCCCCACTGGTGCATGGCAATCAGGCTCTCTTCGTGGGTCTGGAACGCATCCGGCTCAGTCTCATCGGCCAGGAAGGAATACACATAACAGTCAAGCCGCCGTTTGGCTACGGCCGCGGAATCCTGCTGTTTAAAGGTGCCCGAAGCCGCGTTTCGCGGATTGGCCAGCAATGGTTCTCCAATGTCTTCCCGTTCCTTGTTGATTCGCTCAAACTCCGCCAGCGGCAAAAATCCTTCCCCGCGCACTTCGAAAAGGGCGGGGATTGGCCGGGCCGAAGGCGCAGTACCAGCGGTAGGAAACAGCGAGTAGGCGGTACTGTTGGCTTGTTTATCCGTCTGTTGCTTACCCGCCTTCACGTCCTGCACCCGGAGCGGCACCGTCCGGATGGTGCGGATATTGTTCGTAATATCGTCGCCCCGAACGCCATCGCCCCGGGTAGCACCCTGCACAAAAACACCATTTTTGTAGGTCAGGCTCAGCGCTACACCGTCGAATTTCAGTTCGCAGATGTATTCGTATGCCTGTCCGTTCAGTCCTTTCTGCACCCGTTTGTCGAATTCGACCAGGTCTTCTTCCGAATAGGTATTGCCCAGCGAGAGCATCGGGAAGCGATGATATACCGTAGCAAACTCTTTACTGATTGTACCGCCAACGCGGGCCGTTGGCGAGTCGGGTTGGCGGTATTCTGGGTACTGAATTTCCAGTTCAGTCAATTCCGTCAGTAGGTTGTCGAATGTAAAATCATCAACTTCCGACGTACTGTTCTGGTAATACTGATGATTATAGTGGTGTATTAAATCGGTCAGTTTGGCAATGCGCTCCTGGGGTATCATAGGTCAATCAGTCAATCAATTCGTGAGTCAACGGGTCAGTCGGTCAGTTAATCGGTTTATAGTTGGAACATGGTAAGGGCCAGTCACTGACCAACCCACTATTCAGTGCTTACCTGACCGACTCAGCCGCTGCTTAGCTTTAGGCGGCAATATTGAGTTTGTTTCCTCGTTCATGCAAAAAACGTTAGTTTTACAGGACAAAAAAATACGTAGCCTAATAATTGCACAAGGTACCGACCAGGCTTTTTTTTCGGACGTTCCTTTTTTTAGTATATCTGACCATCTATGAATCAGCCCCTCGTTGCCCCTTCTTTGCTGGCCGCCGATTTTGCCAATCTGCAAAAAGAACTGGAACTGATTGACCAAAGCGAGGCTGATTATCTGCATTTTGATGTGATGGATGGCGTATTTGTTCCTAATATTTCCTTTGGCTTTCCACTGCTGGAAGTAGCCCGCAAGCACTGCCGCAAACCGCTGGACGTTCATTTGATGATTACCCAGCCTGAGCGGTATCTGGAGGCTTTTGCCGAAGGAGGGGCCTCCGTCATTCATGTTCACTACGAAGCCTGTACGCACCTGCACCGAACGCTTGCCCGCATTCGTGAATTGGGCTGCCGGGCGGGCGTTGCCCTTAATCCACATACCCCCGTTTCGGGTCTTGAGGATGTGCTGGACCAAATCGATGTCGTTCTGATCATGTCGGTCAATCCGGGCTTCGGGGGTCAGTCATTCATTCCACATACCATCCAGAAAGTAACCAGATTGAAGCAGCTTCTGACGACAAATCGCTCCCCGGCACTGATTGAAATTGATGGGGGAGTCAGTCAGCAAAATGCAGAGGCCTTAGTGAGGGCCGGGGCCAATGTGCTGGTAGCGGGTAATTCAATTTTTAAGGCGGACGATCCGCTGCAAGCTATCCGGCACTTAAAGAACAGCAGTCTGCCCCTGGTAGCCTGATGTACGTTTCCCCTTGGTTCATTTGAATTTGTACCCTTCCGTTCATGAATAAAGTACATCTGGTCGTTTTTCTTAGTGTCCTGATACTGACAACGGCCTGTCGCGATACCCAGCAGACAAAATCAGAGTCCTCCTCAGATACCATTGCGCTGGCAGCTCCCCCTGCCCCCGAGTGGGCTAAAAATGCAACCATTTACGAAGTCAATACGCGGCAATTTTCACCACAGGGTAATTTCAAAGCGATTGAGGAACAGCTACCTCGCCTGAAAGAGATGGGGGTCGATATTATCTGGCTGATGCCCATATTTCCCCTCAGTCAGGAAAATAAACAGGGAACGCTGGGTAGTTTGTACGCCATTGCTGACCATAGCAAAGTGAATGGGGCTTATGGTACGCTCGCCGATTTTAAGGCGCTTGTGAACCGGGCGCACGCGCTGGGGCTGCATGTTATACTTGATTGGGTGGCCAGCCACACCGGCCGTGATCACGTATGGGTGGATGCCCATCCCGATTGGTACCTCCAGGAGAATGGGCGTATGATTCCACCCATTGACCCGCAAACCAATGAATCGACCAACTGGAAGGACGTTGTGGCCCTTGACTACAATAACCCCCACATGCGACGGGCTATGATTAGTACCATGCAGTACTGGTTGAAGGAAACGGACGTGGATGGGTACCGGTGCAATATGGGCGGTTTTGTGTCAAATAAATTCTGGGCGGAACTGCGACCTGAGTTAGATAAAATCAAAACGGTTTTCATGCTCTCCGAATGGGAAAATGACGCGGATCAGTTTAAGAGCTGTTTCAATATGAACTATAGCTGGACGATGCATACGATGATGAAGGCCGTTGCGAAAGGCCTTCAAACCGCCGATAAGATTGACTCCGTGCGGGAAATGAACCAGCAGCGCTTTCCCATTTGGTACTACCAGATGCTGTTTACGCAGAACCATGACGAAAATACCAACAATGGTACTTTAACGGAAACGTTTGGGGCCGGTGCCGATGCATTTACGGTGCTGAGCTGTACGCTGGAGGGTATGCCCCTGATCTATAATGGCATGGAGTCCAATCTAACCAAGCGGATGTCCTTTTTTGAACCGGACACCATTCCCTGGGGGAACTTTGCTAAAAGCGATTTCTTTAAAACCCTGCTTACCCTGAAGCACCGAAACCGGGCTTTGTGGAACGGACTGGCCGGGGGCAAGGCAGTAAAGATCAGTACGGATCATGACGATACGGTGTACGCTTTTTACCGGCAGCGCGATAGTGACCGGGTCGTTGTGTTACTCAATCTGAGCGACCACGCGCAAACGGTCCATCTGATCGGTGATGGCTTTACGGGTATGTACACGGAGGTATTCAGTCATCAGCCCGTCGAGTTGAAATCCGAAATGACCGCCACGCTCAAACCCTGGGAATATCGGGTACTGACGAATTAAGTTTTCTGACCAACTGGCACGATAGGTCCATAACTTATCGTTTAAATTGACAACTAATTCTCTACACATTCCGTATATAATTTATACTCACGCTTTACTGTTTATGCGATTTTGGATCATTTTGACGGGGATCATCAGTGTAATGACCACTTCAAGAAGTCAGGCGCAAACAACGACTCCGGAATCGAAAACGGTTATTCGCACTAACCTGGAGCTACCCCGCATACAGTGGGCAGGCCGCCTGATGGGCGTTTCGTCAGAGAAAAAAGGCGAGCCTACCGGCGAGCAATTCAGTGCATCACAGGCACTGGGCCGGCCCAGTAAAGTACCCGAAATGGGCGAAAGCCCCTGCGCCTGGGCACCCTCCTACGCCGATGGATCAGCCGACGAATGGATTCAGGTAGGATTTGACCAACCCATGTATGCCCGGCAAATTATCATAGCCGAAAATGTGAATCCGGGAGCCATTGTCAAGGTTGTTGTGACCGACGATAAAAGCGCCGAGCACGTCGTTTACGAATCGCCGGGAACCCAGCCCCGCGCCGACCCCTTACTCCGAATATTTCCCAAAGAGACAGATTACCGCTGTTCCCGAATTAAAGTTGTTATGAACGGGGCCGCCCTGAAGGGGATGAACCAGATCGATGCTATTGGTATTTCGGAAGAAACAACCCCCGTAGCCGTAGGAATCAACCTGTCGAAGGAAACACCCAAAGAAATTCAGAAAGAAAACCTGGGCAAAACCGTTAACTCCGTCGGGCAGGAGGTTGCCCCCGTTATTTCACCCGATGGGCGGACACTGTACTTCACCCGGAATTTCAACAAGGCCAATATCGGAGCCGCCGACCGGCAGGATGTCTGGTACTCCACGCGGCAGTCGATGGCTAACGGGAGTGAGTCTGACTGGAGCGAAGCCGTTAATATTGGCTCACCCATCAATAACCCGGGCGACAATGCCATCAGCGGCATGGCTCCCGACGGACGCACCGCCTACCTTATTAATGTATACCGGCCCGATGGAGGCATGTCGTTCGGCATTTCCAAATCCATCCGGACCAAAGCAGGCTGGTCGCAGCCGGTGGAATGCCGCATTGCCAACAACTACAACCTGCACGAAAAAAACCAACTGGAATTCTGCGTATCGCCCGATGGGCGAGCCATTATCCTGGCCGTTCAGCGGAAAGATACCCGGGGTAACCGCGATTTGTACGTGTCGCTGCAAAAACCGGACAATAGCTGGACGGAACCCGTATCCCTGGGTAAAGTGGTCAACACGGCCGAATTTGAAAGTTCGCCTTTTCTGGCGGCCGACAGTCGAACGCTTTATTTCACTTCGGCCGGCCATGCCGGGTATGGCAATGGGGACATTTTTGTTAGTCGGCGACTGGATGATTCCTGGGGCAACTGGAGTGAACCCGAAAACCTCGGACCTTCCATCAACACCGACGAGTGGGATGGTTATTTTACCATTCCAGCCTCGGGCGATTATGCCTATCTGAGTTCCCGCGCCGGTTCGCTGGGAGAAGATGATATTTTTCGGTTGAAATTATACCCCGCCATCAAACCCGATCCGGTAGCCATTATATCGGGGCAGGTGCTGGATTCGAAGAGTAAAAAACCCGTGGCCTCGGAAGTGATATCCGAGCTTCTCGGCGATAGTACGAATGTGTCCACTGTTGACTACAACCCCGAAACCGGTGGGTTTACGATGATTTTGCCCACGCAGAAAGCGTATACGCTGAAAGCAAAAAAAGAAGGCTACTTCACGACCAGTGAAGTGCTTGATTTGAGTAAAGACAAACGGTTCCGGGATATTCGGCGTACCCTGCTTCTGGTGAAAATTGAACCTGGCCAGAAAATTACCATGCGCGAGGTACTTTTTCAGCAAAGCCAGTTTGCCCTGGAGCCGGGTGCCAATACCGAACTGGATCAGGTGGTGGCGATGCTGGATAAATACCCGGCAATGGAGTTGCTGGTGGAAGGGCATACCGATAATCAGGGCGAATGGGACCTCAACATGAAACTCGCGGAGGATCGGGTGCGGGTCGTGAAAGAGTATATAATGGCAAAAGGAGTAGGCGAAAACCGGATTCAAACGAAGGCCTGGGGCCCTAGTAAACCCGTTGCCAGCAACACCAACGAGGAAAAGCGTAAACTGAACCGTCGCGTAGAATTCACAATTCTGAAACTATGAGAACCCGGATTTTGCACGTAGTTTTGCCCTGATGTCTGCTCCTTTATCGCGTAATACACTGTTTTTGCTGGCTGCTTTGCTGGTACTCACCCTGGGTCTTCGTCTGTACCGGGTCGGTACATATGGTATTTTTTTCGACGAAAAGTCGACGCTGCTCATCAGCCAGAGCGTAGTGCTGGAAGGTTTCAATCAGAAAGATGTATTCAGCAAGCCTTACTTTACCCCCGCTGAGTTCTGGAAGCCCAAAACAATCAATGACTTTATTGCAGCCAACATCCGGGGCGATATTGGCAACAGCCCGGCTTATTACGCTGTGTTGTGGCTCTGGCTGAAGGTATTTGGCCTGAGTGATATTTCCCTTCGAATGCCCTCCGTTATCTTCAGCACGCTACTGGTGGGTATGCTGTTTTTCTTCGTCCGGCGACACTATCAGCCGGGGGTACGCAAAAATGATCTGGATGGGAGCGGGTTTCTGGGGCTAAATTCAGTTGATGGGTTAGCCCTGACGAGTGCCGGTATTGCCGCTGTCGAGCCGTTTTTTGTGGCTTACAGTCATATAGCCCGCAACTATTCCATGACCTTCCTGCTGACTTTGCTGGCCACGCATCTTTTTTTGCTTATTCTGGAGCGCGTTCGCTCAATGCCCAACAAATCGGTTCCTTCCTTACCCTGGCTTTACGCGGGTTACGGACTTGTTTTTGTTGGGGCTGTGCTCTCTCATTACCTGGCCATTACGGTTTTCCTGTGCCATGGACTATACGCACTGCTCTACCTCCGACATGGCCGGGCCTGGCTTTCACTGGCTCTGACTGGTGGTATAGGCGTGGGGCTTATCTCGCTGTGGTTTCTGTTTGGTGGGGGCACGTACACGTTTTATATCCTGGAGGAACAGAAGAATTTTTACCATAATCTGGCCCTGACGAACCCACTGAACAATGGGTTTGGTATTATTCTGCCCGCTACCATTCCCAATATTGTTAAGCGGGCGGTCCCTGTTTTTGCTGATTTATTTATCTTTACCAACGGGCTAGGGGGCGTGTTGGGTAGTATCCGGAATGCCGTACTGGCCGTAGGGCTGGGAACGGTTGCTACGCTGGTGATGCATCGGTATTACACGGTGGCAAAACCGCCCGTCTGGGTATTTGTAGCCGTACCGTTGTTATTGCTGGCCGGACTACCTTTTTATACCATTCTGCCCGTTCGGTTGCTGGTTTTATCCGCTGCGCTCCCCTTTATTTACCTCATTGGGCGCTACACGACCGATTCCATTGACCGGAAGCAGACGCATTTTGTCGTATTACTAATGCTGCTGGCTCTGGTGCCAACGCTTTTTTTGCTATTCATGGCCTGGCGGTCAGGGCATACGTTCGGCATCACCCAGCGTTATTCGGGCTTTTCCTTTCCGTACGTCTGTATTTTAGTGGCCATGGGACTCTATCAGCTAACGAAGACCCACCGGTGGTTCAGCCTTCCCATTGCCGCGGTTTTGGTCCTTCAGGCGGGGCACATTGTGGAGGTACTGGGTAATATTTACGCCGACACCGCTCCTAAATACACGCAGTTTGGCATTCCCCGCATTGCCAATCCCTACTGGGCATCTGCTCAGAAACTTCAGGAACAGTATGCACCGGGCGACACAATTCTGTATCCGAACAAAAAGCGGATTGTTCGCCTGGAGAAAAACGATAAATCGTTTTCGAAGGTATCGCTCCTGGATGCCCAGCTGGTAAACGTTTATTTGCCAAAAGATGCCCGGTATATTCAGCGGGTTGATCCCGGCGAACCCAACCGGATTGTCTTGGTAAAAGGGGATTCAGGCGAAAAAATAACTATTTTTGATTTCAAAGGGGCCACTTACCGCTATGGTGATTAGCCCGTTAGCATCAGCCAATTATGACTTTACCTACGGATATAACCGATATAAAAACGCTTCAGGGGCAACTCCGGCTCAAGTTACTGAGTCTGTATAATCAGGCGCATGCCGGCCATATAGGCTGCTCGCTCAGCTGTATCGACCTGATGATTGCAACGCTGGTGTTACGCAAACGGGAACAGGACACGTTTCTGCTCTCGAAGGGCCATGCGGCTGCTTCGCTGTATACCTGTCTTAACTACCTCGGCGAAATTTCGGACGAGACCCTGGCTACTTATTACCTGAATGGCACTTCGCTACCGGCTCACCCGGCACCCAAGCAGCACCGGGGTATTCCGTTTGCTACCGGGTCGCTGGGGCATGGGCTGCCCATTGGTACCGGCATTGCCCAGGCGGGGAAACTGATGGGCGACGATTCCCGCGTGTTTGTGCTGATGTCAGATGGTGAAACCAATGAGGGTACTACCTGGGAGGCTGCCCACTTTGCTATCCAGCACGGGCTGGACAACCTTATTGTCCTGATTGATAAAAATGGGTTGCAGGGGTTTGGACAGACGGCTGATGTGATGGGCGATACGGCCGACGTACAAACCTGGAATGCCATCGGTTTCGATACCGAAGTGGTGGATGGCCATACCATTAATGACCTGGTCGCAACCGTTGATCGGTTAACGGCCAATGCTAACGGAAAACCTAAATTGCTGATTGCCAAAACAATTAAGGGTAAAGGCGTTTCGTACATGGAAAACCGGCTCGAATGGCACTACCTGCCCATGACGGAAGCCCAGTACGAGCAGGCCCATGCGGAGGTTAGCGAGCGGTATTTTCAGCCCCATCCCGCCTGATTGTTCATGGACCCGTTGTCCCACTCCCTATAAAACTCCCTGTTGTGGCGGGCATATCCGTGTTTTGCCGTAATTTGCGGCCTGAATGAATTCGTCTACTCCCCCTGTGGCACCCGCTGATCCTTCGCAGCTTGCTGGCCCAATCGTCGTTTTTGGAGCCAGTGGCTTTATCGGCGCTAATCTTTTTGAGCAGCTTTTTCGCGTCCGCCAGACCACCGGAACGGCTGATGTGTATGCGCTCACCCACGATGCTACGAAGGCCTGGCGGCTCAAATTACTGGATGTACCCGCCGAAAATATTGTTCACTGCGATATTCTATCGGACGCATCGGTACAGGATGTATTCGAGAAAATAAAGCCCCGAACTATTTTCAATCTGGCCGCCTATGGAGCGTACAGCAAGCAGAAGAACGTTGTTCTGACGTACGAAACCAACGTGCTGGGTACCGTGAACATCCTCGAAAACTGCACGCCCGATATGGTGTATATCCATGCCGGAAGCAGTTCGGAATATGGGTTTAACTGTACTGCTCCGAAGGAAACGGACCGGGTCGAGCCGAACAGCCATTATGCCGTGTCGAAAGTATCGGCGGCTTACACGCTGGAGTATTACGCTAAAATGCACCAGTTGAATACGCTGAACCTACGGCTTTATTCGATCTATGGTGGCTGGGAGGAACCCGACCGGCTGATTCCCCGACTCGTTGAAGAAACCCTCAAAGGGCAGTGGCCTCCCCTCGTATCACCCGATATAAGCCGCGATTTTGTGTATGTGGATGACTGTATCGACGCCTTTGTGCAGGCCGCCTTACGGGTTAACCCTGCCATTCGGGGCCGGTCATACAACATCGCAACGGGTAAGCGAACCACCATGCGCGAGCTGGCCGGGGTAGCCCGGCAAACGTTTGGGGTAACCCAGGAACCGGTATGGGGCAGCATGACCAACCGAAACTGGGACCTGTCTGACTGGTACGGCGACCCCACAGCCGCCGAAGCCGACCTGGGCTGGAAAGCCCGGACATCCCTCAGCGATGGGTTGCGCCGTACGGCCGACTGGCAGCTAACCAACCAGTACGAAAGTCGGGTTATCCCCGCTTTTCAGACTCCCTCGCTCAACCCGGTCATATCGCCCATCATTGCCTGTTATCGGGATGCGCAGGCCATACCGTACATGTACGAGCGACTGGTGAAAACCTTCAATGAACTGAAAGTACGCTACGAAATTATTTTCGTTAACGACAATTCTCCCGATAATACCGACGAGGTACTGAACGAAATCTGCGCTAAAGACCCCAACGTTATAGCCATCAAGCACTCCCGAAACTTTGGTTCGCAGTCGGCTTTTTTGAGCGGCATGGAAATTTCTACGGGTGACGCCGTCGTGCTCATGGACGGCGATTTGCAGGACCCGCCCGAGGTTATTCCGCAGTTTTACGAAAAATGGCAACAGGGCTTCGATGTGGTGTATGGTGTTCGGGTGCAGCGCGAAATGCCGCCCCACGTTCATTTTTTCTACAAACAGTTTTATCGCCTGTTCAAACGAACCGCCTACATCGACATCCCGGTCGACGCGGGAGATTTCTCAATTATCGACCGCAAGGTGGTACACGAACTGGTCAACCTGCCCGAAACGGAGCAGTTTTTGCGCGGATTACGGGCCTGGGTGGGATTCAAACAAACGGGCGTCGATTACGTCAGGCCGGAGCGGATGTTCGGCGTCTCCACGAATAACTGGACCAAGAACATCTGGTGGGCCAAGAAAGCTATTTTCTCGTTCAGCTTTGCCCCGCTGGAACTGATGACCTACGCGGGTTTCGTCCTCACGGGTTTGTCTATGCTGGGTATCGTTTGGCAGATCGTTGCCCGACTCCTTAACTTCGACCCGAATACGCCATATGGCCTGTCGACCGTTATTATTCTGGTCATGTTTTTTGGGGGTATCAACCTGCTGGGTATCTCGTTTCTGGGCGAGTACATCAGCAAGATCTTTGAGGAAACTAAAAAACGGCCGAAATTCATCCGGACCATGGTTCGTAAAGGGGGGCGGGTATACAAAACGTCGGCCGAGATCAGCACCATGGTCGAACAGCGAAAAAGTAAGTAGATTTGTGGAAGTAAAACACCATGCTATGACGTCACTCAATCGCATTACTATCGACTCCGCCATCTGTCATGGGAAACCATGCATCAGAGGAATGCGGTGGCCCGTTGAAGTTGTGCTGGACTTGTTGGGTTCAGGTATGACAATCACCGATATTCTGGCTGACCATCCTGAACTGGAACGGGAAGATATTACCGCCAGCTTGAACTATGCCCGGCTGATTTTATCGGGTCAACAACTACCCATTGCGGCTTAATGAAGTTTATCTGCGACGTTCACGTGCCAATTCGTCTGTCTAAATTTCTGGCAATTGAGGGAGCGGGATCAATTCATGTTAATCAAATATTAGATGGGTCTCGCACCGCAGATGCCGTGATAAGTGAGTATGCTGACAAGAATGACTATATAGTTGTTACGAAAGATACTGATTTTAGAAACGCCTATTTATTGAAGAAAACTCCCCGGAAGTTGATTCGGATTTGCCTGGGAAATATCAGTAACGATAGACTGGTCGAGTTATTCGAGAGCCAACTAGGGTTAATTACAAAATTGAATCGAGAGGAGTCATTCTATCTGGAAATCCATGCTGATTCAATTTTAATTTATTAGCAGACGGCAGAGTCGCTGTTACTATACCATATGCGAAAAGAATTTGCAGCCGCTATCGAGAAGATCGGGCGGGAAGACGATAAAGTAGTATTTATTACGGGTGATCTGGGCTATAACGCCCTGGAAAACGTGGTTGATGCGCTGGGGCCGCGTTTCATCAATGCCGGTGTGGCCGAGCAAAACATGGTAGGTGTGGCCGCTGGTATGGCTTACAAAGGGTATAAAGTGTTTTGCTACAGCATCGCTCCGTTTGTGGTGTATCGGTGTCTTGAGCAATTTCGCAATGACGTATGCCTGCACAATATGCCGGTTTTTCTGGTCGGTAACGGGGGCGGGTATGGTTATGGCATTATGGGTAGTACCCACCACGCCATCGAAGACCTGGCCTGCCTGAGCAGTCTGCAGAATGTGAATACGTATATCCCGGCTTTTGCGGATGAGGTGGGTCCTATGCTCGATCAAATCGTGGCCGAGGGGCGGCCTACGTACCTGCGTCTGGGCGCGGGTCCTAACACTCCCGACGGTGCCGAAACGTATGGTTCGTTCAAACACATTGTCCGTAGTGAGGCTGCCATCGGTACCGTTGTTGCGTTGGGGCCAGTGGCCGCCAATGTGCTGACTGCCCTAAACGATGAGTTGCTGACGGGGCAATTCGACGTCTTTACGGCTACTAACCTTCCGCTTGATCTGCCCTCCGACCTGGCCCATCGCTGGGCGGGTAAACCGATGCTGGTGGTAGAAGAACACGTGTCAATCGGTGGATTGGCTCAGCAATTGTCCGTTAAGCTACTGACCAATGGCGCATCGCCCAGTCATTTTGTGAGCCTGACGGCGCAGGGCTACCCCAATGGCCTCTACGGCGACCAGAAATACCATCAGCAACTATCCGGGCTGGACCCTGTCAACATTGCCCGTCAGTTGGCCTCGTTTACGAACTAGTACTGAATCCATTGGTAACGCTATCCGACACGCGACAATCACGACAGACCCATTTCGGTTTATCCAAGCTCTGGATTGGCACTTTCCTGTTGCTGATTCCAATTGGCCTGTTTGGGTATGTGTGGGGTTTATATGCCACCAATGTGCCAAAATGGGATGACCACGTGTTGCGTTCTTTTCTGTTCGCTCTCGACGAGGAAACCTCTTTTTCGGGCAAAATCTACCAGTTCGCCAAGCAGCACAACGAACACCGGATTGTGTATGACCGGCTGATTACCTGGCTCGATTACCACCTGACGGGAAAGCTGAATCTTGTCCATCTCATGGGTATCGGCAACCTGAGTTTGCTGGGCCTGCTAGCCGTTTTTGGCCGGGTGTTGAGTCAGCAAACATCAGCTAGTGCCTTTTCCCGTGGGGCAGGAACAAACTGGCGGGTGGGGCTGGTATATCTTCCCCCGGTGGCGTTTCTGCTGCTGAATCTTTCGCAATGGGAAAATATGTTCTGGGGCATGGCTGCGTTGCAGAATTTTACGGTCATGCTCTGGGTGTTTCTGGCTATCTACGTGCTTGCCTATACCAACAAAACGGGTCTGGCTCTGGGGTTGGCGTTAGCCGCTACGCTCACCAGTGGCAACGGGCTGCTGGTGTGGCCCGTTGGGTTCGGTATGCTGCTGTTACGAACCGGATTTGCTGGCAAGAAAGAGCGTAGTGCTTTACTGATGTGGGTTGTCGTGGCTATTCTGGCGTTTGTCCTTTATTTCTGGGGTTATCAGAAACCACCCGGTAACCCACCGTTACGCAGCTCATTTTTTCAGTTCATAAAAGGCTGGCTGGCGTTCAATGGCTCGGCTGCGGAGGCAATACCGGTTGGGCCGGTAGTGGGCCTTTGTGTAGTACTGGGGGGTGTCTGTCTGCTGCTCGTATTGGCTATATGCCTCCATATAGGCCGAAAGTACCTGATTCGTAAGCCCCTGTCTTCACTCGATTTTTTCTTTCTGGGCGCGGTAGCGTTCCTTATTGGCACGAGTGTCGTAGTGGCCTGGACCCGTACCGGATTTGGTTTTAACACCCTCATCACCAGCCGGTACAAACTGTACTCACTGTTGTTGATGGCCGTTTTGTACACCTATCTGGTCATTGAGCTTGGGGCTGCTCTGAAAAGATGGGTGCTGATGGGTGGGTTACTGGCTGGCAGTGTGCTGATGGTTGGTTCGTACCTCACTTACCTGGGAGATACCATCTGGTGGCAGCAGTGGTTGCTGACAAATCAGTTTAACTGGACGCACAGTGGCAACGGGCCGGTTGTTAGCCGGGACTCGGTTTCTGAACGCTATACATCGCTGGCTCCCTCTTTTCTTAACTCTGCCATACCCACTATTTATGGTCCGGCCCGCCAGTCTTCGGTAGGAGTGCAGGTGAGTAAAACGCCGGAAGGGTACGAGGTATTGAATACAAGTAGTCCCGCTCAGGGATTGGTAAATGCCGGGAACTTCGTGGTAGCCCGCTCCGCAAAGCGAACGTATCTGTTTCCGGTGCGCCAGCAGAAAGGCTCCCTTCGGACGGCCATTTTTGACCCCTCCACGCTTTTTGCCGTCGGTTTCAGGGCCATGATCTTACCGGTTGAATTAGACGCGGGCGTTTACCAGCTTTTTGTGCTGACCGTTTCGGATAACGGGGCGAGCCTGCACCCAACAAACCAGACCATTCGGTCGGCGGGGGAACCCGGCACAACTACCAAAACGAACTGGTAACTTTGCCCTTCGTTTGTTTATCAACGCTATGCAGCCAATAACTCAATTCGTGAAGCCTACCCGCCCGGCCCTGAACCACCTGATTCAGCTGGACGGGGTTCGATTCATTGCCGTTGCCCTGGTCCTGTTCGATCACTGGACCATGGAGCGCATTGCTTTGCCGGTGGGTGCCCTGGGTGCCTTAGGAGTAACCATTTTCTTTGTACTCAGTGGTTTTCTGATTACCCGGATCCTGCTGTCAAGCAAAGATAAATTCAGTAATCAACCCAATGGTGGCCTGGGTAAGTACCTCAAGGTATTCTACATTCGCCGTACCATTCGGATTTTCCCCGTTTATTACCTTACCCTGTTTGTACTGGCACTGGTCAATGAGCCGCCCGTTCGGGAAAAGTTTGCCTGGCTGGCCCTGTACGGCACTAATATTTACATTGCCCTCAAACACACCTGGATGGGTACCGTGGATCATCTCTGGTCACTGGCGGTGGAGGAGCAGGTGTACATGTTTTTACCCCTGTTGCTGTTCTTTGTCCCGCGCCGGTTTGTTCCCCTCACGGCTTTTCTGATGATTATTGGGAGCGTGACGATGCGCTATGTGCTGTATCGGGCGCAGCTGCCCTGGTTCATCGGATACGTGTCAACCCCAACCTGTCTGGACGCTTTTGGGCTGGGAGCACTCATGGCCTATGGCTGGCTTTACCAGCGAGAACGGTTCGACCGGTTCTTTCGCTCGTCCGTATGGGTTTGGTTAAGCCTGTTGGTTTTTATTGGCGTTGGCATTCTCAATAACTGGATTTCCATCGATTCCCCACGGGGGTATCATAATGTTATGTCGGATGTGTGGGAGCGACTGGCGGCTTCGCTATTTGGGTTTTTCCTGATTGGGCGGGCAGTGCTGGGTTTTGGCGGGGTTATGAAATGGATACTCGAACATCCCGTCAGTCAGTACATGGGGCGTATCAGTTACGGGCTGTATCTGTACCATAACTTTGTTTTCAACGTCTACCATACCAAACCCACCCATTTTACCGTGCGCTCCTGGAACTGGCTGACAAACCACCTGCCGGTGCTGAACAGTACGTATTTTTTTCAGTTTTCATTTTTTGTTTTGCTGACCATCCTATTGGCTACAATTTCTTGGTTTTTGATCGAGAAACCCATCAATTCACTCAAGGATCGGTTCTCTTATTGACCAGTGCTAGTAGGCTGTACCTCCTCCGGCCGGCAACGCTGTGCTGACCACAGGATAAGGTCATTGTGCGTTTAGGCATGTACCCGCTAACAATTTGCCTATATTTGCAGTAGTAATGCATACAGTCAATTCGTTGATTAATTAGCCTAGTCTATTTCAAACCTGTTGACAAATGAAGGGCATTGTCAACCTCCTAAAGTACACTGAATGAGCCTAATGCTGTCCATTGTAATGCCAGCTTACAATGAAGAAGAAGTGATCGAAACTGTTGTCAAGCAGTGGACTGATTTATTGACCCGTCAATTTCCTGGCGAAAATACCCGACTGATAGTCGTTAATGATGGCTCTAAAGATAAAACAGGGCAAATTCTGGATCAGATCAAGAGTCGGTACCCCAAACTGATGGTTGTTCATCAGCCCAATGGTGGGCATGGAAATGCCGTCGTAAACGGGTATCAGCAAGCCGTTGCGCTGGACTCGGAATACGTGTTCCAGACCGACAGTGACGACCAGTTTGTCACCGACGATTTTGCCCGTTTGTGGGCCAGACGGAATGATTCTCCGTTTATTCTGGGTTACCGGGAAGAGCGATACGATGCCTTTGCCCGGTTGATAATCACCCGAATTTTGCGGTGGAGCATTACGCTAATCTACGGAACGCACATTATGGATAGTAATATCCCGTTCCGGCTTATCCGGGGTTCGTTCCTGCGGAAACTACTCGCACAATTACCGAAACCGAATCCCTTTGCGCCTAATATTTTTCTGGCCGTAATGGCAAAAAAAGCGGGTTTCGATACGTTTGATATCCCAATCACCCACAAGGAACGGCTAACGGGAACCGTGTCTATCCTGAAGTGGAAACTGCTGGAAGTATGTTTCCAGAGTTTTAAAGAGCTGGCTCAGTTCCGTTTTGAATTGGCTGGCAAAGTCAAAGCACTTAGAAAACCAGAGCCGGTAACGGCATAAATCTAGTTTGAGGTTTGTTGTTTGTCGGTAGCCAACGATAAACCTCAAACGGGAAACCTTAAGCTAATCACTCAACAATGAATTATAAATATGTAATTATCGGCTCCGGTCCAACGGGTCTGGGAGCCGCTTACCGCCTGAAAGAGTTAGGTATCACCGACTTTATCGTTCTAGAAAAAGAAAACCGTATTGGGGGCCTGTCCCGTAGTTTCGTGGACGAAAAAGGGTTTACCTGGGATGTGGGCGGTCACGTCCAGTTTTCTCACTACAAATATTTCGATGACCTGATGCTTAAGGCATTAGGCGAAGATGGGTGGCTTAGTCACCAGCGCGAATCGTGGGTTTGGATTGAAGATCGCTTCGTTCCATACCCGTTTCAGAACAATATCAAGTACCTGTCTCCGGAAACTATGTGGAAATGCCTTGAGGGGATTATCCATAATTATAAGTTTCCGACCAATATGAAACCGGCTAACTTCCGCGAATGGATTTTAGCTACGTTTGGCCAGGGGCTGGCCGATACGTTCATGTTTCCCTATAACTTTAAGGTGTGGGCTTACCCTCCTGAGGATATGAACGCCGTTTGGGTAGGGGAGCGGGTAGCTATTACCGATTTGCAGCGGGTAACCAAAAACATTATCTTCAACCAGGATGATTTTTCGTGGGGGCCAAACAGCACCTTCAAATTCCCTAAACAGGGGGGCACGGGGAGCATTTGGGAAGCCGTAGGTGACCTCATTGGCCGGGAGTACGTGAAGCTGAACGCCACCGTTGAGAAAGTGATTGGGCCTGAGAAAAAAATCAGGCTGGCCGATGGCACCGATATTCAGTACGAGTACCTGATGAGCACCGTACCACTCGACCTGTTTACGCAAAAGGTGGAAGGCCTCGATGCTGAAACGGTACAAAAGGCACAGGGGTTGAAGCACTCCTCCACCAATGTAGTTGGTATCGGATTGAAAGGAAAGCCAAAGGCGAGTCTGGAAACTATGTGCTGGATGTATTTTCCTGAAAGCAACAGCCCCTATTATCGGGTGACGGTATTCTCGAACTACAGCCCGAACAACGTACCGGATATCAATCAGAACTGGTCCTTGATGACGGAAACAAGTGAGTCATCGGCCAAGCCGGTGAACCGCGAAACCTTGATTCAGGATACCATAAAGGCCCTGATAGAGGATCAGCTAATTGAATCGGCCGATGATGTTGTGTCAACCTTTCACATGGCTTTCGAGTATGGCTACCCAACGCCGTCGGTAGAGCGGGATGGTATTCTGAAGGCCGTTCTGCCTAAACTGGAGCCATTCGGTATTTATTCGCGGGGGCGGTTTGGTGCCTGGAAATACGAAGTTAGTAATCAGGACCACTCGCTGATGCAGGGGGTGGAGTGGGCCAACCGGGTGGCGGCCAACGTTCCCGAGGTCACGATGCCTTTCCCGGAAACCGCGAACGCGATGTGGGGGAAATAAATAAGGTCTGAGTCGTAAACGTCGTAAGTGGCTGACGCGAAATTAACTCGTGCGTCAGCCACTTACGACGTTTACGACTACCAGAAGTTCCGACTTTTTCTATGAATAAACGTCTCTGGATTGGTGTTGGCGCGGTAGCTTTGCTGGTAGCAGGCTGGTTTTTTTACCGGCAACTGTTTCCGGCCGGTCGTACCGTCGATTCGCTGATACCGCCGGGGGCATTGCTGGTGCTAACCAGTGATCGGTTGCAGGATACCGTGTCGGCCCGGACACTGCGTACGGAAATATCCCTGCGCCAAATACCAATCTTTGATGAAGCCCGGCAGCGGCTGGATCAATTCCTGTACGCAACGGCCGATACGGCTACCGTACTTAAATTCATCTCGGGCCGGGATGTGCGCTACTCGTTACACTCCATTTCCAAAACTACCCTCGACTTTATCTTTTACATCCCCATTTCTGATAAAGATCAATCATTTATCAGTCGGGTAACCAATCCAGACCCGCGCCAGTACCGCGTGCTAAACCACACGTTTTCGGGAGAGAAGATTCTTGATCTGGTAAACCGGGGTAATGAGCCGGTAGGTTCTTTTATCCTGACAGACCATTTCCTGGTTGGCAGCGTATCGGGAATCCTGATCGAGAATGTAGCAAAACGGATGCATCAGTCCCTGAAACTGACGCAGAAAGTGCACGATTTTCGCATGGATGCCGACCACATAGCCGGGTTATCCGTACGGCCCGATGTGCTACAATCCCTGTTTAGCGATGTTGGATCATTGGTAAGGTTGTTCTTACCCGAAGAGTTGAACCTGCAATTCCGGCATTCGGCCTCCCGCTCTCACCTCATTGGATACTCGGTCGATCAGATTGGTGCCCGGCGCGACGTAGCGGCTCTGTTTGCCAATCAAACGCCCCAGCGTATTCAGCATCCGGAACTAATCCCGCAGACGACGGCCACGCTGTACCACATCAGCATTAGCGATGCGCCACGGTTCGGGCAGTCACTCAGTACCCTGCTGGGATCGGCTTCCAGCGACTTCCTGCGCGACCGGTTCAGTCAGATTAAGCCAGAAACAAAAGCGCTTTATGAGACCCTGGCCAGCGATATTTTATTATGCCGGCTGGAATCGGCTACGGGTGGCCCCCGGCAGGTGTTGATCCTGACCACAAAGAATGGCCGGTTGCTGGCCAATGCCTATCAGCAGGTGGCTTTCCGGGCGGGAGCCAAAGCACTCGACGCCCCTAAAAATTACCTGGGCCACAAAATACTGCGACTCAATGTGCCGGAGTTACCGGCATCCCTGTTCAGCAGCCTGTTCTCGGGCTTCCCTCAAAGCTGGATTACCCAACATGGCCCCGCCCTGATCGTTACCAACAGCGAGGAAACGATGCAGGATTATTTGCAGCAGATGGCAAGGGGAGCCGTCTGGAATGCCGACGAGCGGCAGGCGGAGTTACTGAATGCAACGCTGCGTCCGGCCAATTTTACCGCCTTCGCCCGGTTACGACGGGGCCAGACGACTATACCCGTCAGTTGGCCGTTGGCCTGGCAAAATTTACTCGATCAGGTTGATCTGGCCACCGGCAGCCCCTCCCTGTCAAATATGGAAAATATGGCTTATCAGGCCAGCTACGGGAATAAAAATATCCAGTCAACGGTCATACTGGGCCGTACAACAACGCGGGCCAGCCGGGCAGTACTGAACAAAGTACTGCTGCGAAAGAAGACGGAATTTAACGCTCCGCTGATTTCGGCCCCCATCGTAACGGGAAACCTGAGTGATAGTTCGGCCCAGTTTTACGTTCAAAACAACGCCAGTGAGTTCGTGCTGGTCACGCCCGCTGGCGACAAACTGGTACAGAACCGTACGGATGGACCCATACGCAGCAACGCCCTTGGGGTCGATTTCCTGAACAATGGTCGATTGCAATACCTGTTCATGACCGACCGGACGCTGTACATTGCCGACCCCGTACGAATCAAAAAGGAGGTGGCCCTGCAAGCCATTCCGCTGCCAAAAGGCATTGATCCATCCTATCTGGCACGGCCACGGGGCAGTCAGCAGCGAAACCTGGTTGCCCTGGTAGCCCATAAAGAGGGCCACATCTACGCCCTCGACCGGCAACGCCGAACGTTCGTTCGCCTGATGACTGCTCCGCACAAAGGGTCCGCTGCAGTTGCCTTTTCAGGTCATTACAACGCCCAGTGGAATGGATGTGCTAGCCATTCAGACGGACGGTACGCTGAATCACTGGCGGGAGAATGGCACTCAGTATCCGCATTTCCCAACCCGAATTGAGCGGCAAAACGAAGAACAACCCGAAATCCGGTTTGCCGGGCCGGCATTGTTACCGGTGGGTCAGTCAATGATTCAGACTATTGCCGATGAAGGGCAGTTGTTTTCCATCAATAGTAATGGCCTGATTGCCAAACGAACCCAACTGTACCGACCCGTACGGCGTGGTTTATTTCGACTTATTCCCGACGAAGATCAAACGAACTGGCTGTTGCTTCGAACCTCGGATACGGAGGTGACGGTGCTGGATCAGCGGGGTCAACGCCTGTTCGACGTTCGGGCCTTGCAGTCGGGCCGCAATACGGTTCGGTATCATCGGCTGGGGGCCGGAATTGAGTTGATCAGTGTTCAATCCGGTAACTTTACCATGCTGTATGGGTTGAACGGGCGCATCCTGAATGACCGACCCATTCCGAGTGATTTTCCGGTAGCCCTGCAGTTTGATGAGCGCACGAATGAGCTATACGTATTGAGTGGTGCTCAGCAGGCCGTTGAGTTATTCAGTGTTCGGTTGCGGTAGTGGAATTTGATTTTAAGCCAATGCACTTTCTTCGCTATATCGTTTTTGCCATAGCCCTCATTTTGTGGGCAGGCGGTTTATCCACTACTGTATCACGCTGGCTCTATGGCACCGGCGTTATTGCAGACGATTATCGGTACGGCGATTTGTACCGGCTCTCGGCTCTGAACCAGTTCAAAATGGCACAGCCGGTTTGTTCGCCTTCCAACCGGGCGAGCGATTCAGCGGCTACGCACTTGTACCTGATTGGCGATAGCTTCTCGGAGCCGGAGCGCCTGAGTAAAGACGACTTCCGGGTCAGTTACTACCGGCGCGTGGGCTGGGATAATCAGCAACGGATTCAACTAGACTCAACAAAGCGGAACATAGTACTGATCGAGTCGGTCGAGCGGCATTTTCGGGAGCATTTCGGCCGACCCAGTCAGGAATTTATTGTCGAGCAGGATACGGCCCGGTTTCCTACCGCTAACCCAACGCTATTTCAGCAGCTTAGCCGTGAAATTCACTGGACCGATGTAGAAGAGCGTCTCGAATCGACTCTGTTTAGTCAGGATTGGGCGTTTTGGTTCAAAGAGTTGAAAGCCAGCCTGACACTAAACTGGTTTGACCGGGCAAATGCAAGTGTCAGTTTATCGGAGAACCGTCAACATCTGTTTCTGAATAGCGATACCAACCCGAAAAAGCCCCTGAACTCGTCATTCGTGCCGGTATCGGATGCGGAAATTAACGCGCTGGTCGATAGTGTTAATTCAGTGGCAAATCGTTACCGTAAACTGGGTTTCGATGCCGTCTATTTATCCGTCATTCCGAACAAAGCCACCCTGCTGGAAAAGGACCGGACCGATTATAATCACCTGATCGAACGAGTACAGAATAACCCGCGCCTAACGGTGCCCACGATTGATACCTATCGGGCTTTTAAACAGAATCCCGTATCTCCCTATCTCAAAAGTGACACCCACTGGAACTGCGAAGGGCGGGCCATCTGGCTCGATCTGGTGCGGCAGACGTGCGGAATTTGAACAGATTACTGCGCCGTATCCGTTAGAATTGGGTCGGGTGCGGTGCCATCGTTGTTGCCCAGAGAATCCCCGTTGCCGTAGTTATTGGTATCCTGTTCCATCGTCGGACTGCCGGAGGCTACACCAACGCCGTCCGGTCCACTATCTACCTCGCCCGCCAAATCAGCTGGATTATAGTCTTCGCTGAGCAGCACACTATCGTCGGGTACCTGGGCTGTTTCGCCCGTACCGGGTCGGACTGGTTCCGGGCTTTTATTGAGCATTGCATCCTGATTTACGTTTTCCATGAGCGTATTGTCGAAGTAGGTATACTACAGGGATAACTCAAAAAAACTAAATCGGTTTAGGTTGCCGGTTATCATGCTGATTCTGGAGATTGGCTGGAGAGTCATAAACAGCGGTGCGTCAAGCGTTCAGCTTACTTTTCATAAAGCGAACCGCCAGGTAAGTATAGAGGAACAGGGCCGCTGTTTCCAAAGCAGCTTCCAACCGGTTGTTGGCATAAATACCATTACTCAAGTCTTGTAGCCAGTCAATCAGTACTGCGCAATAGCCTGCGAAAGAAGCAACGGAGCCGATAATGAGAATAACAATGAACAGTAGCTGACGCATGATTTATCCTACAAGGTACAGTATGTCGATAGTGTAGCTGACTATTAAATTGGACAATTTTCTTGCCAGATGGTTCAATGGAAATGAATAAATCATAGAATTTTTAGTGTATTGACAGTCAATGGTTTATGGTTGATTAATTGAGTATTCTTATGGAGTTTGTTTAGTACGTATAAAAAAAGCGTGGCTGGTTGGCTGCTGATAGATCCTGCCGTAATTTCGAATAACACCATTAATTATCACGCGTAAAACACCGGTAAACGGGTATCAGCTACTACCAACGCAGCGTTTTACCCCGTATCTGGTAAACACACAATGGACTTACCTGCTATTTTTACGTCATGAACCAAAAACGTCTGATTCTTTCCAGCCCGCTGCTCGGGATTGTCATTAGCCGACTGGCACAACAATTGATTGAAACGTATCAGGATTTTTCCGATACGGTCATTCTGGGTATGCAGCCACGGGGTATTTATTTTGCCGAACGGGTAGCGCGGGAACTGAATCGGGCCCTGGGCCAAACGGTGCCGCTTGGTTACCTGGATGCCACTTTTTACCGGGACGATTTCCGTCGGCGCGACAGTCCGCTGCGTGCCAATACCACCAACGTTCCCTTTATTATCGAAAATAAACGGGTAATTCTAATTGACGACGTGCTGGCTACGGGCCGCATGGTACGGGCCGCTCTGGATGCCATGACCGCATTCGGACGACCCCGTAAAGTGGAACTTGTTGTACTGATTGACCGGCGTTATAACCGCGATTTACCCATCAAACCTGATTATACGGGCAAACGGGTCAACACGCTCGAATCACAGCAGGTACTGGTTGAATGGACAGAGCAGGGTGCCGAAACGGACCGGATCTGGCTCGTTGGATAAAAAAAATAGGAGCATGAGTAAAAATACTCAACAGTAAATTAGTGTCATGTAGCACTTTGGTTATACCACTTCACCTAAGCAAGCTACATTTATGGGTAAACTATCACTTAATCGGACAGATCGTAACTAGTATTATGAGCTGTCTACTGCGCTGGTTCGCTTTCTTTTTCATTTTTGTCATCCTTAGTAGCCGTGCGCACGCACAAACCACGTATACCGTTACTGGTCTGGTTACCGATGCCAATACAGGGGAGCCAGTCCCCTTTGCCAGTGTTGCTCTCGTTGGCAAAAAAAATGGTACCATGGCCGATGAACTGGGGCGCTATTCGCTGACAGTCAAGCTATTGTCCGATTCAATCGCTGTTAGTTCGATGGGCTATAGAACACTTCGGCTGGCTATCGATCCGGAACGAATCACTCAGGCGGTCGATTTTAAACTCAAAGCAGGCGGGATGGCCCTGCAGGAGGTAACGGTTAGGGCAGGTGAAAACCCCGCCTGGCGCGTACTTCGGCAACTCCGTAAAAACCGGGATGTAAACGACCGCAAACGACTGGCTGCCTACGAGTACGACAGTTATGTGAAGACCGACATTGCCCTCAGTCACGTTTCGGACCGGATGCGTAAGAATCCGCTCATGAAAAGTATTAACAGGGCAATGAGTAAGTATGACTCGATTGTGGACGATGAGGGGCATAAGTTGTTGCCGTTACTGGCTTCCGAATCGGTGTCACGGTATTATTTCAGAGATAGTCCCGACCGCAAACGGGAAGATGTCCGGAAAACACGGATTAAAGGAGTGGCCGTTGATGATGCCGGGCTCAGTTCGCAGTTGCTGGGCGGTACTAATCTGGTAAGTCAGAATTTTTACGACAACTACATTCCTATCCTGGGTAAAGATTTTGCCTCACCCACGGGTGATAACTGGAAAAGCTGGTACGAATTTTTTCTGGCCGATACCACCCAGATTGGCGACCGTGTCTGCTACGAAATTCAGTTTGAGCCCAAGCGCAAGGAGGACCTTGCGTTTATTGGAAAAGCGTGGATTGATACAGCCTCCTTTGCGCTCTGCCAGATCGAGACCCGTATTGGTAGTGGAGCTAACCTGAATTACGTCCGGTCGCTTACCATCGAGCAGGAGCTGGAACCCACTATCGACTCTTCATCCAGAAAGGGGGTTACGGCAGGCTGGTTACCCATTAGTATCCGGCTTTCGGTCAATCTAACGGGGGTGGGCAAACAATCGCTGGGATTGCGGGCGCAGGTAACGCTTCGTAATGACAACATCATCGTGAACCGACCGCACCCGCTGGGCTTTTATGAGCAGGCCGTAGAACTGAGCGATACGGTGGCTACGGAAAATGACGCTTTCTGGCATTCCATCCAGCGCAACCTGGCTGGTTCCGATTCGTTGAGTGAGGAGGACGTAAAGACCCGTGAGGTGATCGGTAAACTGCGGTCGGTACCGGCGGTTAAAAAAGCAGAAGCAGTTGGGCAGATACTGGTGACGGGTTTTTACAAAGCGGGAGGATTAGACCTGGGGCCGTATCCATACCTGTTCGCTGTGAATAGTGTGGAGGGACTACGAACCCGCATTGGCTTTCGCACCAACGATGACTTTAGCCGTAAATGGATAGTGCAGGGTTATCTGGCGTATGGTACACTGGATGGGGAATTCAAATACGGTGGTGAACTGAGTTACCTGTTTTCCCGGCAGCACTGGACAGTAGCGGGTGTACGGATAGCCGACGATCTGGAACGACTGGGACTAACCCCCGAATTAATTGGAGGTAACCGGATTTTTTATGCCCTGAGCCGTTTTGGCCGGTATAGAGGGGCGTATCATAGTTACCAGAAAGAAGCTTATGTTAAAGCAGAACCCATAAAAGGGGTACTGCTGACGGCCACGCTCGGGAGCCGTACGTTCGATCCGCTATTTCCCTTTCGCTACCGGCTACAACCTGAATTGGGCGACCAGTCTACCCTCGGGTCCGACATCAACGATGCATACTGGTCGTTTGAAGCGCGACTGGCCCGGAAGGAAAAGTACATTATGGAAGGTAACAACCGCATTACACTCGGTACGAAACGGGCACCTGTTTTAACCATACGCTACACGCAGGGTATGAAATCGCTGGGTGGTGATTTCAATTACCGCCGAATTACCGTGCGGGCACAGCAGTCGCTGCGAATTGGCACCCTTGGCCGGATGACCTACCTGCTGTCGGCAGGGTACACGCCCGACATACTGCCGGCCCCCCTGCTGTTTCCGCACATTGGTAACCCCACGCCCCTGCTCACGATTAACACGTTTAACCGAATGCAGTTTTATGAGTTCGTGAGCGACCGTTTTGTGGGTATTCACGTGCAGCATAAGTTCGAGGGGCTGTTATTCAATCGGCTACCCCTTATTCGGAAGCTGAACTGGCGACTGATTGCCAACGTAGATGCCCTGTGGGGTAATTTGTCCGACGAAAATCAGGCAGTAGCCTCCCGGAGGATGTTGCCAAGTGGCACCAGACCTATTTATTTTGGCTCCCTGGACAAAAACAAGCCGTATGTGGAAGTAGGCTACGGGATCGATAATATATTTAAACTCATTCGTATTCAGGCCATTCACCGGCTCAATTACCTGGACGGCGGTCCAAACAACATACCGCTCAGCTCGTTTGCGCTGAAAGCATCGGCCTCCCTCAACTTTTAAGTCTCGCGGTTGTGGTCGGTTCAGGTTGATAACTTTCTGCTGGTGTCGCCTGTTCTTTCTGAAACGTTCCTCTGTATGTCGCTTGTTGCTCCCGTCACCATCCAGAAAGTTTCCGGTAACAGCCAGTGTGAGGCACCGGATTTACTGGCCGTTGAAGAACCCCTCGAAATTCGCCTGGGCTTTGGCTCGTTGGACGACCGCCAGCAGCGGGCCGTGTCCGTTACTATGCGAACGCCCGGCCACGATGAAGAACTGGCGCTGGGTTTCCTGTTTACCGAAGGCATTATTCACCAGCCTGCCGATGTACTTTCGTGTCGGCATTGCGTACAGGATGCCGACAAAGAAGGCAATGTAATCCGGGTTGAACTCCAGCCAACGGTAGTTGTCGACTGGGCAAGGCTGGAGCGTAACACCTTTACCTCGTCGAGTTGTGGGTTGTGCGGCAAAACCTCTATCGAAGCGGTGCGGTCGCTTACGCCCGGCCCCGTTTTATCGGACTTCAGTCTCTGGTCGTCGGTGTTGCACACCCTGCCAGACCGGGTTCGGGAAACCCAGCCGGCCTTTACCCACACGGGTGGTATTCATGCGGCTGCTTTGTTCGATACGAACGGGAAGCTGCTGCTGGTGCGCGAAGACATTGGCCGGCACAACGCCCTGGATAAATTGATTGGTGCGGCTTTCTGGCACAACTGGTTGCCACTTAGCAAGACCAGTATCTTTTTGAGTGGCCGGATTGGGGTAGAACTGGTGCAGAAAAGCTGGATGGCGGGTGTACCACTCATTGCCGCCGTAGGTGCCCCGTCGAGTCTGGCGGTACAGATGGCGCAGGAAGCCCGGATAACACTGGCGGGTTTTGTTCGTAACAACCGGTTCAACGTGTACAGCGAACCACAACGTATCCGTGTAGCAGCTACTGTTTAACTGGATTGCCGGCCAGTTTTTCGGTTGTATTGCCTGGCACCGTGGTTGATAACGACTTTGGTAACAACAGCAGCAGGGCTCCCGGTTTGATAGCAGCTTTCACCTGGTTTACTTTACCCCGGTACTCACCATCTACCTGAAAATAAACTCTCCGGTGGGTTTCTATAGTGATAGATGTGGCCGGAAAGATTTCGACATTCCGAGGGTCGAAGGGTTTGTATTGCCAGAACAGTTTTACAATCTCCCACACGGATAACCGACGGAATATAACGACTTCAAAGTGGCCATCGAAGGGAGAACCATCTGGATTGATAACGGCTCCGGTTCCGTACATGCGGGCGTTGGCCAGCACCACCATCAGGGCCGCCCGCTCCACGCAGGTATCATCGATTGTAATGGATACCCGCAACAGTCGACGTTTTTTAAGCACGTTGATTACACTCCGAAGATAGCCCAGTTTACCACGCAGGTTGTTTTTTTGGTAATGCTGTACCAACTGGGCGTTCAGTCCTATATCGCTCAGGTGCAGGCAGATATCATTATCGTTGATTACCATCACGTCGGTCGGCCTGGTTTCCCCGTCTACCAGAATCGCCAGACTACCGTCAATGTCGGTGGGAATTTCCAGTTCACGGGCCATCCCGTTTGCCGAGCCAGCCGGCAGGATGCCCAGTGGAATGCCGGTGTCGAGCAGAAAAGTAGCGACAACCTTAACGGTGCCATCACCCCCCACCGCTACTACCCGGTCTGGCTTATGCTGCTCAATCTGCTGGGGCAGGGTTTTCTCGTCGGTTTCTCCGTTGAGGTGAAACAGGTGGAACCGATGGGGCGAATCAGCAAAGAAAGTACGGATACCCGTTTCCCACCGGTTCTTGTCCGTACCACCCGAAGCCGGGTTGATGGCGAATAAAAAAGTCAACTTCTTAAGGATGTTTAGTTGTACAACTTTGGCAAGGAGTTAATACAAAGCTAAGCAACTCATTTCCTAAGGCACGTCGGAAAGATAAGTTAAAATAATTTACCTTTCATTGACCGAAAAGGGCCGGTTGGCCAGGAGGGGATGCCTGCCAGGGTAGGAGAGTACTGAGCGTTCTGAAAATACCTACCCGTTTACCTCAATTGAGGTTTCGCGCTGAGGCATTTTCTGTTTTGGAAACCGATAGAGGTAAGGCGCTTT
>CAWARB010000031.1:0-51184 GCA_963784335.1 uncultured Cytophagales bacterium | reverse complement strand
GGCTACAGTCAATTAATTAGCGCTGAAAGCATGATGGTTTGAGCAGTCATGGGGCGCTTGGGGGCTATGAGATAGCCTAACTGGTAAAAAGTCGAAAAAGCTAGCTAAAGGCTTCTTTAGTGATAATAGTAAGGAGATCACCTAACCATGGAAGGGCAATGTTTACGCAAGTGACGATGCATTAAAACCAGTTAATTGATTTATGACTTCTTTGGTTTGACTTGATACCGGTAGCACAAATACTCCGCTATTCTGAAACAAATGCCACCAAACTTGTTTATAGAGCAAGTAAGGTTTTTATCAGTAAACGTCAATTACCCATGAGCAAGAAACGAAAAGACCGCTCAGATATTCAGGTCGGTAATCTCGAAAAGAAACACGAACTTCGGCCTGGTACCATCCGCAATCCTGACCAGACAGATGCTCGCTCCGATAAAGAGCTGGGCACACTCCAAAGAGAGTATGGTGAACAGGCGCTGGAAGAGGTGGTAGGCGTAAAGCCGAAGGATAAACTAACACCCGATGAAGCCTAGACCGCTCTCATTTCACCTGGCTTATTGACAAAATTTACAGTTGAATGCTTGGGGTCGGCTTTCACCAGAATAGGTTTCTAGCGTTTACAGGACAAACAAACGTATAACAGAAGAATGAGTAGGTGAACATTGGACTTGCTATCCTTTACTGGACACGGCCCTGAGATAGTTTGCTGTATTGCCTAGTGAAAGGTAGTGAATCCATTCTTAGTAACATTCATTTTAGGGGTAGCATTTTTGACACTTAATTCAGTTCCATTTATTGCTTTAGTGTGAAGAGTGCTTTGACTCTCTTCGTACACGAAAACCCTGAGTTGCTTTACGTGGCGGTTTGTTGGAAGGAGGCTTACTTCAGGCGGAAGGAACGTTCCGGTTCTTGCGCTTTACACCTCGCCACGCCAGCCACGCTACTGCCCCCACGCACAAAGCGAACCAGATGAAAGGCAGGCGCAGGTCGAGCAGGGATAAACCGCCAAAAAGCACGGTTGTGGTTATGCTTGCCAGCCCCTGCATGGCCTGGTTGATACCGAAAATTTCGCCCCGGTCGGCGTCCGTCGTGTGCCCCGCCATCAACCCTTCTATCAATCCCTGAATCAACGAGATGGTCAAACAATCGATGGTGACAAGTACGTATAAACTCACCACCGACGTACCGATGAAACTATACCCTGCCAGCACCGGCACTGAGAGAGCAGCCAGCCACACGATGGTCCGGCGTTGATTGATACGGTCGGCAAAGTAGGTGTAAAACACGTAATTGATAACCACGCTCAGGAAGCCAAAATACATGAAGAAATACGAAATCTGGCGGGCATCCATCTGCATGGAACCGAAGCTGATAAACGTGACGAAGTAGAAGTAATAGCCTGTACTCATGGTGAGGGCTACCTGCATAAGCACCAGTTGCTTCAGTCCCAGGGACGCGTCTCCCGGTGTGGACTCGCCCGATGACTGGGCATCCTTGCGGGACAATCGCTGCCAGAGCGTGGTAACATCCACCGCCTGCCGAACGTCGGTTTTTAGTTCGTGCAGGTCAACGGGAACCACGGGCGTCTGTTTGGTTTCGCGCAGGAGTAGACTCAGTACCACATTAACGGTGGACAGGATAATGGCCATCAGAATAACGACCCGCGCCTGATTTTCGGCATCGGTTACGTCGAGTACGGTTAGCAGCAGGCCCGCTACACCCGGCCCGACCACGAAACCAAGCGAGAGAATGGCCCCTTCGATACCCAGATTTTTGAAGAGCTTATCCGGCGGAGAAATATCCGTGATGGCCGACCGGACGGTAGCGTACATACCATTTGTTAACCCGTCGCTCACCCGGTTTACCAGATAAAATCCCAGCCGGACGGGGAGCAGCAGGCAGTTGGCCAGCAACGTGCCGACTGCTGACACGATGAATATGGTCCGGCGACCGTAGCCATCCGATAGTTTTCCCAGCAACGGCCCCGAAAAGAGTTGCACACCCAGAAAAAGCCCCGTACCCAGAGCCAGCCACAACTCCGGGTGGCTATGTCCTTTCACGAAAGCAGGCAGTACCGGGGCTACCGCTGAACCAACCACAACATCGAAAAAAATAATAGCGTAAATAAGCGGCAACCGGCGATCCTGAACCATACTGCAAAGTAAGGCAATTGATACTCATTAGTCAGTTGTCAGCTCACTGAGAACTCACGAGTGGCGGGAAAATGCTTATTTTTGCCAGAAAAAGTAAGCAGTCAGTCGCGCTATCCTTCCCGGTTTCTACCCGTCAAAGACAAGCAGAAACCGGAAAGGATGGCGCGACGAAGTGAACGTTAATCAGACAAAAGCGGGCCTGCTCAACGAAAACAGGTTGCCGCTGCCCCAGCAGGGAACGGTTACCAATAGAGGACGAAGGAAGCGGAAGATAGCAGACCAGGGCTTTATTCAGCTTGTCCGATGAAGTATAAAATTGAACGGGACAGCTCTTTCTAACTGGCCAGAAGCTGCGTTCTTTACCCGATAAACATGTCTTTTATGTTTTCCTTAATCAACATTGCCGATAAATTCAGCCAGTTCAGTGACCACTGGCATCCCTACATCGTGGGTGAACTGAATGGTCAGTACATTAAAGCCGTAAAAGCGCAGGGCGAGTTGGTTTGGCATCATCACGACCATGAAGATGAGCTTTTTTTGATTTTGAAGGGCCTGTTCATCATGGACTTTCGGGACAAAACCGTTGAGGTGAAGCCGGGCGAATTTCTGATTGTGCCGAAGGGGGTAGAGCACCGGCCACGCACGGGTAATGAAGAAGTTCATCTGCTGCTGTTTGAGCCCAAAGCGACGCAACACACGGGGGACGAGGTGATTGAAAACGTGACCGTGAGTGAGCAAACCTGGCTGTAAAGGCTGTAATGTTACCGGCGTTTGATGGTGCTAAGTTCACTGTCAGGCTATCCCTTTGGTGTTACTTCACCGGTCCCTGCCCCGTAATGGCTGCGGCTTTATCGACCTGATCGGTGAAGCGGTCGAGGGTGGCGGCTGTTGCCCGGATTTGCTCGTCGGCCTCGGTCCACTTCCGCTCTTCGATGGCTTCCCGGATGCCGGGCAGGGTTTTTACGCCGTAGCCGGTATAAAAGCCGGGGGCGTAAATCTGGTGTTTGAACCACGGCCGGCGGGGTAACCCCTGCTTCGCTCAGGAGGTAACGCTCTGTTTGATACAAAAGCTGGTTCAGTTCCAGCTTCTGCGCGGCCGAGAGCGAAGCCTCTTTTTTGCTACCCTTGTCGTATTCGCGGGCACTCCGCTCCAGCCGGAGCAGGGCATTTTCGAGGGGAGAAAAATTCAGGTAGGGAACGGGCTCTTTACGGGTTGGGGGCAACAGGGTTTCCTTCGGATCGGCCACCGCGTCGTATCGTTTATCCTGAAGGAGCTGATTCTGCCGGTCGGTTTCGGCCCGCATCGTTTCGGCCAGTTTCTTTACTTCGCTCCCGTAGCGGGCTACCGTATTGGAAAAGCTCTGGAAGGAAAAAGGCAGCACGTCGGCGTTGGCCAGCCGCAGCACACAACGCCCCATCGTTTGCGTCAGAGCGATGCCATAGGCAAAATCGGTATCTTTAAACTTGACATAGTCCTCGTAGGAGTCATACACCGAATGGTAGTCTCCGCCCGCGTCCTCACCCCCAAAGCCAACATTCATGGCCGCAATGCCCGCATGCTGCAAAAAGGAGGTGTAATCGGAGCCGGAGCCCAGCGCTTCGATGCGCATATCGCTCCCCGCCTGGGCTTCCTGCCGGGCTTCGGGGGAGCCGTTCACCAGATTGGCCGCCCGGCGACGGTCCAGCATCGATATGCCTTTTTCCGGGTCAGTTACATCGCGGGCTACCTGATTGAAAAAGGGTTCCAGCGTATGCGAGCCGCCCGCACCCAGAAATCCCCGCCCATTGCCGTCGGTGTTGAGGTAAACCACCACGTTTTTTTTCAGTAGCTGCTCATTGGTTTCCACCCATTCGGTCGAGCCCAGCAGGCCCGGCTCTTCGCCATCCCAGGCCGCAAAAACGATTGTGCGCTTTGGTTTCCAGCCCGTTTTGGCCAGTTCGCTCAGGGCGCGGGCTTCTTCCAGCACGGCCACCATGCCACTAACCGGATCAGCAGCCCCGTTTACCCAGGCATCGTGGTGGTTGCCGCGCATAATCCACTGATCGGGAAATTCAGTGCCTTTCATGGTGGCAATGACATTAAAGACCGGCTCAACTTTCCAGTCGAAAGCGAGTTTCAGGTGTACTTTGGCCGGTCCCGGCCCCAGCCGGTAGGCAATGGGTAAGCTGCCCCGCCAGGCCGAAGGAGCCATGGGGCCACCCAGGGCTTTCAGCAACGGCAGCGCATCGGCGTAGGAAATGGGCTGCACCGGTATTTTCATGATGGTTGGAGCCGATTTGTAATCCAGCCGCTTGGCATCTTTGGTGGCACCGTAGCCGGGCGTGAGCGGGTCGCCGGGGGCCACGGGCATATCGAGTACGGAGCCCCGCTGCACCATCGTTTCGTTTTTGAACGGTCCTTTGGGGTACACGTCGCCCTGGGCGTAGCCGTCGTCTTTGGGGTCGGAATAGATGAGGCACCCGATGGCTCCTTTTTCGGCGGCTACTTTGGGTTTGATACCCCGCCAGGAACCGCCGTATTTGGCAATCACGATTTTGCCTTTTACATCGATGCCCCGCCGTTCCAGTTCCTCGTAATCGCTGGGGACGCCGTAGTTGACGAAGACCAGTTCGGCCGTAACGTCGCCATCGGCCGAGAAGCAGTTATAGGTAGGTAACTGCTCGCGGGTTTGCTTCGATACGGGGTCTTCTTTAACGGGGGCTTCAACCAGGCCCGCTTTGAACGTAGTGGGCCCTACCAGCTCCAGTACCCGCAGTTTGGGCGTGGGAAACAGTACGTACGAGGTATCGATGCGGGTGTCGTAGCCCCAGGATTTGAACAGGGAGGCCATGAAACGGGCGTTCTCCCGGTCGTAGGGAGAGCCAACATGGTGGGGTTGGGCGGCCAGTTTTTTCATCCAGTCGCGCAGGTTATCGGCCTTTAGCTGGGCATCGAACTGCTTTTCGAGGGCGTATTCTGACGAAGCCTGAGAGGGCGTGAAGCCCAGCAGCGGTTTGGTGGCAGCGGGGGCCTGTGCCGGGCTGTAATGACTCAGCAGCAGACCGGCCAGCAGGCAGAAAGATTGTCTTGTAAAGCGAAGGACCATGAGCGATCGGGTTAGTTTTTTGGTTAAAGAAACTACTTAAAATTCAAGTATATAGTACTGACAGCGGAATGATTGACCAAATTCCTGCATGTCCCGCTGATAAGTCGGCGTAAAACCGTACCGTTCGTAAAACTGCATCAGTTTGGGGCGGGTCGCATCGGTTTCCAGTTGTAGGGTATGATATCACGCTTTTTGCACTCGCTCCGGCAGAAATCGAGCATGGCGGCAAACAGGTTTTGCCCGGCAAACTGTCGGCGGATGGCCAACTTATGAACAAACCCGGAGGTATTGGGCGGCACGTCGGGCCAGTAGAGCGGGTCTTCCCATTGCAGAATGAAAACGGCGGCTGGCACGGGTGCCGGGTCGTTTTCCTGCTGACTGTACATGATGAATAAGTTATCCGTAGTGTACTCATCAAGCAAATTAGCCAGGGTAAGGGTATCCACCTGCCAGAGTTCCTGCTGGTTGTCGGTGAGCCACTGGCCCACCTCACGGAGTACCTCAACGGCGGCTTCGGGCTGGTCATTACGGAAAGAAAACGGCATAGTGGGTGAACGGGATGGACGCAATGGTTTGTCGGATAAAATTAGGCGGTACTGTTTTACCGACAAGGGAAAGGCTATATAATCGATTTAATAAAAGAGGGTTAACATTTGGACGGGCTCGTCCGTTAAGCCCCTATGAAAAAATCGAACGAAACAATCCTGCAGGCTTTGAGCAGTGGCCTGATTGGGGCCAGCGTGCTAACCGCGCTTCACGAAACGGCCCGCCGGGTATTCCCGGATGCTCCCCGTGCCGACATTCTGGGCATGCGCGCCATTGAGAAAGTGATGGAAAGCGTTGATGAAGAGCCACCCGGCGACGAAGAGCTACACACCTGGGCCCTCGGCGGAGACTTGTTATCAAACACCCTGTACTATAGTTTGATTGGGCTGGCAAAACCCAAGCATGCCCTGCTGGCCGGTACCGCTCTGGGTGTTGTTGCCGGGGTCGGTGCCGTTGGTCTGCCCGGTCCGTTGGGACTGGGTACTGCCCCTACCCGCCGAACAGAAGCGACCACCGCCATGACCATCGGCTGGTATCTGGTGGGGGGACTGGTTACGGCCGCTGCCTACCGAATACTCAAAAGCCGCTAGGGGACGAAGGGGCAAATTCCGTATATTGGCCAGATGATTGCCAACCTGCCAAAGCCCCCTTATTACGCCGTAATTTTTACGTCTGTTCGCACCGATACGGACGCAAACTATGGCGACACAGCCGGTCGAATGGTTGAACTGGCCCACCAACAGCCCGGGTTTCTGGGGGTTGAGTCGGCTCGAAATCCGCCTGACGACGGAGCGCTGGGCATTACGGTTTCTTACTGGGATAGCCTCGAAGCGATACGCCAGTGGAAACAGCAGGCCGAACACCAGATTGCCCAACAAACGGGTCGTCATACCTGGTATGAATCCTATAGGGTACGCATCTGCAAAGTAGAGCGTGACTATGGCTTTGACCACGATTAACGCTGACCAGCCAGGTAGCTCCAACAGGGCGGGGATGGAACCGGATGGCCGGGCGGGCCGGTTGTCAATCAGCTAACCGATTCAAATTCGCGCTACACGCAACCCTGATGAAAGCCATACAATTTACCCAAACCGGTGGGCCGGACGTTCTCACGCTTACTGATCTGCCAACCCCATCGCCCAACGCGGGCGACGTACTGGTGCGGCACACCGCCATCGGCATCAATTATATCGACACCTACCACCGCACCGGCCTCTATTCGGTTCCATTGCCGTATGTGCCGGGTTCGGAAGGAGCGGGGGTGATTGAGAAACTGGGCGAAGGGGTAAGGGACTTCTCCGTTGGGCAGCGCGTAGCCTACGTCATGCAGCCCGGTGCCTACGCCGAATACAGTAGTGTTCCGGCTGATAAGCTGGTTCCCGTTCCGGATGGTATGACCGATCAGCAGGCGGCTGCGGTATTGCTCCAGGGCATGACGGCCCATTATCTGGCGTTTCCTACCTATCCGATTCACCCCGGCGATACGGTGCTGATTCATGCTGGTGCCGGTGGCGTTGGCTTATTACTGACGCAACTTGCCCGGATGCGGGGTGCGCGGGTCATCACCACGGTATCGACCGAAGAAAAAGCGCAGCTCTCGCGTGAGAACGGAGCCGATGAGGTCATTCTGTACACCCAAACCGATTTTGCCGCGGAAGTGAAGAAACTAACCGGTGGGCAGGGCGTTAACGCGGTGTACGATTCGGTGGGAAAAAGTACGTTCGAGGGAAGCCTGGACTGCCTGAAACCGGTGGGTATGATGGTATCGTTTGGCAATGCCAGCGGAGCCGTGCCTCCTTTTGCGCCGGCTCTGCTGGCAACTAAAGGGTCGCTGATGTTTACCCGCCCATCGCTGGCGCATTACATCCTCACCCGGTCGGCCCTGCTGGAACGGGCCACTGCGCTGTTCAACTGGGTGGCCGACGGTAAACTGACCCTGCAAATTCAGCCACCCTACGCCCTGGCCGATGCCGCCCAGGCGCACCGCGACCTGGAAGCGAGAAAAACAACCGGCAAACTGTTGCTGGTTCCCTAAAGCAAGTTCGTAATATCGGTGTTCGCCACAAAGCGAGAGTCGGCTAACCAGAAATAGAACCCTATAAACAGACCATTACCCCTGGCCAGTAACGCGTATCCGTTTGCCAGGGGTAATGGTCTGTTTAACTACGTTGAACAACCAAAAGTCCAGTTCATGCCAACCGTAATGACGCTAGAATCAACCATCACCTGCCCGGCCTGTGGCCACCAGCAACTGGAGGTAATGCCAACGAAGGCCTGTCAGTTTTTCTACGAGTACACCGGTTGTCAAACCGTACTCCGGCCACCCGTATTTACGTTCGTTTAAGGTCGTTTTTAGGGTTTTTGCAGGCTGGCCTTCTTCCTATTCCGAAGATGGTCAGGGAAGCGTTTCTGGCTGCGTTTGCTAGTTTAGCGAGCGATATTCATTGGGAGACTGGCCTACCCGCTGTTTAAACAACCGGGTGAAATGCTGCGGATATTTGAAGCCCAGTTCATACGCTATTTCACTCAGCGACTTACCAGGGTCGAAAATCTTTTCTTTGGCCAGGTCGATCACTTTGTACTGGATATAATCCTGCGCCGACTGCCCCGTTTCTTTCTTCACCAGATCGCCGAAATAGTTGGCCGACAGGTTCAGTTGATCGGCACAATAGCCCACGGAAGGCAACCCCAGGATTTGGGGTTTATCGGACTGGAAATAAGCATCCAGCAGGGTCTCAAACCGGACTAACACGTCTTTGTGGAGGTTATCGCGGGTAATAAACTGACGGTCGTAAAAGCGGACGCAGTAATTTAAGAACAACTCAATATTGCTGGCAATCAGTGTTTTGCTGTGTTTGTCGATGGGATGATCCAGTTCATACTGGATTTTGCTAAAGCATTCCACCGCAATCTGTTGTTCCCGCTCCGAAAGATGGAGGGCTTCGTTGACATCATACGAGAAAAAACTGTACTGGTTTATGTGGCGGCCCAGCGCCGTTCCCCGTATCAGGTCCGGGTGAAACAACAGCGCCCAACCGGTTGGCTGCAGGATCGTTTCAGTATCGTCGAACCCGTATAGCTGGCCGGGCGCAATGAACAGCAGCGTCCCGCCCTGATAATCGTAGTGGTTACGGCCGTACTTCAGCTCGGCACACTTTTCGGCTTTTAGAAATACGATGTACAGTTCCGACCGATACCGGGCAGCCCGGATGGGCGTTGATTTTGACTGATCCAGCACACTGACCAGCGGATGCAGTGTTTGCTGGCCCCGGTCGGAGTTGAACTGCGTTACGTTTTCCAGTTTAATAATTTCATCCATCGTACATAGCGGCTATAGCATCAAAAGTAGGAAACGAAGGGTACAGTTTTTTCATCGCACAGGCCTCATCGGTAATAATGGTAAGTAATTCAGTAATCTGTATAACAGCCTGAGGGAATGATTGAAAGACCTTTGTTGTCGTAAACAAATTCATACGATGAAAGCGAAAAAGATAATGTTATTCCTGGCCGCCACGCTGCTCATTATCAACAACGGGCTGGCACAGTCGTCGGCGGACAGCACGAACGGTACAGTGGCGAAAAAGACCGGGAAGAAGTACCAGGCCAGGGCTCCCAAAACGCAGCCTTTTGGGGCGGAAGCCTTCAAAGCTTCCAACAAAACAACCCTGCGGTGGCTGGGTATGGCCGGGTTTTTTATCAATAGCCGGGGCACAACAATGATGGTTGACCCCCTGTTGGGCGGCTTCGATATGCCGCTGCTGATTAACTTCCCCATTGCGCCAAAAGACGTTCCCCGCCTGGATGCTGTACTGGTAACCCATGCCGACAATGACCACTTCAGCGTGCCAACCAATCAGGGCCTGAAACCCGTTACCCGCGTGTATCACTCGACAGTTTATGTCGACTCCCTGATGAAAAATGGAGGACTGCCTTCGTCCGGTCACGCCATTGGCGATACGTTCCGGGTGGGCCCCGTGCGGGTGAAACTAACCCCGGCAGACCATGCCTACCAGAACGCGTATCCGGGCATGAGCAACCGTCTTTTCAAGAATGAAGATGCCTGCGGGTTCTGGATCGAGACGCCAGACGGCACCATCTGGGCACCGGGCGATTCCCGTTTGATGGCCGAACACCTGCAATTCCCAACCCCGGACGCCATCCTGTTCGATTTTTCGGATAGTGAATGGCATTTCACGCTGGCCGGAGCCATAAAAATTGCCAACGCCTACCCTAACACGCCCCTGTTGCTGAATCACTGGGGATCGGTCGATGCGCCCGATTTCACGCCGTTCAATGCTGACCCTGACGTATTGAAAAAACAGGTGGTTAACCCGCAGCGCATTCATGTGCTGGCACCGGGCGAACCGTTCACCCTGAAACGGCTCCGGAAATAAGCCCGCATCCAGCTACGGCCTGACCAATCTGGACTCTATCAACGGAACGATTGACGTAAACGAAGTAACCTCATGAAACGCTCTGGCTTAACAATTATCCTGCTAACACTCGCTTTAGTACCCGTACTTGGGCAAGTCACAACGAAGCAGACTACCGCGGATAAGGACCGGGTTGAACGAACGCAGAAAAAGTACCAGGAATTGTTCAATCAGCAGATCATGGCGAGTAAAACCGACCCCGAACTGATGAACATCCTCCAGCGATTCATCTTTGGCGAGGTATTTTACATCGGTAACCTGACCGACAAAACGCGGGAACTGATTACCCTTACGGCGCTGGCTACCAACCAGACCATACCCCAGTTGACCCCGCATACCAATGCCGCCCTCAATGTTGGCGTAACGCCCATTGAAATCCGGGAAGTTATTTACCAGTGTGCACCTTTCATTGGCTATCCCAAAGTGCTGAATGCCCTTGAAGCCATCAATAAGGTATTCGAAAGCCGGGGAATCAGGCTGCCTCTGGCTTCGCAGGGAACGGTGTCAGAAAACCAGCGCTTCGAAAAAGGGAAAGAAAAGCAATATCCACTTTATGGCGATGGCATGAAACAGGCGATGAAACCCTTGCCGGAGGAGTTTGCGGAGGCCATCCCAAGAATGCTTACCGAATCCTGTTTCGGTGATTATTACACCCGCGAAGGCCTGGATATAAAAACCAGAGAACTCATGATTTTTTGTGCCCTGGCCACCCTGGGCGGCACAGAACGGCAGATGGCTTCCCACGCAGTGGGCAATCTGAAAGTCGGCAATACGAAGGACACGCTCCTGTCGGCCATGGTACAACTCTATCCCTACGTCGGCTTCCCGCGCGTTTCCAACGCAATCAACGTAATCAAAGAAGCAAAGGTGGACTAACGGTGCTGCCAGCACTGATCCGGCTGGAACCGCAAACGAACGCATCCAGTACAAACAGTAAAAACGAAAATCATGCAAAAACGAAAACTGGGTAACCTCGGCCCGGAAGTGTCTGCATTAGGCCTTGGTTGTATGGGCATGAGCTGGTCCTACGGCACACCCAAAGACAAGCCTGAAATGATCAGACTTCTCCGTTCTGCCGTGGAGAAGGGGGTTACCTTTTTTGATACGGCGGAAGTGTACGGCCCCCTCACCAATGAGACACTGTTGGGCGAAGCGCTGGCCCCCTTTCGCCATCAGGTGGTGATTGCAACCAAGTTTGGCTGGGCACCGGCTCCCGGCGATACGGACCGGTGGAGCAAGCTAACCAGCCGACCTGAACACATCATACAAGCGGTAGAGGGTTCCCTGAAGCGGTTGAACGTAGAGGTAATTGATTTGTACTACCAGCATCGCGTTGACCCCAATGTGCCCATTGAGGACGTGGCCGGTACGGTGAAGGACCTGATTCAGGCCGGAAAGGTGAAGCACTTTGGGCTGTCCGAAGCGGGGGCGCAAACCATCCGTCGGGCGCACGCCGTTCAGCCGGTTACGGCCCTCCAAAGTGAATACTCGCTTTGGCATCGGGAGCCAGAGCTGGAAATTCTGCCCACCCTGGAGGAACTCGGCATGGGTTTTGTCCCCTTCAGTCCACTGGGTAAGGGGTTTCTGACGGGTAAGATCGACGAAAACACCAAACTCGATAGCACCGACTTCCGCAGCACCGTACCCCGCTTTAATCCCGAAAACCGGAGAGCGAACCAGGCCCTGGTTGATTTGCTCAGCCGATTTGCTGAACAAAAACAGGCCACACCCGGTCAGATAGCGCTGGCCTGGCTGCTGGCTCAAAAACCGTGGATTGTGCCTATTCCGGGCACGACGAAACTAAGTCGGCTGGACGAAAATACAGGGGCCGTTGACATTGAGTTGACAGCCAATGATCTGCTTGAAATTGACGAAGCGGCTTCAAAAATTGTCATTCAGGGAGCCCGCTATCCGGCGAGCATGGAGAAACTGTCCGGTCGATAAGCGATAAAAATGAGCTGTTTGGCGAAGCGTTAAGGCCCGTTCGTCATTAACAGTCAGAACTCAACCATCATGCAGGTGATTGGCGAAGAAACGGGTAGCCATACCAACGAGTAGATCAAAGCCGGGCCGCCTGTACGGCCGCAAGCACCCGCTGCAGTCCCTCGCTTAGGCTTGCCCTGGTCTTTAGCCCTAGCAGGGGCTACCGGATTGGATAAGGAGGCTGTTTGTCAAATCGGTTCACAGGCCAAAAACCCATTCATCCGGTAAAACGGGCATTCAGCCGACGTTTATGCCCTCTCGGTCAATTGCTTTTTTATCGGTGGCAAACAGGGTGTTGCTTTGTGCTATCAAGTCACAACCCTTTACACCGTATCCCGATGAACAAGTCTATACGTCTGCTAGCCCTGATACTCAGCCTTTGGCGGGCTGACAGCGTCCACCACAACCTTCGCCCAGTTTGGCCCTCCGGGTGGTGGCCGACCCAGTGGCGATGGGAACGGACGGCAGCGCAGCGAAAGCAACGAACCGAAAAGTTTTGAGCTGACAACGCCCAAAGGAAACAGCAAAATCAGCGGTATCGTGGTCGATTCGGCTCTGACCAAAGCGGTCGAATACGCCACCATCGCCCTGTTCGACAAAACCACTAACCAGCCCATCGATGGGACCATTGCCGATGACAAGGGTAAGTTCTCCATCACCAAAGTAGCCCAGGGCGACTACAAACTCGTTATCCGCTTCATTGGCTACGCCGATAAAACCATCGCCAGCGTAAACGTTGGCAAGGGCGATAACATCGATGTAGGCGTGATTAAACTGAGCACCAGCACGACCACGCTCGATGCCGTGACGATAACGGGCGAACGGTCGCTGATTGAAGAAAAAGTGGATCGGCTGGTCTATAACGCGGAAAAAGACCTGACCTCCAAAGGCGGAGATGCCGCCGATGTGCTCCGTAAAGTGCCGCTGCTTTCGGTTGATTTCGATGGCAACCTGAGCCTGCGCGGTACCGGCAACATTCGGGTATTGATTAATAACAAACCCTCCACCATCATTGCCAGCAACATTGCCGATGCGCTGAAAATGATCCCCGCCGATTTGATTCAGTCGGTAGAAGTGATTACGTCGCCCTCGGCCAAGTACGATGCCGAAGGGGCGGGCGGTATTGTGAACATCATCACCAAAAAATCAACGATTCAGGGCTTCACGCTCAACCTCGACACGGGGGTGGGACTTCGTGGCTCTAACCTGGGCCTCAGCAGCAGCTTCCGCACCGGCAAATTAGGCGTGACGCTGGGCGGCAATGGCCGGGCATTTTACAACAAAGCCTTTGTGACGCTGGATCAGAACACGACGCAGAACGGCGAGGCCATTCGGACCAACCAGCAGGTCGACGCCTTCGACAATGGCCTGTTTGGCCGGTATAACTTCGGTTTCGATTATGACATCGGCAAGAATCAGTCCATCACGGCGGGGGTCAACTTCGGCACCCGCAACTTCAAGCGTGATCAGGACTACACCACGCAGCTTTTTACGAACAATGTACTGAGTGCCACCAACTATCGGAACGTGGACAGCCGCGATTTGTCGAACTCGGTGGATATGAACCTCGACTACATCCGCACCTTCAAGCCGGGGCAGGAGTGGTCGGTTTCGACCCTGTACAGCGTCAGTAACCTGACCAATAACTTCTTCGCCGATCAGCTCAACGGGGCGCAGGAAGTGACGGGGCGGCAGCAAAACCTGAACGGCAATGTGAACAAGGAGATAACCTTGCAGACCGATTATGTGCAGCCCATCGGCAAAAGTCAGCAGATCGAGTTTGGCATAAAAGGGATTCTGCGGGAAGTGAACAGCACCTTCCGGTACCAGATTGCCGGTCCGACGGGGGCATTTGTGCTGGACACCCGCAACCCGGCCGGTTTGCTGAACTACAACCAGAACATTGGCGCGGGTTACGTCTCGTACACGTTCGCTACGGCTAATAAGTACACGTTTAAACTCGGTACCCGCTACGAGCACACCAGCATTACGGCCAACGATGCCGAACGCGACATCCTGATTCCCGACTATTCCAATCTGGTACCCAGTGTCAACATCTCCAAAAGCGTGGGTAAGGCCACGACCCTGAAACTGGCTTACAACAAGCGCATTCAGCGGCCCGGTTTGCAGCAGTTGAACCCCAACGTCAACTTTGCCAACGCGCAGAACATCACCATCGGGAACCCCAGCCTGAAACCCGAGATTACGGACAACGTGGAGCTGAGCCTGAGCACGAACATCAAGAAAAGTTACCTGAACCTGTCGGTGTTCACCCGGCAGTCGAGCAATGCCATCACGCGTATTACGATGCCGTCTGATTCGGTGGTTGGGGCTGTTATTACGACCTTCCAGAACATCGGTAAGGAGCAAACGGTGGGCACTACCCTGTTCGGCAACACCTACCTCACCTCCAAATGGACGCTGAACGGCAGCCTGGACCTGTACTATAACTACCTGGAGGGGCAGCAAACGGGGCTGAGCGGCCTGTCGGAATTCGTCAGCAATTCGGGGATTGTGATTGGCGGGCGGCTGCAAACGCAGGTAAGTTTGCCCAATGGCTGGGCGGTGCAGGCGTTTGGCGGCTACCGGGGCAACCGGGTGCAATTGCAGGGGTCGCAGAGTGGCATGGGTATGTACTCGGTGGGGGTACGAAAAGACATCGCCAAAAAACGGGGGTCGATTGGCCTGGCTGCCGACAACTTCTTCGGGGGCATGACCATCCGCAATACCCTGAACTCGCCGTTGTTCAATCAGGTAAGCGTCAACAACATCTACAACCAGAACATCAAAGTCACCTTCAGTTACAAGATTGGTAAAATGAGTCTGGTCGAGAAGAAGAAGAAGACCAAAGGGGTGAACAACACCGATGTGATTGGTGGCGAGACAAATAACTAAGCCATCCCCCCGATTTTAACGCTAATAAGCCGTTTTTTAATTCGACCCGGCCGTTGTAACCACTGTTACAACGGCCGGGTCGAATTCATTGGAAGCTGTTTGGGTTTTTTGGCCGAAGCGATTAACGCAAGCAGCTTCTCAGCCTGGGTACTGGCGCAAAAGCCCTGGATTGTTCCCATTCCGGGCACGATAGGCGGCACTGCCTGACCGAAAACAACGGAGCCGCGGCCAATCAGGACGGGTCTGCGTAGGGCACTGGGAATGAGTGATTCGGTTGGCTTTAATTTTCCTAAAATAAGTAAGTAATCACGCAGATTTAAATTGCACTTTTTTGTCATTCCGACAAAAGGGGAATCGTAGCTAAGAGCAAGGAAACCTAAGCTCACCCGACGATTCCTCCTTTGTCGGAATGACAAATCCCCGGCTGAAAATAATACTTTTTAAATTTGCGTGACCAGACAAATTTCAGTCAAAGGCGCGGTGAGGAGATTTAGGCTTATTCCTGGCACTTTTAGACATTTCTACCCCAGGCTAAGGGAATACCGATTTTCGCTACGCCAGTGTAGGGGATACAGATAATCGCTTCAGCCTATACGTACAAAACATAGGCTGAAGCGATTATTTTCAACGTAATAAAACCATTTAAGGAGTCCCCATCGGGGCGTTGGCTAAGTAATTTCCGACCCGAGAGCCCGAGAGACAGGGCTTATTTAAGCACCCTTGGCGGCCAGAATATCGACCATTTCAATGACGGGGTCCGACGCGAGTAAATCCGCAGCGTTAGCCATCAGGGCGGCTGCGATGGGGCCATTCAGGTGCGCCTGCCGACCGGCATCATCGGGAAAGGTGTCGAAAATGCCAAACGTCGATGGGCCTAACTGAACAGCGTACCAGGTAACGGTAGCGGGTTCATTTTGGGCCATGGACAACGCACTTTTCAAAAAATCAGCGACAACCTGCTCCTTGCCGGGCTTTGCTTCCAGCCGTACCAGTAGTCCTACAGTAACCATAAATAAGGTGAGTTTTAAGGGTAAGTGACACGCCCAGTCCGCCAAACGGATGCTGCCTATCTGTAGGATAGGTACGCAAACCGGGCTGATACAGATTGCCCGGCAGGCGTTCGCTGATTTTACCCTGTCATTCAGGTGTAAAAGAAGAATAGCGTTTAGCATTCTCCCGATTCGCAGTCATCCTGCATGCTCGTTTCCGTTTCGAGCGTAACGTGGCTGATGTTACGGTGTTCGAGCCGGTGGCGGGCATCGCGCTTGAGCGAACTAATCTGACTATCAGACAGGTCGTCCTGTAGAACGAGGTGGGCCGTCAGGGCATTTTCGGTGGTGCTCATGGCCCATACGTGAACATGGTGTACATCCTGAACCCCTTGTACGGCACGCAGATCGGTCTGGACTTTTTCCAGGTCGATGCCCGCCGGAACGCCATCCATTGACAGTCGAAGGCTGTCCGTCAGCAAACTCCAGGTCGACCCCATAATGACAATAGCGACCACAACGCCAATGGCGGGGTCGAGCCAGACCCAGCCGGTATAGCTGATAACGATACCCGCTATGACCACACCCAGCGATACCAGCGCGTCGGCTACCAGGTGCAAATAGGCTCCCTTCGGCATTGAGGTCGTGTTCTTTATTCCGGAAAAAAAGCAGGGCCGAAATGGTATTGACAATCAGCCCTAACCCCGCTACCCAGGCCACGGCAACGCCCACTACGGGTTCGGGGTGTCGGAATCGCTGGAAGCTTTCCCACAGAATAGCGCCAATGGTTATCAGCAGAATAACCGCGTTGGTGAGGGAGGCCAGCACGGTACTTTTTCGATAGCCATACGTGAAGTTGGGTGTTTGCCGCACCCGCGCCAGCCGGAACGCCAGCAGGGAGAGCAGCAGGCTGGCCACGTCGCTCAGGTTGTGCCCCGCATCGGCTACCAGCGCCAGTGAGTTGTAATGAAACCCCATGCCGAACTCTACCAGCACGTAAACTGTGTTGAGCACGGCCCCGATAATCAGCGCCCGGTTGATGCTGGTCAATACCACGGGGCCGTGGCTATGACCAGCGTGGTCGTGGGCTGTGTGGTTGGTGGTATGTTCATCTGCCATACGGCAAAATTAAACTTTTTGACGACCTTATTTTTCTGTGACAGTTTACTTACTCAGCTTGTTACCCTTCCAAATACGTACCGATACGGTAGCAGCTACTATGAAATCGCCCCTTTCCTCTACCTACCTGACTGCCGATGGGCGTGTTGTGACCTATCGTTGGCACCGAGTTCCGGTCGTGCTATGGCTGATGCTGGTTGGTTCCTTTGTCGTAGCTACTGCTCTGCTCGTGCAGGTGGCGCTGTTGCTGACTCGTGAAGAACCCCTGCGGCCCGAAGATGATTTTAACGTCATTGTTTTCACCATGCTCCTTTGTTTGGTAGCCAGCTCAGTGTTTGGGCTGGGCGTGTATTTGCTGGTACGGCCCGAAGAAGCGGGGGACGAATAACGCATTGATGTAAACCAAAACACGCTTGCACTGTCTTAGAGCGACCCACGGAGTTCGTTTACACGGTTTCGGGATAGGCTGTACCTCACCGATGCGGTTGTTGTACCGGAGATAGAAGGTATAACGCGCTGTGTCGGGGAACTCAGTTTAGTTACCCGGTAGTACCCGGTGCAGAAAGTCGGTGATGTACGTGAGCGTAGGGGCAAACCAGGGGTTGAAGAACATGAACGTGTGGGGTGCATCGTCAAACGTATGTACGGCCGAATAGGTACCGAATGCATCGAGCTTTTTGATCAAATCATCCCGTCCGCCGTGCATCCGGGCTACCGAACTGTTCAGGAACAGGATAGGTGGGGTATTTTTGTCGATGTGCGTCAGTGCGGACGCTTCCTCCCATAACTCCGGCTTCTCGGTTTTGCCGTACCCAAACCAGTACGTAGCCGCCGACGTTGATTTGGAATCGTCCCCCTCCCCCGACTCGGGATGGATAAACGCCAATACCCCGTCAATATCGACGATGGCTTGCACCCTGCTCGAAAACCCGGCGTTTCCACCCGACCCCTCAAACGCGGAATTCTGATTGGTACTGCCAACCAGTGCCGCCAACTGCCCACCCGCCGAAAAACCCAGCACGGCCATTCTGCCTGTATCAATTTTATAGCTTCGCGCGTTGGCCCGCATCCAGCGAAGGGCGGCTTTCAGGTCATGCACTGCAGCCGGGTACAACGCTTCCGTCGACAGCCGATACTCGACGGGTATGGCCACAAATCCTTTGGCGGCCAGTTGCCCGGCCAGCGTGTTGTTATGCGAGCGGTCGCCGGAACGCCACCCACCACCGTGAACCAGCAGCACGGCGGGGAATCGTTTTTCAGCCGAACCGGGGGGCGTGTATACATCGAGTAGCAGCTTTCTGCCGGGGGCGGGTGTGCTGTACGGGATATGTCTGGTGATCTGGACACCGGGCGGCAGGGTCGAGTCGGCCAGTGTTATCTCGGGGTGGTATTGCTTCTCGCGCTGGTAGGAGCCCTGCACGGTAAATGACGTATCCCGCCCACCGGTTGGGCCAATCTGCGCATAAGTAGCGGTGGCAATCAAGTAGGTAAGTACCCCTAAAATAAGTGCTTCTGCTGCGTGCATTCCCTTCTTCATGGTTTCCCGGGTAGGTGAATAGCTTTTTTTATGTTGCCTAAAGAGGCACCTAAAACTACACATGGTAATTGTAGGTAAGGGAAATAAGGGTGTAGATCCGATGACTGTCAGCCCTTGGTTGATTGATTTACGGATAATACACCAAAAATGGGTTGTCGAAATTTCGTGGGCATGACGATGTGGTAGCTTATGAACAGACTACCAAAAAACAGGCATGCAGTGGCTACCTGCTTCGTGATTTCTTATAGCTTCATCTGTAGTGTCAAATAAACGCCCCGACCGTCGGAGGGCAGAATGCCGGGGCCGGGGTAGCCTGTAGCCCTCCGGGTGTAATACATCTGGTTCGCCAGATTATTGACGCTCCCCTCCAGCCGAAACCGGCTGAACTGGTAGGATAGGCTGGCATCCATAATGCTATAAGCCGGTATGAGACCAATAACAGCCGAAACACCCCCGTCGCGGGCATTCGTGGCATCCGTGAACTGGTCGGAAAGGTAGGTGTACTGGAAAGAGGCTTTCAGGTTTTTATAGCCAATACGTACTCCGCTTTTCAGGTTTACAGCCGGCACAAACTCAACCTGATTCCCCACGACACCAGCTATCTCGCTGGCCCTGTAGGTAGAGTGTATCAAGGCTAGGTTGGTAAAAACTACGCCACTCAGGGTAGGGTTGGCGGGATTACTTAGTTGAATCAAATCAGCCTCCACGTAGGTTTCAAGCCCCATAATAGCGGCCTGGCCAATGTTACCCCGCCGACGGAGAATACGGTCGTTCTGGTCGTAAAACTGTACCTCGCCGATGCGGTTGTTATAGCGGAGATAGAAGGCACTGACATCAAAATTGTATAGTGTAGTCTGGGTACTGCGGATGCCCAGATCGAAGGAGTACCCTTTTTCGTCCTGCAGGTTTGGGTCAATCACCTGCGATGGATTGGCAATTCGCATATCGCTGAACGTGATAGAGCGGTAGTTCTGGGACAGGTTGCCGTACACATCCAGCCGTGTGGTTGGCTTATAACTGATTCCCAGGCCGCCCAGCAAAAAAGCGCGTCCGTTGGTGCGGTATTCATTGGTCCGTACCGAACTGAGGATATTACCGGCCAGGTCGCGGGTAGTAGTTCCGTAAAAGCCGTCGGCAGTGGTGTAGATGTATTCGTAGCGAAGGCCGGGTGTCAGGGAGAGTTTTTCCCCTACGTAGAGGATATTCTCAGCAAACAGGGCCAGGTTCCGGTTGGGGAACCGATAATCGTAGGAGATGGCATTGGGGTCATTGATGTAGTTGAAATCAGCGTCTTTAGCGGTGCTGCCTAACCCCTGCGTGCTATGGTTGAACCCATGATAATACCGGCTACCTGCCAGCAATACTGCCTGTTGTTTCCCCAGGTAATACCGTTTCAGGTACCGGCCCTCGGCACCCCAGTTGGTAAAAGTACCTTTGATTAAATCGCGCTCACTATTGTCGTCCACACTGGCCACCCGGTTGGGCCGGAACCCCAGTGAGTAACGATGGGCATTCAAGCCAAATACACGTACATTGAACTCGTTGTTTGTGTTGACTTTATGGTCGAGATGGAGGGCCGGCATGGTCCAGTTAACGTCGAACCAGTTGCGCTCGCGGTTGCTCTGGCGGGGGTTCTCGGCAAACATCGCGTCCGTCAGACCACCGGGCTGCTGGGCCAGGTAGTGCATCTGGGTAATGTCGAACCCCAGGGTAGTTTTCTCCGAAAACCGGTAATCCAGATCCGCGTAGGCCGTATAGTTGGTAAAGCGTGAATTGGGTCGCCAGCCATCGCCTTTCTTGTACTGGAAAAACGTGTAATAACTCAGCTTACCCACTGTACCGCTGGCGCTGGTGAAGGCATTATAAAAACCAAACGACCCAACGGTTTGGCGGGCCGTCAGGGCAAACGCCCGGTCGGTAACGGGCTTTTTCATGACAAAGTTGAGCAACCCGCCAAACTGCGTACCGTACTGAAGCGAAGCCGCGCCCCGTACAATCTGAATCCGGCCTACAGCCTCAATAGGGGGGGTGTAATAACTTTCGGGGTAACCCAGGGCATCCGCACTGATATCATACCCATTTTGCCGCACGTTGAAGTTGGAACGAGCGGTTCGGGTCAAGACCCCGCCCGCCAATGCTCAGCTGCAACCCGGCACCTTCGTTTTCCCAGATGTTTAACCCGGCCACCCGGGCGTAAATCTGCCGGGCATTATTCGTCGATAAGTTGGCTACCAGCTGCTCTGGAATGATTACCTCCGACTTTTTACCCTCGTAAATACCCATGCCTTCCACGCCCCGCATCCGGGTAAAGCCAAAGTCGGATTGCTTATCCGTTACGGTAACCTCGCTGAGCGTTTCAAGCCGACTCGCCAGGGCGATAGTTACTCTCCGGTCAGCTCCATCAATCGTAGTGGTTGTTCTGGCTGCTTTGAAATCGGGACAGGTTGTCTGGAGAGTGTAGGCCCCATTGGGCAGGTTTGTGAACATAAACGTTCCCAGGCTATCCGTGGTAGCAGTGCGTTTGCCTTCGTTCAGGTAAACGGTGCATCCGCTCAGGCGTACACTATCGTTCTGGTCCAGCACGGTTCCGGAAAGCTGATACTGGGCAAAGCCCGTGGTGGCAATCAATAAACTGGCCAGAAAACTAAAAACCGTAAATCGTGTCATTGAAAGGGGTAATCCATGTTTTATGGCGGAAAGAATCCTGTTCATTCGCCAGATTCGTAGTGGGGCCGACCAGCGGTTTACCCAACCGGCCATTGAGTGCCACGTAGGAGTCTACGTAAACCTGCGGGTTTGTAAACCCCTGCTGCTGGTAGTGGTCCCGCAGCAGGTGGGCGTACTGCAATAGCATATCGGGCTGGGTACTCATCATCTTCTCCTGCAATGGGGTTAGAAACTGCGTGTTATTCACAATGGTTTGGTGCCCTGCATCATCGTTGACCGTGAACTGGGCGTAGCCTGCTTTTTCCATCAGCATAACGCGCCACGAAAAACGGTACCCTTCTTCGGTCCAGAACAACTCACCGGGGTAGAGCAGGTAGCGAAATGGAAACAGCAGCTGGAATACAAAGAAAAGGGACAGAAAGCCCAGTGTAATCCGCTCCCGAAGAACCGGGTACTGATAGGTACGTTGAACGGCCGGAAAAGAGACCGGTATGGCCAGCCATGCGCTCAGTTTCCGGATAACGCCCTCGTGGAAATCGGGTGAAAAGAAGATCAGCGCCGTAACGATCATGATGTAGGGAAACATACCGATTGGGAACAGCAGTGCCGTTAAACCATGAAAAACGACTACGGCAGCGTAGGCCCAGGGGCGGGTTCGGGCATTCCAGAGCAGAAACGGAATGCTCAGGTCATACAGGCACCCAAACCAGCTGAATACATAGGGAACCCACGGATAATTGAACAGAAAGCCCACAACCGGAAAGTCATTGTGCGCCGGAAGCCAGATGCGGAGCGGGAGAGCGTGCAGTAACCAGTCACTATTCAGTTTGGCCAGACCGGCATATACATAGAGCAGCGCAACGAATAGCTTTAGCGAATCAGACACCAGGCCGGAATATGGCTGGCGGCCAAACGGTGCCGACGGTAGGCGTCAACCGAAAAATAGGCGTGGGCGGGCAGGAATATCAGCAGCAAGCAAACCATACTCGTAAAATAGTAATGGTTCAGGTACGTGCTTTTGTCAATCAGTTCAATGTAGGTGAAACTTAGAAACAGGCTGACGCTGGCCATGCGGTACAAAAAACCGATAGCCACCAGCAGGGCAGAGAGGCCACAAAGGGCAAATAACAAGTACGTATACGACCCCAGGGGCTGAACAAATTCGAACCCGTAAAACGGGAAGAAGTAGCGGGGCTGGATGTATAGTTCCTGAATCCAGCCCTTACTCCAGAAACGAACAATGCTCCCGAAGAGCATTAGTCCAAACAGTATCCTGAATACGGCCAGCGGTGCCGCGGGGGTAATGCGTTGACAATAAGGTGGGTTTGCCGTAGTCAGTTTACGGTTTATAGCAAACAGGCCGGACCGAGGGGCAACTGTAAACCAGGAACCGTGAACCGAATTACGTACGTCAGTCCCCATCATTATCGGTATACGTAATGGTAATACTCATGGCGGTGGTCATATCCACTTTTAGCATCCGGGTAATCTTCTGCATCTGGTTGTAGGTTTCTACCATGGCTGCATTATTGGTCGTTACCTCACTGTATAAGTCAGGTTTTAGGGAGTTTAGTTGCTGCGTAATGGCGTTAAACTGCTTATTGATCAGGTCCGTAAGCTGCGTGCCCGTGCTGCTGTCTTTAACGCCAAGCGCATTCAGATAGCTTTTTAAGCCCGGCCCTTCCTGACCCGTTTTTACACTTTTTCCATTGAAAAAATCAACTGATGCCTGGTGGGCGGTTTTGGCCAGCAGCAGCGACAGGTCTTTCTTATAAAACGCTTCAACGGTAGCAGGCGCTGTGGTGCCGCTGGTCATGGCACCGGACGGAATCCCAAATTTACCCGACCGGATGTAGCGTTCGTAATTAAGCACGTAGCCATTAACCAGTTTGGACGTTGAGCAACCGGCATTCAGCGCGGTGCAGTTGATGAAGGTATCCCGGTAGCCGGTATTCCAGGCCGTGTAAACCGTGGTAAACTGCGACGTCATCTGAGTCGTCAGTCGTTTCAGGTACGCAATGCGTTTGGCCGCGTCGGCAGCCGTAGTGTAGCGGGCTACAATGGCCTCATCGGTATCACCCAGGCCGTTGAGCAGGTAATCCATCGCCGGAAAACCCTGTTTGGGGTAGGAGGCTGGTACATCAAAGGTACCGGCACCAGCCGCTATGTACGCGTCAATGCCCGTGGTATTGGCCGGGTACACGTTGAAAAAATTACGGAGCGTATACTGCTCGGCCGGTCCTACATCAAACAGTTCCACTTTCTGCCAGTCGGTGTAGGCACTTACCCAGGCTTGCCGAAGGTCGGCTAAGGTAGCTTTGTCGGGCTTAGCCGAAAAGGCGTCGGCCTTCGTGACCATCACATCGAGCCGGGTCTTGAAATTGGCGTAGCTCGGCAGAATGATATTGTCGGCCAGGTTGGTCAGCATGGCCTTCCGGTCGCTACCGGCCTGGTCGGTTGCGGTCGTTGGTGCTACGGGCGATGGGTCATTGGTACTACTACCGGAACAGGCCCAGAGCGTTCCCACAACGGCACAGGCAAACCCAAGTTGTTTCCAGCTGAATTGTATCATAATGCTTGGTACGATACAGTGCCTGGCACCATGCAGGGCACTGTATCGTGGTTTAAGAAGGTTGACTTTATAAACTGAATTTTGTTTTGATGGCCGTAGTCGCTGCATCAATCTTGGCGTTCGTCAGTCCCCAGAATCCGTTGGGCACTGAATAAACCAGGGTATTGAGGATGCCGTCTGAAAAAGCCGCATCACCCTTGTTTAGTTTCGCGTACCGCAGGCCGTAAATGAAGCCCAGTCCTTCGCCGATGGCGTGGGCCCGGGCGGCATCAGTCGTTCCCGTTTTCCACTTGCCCAGGTAGCCCAGGGCTGCATTGGCAATCGCTTTTTCCAGGGCCGTACGAATGAACGTTGCCTGCTGGTTCAGGGTGGTAAGGTCGTTATTCACGATGGCCGCGCGGCCGGTCAGTAAAGCCTTGTGCACTTTCGGGAAAGCCTCCCGGTTGTATTCCCACAGGTAGGAGCCAAGGAAACTCTCGCCCGACGAGGTAGCCGTAGCGTTACCTCCGTAAACGGGATTGGCGGTGAGCAGACCGAATGCTTCGTCCCAGTTCTGCTCCAGTTGGGTGTAGTTCTTACCCGCTACCAGCGTTGTGTTATCGGCCGACAGCCGGGCATCACTCAGGAGTATGTTGCCGATGTAATCGAGCTGAAAGGCGCCAATCAGTGATTTTTGAATAATCTGACCCCATTCGATACCTTTTTCGTCGACCAGATAGGTGCCGAGTTTACCCGCTTTCCCTTCCGACGCAACGGCTGTTACTGATTTGCTGGCGTTGGCTATAGCCGGAAAAGCGGCCTCAATCGTCTGGCGTTCCTTTTCGGCTTCCGTTGGGGAAAGCGACGAGGCCGTTACAGTCCGTAACTGGAGTCCGGACGTGTTCAGGCCCGTATTGGCCGCACCCGGGAAGGGACTGGTGGTATTCGAGAACATATTCTTTAATACCGTAGCATCCAGCGCGGCACCCGTTCCAACAGCCGTTCCATTGTATGTATTAATGGCCCGGAACATCAGCAGACGGGTATTGCCGGTCGTGAGGTCAACCGTTTTAGCCCCGTTTTTATCAACAAAAAACGTAGCGTAGGTTGTTGTGTCAGTCAGTTTTGTATAGGCAATTGGCTCCCGGAATTGGGGGACTACAGTGGCTGGGTTCAGCTCGTCTTTGCAGGAGGTAATACTGATCAGGGCAAAGCTTACAATAACGAATTGGGCAAATAAAGTACGTGTCAACATAGCGAAATTCAGTAGATGAAATCAACGGGGCAAAGGTATAAGTTATTTAGACCAATTATAAGCACTCGTTTAGAATAATTTTAAATAGATAACAAGTTATTGATAGCTAATCGATTATGATTTTAATGGAAGGATCAAATGCCAGTAGAAACTTGCTCTGAGAGCGAATCAGCATCTGACCAGGCCACCAGCTATCAACATTACATACACGGATAAAGGGGTTGACCAAGCAGTGGGCTCTGGGCTAACCTGCATGGTCGCTGCCAGGCTGCCCGTATAGTTTTCCTGGTCAATCTGAACCAACTTCCCTACCTATCTGATTCTCTACGTATGGCTTTCACTTTACGTTTGGAATTGACCACCCCTGTCCTCGATGAACGCCCCGTATTTGTAGCGGGTAATTTCTGCGAGTGGCTTCCCGACCTGCCTCCGTTTCAGATGCAGGTTGCTGGACCCGGTCAGTTTGTCTATGAATTTCCGGCCGATATGGCCCTGCCCGAAACACTGGAATACAAGTACACGCGGGGAGGGTGGGACCAGGTAGAACTGGATACCTCCGGCGAGGGCGTTGCCAACCGGACCGTGTCACCAACGGCCGGTGTGGTACGCGAACACGTACCCCACTGGCGGTGGTTTGGCTCCCCGTATAACCCGCTGCTGCTCCCTAAAATTGAGTTGCTGGGGGAGGAGTTCAAGGTGCCGGGCATCAGTCAGGTGCGCCGGGTGCATGTGCTGCTTCCGCACGATTACGAGCAGACGGACAAGCAGTACCCGGTGCTGTACCTGCACGACGGACAGAACCTGTTTGGGGGTGGTTCCGGGTATGGCAGTTGGGAGGTCGACCAGAAAATGGCACTCCTGGCAGCCCGGAATCACCACGAAGTGATTCTGGTATCCATCGACCATGCGCACGATGAGCGCATCCGGGAGTTTACCTTTCACCGCACCCGCGCCGGTACCGGAAAAGGGCAGTTTTACCTGGACTTTGTTCGCCGGACCTTAAAGCCGCTCGTCGACCGTACGTTCCGTACCCTGCCCGACCCCGAACATACGGGGATTGGGGGCAGTTCGCTGGGGGGACTGATTAGCATTTATGCCGGTCTGATGCACCCGAACGTATTTGGCCGGCTGATGGTTTTTTCGCCCTCCCTCTGGATTTCCCCCAAAATCTACTTCGACGCCATTCGGTTGCAGGCACCGGTTCCCATGAAAATATACGCTTACGGGGGCGAAAAAGAATCGAGTTATATGGTGCCCAGTATCCGCCGGTTCAACGAAACCCTGTTGCGGCAGGGGTATAACGGCCAGCCGATTGACATCCACCTGTCGGTAGACCCCGCGGGCACCCATCAGGAGGTGCACTGGAGTCGTGAGTTCCCGAAGGCGGTGGAGTGGCTATTTTACGAACAAAACACTAATTGACCCCATGATCATTTCCCTTTCTACGCAGGAGTCGGCCATCGGTAACCGAATCAAACCGTTGGTGCAGGACGATACGCTGACCGACCAGCTGACACAACTGGCGAAAACCCATCAGCTGCCTTTGTCTGTGCTGGAGCGTGACTTTAAAGCGGAAGCCAACGATGTGTTGCCCCTGTATGCCGGTGAGTCAGTAACCTGGCTGGTTGGGTTGGGCACCAGTCCGCAGGAGATGGACTGGTTGAAAACGTTCCGGAAATTCTTTTTCAACCGTCGGCAGTCGCTACCAACGCAACTCCTGCTCGACCTGACTGCCTTTGACGGTAGCGTAGTGGAGGCCGTTGTGCTGGGCATTCGGTGGGGTGGGTATGACCTGAAACTGTACCAGACGGATAAACCCGAAGCGCCGGTATTTTATTCGGATGCCGGGCAACTGACGCTACTCGTAGCGGCCAGCCAGCAGGCAGCCGCGCAGGAAGCCCTGGTCCGGGCCGAAGCCATTGCCCCGACGCACCGGCAGATGCTGGATTTGATGAACGCTCCGTCCAACTACAAAAAGCCCCAGACCCTGGCCGACTGGGCCGTTTTGTCGGGTAGTCAGCACGGGTATGCCGTGACGATACTGGACAGGGAGGAATTAGTAAAACAGAAGTTGGGTGCCCTGCTCAGCGTGAGCGAAGGCAGTGAAGCCCCCCCCGTGCTGATTATTGCCGAACACAAACCGGCCACTAATCCCAGCGGGCTTACGGTCGGTTTGGTGGGCAAAGGCGTCACGTTCGATACGGGTGGGCTGTCTATCAAGCCATCTACCAGCATGCACCTCATGAAAAGCGACATGGGCGGGGCGGCCGCTGTGCTGGGAACCGTGGAGGTAGCTGCCAAGCTGAACCTGCCGATTCACGTGGTGGGTATCGTGCCCGCTACCGAGAACTCGGTGGATAGTCGCTCTACCAAACCCGGTGATGTGATTACGTCCTACAGCGGCAAAACCATCGAAATTATTGATACCGATGCCGAAGGGCGCGTCATCCTGGCCGATGGGCTGGCGTATATGGTACGCCATTTTCAGCCCGACATCCTCATCGATCTGGCCACGCTTGACGGGTAGTGTTATTGCCGCGCTGGGCCTGCACGCGGGTGGTATGTTCACGCAGAACGATACATTGGCCACGCAGCTTACCCAGGCCGCCGACCAAACTGGGGAGCGGCTCTGGCGCATGCCGCTCTGGGATGTGTACAAAGAAGACATAAAATCGGATGTGGCCGATGTGAAAAACTTTAGCGGAAAACCCGTAGCGGGTTCCATCAGCGCGGCCAAGTTTCTGGAAGTATTTACGGAGAATCACCCCGCCTGGGCACACCTGGATATTGCGGGTATGGCCTTCGCCGATTTGGAATTTGGTTCGCAAAAGAACGCCACCGGATTTGGTATTCGACTATTAATCGCTTATTTGAGGACGCTAACGGCCGAAACCCCGTAGAAAGAATTCCTGTGTTCGTATTTTGGCCGTATCTTTTTTGTCAAACAAGCGCCTTCACGTATGAGTCAGCTGTCTTTTTTATGCATTGCCACCTTTTTGAAGGGGCAGGAGTTTATGCGGACCTGCAAGGAGTTAGGGAACACCGTTTATTTGCTGACCGACCAGAAACTGGCCAATGAAGACTGGCCGTGCGAAGCCATCGACGAATTCTTTTTTCTGCCGTCGCCCAGCAATGCGCCGGAGGATCTGGAAAAAATGATTGTGGGGCTGAGCCACATGATCCGCTCCCGTAGGATAGACCGGGTAGTAGCCCTGGATGATTTCGATGTGGAGAAAGCAGCGCTGATTCGGGAAACGTTTCGTATCGATGGGATGGGACAGACCACGGCCCGTTATTTTCGGGATAAGCTGGCCATGCGGACACGGGCCTTTGAGGCTGGCATCCGCGTACCGGCTTTCTGCTCCCTTTTCCACGACGAAACCGTTACCGCTTTCCTGCAAACGACCGAGTCTCCCTGGCTGATAAAACCCCGTTCCGAAGCCTCCGCCACGGGTATCCGCAAAGTACATTCGCTGGAAGAAGCCTGGTCGGCCATTAAGCTGCTGGGCGACAACCGGTTTACGTACCTCATCGAAGAGTTTAAACCGGGGAAGGTGTACCACGTCGATTCGCTGTCGGTGGATGGCAAAGCGGTTTTTTCGCGGGTGAGTCAGTACCTGGCTACGCCCATGGAAGTGGCACACGGGGGCGGGGTGTTCCGTACGGCTACCCTACCGCTCGATACGCCCGAGACAACGGCGCTGCGGCAGATAAATGACCAGGTGCTGTCGGCGTTTGGTATGCGCTACAGTGCCTCTCATTCCGAATACATCCGGGGTGACCACGATGGGGAGTTATACTTTCTGGAAACGTCCTCGCGGGTAGGGGGGGCCAACATTGCCGAACTGGTCGAAGCCGCGTCCGGGGTTAATCTATGGCGCGAATGGGCAAAACTGGAGGTGGCTATGGCCAAAAAAGAACATTATGTACCCCCTGCCGATACCGCCCGGTACGCTGGTTTGATCATATCCCTGGCCCGGCATCAGTGCCCTGACCTGTCGATTTTTGCCGAACCGGAGATCTACTGGCGCATGAAAAAGGAGTACCACGTTGGGCTGATCGTGCACTCCCCCGACCGGGCCCGTGTCCTGACCCTGCTGGACGAGTACATGGACCGGATATACCAGGAGTTTCACGCATCGATGCCCCTGCCCGACAAACCGACCAGTTAAAGCCGATTTCTGTTATTTCAACGTATCCTGTTTGGTTTTTCCGAGCGGAATGGACACGCCAAAAGCCCGGGGATCGCTGGGGGGCTGTGTTTTGCGCTTCTTGTTATCATCCTGCGCGGGCATGGTTTGGTTAACCGGCGTTTGCGCGGTCATGCCTCCGCCCGAAATCGGCGTGTCAACACCCGGAATAAATACCTTCCGTTGCACGGGCATTCTGGTCGTTTTTGAGGAGTCTATTTGGGCGAAAGCAACGGAGCCGTACAGGCTGAGGGATAGAAACAATACGAGGCAACGCATAGTGACAAGAACGTTTGTTGAGCAAATAGAAACTGGCGAAGTGCCTACGAGTAAACAACCCGTTTGCCACCATAAAGTTTTGTCCCGTAGTGTTTCCGGTGCCGCCGTTACTTTAACTTCAAACGGGGGTGGTTTAACCCATTCACTTCGTTCCGAACGATTTCATATTTCCTCAAACTTGCCAGCAGTTGGGTCAGAGTTTTAAAGCCGTACGTCCGTGGGTCAAAGCTGGGGTCAATCTTCCGCAGCGCCAGCCCGAGTTTGGAAATATTGGCTTCTTCGTCTTCATTGATGGAAATATCGAAGGCTTTATCGATAATCGTCATGTTGACTTTCGGGACTTTTTCCTTCAGTCTCCACTTTTTGCGGGCGCTCTTTTCGGGCCGGTTTTAACCGCGACTGCTCCTTTGGGGCCTCTTCCTCGGCCACTTCGACCACTGGCAGAATCTCCTGCAAGTTTTCGGTGAAGGTGAAGATTTCGCAGGAATTAACGAAGGCGATGGGGGTCGTTTTCCGGCCGATACCCATGACAAAAAGGCCCTGCTCCCGAATCCGTTTGGCCAGCCCCGTATAGTCGCTGTCACTTGACACGATGCAGAATCCATCGACACTATTGCTGTGCAGAATATCCATCGCGTCGATTATCATGGCGCTATCCGTCGAGTTCTTGCCGGCGGTGTACGAAAACTTCTGAATGGGGTTAATCGAAAACTGGTTGATGGTTTCTTTCCAGCTGTTCATGTGGGGCGTTGTCCAGTCACCGTAAATCCGGCGAATGGTTGCCTTGCCATATTTCGACACTTCTTCAATCAGTTCTTTTATCAGTTTCGCCTGTGCATTATCCCCATCGATTAATATGGCGATGTTAAATTTTGCTTCATTCATGTAGTTGGGGGATTGCTTTTTGTCATTTCGACGGCAGGAGAAATCTCAAGCTTGACTACCAAGCTACATTGAGATTTCTCCTGCCGTCGAAATGACAAAAAAGGATTAGTTCTGGGGAAATAACAAATTATTCCCTGCTTACGGCATCTTCAGCCCTATTGATTAAACCGGATGCTGTTCAGCTGAATAATGCCGTCGTTGGGTTTTTCGGGCTTCATCACTACGATATACACATCGTGCTTGCCGGTGAAGGGTTTCTCAAAGGTACCCGTTACTTCGTTGGTTTTGTTCCAGGCACCCGTGGCTGTGTAGGGCGTTCGGCTCACGACCGGCCCGGCGTAGGAGTCCAGCCGCACGTCGATGTAGCCATCCTTGTTCTGCGATGAGTAGTCGTAGGTGAGCGATTTGATGGTGTTCATGTCAATGCCTTTCAGCAGCACATAGGACTTATGGTTGCCCGCCGTCAGCCGGTTCCCGAAACGATTAAAGCCCACATAGGCATCGGCGTTGATGGTTTTAACGGTTGCATTGCGCAGCGTCACCACATCGGTACCGGTCAGCGGTGGTGCGGCATCCCGACCGACACCCTTACCGCCCTTGTCGGTGTACGAAGCCACGATGGCGTATTGCCCGCGTGGTTCCTCGGCTTTATGGTCCTTCAGGGCAATCTGGCCTTGCTGCGGAATGGTTTTCTGCTGGCGGGCATCGGTCAGCGAGAAAATGTACTTCACCATCTCCTGCGCATCCTGCACCGGCACCTGCGGGTGGGCGCTCATGATGTGGTCTTTGCTCCAGTTGCCACCCCCGCCTTCAATGATCTTGCGGGCCAGTCGCTCAATGCTGCCCGCCTGCCCTTTGTAGCGGTCGGCAATGGCCAGAAACGTGGGGCCAACGGACGGTTTATCAATGATGTGGCAGGCTTTGCAGTCGCTGGCTGCCATCAGCGTTTTTCCGAGGGACCCATTGCCAATCTCGGCGTAGTCCTGGTGGCCCTGCTTCGGTGCCGCCGTGGGCACACCACCGGGCTGGGCGCTGTATTCGTACACTACCCTTACCCGCTTCCGGTCAATGGTTTTGTCCTCTTTGTCGGTTACCTGTACGGTGTACACAAACGGCTTGTTTTCCCAGAAGAACGACCGGTTATCGGGCGTTGTGATGGCCACTTGCGGCAGGTCATTCCCTACTTTCACCGAAATGGTATCCATACCCACCTGGCCCGTCTGGTCCGTTACCTTCAGAATGGCGTTGTACACACCCGGTTTCGTATAGGTATAGGTTGCATTGGGTTTGGTTGCCCCAACGGTTTTGCCGTCAAATAGCCATTCGTAGGTCAGGTTATCGTCGTCGAGGTCGGTGCCGCGCCCGCTGAATCGTACGCGCAGGGGTGCCTGCCCGATGGCCTCGCGGCTGGAGGGTGCATTCCGGCCGTCGGAGGTCAGGTATGAGCGGGAGTTGTGGACCGCCATTGCCGCAGAATCAGTCACCATTGCCCGAACGGTAGGCGGCCGGTTGCCGGTGTTGTACTCGATTTTTACCAGCCGGGCATCGTCGTTATCGGCCCCGTACACCGACCCGTATTCGAGCATATACATAACCCCGTCTTTGCTGAATGCCTGGTCGATTGGTCGGCGGAAATCACCGTTCGCGGCCATGAACGGCTCCGTACGAATGTACTTGTCGTCTTTATCCACCCGAACGGCCAGCGTCCAGTTCCGCATCCAGTCGAAAATGAACAGTGCCCCGTCGTAGTACTCCGGGAATTTATTCTTCGACGGCGAATTTTTGTCGTAGGTGTAAAACTGACCGGCCATGGCGCTACGGCCACCCTGTCCCAACTCCGGAAACTCTTTCGACACCCCGTACGGATACCAGATCATGGCGGGGTTAGTGGGCGGCAGATTTTTCAGCCCGGTATTTTTGGGCGAGTTGTTGACTGGTGCGTTCGGGTCAAAGCGTGGCCCCAGGGTATTCGTCGCAAAATCGTTTTCAGCGTAGGGCTGGCTATTACCGATAAACAGCGGCCAGCCGAAATTGCCGGGCTTTTTGGTGTGGTTAAACTCGTCAAAGCCTCTTGGTCCCAGCGTGCTGTCTTTACCCGCGTCGGGGCCAATTTCGCCCCAGTACAGCGCCGACGATTTGGGATTGATGGCAATCCGGTACGGGTTCCGCAGGCCCATCGTATAAATTTCAGGCCGGGTCTGAGTAGTGCCTTTTGGGAACAGGTTGCCATCAGGAACGATATAGGTTCCGTCAGCCATGGGGCGGATACGCAGAATCTTCCCCCTCAAATCGTTGGTATTGGCCGCCGTTTCGCGCGCATCGGACGCCAGGTGATCGAGCCGGGCGTCGATGGGGGCGTACCCATTGGAGGGGAACGGATTGGTATGGTCGCCGGTGGAGAGGTACAGATTCCCCGCCGGGTCGAAGGTCAGCGAACCGCCGTGGTGCGACCCTGGCTGGTCGATGCTGGGCACCTTTAGCAGGATTTTTTCGGACGCTACATCGAGCGTGTTATCGTCTTTCACCACAAAGCGCGACAGGTTATAAGCCGGGTCTTTCTCGAACCGGGGCGTGTAGTAGATGTACAGGAAATGGTTAGTGGCAAAGTTGGGGTCCAGCGTAATGCCCTGCACCCCGTGACCCGTTTTGGTTATCACATCGAACTTGTGCACCAGCTGGTGCGCGTTCGTTTTGGCATCATATACCGACAGGTTCCCGCTGCGCTCCGTGAAAAATACGCGGCCATCGTCGGCAATGGCCAGTTCCATCGGTTCGTTCAGGTCATTGACCAGCACCGTTTTCACAAAGCGGTTCTCCTCGGGTGTTACCACGGCGTAGGCTTTGCTGTAGTCGAGGGCCTTCCCCGAACCCATGGTCCAGTTCAGGGCACCCTGCAAATGCTGCACAAACAGCGGTTCGGTAAAACTTTCGTCGGTATGGCCTCCCCCGGTATAGTACGCCCGTCCGCCATCGAACTCATGGTACCAGGCAATAGGGTGATTGCTTCCGTTGGTGCCGCCTTCGTAGGTGTTTTCGTCCAGGTTAGCCAGCACGTGCAGGTCGGAATAAAGCGAGCGGTAGTTGTACCACTCGTCGGTGCGTTCCCAGTGGTCGGGCAGGTGCGCGGTGGAAGGGTGGTTCTTGTCCAGCAAATCGACCGTTGCCTTGCGGATGTTGGACTGGCTGGGGTGACTGGAAAAATAGCCGCCTGCCAGTCTGTTGTACCAGGGCCAGTCATATTCGGTATCGGCTGCCGCGTGGATACCCATGTAGCCGCCCCCCGCCTGGATATACCGCTCAAAGGCGGCCTGCTGAACGGAATTGAGTACATTGCCGGTGGTGCTTAACCACACCACTGCCTGATACTGCTTCAGGCTATCGTCATTGAAGTAGGTGGCATTCTTGGTGGTGTCGACCCGGAAGTTGTTCTCCCGGCCCAGTTTCTGGATGGCGGCAATACCGGCCGGGATGGACGTATGGTTCCAGCCTTTTGTTTTGGAGAAAATCAGAATCCGTTTCGGAGCCGCCGGGGCCATCGCAGCCGGAGCCGCTGCCACCGATTCCGTTGCGGATGCCGACACCGATTGGGTAGTCGTTTTCTGGCTGTTCAAACAGGCGTACAGGGAAACGGTAGTTCCGGTGACTACCAGCAAACGAAGGAGTTGCCGGGCAGATAGTGGTAAGCTATTCATCGATAAAAAGTTGGTAATTCACGTAGGTTTACTGCTCGTTGGCGCAGTCAGTAGATAAGGAAAGATTGCCATTAAACTACCCAAAAACTCATATGAAGGGCGCTATTCACTATCTCCGTTCGTTCCTCTGCCTGCTTTTGCCCTTGCTGATGGGTTCCTGTACAACTAAAACGGTTATTTATACCGCCGATTGCAACGGTACGGTGCTGACGCTGCAACTGGTGACGGAGAAGCAGTTTTCAACCATCAATTATCACCACGAACTGCTGTACGACAACAAGGTGGTCGATGTAATCAATTACGACCACCTGAGTTTTAAGCCACCCTACAAGCCCGGTGTGTACGGAAGTGCCCCCTGGCACCTGATCGATACGGTTCGTCAGTCGTATCAACCCGCTGGCTCCACGGTGCTGATGGATAAAATTCCGGTTATGGTACACGTAGATACCACACAACTTACGCCTGACGGGTTTACTGTGTTGTATGCCTGCCTGAAACAGCACCACAAAGCGATGCAGGCTGCCATAGAAAAATCGCCCGACTTTCAGACCTATCAGTTCGGAGGTATCGTGTACGGTAGCCGGGAAACGTTTGAGCAGCGGTACGAGAAAAATAAGAACGACTATTATACCGTATACCCCGATGGGCGTATCAGCTACACGCTGACCGAGTCGCTCATGACGACTACCTCGTCCGGCGGTCTGAATCAGGTACGCATGCCGGGTGGGCGGGTGCTGGTGGATACGGCGCAACGGCCGATGGCGGAGTTGAAACAGTACCGAAACGCCAGAACAAACCGGTTGCTGAGCGAGGATTTTCAGTTTGACGTCGATACCACGTTTCACTCCCGATAAAACACCGGTCCGGCGCGGCACCGCTTACTTTTTCTTTCCCAGCCACAGGAGGCTGTTGATGATGAGTTTGTTCTGCCTGTCGCTGGCAAACGTAGACGAGAGCTCCCGGTTCGTTTTGCCTTCGTAGTCCATGTCGTTGTGGCCCATGTTCATGTAAATCATGTGGTAGTTCCGGTTGGTCCACACCACCGGGTAGTACCCGCTGTGCCATATTTCGTGGGGCTTGGGGCCGGTGCCCAGCGGGAAACTGGTGGAGTCGATGGCGGCTAAGATGTCGATGTTTGGGTTGGTGCGCAGGTCGTTTTCCCATTGATACCACTCGTTGGGGGCGGCCGTAAAGGTTGTCGGTAATTTCTTTGTGGCCGGATGCTTGCGGTCCTGCACGCGCAGAATGGCCGCTGTGGGCCGCCAGGTGTTGCTTTTGTAGGAGCCCGAACCCAGAAACTCGTTGTGATACCAGTCCCAGTTTTGCGGATAGGTGGACGGGGTAAGGGCAAAGGCCGCAAAATGGAAGCCCATCCAGGCCCCTCCCTGCTCCATATACTGGCGAAATGCTGCCCGCTGAGCGGGCTCTTCGGGGCGGGTATCCAGAAAAAGGACTACCTGATAATTGGCCAGGAATTTGGCGTTCAGATTTGCCCAGTTATCCGTTGAGTCATAAGTGAAACCATGCGTAGCCGCCATCTTGGGAAACCACCGGTTGGCTTCGTGGACAAAACTGATGTGCGCCCTGTCGTTTTTGGCGGTGTAAAACGCAATGACCCGGAAGGTCGGGTCTTTACGCTGGGCAAGCCCATTTCCCGTAAAACAAAGCAGCCATATGAAAACAAGATACCTCGTTTGGGCAGGGATTGATCGCATTCGGGTAACGGTCACAGAACCGTAGTAGGGTATCAGTACGTAGAACGGTAGCCGGGCTTCGTAGTATATAAAGCATCCAGTACCCGGAATTACTGAGTCTGGTTTTTGTAAAGAGTCTTTTGGTCCCCGCATTCGGTTTATTCGGGTAAATCTCCGGTACCGCCTGCTTTACTTCCCATACCTGCAAACAATTGTTTTCTATGCAATCCAACAGACGTGTCTTTATAAAAAGCCTGTCGGTGGCATCAGCCCTGGCAGCGACTGAAACCCTGGCCAAACCCTTTGGTTTCCCGGCCTATATTCCGAATCTGGCTAAAATCAGTCCCAACGACAAAATTCGTATTGCCACTATTGGCATGGGCATTCAGGGTAACTTCGATACGCAGGCGGCCCTTCGTAACCCCGATGTGGAACTGGTGGGCGTAGCCGATTTGTACGATGGGCGGCTCGAACACGCCAAAACAGCCTTCGGCAAAGATAAAAACCTGTTTACGACCCGCGATTTCCGCGAGATTCTGGCCCGCCCGGACGTAGATGCCGTCCTTGTTGTTACCCCCGACCACTGGCACGACCACGTCACCATTGCCGCCCTGAAAGCGGGCAAACACGTGTATTGCGAAAAGCCGATGGTGCAGCACCTGAACGAAGGCAAAGCCGTAGTGGATGCGTGGAAAAAATCGGGCAAAACCATGCAGGTGGGTAGCCAGCGTATCAGCAGCGCGGCTTTTCAGGAGGCCAAACGACTCGTACAGGCGGGCGACATTGGAGCCATCAACTACATCGAATCCAACAACGACCGGTTCAACGCTATCGGGGCCTGGGAATATTCCATCCCACCCGATGCGTCCACCAAAACCGTTGACTGGGACCGGTTCCTGGGCGATGCACCCAAACATCCGTTCGATGCCAAGCGCTTTTTCCGCTGGCGCAACTACCGCGACTACGGCACGGGCGTGGCGGGCGACTTGTTCATTCACCTCATTACGGGGGTTCATTTCGTAACCAATACGATGGGGCCAACGCGCATCTATTCGTCGGGTAACCTGGCCTACTGGAAAGATGGCCGCGATGTACCCGATGTCATGTCGTGCATCATGGATTACCCCAAAACGGCAGAGCACGAAGCCTTCCAGATGGTACTGCGGGTAAACTTTGCCAACGCCGGTAAAATCAACGATGTCACGCGCATTATTGGTAATGAAGGGCAGATTGAGTTTTCGGAAAACAACCTGATTATGACCAAAAAGAAACTGCCCATTGCCCCCGGCTACGGTGGGTATGACAGTTTCTTCACCTTCACCGAACCCGTACAGCAGGAATTTGTGAAGCAGTACGATGCCAAATACCCCACCGAAACCCGAAAGGCTGAACCCGTAAAAGAGGTACGGTTTGACGCGCCGAAAGATGACGATGCTCACGCTAAGCACTTTGGAGACTTCTTCGAGAACGTTCGCAAAGGCAGTCAGGGAACAATAGAAGATCCCGTATTTGGGTTCCGGGCGGCCGCACCGGTACTGGCCTGCAACGAAAGCTATTTCGAGCAAAAAGTAGTGTATTGGGACCCCGTCACCATGACGCAGAAAAGCGGGCCGGGCTCTGCTGCGCCCGGGAAAAAGCCGGGTGCCACGGCTAAGAAGATGACGAAGAAAGTGTAATCGTTCTTTGCTAAGTACCAACGGTGAAAGGAGGTTTTTGTCATTCCGACGACAGGAGGAATCTTACTGTTCAAAACCAGTCGAGCCTGAGATTCCTCCTGTCGTCGGAATGACAAAAACGTTTGTATGTTACCAGTAAAAAAGGGAAACGGCCTGGAAAATCGTTCATGTAAAACCCCATCGGTATACCTATACCAGATGGGGTTTTTACATGAATGCGAAACCCAAAAACACTTCGGGTTAGCAAACAGTATGTTATTCTTTTGATTCTACAGTCAAACGGTATGGAAGCCCGCACGAAAAAATCAACTCTTTCTTTTCGCACTCAACCGCCCAAACGCTGGCTTTGGTGGGGTGTTCTTCTGGCGTTAGTACTCTGGGTGCTCACTGATTTGTATGTACCCCGAAAACACAGCATCCGCCAGTTTGACCCGGCGGAGGTGGCCCGTCTGGAAACGGCCATGTGGCGGTCCTACTACGATAAAAGGCCCGTGCTGTTGTTCTGGCAGCTGGCGGGTGGGTTGCGCCAACAGTTTCACGCCCCGTTCTGGCGGTCGTTTGTCCTGGCGTTTCAGGCAACGAAAGCCGCCTTTACGTTCAAACAGGGGAAATCCCGCGCTGACTATCAGGAGACACTACCCGACTTAATTGCTTATTACGAATCCATCCAGTCGCTTACCATCGAACACTTCAACGTACCCAGAGTAGCCCAGCTGGAACTGGAGTGGTGGATTGTTCACCGGCAGCGGGACCGGTATTCGTACACCGAACTGGCGAATGCGCTGGTCCAGACGTCGACAGCTCTGTACAACCAGCCAGCAAGGGAATTTGCCGTCTACGGCCCACTGCGGGCCGATGCCATGCGCCTGAGTGATGAAGCAGGCCGGAAAAACGGCGGAGCGACCGAGGCCGACTGGAAACGAATTGACGGGGTATTGAACCGGGCGTGGGGTGCTTTGCTGGTAACCGTTCGAAACGGGCGTTAAGCGTCAATTCGTTGGCGCAGGTTCTGCACGGCCAGCCGCAATTGCTGGTGTGCCTGTTCAACAGGAATATTCAGCGAAAGGGCGGCTTCCTGGGGCGTGCAGTTTTTGAACAGAACCGCATCGAGTAACGCCGTCTGTTGGGTATCAGCGGGAATACTACGTTCAGGCAGGCGGATGACTTCCCCCGTTTCGGAGAGTTTCAGGTTGCCCGACAGCGTCTGCCGGCGCTTGCGGAGGGCGTTGGTAGCCGTATTCCGGGTAATGTGTAATAGCCACGTAAACAAGGATTGCTTCCCGGGCTGAAACTGGTCCAGCTGCGCGTGAATAGCCAGGAAAACGTCTTCCAGCACCACAACCGATGCGGCTTTATCCGGTATGATGCTCGTAATGACGCCGAATAGAACAGGCGAAAACCGGTCATACAGGGCAGAAAAATCAGCTTTGTCCGTGGCCTTTTCGTTGCCGGCTGGTGTCAGAAAGGGCAACGGGCGGCCAGTAAGAACAGGAAGTTGTTTAGGCATGATACGAAAGGAGATAGGGAGAGAGGTAAGCGTACTGGTTCGAACGAAACGTTCGTCTGAACTAATTGATGTACCTACAATATAATGTCAATCCGTTTTGTTTTCTTTTTTTTCGATTCCTACACACGGAGAATATTCTTTCAGCAAGGGGCCCCATGCCAATGACACCGGGTTCATTCGTACCTTTGAGCAATAACCAATTGTCATGAAATACAAAAAGCACGTTTTTGTCTGTACCAACCAGAAAGCCGCACCAAAAAAATCATGTGGCGAAGCCCACGGCAATGAACTGGTCGATGCCTTTAAAGCGGCCCTTGCCGAGCGTGGTCTGCTGAAAGAAATGCGGGCACAGAAAACGGGTTGCCTGGATGCCTGCGCCTTCGGTCCTACCATTGTGGTTTACCCGGAAGGTACTTATTACGGTAACGTTCAACTGGAGGATATCAACGAAATTGTTGACAGCCATCTGGTCAACAATCAGCCCGTTGAGCGGCTCAAACTGGATTATTAACGCATTTGGTACTCCTTTACGGTTTATGGTATTCAGTTTACGGCAGGAAACAAAACCACAAACCGTAAACTGAATGCCTGTTTCTATGTACAAACACCTCTTCTTCGACCTCGACCACACGTTGTGGGATTTTGACCGTAACTCATCGGAGTGCATTGCCGAATTATTTGATACGTTCGGGCTGGCTGATGCGGGTGTATCGTCAGCTGGTGAATTCAGTAAGCATTTCATCACCATCAATAAGAAATTGTGGGGGGATTACGACAAAAACCTGATCGAGCACAGCTACATCCGGCAACATCGTTTTCCGATGGTATTTCAGGCATTGGGTATCGACGCATCCGTTATCGAGGCCGACCTCAACGCTGAATACCTGAAGTTACTGCCCTGTAAGTCGCACCTGCTGGATTCGGCCCTGGAACTCCTCGATTACGTACAGGGACGCTACACGTTGCACATCATTACCAATGGTTTTGCCGAGATTCAGGCAGCCAAGATGGATAGTGCGGGCATCAGTCATTATTTTACGAACGTTATCACCAGCGAAACCGCCAGCGCCAAAAAGCCCGACCCGCTGGTGTTTGAGTACGCCATGCGCATTAGTGGCACCACGGCCGCCGAAAGCCTGATGATTGGTGACAATTACGAAGCCGATATTCTGGGGGCTAAACGCGTGAACCTGGACACCGTTTTTTACAACCCGCTGGGTACGGTCGTGGACGATAAACCAACGTACGATATCCGGCACTGGAAAGAGTTGATGGCTATTTTGTAGGACATCGTACCGTAGGTTTTCAGTCAGATAGGTTGCCTGTATATAACCTAAACCAGCCCCTGCTATGAACTGGCTTTGCCTGCTTCTGCTCTTGTATTTCGTGAGTCCTTTCCGGGTCCTCAGCCAGCCCCTCACGGTTGATGTGTGCGTGTACGGCGGCACGTCGGCGGGGGTTATTGCGGCTTATTCAGCGAAGCAGGCCGGAAAATCGGTGGTGCTGATTGAGCCGGGGCGTCACCTCGGCGGCATGTCGTCGGGCGGGTTGGGAGCCACCGATATTGGGAATAAGCAGGCCATTACGGGCTTGTCGCGGGATTTCTACCGGCGAATTGGCCGGCACTATGGCCAGCCGGAACAATGGACCTTTGAGCCACACGTGGCCGAAGCCGTGTTTAACCAGTACATCAGGGAAGCCGAAGTGCCGGTTTGGTACAACTACCGGCTGGCGAATACTAAAACCGAGAATAGCCGGATTCAGGAAATCACGGTCGAACCTGCTTCATCGGGCACCATGACCTCAAACCGGATAGTACGGGCCAAACAGTTTATTGATTGCTCGTACGAGGGCGATTTGATGGCGCAGGCCGGGGTTGAGTTTACCGTTGGTCGCGAAGCCAACAGCCAGTACAGTGAAACGCTGAACGGCGTTCAGTTTCGGGATAAGCACCAGTTCCCGGATGGGGTTGACCCGTATGTGGTGCCGGGTAAGCCGGAAAGTGGCCTGTTGTGGGGTATTGATACCACCCGGCTGGCCCCCAACGGCACCGGCGACAAAACCGTACAGGCCTATAACTACCGACTTTGCCTGACCGACGACCCGGCCAATCGTATCCCCATCACCCGCCCCGCCGGGTACGACTCCACGAAGTACGAACTGCTGTTACGGCAAATTATGAAGAAAGTACCGAAGGAGCTAACCTGGAACCTGATGCACTTTATCATGATGCCTAACCGCAAAACCGACATTAACAACTGCGGGGGGGTATCTACCGATATGATCGGGGCCAATTACGACTATCCGAACGGCAGCTACGCCCGCCGGGCCGAAATCATCCGCGACCACGAAGTGTATACCAAAGGGTTGTTTTACTTCATCGGCCACGACCCGCGCATGCCCAAACACCTGCGCGACGAAATGTTGCAGTGGGGCTACCCCGAAGATGAATACACCGACAATGACAACTTTTCCCCACAACTCTACATCCGGGAAGCGCGTCGGCTGGTGGGTGATTATGTGATGACCCAGGCCAACTGCGAGGGAAAGGCCGTCGTAACCGACCCTATAGGTATGGCTGCCTACACCATGGATTCGCACAACTGCCAGCGGTTGGTGGTGCCCGACGCGAACGGCGTGCCGATGGTGCGGAACGAGGGCGATGTGCAGGTGGGTGGTTTTCCGCCCTATCCGGTCAGCTACCGGGCCATCATCCCTAAAAGAGGAAGCATCCAGAACCTGCTGGTGCCGGTATGTTTATCCGCCAGTCATATTGCCTACGGCTCCATCCGGATGGAACCCGTGTTCATGGTACTCGCCCAGTCGGCCGCACAAGCTGCCTGTCTGGCCATCGACGATAAGAAAGCTGTTCAGGATATAGACGTACCGAAATTACAGCAACTGATTCGGCGGTTTAACTGAACATGTTCAGCGGTGGTCGATAGCATGACCCGTCCTGATTTGTGTTGACACTAGTGATTGGAAAGGTGCCTACCGCACGGTCAGGCCAATCACCCCTACTGATTCGCGGCAAATCCTTGTCCAGGCTATCTAGGGAAGTACGTGACATTTATCTTGTGAAGTGCTTAAATTAGCTGTGTAACTCAATTTTTTGTCATTCTGAGGAACGAAGAATCTCCAGTAAGAGCAATAAAAGTCAGGCCTACCCGTAGATTCTTCGTTCCTCAGAATGACAAAAACAACTAAGAAATATACGTCAGTATAACTTAGCTGTGTAATTTAGCAATACTCAATCCGCCGATACTATGCGCAAAAATTTAGTTGCCTTACTGACGGTATTTATTTTTTTCGCTGTTGCTATTCAGGCGTGTACGAAAGAGGATGATACCGCTATGGTGCCCACCACAACGCCATCTCTTCCACCAATTGTGGACAATACGCCAGTCAGTAACCCAATTACCAATGATACGGCTGCGCTTGGCCAGGCACTGTTTTGGGACCCAATCCTATCGGGCGGTAAAGACGTAGCCTGTGCTACCTGCCATCATCCCGATAACGCTTATACGGATGGATTGGCCCTGTCGTTGGGTGCTAATGCTGTTGGTTATGGGCAAAACCGCCGGTTTCTGCGACCCAACGACGTGCCAGTTACCCAACGAAATTCCCCGACTCTGCTCAACGTAGTCTTTAATGGCATGGATGGCAGCGGAAATTATGTGCCACTGACCGCACCTATGTTCTGGGATTCGCGTACCCAAAGCCTCGAAAATCAGGTGATCAACCCATTGACCACTTTTGAGGAAATGCGCGGCCATGCATACAGCCAAGCCCTTACGGAGGACAGTTTAGTTGCTCGGCTGACAACCATTGAGGAGTATCGAAATCGGTTTCGGCTCGTATTTGGCACTAACAACGCCATTAAAGCGGCCAATATCAGCAAAGCTATTTCCACTTTCGAGCGGACTTTACTCGCTATGAATTCACCCTACGACCGCTACCAGAAGGGCGATAAAACGGCTCTTACTGATCAGCAAATTCAGGGAATGGTGCTTTTTAAGGAAGAGGGCTGTCCCGTTTGTCATTCAGGACCGATGTTTTCCGATTATAAGCTACATGTGATGTCAGTGCCTGACAATACCCAACTGACCAATTCTGACGCGGGTGCGGGGGGGACCTATGCGTTCCGGACTCCTACGTTGAGAAACGTAGGGCTGACGGCTCCGTACATGCACAACGGGGTTTTTCAAACCCTAAAGCAGGTGATGAAGTTTTATGATGATATCGGTGAGCCTATTTCACAAAATCCGCACGTGCCGGTGCAGCAGTTAGACGTTAACATACAGCGAATCGCTTTGCCCGACGTCGGGCAGGATCAGCTCATTGCGTTCCTACACGCCCTGACTGATTCCAATTTTGATAAGTACATCCCGACTCGTGTCCCCAGTGGCCTGAACCCGGGTGGTAGTATTCGGTAGCCTGCTCGACTAAAGTTTACCAGATTTAACCGCTAAATCCCGGGTCTGGCCTATTGTTAACTTACTTTAGGACGATACATGGTAAATCCGTCTAACTCATATCGGCGGTTTAACGGAACGGTTGTGCGGGTAGGAGGGAGGATAGTGAGGTAGATTAAATCCAATAACTGTCATCTGTGCTCCCTGTTACAGGGTTCAGGTTATCCGGCGAGTTGTCAACGCCAGCACCCACTCTTTATGCTGGCAGTTTGGACATATAACGGACTCCTGCGGATGAAGCTCTTCCACCTGACCACAAAAGCTACAGGCATATACTCCGGCTCGGGTAATCTGAACGGATTTTTGACAGAACAATTCGGGCAAAATGGGCAGGCCCGATTTTACCTGTTCATCCTCATAGAAAAACAGGCTCACGTTGCCACTTGATTCTAAATAGGCCCGGCGCACCTGTCCCAGATGCTCAATACCGCCTTCGCGTAATTCCATGAAAAACTCATCCTGACCCAGTTGTTCTTTTTTGAATTCGTCAATGGCGAACTGCCCGTCTTTAATTAACAGAATCGTTTTCCCCTGGACCCAATCCGACGCTTTGGTGGATGTGGAGGCCCAACGATTCGCTCCTCTGTACACAAACACCACAACCCCAAAAACAAGCAAGGCCGGTAACAAGCCAACATCGTGGTAAAACATTGGATCGCCGGCGGCTGAACCCAGGCCCACGATCAGCACTAAATTCACGACCGTTAGCTGACGGACCGTACTTTTCCCCGTGGCCCGCAGGCTAATGAAAAGGACCACAACCATAATCAGGGTTCTGGCCCCTACTTCCAGTAGAAAGTGTTCAGGTAGCTCACCCCACAAAATTCGATGCCAATCGGTCAGTTCGTAGTCATTCATTGAGCACTGTAGGTTGCTATTTTTATGTTAAGCCCAAGGTTACTGGCCATAAAGAGGCTGGGCACTTACCACATCTGGCTGGACAATTGATGATAACATCGATGAGGAGTGAAGACCTTTCAGCGGGAATGTCCGCAATAGGGATATCACTTCTAACTCACCCTGATAGTAACGAGCTTATAACTGCTTTATGATACTGCTCTAAGGACAGTGCATTTCATTCCCAGCCCGGCGAGTCCACCTGGATATGGGCCCCACATTCGTACGACATGTTCCATGGGGTCACTTCCACCGAGTAAAACAACTCGAATCGCTATTGCGGATAACTTACTTTGATTCCTTTACTGCGTGCCATGTCATGAATTAACCGTTGGCTAAACACCGGCTACCATTCAAGTAGCCGGTAGCAACTGATTAACAAACTATCCCTAAATTATCGGCTGTTATCCGCGCGGTGTTAGTCAACCAGCATTAGCCGCACCTTGCAACCGTATTATCCGTAAACGTTTATGCGCCTACAACACGTGGTAAAAAAAGGGGTCTACGCATTCATAAGGTGCTTTATCGTTGTCTGGCTGACTTGGCTGCCTTCTTTGGGGCAGAACAGGCCACTAAAGTCCAATGGGGCTGTACTGGACGTAGGCGTCCGGCTTCAGAAGACCGTCAATCTCTACGCCGAAAATGGCATTACCGTCCAGTACACCAATCCTAAACTAGTTGCTCAACGGTTGTACGTAGGGCTGAGCTACGTAACGTCGCGGTTAGGTACGGCCCTTGGCTCCAACGCCATTAAACAGGATAATTTACTGGTCCACGCTGCCTATTACTTCCGACCGAACTGGGTGATTCGCCCCGTGGTCAAAGCAAATGCAGGCTATTTCAACGCCGATTACGGCGACGCTATGTTCAATGTACTGCCCAGCACATCGCTGTTGGCTTCGCCCGAAGTGGGCCTTTGTTACTGTCCCGACATTCCGCTCAAAATCAATGCATCCATTGGCTATAATTTACTAACCGGCAACGGAGTAACGGGTCCCGGTACGCTATACCCGGTTTTCGTACAGACGAGTATTACCTGGAATATCCTGAAGAAAACTAAATACTGATATGAAAACAATCATCAGCCTGCTGGTTATGATCGTTGGCGTGGGCTGCTCATCGGAACCAACCATTACGGAAGATATGCTCGACGGGGGAACGTTATTTGACCCGTCGATTTACAAGCCGGAAAGCTACCTGGTCTCAAAAGCAATTCCGAGCCCAACCCCTGAGCAAGCCCGAAAACCGGTCATTATTGCCTGCCATGGCTATACCGCTACAACTTTTGAGTGGGATGAGTTGCGTACATGGGCTGCGGGACGAACCGATATGTTGCTATCGCAGGTGCTGCTGGGCGGTCACGGACGCACCTACGATGAATTTAAAAAATCGACCTGGCACGACTGGCAGTCTGCCATCACGGACGAATATGCCCGGCTGGAGAAAGCAGGCTACCAGAACATCAATCTGCTGGGTTCATCGACCAGTGGTGCCCTGCTCATGGAACTGGTGGCCTCAGGCTATTTTGCAAATCGGACCGCTCCCCGTACTATCCTGCTGGTGGACCCCATCGTAATTCCGTCCGACAAAACGCTGTCGCTGGTTAAGGTATTTGGGCCTATGCTGGGCTATGTCGAAACCAACCAGTCGGCGGCTGAAGACAAAGTGTATTACCGATTCCGACCCCAGGAAACCCTGCAGGAATTGCAAAATCTGCTCACTACCGTGCGCAAAGAGCTGGAAAAAGGCATCATACTTCCCCCAAACTGTAGTCTGAAGGTTTACAAGTCAACCAAAGACTCGTCGGCCGATCCGGTGAGTGCCGTATTAATTCATAAGGGTATTTCCACGGCCGAGGGCAAGCCAATTACAGTCGAATTGATTGATTCCGACCTGCACGTTTATACCCGGCTAAACCTGCGCAGCGACGTAACGGCTAAGGATCGGGCCAATCAAACCGCAACCTTTACTGACATTGCGGCAAGGGTACTTCGGTGATCGGGTCAGGCAACCAACAGAGCATAGCAAATGACTATGGTAAACCCGATAAACACCTGGCATAGCTGTATCTATCTTTCAGTTGATCCAGCGTCAGGCAAGGCCTCATTGAACGAAGGTGCAGGAGTTATACGGGGCGTCTTTACGGTCCTTTACCAATCAGTTATTTATCCGCTGAAACGAAACAACTTTTTTACTCAGGTCACGATTTACGACCTGTATTTCCTTTATTGCATAACTTTTACGGTGCGTCTGTCCTATTGTAGTTGGGGGCTGGTAATGAGTTCGTTAATTCCTGTCGTGAGCTATGATTCAACCAGTAAAAGTACGGGGGCAGGTAAAGCGGGCAAGCAAGTCTTATGTCGTTGCGCTGAGGGTACAATCCTGCCTGCTGATGCTCCTGTTCACCCCATCAGGATCTGCCCAGTCTTTCCCATCCCGGGATAGTCCGGAAAAAAAAGCCCTTCACTACCCAATTGCCAATCAGTTTGAGCACCTGTCGATGGAGGACGGGCTATCCACCAATTCCGTAACGGCCATTCTTCAGGATAGGGCTGGCTTCATGTGGTTTGGCACCAGGGAGGGACTAAACAAATACGACGGCCATACCTTCACTGTTTTTCAGCCAGACCCCAGGCAGCCAAACCGTAGCTTTCGGGATAGCTACATCAGGGGTCTGTGTGAAGGCAGCGCAGATCAGGTGTGGGCAGCCACTGCGGGGGGCGGCCTACATGAAGTTAACCAAAAGACAGGCGTTGTTATTCCGCACCCCATCCAGGCTGCTCAGGACAACGGATGGAATCATCAACACGCTGTTTACAAAGACAGGCACAACAGCATCTGGGTGAGTACATCCGCCGGACTGGCCCGTTATGAGCCGACGCGGCACCAGTTCACGCTGTATCCGTCACCTGATCCGGGCGCGTCTATCACCACTGTTTTTGACGACAGCCAGCACCGGTTCTGGGTCGCTACGCTGCGGGGGTTATATTTGCTGGATCGAAAAACGGGCCGGTTCACCCTGGTGTCAGCGCCCGATTCTGCCGGGAATCAGCTTTATTTTACGGCCATTTTTCAGGACAAACAGGATAGGCTCTGGCTGGGAACGGCTTCGCCGGGATACAGTCTGCTGCGGTTGACTCTTCGTCAACAACCCTGGCGGCTGGAACCCTATAATCCGGGTGGGCAGCTTAATCCATTCGTGTGGCGAAATACCATCCATCAGGATTCGAGCGGACTCATCTGGGTAGGAACCACCAATGGCCTGCATGCTATTGATCCCACCAGTGATAAAGTCGTTACGTACCAGACGGATATCGACCGGGTAAACGGGCTGGCCAGCAGCAATGCGTCGGCGGTGTACCACGACCGGGCGGGGATGCTCTGGGTAGGAACGGATAATGGCATCGACCGGCAGGAGATCAGTACCAAATCGTTTCAGACATACCAGGTAAAGGCCAATGCCCGCATGAGTCTGCCGGAAAACAAAGCAAATGCCCTGTTCAGGGACAGCCGAAACCAGCTTTGGATCAGCAATGCGACGGGTGTTTACCGGCAATCGCCCGGACAGGCGACGTTTTCCCGCATACCCCCCGAAACGTTCGGGTCAGTCGGCGGGCATACCAATACGGTCAGTTCATTTCTGGCCGATGGGCCGAATGGAATCTGGTTTGGCACCTGGGACGGTCTATACCACCTGGATCAACTAACCGGCCGGTACACCCATTACCCGGCCCAGATTCCGGCTCAGTTTATCAGTCTCCATCGGGCGCCGAACGGCGATCTGTGGCTGGGGGGCGAAGGGGGTTTTGCTTCCTTCAACCGGCGTACCCATCAGTACACCTATTACAAATACAAACCCGGCACCAAAAACGGAATCCCCGATAAAGATGTCTACGGGCTGATTGTCAGTCAGCTCGGGGAAGTGTGGGTGCTGGTTAACCAGTTAGGCGTATGTCGGCTGAACATAAAAAGTGGTGTAATGACCCACTTCACGGCCGGTCCAAAAGGGCAGTTGAGCAGTAATAACGTGCTGTCCATTTATGAGGACAAGGATATGGGCATCTGGATTGGCACCCACCTGGGCGGCCTGAACCGGTTCGACTTCCGGACGGGCCTCTTTTCGGTTATTACCCGGCAGGAAGGAATTCCCGGTCATAGTATTGTTGGGATTACGAGCGATGAATCGGGGAAGATCTGGCTCGGTACCGATGAGGGCCTTTGCCGGGTAGACCCCGTTACCAAAGCCCTGCATGCCTATACGGTCAACGATGGGTTGATGAGTCAGGGATTTATGCACCACGCCGTATTTCGGCAGCACGAACAGCTCCACTTTGGCAGCGAAAACGGGGTTGTTCAGTTCAACCCGAACCAGCTTTATGATGATACCCGTCCTTTCCCCGTTTACATCACCAGCCTGAGTGTGCTGGATAAGCCACGCCCTATGGACGGTCAGCGTATCCGGCTGAAACACGATGAGAACATGGTATCGTTTGGTTTTGCGGCCTTATCCTACGCCCACCCGGAGCAAAATCAATACGCTTATCAACTGGTTGGGGTCAATAAAAATTGGGTCCAGAACGGAAACCGGTCAGAAGCTACCTACACCAGTCTGGCCCCGGGAACCTATACCTTTCGGGTGAAAGCGGCCAACAGCAATGGATACTGGAGTAGAAATCAGGCTCTGTTTCAGCTCATCGTCGAGCCGCCCTGGTGGCTTCACCTGGTGGGCCTATAGTCTTTACGCCTTGCTGGCGGGCGGGGCTATCTGGGGGTATATCCGGTTTTATACGAACCGGCTTCGGCAGCAGCAGGAACAGGTGCTCAACCGCCGGGAGGCTGAGCAACTCAAGGCCCTCGATGTGCTGAAGTCCCATTTCTTCGCCAACATCACCCACGAGTTCCGCACACCCCTTTCCCTGATCATCAGTCCGGTGGATAAAATGCTGCTGGAGAACCGCTTCGACCGCCCCCTGCTCACCACCGTTCAGCGTAACGCCGGGCAACTGCTGCGACTCATCAACCAGTTACTGGACCTGTCTAAACTGGAGGGGAACAACATGCCCGTTTCGCTCGTGCAGGGGGATGTGACGGAGTTTGTTAGCCAGTTGGTAACGCAGTTTCAGCACTCGGCAGACCAAAAAGGGGTTGTGCTGACCTATCGTATCGAACCGCTTCCCCCGCACGAGGTTGTTTTCGATGCCGACAAGTGGGAAAAGATTCTGACCAACCTGCTGGCCAATGCGCTGAAGTTCACTCCCCAGGGTGGCCGGGTAAGCCTGAACGTGAGTCCCGTTCTGGCTGGTAATGATCTGGCGGGGGTTCAACTGGAACTGGCTGATTCGGGGATTGGGATTGCACCGGATGTATTGCCCCATATCTTCGACCGCTTCTACCAGGCCGATATGTCGGGCACCCGGACGTATGGGGGCACGGGCATTGGCCTGTCGCTGGTTAAGGAATTGGTCGATCTGCTGGGCGGTACGCTGTCGGTAACCAGTCAGCCCGCCGTTGGGACAACCTTCCAACTCATGCTACCGGTACGGATTGCTCAGGCGACGGACAATGTGCCGATGATCAACGGTCCTGCTCCCTCCATCGGCACGGCTGCTCCGCTGGCCAGGGTATCGGCTGCGCCAGGGGTAAGCCAACGGCCATTAAACGGGGTCGATGCCCGTACCTGTCTGCTGATTGTGGAGGACAATGACGAACTGCGGGAATTTCTGGTGGGAGAACTGACCCCGTTTTATCAGGTGATTCAGGCTGTCGATGGGGTGGAGGGCTGGGCTATGGTGCAGGCCGAACTACCCGATATGGTGCTGACCGATGTGATGATGCCCCGCATGGATGGCCACCAATTAACCCACTGCATCAAAACCCACACCGAAACCGACCACATTGCGGTGGTGATGCTGACGGCTAAATCCAACCAGCAGAGCCGCATCGAAGGACTCCGGCAGGGGGCAGATGAGTACCTGTCCAAGCCATTCAGTGTGGCTGAACTACACCTGCGGCTGCACAACCTGGTTAGTCGCCAGCAGAAACTGGCCGCCTATTATCGCCAGCAGTTTGCCCTGCCCACTGTCGTATATACCAAACCGGAAGCGACAAAAGCCGCCGTCATGGACCCGTTCCTGACCCGGATTTATGCGTTGCTCGATCAGCATCTGGACGACGACTCGATTGGGGTAGACTGGCTGGCCGACCAGCTGGCCATGAACCGCAAGACGCTGTACCGCAAAGTGCAGAGCCTGATTCAGCTCTCCCCGGCCGATCTGATCCGGCAGTACCGGTTGCGCAAAGCGGCTGAGTTGCTGCGGTCGGGCCGTAACGTATCCGAAACGGCCGACCTGACGGGATTTAGTACAGCCTCGCACCTGTCCGCGCTGTTCCGCGAATCATATGGGCAAACGCCCACTGAGTTCATGGCCAATCGCGCCTGAAACGCCCGAAACCGGGCGTTTTTTTTGTTTTCAGCCCTGAATGTCCCGAATCTGACAGAAAATGTCCCGAATCTGACGGGGTAACGAAAAGCGGCTTCTCACCTTTGAAGCACCCCAAAGGGTAGTCTATCCACACCATTTTATAACGACAATCCGCTGCCATCTACCTGGTTTACATGTACTTCTTCCTCTATCAAATGAAAAAACACAGTATCCTATCTGGTTCAGTGCTGAC
>CAWARB010000030.1:0-15523 GCA_963784335.1 uncultured Cytophagales bacterium | reverse complement strand
CGTTTACTCAAATCAGGTAAGACATACAGTACTTGCCTGATTTGAGTAAACGTTGCCCTTTCCTAAATCTTATCTGAACTGCTGACCAATTGTGAAGTGGAACTGACCCGACGCCTGGTCTTTTACACCCGGAATCTTATCAAAACCATATCCGTAGTCAATACCAATCAAACCAAAGGCCGGCATGAATATACGTGCGCCAATTCCTATTGACCGCTTCAGGTCGAATGGGTTGTACTGCTTGTAGGTAGCCCAGTTATTACCCGCTTCCATAAAGGCAAGGGCAAAGATGGTAGCCGACGGATTTAGTGAAACAGGGTACCGAAGCTCCGCAACGAATTTATTGTAGGCTACCCCACCCTGACTACGGGCCTGCTGGCCTACAGCCTGATTGTAGTCGGCGGTGTAAACGCTCCGGTCATCATACCCACGCAGACCAACGATATCCTGCGCCAGCGCAAACTGCCCCTGACCTGCCAGGCCTGATCCACCCAGAATAAAGCGTTCGAATGGGCCAATCTCGGTGCGTCTGTTATAGCTGCCCAGGAAACCCAGGTGAGCACGCGTATTTAACACCAGCTTGCCAAACACGGTTTGAAACCAGCTGGCATCGAACATCCATTTGTGGTATTCCACGAACTTGTACTTGTTCTCCGGCTTAACGGCCTCCGTGGTGGTCTTGAACGCCGAATAAGGGGGCGTAAACGAACCACTCAGCGTAAAGGAGGAGCCATTACGCGGGAACTGTGGATTATCAATACTGTTCCGGGACAGCGTGGTGTTGAAGGTGATGTTATTGGAGATACCATCTTTGTACCCGATATAAAACAAGTCGAGGTTGTTCAGGTCATACCGCTGATACGAAATGGAGTTGCTCAGCGAGAAATAATCATCGGGCACTTTCAGCTGCCGTCCCAGTCCAATCGTGAGGGCGGTGTTTGTATAGGAACCCGTTGGCTTACGGCCCTTCAAACTCTGGTAAATACTGGCCGGATTGGAGGGGTCGTAGAACGTTTGGTAAACCGTGTGGCTGGCACTGACCGAGAGCGCATTGGGTTTGCGACCACCCAGCCAGGGTTCGGTGAACGAGAGCGAATATACCTGATACTGACTGCCGTTTGCCTGAAAGCGCAACTGTACCCGCTGACCATCACCCGCCGGAAGCGGACGCCACGCATTGAAATTTGGAATATTGCGGGCCGAGAAGTTATTGAACGTCAGGCCAAGCGTACCCACAAAACCCACGTAACCACCCCAACCGCCCGACAGTTCGATTTGGTCAGAGGGTTTTTCTTCAACGGTGTATTCGATGTCTACCGTTCCGTCACTTTGCGGAATTGGGTTGATACCGATTTTTTCCGGATCGAAATACCCTAAGGTAGACAGCTCCCGCTGCGTCCGGATGAGGGCAGTTTTCGAGAATTTCTGACCGGGCAGCGTCCGAATGGTACGCATCACTACGTGGTCGCTGGTTTTGGTGTTCCCGTTTAGAATAACCTTGTTGATCGTTGCCTGCTTGCCTTCAAAGACCCGTATTTCGAGGTCAATGGAATCTCCTTCTATGGACTTCTCGATGGACTGTGCGTTGTAATACAGATAACCAAGGTCCATATATTGTGAACTCAGGTCCTGACCCGGGTTGCCATTCATCCGCTTCTCGAGGTCTTCCGGATTATAGACGTCGCCTTTCGTAACACCCAGCACCGACCGGAGCTGCTCATCGGTGTACAGGTAGTTGCCCGAGAAATCAATAGTACGGTAATAGTACTGGTGGCCCTCGTTCACCTTCATGTCGATGTTAATGATGTTTGCCCCTACATTAACAATGGTATCATCCTCAATAACGGCATCCCGATACCCCAGTTTATTATAGTACTCCAGTAGCTTAGTCTTGTCTTCTTCGTACTTTTTCGGAACAAACTTAGAGGGGGTGAACAGGCGGCCAAAACGCATTTCTTTGGTGCTTTTCATTTTCATCCGCACCGTTTGCTCATCCAGGCTTTTCAGCCCCTCAATATTGATTTTGGCAATTTTGACCTTCTGCCCTTTGTCTACCAATACGCGCATGGTCGCGTTGTTGCGTGTGCTGTCTGGAATGGTCGTGATTTTAACCTTTGTGTTAAGGTAGCCTTTGTCGACAAAGTATTTACGAACGGCCAACTGCGTATTCTTGGTAATCGTATTGCTGACGATTTTACCCAGGTTGAGTTTTATTTTTTCCTTCAGGTTATCCTGCTCCCCTTTTTTGATGCCCATGAAACTCACCCGGTAAAGCCGGGGCCGTTCGCGCGCCCGGTACAGGAGCGAAACCTTACCGTCGCCGGCTGGGGTAGCAAACATCTCGACATCGTCCAGCAGGCCGGAGTCCATCAGTTTACGCACCGACGAGCCAGTCACCTCGCCCGGTAGCCGTATTTTGTCCCCTACTTTCAGACCGGTGAGCGAAACCAGCGAGTTTGGGTCCAGGTATTTGGTACCCGTTATGGTTAGGCCCGTTATTTCGTATTCCTTCGGGTTGGCGTAATCGAGCAAATTAGTACTCTCCGTTGCGGTGGGATTCTCCATCCCGGCGCCAACACCGACGCGTACCTGCGCCTGGACCGATGACAGGCCTGTTAGTAGAAGAATAACGCCAAGTAAGACTTTTATACGGTGTTCCAAGTTTGTAATGCGTGTTAGGTAATGTGTTATACGGATTCGGTTCAGGCGTAAAGGGTTGGAATCAGGTTGAAGTTATTAGCTGCCCGCCGGGACTGGCGCTTCAAATAGCAAAGAAGTGGCTGGCGGTCCTTGGTGCGTTAGTGAACCAAAAACCATAAACTTTATTTCATTTCGCTACTTGTTCACTGATTTTGCCAAACCGGCGTTCGCGCTGCTGGTAACTCAAAAGAGCCTCGTATAAGTGGGCTTTGCGAAAATCGGGCCACAATACATCAGGCATATATAGTTCACAGTAAGCCAGTTGCCACAGCATAAAGTTGCTGATTCGCATTTCACCGCTGGTACGGATCATGAGCTCGGGGTCGGGAATACCGCCCGTTGTCAGATGCTGGCCAAACAGGGTTTCATCAATCTGATCGGGGGTCAGTTTGCCATCCCGCACATCGGCTGCCAGCTTCCGGGCCGCTTCCAGAATTTCCCAGCGTCCGCTATAGCTCAAGGCCAGAATGAGAGTCAGGCCGTCATTCTGACTGGTTTCGCGTATGGCCTCTGCCAGTTCCCGCCGACAGTCGGAAGGCAAGCTTTCGGTATGGCCAATCGTTTCCAGCCTGACATTATTCTTCATCAACGTTTTGATTTCTCCCCGAATGGTGTGCACCAGCAGCGTCATGAGCGCATCCACTTCCAGCTTGGGTCGATTCCAGTTTTCGGTCGAGAAAGCGTAGAGGGTCAGATACTTTACGCCCAGTTCGGCGCATCCTTCCGTTACTTCACGGACGGCTTTAATGGCGTTGTGGTGGCCAAACACCCGGGCTGCTCCCTGACGCTTGGCCCAGCGTCCGTTTCCATCCATGATAACGGCTATGTGCTGAGGCAGATTGCTCGGGTCTATATGTTCCTTCATCCCAATCGGGGCGTTTTAACAAAACTTAACAAGGTTGCGAAGATACGGAATTTTGGTGAGTCTTACCGGATTTTACTGCGCCTTACGGGTTTCCCGGTTGAAACAGAACGGACAGGGCAAACCCGTTCCGTTGTCGGCCGGATGCCAATCGGATAAGCCGATTAGCCTCTTTCCATTGGTCAACGTGTATCTTTGCCCGGAGAAAACATAAACACGGTCGGTACGTTTTTCTGATACAGGTTTGTTTTTTTATCCATTGCTACTCGATGCGCGCTACATTTTTGCCTTTACTAAGTCGACTCTCGGTCGTTGTGTTGCTACTCATTTCCTGGGGGTGCCAGAAACGGGACGACGCTGTTGCTACTCCCCAAACCATTACCGACCGGATTCTGGAAGACAGTCAGTTCAGCCTGCTTCGGGTGGCTATCGCGCAGGCCGGTGTAAATGACGTCTTCAAAGATGGCAACCTGACCTTGTTTGCGCCAACCGATTCCGCCTTTCAGGTAGCGGGCCTCGGTACCATTGCCGCCATACGCTCGGTTCCCCCGGATCAGATGCGAACGCTGATGCTGTATCATTTGCTCCCCGGCAACGTGATGGCATCAGAAATACCGGCTGGTTTGAACTCCGTCGAAACCCTAAACAAAGGCACCGTGTACGTCAATAAGATGGCCGATGGGACCATCTACGTGAATAGTGCCCGGCTAACGCAGGCCGATATCAAGACGGCCAACGGATACATTCACACCGTTGACCGGGTGCTGATGCCTTCCATCGGAAACGTACTGACCAACATCCAGGCCAACCCCAATCTGACGTTTCTGACGGCGGCTATCAAGCGGGTAGGAACCAGTAACCCCACGTTGCTGGCCGCGCTGGAGAACGCATCGTCGGCCAATAAAGTGACGATTTTTGCGCCTAATGATGCGGCTTTCAAAGCCGACAAGGTTTACAACACCCTGAATGCCATTGCGTCGGCCAATGTGCAAACGCTCACGAACGTTCTCCTGTATCATGTGGTAGCCGGTGCCCGGTTTTCGACTCAGGTCAAAACGGAGAGCATTGATACATTCTATACCGGCAATAAATTGATTACCATCGTAGCACCCACGCAGCTGATGGTAAAGGGGGCAAAAAATTTAACGGCAGCCTCGGTCCGGCAGGCCGATATTCCCGCCACCAACGGCGTCATTCATATTATTGACCAGGTGTTGCAACCGTAGAAACGACATTGACATTGATACCATACGAAGATTTTTTTTTCCGGCTTACCAACGGTTTGCCACGCAAGCGGGTCTATACCCGTAATTACTATAGAGGCTCTGTTAGTTTGATGCATAAATTTCAACTGCTCGTTTTCGGTGTATTGTTGCTTGGAGGGATGGCATCCTGCAACACGGATAATGTGGACCCGTCTGGCAGCGTGGCAACGCTTCAGGAGAATCTGGCAACTATAAACACCTATGCTACCAGCAAGGGACTGTCGGGAACATCGACTGCTTCCGGCTTGTACTTCGTATCGTCGAAGCCCAGTTCGTCTACGGTTGTTCCCGCCTTTGGCAAGGAACTGGAATTTACCTACACCCTCTCCGTACTCACAAGCAGCACGAGTAATGTGGGCGTAGTAACCGCCAAAACAGTTGATTCTACGTACGCCAGGACGGCTGCCTTCGTCTCCTTTTTTGAAGGCGTGCTGAAAACTGGTTTGCAGGAAGGGTTATTGCTCATGCGCGAAGGTGAATCGGCTATTCTGCTGGTGCCGTCCAAACTGGCTTTTGGTGAACCAGGCTCCCTGGCTGACTCTATTCCGGCCAACACGCCGGTTCGGTTTGACATTACCCTGAATCGGGCACGAACCGAAGACCAGCAGATAAGCGAATACATAGCCGCTAACAAGTTAACCTTTACGGAAACGACTGCATCAGGGTTACGGTTTGTCAAAACGCAAACCAGCACAGCAGGTGACTCGGTCAAAACGGCTGTCAGTGCCGGAAAAACAGTGACCATCCGGTATGTGGGCAGACAGTTACACGCCAAAACCGCCCTTGGTTTTGACAGTACCGGCACGGGCCTGAATCAGTATAACGTGCCGGGTTTCAACGAGGGGTTGAATAAACTGCGGGTTGGGGAAAAGGCTACGCTGCTGTTTCCCTCCTCCATTGGCTACGGCAAAGATGGGTTCGTTGACACCGCAACCAAGCTTTATAAAGTAGCTCCCTATGCTCCGCTTCGTTACGACGTTGAGGTGATTTCAGTCAAGTAAAATCAGTTAGTACCAATCAATTCATAGGTTAATTTTCATGCGTAAACTTCCTGTTTTTCTAGTTGGCCTGCTATTCATCGGCGGCCTGATTTCCTGCAAGACACCTGACGTTGGCCCCAGCGACGATGCCATTTTTGAAAGCAATAAAGCGGATATTCAGCGGTACGTCACCACCAAAGGGTTGTCGGGGACCTTCACAACGGCCGGTGTATTCTACGCACCAACCCGGCCCGGCTCATCAACGGTGGTCCCCTCCGAAGGGCTGGAGGCCGAATACAGTTACACCTTGTATGCGCTTATGACGGATGGGGCGACCATAACGGACAAGTTTATTGACTCCACGTTCGCTACCAAGTCCAATTACCTGGTCATTGCCCCCAGCCGGCAAGCTACCCCCACAGTTCAGGGTCTGACCATAGGTCTGCAGCAAATGCGCGTTGGTGAACAGGGCGTTATTTTGCTGCCTTCCTACTATGGTCTTGGCCGGGATGGGTCGAGTAACGGCCTCGTTCCGCCCAACGCTCCGCTTCGGCTCAATACAACCCTGAAACAGGTACGGACAGAAAAGGAGCAGATTGACCAGTACCTGACGGCCAATAAGCTGACCCCAACCGAGGTAACGCCGAGTGGTTTGCGGTACATCAAAACGCTTGACAACCCAACCGGCATTGCACCGACACCCACGCAACGGCTCACCATAAAGTACAATGGCCGGTTGTTACGTTCAGCGTCTGCCTTCGACAGTACCGGCGCAGGAACCTACACGGGCCTGGTGAGTGGTTTTGTACCGGGCTTTGCCGAGGGGCTGGCAAAGCTAAAAACGGGTGAGAAAGCAACGATTATTTTTCCGTCCAACATAGGCTATGGTGCTGCCGGCACCGGACCTATTTCACCTTATGCGCCCCTGCGGTTCGATATTGAACTGATTTCAGCGCAGTAAGTCAGCCTGATTTTCGGCCGAATAGCGGCCTGCTAATGTTGCAGGCCGCTATTTTTTGTCTGGTGCAGGCCATAGAGATTATACCCCGGTTATGCTACCGGCAATACCCCTGCCGGCAGCTGAAAAGAGGCTTTGCCGCTGGCTTTTCTACCCAAACGCTTCTATCGCTACTCCTTACTATTACCGTATTTTGTCCTACTTTTGTTGTTAAAAAAAAGGTTAAAATCTATGAAAAACCAATACAAACTAACCAGTTTTGCCCTGAGCATTGGATCTTTGGCTGCTGACATTCACAGCGGTACTGGCCCAGGGTGTTCGGGGGAAAGTAACCGATGCCACCACAAATGCCCCAATTCCGGGGGTAACTATCGTAGTGGTCAACGCAAATCTTGGTACCACAACCGATGCCAATGGTACTTATACGCTCAAACTAAATCCAGGTTCATATACCCTGCGGGTTAGCTTTGTGGGTTACGAAACCGCCAGTGTACCCATAACGGTTTCGCACGGGCGAAGCAACCGCCAACGTATCCCTGCGCGAAGCAACTGCCAGCCTGAGCGAAGTAGTTGTAACGGGTTCGAGAGGTGCCGGACGGGTTAAAACCGAAAGCCCTGTGCCGGTCGATGTCATCAACATCCAGCAGCTAACCACGCAGGCACCACAAAACAACCTGAACCAGATCATGAACTTTGTGGCCCCTTCGTTTACGTCTAACACCACGACGGTGGCCGATGGTACCGACCATATCGACCCGGCTCAGTTGCGGGGGCTGGGTCCCGACCAGGTGCTGGTGCTGGTGAACGGAAAACGCCGTCACCCTTCCTCCCTGGTGAACGTGAATGGCTCACCGGGCCGTGGCTCCGTTGGTACCGACCTGAACGCCATCCCGGCTTTTGCCGTGGAGCGGATTGAAGTACTGCGCGATGGTGCATCGGCCCAGTATGGTTCGGATGCCATTGCCGGGGTTATCAACGTAAAAATGAAAGAAGCAACCGGAAAACTAGCCCTGTCGGTATACGGCGGTGCTAACTTTTCGCAGGGGGCGAATAACTTTAAAGGCGGCATGGACGGCGGTAACGTTCAGGTCGATGCCAACTACGGCGTTCGGATTGGGAAAGCTGGTTTTATTAACGTGACCGGGTCGGCCCAGATGCGTAATCCTACCAGCCGCGCCATGCCTGCCACGGGTAGCATCTTCAATGCCTATAACGCCATTGAATACAGCACACAGCAGGCTAATGGTAATCTGGCCACCCTGCCTACCAGTATTGATGCCATCAAACAAGGTGCTCTGAGCGTGCCTTACTTCGATGCGGCTACCCAGGCTAGTATTGCCGCAGCAACCACGCTTACGGGCCACAGGCCTGCGGTCTCTTTTGGGAGCCGACGTAACGGAAAATGAGTTGACCCGCCGGGGCCTCGTTCGGAGTGATTTCAATATGCGCGTTGGGCAGTCGAGTTTGCAGAGCCTTCAGTTCTTCGTTAACTCGGCCATCCCCATCAACCAGAACCACGAGTTCTACGCGTTTGGTGGCTACGGAAACCGCCGGGGCAATGCCGCTGGTTTTTATCGCCGACCCAACCAGAGCCGGACCTACACACCAATTTTCATCAATGGTTTCCTGCCCGAAATCCATTCTGAAATTATCGACGCATCGGCAGCCGCTGGTTTCCGCGGTAAGTTAGGTTCATTCCGGTATGACCTGAGCAACACTTTCGGCTCCAACACCTTCGATTACGGTGTAGAAAACACGGTGAACACGACCCTGCTGGCCAACTCCCCCACGGTATTCAAAGCGGGCGGGCTGAACTTCAAGCAAAATACCGTAAACCTCGACCTGAGCCGGAAGTATGATACGTTTGCCGGACTAAACCTGGCTTTCGGAGCGGAGGCTCGTTTTGAGAGTTACCGCATCAAAGCCGGTGACGAGAACTCCTGGGCGCAGTACGACGTGAACGGCAGGGTCATCACAGCATCAACCCAGTCTCCGCCAACGGATTTCTTTGGTGCTGCCCGTCCGGGTGGTTCGCAGGTATTTCCAGGTTTCCGGCCCGCCAATGAAACAGAAACGAAGAATGCCAACCGCAACAGCGTAGCCGTGTACGGTGATGTCGAAATCGACTTTACTGATCGGTTACTGGTAGAAGGTGCTATTCGTTTTGAGAACTACTCCGATTTTGGCAGTACGACCAACTTTAAACTGGCTACCCGGTATAAACTGACGAACAATATCAACATTCGGGGCGCGGCCTCCACCGGCTTCCGGGCACCATCGCTGGCGCAGATTTACTTCAACTCGACCTCTACTCAGTTCGTTGGCGGTGTTCCGTTTGAAGTTGGCACGTTCAGCAATGCATCACAGCCCGCTAAACTGCTGGGTATTCCGCAGTTGAAACAGGAAAATTCGCGGAGTATCAGTGCCGGTTTCACCGCTACCGTACCCAATGTGGGGCTAACCATTACGGCTGATGGCTACTTCATTGGCATCAATGACCGGGTAACCCTGACCGACCAGTTCTCGCGGCCGGGTGGTACGCAAACCGGTGCGGGTCTCACCTTACAGCAGTTGTTCGATCAGGCCGGTGCTACAGCGGCTACCTTCTTTGCCAATGCCATTGATACTCAGACGAAGGGCGTTGACATCGTCATTTCGCACCGGTTACGGCTGGGCAATAACCTGTCGCTGAGAACGGATCTAGCCGGTACCATTTCGCAGACAGAGCAGGTGGGTGGCATTAAGTCGTCGCAGATTCTGGCCGATAACGGTCAGGTGAACCGCTACTTCTCGGAAGCCTCGCGGGTGTATTTGCAGGAAGCCGTTCCCCGCGTGAAGTTCACGATGGGCCACTCGCTGACCGCCAATAAATTCGATTTCTTCCTCCGGAACGTGTATTTCGGTAAAGTTACTGACCCCAATACGGTCGACGTGAATGGTGATGGTCTGATCGGGGCTATTGTCGTAAATGGTCAGGCCGTGGAAAACGAGCACCCAATCTGGGGGGCCAAAGTGATCACCGATTTCTCGGTGGGTTACGCCATCTCGCCGATCGTGAAAGTAGTGGTGGGTGCCAATAACATCTTCGATATCTACCCTGACAAAAACCTGGGACCGGTATCGGCAAGACGGCCAAACGGCGTAGATCCCAGTGGTAACGTTACGTACGCGGCATCGCCCGCAACGGTTGATCTGTCGAACGCCAACCAGTTCGTGTACTCGCGTAACACATCCCAGTTCGGTATGAATGGTCGGTTCCTGTTTGCCCGGTTGAACTTCACGTTCTAACGGGCCACAACAATTTATATGAGTTGATACGTGTAGAGACCGGTTCGCCGGTCTCTACGCATTTAGCCCCTACCCGTCTGATTTTCCGGTTGCAAACAAGCCGGATAAGGGGGTTGACGCCTGCTAATTTTGGCTTCTTCATCAAGTAATCACGCAAAATTAGGGCGTGTTGACAATCAGGCTAATAAAATCAACGCCGAAGCCAGATAAACAAACCCGGCAAAGCTCAAGGCCGTCTTCTCATAGCGAGTGGCAACCCGCCGATACTGCTTGAGCTTATTGAAGTACCGTTCGACTTTGTTACGGTCCTTGTACAAGTTTTTGTCAATCTGCCGCTCAACAAGGCGATTCTTTTTGGATGGGATGACGACCTCGGTATTGGCGTACTCTAACCAATCGATCAACTCATTGGCATCATAGCCTCGGTCGGCTAACACTGCATCCGTCTCATAACCAGTCAATAAGCTTTCAGCCTGCGTAATATCGGCCCGTTGGCCTACGCTCAGAATAATCCGTAATGGATTGCCTAAGGCGTCAACGACCGCGTGAATCTTGGTCGTCCAGCCGCCCACCGATTGGCCTAAGCACTCGCTGGCGGGATCGCTTTTTTTTGACCGGCTGCATGTTGGTGGGCACGCACCGTCGTGGAGTCAATCATCAGCCAATCTAAGTCGGGCTCCTGCAATTCGTTAAAGACTGTTTTCCACACGCTTGCTTTAGCCCAGCGCCGAAAGCGTTGGTAGACCGAGTTCCAGGGGCCGAACCGCTCGGGCAAGTCCCGCCAGGGGGCACCACTCCGGGCTATCCAGAGTACAGCATTGATAAAGAGCCGGTTATCGACGGCTGACCGGCCCACATAACCGACTTTGCCAGGCAGTAAGTGAGCGATTCGTTCCCATTGTTGGTCTGTAATCTCGTAGCGACGCATGCCCTAAAACTGCAAATCATCTCTATCTTTACCTAATTGTCAACACGCCCTAGATTACTGCATTTTTTTGTCATTCTGAGGCACGAAGAATCTTCGGGTAAGCCTGACTCTTTTTGCTTTTACCGACGATTCTTCGTTCCTCAGAATGACAAAAACAACTAAAAAATATACGCCAGTTTAGTTTTGCCTATTTACTTAGCCAGCGGCCCCGGGGCGAACAAAGCATCGGCATGTCAGTTTATTGGCTGAAACATTAGCGAATAAGCAGGATTTATGGCAGTTATTGGTGAATTTATTAAGAAAGCAATTGATGTATACGGGTTCGTTATTTCAGAACCCGACCCCGTAAAGGCCCAGTTGGACGTATTGAAGCACCTGCTGACCAAAGCCCGGCTGACTGCTTTTGGCAAAAAGCACAACTTCAGCAACATTCTGGCGAGTGATGACCCGGTAGCCGCTTTTCAGCAGGAGGTTCCAATTCATGATTACGATAAACTGTACAACGACTGGTGGCATTACCTGCTGGAGGGCCATCAGAATATTACCTGGCCCGGCGGTCAGTCTTATTTTGCCCTCAGCAGCGGCACCACCAGCACCAGCAAATCCATCCCCGTAACGGACGACATGCTCGACTCCATCCGGAAGTCGGGTATTCAGCAGGTAATGAGCCTGAAAAACTTTGACCTGCCCTCCAATTTTTTTGAGAAGCAGATTCTGATGCTGGGAAGCAGTGTCAGCCTGATCGAAAAAGAGGACCATCAGGAGGGGGAAATCAGTGGTATCAGTGCCGCCAACATTCCGGCCTGGTTCCGGGGATACTACAAGCCGGGCGTCGAAATTGCGTCGATAACCAACTGGGATGAGCGGGTACGCCGGATTGCGGAGGAAGCCCCTAAGTGGGATATTGGCAGCCTGAGCGGTATTCCTTCCTGGATTGAGCTGATGCTCAATGAAGTAATTGCCTACAACAAGCTGAACACCATTCACGATATATGGCCCAATCTGCAGGTGTATACCTCCGGTGGGGTAGCCCTGGAGCCGTACCGGAAAAGCCTCGAAAACCTGCTGGCCCGGCCCCTGACCTATATTGATACGTACCTGACCTCGGAGGGCTACCTGGCCACCCAGAAAAGACCGGACACATCGTCGATGGCCCTCATTGTGGACAATGGAATCTTTTTTGAGTTTGTCCCTTTTCTGGAGGCCAATATGGATGAAGCAGGCCGGGTGAAACAGGAAGCGCCGGTGCTTACCCTGGCAGAGGTCGAAGAAAATGTCGAGTACGTGCTGCTCATCTCTACCGTTTCGGGCGCGTGGCGGTACATGATTGGCGATACGGTTATGGTTACCGACCGGCAGCGGGCAGAAATAAAGATTACCGGCCGAACGAAGCATTACCTGAATGTGGTAGGGGAGCAACTGTCCGTTTACCAGATGAACCAGGCCATGCAGGTAATGCAACAGCGCTTTGGTATCGAGATTAACGAGTTTGTGGTATCGGCCATTCGTAAAGACGGCGTGTACATCAACAAATGGTTTATTGGGGCCAACCAGACCGTCGATAACGAGGAACTGGCCGCTGCACTCGATACGGAATTGTGCAATACCAATAAGAACTACAAAGTGGCCCGCAGCAAATCATTGAAAGGCGTGGAAGCGGAGGTTATCCCGGTCGAGAAATTCTACGCCTGGAGCGAAGACCACAAGAAACTGGGCGGGCAGGCCAAGATACCCAGGGTCATGAAGGAAGAGGATTTCCGGGCCTTCGGGGAGTACGTTGGGCAACATCCATAGCGCAGAGGCCATGGGGCTCTACCGGGGTGCCATCCGGATAGCGCCGTCCAGCCGAATCACTTCGCCGTTGAGCATGGGGTTTTCCAGGATGCTTTTTGCCAGCATAGCGTACTCCGCCGGGCGGCCCAGCCGGGAGGGGAATGGCACCTGCTGCCCCAGCGAGAGCCGGGCTTCTTCGGGTAACGCAGCGAGCAATGGCGTTTCGAACAGGCCCGGTGCAATGGTCATGACCCGGATGCCGGAGCGGGACAGGTCGCGGGCGATGGGCAGCGTCATGCCAACAATACCCCCTTTTGAGGCTGCATACGCGGCCTGACCAATCTGGCCATCATAAGCCGCTACGGAAGCGGTATTGATAATCACCCCCCGCTCGCCTTCCGTGTTGGGTTCGTTGTGTTCCATGGCCAGCGCTGCCAGCCGGATTACGTTGAACGTGCCAATCAGGTTGATGGACACCACCTTCTGAAAAACAGCCAGTGAGTGAGCCCCGTACACACCCTCTACTTTGCCCACTGTCTTTCGGGCTTCGGCCACGCCCGCGCAGTTAACGTTGATATGCAGACTGCCAAAAGTGCCAATAGCCATATTGACCGCAGCCTGCACGCTGGCTTCGTCGGTCACGTTCGTTTTGGCAAAGCGGACTTTCCCACCCAGTTCTTCGGCCAGCGCATTGCCGCGCTCATCGTTCAGGTCCAGAATGACTACGTTAGCTCCTTGCGAAACGAGTAGCCGGACGGTGGCTTCCCCTAATCCGGATGCTCCGCCGGTAACAATAGCCGTTGAGTTTGATAGTTGCATGGATTAACGTGAATTCGGGGTTGGATCAGGACCCTGGTTTTAGCGCTGAAAGGTCTGTTGGATTTTGCGCCATCAGGCACGAAATGGTTATGTGGCTAACGGCACAAAAGTAGTCTGTGAACATCAATTTACAACCGCAACCTTGCCGTGCCGACGCTCATTAATGGGTCTTATGCGGGTAGTTTCAACACAAACGTAGTTCCTTCTCCTTCCTGGCTCTCCACCGTCAGACTTCCCCCGTGTCCCTTGGTGATAATGTCATAACTCAAACTCAGTCCCAACCCCGTCCCCTCGCCGGTGGGCTTGGTGGTGAAAAAGGGCTGGAAAATCTTGGCTTTCACCGAGTCCGGAATACCCGTGCCGTTGTCGCTCACCCGGATTTCTATATGCCCATTGAGCCGCGTGGTGCTGACCGTTACGGTAGGTTTGTAGTTCTGGTCCGGAGCGGTTTTCTGCTTTTCTTTCACGGCGTAAAAGGCGTTGTTGTAGAGGTTCAGCAGCACCCGTCCAATCTCCTGAGGAACTACCTCAATCGCCCAAATCAGGGCCGAAATCCGTCTACCAGCTCGGCGTTAAAGGTCTTTATCCTTTGCCCTCAGCCCCTGGTAGGCAATCTTGAGGTATTCATCGGCCAGGGCGTTGAGGTTGGTGGGTTGTTTCTCGCCGGTGGCACTGCGGGAGTGTTCCAGCATACCGCGTACAATGGCCGAGGCCCGGCTGCCGTGGTGGGTAATCTTTTGCAGGTTCTGCTTGAGATCGACCAGCAGTTCGGCTTCCAGTTCGGTATCACGATTAGGCTTTTGCTGCTCTTCTTCGAGTTCGGTGACTAACTCGGCACTCACTTCCGAGAAGTTGTTGACGAAGTTGAGGGGGTTCTGAATCTCGTGGGCGATGCCCGCCGTTAACTCGCCCAGGCTGGCCATTTTCTCTTTCTGGACCAGTTGGGTTTGGGTGGAACGGAGTTCGGTCAGGGCGTTTTCGGCTTTGGTGCGTTGCTCGTGAATTTCGTCGCGCTGACGGTGGAGCAGGGTATTGGCGCGTTGTTTCTGCCGATTATTGCGGTACAGCACTAGTGCAATGGCCCCCAGGATGGCTAATAGCCCGATAAAGATGTAGGTACGGACGGTGCTTCGGTATTCGGCTTTGGCGGCTTCGATTTCCTGAGCCTGTTGTTTTTCGTCAAAACTCAGCGACAGTAACTGCTTCATTTTATCCTGACTATATAGACTATCTTTAGCGGCCACAGCGATTTTATAATACCGCAGGGCTTCTGTATCGTTCTTGCCCTCGTAGAGTTCGGCCAGGAATTGGCTGGTTTTTAGAATGGCTTTAGGATGAGCACTTTTTTGGCTATAGGCTAAGGACACTTTGGCATAATGAATAGAGAGTCCTTTTGGGCGGTTTTCTGATAGAATGTTGCCAGTCGGTAATAGACCTCATTCAGACCTACATAGCATCTTCTTTAATAAATGCCGCAATGCTTTGCCGATAAAAGGAATAAGGCCTGATCTGTTGTTTTTAGCCAGGGCCACATCCCCTAAGATAGAGAATACGGCCATCTGGGATCTTTTAGATCTGTTTAGCTAATGGCAACGCCTGATTTAAATATACACTCGCCGAATCGAGTTGATTCAAGTGATAAAAGCACTCCCCAATGTTCGAAAGAACAATGGGCTTTATACGGATTGGGTTTAGGTATGGTTTTATACAAGGCATAACATTCCTGAATTAACCAAGCCTTTTTGCCATTTACCCTGTCGCATATAGGTGTCAGCGATGTTATTTAAGCAAACAACTACGCCATAGGTATTTTTTAATCTACTGTTAAGTTCTTTGGCTTGCCTATACGATTTTATCGATTTGGCATAATCGCCCCACTGGTCGAATGCTAGGGCTATACCATTAAGTGCTCGTACCTGGCCCTTAGGGTAGTTGAGTCGAGTGGCAATG
>CAWARB010000029.1:0-129974 GCA_963784335.1 uncultured Cytophagales bacterium | reverse complement strand
ACCGGATCATCCAACGATACCATCCCCACGCAAACATTTCGGGCAGATTATTGGCACGCCGGGCATTATTCACCGGACGCCGGACATTTACGCCTATTACCAGAAACTGGCGCAGACGTCGCCCAACATCACCATACAGCAAGTGAGTACGACCGAAGAAGGTCGCCCGATTCAACTGGTTGCTATCGGCAGCGATGATGCTATGAAACGGCTCGATCATTACAAGCAGCAACTCGCTTTGCTGGCCGATCCCCGAAAAATGGGCACTCAGGACCTCGACAAAATTCTGGGGGACACCAAACTGGTGTACTACCTGAACGGGGGACTGCACTCACCCGAAATGGGATCGCCGGAGATGCTGATGGAACTGGCCTACCGGTTGGTCACCAGCCAGTCGGCCGATATCAGGACAATTCGGGACAACATTATCGTACTCATCAACCCCGTATCGGAACCCGATGGCTGGGATAAGCAGGTGGACTGGTACCATCGGTACACCAAATTTCGCAAAGAATTTGACGATGGTTTTCCTAAATCGCCACCTTACTGGGGAAAGTACATCTACCATGATAACAACCGCGACGGGTTGCAGGTATCGCAGGCGCTGACCAAAGCCATGTACAAAATCTTTTACGAGTGGCACCCAACGGCCAGCCTCGACCTGCACGAATCCGTTCCCCTGCTTTACATCTCGACCGGCACCGGCCCCTACAACGAAACCATCGACCCTATCACCATTGGCGAGTGGCAAACGATGGCGAACCACGACATGACGGCGCTGGCAGCCCAGGGAATGCCGGGCGTTTTTACGTGGGCGTTCTACGATGGCTGGTACCCCGGCTATGCCCTCTGGATTGCCATCAACCACAATGCCGTGGGCCGTTTTTACGAAACCTTCGGCAATGCGGGTGCCAACACCTACCTGCGCGACCTGTCGGAGCAGAAATACGCGGGCGACGCCGTCACCTCGAAGGAGTGGTACCGGCCCGACCCGGCCACCCAGAAAGTGTACTGGTCGTACCGGAACGGCATCAACTACATGCAGGCGGGGGTACTGGCCTCCCTGTCGTACGCAGCGACGAACAGCCGGATGCTGCTGAAGAATTTTTACCAGAAAGGGCTGAACAACATTAAAAAAGGCACGGATGAAAAACCAAAAGCCTTTATTATCCCTAAAAATCAGCGCGACCCGGCCATGGCGGCTTACCTCGTCAATCAGTTACGGGCACAGGCCATCGAAGTGCACAAAGCCGAATCGGGTAAAAATCAGGGCGACTATGTGGTATTGCTGAATCAGCCGTACCGGAATCTGGCCGTAACGTTACTCACGAAGCAGAACTACCCAAAAGAAGCCAAGTTTCCGCCCTACGACGACATTGCCTGGACATTGGGCTACCTGTATGGCGTTGACGTAAAAGCCGAAGACAGCCTCACCTATGCCACCAGCGACCTCAAACTTATAGGCGATGAGGTGAAGTATGCGGGCACCGTGGACGGCGACGGTACACAATACGTGCTGAATTACAAGGGACAAACCAATTTGTTACCCGCGCTGCTGTGGATGAAATCGCAGGGGAAACAGGCCAAAGCCGTGGTGTTGGATACGAAGGCTGCCTTTGCGGGACTGAAAGACACACTGGCGGCCGGTGCGGTGGTATTTACCGGGTTGACGGCCAGTCAGTCGAAGACGTTAACCACGCAGTTTGGACTCGATTTGCTGGCCACAAAAGCCAGTCCTGCCGGCATAGGGGCACCCCTGCAACAACACGATGTCAGCCTGCCCCGCGTCGCCATTTACCACAGTTGGTTCAACACCCAGGACGAAGGCTGGGCGCGCTACACATTTGAGCAACGCGGCATTCCCTACACCTCCATCAATAAAGACCACCTGAAAGCGGGCGACTTGCGGAAAAAATTCGACGTGATTCTGATTCCCCGGATGCGCGGTTCCGCCACCAACTTTATCCACGAGGTAGATGCCCGCTACGGCCCCCTCCCCTACACCAAAACCCCCGAGTTCCCCTCCCACGGTTTCCCCGATGCCACCAGCGATATCACCGGAGGACCCGGTTTTGAGGGAGTCGACAACCTGAAAAAATTCGTGGAAGCAGGTGGGGTACTCGATAACCCTGGATAACTCCTCGCTGATGATTGCCGAAACGGGTATCGCTCCGCGACCTGGAGCCCGTCAGCGCCCCAACCCTGTTTCATCCCGGTTCCATTGTGCAGGTAAAAAACCGCCAGCCCAATAACCCCATCATGTACGGCTTCCCCGAAACATTTCCCATATTCCGGGGTATTGCGCCCCTGCTGCAAACCAAACTGTACAACCGCGACATGATGCTGCTGCAATACGGCACCAAACCCCTCAAGGACGAAGAACCCTACAAAGGAGCCATTCTGGGCATGCCCGACAAAAAACCGGAAAAGGAAGCGGCCAAACCGGCCATACCCAAAAAGGAAGACCCATATGTGCTATCGGGCATGGTGCGCAATGAGCAGACCATTATTGGGCATGGGGGCATCTTCAACGTGCCGGTTGGGGCGGGGCGGGTCATTGCCTTCACCTTCGACCCCTTGCACCGCTACCTGAATCACCACGATGCCCCGCTGGTCTGGAATATCCTGATCAACTGGAATCACCTGGAAACCCCTACCAATCCGACCACGACTGGAAAGGTTGATAAACCAGAGGTAAAAGCCGGGGAGGACAGGTAGATGAGAAAGTTGTAAACCCTTATTATTGAGCAATACAGATGCAGTTCGCGTTAGATTCTTCGCACTGTTTTACTCAATAATAAGGGTTTACCATACAGCTCAGTACAACTATTTTATGATCAACCGGCTGGATATGTGCTGCTTACCCGCTTCCAGCGTACAGATGTAAGAACCAACTGGTAGTTGCTCAGCCCGCCACTCTACTTCGTGCCGGCCAGCCTGTTGAATTTCATTGTTAACTAACCGACCTACTATTTTTCCGTCTGCGTTACTTACGAATACATTGGTAAGAGCAGTATTTGCTAATTGGTATGTAATCGTTGTCCTTTCCACAAACGGATTTGGATAGGTTGTCAGCAATAAGTGTTCTGATGACCCCCTCGCCCATATTTACTCCGATGTAGTCAGTATGAGCGGCAAATACCGAACCTGCCCTGGCCTCAAAACCAGGTGTGAGTACTACCGATTTCCCGGCCCGGTATTCAACTTTTTGATTATCAGCAGACAACGTTACCAGCTATCAAGTGACTGCTGCAGCCTGTTCCAATGCCTTGCGGGTAATACGTAGCCGCCAGCAAGCGAGTTGGTTCTTCCCTTCTGGGCTAATGCCATGAGAGCTTGAGACCCACAAAAAGACGAAAGCGATTAATTTTTTCATAGCTACTTGTTTTTATCTTGAACGAGTTCATTTATTACCTTTTTCATTTCCTGATTCTCTTTCTTGAGTTCAATCATGTATAGAGTCAGTTCCTCGATTTTCTCTAACAGTTTGGCATCCATTTTACCAACATCAATACCCTGCTGAGATACCTCCTCTGCCGATGGAACCCCCGGTAAATGTTTGTTTTGCTTGATATAGCTTTTCTACTTCGCTTAGATCTGACGTAATTTATAATGTATCGTTAAATACGTAGTCAGCCCACTCGCTCGTATTTTTTATTGCCACTTTTACTCTTTCTGTCAGGATACCTTTGCTAACGAACAGGTTATAGTCTGAAGGGGTCTTAGTAACACCACTACCGATAATAACACCCTCCTGGCTTGTGTTTTGGAGGTAGTTACCCTGCGTTTGCCATGAATCAGCTCCCTTGTCGGCCATTGAGCGCGGCTAGGTTAACCGAAAGTCCCGCCAGTACTACATCACCACTAGAATTCACCGTTAATACCTTGACAATTGGGTTAGCCAACGTGACAGCTAAACTAACTACAGAATTCGATGCATTAGTTAAGTTAGTGAATCGCAAGCCTGAAGAGTTAGCAACCCCTGTAGTTATCTCTAACTTGTTTTGCGGAGCTGAATTGCCAATGCCTACACTAACTGAATTAACACCTGTTCCACCTAGAACAACAGCGTTACTTTGCCCAACTAGTGCATTGGCTCCTATAGCGATTGAATTGTTAAGGGATAAAGCCGCAGAAGTTACTCCGGAGCCAAAACCGATGAACGTGTTATTACTTCCCGTACCGTTACCAGTAAAGCCCGCGTACCGGCCAATATAAGTGTTTTGGGAACCACCTGTATTACCATACCCTGAACCATCGCCAATAAATGTATTCCCATCTCCTGTACTAGTGTTTTGCCCAGAGGAATTACCTATGAGCAGGTTGTAACTGCCAGCTGTATTGTTCTGACCAGCGTAGGAACCCATAAAAAGATTACTACCACCAGTGGTGTTAAAATACCCTGTCTGGTTGCCTAAGAAGACGTTGTAGCCACCAGTTGTATTAGAGAAACCCGTTTGGTAGCCCAAAAAGTATTGAACTGTCCTGTAGTACTTACTGTACCTGCTCCAATCCTAGGTATGTATTAGCACCACCTGTCATTATATTGCCATTTCCTGCTGACGGCCCAACCAATGTATTCTGATTAGATGGTACGAACGAGTTAGGGTATTAGCCACATAGTTCGTTTGTGCATATGCTCCTATTGACAATAGAGCCATGGAGAAGACCAGCGTCTTCCGGAGATGAGTTGATAAGTTAGTAGCCATTTCCCAGAGTTTATTAAGTTAAAGTTTAATTATTCTACTGTTTTCGTACTTTTTCCTTCACAACTATACCTATAGAAAGCTATATAGTCACACTTTCAAATCATATTTTACTTCATTATTTATTAATCGTATCTTTTAGTATACAATATACAAAAATATTATCTCCATATGTTACTATAACATACATACAGTTACAAAACATTATTTCTATGTAGTTATCATCTACGCGAATGCGTAGTGCCACCACCAACTTCATCAATGAGGTTAATGACCGATTTAGCCCTCTACCCAAAAACCCGGATTTCTTTCCCACGGCTTCCCCGATGCCACTAATGACATCACCTGGGGGCCCGGCTTCGAGGGTCAACAACCTTAAAAATTCATGGAAATGGACGGATACTTACAACACTGGATAACTCCTCCCAGATGATTGCCGATACCGGTATTGTCTTCGACCCAGAGCCAGTTGGTAACCCTTGGCATAAATGAACGCCAGTATCCAGCTAACTCACTGCCCAACCAACGCTAGTTTTTTACCTGTCCGGGTCGATAGCCAACCGGGTTATCTGTTTGATACCAGCCGAACTGAAGTCGGCCAGTTGCGTCCAGCGGAGGTCGGTTTTGGGGTTGAATACGTACAAACCTGACCCCTGTGCCATTAGTAATAACCCATCGGGCGTCCAGACGAAATCTTCACTACCCGGCAGCGTGGGGGCAATAACGGTGATCCGATTCGTTTGCAGATCGAGCTGTTTAATCGCCCAGTCAGCAGGGGTGCGTTTATGCACGAAGCTCAGTGCCTTTTTGCCCGGGATTTTATGGAGCGAACGGCCAATACGCTCCCACATCCGGGCGGTGTCGCCCGTACTGACGCGGGCCAGTTGGAGTGAGTTCGGGTTTCCCAGTATGAACAGGGCCAGCGAGTCGGGAGTGAGCCAGCAGTGGTACCCCACCGGCTTCACGTTTTCCAGTACCACCACAGGCGCACCAACCCCCGACATCGGAAATTTCCACAGACGCTGCGTTTTGTCGCTCTCCACCCGAATCACCGAAAAATAGGCCGTATCGGGCGTAACGGTGGGCGAGTATTCGCCTTCGGGCGTTTGGGTTAGCGGTGTCGTCGCGGCTGACAGAAGGTCGAAGCGGTAAATGTCGGTCTGCCCGTCTTCCCGCATGGAGGTGTACAGAATGCTTTTACCATCGGGCGTGAAGGAAGGCTGATTATCGTACCCTTTTCGCTGGGTAATGTTGATTGGCTTGCCAACTTGAATGGCCTGATTTTTATAGGTCAGATCAACGAGAAAGATGTCGGCATCGGGTGGTGCCTGACCGAATGTTGCTCCGGTATTCAGTAGTAGAATGGGCAGGACAAGCCATAAGAAAGTAACCAACCGGCCTACTGCCCTGTGGTGAACGTGCGTGCGACGTGACATGGTTTTTTGCTTCAGGTTGACGGACTAACGGACGTTTCCAGACAGAAACGATCGTTGGTGTGGTAAGCTCGTCAATTACAGGCAGAAGATGAAATTGGCGCAGGGCAACTTTAGTGACACGGGCAGACGTCGGGGCTTACGCCCGACCCGGTAACTCATCATTTTCCCGCCATTCGCGCACTTTCCGCTCGGCTTCGCGGGTTTTCTCTTCCGACATCGTCTTATCTTTTCCCATATAGAGCGTTTGAGACGGGAAGGCAAAGCCGGTCCCGCTGCCCTCTACTACGTCAATCATTTGCAGCATCAGGTCTTCCTGTATCGCGAGGAATTCGTTGAAATCGCTCGTGTTGATGTACGCAAAAACGGCCAGGTCCAGTGAGTTTTCACCCAGGGCCACAAAGCGAACCCGCGCCGGATCGGGATTTACCTTCGGGTGATTGCGCAGCACCGACCGGAGTTCGGCCAGCAAATACCGAATTTGGTCGGGTGTTGTTTCGTACCGTAGCTGGAGCGTGGGGTTGAAGAGTAGCCGGTCGCGGAAGGCGAAGTTCTCGATTTTCAGCGCTGCCAACTGCCCGTTGGGCACAATCACAATCGTTCGGTTAGCGGTGCGGAAACGGGTCGAGCGCATACCAATCTGTTCCACCGTACCAATGGTATCATCCACCTTGCAAAGGTCGCCCACCCGCAGGGGCTGGTCGGCAATGATGGTGATGCTACCCACAAAGTTTTCGATCGTTTTCTGCGCACCCAATGCCAGCGCAATACCGCCAATGCCCATAGCGGCCAGCCCGGTGGTTACGTCCCAGCCCAACACGTTGAGTACCGAAATGATACCAAACGCAATCAGAACGAGTTTGATACCCCGCCTGACAAAAAGTACGGCGGAGAGCCGGCCCGGCTGCCCGGTCTCAAGCAGCCACCGCCGGGCGTACTGCGACACCACATCGATGAGTTGCCACAGCAGTAACAGAAAAGCCACTAAGCCCACTACGACCGTAACATCGCTGAATTTATGGCGGATGATGATGGATACGCCGATATTCTCACTGGCAAATACAAATAGCCACACGGCGAGATAAATCCGAATGGGTAGCACAAACGCCTGAACAACCTCTGCTACCTGTGGCTCTTTCGCTTTTTTCCAGAAAATCCGCAACAGACCGACCAGCAGCGTAGCCATGAGCCCCGCCAGCAGATAAGCCAATACGACCACCACAAACATGGCCAACCAGTGGCCTATGGGTACCCCGCTCCACTTATTATCGATCAGAAAATCAGGAAGTATCTGTTCCGATCGTAAAACCATCGAGTTTTTCGCTCAGGGCGGGCATCCGCTGCACGGTTTCTGAAGAAAAAAGCCAGATAGGGCCATCGGTAGGGTCTTCTATTTTTTCGAGCAGAATATCGACCTTCTCACCGTTGACTTCGGCCGTTCCTATCAGATCCAGATCAGGGCCTGATTTATCCTTGGTGCTACCGGTGGTGTCGTTGCTGATGAGCGTTCGGGGAATGATAGTACTCCGCTGGTCGAGCACTTTTTGCAACGCTCGTGCCAGGCCAGCGCCTGATTGAGCGGGCATCTTTTTGGTTATTCCAACCAGGTTCAGGTACTGGGCGGCCAGCACATAATCTTCCTGCTCCACCGCCTTAATGAACCCGAGCACCGTACCGCGTGGCGTTCGTCGACCCAGCGAATCGACCGGACGTTGCGGTACCAGTGTTGCTTTGGTCGTATCGTTGGTACCCGTCGTAAATAGCTGTGCCGGTACGGAAATGGCACTCAATACAACCAGCAAAGCAATGAACGGAAGGAACAGATAGTGGGTAAGCGTGATAGGTTTATTAGTAAACAACATGAAGAATAGGTTGAGGGGATAAAGCTACCCTGGGGTTAAAAAGCAAAAAAATCGGGCCTAATCCTACTACCAACGTAAGAGCAACACCCAACACAGAAGGGTACAACGCATGGCAAACCAGGAAAAACGGAGTTGGCTTAATTAACCGATAGAAGAAATGCTAAGTTCATTCCCTGGTCACGACGCATTCCATCTGCTTATCCCTCATTCAGATTTGTGATAACCTTCGATGGTGGGCAGGCCGCTACATTTACGGCGTACTACAACGAGGAAACCTGATGGGCTATCGACTAAAGCAGGGCTATCGTCCAATCGAATGATAACGACAGATATGTGCATAATTGGCGCGGGTCCGGTGGGCCTGTTCGCCGTTTTTGAAGCCGGTTTATTGAAAATGCGGTGCCATCTGATTGACGCGCTGCCCCAGGTGGGCGGGCAACTTTCGGAAATCTATCCGCAGAAACCGATTTATGATATTCCCGGTTATCCGGCCATCAATGCGCAGGCGCTGGTCGATAACCTGATGGAGCAAATTGCCCCGTTCAATCCCGGTTTCACGCTGGGCGAGCGGGTCGAATGGCTCGACAAGCAGACGATGGCTCATATATTGTTACGACCAATGACGGAACGTCGGTACATTGTCAGGTGGTAGTCATTGCCGGTGGACTGGGGTGTTTTGAACCCCGCAAGCCCGAAATTGAGAACCTGGAACGGTTTGAAGGGCAAAGGCGTTGCCTACATGGTGAAGAATCCCGAGCAATTGCGCGACCGCCGGGTGGTGCTGGCGGGTGGTGGCGACTCCGCCCTCGACTGGACGATTTTCCTGGCCGACATTGCCAGTGAGGTAACCCTGGTTCACCGGAGCGATACGTTCCGGGGTGCTCCCGATTCGGCGGAGAAAGTCTTCAATCTGGCCGAGCCAGGGCCGCGTCAATCTGGTGCTGCAATCGAACATTACCAGCATCAACGGCAACGGTCATTTGAAGGAAGTCAGCATTACGGCGAAAGACAAAACCGTAACGATCCTTGCGGCCGATCACCTGATTCCGCTCTTTGGCCTGACACCAAAACTCGGACCCATTGCCGATTGGGGCCTCACCATCGACAAATCGGCCATTCAGGTTGACACGACCGATTACTCAACCAACGTCGAACGGATTTACGCCATCGGCGATATTAATACGTATCCCGGCAAACTGAAACTATTCTGTGTGGCTTTCACGAAGCCGCGCTCATGTGCCAAAGCGCCTTTCGCTACGTTCATCCCAATCAGAAACTGAGTTTCAAATACACAACCGTCAACGGAGTGCCTACTTTTTAACGTAGTTGATTAGGCGAGTTAGTGAGTTAGTTGGTCAGGCATGAGTAGCCAGTCCAACCAATTACCTTAGTCAACTAATCAACTGACTGCACTATGATTGCATTTACCATTGAAGACCGTAACGGCGAACAACAGCCGATAGAAATACCGGAAGGCATCAACCTGAGCCTGATGGAAGTACTGAAAGCGTCGGAATACACCATCCTGGCGACCTGCGGGGGCATGGCTCTCTGCGCGACCTGCCACGTACAGGTACTCGACGGACTCGATGCGCTGCCAGCCGCCGCAGGATGCCGAATTAGATATGCTGGACACCTTACCCGATGCCGAATCCGACAGTCGGCTGGCCTGCCAGATTCGGATCGACAATTTGGTGGAAGGGGCGCTGTTTCGAATAAAGAGCGAGGAACCGATTTGATTACTTCACCGGAGAACCATCGCAATCGGCGAACCGTCACGAATTTCTTCGGTGGCGGTAGTAACCAGCGAATCACCTTCGGCCAGGGAACCAAATATCTCGACTTTGTCGTCCGCTTCGAGGCCTCTTTTAACGGGTACCCACTCCGCCTTGTGGTTGCGTACCCGAATAACGAAAACGCCGGTGGATGCACTGACAATGGCCGATGCCGGTACAATCAGGGTGCTGTTTTTGGTGGGCAGTGGCACCGTCACTTCGGCAATCATGCCGGGCAGCAGTTTTTTATCCTCGTTGAGCACATCTACCTCTACCCGCTCCGACCGCAGCCGTTTGTCCAGTGTACCCGACTGCCGTTTTACTTGCCCGGTGAATTTCTTATCCGGAAATGCCTTGACGTTAAAACTGATCGGGTCGTTCTGATCAACATAACCGGTGTAGGCTTCTGGAATCGAGATGACCAGCCGCAGCTTTTTCTGTTCGGTCAGTACAAACAACGGAAACTCCGACCCTTTACCCGATGGCCCGATGTACGCCCCCGTACTGGCATTGCGGGCACTGATAATACCACTGAACGGGGCACGAATTTGCAGGTAGCGCTTCAGGTCACCGACTTCGCGGTAGGCGGATTTGGCCGCTTCCAGCTGGGCGTTATCGGCATTGCGTTTCGCCAGTGCCTGGTCAACATCGTTTTTGGATACGGCACCGGAAAACTTACTGGCTTCCAGTATCCGTTCGTAATTGGCTTTACTGGCGATGGAGAGGGCTTCCTGGGCTTTCAGTTTCGAGTCGGCGGAGGATAACTGGGAGCTTAATTCGGGGGCTTCGGCCAGCGCGAGCAACTGGCCCTGCCTAACCTCCGAACCAACGTCAACGTACATGGCTTTGATGAACCCGCTCACTTTGGCATAAATGTCTACGTCCCGGAAAGCCATCAACTCGCCCGGTATCTGAAGCGAGGAATACAGTTGCCCCCGTTTGAGCGCAAATACGTCCACCGCAGCGGGGGCCTCGGCAGCCGTTTCCGTTTTAGAAGCGTTCGTTTTGGAAACATCCTTTTTGCCCTCCGTTTCCTGACAGCCAACCAGTGAGCTGGCTACAAACAGACTACCGGAAATGGCCAGTACAGTATAGAGTGAACGGTTAATTGGCCGATTCATACAGAGAGGGAATATAATGTTTACTGTTCTTATCTTCAGGGTCGAGCGAAGCCGATTCGGTGGAGGTGTTACCCTGCACCCAGGCAAAAACCAGCGGCAGAATAAACAGGGCTGCAAAGGTGGAAGAAATCAACCCGCCAATAACGGCCCGGCCCAGCGGTGCCGCCTGCGAGCCACCTTCGCCCAGGCCCGAGGCCATTGGAATCATGCCCACCACCATGGCCACGCTGGTCATCAGAATGGGCCGGATACGGATAGAAGCGGCTTCCTGCGCCGATTGCAGCGCATTACCGTTTCGCATCCGGAGTTCTTCGGCGTTGGTCACCATCAACACCGCGTTTGAGATCGATACCCCCACCGACATAATCATGCCCATGTACGATTGCAGATTCAGGGTCGAGCCGGTAAGCATCAACAGAGACAGCGAACCAAGCAGCACGGCGGGAACGGTACACAAAACAACCAGTGAAACTTTGAACGACTGGAAATTGGCGGCCAGCATCAGAAAGATAACGACAATGGCCACGATCAACCCGTTTTGCAGACTGTCGAGGGTTTCGGTCAGCACCACGCTCAGCCCCTGCAAATTGACCGTCATGCCGCGCGGCAATTCGCCCAGCGAGTTGATGGCGGCCTGCACATCGGTCGTAGCGGTTCCCAGATCCATATCGTTCAGGTTGGCCGTTACGGACAGTACCGGAATGGCCCCCAGGTTATCATTTTCTCCGTAGGTCGTGCCTTTTTGCAGGGTGGCCACATCGCTCAGTACCGGGCGGTTCTATTGGGCAAAATGGGTATCTCACCAATGTCGTTTATGCTGGCCATCTGATTTTCCGGCACCTGAACCTGAACGCTGTACGACTGCGTGGATTTAGGGTCAATCCAGACGCTTTTATCGGTGTAGCGCGAGGAGGACGTAGAGGCAATCAGGGAGCGGGAAATGGCCGAAATATCCGTCCCCAACTGGGCCGCCCGCGCCCGGTCGATGGTAACGTCGATGGTAGGGTAACGCGTTGCCTGCCCTATCTGGACATCCCGCAGGTACGCAATCTGATTCAGTTTGGCGATTACTTTGTTGGCGTACTCTTCGTTTTCTTTCTTGTTCTTGCTCGACACTTTCACCTCAATGGGTGTTGGTGACCCCTGACTCAGAATCTTATCGGTCAGTTCAATCGGCTCGAATGAGAGTTTCACATCGGGCAGGGCCTTTTTCATCCGTTCCCGAAACTGGTCTTTCAACCCGTCCATATCGGCGTCGTAGTCCTCATGCAGACTAACCTGCAAAACGGCCTCCTGCGGCCCGGCCATGAACAGATAAATAGGGCTGGTAGAAAACTGGGCACCGTGCATACCCACCATCGCCGAACTAATATCCACGTTTTCTTTACCGACCAGTCCATACAGCACATCGAGCGATTTCAGCATGCTCATTTCCGTCTTTTCCAGCCGGGTACCGTCAGGATTCCGGATTCGTACCTGAAACTGTCCCGCATCTCCTTTGGGCAACACATCGCGACCAATGATGGAAATCAACAGTGCGGCCATTCCCAGCGAACCAATGATATACACCAGCACAATGGGTTTACGGTACGGTAATGTTCGACCAATGAACCGCACAAACCGCGCCCGTATCCGCTCAAAAAAACTGACTTTTCCCGTGTATCGAGATCGATACGGTGCGCCAGTTCCTGCTTTTCGTCCAGCAGCCTATCGTGCTCACTGCGCCCGTTTCCGTTCTGACTGGCCCGCCCATTGCGTCCGAGCTTTTTTCTGAGGAGCCGGGCATACTGGCGAACCCGGCTTTTGCTGATGTGCGTATTTTCTTTCATCATCCAGTTGGCCAGCACCGGCACCAGTGTTTGCGCCATCACGTAAGACGTAATCATGGAGAAAGAAATGGCCAGGGCAAATGGCAGAAACAACGCACCGGGAATGCCCGTCATGGTGAAAGCGGGGGCAAAAACGGCCAGAATACAGAACAGGATCAGCAGTTTGGAGAACGCGATTTCCTTACAGGCATCCCAGATCGCCAGCGCTTTGGGTTTCCCCATGTCCATGTGCTGGTGAATATTCTCGATGGTCACCGTGCTTTCATCCACCAGAATCCCAATCGCCAGGGCCAGCCCGCTCAGGGTCATGATGTTGATGGTCTGGCCAAATAAGGACAGAAACAACACGCCGGAAATAATACAGGTAGGGATGGTGATAATCACGATGAGTGCCCCCCGGGCATCGCCCAGAAACAGCAGTACCATCAGCCCCGTCAGAATAGCCCCAATCCCGCCTTCCACCATCAGGCTCTCCACAGAATTGATTACGTATACGGACTGGTCGAAGGTGTAGGTCAGTTTCACATCGTCGGGCAACAGCGACTGGAAACGGGGCAGGGCCGCTTTCAGATTTCTGCACCACCTCCCAGGTGCTGGCATCGGCCGATTTGGTGATGGGCATGTACACCGAGCGTTTGCCGTTGACCAGTACGTAACCCTGGGTAATGTCGGCCCCGTCCGTAATGGTTGCCACGTCTTTCAGCGTCAGGTTCTGTACCGTTCCGGTATAGAGGGGAATGTTACCGAAATCCTCAATATTTCGAATGGTCGTGTTGGCCGGGGTAAAGTAGTTCAGGTCGCCCACGCGCACGTTTCCTGCCGGGGTTGCCTGGTTGTTGATGCGCAGGGCCGCCACCAACTGGTCGGGGGTGAGGTTATGCGACCGCATCAAGGCGGGGTCGGCTTTGATAACGATGGTTCGGGAGTTACCCCCAAAAGGCGCGGGGGCCACCAGACCGGGAATGGCCGTAAAGCCCGACCGGACATACACGTTGGCCAAATCCTGTAATTCATTATTGGTCCGTTTGGGGCTGCTTAGTACCAGCTGCCCCACGGGCAGGGTAGACGCATCGAAGCGGAGAATAAACGGCGGTTGCGAGCCGGGCGGAAACAGGGCCAGCGCCCGGTTGGAGTAGGTAGCCACTTCGGCAGCCGCCTGCGCCATGTTGGTGCCTTCGTAAAAGGATAACTTGATGAGCGTTAAACTCTGAATATTTTTGGTCTCAATGCTCTTTACGCCCGATACATACAGCAGCAGGTTGACGTACTGCTTGCCAAAAAACGACTCCATCTGGTTGGGCGTGTAGCCACCAAAGGGTTGCGAGATATAAATAACCGGTAGGTTAAGGTTCGGGAAAATGTCGATCTTGATGGTACGAACAGCGTTGATACCGAAAAAAAATAAACTGGCCACCAGTACCAGAATGGTAATGGGTTTACGTAACGCAGCACGGATTAAATTCATGAGTAAGCCTGTATACCGGATTAAATCAGTTTCATCGCCTGTTTTACTTCCTGCAGGCGTAGATTTCTGCTAAAGTCATTTTTTTTCCCGGATAGATCATATGGTGGTGCTTTACTCCTAAAAGTTACGCATTAATCGAGGTTTTTGGTTGTTTGGCCCATTCAGAGCCGCAAAAAAAGCGTCGGTTTACCAAACCCGTCCTCACAGCCATCTCGATGCCCCGGCAACAAAAAAGTGCCGGGTTCTGGAACCCGGCACTCTCGTATAGGATGAACTGGAAGGCATTACGCCAGCCGGTTGATGCAATTCAAATCTTCGAACGCAATTTTCAGGCGTTGCACCATACTCTCTTCACCCTTACGTAACCACACGCGGGGATCGTAGTATTTTTTGTTTGGCGAATCATCGCCGTCGGGGCTACCCAACTGGGTTTGCAGATAGCCTTCCTTCGACTTGTAGTATTTCAGGATGCCTTCCCACATGGCCCACTGCATGTCGGTGTCCAGGTTCATTTTTATGGCACCGTATTGAATAGCTTCCCGAATTTCCTCGCGGCTGGAACCCGAACCGCCGTGGAATACGAAGTTTACGGGTAATGGCCCCGTAGCGTATTTCTCCTGAATGTGTTTCTGCGAATTGTCCAGAATGATGGGCGACAGTTTCACGTTGCCCGGCTTATACACGCCGTGTACGTTACCAAAGGCGGCCGCAATGGTGAAGTTGGGCGATATTTTGCTCAGCTCCTCGTACGCATAAGCGACTTCTGACGGCTGGGTATACAGTTTGGAATCGTCAACGTCGGTATTATCGACGCCATCTTCTTCGCCACCGGTTACGCCCAGTTCAATTTCGAGCGTCATGCCTATTTTGGCCATCCGCTCGAAGTATTTCGCGCAGATTTCGATGTTCTCTTCGAGCGGCTCTTCCGATAGGTCGAGCATGTGCGATGAGTACAGTGGCTTACCCGTTTGATCGAAATGTTTTTCACCAGCAGTCCAGCAACCCATCAATCCAGGGCAGGAGTTTCTTGGCGCAGTGATCGGTGTGCAGAATAACCGGAACACCATACAGTTCAGCTACGTGATGCACGTGCAACGCGCCCGAAACAGAACCGGCAATGGCCGCCTGCTGGTTATTGTTAGGCAGACTCTTGCCCGCGTAGAAAATACCGCCACCGTTAGAAAACTGAATGATAACCGGTGAGTTAACCGCTTTGGCCGTTTCCAGTACGGCATTGACCGAATCCGTACCGACAACATTGACGGCAGGCAGGGCATAATCATTTTCGTTGGCGTGACGGAATAATTCGGTAACACCTTCGCCGGTTACAACGCCTGGCGCAAAACGAGTGCTTACTTCGCTCATAAAATCAAGGTTTTAAACTATAATCAGAAAAACTTATATCAAAGGTAGTTCAGATGGAGTGCAGGGGATTAGATGCTGCAAGGTACAATTTTTTACTATGATGAATCAGCACCCCGATTCAATCCGTACGGGGCAACTCCCTTACTGTACAATCCCACCGATTCCTTTTCGGGTAAACAACCGCAGAAAATCAGCCTCATTACCGGTCACAGGCCAGCGCAGTAAACCCTTCACGATCCAGCCAGCGGGCCCGTCTGTGGGTAACAGCATCAGGCAGGCCAGTCATTTTGTTGGCCAGCTACGGCAATGGATGGGCTTTTACACCGTCAACCGTGATTTTAACCGGTATGATCGCTCCTTTTTCGTCAAAATACATCCGGTCGATGCAGGTTTCGCGGTGGTTACCGTCCGTTTCGGTGAGGGGGCGACGGTGGTAGATGATGTACCACTCGTCTGTCAGCGCCCCGGGAACCTGAATAACGGAGTGATGCCCTGCCCCCGTTGCCACCGCCGGATCCTGCTGAAGAATTTTACCCACGCGCGCAAAGGGCCCGAAACGGCGATGAAGCCGTGGCGTAGGCAACCGAATAATCCGGCCCGGTCCAGCCCCCTTCCGACCACATGAAATAATAGATTCCGTTACGAATGAACATGATCGGACCCTCTACGTAGTGCTGCGGGGTTATTTCCCGGTAGGTGGTGCCATCGGGGAAAGGCAGAAAGCCGGTAAAGTCATCCTTTAGGCGGGCAATGTTGCAGTGGCCCCAGCCGCCATAAATCAGGTAATATTGACCGTCTTTGTCTTTGAATACGAACTGGTCGATGGGCTGGGCACCGTTGTGAATCTCACCAACCAGGGGCTTGCCCAGGTAATCCCGGAATGGACCGGCAGGGTTATCGGCTACGGCGACACCAATACCACCCGTTTCTTTTTTGTCGTCGTGAATATCATTCGCACCGAAGAACAGGAAGTACTGGCCCCCTTTTTCGACGATGGCGGGTGCCCACATGGCCCGTTTCGCCCATTTGACGGCTGTTGAGTCCAGGATGCGGCTGTGTTTGGTCCAGGTGACCAGATCGGGCGAGGAAAACGCATCAAAAAAGACCTGCTGATTATAGGGAGCGGAATAGGTGGGATAGATCCAGTATTGCTTGCCGAAAATTGCGCCTTCCGGGTCAGCGTACCAACCGGGAAACACCGGATTGCCGGACATCTTTTTCGGCGATTGCTGGGCCGAACTAATGAATGAGAGGAAAAACAGGAACGTAAAAACGAGAGAAAAGCGTGAGCGAAGCATAGATGAGGACTCTAGTAAGTCCCAAAAGTAAGCACCTTCTCCATACATACCGTTCCCGACCGGCAGGTGTTGCTGTTTTATGGGTACCCGCCTGCTATCCAATCTGACTAACTCAAGTGGCATTGCTTCGCCTATTGGACAAAACCCGTCATTTGAAACCGTCAACCTATCTAAAATACAACGAAGCAACTTATTAGTAATTTGTACTTTATCCAGACAGGCTTTATAACTGATTTTATGTTATGTGAGAAATATCGGAAGGGAAATTAATATCAAAAAGACTTGCCTTAGAATAGGACTATAATGAACATTAAACAGGGTGGAGTTTTTCGTAACTGCCATCAGCATTAAACACGATAATTAGACTACCACCATTTCCACCGTATATCCGGCGTCTAGCTATTTTTATTTTTTTATTAGGTAGGGGCATATAACTTGTCCAACGAGTTTTAATCGTGGGTCGAGTATAAACACGATCGCCAATAATTCGCTCTAAGCACTGGTTTAGGGCGTTATTGTCTTCTGAAGTCGGCTTGACGTTGCCTCGCGAGTCAGCGTCGAAAATAAGGATAATATCTCCCTCAAAATCAGCAAACCGATTAGGTGGATTATCCTTATATTCATCATCTATACTGGGCAAGAGTACCCAACAGAGTTTGCCTTCTTGATTGTGGTACTCTCGAAGTAGGACGATGCCTTTATTATACTTTCCCCAATTCTGTTCACAACTGCGAATGAAGTCAACCAAAATTTTTCTTTTGTTGTCGTCTGGAGCGATGTTTACCTGTTTGGCTTCTCGGCAAGGTGGTTCTTCATCTGTCTGGGCTTGTAGGCTTTGAAAAGCTGTACATACCGAGATTATGAGAAACCAATTCATCTTACTTCTCATACAATTTGCTGTTATATAAGTAGCAATTATGTTAACGAAAGTCATTTACGTTTCCTGAGAAACCACCAAAGAGCTGTTGCAAGAATGACTATCACCAAGATTGGAAAAATAAGACTGCCTTTATACACTGTTCCGTAATAATCACCTGGAGCCGGTTGGGTTTGTCTAGTTGTGTTCATGGCATTTTAGGTCAGGGGTTATTGTATAATTTAACGTAGTGTTGACAGACGATATAGCTGTTTCTCAGAAAAAGCATAACTAAACTCTTTTCGTGTGCCATCCTCTGACTTGTGCTAAAAAGCGATAAATCAGTGAAATCTAACCAGCCTAATGGATAATACGGCTGGTTGTCGCCGTATAAAACGACGAAAGCATCCCAGGCATCGTCAACCGACTAAAACCGCCTTGACGCACCACCGAAACGAAAGAACGCGTAACTGCAAAAACTGCTCAATGCCGTTAGAAAATGCCAGATGGCGTGACCCTGAATGAACGAATGGGGATCACAATTCACCTTCTGCACATCCAGCGTCCGTATTTTTATGGCGGCCACAACCAACACCAGGCTCAGGACAATAAGGCCTAAGGACCGTTCTTTCCTGAATTGGAAATAATTGATAACCATCAGCCCATTCAGCAACAGAATCAGTGCTGGTACCAACAGCGAACTGGACACCAGGAGTGCCAGCCAGTAAAACGCCCCGATAAGGGCCACCAGGCATACCACCCAACCTATTTTCTGTATGCCAACGAGCCTTATCCTGTACAAAACATGGTAGACCGCAATACCCGCCAGCGAGATCATGATGCCATACGTTCCATTCATGTCTACGCGCTGCCCCGCGTAGGTCAGGGATGCGTGAAAAAAGGCACTGCCAATACTTAAGTACACGAAACAGCTACCCATCAGGGCCGAAAGCTGAGGGAATTTCTCAAGCCTGTTCTGGCCTGATTTATCCCGGTTCCGGTAGTCATGCCGGGCTATCCCTAAAATCAATACGCCCCAGAAAAAGTAAGCCAGGTTCGAGTAGGTGTTCATGGGTTGGTGGAAGAACCGGGTCACCCGGTTAAACTCGCAGTACTCAACCGTTAGGGCCGACCGGCTCACCGGCATGCCCGCCCAGAAACCTCCTCCCATAAACATATCCAGACCAATCCATACCAACAGCATACCCAAGGTATAACCGGCCGCCTGGAGCATTATCTTAAAAAAACCCGGTACGGTCATACGGCAAGGTGTCAGGTATGTTGGCAGAAAAAAGCCGGGTAGCACAACCGACTACTCTATCCGGCAACTGGTTTCAACCTGCCCGAAACGCAAAAACGGAGCCTCATCAGCTCCGTTCTTTCTGTTTATGTCCTGAGTCAGCTTACTATAAATTGGAATCTTCGCGGCTATTGAAGGTGTCCCCCTGGCTAAGGTCGCCGGTGCGGAGTCCCTTCTTGAACCAGTAAACCCGCTGGGCGGAGGTACCGTGCGTAAACGCATCGGGAACAACCCGGCCCTGCGTTTGTTCCTGAATTTTATCGTCACCAATGGCATTGGCCGCCGTCAGAGCCGACTCAACGTCGCTGTCATTGAGAGCAATACTCTGTCCCTGCGCGTGGTGCGCCCAAACCCCCGCAAAAAAATCGGCCTGAAGTTCCAGCCGAACCGATACGCGGTTGTATTCCTGCTTGCTCATCTGTTGGCGTAGCTGGTCTGTCTTATCCATAACCCCCATTTGCTTCTGCACATGGTGCCCAATTTCGTGGGCTATGACGTAGGCCATGGCGAAATCGCCGGGGGCATTGAAGCGCCGGGCCAATTCGTCATAAAACGACAGGTCGATGTACACTTTCTGGTCGAGGGGGCAGTAAAAAGGGCCCATGGCCTGCTGAGCGGTACCACAACCCGACGAGGTAGCCCCCCGGAACACCACCAGCGTTGGTTTGGGGTACTGAGAACCCTGCTGGGTAAATAGTTTGGTCCAGACGTCTTCCGTGCTGGCCAGTACCCGGCTCGTAAACAGGGCAGCATCATCATCGGCCTGCGGACCGGCCGGAGCCTGTTGCGAGGATGCCTGAGTTGGGGCTGATTGATTAAGAATTTCTGACGGGTCGCCACCCAGCAGCATCACAATGATGGCTACCACTACGGTGCCGATGCCACCGCCCACCAGCATCCCCCCACCACTGCTACCCCGGCGGTCATCGATATTGTCACTTTCACGGCCTCCTAACCAACGCATAGTAGTTATCGATTAATAGATGAATGGTTATCTTCCGGCAGTCAGTCAACCGGATGGTAAACACCAGTTCATACAGTGAATGGTGCAAACAATAGTACTTACTCGCTCAGTTGGGAAAATGTTTAAAATCCGCCGGGCTGATCAGTCATTCATCGGGGTCTGGCCCGTTCGTACTGAACAGGCCAGGCCGTAGCGGCACCGGTTGCCTGAGCCGCATGCAGCGGAAAGTAAGGGTCACGCAGAAACTCCCTAGCCAGCAGAACCAGGTCGGCCTGCCCGCTGGTCAAAATGGCATTTGCCTGTTCGGGGGATGTAATCAGGCCCACGGCGGCAGTCATAATCCCCGTTTCTTTCTTGATACGTTCGGCAAAGGGCACCTGATAACCGGGTTTCACCGGGATTTTAGCCGTTGCCACGTTACCGCCTGTTGAGCAGTCTACCACATCAACACCCTTATCTTTCAGAATACCAGCCAGCGCTACCGAATCCTCCAGTGTCCAGCCGCCGTCCGTCCAGTCGGTGGCCGATATACGCACAAAGAGCGGTAGTTCCGATGGCCATACGGTTTGTACACGGTCAATGACCTCCAGCAACAGCCGGACACGATTGGTAAAGGAACCACCATAGTCGTCCGTTCGCTGATTGCTAAGTGGCGACAGAAACTCGTGCAGCAAATAGCCATGCGCAGCATGAATCTCAACGACCTGAAAACCCGCCGTCAGGGCCCGCTGTGCCGCCGTCTGGAAATCGGCAAGCACCTTTTCGATGCCTTCGGCGGTTAAGGCCATTGGTTCCGGACCGGTTCCCTGAAACGAAACGGCACTCGGCCCCACCGTTTGCCAGCCCCGGTCATCCGTTGGCAAAATGAGATTACCCCCCTCCCAGGGTCGGCGATGGCTGGCTTTACGACCGGCATGCGCCAGTTGAATGCCCGCTACCGAACCATGCTGCCGGATAAACCGCGTGATTCGCTGCAAGCCCTCTATATGGTCGTCTTTCCAGATACCCAGGTCTTCGGGACTGATGCGCCCTTCGGCCGAAACAGCCGTAGCTTCGGTAAAAATCAAGCCTGCTCCCCCTACCGCCCGGCTCCCCAAGTGCACCAGGTGCCAGTCGGTAGCGAAACCATCTTCGCTGGAATACTGACACATGGGTGAAACAACAATGCGATTTTTAAGCTGAATGGTCCGAATGGATAATGGGGAAAATAACGACGACATGCTGTTTGAATAAGGTTGTACAATCCGTAAACAGTCAAATCCTGATTATAGTTAGCCATGTCAAATCAAACGCTTAACGATCATGGCAAACGACCCTAAAATAGACCGGCGCGATGATGTCAACCCGGCCGAAGGTGAACACAAGTACGGCGACGTTGACTATGCGGACCGTACTAACAAAAAGTATCCGATTGACACGCCCGAACACGTACGGGCTGCGTGGAATTACATCAATCACACGGATAACGCAGCCAAGTATGATGCCGATGAGGTAGGGGTAATTAAAGAACGAATTAAAAAAGCGGCTAAAAAACACGACGTGACCATTCAGGATGAATGACAGGCAGTGATTTCAGACCAGGCAGTATACCTGTTACACAACCAACTTATAAACGATACGATTCCGGTCAGTAAACTCCATCATGGGGAGAGCCGGAATCGTATCGTTTATATGCGGAGTCGAACCGTTTGTTTGTTACCACTCACAGATTTTCGTTGTTCCGTTCGGCTGCCTGATCCGTAAGCGTGGTCAGGACGGACTCCGACAGGGCCGATTCGCTATCTTTCCCCATGCGTCTCCCTTCGCCGATACCACCCGGCGCGGGGAGCATACGCGCTACGATGGACACCACTTCGGCCAGCAGGTTAGGGGCAACTCCCTGAACAGCAACCCCAACCTTAGCGGGCAGCGAAAGCACTCGCTCGGCCTGCCCGTTACGGCAGGCCTCGATAACCTGCCGGGCGGCATTCGCGGAATTCATCGTGAGCAGCGGAATCGAATCGCTGATTTTAAACGCGGCATATTCCTTCTCATGCTGCCCTTTAACGAGCGCGTTGCGCGGACTTCCCGTGCGCATCAGGCCGGGGCAGATGGTAGTAACAAAAATACCATCCTCCAGCAGTTCGGCCCGTAACCCCTCCGAATAGCCCACCAGCGCAAATTTACTGGTTGAGTACGGCGACAGGTGGGGAACGGCAACCTTGCCGCCAACAGAAGCAATATTCACGATACGGCCCTGTTTCCGCAGTCGCATTTGGGGGAGTACCGCATTAACCAGATGAAAAGCGGCCCAGAAATTCGTTTCCATCGACTCCCTGAAATCAGCCTCCGTCGCGTTCGCGTATGGCGTTACCAGAATAATGCCCGCATTGTTGATGAGCACGTCAATGGGCCCGAACGCTTTCTGAACATGGCTTATGAACTGGTCAATCTGCGCTTTATCGGTCAGGTCACAGGGTTGGGTATAGACCGATACGCCGTAGGCCTGCAACTCGTGTCGGGCGCGGTCCAGTTCGTCGGCATCGCGGGCACACAGGGCCAGGTTAGCCCCCTCCTGCGCCAACAACCGGGCTATCTCCAGGCCCAGGCCCCGCGATCCACCCGTAATAACGACCGTCTTGCCCCGGAAATCAATGGTTCGTTTTTTAGCCAGTCCCGCTTTTATCCCTGCCCAGGCACCCACGCCCGCTATTGTCCACAAAACAGCTTTCTTTTGCCACGATATGTGCATACCAATTGCCTTTATGATGAACCAGAATAACCGTCTTTCAGCCGAAAGGTTATCAACTGATACAATGGCGCTTTTCGTCGATACTTGCCTGTTTTTAACCGACCGGCAGTAACTGATTACGAGCCCTGCCTTATAGCACCACACTATACTGCCTATCATGCTTCTCCGTTTCGCCCTCGTCGCTCTCTTCTATCTGACCGCGCACCCGTTATCAGCCCAGGCTGTTGAGTCCAGAACCTACGTATGGGCCAAAACACCCGTTGTAAAAAAAGAGACGTCGGAGCAGCGGGTACTGCTGGACGGAAGCACGCGTGACTTTAGCCACCTTAAGGTTCACGCCACCACGGTTATGCCCCATCAGGCTCCGCACCCGGCGCATAAACACGACGACGAGGAACTCATCATTGTAAAAGAAGGCAAACTCACCGTAACCATAGCGGGTAAAACAAAAACGCTGGGCGCGGGTAGTGTTGCCCTCATGGCACCCGGCGACGAGCATGGCTTTGCGAATAAAGAAGATACGCCCGTTACCTATTACGTGATGCGCTACCAGTCCAAAGAACCGACCAATCTGGAACGGGGACAAAAAGCGGGGGGCTCTTTCTGGGTCGACTGGAACGATGTGCCTTTTCAACCCCACGACAAGGGAGGTGTCCGCCGGATGTTCGACCGCCCGACGGCCATGACCAAACGGTTCGAGATGCACGTAACGACGCTCAACGAAGGGTTATGGAGCCACCCACCGCACACCCACCGGGCCGCAGAATTTCTGCTCATGATCGATAAATCGTCGCAGGAAAGTATCGACGGGAAGCTGTTTCCGGCCACGGTCGGCGACCTTATTTTCCTGGAATCCGAGGTTCCGCATGCGCTTCAGAACACCAGTAAGGGAAGCTGCACCTACATTGCGTTTCAGTTCGAGTGACCGGGAACAGTAAAAAAACATATTCCTGTACAGAGAGTATAGTAAAGATGGCACGGTGAAATAAGTAGGGTATCAAGCCTATCACAATTAGGTAATATGCTTTTTATACCGTTACTTACACATCTACGTTTAAATACTATACGTAATTTTCTTATATGGCATTTATTGACAATGTGCTTCAAGAACCGTCTTACGGCTGGAGCAATGAGAAAGGTGAATTAATCATTCCCACGACCAGACAACTCTTCAAGGAAGCTTTTTCACGAATCAACATATTCGCAGACAAGAAAAACTGGATTTCCGGCGTGAGTTGGTTAATGGCCGTTTGTCTGATTCCCTTCTTCCTGCTGGCTTTCTTCAAGTACTTTACTATTCCGCTATTCCTGGTTTCCTTCCTGTATAGCATTATGATTATGAGTACCCATGCAACCATCTGGTTTCACCGGTACAGCACGCATAAAGCCTTCACTTTCAGCCACCCCATCTGGCGATTCATTACCCAGAACCTGGTTTTGAAGACGTTCCCGGAAGAGATCTACGTAGTATCGCACCACGTACACCACTCAAAATCCGACCAGCCCGGCGATCCTTACAATGCTAGCGGAGGCCTGATGTACTGCATGTTATCGGATGTAAACCACCAGAGCATCGCCAAAAATCTGACGGAAGAAGAATACGCGAAAGCGGCCAGTTTCATGAAGCACACGGGTATCTGGATCAATAGCTACAAGCAGTATTTAACCTGGGGCTCTATTGCTTCGCCTTATTATACCATTGGTCTGTGGTTGCTGAACTGGTCGTTCTGGTTCACCATGTTTTATCTGATTGGTGGCCCGGCCCTGGCCTGCGGCTTGTTTACCGGTGCGCTGTTCTGGTTTGTTCTGGTTCGTCTGTTTAACTACACCGGCCACGGAAAAGGCGAGGAAAAACACGTAGATGGCGTTGATTTCGACCGTCGGAACCTGTCCATCAACCAGACACGGCCCGGTATTTTTTCGGGTGAGTGGCACAATAACCATCACCTCTACCCGAGTAGCGCCCGTGCCGGTTTCCTTCCGTTCCAGCTCGATTTTGCCTGGCTCTATATCCTGGGCTTGTACAAGATGGGGATGGTTTCCTCGTACCGGGATAACAAGAAAGACTTCCTGAAAAAATACGTAAATCAGCCTAAGGAAACGGCTACTGAAAAAGTACTCAACTAAAGTGTTCTTTACCAAACAATAAAAGCCTTGCTATCAATGTATAGCAAGGCTTTTATTGTTTGGTACCAGGAGCTGGCGAGAAAACAACATAATTAGCTAATTTTCAGCAGTCTAATCATAGAGAACAAATTTTGCGCGCGTAACAGAAACCACTAAGCCGCTATAAAATCGCTCTTTAAGAACGCCCACTTGAGGTTTTTACGCGGGCTACTGTGCGTATTAAGGGGTGCTGTTCATAGTCGGGACTTAAATCAGGGCAGGTTTGGCCAACCACCCCAACGTATCACATATCCTAGCACGAGCGTCAACAAAGTAAAAGCCAAATCGGGCATGCGGATCAAACGTTTTCCCATAAAATCGCTACTCCGATGGCTCCTTACTGATTTTATAGCTGAAACTGAGCATATAAAAATTCCCCAGTGTGTTCCGGTTTACCTGATCCACATAGTTCAGCGTAGCCAGTTGGCTAATCCCAACGTTACGGTTCAGGACATTTAATGCGGATAACGTTACTACTCCTCTATCATTTTTTAACATCGATTTTGATAGAGAAAAGTTTAAGATCGGGATAGCCCGATCAAGATTGGTTTTAGCATTTTTAAACCGACGGTAACTAAACTCAGTGATAAAATCAACGGTATTCAGGAAATGCGTCGTAGCCTCGGCCGTATAGGTAGAGTTCACGAAAAGCTGATTCTGAGCGTTGTTTAACTCATACGTGGAGCTGGCAGCAGTTATATTGGCCCGCAGACTCAGGTCAATGTACTCTTCATAAGCGAAGGCATAGCTCAAAACTCCACCAACTGCCCGCTGGTTTATAGCACTTGTTATCCCATTCAGCAAATTGAAACTTCGCCCCTGATTGAGATAAGGCTCCAGGTTAACCCGACTGTTGAACTTCCTGATCGGAATCCCCAGGGTAAGGAGAGCCCCAACATTACTGCTTTGGGCAACATTGACGTATTGTGTAGTCCTAACCTGCCTTTCGTCGATGGTTACAGCCGCCGTTATGGGATTAGCGATGTAATTTAATGTAACGGCACCCGACAAAAACACGCCACTTTGACCCGTTACGGTATTGACATTCAGCCTTATCCGTTGCGAATATTCCGGTCTAAGGCCAGGATTACCAACGAACAGGTTTAGCGGGTCGTACCGTAATACGATAGGCTGTAGTTGGTTAACACTTGGCTCCCTGATGAACGTGCTGTAATCAACGCTAATGCGCGTGGCCTTGTCCAGGGTTACATTCAAATTAACGTTAGGTAAGACATTCAGGAAACTTCGTCTCACCAGACCGCCTTCCGACACGTTTCTGCGGGAGAGCGTTGATTGTTGCAGTTGCGAACTGACGGCCAGGTTATATTTATCACGGGTTAACTGGTAAGTAAGTCCTCCTCTCTGAACCAAAAAATCCGACTTGAACTGACTGCTTTGTTCGGTGTTGAACAAGCTGGTTTCGTTAATAATATCATACACGGCCAGGTTTGAAGCAGACGCCCGATTTGTTATTACGTAGTTGGCCTGTAGGTATTGCTTTTTACCAACTGGCTCGGTGTAGGCAACCTGTACAGAAAAATTGAGATCATTCACTCGCTGCTCATTTCGCTGCCGGATAGCCTCCTCAACTCCATCATCAAATCGGGTAGACGATGATGACCGGCCCAGCGTATTTGTCTGGAGAGTAGAAAAATCATTCGTTATGGTAAATAACCGGCCTGTTTTCCCAAAACGGTGACCATAAAACAGGGCGGCAGTAACGCTCGTGTTTTTGTTACCCGTTGCAGCGGCTCTCTCACCAGCATTCACCAGCGTATCCGTTATGGAGAAGGACTGCCGACTGCTCCGGTCGTTGGCAGTCGCATCTGAGTAAAAAAACGAGGTGTTCAGCCTGATACTGTTGGTAGAATCTTCGTGCTCCAGCCCAGCATTGATATTTTGCAGGCCAGTCGTGTTCCTGCTCTGGCTGTTTTCATAGTATAGGGCTATCCCTCCGGGCAGAAAATTTTGCCGCGTCAGGTTAGATAAGGTCGTCGCATTCTGATAATTCAGTCGATAGCTGCCATTGATCCTGGTTTGTTTGGTCAGTTGTCTGGACACATTGATCCCGCCCATGTGCGTGGTTACCACACCGTTTTGCCCGGCTGCTCCCAGTCCCTCAGACAGAAATTTCCTGGTTATTTATGTTGTTACTCCTGCCCACAACCGCCAGCTGATTGCTTTTGGTAAATAGGTTATAGTTGCCCTGGGCCAAGTAGCGGCCGGCGGTACCTACGCCAGCCTGTGCTCTCCCAAAGCCCGTGTTACGCTGGTCTTCTTTCAGGGTCAGGTTAATGACTTTTTCAGTTCTGCCCATCGTCGACACCCGAAAACTGCCCCCCCTTCGATTTGCGATTTATTACCTCAATCTTATAAATGGCATCGGCGGGTAAGTTTCTGGTAGCCATTGCCAAATCGCCCCCAAAAAACTCTTTTCCATCGATAAAGATTCGGGTTACGTTCTCACCCTGCACCCGTATTGCCCCGTCCGGGCCAACCTCCACACCGGGTAATTTTTTCAGCAACAGTTCAACACTGGCGTTGGGGCGGGTAGCGAACGAACCGGCATTATACTCTAGTGTGTCTTTTTTAATAACTACCGCTTCTTTTTGACGCTTTTACTGATACCTCCGCCAGTGAAATGGCATCTGGCCGGAGTTCAATCATGCCCAACTGAAGGGTATCGGCAGCAGAGGAGTCCGCTATATTTTTAATATAGGGCACATAGCCCACAAACGTCACCTTAAGAATATAACCGGCTTTCTCAATATTGGTCAGGGTAAACCGCCCGGAGGTGTCAGTAACCGTATTGTGTAACTATGGTTGAATCGTTCAGCTGCAGCAACAGCACTGAAGCGGACGGTAATCCACCACTTTTCTTATCGATTATTCGGCCCTGAACCGTATATTTTTGGGCAAAACTCACCTGCCCATAACCAGCAACAAGAACAACAATAGCTTTTTCATGACCAACCAATACATTACCCTGACTCATCAGACTATGTTATTATAACAACAATGCCCTGCGATAAGCTACCGCAGGGCATTGTCTCTAGTTAACCAGCAACCCCTATTTTGTTCTGACGCTTACGCTTTTCTAGAACGCTGTCGCCAAATCAGCGGGATTAACCCTGGCTATTATTACTTATTTTTTTGGTGCCTTTGCAACAATAAACTGAGCAGCCTTGCCTGACCGCCTACAAGACAGCCGCTACAACACCAACAACGACCTGATTGTCTTTGATGATGTTGGCATTCTGCAGCAGGTTGTTCAACGAATTGTTAAGAACCTCGTTGTTATTGAGGGCATCATTAAGAACTTTGATGTCTGCGTTGTTAAGAACGTTCTTAACATCTACCACTCGCACATCAGTAAGAGTAACAGGAACACTTCCAATGGTTACAACGTTGCCGACCTGCACATTAACCAAACTCAAACTCGCGAGGAGAGTTTAACTGCGTACTGTTGTTTGTGCCTTAGCAACATTACTTCCTGCGAATACCAGGCATAAAGCCAGCATTAGCGATGCAATACCCATTCTTACATTTTTCATAACGTGTTTGTTTTATTTAACTGAATTTTTAAACGTGAAAAGATTAACCTATGTTCAATCTAGAAAATCTATATAGAACATGAAATCAAGAACGGCCGAGAAGATTAAAGGTTTAGAAAAATAAATATTTATAGTTTTTTTCTTCAATACCACTTGTTGAAAGCCAGCTTTGGCCAGAGTTCCATCTGCCTTTCATATGTTTGAAAAGTAGCTGATAATCAATTTTTTACGCGGCTTGTTAAAAGTAAGAATGGGAATAAAAGGCCAGCGGGGGGAGGGATGAGAAAAATTCTAAAAAAAACACCAAGCCTGTTAGCTGCTGGCTACTCAGGCTTGGCAAAAGGAAGGGCGTTAAAATCCAGACTTACCGCTTTTATTTTCTTTTAGTGAAAAATATTTTTGTTAACTAGTAGTAGATTATTGTTTAAAAGAATTAACAACAGTACCCCGAGTACAAAAGACTAGTTAACGAAATATTTTTTTTTTTTTTTTTTTTTTTTTTTTTTTTTTTTTTTTTTAGTTGCTACAGGCGGATCTGGTTGAGGCCATCGTGATGCTGCCCGACCAGTTGTTTTATAGCACCGGCATTTACACCTACATCTGGGTGCTAACGAACAACAAGCCCACCGATAGGGAAGGGAAGGTGCTGATTGTAAACGCCCGCGATCAGTTAGAGAAAGAACCCAAGTCGTTTGGCAACAAGCGTAACCGCATTACCGATGCGCAGCGCGCTACTATTCTGGGCCGCTACCACCGGTACGAAGACTCCGAAACAACAAAACTCTTCCGCACCTCGGATTTTGCGTTTCACAAAGTAGAAGTGACCTATTGGCTGCATGATCGGGGTGGGGAAGCCGATGCCCCAGACGGAGCCGTTTGATGTGCAACTGAACAACACCAACGTAAAGCGAAAATTTGACCTATACGGCGACCTTGATTTCAGCATCGCTCTTACCTGCCCCACCACATAACGGACGGGGGAGGGGCAGTCCGACGTTGTCGTGTGCACCGTCAGCTTCGTTTACACCGGCGACGATGGATTCGATACGCTGTTGGCGCGTGCGCTGCTGGCCCAACAGCCCGACGCCGTTGACGGCAAATCGGTGAAAGACATCAAAAACTACCTGAAAGTAGTCACGCTGGAAGCCACCTACACGCACCGGCATTACGTGGTCAATAACGAGTATATTCCTACAACCCGGACGCTTACCGACCGGGCGGGGTACATTGAGGGGTTTCTGGCATATTATCGACTACCCGATTGTGCGCTGGCAGGAAGCCGAGCAGTTAGGCTTCGAGATTTTGCCGAACAAGTACTTTTACCGCTACGAAGAACCCACACCTTCCGACCAGTTGATCGACAAATTCTGGCAACTGGAAGAGCAGGCAAAAACCATTCTGAAATCATCCGCACCCCCGAACCCGTGTAAGCTCTCATGAATGATGAATTGATTGAATCGGGGATTCCTTCAATTCGGAAGTATCCGAACGACTGGAGATTAACTAAACTCAGAAACGTTGCTGTTCTTAATCCGTTAAAAGGAATAATCGAAGACGAAGAATTAGTGTCTATTGTTCCAATGGATTGCGTTTCCGAAAAAGGGGAGCTTAAAACGGATAGGCTCGAAGCGTTCCGTGATGTTGATAAAGGATTGAATAATTTCCGAACTGGTGACGTACTCTTTGCAAAAATTACGCCCTGTATGGAAAATGGTAAAGGTGCGTTGGTTGAGTCCCTACAAACAACAAATGCGTTCGGTAGTACCGAGTTTTTTGTATTTCGCCCTAATAAGAAAGTAGCGGGTAAATATTTATTCTACTACTCGAACGTACAACACACCTTTTAGAGAACTGGCCGAGATGAATATGAAAGGAGCAGCTGGCCAACAGCGTGTACCATCAAAGTTTCTGGTCACAACCGAATTTCTCCTCCCCCTTAAACCTGAGCAGGAAACCATTGCCCGTTATTTCGACAACTTTTCAGCACCGATTGATAAGGCCATCGCCATCAAACAGCAGCAGGTGGAGAAGTTGGAAGACTATTTCAATGAGCGAGTAAGGGAAGTGATGAAAACAGGCATTGATGGTAATTACAAAACAACTGATAGTGGTGTCGAGAAAAAAAAAAAAATATGCTCACTGGAAAGTTATTCAGTTAAAATATGCCGTTGATTTCCTGAACCATAGACGCATACCGCTTAGTAGCGCCGAGCGGGGTGAAATGGTTGAGAAAGTATATGACTATTACGGGGCATCCGGTATAATTGATCAGGTTGAAGAATTCATTTTTGACGAACCGCTTTTGCTCATTGCTGAAGATGGTGCGAATCTATTAAGTCGTTCTTCCACCTTAGCTTTCATCGCATCTGGTCAATACTGGGTTAATAACCACGCACACATTATAAAGCCACATACCGGAGATTTACGCTTTTGGGCGTATATGTTAGAAAGTTACGATTACACCATTTACGTGACAGGAGCTGCCCAGCCATAAACTTAATCTGACGAATCCAAAAAAAAAAAAAAAAAAAAAAAAAAAAAAAAAAAAAAAAAAAAAAAAAAAAAAAAAAAAAAAAAAAAAAAAAAAAAAAAAAAAAAAAAAAAAAAAAAAAAAAAAAAAAAAAAAAAAAAAAAAAAAAAAAAAAAAAAAAAAAAAAAAAAAAAAAAAAAAAAAAAAAAAAAAAAAAAAAAAAAAAAAAAAAAAAAAAAAAAAAAAAAAAAAAAAAAAAAAAAAAAAAAAAAAAAAAAAAAAAAAAAAAAAAAAAAAAAAAAAAAAAAAAAAAAAAAAAAAAAAAAAAAAAAAAAAAAAAAAAAAAAAAAAAAAAAAAAAAAAAAAAAAAAAAAAAAAAAAAAAAAAAAAAAAAAAAAAAAAAAAAAAAAAAAAAAAAAAAAAAAAAAATTTTTTTTTTTTTTTTTTTTTTTTTTTTTTTTTTTTTTTTTTTTTTTTTTTTTTTTTTTTTTTTTTTTTTTTTTTTTTTTTTTTTTTTTTTTTTTTTTTTTTTTTTTTTTTTTTTTTTTTTTTTTTTTTTTTTTTTTTTTTTTTTTTTTTTTTTTTTTTTTTTTTTTTTTTTTTTTTTTTTTTTTTTTTTTTTTTTTTTTTTTTTTTTTTTTTTTTTTTTTTTTTTTTTTTTTTTTTTTTTTTTTTTTTTTTTTTTTTTTTTTTTTTTTTTTTTTTTTTTTTTTTTTTTTTTTTTTTTTTTTTTTTTTTTTTTTTTTTTTTTTTTTTTTTTTTTTTTTTTTTTTTTTTTTTTTTTTTTTTTTTTTTTTTTTTTTTTTTTTTTTTTTTTTTTTTTTTTTTTTTTTTTTTTTTTTTTTTTTTTTTTTTTTTTTTTTTTTTTTTTTTTTTTTTTTTTTTTTTTTTTTTTTTTTTTTTTTTTTTTTTTTTTTTTTTTTTTTTTTTTTTTTTTTTTTTTTTTTTTTTTTTTTTTTTTTTTTTTTTTTTTTTTTTTTTTTTTTTTTTTTTTTTTTTTTTTTTTTTTTTTTTTTTTTTTTTTTTTTTTTTTTTTTTTTTTTTTTTTTTTTTTTTTTTTTTTTTTTTTTTTTTTTTTTTTTTTTTTTTTTTTTTTTTTTTTTTTTTTTTTTTTTTTTTTTTTTTTTTTTTTTTTTTTTTTTTTTTTTTTTTTTTTTTTGAATACCATATATGTTCCGTCGGAATTGTTTGCCTTCCTGCGCGATACACAATCCGAAACCCTCCGCAACCTCGAAGCCAACTATGGAGCTGATACCGAAGTAGAAGTGTTGCGGCACATTCAGGAGGCCGTTCGTACGCAACCCCTGTGGCTGCTAATTCGGAACGGGCTGGAGGTGCGTCACCAGAAATTTCAGCTTTATTATCCCAAGCCCCGTAATCAGTTTGCACCTACGCAAGCGGTACTGTATCAGAAAAATCGCTTTGCTCTTAAATCACAATATCGGTTTGATGCGACCAAAAACGACTCCATTGATCTGGTTTTGTCGTTGAACGGGCTACCCATCGTGACGCTGGAACTGAAACATCCCGACGAAGGACAAACTATTGTAGAGGCTATTCAGCAATACGAGACCCGCAATCATAACAACCAGATTTTTGGGCTTTCCTTCTGGCATATTGCCGCCGATACCCAGGATGTTAAAGCAGCTTCACGGCCGCAGGCACGTTTTTTTCAGTGGCTCAACGCCGGATTAGAAAATAAACCGGCCTCGCCCGATGAGTATCCGGTAGAGCATCTTTACCGCGACTTGCTGGCACCCAATACACTGCTGGCTTTTCTGGAAGCCTATCTTATCTATGTGCCGTCGGTAAAACGAATGGATTCCGGCAGTATGACGCTTGTTGAGCCGGACTATACGCTGTTTCCGCGCTATCACCAGTTGCGGTCGGCCCGAACCATTGCCCGGAACGTTAGCGAACGACACACCGCTACGGGCCAACTCGGATTAAAGCAATTGGTTTATCATTCGGCGGGTTCCGGCAAAACACTTACCATAAGCTGGCTGGCGACACTCTTCATGCGCTGCATCATCCGGAAACAGACGCTAAGGTCTTCGACATTATCTTTATCCTGACGGATCGTCGTTCGCTGGATAAGAATATCAAAGATGACCTGGTCAAATTCCGTCATCTGTTTACTGACCCCAATAATCCGGTCGTGGCCTTCACCAACCGGTCCAACGATTTGCGGGTAAACATTCAGAAACGGCGTTCGATCATTGTAACGACCCTGCAAAAATTCGCCTACGTGCAGGACCTGCTTAAGCAGGACGAAGAGCTAAAAAGACTCAATGTTGCCTTTCTGATCGATGAAGCGCATCGTTCGCAGGATGGTCGCCTATCGGAAGCCACGCGGACTCCCTTCATCCGCCCGGCCGACCAGCCCGATGATGACATTGACAACGGGCCGGAAGAAACCGAGAACGAGCTAACGGAAAAACTGAAAAAATTAAACTTGAGCAATCAGGTGGTGGTGGCTTTTACCGCTACGCCTACACAAAATACCTTATCGACTTTTGGGCAACCAGTCGATATCTATTATGAAGATGAAGCCATTCGGGAAGGCTACATTCTGGACGTAGCGGCCAACGTAATCAGCTACAAAACGCTGTATAATTTGGGTAGTAAAACGGCCCTGCCAGAAACGGAGTATCCATCGGCTGTAGTGGCCAAAGCCCTGCGCGACGTGGCTTTCCGCGATGAGGACCTGATCCCGTACAAGTCTGAAATTATTGTTAAACTGTTTAGTGAGCGGGTCGAACACCTGCTCGACGGTCAGTCGAAGGCAATGGTCGTAACTTCGTCACGACCGTCGGGGTTGCTCTATTACCGCATGATCCGGCAGATATTGGACGCAAAAGGCTTACCCTATAAGGTGCTTTATGCATTCAGTGACTTTTCACAGAAAGACGACAAGGGTATAACTCAGGACTATACCGAGTCGGGGGTAAACGGTATTGTACTAAGCGAGGATGCAGGCGGTAAACTTATTGAGGATTACTTTGCTGAAGCTGAGTATCGGATTATGGTTGTAGCCAATAAGTTTCAGACGGGATTCAACCAGCCGAAACTTTGTGCTATGTTCTTAGACAAAGCCGTGAAAGGCGTTAATGCCGTGCAGACGGTGTCGCGCCTGAACCGGCAGTACAAAGGGCTAAAACAGTCTAAAGATTTGTTTGTGGTTGATTTCACTAACAACTCAGATGAAATCTTCAAGGCGTTTAAGCAATACCGTAAGAACGTTCCCTACGAGCCTGTCGAGCCAGACCCGGCGCTACTGAATACGTTGCGTCAACAACTACTGGAAAGAGCTGTTTTCAGCGAAAAACAGATCAGTAACTACGCGGATCAGGTGATGGCTGCCGAGACTGAAGCGGTTGAGAAACGCCAGCCTACGGTAGAAGACGCCCGGCTACAAAATCTGACACTGGCGTATCGGAAGCAATTTGAGAAGCAGATTTCGGATAGGAAAGATCGTAGGGAGTACGTTAGCCAGTTGAGCCGTTTTGTGCGATTGTCCTATTTCCTGAGTAACTTTTTCGATGTGTCGACTCACCGGCCGTTCCGGTTGTTTGCTGAGGTATTAGGACCTCAACTCATTCCAACGGCTACACAGACTCCACTGGCGGAGCTATTAAAAGACATTTATCTGGAACGGGCGGCCGTTACGTACGTTGGCGAAAAAGCCATCAATGACGTAAAAACCCGGAGCCGCAGAAACAAGGTTACAGGCTACCATCCGGCCCTACAGAAGTTTCGAAAACGACCGTGCCCGAATATTTAGAGCAGCTTCGACTTAAATTCCCCATTTCAGACAATGAAGCCATTGTTATTCGGGAAATTCGTGAGTCTATTCTGGCCAATGAGCAATTAATTGGACCTATTCGGGCCAACTATGCGAATACGGATTATGTGCAGAGTCAGATTAGCCAGATAGAAAACGCGATTAAACAGGAGTATATTCGGCGATCAGAGTTTGACAAATTAAACAATCAACTATACGTTAGTCATAATGGTATCATTCAGTCAACAGCCCGGCAAATAGTCGATTATCTAATAGAGCAGAGCCAGAAAACCTCCGGTTATATACAAGCGCACGCCCGGCTTGTGGAAAGGACAGGTACAAATCCCTGATAATTTCAACGACCCACTCGACGACTTCGACTTTCTACAATGAAAAAGAGACTATTGATTGATACGCAGATATTAATTTGGTTTTATCAGGATAATCCCCGTTTGAAAGGAAATATCCGTGACCTTATCGGCGATGAGAATAATGAAATTTTCATCAGCCAGGTTAGCTTCTATGAGATCGCTGTTAAACAGTCAAAAGGTATTATGCCGGATTTTCTGAAGCCATTGGAAGACATTGTTGAGCAAGTCACACAAAACGGGTTTCAAAATCTGGTCAATTGCAAATACAAAAAAAAAAAAAAAAAAAAAAAAAAAAAAAAAAAAAAAAAAAAAAAAAAAAAAAAAAAAAAAAAAAAAAAAAAAAAAAAAAAAAAAAAAAAAAAAAAAAAAAAAAAAAAAAAAAAAAAAAAAAAAAAAAAAAAAAAAAAAAAAAAAAAAAAAAAAAAAAAAAAAAAAAAAAAAAAAAAAAAAAAAAAAAAAAAAAAAAAAAAAAAAAAAAAAAAAAAAAAAAAAAAAAAAAAAAAAAAAAAAAAAAAAAAAAAAAAAAAAAAAAAAAAAAAAAAAAAAAAAAAAAAAAAAAAAAAAAAAAAAAAAAAAAAAAAAAAAAAAAAAAAAAAAAAAAAAAAAAAAAAAAAAAAAAAAAAAAAAAAAAAAAAAAAAAAAAAAAAAAAAAAAAAAAAAAAAAAAAAAAAAAAAAAAAAAAAAAAAAAAAAAAAAAAAAAAAAAAAAAAAAAAAAAAAAAAAAAAAAAAAAAAAAAAAAAAAAAAAAAAAAAAAAAAAAAAAAAAAAAAAAAAAAAAAAAAAAAAAAAAAAAAAAAAAAAAAAAAAAAAAAAAAAAAAAAAAAAAAAAAAAAAAAAAAAAAAAAAAAAAAAAAAAAAAAAAAAAAAAAAAAAAAAAAAAAAAAAAAAAAAAAAAAAAAAAAAAAAAAAAAAAAAAAAAAAAAAAAAAAAAAAAAAAAAAAAAAAAAAAAAAAAAAAAAAAAAAAAAAAAAAAAAAAAAAAAAAAAAAAAAAAAAAAAAAAAAAAAAAAAAAAAAAAAAAAAAAAAAAAAAAAAAAAAAAAAAAAAAAAAAAAAAAAAAAAAAAAAAAAAAAAAAAAAAAAAAAAAAAAAAAAAAAAAAAAAAAAAAAAAAAAAAAAAAAAAAAAAAAAAAAAAAAAAAAAAAAAAAAAAAAAAAAAAAAAAAAAAAAAAAAAAAAAAAAAAAAAAAAAAAAAAAAAAAAAAAAAAAAAAAAAAAAAAAAAAAAAAAAAAAAAAAAAAAAAAAAAAAAAAAAAAAAAAAAAAAAAAAAAAAAAAAAAAAAAAAAAAAAAAAAAAAAAAAAAAAAAAAAAAAAAAAAAAAAAAAAAAAAAAAAAAAAAAAAAAAAAAAAAAAAAAAAAAAAAAAAAAAAAAAAAAAAAAAAAAAAAAAAAAAAAAAAAAAAAAAAAAAAAAAAAAAAAAAAAAAAAAAAAAAAAAAAAAAAAAAAAAAAAAAAAAAAAAAAAAAAAAAAAAAAAAAAAAAAAAAAAAAAAAAAAAAAAAAAAAAAAAAAAAAAAAAAAAAAAAAAAAAAAAAAAAAAAAAAAAAAAAAAAAAAAAAAAAAAAAAAAAAAAAAAAAAAAAAAAAAAAAAAAAAAAAATGCTATCAGGGCAAACGCATGAATGTTAGCTGATAACCTTTTTGAGATAGTCAATGTCGTAGGCCGCCTTTACCCGTCGCTTCTGCATGCTCAACCGATCTGTCTGCTGACTCAACACTTGCAGGGCTAATTTACGTAGTGTGGCCAGATTCTCCGGGCCATAACCTTGACGCACCCGACACGTATCTTCTTTAAACGTTACATCTAAATGCCAGTGCAGGTGATTCTCAATACCCCAATGACCACGAGCCAACTTGCTGTAATACAACGGATTCATCTCGTTCTCATCGCTAATGTAGTAGCGCACTTGAGTCTTAGTACCGCTCGACTGAGTGCGACGGGCCTCAATTTTGACCACGCTTTGTAAGCCCGGCCACTGAGTCAGAAACGAGCTATCCAGGCAAGCAGAGGCCGATAAGAGCCAGCACCGACGTTGCTCAAAACGGCCCCGGCTATATTCCCAGGCATCATCAGCTACTTGGCCCCGATTCGCCCGAAAAGCGCATTCTACTTCTTCGAGCAAACTTTCCTGATTGCCTTTGAGAGCCAGCAGATAATGGCCTTTTTGAGTAATCACTTGCTGAGCCACATCTGTTTGGCAGCCCATCACGTCAATACTGACCACGGCGTCGGTTATGTCCATTCGTCTAAGTAAAGGCACCAAAGCATCAATCTCATTACTCTTGTCTTCCACCCGTTGCTGGCCGATACAGAGCCTGTTTTCACTCACCCAGGCATTGACAATAAAGAAGCCATCGGTGCCTTTGCTACGCGGGCTTACGCCTTTGAGTTTCTTGCCGTCGAGACAGATTTGCTTCTCAGCCAGCAGACTTAGGAGTGCTTTGCCATGTTGATCAAGGCAACCTTTCAGAACCTCAGGGTTAAGGAGTTGAAATACCCGATTAAAGGTGTCGTGGGCGGGTATTCCCACTGATAAATCAATCAAATCAGTCAGATGTTGGCCTTTGGTTTGGGCAAAGAGGACCATGTCTTCGTAGTCTTGTCCATTGCTGAGAAAAGTACATAGGCCGATCAATAAGATGTCCGCTAAACGATAAGTACATTTAGTAGCTTGTCGAAAGTCGTCAACCTGTAGGAAATAGTCACGGATGGGTTGGCTCATAGGCCAAATTTACCCAGCACAAGCTATTTCTCATATTCATGCGTTTGCCCTGAATCAATTACCTAAAGAGCGCCGTTTATCGGCCATTACTCCATATTACGCCCCGGAACAGATAGATGAAAATACGCATACACCCCGCTTTCTGCTCCTGATTTCGTGCGCGAATCAATTGGCTAGCGGTTTATGCAGAAGGCAATTTTTTACCCACTCCTCGCCCTTATCACAGGCGAACCTTAACAAGCCGGGCGAAATAAATACCTGTTTCGTTGTGGTTATAAAAAACAAAAACCCCCGTAAAATGCTCATTTTAAGCATTTTACGGGGGTTATGTGTACCAGGAGCGGGAGTCGAACCCGCACGGGCTTGTGGCCCACAGGATTTTCGTACCAACTACAGCTTTCGCTGCTCACTGCCAATTGCAGCGATTTGTGGTCTGGACTTTCTCTTCACCATTCACGCCAAATGTGTGATTAGGTGCCGCCTATTAAGTCTCTACACCTTCCAAGAGTTTCCTCAAGGCTTGGCTCGGGATTGCCAGTCAGTTAGTAACTTGATAAGGTTTCCCCGAATTTAAGCGGTTCTACATCGACTGTTTCCAGTCGCGCACTCAACTTTTTGATATTCTTTGCTCGATAATTATGCTGTAAGAGCATGGCAGTTAGGGCATAACAATTCAATATTTTCTAAGAGAATTATCTGTTTTTACCCCATTTCTATGATGAAATTCTAAGGGAATTGGATTTGACAACCATTCCGATAAACCACATGATTCGCATACGTGAAGCTTATATCCCTCAATCAAAAGTCTCTTCCTGATTTTATGAGTTTGATAGGTCAGATGAGACACCATCTAAAGATATGCCTCCATTGAAATAGGCTTCTTCTGGAAGGTCTTTTCTTTAACCCCTTACCTGACTGATTGGCTTTGGAAGCAATTTAGTCTCCTGGCATGAAAACAAACTGTTTTGTAATTCATGCCAAGTATCAAAGCCGCTTTTGCCATACTGTCAGACCTTTTAGCAAACATCAATTAATCTCCTTTCGAAAGAAGAATCAAACGTGTAACGCGCCATATGAATTAAGAACAGATCTGCTCTCAATTACAGACAAAAATACCAAGCATATCAAAGAACTAAGTCCGGCGTGTCTACCAATTCCACCATCCCGGCATTCATTACTGCCGAAGCAGTCATTTACGAAAAAAGCACCGTGGCTCGGTGCCTTTTTCGTGGAGCGAAAGACGGGGTTCGAACCCGCGACCTCGACCTTGGCAAGGTCGCGCTCTACCAGCTGAGCTACTTTCGCGTTACAAGTCCGCCATCCTATCGGCGAATTGTGGATGCAAAACTAGCCAATTTTCGTGGCTTGTCAAGTCGTGCCCCAAAAAAAAGTCTAGGAAATTTCCTCATTTAATCTGCCCAAAAACTGATTCTGAACCGGTTAGGCCATGAATTAAAGCAATGGCTTCCTTCACCTCCGTATCGAATACCCCGGTTAATACGCGCCCGTTTCGTTGGACCTGTACCCATATGCGATAATGCCCGGCGCGGGGAAATGCATACGGAAACTCAACCATGTTGTTGGTTTTCATGGCGTGGTTCATATCGGGCATGCCATGCGGCCAGCATCGCATTTTTCTCCGCTTCGGGCATGGCTTTCAATTTGGCCACGTACGTGTCGATACTATCGCTGAAACGGGCTGCATTGGGGTATTGGAATCTACGGGACGTATCAGCAATGCGCCCCGAAAGAGACGTTTCCGCGGCCATCGAGTACGTACCAATGGGTGCAGGTGAATGTACACGGAACCATCGGAGCGCAGGATAGCCGCGTGCCCAGGCATACCCAGGTAAGGTTCCAGGGCGGCTGCTTTCCCCTGCGCATCAGCCACGGCAAATTTCAGGGTGTATAATTTACCGGCTTCCAGTGTCTGCCCGGGCTTAGTCCATCCAGATCATTGTTGATCCATCCTGCAACGTTCACGCTCGCACCCGGTTTTCCACAAACGACCATGTCCTTATCCAGATGCGGTACGGGTATCACCGGCTTTTGGCCTTCACGCCCATTGGTTCGGTAACAAGCCAGCTATCGTCACGGATCCGTTGGCTTCGCACCAGCGGCTGCTTCGGCACCGGGACGCGGGACCGCTGTTTTCAGCGAAGGCACGTCAATTGTGTCCGTCAGGGTTTCGGCAAAACCACTTCGGTATACGATATCGGCAAAAAGCAGGTATTTACCCCCCGGCAGTGGCGGCAGGGCAGCCTCAAAATTCAGGGTATCCCGCCGGTTGGGATGCAGGTGAGCGAAAGCGTTCATCCCCGGCATACGACCAGAAAAGCGTGCATTAGTTTGCCGTGGTCGGGCAAGAATGTAACTGTACAATCCGGCGCTACTGCGCGTTTTCGCCGATATCCGTTGTATCGAACTGGATGGTGAGTTGCCGCTGACCATCTAACGATCTTCACCGATGTACTGATGGGGGCTGGCCGATACAACTGAACATTGCGGTATTCTTCTGCCGTGCTGTTCCACCATGACCGCCAGCCCGTTAATATCAGCGTAACGACCACTAACCCAATGCCCATTCCCACCAGTCGCCGACGACGAGTGTGTCGGGTAGCTGCCTGACCGGGAGCCACAACCCCATCGGCATTACTGGCACCAATAATAGTAACCAGCATCACTACCAATAACAGCCCCATTGCCGCCAGCCCCCAACCGGTTCCGGTCGGCATGTCGCGCAGTGCCGTTGCTACCGCCATTACCGGCACAACCACCTGTTGTTTGCCATCGGGACCATCAATCGTCAAGTTCAATGCTCGATGAGCCGGACTCCATCAGCCATAAATCGCCTTCGTACCGATTTTGGCCAACGGGTGTCAGTACATCGTGGGTGGGTGCGCCCTTATCGCCCGACCGAAAATATATAGGCCGTGCACCAATGCTACTGGCCCGACCCTGCTCCACAAATACCGTAACTTTGGCGGTTCCGGGTACTACATCGGGTGGCTGTATGCTGATCAGTAACTGGTATTTACCCGCCTGTTTCTGCACAATTACGCCCGAACTGCCAACGTGGCGTCACTGGCAATGATTGAAGGAGACGAAGAATGAAACGAATTGAATAAACCAATTTAACGACGGTACTTCTGCATTATAGCTTTTCATGCTGTATATTCTCATGATTTTCATAGACTCTATCGTGACTACTCGTTTCATCCAGTTACCCCAAAACAGGCCGATGCGAGCCGAGAGAGTGGCGTAGAGCAGTGCCTTGCCAAAGCCAGTCGCAAAATGTGCGGCCGATTGTATACTCCAGGGAGGAAACGCATAGCGATACTCCAAATCGGGTGGACTGTCGTAGGTCCAGGAGTAGGAGAGGAAAAAACCAGTTTTGGGCTAAGGCGAGGTTTGCAGGAACCCGCCAAACGGCCACTGCACGGCCAGCAAGACAAGCATAAACGCCACCGCCATACAACGCAGCGAGCAACCAGTCGTTCATTTTTTTGTCGTGCTCATTGGTCTTGCCAAACCGATGCATCAGCCAGTCGAGCGCAAAAGCAGGAATCACCAACAGCAGCGGAAAAACGAATCGCTGGTAGTGGGTAATGGGATTCAGCACCGGGCCAAGCCGGGGTATGGCCGGGAAATTCTGTAATAACCAGCTTGGTAGCTGCCAGAAACAGCATATAAAGTCCGGCAATGGTGGTAATGGGCCAGCGCAACAACGATGCCCTACCCATGGCCAGCAGATAAAAGGGCAGAACGATGGCCGCTGTGATGTAGTAACCGAATTGTGATGCGATGCGATACTTCATCATCGACTCCGACAGCGAGCGTAAACAGCATTGTCAGCAGCAGGCCCGCCGAAATGGCAAACAGCCACTTTAACCGGTTTAGCCGCGGGGTATCGGCATCAGCGAACGCCGGTTGACCGGTTGCTCTCGGTACTGATTCTGGAGGGCCAATACGCCTACTATCGCCCCAAACTGCATGGTCATAATGCCAATGGCCAGAATGGTGTGGGGCGGGGTCAGAATCTGCACATCAAGTCCATAGGTGTTGTGCCACCAGTCGTCGAAGGGGGCCGATGTCAGCATGGCCAAGGCGCCCCATACGCAGAACATCGCCCCGAGCGGTCCGTAGAATACGCCCCAGAACGGCACAGCCGTCAGCCGGCCGGGATGGTTTTTTGTCAGCGTCAGGTTTAGAATCTGGTAGGCCGAAAACAGTCCCGCTACAACCGCACCCACGTAAATAACCACGTGCGGGGGAGCAAACAAACCATCGCGCCCAATGCTCATGTGCCACATAATATCCCAGAGCAGGCCCATGACGACACAGAACGACGAAAAAACAACGGCATAAATGTAGGTTGGGTATACCCAGCCGCCAGCTACCTGCCTGATGTACAGACTGCTCACGACTTACGTGAGAAGGAGACGTAATGATGATTCCATAATTTATCAATTGAATAAACCGGGGGGTGTACCGATGCTAAAGATACAAAAAGTTACATAGCCGGTAAGTGATAGCGAACTCTTTTTAGCCAGAGGTAACCGACAGGTAACTTAGTGCTTTTGCTCTTTGAGCTAACGGGACACCACCAAAGGCGTTTATAGCGTTATTTGTATAATCAACCCTGCTGCATCATGCGCTTTACCCCTTCATCACTAGCCAGACTCGTTCCCCTGAAAACGGTTCTGCTTCTGGGCATTATACTATCGTTCAGTGCCTGCGTGCCCGATTTCCTACTATCCGATCCCGATTGGGTAGTTATTGAAGCGGGCGAACACGAACCAAATCCCAAGCGTAAAGTGGGCTTCCTCATCAGCCCGGCCGAAGTGTCGGCAACGGTTACCTTCGATAGTTCCTGCATCTATACGGTTGACCCGACCGATGCCGACGACTGGAATAAAGTGATTGGTCTGGGGTTTGTTGGCTCCAAAGACCAGGACATCAGCACCGGTGTTCCTCCGCATCAGGTTGATGGCGTGCGGGTAGGCTGGCGCTGGAATGCCCAGCGTGGCCGCATTGACTTAGGGGCCTACATTTACGTAGAAGGAAAACGCACCGACTTCAAAGTAGCCGAAGCCGCTATCAACACCCCCACCCGACTAACCATCAAAATCGATTACGAACGGAAGCTGTATCAGGTACTGGGCGGCAAAACGGTCCCTTTCACGCACAGCAAGTCATTTGCTTACAATACCGGCCTTTATTTCGGCGGTAACCAGGTAGCCCCCCACCGCATTCGGGTGAAGATTGTGGATTAGGTTTTAACAGTAACTTACTAGTAAATAAGACTGGCCTCTATTCCCGGTTTTGGCTTCACCTGGTTGACTGACTACATCTGTCAGACAATAGGGTTTTTGAAATTGATTAACTTCGTAAAAAATAACAACAGTCATGCCTGCTCTCAGTAATCTCCAACTTGAGCTTTTGAAAACGTTTTCCAGACCCCTATCTGAAAAACAATTGCTTGAGATCCGTCAGCTGTTAGCCGATTACTTTGCTCAAAAAATAGATGAAGATGTAGATACTCTTTTTGAACAGAATAATTGGGATGAAGCCAAAGTTGACCAGTGGCTTAGTGAGCACTTACGAACTTCCTACACTACTCATCAATGAGAATTGTGCTGGATACTAATTGCCTGCTTGCCATAATTCCCAAAATTTCACCTTACCGACCTGTGTTTGACCGCTTTCGGTCAGGTCAATTTGAGTTGGCTGTCTCAAGCGAAATTCTGCTGGAGTACCAGGAAATTGCTGCTCTAAAAATGACTCCTCAGATTTCCGAAAATATCATCGAACTTCTCATTAAACAGCCTAATACCGTAAAAACCGAGATCTTTTATCGCTGGCAACTCATCACCGCTGACCCCGACGATAATAAATTCGTTGATACAGCTATCTCATCCTCTGCTGACTATATCGTTACAAACGACGCACATTTCCGGGTTTTACGCGAAATTCCTTTCCCTAGCCTTACCGTGCTGTCAATTCAGGCGTTTATGGCGCGTCTGCAAAAACGCTAAATCCAGTTCATCTTTCAACCCTAGTGATTGGTTTCTGTAGTAGCTTCTACCCAAACTTCAGCTTTTCTGCTGAAAGCCCTATCAGGTGCTGGTCGACAAAACGGTCCCTTTCACGCACAGCAAGTCATTCGCTTACAATACCGGCCTTTACTTCGGCGGTAACCAGGTAGCCCCCCACCGGATTCGGGTGAAAATTGTGGATTAGGTTTTAACCCGTGTCAGGCTCTCTTTCCAGCCATAACGGCTGGCCCTGTAAACCACAGCCTGCCGTCAGCAGTTGAGTAACAACTTACTTATCTCCTGACCCTATATGGCCCAATACACTTCCCTCCACGACTGGAACGTCTCGCCCGCCGAAGCCGTCGCCCTGCAACAGCAACTGCGCTCACAAATTCGTATTGAGCCGCTGACCAAAGCACCCAAAACTATTGCTGGCTGCGATATTTCCTTCAATAAATTTGAGGAAACGGTGTACGCCGGGATTGTAGTTCTGGACCTGGAAACGCTGGAAACGATTGACGAAGCGGGCGTTGTCAGCACGGCCACATTCCCGTATGTGCCGGGGCTGTTGTCCTTCCGCGAAATCCCGTCCCTGCTGCTGGCCTGGGAAAAACTAAACACCGAACCTGACGTAGTGATGTTCGACGGGCACGGCATTGCCCACCCGCGCCGGATTGGGATTGCCTCCCACGCCGGGCTGTTTCTCAATAAGCCTACCTTTGGCTGTGGCAAATCAGTGCTGGTGGGTAAATACGATGAACCGGCACCCGAACGTGGGTCGTGGTCGCCCATGAAGCATTACGGCGAGGTGATTGGCGCGGCCTTGCGAACAAAAAACAAGGTAAACCCGGTATACATCTCCCCCGGCCATCTGATTGATCTGGAAACGGCTATATCCCTGACGCTGGCCTGCGATGGGGGACGCCATGGGTACGGCTATCGACTTCCCGAACCCACGCGCCGGGCGCACAACCTGGTGAACGCACTCCGGCGGGGTGAGCGGTCGGATAGGGACTAAATTCTGGCTTGTCCTGCCGCCGTTGCAATACGTTCTCCCGGATTATTGTGTACCTTCATCAGGGCCTGAGCGATCAACAGGCGAAAATCCATGAACTACGATTTTATCGTTGTTGGCGCAGGCTCGGCGGGTTGTGTGCTGGCCAACCGGCTCTCTGCCGACCCAGCCGTTTCAGTACTCCTGCTCGAAGCGGGCGGGCCTGATTCCAAACTGGAAATACAAATCCCGGCAGCATACAGCAAACTGAACGGAACGGCTGTCGACTGGGGTTTCTGGACCGAACCGCAGAAAGTACTGGATGGTCGACGGATGTACCTGCCGCGGGGCAAAACCCTTGGCGGTAGCAGCAGCACCAACGCAATGGCTTACGTACGCGGCAACCGGGACGACTATAACGACTGGGCGCGGCTGGGGAACAGGGGCTGGGGGTTCGAGGAGGTACTCCCCTACTTCATCCGCTCCGAACACAACGAGCAGGCCCACCAGCTCGACGCCGGCTACCACGGCACCGGCGGGCCACTCAACATAACCTACGCCCAACAGTTCCTGACGCCCCTGGCACCCGTTTTTCTGGCCGCCTGTGGCGAAGCAGGCATTCCCCGGTCCCGGGATTATAACGGAGCCACGCAGGCAGGAGCAGGCCTATTTCAGTTTACGATCAAAGATGGAAAACGCCACAGCACGGCTACCGCTTTTCTGAAACCCGCCCTGGCCCGCCCGAACCTGACCGTTATTACTCACGCGCTGACCAAACGGGTACTGCTGACAAATGGGCGCGCTGTCGGGGTGGAATTCATAACCGGCAAAAATACGACCCAAACGGCCACCGCTACGCGCGAAGTAATTCTCTCGGCGGGGTCGTTTCAGTCGCCCCAACTACTGATGCTTTCCGGCATCGGTCCGAAAGACGAACTAAAAAGGCAGGATATCGAGGTGAAACACGAACTGGCGGGCGTGGGCCAAAACCTACAGGACCATCTGTTTACGGGCGTCAGTGCCCTTTGCTCACAGCGCGGCACCACGACCAACTACCACCTGGCTCCGTTGCAACAGGCCGTAGCCCTGGGCAAGTATTTTTTGGGTAAGAAAGGGCCGTTCACCAGTAGTCCACTCGAGGCCAATGCCTTCCTGAACCTGCTCGATCCGACGGGGCGGGTTGATCTGCAATTTCATTTCGCCCCCGTTCACATGGGCGACGATTACCAGACCGACCTATACGATTTGGCGACGTACCCGCGTACGGATGGATACACGCTCCTGCCTACGCTGCTACGTCCCGAAAGTCGCGGCTACGTGGGCCTGCGATCAAACAGTGTGGCGGATGCCCCGGTTATCCAGCCTAATTTTCTGACCACGGATAAAGACCGGAAAACGCTCATTCGAGGTCTGCGCCGGGCCATTGATGTAATGGAAGCGGATGCTTTCGGGCCATACCGAAAGCGAATCCAGACGCCCATAAATCGGGCATCGGACGATGGCCTGTGGGCGCATATCCTGAAGCAACTCGAAACGGTTTACCACCCGGTGGGTACCTGCAAAATGGGAATGGATGAACTGGCCGTAGTCGATGCAGCCCTGCGGGTACGGGGCGTGGAGGGGCTGCGCGTGGTTGATGCGTCGATTATGCCAACGATTGTTTCGGGCAATACCAATGCGGCCTGCATCATGATTGGCGAAAAAGGGGCGGATCTAATCCTGGGTAAAAAAATAAGCCGGGTCGACCATAGCGTTAACACCAGCGTTTGAGTTCGTGACAGATAAGTACGCTTTACTTCTTCGCTTTCGGGTGTGCCTGATCGTAGGTTTTTTTGAGTTGCTCCAGGCTGGTGTGGGTATAAATCTGCGTGGCGGCCAGGCTGCTGTGTCCCAGCAAATCCTTGATGGCGTTCAGATCGGCACCCCGGTTGAGCAGGTGCGTGGCGAAGGAATGCCGGAGTACGTGCGGGCTTTTGGTTGAGAGGGTAGTTACCAGGCTCAGGTGCCGCTTCACGATGCGCTGAATCAGAACGGGGTAAGCGGCAATGCCCTTGTCACTAACGATCAATACCAACTGGTCGGCTTGCCCGTTAAACTCCTGTTCTTTCAGCGTCACATACTGCTGAATCAGCTCAAACAGCGGTTGGGTAAGCGGAATGATACGGTGTTTGTTACGCTTACCCAGTACCGTAATGGTCTTGTTATACAGGTTCACATCCACCGTTTTCAGGCCAATGAGTTCACTCAACCGGATGCCGGTGCCATAGAGGAGTTCGAGTACCAGTTTATCCCGCATTCCCTCAAACGTGTCCGGAAATTCGGTATCACTGAGCAGCATCTCCATTGGTTTTTCCTCCACGTACTGCGGCAGTCTCTTACTGGCTTTCAGGGCCTGAATTTTAACCGTTGGGTCGGAGTCAGTTACTTTCCGGCGCAGCAAAAAACCGTAGAATGCCCGCAGGGTGGCAATTTTCCGGTTCACCGACGACTTGTCCAGGCCATTCTCTACCAGGCTTACAATCCACGACCGCAGGTGCCGGAAATCGGCCAGTTCGGGCTGACTGATGGCGCATTCGGCTTTCAGAAACGCATCGAACTGTTCCAGATCACTGGCGTAAGCCGTGAGCGTATGCTGGCTCAGGCGTTTTTCATACCGAATGTACTGGAGGAAGTCGGAACCGGTATTCATTTCGTTTTACTGATTAGCTGGTGTTGTACGCATAAAAGCGACATACCCATAAAGTAACAAACCATAGTATACTCACCATCGGTCAACCGACAAAATCAATTTGATCCGTAGTGTCACAAAATACAGAACACAAAAAAGCAGCAAACATTGCTGCCTGCTGCTCCCATAACTTAATGAGCGGTGTACAATCAATGACTGCGCATTCAGTGATTTATATCCGACTCATGTACCGGCAATGTCTATTGCTCGGTATGGTTGCCATACATTCTCTCTTTGTAGGCAGCCTTGATAACTTCTGTGCGACGCTTTACCGACGGCTTTTGGAAAGCTGTCCGCGACCGCAACTGCCGCAACACGCCCGTTTTCTCGAACTTCTTCTTGAAGCGTTTCAGGGCTTTGTCAATCGACTCGTTGTCTTTTACGTTAATGATAAGCATTGTGTAAATTTTGTGTTTTAGCTAAAAACCGGACGGCAAAGGTAATAGATTTGCGGGTATGAAGCAAGCAATCATTGACTTAGGAACGAATACATTTCACCTTCTTATTGCCGAAACCAACGGGCTCAGCCGCACCACCCTGTTTCGCGAAAGCCGGGCCGCCAAAATCGGGCAGGCCGGTATCAATAAAGGCGTTATTACGGAGGAGGGAATTGGGCGGGCTTTAGTTGTCCTTACGTATTTCAGACAAGTACTCGACCAGTACGGCGTGTTGCCGGAGCAGGTTGTCGCTATGGGTACCAGTGCCATTCGGGTAGCCCGGAATCAGGCCGAATTTATCGACCGGATTCGAACCGAAACCGGCATTACAATTCGGGTTATTTCGGGCAACCAGGAAGCCGATTATATCTACCAGGGCATTCGGGCGGCTGGTGCGCTGGATGAAAAGACAGCCCTGGTGATGGATATTGGCGGAGGTAGTGTCGAATTTATTCTGGGCAACCAATCCCGGGTTTTCTGGAAACAGAGTTTTGAAATTGGTGGTCAGCGGCTGCTCGAACGATTTATGTCCACTGACCCAATCAGTGCGGGCAGCGTCCGGCGGTTGCACGATTACTTTCAGGAACAACTGCTGCCGCTGGCCAACGCTATTCATCAGTACCAGCCAGACGTGCTGGTTGGTTCGTCCGGCTCGTTCGACACGCTGGTCGATATGTGGTGCATGCACGAACAGGGTCACCTGCCCGACCCAAATCAGGCGACTTTTATGTTGCCCGTGGGCGAATTTTACCGGGCTTATTCGCTGCTCATTACCCGCAACCGGGCCGAACGGATGCAGATTCCCGGCATGATTGACCTGCGCGTCGACATGATTGTGGTGGCCGTTTGCCTGATTGATTACGTAGTAAAAACGTATGGCATCGCCAACATCCGAACATCCACCTATTCGCTGAAAGAGGGTGTTCTGGCCTCTCTCAGCGAATGATGTCCACGAATAAAACGAATAATCCGGCCCGATAGACAGTGCCTATTACAACCTATTTCACGTAGTCAAGCTTCCGGGGAATGGTGTAGATTTCCGTTTGCCGCCCGTCGATATAGCGGAAAGTCTGACCATCGAAAAAGCCGTCTTCTTCCAGCATGATACGTACTATTTTTTTCCACTCAGGAATTTCAACGGCGGCATTGAGTTCGATGGAGTAAGCCGTGTTGGGCAGCAACGGATAATCACCCGAGCCGGGAACACCTTTCTGCTGGTCCCACATGCCAATGGTTGGCCCGGCAGCGTGACCATGCACACCAATTGGGTGCGTATAGATGGTACCGTTGATGCCTTCTTTCTTCGACTGGTCCAGTGCCGCCAACAACATCTGGTTGCCCGTTTTGCCCGTTTTGAACTGCTCGGTCAGAATCTCCTGCAACCGGTTTCCCTGTTTAAACGCTGTTTTAATCGCGTCGGGCACGTCCGTTTCGCCGGGGCGCAGGATATACGCGTGTTGCTGCTGATCGGTGTTGAGCCGGAGGTACGTAATGCCGAAATCGACGTGAATAAGGTCGCCGGGCATAATTACCTGTTTATCCGGCCGCTTGGCGAATGTGCGCAGGTGATTGAAGTCTTCTGCCGGTCCGTCGCCACGGTCGGCACGCTGTACATCCACGGTGGGGTGAAACCAGGTTTCCAGCCCCAGGTTGGTGATACGTTGCCGGAACCACCAAACCACATCATCCGTAGTAGTCACGCCCGGCTGAATAACCTGTTCCGAGAAACCCTCCTGAATAATCTGGTGCGACAGTCGGCAGATGAGCGGGTACATAGCCATCTCTTTTGGCGTACGGGTTTCAAGCCAGCCCACGGCCAGTTTCTCCGCCGAAACGATGCGTTTCTGGTACTCGGCAGGTAGCTTTTGCAGAAACTCTTCGTGTTCCGTAAAGGCCAGCCCATCAGCATGAGCGTAGTTGGTGGAGAAATTAAGTCCTATTTTTTTGGGTTTTCGGTCTTCGATAATCTTCGCCAGCGCATCCCACTGGTTAGGCCGCACGTCGATATCCCACGCCCCTTTGAGCAGGTTTCCCACGTCGTAGCGGGCAATGGCCAGTTTCTCCAGCGCACCGGGACCCTCTTTTCCCGTATCATAGAACACCATAATTGTCCGCCGTCGGGCCGAGAGCCAGGTGCTGGGGAGCATGGTTTTCAGGACGGGATCTTCATTGTATTCGCGGGATATAATCACCCACATATCGATGCCTTCCCGGCGCATCAACTGGGGCAGAAAATTAGCAAACCGGTCTTCCAGTATCTCGTCAACGACCCGCGCCCGTTCGCGCTCGGGCAGTACGGTAGTGGGGCTGCTACGTTGGGCAATGGCAGGCAATGTACTAAGTAGAAACAGAAGCGGGTAAATAAGTTGGCGCATTGATAGCAGGCTGTGTAGTTTGGAGCAAGATACGCAACCAACCCAAAAGACCCGCACGCAGCGTAGGGGTCTTTTGCATCGTGGCATTGTCAGATACGGTATTGGTGCTACCGGTTTCCCACCCATACACCTGCGTACGACACGGTACCACTTATTCTTTTGGCTGGCAGCAACCTTTCCGGGCGTTTAGGCATCCTCTGTATAGTTCCCGCGCCAGCCAGCCGAAATTAACCGTTCGTGGATGAAAGCGGGCAACATCTTCGTTTACCTGTTACATTCGTACTATCGACAATACGTTCTTTTCGCATGAGGTATTTACTGCTGACTTTTGGCTGTTTTCTATACGCACTAACCACCATTGCCCAAACGGGGCTGCGAGGCACCGTAAAAAACGCGAAGGGAGAAGCCCTGCCATTTGCCGCTGTTGTTGTAAAGGCAACGGCAACCACAACCCGCCCGACGGGTACCATTACCAACGCCGAAGGCCAGTACGAAATCGCGCTGGCACCGGGCAGCTATGCCATTACCTTCCAGTTCCTGGGCTTCCAGACCATACAGAAATCGGTCGAAATCACGAATGGATTCGCCACGCTGAATGCCACGCTGGAGGAACAGGCGTACCGGCTGGCCGAGGTGCAGACCAAAGCCGGCAACGAAGACCCGGCTTATACCATCATGCGCCGGGCCATTGCCAAGAGCCGGTTCCACAAGTTACAGGTGCAGCGATTTACCGCCCGGGTATACACAAAATCGTCGTTTACCGTCACCGACCTGCCCAATCTGGCGGAAGCCATGTTTCGGAAGCAACTGAAAGAAGCGGAGAAAGAAGCCAATTTTAAAGTGGGTGTGCCGCTGCTGAACGAAACCGTAGCCGAAGTATCGTTCAGTCAGCCCAACACCTACCGGCAACGCATCATTGCCAACCGCAACTCGCAGGGGGACTTTCCTGAGTCCGAGCCGCTTTTTCAACGCCAGCTTTTACGATCCCACCATTGCGGGCGCGGTTTCGCCCTTATCTCCCAAAGCCTTTGCGTACTATAAATTCGAGTATAAAGGCACCTTTCGGGAAACCGGACCAGACGGGAAACCGGTTGAAATCAGCAAGATTCAGGTAATTCCGCGTCAGTACGGCGAAGGCGTTTTTCGGGGTACTGTTTTCATTATTGAAAATACCTGGGCCATCTACAGCCTGCAACTCGAAACCATCAATAACCTCGGCATTTCGTTCACCGTCCGGCACATGTGCAGCCCCGTTCAGCGGGTGTGGATGCCAACGAACCAACGGTATACGGGGAGCGGTGCCTACCTGGGCGTAAAAGCGTCCGGTTACTATATTCGGAATTTGACCTTCAGCGAGTTCGTCATCAACCCGGCTTTCGTAGAAGATATTCAGGTGGCCGACGAGAAGAAATACGCACCCGCCCAAACGCTCTCCAAAAGTGATATCAAGGGCAGCGATATGGAGGAACTGGTAAAGAAACAAAAGGAGTTCTCGACCAAAAATCTGCGTCAGATGGTGAAGGAGTACGAAAAGCAGGAGAAAATGGCCCGGAAAAACAAGAAAGAAAATATTAACGTCGTCCGCGACGATTCAATGGTAGTGGATACCCTGGCCCGCCAACGCTCCACTGTTTTCTGGGACTCGCTGCGCTCCGTTCCTCTTACGACTGCCGAAATAAAAAGCTACCGCAAAGCCGATAGTCTGGGACTGGTACGCGAAGTAAAGATGCCCGGAACAACGGACACGACGAAACGGGATAGTACGGCAAAGAAAAAGTCGCCGAATAAGTTTTCGGCGGGTCAGTTGCTGGGGGGCCATACGTGGCGGCTCAACAAAAAGAATTCACTGATGTATACCAGCCCCTTGTCCCGAATTGAGTACAACACGGTAGAGGGCTACACGCTGGAAGGGGCACTGAATCTGCGGTATCGGCCCAAAGTCGATTCGGTAAGTCGGTTTACGCAAATTTTGCTGCGTGAATGGAACATCGGCGGCACGGCGCGGTATCAGTTCGGTCGAAAACAACTGATTGGCTATGGCGAAGGAAGCTATCAGCACAAAGCGACTAAAATTGGGTTATCGGGCGGGCGCTACCTCTACCAGTTCAACCCCGATAGCCCCATCAGTCCGTTTCTGAATACGCTGACAACGCTGTTGTTCGAGCAGAATTTCGCCAAGCTATACCAGAAAGATTTCCTGAAACTGGCCGTCAACGCGTCGCCGTTTCAGAACCGTATCACGCTGGTGGGCAGTCTGGAATACGCCCAACGGACCGAACTGGACAACTATCGGGAAGACCTCAAACCCTGGATTAACTGGAAAAACCGTTCCTACTCGTCCAACCGCCCCGACAATGCGGAAGTGACCAGCACGGGCTTCCCCACCCATAATGCCCTGGTGCTAAACCTACTGGCTTCGGTTCGATTGGGGGCTACCCAGTACACCATTCGGAATGGCCGGAAAATAACGCGGCCCGATAATAACGCCCCGGTGCTGACGCTCAACTACCGCAAAGGAATAGACGCGCCGTTTGCCGATGGCGTTGATTATGATTTTGTGCAGGCTGCGGTGGGGCACTCATTTGAGACGGGCATTCGGAGCCGGTTAAGTTACCAGGTAACGGCGGGTACGTTCCTGAACGACCGGAAAGTGTATTTTCCTGATTTCAAGCACTTCTACGGCAATTATTTCTTCCTGCAACAAGGCGATGTGGTGTCGAGCTTTCGACTCCTGCCGTATTACCAGTACAGCACGGCAAAGCGTTTTGCGGAAGCGCACGTGCTGGCCGAATTCCGGCAGCTTCTGCTCACGCAGCTAACCCTGGCCCGGCTGGTTGGCCTGAAGGAAAATATCTTCGTGCATTATCTCAGCACACCAGCGTCTAAAAACTACACCGAAATTGGCTACGGGCTGGATGGCCTGATTCCGCAGGTACTGCCCTTCTTTCGGGTAGAAGTCATCTCCCAATGGCAGGATGCCACCTACCAGGGCCTTGGCTTCCGGCTGGGCACAACGCTGAAATTCGGGCGGTGAGGATTGTGTACTGTTTCTATGAACAGCGTTAGCCACTGCCCCTGTACATCAAACTTTTTGGCCAGCTTGCACGTTGTCAATTCGTAAAATGTCAGTACTATTACTGACAAAATGATAACAAGATGAAAGGGAAGTCACAGACAGCAGCCGACGATGCGAAACCGGGCGGTAGCCATTACGTTTCCGAACAGGCAGCATCGTATACTACTCTCCCGGCAGTGCGGGTCTTGCCGGAAAAAACCGGCTCCTTCGAACTGATTGCTCAATCGCGGCTGGGCCTTGGTCATGCCGAAGTTCGGCGGGTGGCTACGCTGCTGGAGTTGACCATCCGCGAACTATCTATCCTGCTATCCCTGAATGAACGGACCATGGCCCGTCGGCTGGTTGATGGTTCACTGAACAAAGTAGAGTCCGAACGGCTGTTGCTGCTGATGGCCCTGGCCGCACATGGTCTGCGGGTTTTCGAAGATCAGGGGAAATTTAACCGGTGGCTGCGACGACCGCTGGAGATGCTGGGCAATCAGACCCCGCTGCAACTGCTGGACACGGCTACCGGCTTTCAGGTAATCGATCAGGTGCTGGGCCGCATCGAATACGGGGTGTACAGTTAGGCGATGCGTTTGGTATACCGCATTCAGAAGAGGCAGTTTGTTGACTCCGTGCTGACGGGCGAAGGAGCCCGACTCAACGGTGGTCGCTGGAACCCGATGGGCGTCCCGCTCCTGTACACATCCACAACGCCCGAACTGGCTTTACTGGAAACACTGGTTCATCTGAACGGTACCCCCATCCGCGACCTGCCTCCTTTTGTGCTGCTGACCATTGAGTTGCCCGATTTGGTGGAGGTAATTGAGGAGGAGGACTTACCGATGGACTGGGATCAAATCCGGTTTCCGAACACACTGCCTTACTTTTTAGTACCCAGGTTTACGCCTGCCTACCCGACCCTGGCCTTCTCGGTACCATCCGTTATTTTACGTAATTCTCCTTCCCGTACTATTCTGATCAACCCGGTACATCCCTTAATCGGTCAGGTGAACGTGCTGCATGTGTCGGCGCATGAATTTGACGAACGGCTGCAGAAATAAGGCGTAATTTATGAACCCGTTTCGGGCTGTGGGGTTGTACTACCATGCAAAACATCAAAGACTTATTCGATGTATTTCCTCAACCCGGTAAAGTGGAATGGATGGGTATTCGCCCTGTCCGGCGCGAACCGGTGCAGGTAGTGGAAACCATCACGGTTTCCGAGAAGAAAGGCATTGAGGGGGACCACTACAGCGGACAAAGCGGCAACCGGCACGTCACGCTCATTCAGGCTGAACACCTCCCCGTAGTAGCCGCCCTCACCGGCCGCGACACCCTCGATCCGTCCCTGCTGCGACGTAACATTGTCGTGTCCGGCCTGAACTTGCTGGCGCTGAAAGACAAACAGATTCAGTTGGGCGATGTAGTGTTGCAAATCACCGGTCAGTGTCATCCCTGCTCCAAAATGGAAACGGCTCTGGGGCCGGGCGGTTATAACGCTGTGCGCGGCCACGGTGGCATGACGGCCAAGGTGATACAGGGCGGAATTATCAGGGTTGGGGATGCGGCAGTAGTGTGCCCCTAGGGACCCGCTCTCCTGAATCATCGAGTGGCTCCCTGCAGGAATGCGGCTAGTTCCATACCCCAGGCAATGCCCATGTGAATGAGCAATCCACCCCAGATGCTACGCGTACTTAGTGCCAGTACGCCCAACAGATAACCACCGAATAGCGAGGAAATAGCCTCGCCCAGCGGTCGGCCGAAGTGAATGGCGCAGTACCAGACCACCATGGGCAACACGGCCCCGTGTCCGAGAATCCGGACCATACCAATCACCAGGAACCCCCGAAACATCAGTTCTGTCGGGATGAAATCCCAGCCGTAACACAGTTCGTAAATCAGGACCGTTACCCACTCCGGCACCCCGAAAAACTCGTCGGCGTTCGTATCCCGGTATGTGGGGTAGGCGTGCAGGAAATCCGGTTGGAAGGAGGCCAGCGTAATCAACGGAATCATCAGGGCCAGCAGACTTACGTACAGGGCCAGCCCTTTACGCTTCGGCGCCATGCCGTAGAACTGACTAGGATAGGGATCGGCGAATACATAAAACAGCAACAGGGGTAGCACGATAGTGAGGACCGATTGCAGGTTACGCAGGCAATAGTAGGCAAACTCAAAAATCTGTCCGCCAAACAGTTGCTTGCTCCAGGTAGTCTGTCCCCAGAAACCGGCATACAGCGAGTAGCTGACCAAAGCAATCCCGCTACGAAGCCAGAAGGCCCGGTTTCGCCAGATGTCGGGCCGGTTATGGAAATGCGTCCAGAGCCAGATACTGCCGTAATAAGCCGTTGCGTACACACAAAAGTACAGGGCCGGCCGGAAGGGCTTACCCTGATACGCGTCGATGTACTTGTTTTCCAGATTGAGCGAGAAATTGATGGCGAGAAGAATAGCCGCCCAAAGCGCCGTCGCTGCGTACAGGTCGAGCCGGAAATCAAGCTGGAGGTGAGTGCGAAGGTCTTGCCAGAGTAGTTTCACGGGCTGTCTGAAAAATCTTTCCGTTCATTTATCTACCAAGACCTGCCTCGTCAAGCATCGTGTCTAATTCATTGTCGGAGACGGATTCCCGCTCGGACTTATCATAGATAGACAACAGATAAATTGTTTCCTGCACTATTTTAACGCAGGTTATCACACGCCCACCGCCCCGCTTGCCTTTTCCTTTCGACGAGATGGCCAAGCGAATTTTGTAACAGTTTTTTCCTATTGAAGTCCCCTGTGTAGGGTCATCTCTTAACTGCTCTCGAAAAGAAAGCAAATCGGTCAGTAATGATTTATGTTTTTTTGACAGCTTACGAACATCTCGTTCAAATTTTTCGGTAACCTCAATCTTGTAACTCATCCAACAGTTGGTCGAAAGATCTCAGTTTGATTTTTCCCTGCTGATGCAATTCAACCTGCTCCAGTGATTCTTTCAGACCGTCAATCCACTCCTGTTGCTCAGGAGTGAATGACTTCACTTTGGATTTACCGGTAGGCTCGGCCTTGAATTTCAGACTCGTTACCAGTTCCATAAAAAAATCAACCTTATTGTCAGGCACTTTCACCAAAATATCCATGTCGTTAGCCATTCGTTAGCCCAAGGTAAACAGAAATCAGAACCCTTCCTTCTCCGCTTCTTTATCTTTTTTCTTCTCTTCCTTCTTCTCCTTCACCAGCTTCTGACCGGGCTGTAGTTTTGGCTTCGGGGCGGGTTTCGCTTTGGTTTTGTACTGGTCGAGGTACCGGTCAACGAACATGGTTTTTTCGTCGACCGTTGCGGGGAACACTTCCAGGCTGGCCTTACCCGAATTCTTCGACCCGGCCAGCAGCCGGTCATTAATATCCTGTTCCGACGTAATGATGGCCAGTTGCCCCAGCGCGTCGGGGGTGTTACCGGGTTTGTAGTCGTAAAACACCCACACATCCGGCGATGACTCCAGGTAAATACTGGCTTCGTCGCCGTTGACGGTCTTTCTTATTTCGACAAAGCCATCCATCTGGGCATTGATATCCGTGGCCATGATGTTCGACACGCCCAACCGGCCGGTACTGTAAAAAGCATTGTACTTGGTAGACCAGCGCATATTGGCGTTGGCCAGTACCAGCATCGCGTTCAGTTTGGGTGATGCCAGATTGAGGGCTACGTGCTGATTCTGCGCTTTGACCCGGTACGCATCCACCGCCGGTTGGCCAATCAACGGCACCAGTTTATCGGACAAACGGTTCAGGTCATCATCGGCGGCTTCGCTGTTACTCTCTTCCAGATTCGTCTTGACCAGTTTATCCGCAATACTGCTGTTGAGCGCGTCAGGAACAGGGAACGTGAAGGCCATAAACGTGTTGAACCGGTATTGACTGCTGTCAATGTTGACCCGGGCCGAACCCGCTGCCAGCAGGTACTCTTTGGGAGCCGCATTCAGCAGGTTAAGCTTTCCCTTGAACGTCATCACGCCACGGGCATCATTGAACGTAAAATCGTTTTCTACCTCATCGGTACTGGCAACACTCTCCGCAAACCCCGTTTTTGTGCTGTCTGCCTTTGTGCTGTCGGTAGCAACCGGCCGGACTATATCGGGCTTAGCGGCCGGTGCGTCACCGGTTTTGGACGATATCCGATACACGTTGTCTTTCTCATCATACCGCATAATGCCGGTAGCGGTAAAGAGATCGTCGTCTTTGGAATCCTCTTTTGGCGAGAGGAACGTGGGATACATGCCCGCACCACCCAGTCGAAAATGAAGACCAGCTACCAGTTGCTGATTTCCTTCGTTCTTGAGATTTTTATCTACTTTTATTTCCAGTCGTTCGGCCACTTTTTCCTTGAATGGAATCCAGCCGGCTATCAGGTCCGGGCGTTTTTTCAGGGCGGGTTTAATAAACCCATCCATGCCCAAATCGGGGGCTGGTGCCTGCATGTCGATGTTGCCCTTAAACAACATCTTGGGGGCTAGCTGCAGGTTGTCTACTTCATCCACTTCGGCATGGGCAACGGTAAAATAAGTCGTCGCCAGCTTCTGATCACCGGCCCGTCCGGCACGGCGGTTCGGTTTCTTCGCATCGGCGGTTAACGAAGCCGATGCCACTGCCGGGGCTTCTTTCAGCTCAAAACTCCCCATTTTAATGCTGGCCGTGTCGCCCTTCGCCGTCGCAAACTGGTAAGTCGCATCCCCCGCAAAGCGTGTCCGGGACAGTATCTGGATATTACCGTTTTTGAGCCGGTGAAACAGGTTGATGGTGTCCAGTTCCAGCCGGGCGTTCTTCAGCGGTGCCATCTCCCCATTTCGCCCGATAGCCACCAATCCCTTGGCCGGATAAATCCGGGCATCGGCCGATGTTATATATGGGACACCGCTAATGTTGAGGGTGCGTTTCTCGGCATCATACAGCGCCGACGAGCCATTGAATGTTAATCCCTCCTGTTCCTCAGCGGTAGCGGTAAAAGTGGATGTTTTCACATCGCCAACCGTTGGCCCGGCCTTCATGGCAATAGTTTTGGCATTCAGGTTCCACTGCGCCCGGTTGATGTTGGTTTTGTAGGCGGCAAAGGGGAAATCCATGCTGGCCTGAACGGTATCACCCAGGCTTTCCTTTTTATTGATGGCCAGTCCAACGATGCCTTTTGTCTGGTTAAAGTCAACATCGACGCTGTTTCCGACCAGGATTGGCTTCCCGGCGGGCGTTCCCGGCGTTTCTTTGTCCGAAATAATTTTAAACTGAGCGTCATTGGCCAGGAAACCTTCCTTGTTGAATTTGATGGTATTGGAAATCGTTTCCGAATCTTTCCGGCGCAGGGTACCATTGCCAAAAAGACCCGACGACCGCACGACCAGCCCCCCTTCCAGATTGGTTGTCGCGTTGTAGAAGTTGAAGTTATTCTTCTGGGTCGTGATAACCATGCTGTCCTCTTTTGGCCACCACTTCAGGCTGAAGTTGTTGAGCTGTACTTGTGGGAAATAGGCGGACGCGCCCCCGGGTTTCCCAACCAGACCTTCCTTGATTTCGCCCTTGTCTCCCGATGCCAGCAAGGAATCGGTCATGAACAGCATACCGTTCGTGTTCAGGGTGGCGGTCAGGTGGTTGAGCGTACCTTCGGCCCGCAGTCCACTCTTATCCATGGTCAACTCACCCGTAAATTTCACGGTGGAGGGAGTCGTCCCTTTCTTACCGGCATAAACGGGGTATCCCGCAGCCGGTGCTTTGTGCACGAAGCCCAGCGTGTTGTCGGGCATGGTGACGAGTTGCGCTTTGAACGGCGGAAACATACCATCGGAATGGAATGTACCCACAAAGGCAATTTCGCCCTTACCCAGACTGTCGTTGTCGATGGCCGGAATTTTGAAATAAACTTTCTGATTGTACGTAATGTCGCCCCGAACGGGTTGGTTGAAGTACACGGTCATCCCCTCCGGCATAACCAGCCGCTGGGTCGTTTTTTTGCCCTTCATCTGGCCCGACTTGTTGTCGGTCCCCGCCAGAAAAACGGTTCCTGCTTTCTCGTACTTGATATCGCCCCCTATTTCTCCCTCTTTACCCTGGGCGGCCAGTTTCTGCGACGAGAAGGTGATGGAGTCGATTTTATTCAACCCCATCGAAAACTTATCGTAATCGAACGTAAGATTCTGCCCTGCGTATCGCAACGTGCCCGCTTTCAGTTGGCCATTGAACGTAAAGGCACGTCCCTTACCGATTTTGAGCGTTTTGTCAGAGGGAACACCGAAAATTTTCAGGGAATCGGACAGGACAAACCGGTTGACACCCCGGATGGTCATGATGTTATCCTCGAGGTTGATGGTCGCATTTTTGATGCTGTCATTAGACGCAAACAGAGACTGAATCTGGAAGTTATCGTAGTCCTGTTTCTGAACGTTGGCCAGTACGTACAGAATCCCTTTGCGGCTCAGGCGCATCAGTTTCGTGTTGTTATCCCGGTCGATATACCCTTCCAGCACCATCCGGTTCAGCGCCCCCCGCAGCGAAACGGGGCTTACCTGCTTGGCAAACTGCGTGATATCGTCGTCCAGGAATGTCTGCTGTTTTTTAGTCGATACGTAATTCGCAACAATCTGGAGCGGATGAAATCCGTAATCAACCGTCAGGTCGGTGTAGCGTTGCGGGTGAAAATAATCGAACGATTCAAACCGCACCGGTACTTCGCGCTTGGCTCCTACCTGATAAAAATCAACCTTCCGGCGGGGCAAATCCCAGCGCACCACTTCGGGCTCTATGTAAAATTTGTGGTACGAATCAGCGTAGGGAACACGGGCGTAATCGGTCCGCTGCTCGCGGTCGAGCCAGGCAATACGCTGACTTTTGTCGTACCGAAACTTGACGGCCGGATGCGTAACGGAATCACTCCCCACATACCCGATGAACGCGGCCGAGTTGGCCGAAATGAGCGGACGTTTCCCCGTTCCCGTTGCTTTGGCGGGCTCAGCCGTGTTGAAACCACCGTTCTGGGCAGAATCGGCAGGCACAGCGTCTACCGGCATATCGCCCATGACAAAATCGAACCGGCGGCTGCTGGCTTTGAGGGCTGGTTTGCCGTTGTGTTTCACCGTTAGCTGAGCCGGCTGCCCACTGGCCGATGCGCCCACCATCTGCGTGCCCGACAGGGCCAGCCCACCCTGATAGTCGATATCCGGCCCCAGGTCGGGCAGTTTTACATCGTTCTGCCACGACATAAACCGGGGATAGGTAGTTGGGCCGGATTTCTTTTTACTCACGTACTCGAATACGCCTTTGATGGGCTTACCCGGGGCGCCGGACCGTTCTTCGTAGGTCAGCGTCACCTCATCGGCTTCCAGGCGCGGACTCATGGAAGTGAATGCGTAGTCGGTCAGCGTTACGAAGATGTCCGGTCGCCCGACGGTTTCCCAGGTGAACTTACCCCCCTGCCCCACCAGCACACCACTTTTGAGCATCAAATCGCCACTGGTGTTTGCCAGCACCGCCGAATCACCATTGGCGACGATCGCCAGCGAAACACCCTTCAGCGTGATGACTGGCCCCGAAACGGCCGGAATCGGTTTGCGCTGCGGAATGTACTGAACGCCCAGCGGGCGTGGCTGGCTGGAATCCGAACTAGCGGGCGTATCCCAGCCATCAAACCGCGACCGTTCGGCCGATGCTTTGGCCGAAGCGGCCGAATCAAGCGTTGCCTGCGACACACCGGGCTGACCCGCCACCGGATTATCGTCTACATATCGGAACTGAAAGGAGCCACCCAGGGCGTAGAGTTTGTTGTACGTGCTGGCGTAGAGTTCATTCCGCTCCAGAAACCGGCGGGTTGTTTCCAAACTGCGGGCAAACGTTTTGGGGTCGTTAGCCTCAAACAATTTCTCGGCAATGGTCAATAGACCCATCTACGTTCGCAGCCGACTGTTGCTGTGCCGCCAGGTAAACAGATTCGTAAAACGGAGCAAAGTACATGGCGGCTGCCAGTCGTTTCTGGTTCATTTTCCGGCTCAGGGCCATTACCCGCTCCTGCTGCGACGCTGAGAGTCGGTTTTCTGACCAGGCCGTCTGCAAATTAGTACCCGCCCGAACAGCCACTGGCCCGCCCGTTGCCATCAGCTTCTGCACTTCGGCCATAAACTGGTCCGGTTTGTCCGACATCCGAATCGCCTGCCCGAAGGACAGGGTGATGGAAAGGAGAAACAGGGTAGCGCCTAGATTGAAAAATCGGTTCATTACGTATCTGCTCATACTGTATGCTACCCGTCGTGTTTATCATTCCGACGCAGGAGGAATCTCGAATTTCGTAACTTCGAGATTCCTCCTGCGTCGGAATGACAAACACGACGGAAGAAGAAAAAATCACTTTTGAAACAACAGTGAAGTCCACTCCTGATTCATCATAGAAGTAACGAACGACAGTCCCGTTTCTGTCGCTTTTTGCCGAATATCTATCGCATCATTCTCGTAGAATCCACTCACTACCAGGTAGCCGTTACTTACCAGAAAATCAGTGTAGGTGGGTATTTCAGCCAGTAGTACGTTCCGATTAATATTGGCAACGATGATGTCGTATGTATTGCCGGGATCAACATCCTCAATAGTCCCCTGAAACACTGTAATTTGAGGGCACTGATTCAGTTCAGCGTTCTCGCGGGCGTTCTCCACCGCCCACTCCTCAATATCGAACGCAACGACAGCGCTGGCGCCCATTTTGGCCGCCAGAATCGCCAGGATTCCGGTTCCACTACCCACATCCAGTACCGTTTTTCCGGCAAAATCCAGGGCTAGCTGCTGCTCCAGCATCATGGCGGTGGTTTCGTGATGCCCTGTCCCAAACGACATTTTCGGGTTGATAACGATGTCATAACGAAACCGGGCATCTTTCTCGTGAAAAGATGCCCGGACCCGGACTTGACTCGCTACTTCTATCGGCTCGTAATCGCGCTCCCACTCAGCGTTCCAGTTTCGTTTCTCTAACGAACTAACTTCATAGGCTATTGCGGTCTGGTCGGCGTATTTAGCAATCAACGCCTGCACAGCCTCTTCGCTGAAATCAGACTCGATGATGTAGGCGTTAACTCCCTCGTCGGTTTCTACAAAGGAGTCAAAACCAAGTTCAGCCAGTTCGGCGATGAGGATGTCGGCATAATCGGGCGACAGGGAAAGGTGTAGTTCGAGGTAATTCATACGTCAAATTTTAGTTTTTTTTCGGCTACTTTCCAACCTTTTACTCCTTCGCCCGCCCTTTAGTGCGAATCCGTTACAAACCAGATGTTTCGCTTGGCTACTCCGCCCGCCCTATCCGAAGAGGAACTCGTACACCGTTGCCGGGCAAACGACCGGCTGGCACAGCGAACCCTGTACGAACGGTACAGCCGGGCTATGTTTTCCACAGCTTACCGCATTACCAACGATTTCGATAATGCCAACGATGCCCTGCAGGATGCCTTTGTCGATGTATTTCGGAGCCTGAACCAGTTTTCCTTCCGGTCCACGCTGGGTGCCTGGATCAAAACAATTGTGGTGCGGCAGGCTATTCGGAAGCAGCAGCTGGAAGGGCGATTTAGTACGCTCGACGAGCAAATTCACGACCAGCCTGCTCCGTTTCGGGACACGCTCACCGGCGCTGAACTGGACGCAGCCATCCGAACCCTACCCGACGGTGCCCGGACGATTTTTCTGCTGATTGAGGTGGAAGGCTATATGCATAGGGAAGTGGCAGAGATGCTCGGCGTTTCGGAAGGCACCTCGAAATCGCAGGTGAGTTACGCCAAAAAACTACTGAGACAGCGACTAGCATGAACGACTCCCTACCGCAACTACCCGAATTTGACCCCCGCCCGGACCTCTGGGCCAGGATTGAAGCCGACCTCAACGCCGATGAGCAATTGAGTCGTGTGGTTCAGGACCTGCCGGAGTTCGCGCCCAAAGCCGATTTATGGGCAACCATCGAGCAGACGTTACCGTCAGAAAACGCCGGTCAACATTCGTCCGCTATGGCAGCAGCCCCAAACCCGGCAACTTTGGGCAGGTCTGGCGGTTGCCGCTATGCTGGTATTAGTAGGCGTCTGGCTGTTTCTGCGGCCCGAACCAACGGAGACAGTACGTGTGGAATACGCCGTTGAGCAATCCAATATGAACCAGAAAGCAGATTCAGGCGCATGTTCGCTGATGAATCGGATGCCGACGAACGGGCCGAAGAATTCATCAACCGCCAGTGTGCCGAAGACCGGTTTGTTTGCCAGCGGCCCGAAGTCCACGAACTCCGCAACCAGCTAACGGAACTCACTGAAGAACAGCAGCGGATTGAGGAACAGCAACAAGTTTTTGGCGATGACCCGGCCCTAATCCGGGCGCAGGTAAAAGTTGAAAACCAGCGGGCCGAAGTCACGAAAGAACTGATCACCCTATTACGGTCATGAAGAGATATCAATTACCCCACCCCAACCCCTCCCCCGTAGGGAGGGACCCAAAAAAATTTTTTTAAGTCCCTCCCTACGGGGGAGGGGTTGGGGTGGGGTGCTCTTTTGCTTTTCCTCTTTCTCCTCCCCTTAATAGCCCGCTCGCAAACGCCGGTGCAGGTAGTCACGCGGGTCATCGAAAAAGAGTTGCCTTACGCCGACGGGCAGCGCATTCGGCTGACTGCCCAGAAGGCGGATATTACGCTGAAAGGCTGGAATCGGCCAACGGTATCGGTCAAACTACGGCTGGTGGCCAAACACCCCGACAAGGCTACGGCTGAGCGCGAAGCAGGGTATCACCAATACGTATTGCAGGCCGAAAACGGGCAGATTGACTTGTCGAATCGCTTCGTGATTCCGCAACGGGCGGGCAAGGTACAAAGTCAGCTCAAAGCTATGTATGAGGTTAGTCTGCCCGCCAAAGCATTGCTGACACTGTCCAATTCATTCGGCGATATTCATCTGAACGACTTATCGGGCGATGTAAATCTGAAATTTGAGTTTGGCAAACTGTACCTGGAGGATGTGAGCGGCAAAGTCATGATTGCCTCCACCTACGGCGATATCGACGGGCGCAACATGACGGCCACACTGACCCTCAAAGCCGAAAAAGCCGATGTTACCCTGCGCGATCTGGGCGGAACCGCCAACCTGCAAAGTCGCTACGGCAAGCTGACCTTATTACCCGCCAACACGCTCGATGCCTTAACCATTGATGCTGCCCGTACCGAGATTCTGGTATCGGTCAATCGCCTGTCTGACTTCCGGTTCGATGTTATTTCCACCTTCGCTGATATCCGGGTGCCACAGGAAGTGAGCGATCAGGTGAGCAAATACGGCAACAAGCAGGTGTTCGGCTACCAGCCAACGGGCCGCAAACCCGACATCAGGATCCAAAATAGTTACAGCCCCATTACCATTCAGGACGGAAAATCAGTAGTCAACCGATAAAACAAAAACGACAATGAAAACAACTTCACTAAAAACCAGCCTGCTGGTTGTGCTGACAGGGTTAACCGCACTTCTGCCCGGGCGCAGGAGTGGTCATTTGGGCCAAAAGCATACCTTGGCCTGAGCAAGCAGGCAACCGTGGGCGACCAGGTGCAGATTGGCAACGCCAGCTTATACGGAGTCAACTACGGCGATGCCATTGGCAATTCGGTGGGGGCTTTTGCGCGGTACGACCGCCCCCGGTGGTACGCACAGGCAGAGGGAATGTACGGGACTTATTCGTTGACAAACGCGTCGGTTAGTAATGCAAGCGGTGGGTCTGCCATTTACCCCGGCATCCGGCGCTCCGATGTCCGGCTTATAGCCGGTTTTAAACCACTACCCTGGCTCCGGCTGAATGCGGGTTTGACAACGGCCTTTAACCAGCCAAAACCGACCAGTTACGCCAGCCTGATCAGGACGTTTGAGGGCTATAATCCCCCAACGCCTTCAGAAAAACAGCGTATTGACAGTCAATTGGAACAGTACCGAATTTCTGAAGCCGTGTATAACAGCTACAAAAAAACGAACCTGGAAGGGCAGCTCGGCATTGGTGCCGATGTTGGCGGACTAACGCTCGACCTGATTTATGCCCGGAGTCTGACTCCGGCTGTTGATGGCATTACGGTACAGGACCAGACCTACGCCTTCAAACAAAATTACGGTTACTGGGCGCTGGGGCTGGGCTACAAACTGTTCCCGCTGAAACGCCATTTGCTGGCTCCCCGTAAAAACAAGGCATACGAGCGTATCAAACAGGATATTCCCTTTTACCGCAATGAGTTTTACGTAGCCGCCGGACTGCTGGCCGAAGACATCGGCAGTCAGGCTATCTACGAAAACCGCTACACCCGCTACCTGACCCGGCGGCTGGGCATTACGGGCAGCCTGACCTACTCGCACAATTTCATGAACAGCAACGATGACTATCGGGCGGGCTTTACCAACCAGTTCGCGCTATTGACCGGCGTTCGGTTTCTGCCCCTGTACAGCCGTCGGCATACCATTGGTATCACCACCGGCCCCATGCTGACGTATACGGATGAGTTGAGAAGCAGTTTTGGCCAGCAGACAATCAATGGTCGGCAGGTCAACTCGCTGATGCTAACCCAGCGTTCAGCGGTGAATGAACTACAGACGGGCTGGCATAGCAGCATCGACTACAATTTTGCCCTGACCGACCGGCTATTGGTGGGACCGTGGCTCCGGTTATCCGGTCAGTCGTTTATTATTCCCGATTACGCCAACGCTGGCATTCAGGTCGGTTATCGCTTCTAACGTTTTATGAAAACTACGTTCATTTTTCTTTTCGCAATCAGCGTGGGCGCCATGGCCCAAACAACTGAAAATCGCCGGTTTGACGTAGAAACCGGCGTTTCTACCCTGAATCTGCCCACGCCCTACCGGGCGGGCTGGCACGTTCGGCAGCAGATAACGGGTTACCTCCAGCCCCGGCTGGGCATTGCACTGGGCGTAGGCTGGGGTGCCTCGGCGAATAACGCCCCCCTTGCCACAACTGACCCGGCCAACCCCGGCCTCTACGCGCAACCCGACCCGGCGCAACTTCGGGACTTTTATAGCCGGCAGGACCGCATGACCGATTTGTCACTGGTTTTATTGCCCGTACTGACGAAACGTCATCAGCTAAAAGCGCAGGTTGGCTTGTCGGTGTACCGCCAGCGGGAGATTCGCGTCGACAGTATTTTCCGAATAAACCCACGCCTTCCGGATTACCAGACAACTGGTAAGCTGACCAATACGAGTCGGGTGGTACCGATGGCCGCGGTAGGCTATGATTACCGCATTTCGTCGCGTTGGGGTGTTGGTATCAATGGCGTGGCGTATTTCACCGGAAATGGTGCACCTGCCACTACGCTGGGACTGCGTGGCACCTACCGGTTTGGCCTCTCCGCCGATTCATTGGGCATGAACCCCATTGCCTGGAATGAGTTGCGGGCGGGTGTTCGGCTGGGGGCGGGTCTTGTGGGCGAAAACAGCATGGGTCCCGGTGGTCGCTACCGAACGCGGTTTGTGGGTGGCCTATGGGCGGAGCTACCCCTGTCATTAACCTGGGCCGTGCGGGGAGAAATCAACTACGCGCAACGGGGCTACCGCTCGGATGAAGTCAGAACCGGTACTATTCGGTATCTGTCAAACTTTGCCAACCTCAATTACCTTGAAATCCCGGTGCTTTTCCGCCATGAGGTAGCCTATGGCTGGCACTTGTACGCGGGGCCGTATATCGCCTTCCTGATAAACGGATACACCGAAACGGAAGGCGTCCGTAACCCACCCGTCAACTCAAACTCCGTTGCCGGTCTGATGGTGGGCGCTTCCTACGCCCTCACCAGCCGCCTGTCGGCCGACCTCCGCTACCAGCGCGATCTGGTTCAGATTTCCAGCACGCCCTACGGCGGCCTGCACTCGGCTCAACTGGGCATTAGCTGGGCCTTTCAGAAACCGTAAAACAAACGGGTACAGTTGACCCGTTTTAGTAGTTGGACCGTTACCGCTACTAACCATGGGTCATCTCGTATGAAAAACGCCTTCCTCATTATTGACGCCCAGTTCGATTTCTGCCATCCCGACGGTGCCCTATTTGTGCCGGGAGCCGAACAGGATATTAGCCGAATAGCGAAACTCATTCAGGACCATACCGATCAGATTGACCACATTGTTGTTACGCTGGATACGCACCATATTCTCGACATTGCTCACCCGCAGTTCTGGCAGGACACCGATGGAAACCACCCGAGCCCGTTTACGCAAATCATGGGCGCCGACGTAGATGCCGGTCGGTGGATACCGCGTTTCTCGGTGGAGAAAGCCCGCCAGTACGTGCACGCGCTGGAGGCCGATGGGCAGTTCATGCATTATATCTGGCCGGAACATTGCCTGATTGGCTCGCGTGGGGCGGCCCTGCATGATACGTTACTGGATGCCCTCAAAGACTGGTCGCACCAGCGCGATCGGGATTATGTAGCGGTGCAAAAAGGATTATACCCATTGACCGAACACTTCGGCATTTTTCGGGCCCAGGTTCCCGACCCGACCATTCCGGAAACTCAGTTGAATACGGCATTGATTGCTGATTTAGCCCGCTTCGATACTATTTATCTGATGGGCGAAGCCAAATCGCACTGCGTAGCCAACAGCCTGAAACAACTCCTGGACTTTGCTCCTGCCATCATTCCCAAACTCACTATTGTAACGGATTGTATGTCGGATGTGACGGGATTAGCCCATCTGGCAGACCCAATTTTTGCCGAAGCCCGGGCCCGAAACGTCAGTTTTACCCAATCAGACGGGGTTTTCAGCTAAAAACCCGTACCTTTTCGGCATTATGGAAAAGACGCTGTCCCTGTTCCCGCTCAACTTAATCGTGTATCCCGGTGAGGATTTGAATCTGCATGTTTTCGAACCGCGTTACCGGGAACTTATCAACGAATGTCTGGAAGAAGAAAAGACCTTTGGTATCCCGGCTTTCATCAATAACAAGTTGCCCGGCTACGGTACCGAAATGCACGTGACCACGCTCCACAAACGCTACCCGGATGGCCGGATGGATATAAAATCAAAAGGACTGGGCGTTTTCAGACTGGTTAATTTTGAGAATCCAGTACCGGGTAAACTGTATGCCGGTGGCGAGGTGGAACTGGTAGACGCTGGCGATAGTTTCAGTGCTCACGCAACTGCCCTTGCCGAACGACTTGAACAACTATACAAATTATTGCAGAGCGAAACGGATTATAGTGTATCCAGTAGTAATCTCTCCTACAAGGTAGCCCATAAGGTAGGGTTGTCCATTGAGCAGGAGTATGAATTACTAACCCTCGAAAGCGAAGCCGAACGTCAACTGTTCCTGATTCAGCACCTCAACAAAGTGATACCGGTGGTATCGGACATGGAGCGCACCAAGCAGCGAATCCGGATGAATGGTCACTTCAAAAATCTCGACCCGCTCAATTTCTGATTCTTCCCGACACGCAGGATTGTCGTTACCCTCTTTCCTCCACCGTTCCTATTCGTTTGGCCCGGGTTGGTAACTGCTCAGCCAGTTCCTTCAGGTTTTTTATGGGCGGGCGGGGCTTCTCAGCTTCCCCAATAACAAAACCATAGGGCTTGAGGGCATCCACCGAATCAAAAATAACTTTCAGAATAGCCGTCATGGGCAGGGCCAGTATTAGACCCGGCAGCCCCCATATGTTTTCCCACAAAATGAGTACGATAATGGCGGCCAGTGGGTTGATACTCACCTTGGAACCGACAATGTAAGGCGTAATAAAATTCCCCTCTATCATCTGTACAAATAAAAATACGCCAATAACTCCTACTGCCTTTAGTGGATTATCCTGCGTAACCAGGGTATAGGCGGCCGGAAGTAACGAACCCAGTGATATCCCGAAATAAGGAATGAGGACCAGACAGGCCCCGAAAAAACCGAAAAATACCGCGTAGTCAACCCCCAGAATTAACAGGCCAACCGTCATGAGGGTACCGATAAGTAGAATAACCACCACCAGACCAGCCAGATAGTCTTTCACTACATCATAAATTTTCCCCATTATTTCATCGATTTCTGACCGACGAACATCGTGGAATACCTTGTAGAAGAATGAGCGAAAAAAGTCCCGGTAGAGCAGGAAGAAAAAAGCGAATAGCAGTATCAGAAAAATGTTGGTCAGTATACTGGTTGTGGCCAGCAGCGTGGTTGTTAGAATAGTTCCTCCTTCTGCCAGGGCTCCGCTCAGGTACTTTTTAATTTCGGTCAGTTGCCGCTGCCGGTCAATGTTGAGTTTCTCATCAGCAAAGGTCTGAATACTATTTATGTATTCGTTTCCCCGTTCAACAAACTTGGGAATCACTTTAGCAAAACTGCTGATCTGGATGGAGATACCCCAAAACAGCGCCGTTATCACCCCTAATGCCAGTACCAGACATAAAATAATAGCCACTATTCTGGGGACTTGCCAGTTTTCCAGTCGCTTTACCAACGGAAACAGGAGCACGGCAAACAAAATGGCGAATACCAGCGGTATCAGTAGCCCTTCCAGCGTGTGCAGGCCGTAAACAATAATGACCATCGACAGCAGTATGCAGACCAATTTGGCATAGTAAGGCAGTTCAAGGGTCCGGAAACGCATGTTCATAATGCAAGTAATAACAATGGTGTATACGGGTTGTTATTTTTTTTGTATTTGCTCCATTTCTCAACGTCCCTGTAGCAATGGGAATCGCTCAGGTTGCCCCCGCCTGCCTTATTCCCACCGTACACTAATCAACTAGTTTTCAAGCACTGCCAATCGCTCACGACGCCCAGGAAGCTATTAAGTTTTTGTTAAGTATGCGTTTGGACTTGGTAACGTTGTGGATAAGTCGCGTAACTTCGGGCTGTTTACATACCGGTACATAAGATGCATGGTGTATAAACAGAAATCACTTTACCAACTTCACTTCACATGAGTGCTGCCAAAGCTGCTCAACCCCTGCACCGTGTTTTAGTCGTCGATGACGACGCGGACATTGTAGAAATGCTCGAATACAACCTGACCAAAGAAGGCTACGATGTGCGAACGGCTACCGATGGACGCAAAGCCATCGAGACTGCCAGAACGTATCTGCCTGAACTGGTTCTGCTCGATATTATGATGCCCCATATGGATGGCATTGAAACCGGCCGGCAGCTTCGTGGTATTGCCGACCTCCGCCAGACGTATATCCTGTACCTGACAGCCCGGTCGGAAGAGTATTCTGAAGTGGCGGCTTTCGATGTTGGGGCCGATGATTACATTACCAAGCCCATCAAGCCCCGTGCCCTGATGAGCCGGATCAATGCCCTGTTTCGGCGGGAAGCCCAGAAAGCGGACCCCGGCGAACAGATTACCATTGCCGACCTGCTGATCAACCGCAAAAACTATTCGGTTACCCAGCACGAAAAGTCCGTCATTCTGCCGAAGAAAGAATTTGAGTTACTGTTTTTTTTGGCGCAACACCCGAATAAAGTGTGCAGCCGGGAAGAGTTGCTGCAAAAAATATGGGGGGCCGACATTTACGTACTCGAGCGCACGGTAGATGTTCATATTCGCAAACTCCGCGAAAAAATTGGCGACACCCACATCCGAACCCTCAAGGGTGTGGGCTATATGTTTACCGACCAGGCAGAATAGAGTGTACCGTTTATAGGTTGCCGTTTTTAGTTGCTGTCCCCAGCCAGGACGGATGCATCACTGTAACGGATGCATCGGGCACCGAAAACACAAACTATAAACCGTACACTATCTTTATACCATGTCCCTAAGTCCCCGCTTTATTGCTCTCTTGCTGGCTTGCCTGATTTCGGCACTGACGGTCGCCTTTCTTACGTTTGTAGAAGGAGTTACCACCAGTATGCTCTTTGTTGTCGGGCTTTCGTCGTTCGCCATTTCCTTCTTTCTGGTTCTGTACGCTATTGAACTGCTGGTATTCCGGGAGGTCAACAAGATGTACAAAACGATTCATCAGCTCAAAATCCGCGATTTCAGTATTTCCCGAAAGTCGATCATCAAGAATACAAATCCGTTCAAAAAACTAAATGACGAAATCTTCGTGTACGTTGCCAAAAAGCAACGGGAAATCGACGAACTGAAGCGGCTGGAGCAGTTTAGGCGGGAATTTCTGGCTGACGTATCGCACGAACTAAAAACACCCATTTTTGCCGCCCAGGGCTACATCCATACCCTCATTGACGGCGCTGTTGACGACGTCAACGTACGGGATAAATTCCTGTTGAAAGCCGCCAAAAGCCTCGACGGACTCGATGCGCTGGTAAAAGACCTGATGGCGCTGTCGCAACTGGAAACTGGAGAGGTAAAAATGAACTTCAGCCGCATTGACCTGAGGCATGTTATTCAGGAAATTTTCGAGCAGCTGGAAGGAATTGCGCAGTCAAAGCACATAAATCTCTCGTTAAAGACTACTTTTCCTGCACCCGTGTGGGTAAAAGCTGACCCGCAGCGGATTACGCAGGTGATTAGTAATCTGGTTGAAAATGCGGTGAAATATGGCAATGAGAGCGGTCGGGTTATCGTCAGTCTGGAAGAGGACAAAAAGCATATTCTCGTGTCGGTACGGGATGATGGACCGGGTATTCCGCCCGAACACTTAAGCCGTATTTTTGAGCGGTTCTACCGGGTAGAAAAGAGCCGGTCCAAAGACCGGGGTGGCACGGGACTGGGGCTGGCCATTGTGAAGCACATTCTCAACGCCCACAAAGCCAAGATTACCGTAATGAGCAAAGTAGAAAAGGGAACGACTTTTCGGTTTAAGCTGGATCGAATAGATTGACTGGTTATGCCTGCGCTTAGATGAGCCGTTTCAGCAGGAAACTGGCCAGAATCATCTGCCCTCCGCGTCGAACCAGTACGGATACTTCCTTGCCTTCTCCCTTCTGAAGTATCTTGTATATTTCACTGATTGTCATTTCCTTGGCGGAACTGTTGTCAACAAACAGCATTTCATCGCCTTCTTCCAGGCCCGCCATGTCGGCCGGAGAGCCCTCTACCACTTTATCGATATAATAATTATGGAAGCTTTCTCCTTTTGCCCGTAGTTCCATGCCACTCATGTCATGCTCAAAACGCTCGTGCAGTAATCGTTTTACGGGCTTCATCACAATGTATTGCTCGGGGTAGTTGAAGGTAACTTTAAACCGACGCAGCAATTCGCAGCCTACATTACCCTGGCGTTCGGGCATATTAACCAGTTTCATCCCGAAGGCCATGCTGTCGGGAAACGATGCCAGAATATTATCCAGTTCATACCGGCCAAACTTCACCTTCTCGATGCGACCAAGACAGCCGTTGATAACCCCATTCAACCCCCGCCCTAGTTGGGCCCGGATGTTTTTTTCGGGTATCTCCATTGCTCCCAAACTGCGGGTCCGGTCAAGTAACAGGGCATGGCCTGCTCCCGTATCCAGCACTACGCGTAAGGGCACTGTCTTTTCCCCATCGAATACAGACAGGGCATCGGTATAGGCTTTTGTGTCCTTAATAGTAATGGGATACCTGTCTCCTTTACGTTTCTTGTATTTGAACGTTTCAGGTTTCATGATAACCAGCTCATGCCGCTGAAAATCAATATTGACCACAAAATTGGCGAATATTTCATAGCCAAAAATCCCGTGTACCGGTGTCCCAACGTACTCAGACAGTTTGAGCAGGTCTTCATCCAGGATAACGATATTGTGGTGCGCGGCTTTGAGGCCGCCCATACTCAGGCTATTATTTATGGCTATAGAAGCGGTCAGGCTCCCTCCTTCCCCCGCTCCGTTCAGTTTAATTTTTCGGGTAAGCGTAAGCGGCTTTTCACGAAAAGCATCAGGGTCAGTAATAATGGTGCTGCTAACCCCCGTATCCAGAATAAAATACAGGGTGTCCGATTTATTTATTTGTACCGGAACAATAATCAGGTTGGAGTGAAGCTGAAAAGGAATGCGGGTAGATGTACGATTATTAGCGATGAAAAAGCCATACCGCTCCTTGTCGGGTATAGAACGATTATGGTCATCCCCCCATACGGCAAGGCAGGGAAGCAAAAACCCGATTGCCAGTAGAAGCGTTTTCATAGTGCCTGTTATTTAACATTGAAATTACGTATTTTTTATCAGAATAACACAAGAAACAAAGAGTAAGTTTGTTGTGTATCAGGCTAAATCGTCTGCTGGCTGACTGATAGGCAAAATTTACACCACTCCGCAAATGTCCCTTTCGGTAGAAAGACTTAATTTCGCCGGTAATTGGCCATAAACAGCCACCTGTTTGAGGTTTAAACATCCTTTTTAGCTCACTACTACCTATTTATGCGTAAGAAAATTGTTGCCGGCAACTGGAAAATGAATAAAACAGCCGATGAAGCCCAGGGGCTGCTGTCGGACGTAATCAACCTGCTACGGGAAGAAGCCTCGTCTGTTACTGAGGTAACGGTGGTATTATGCCCCCCTTCTCTTTACCTGAGTATGGCTCAGCAGCAGGTAGCCGGCGTTGGAAACGTTTCGGTAGGTGCGCAGAACTGCCACGAAAAGGCATCTGGTGCGTACACAGGCGAAATTTCGGCTTCCATGCTCAAATCCATTGGCGTTGACTACGTCATTCTGGGTCATAGCGAACGGCGGCAGTATTTTGACGAAACCAATGCCCAACTGGCCGAAAAAGTAGACAGCGTCCTCGAAAGCGGCCTTACCCCCATCTTTTGCTGTGGCGAATCCCGCGACCTGCGCGAAAAAGGGGATTATATTGGCTTTGTGAAGGACCAGTTAACCAATAGCCTGTTCCACCTCTCGGCCGAATCGTTCAGCAAGGTGGTTATTGCCTATGAGCCGATCTGGGCCATCGGCACCGGTTTAACAGCTTCCTCGGCGCAGGCACAGGATATGCACTTTGAGTTGCGCCATCACATTGCGGGGCAATACGGCGATGAAGTAGCGCAGGAAACATCCATTTTGTACGGTGGCAGTGCCAATGCCCAAAACGCAGCCGAGCTATTCGCGCAACCAGACGTGGATGGCGGTCTGATTGGGGGAGCATCGCTGAAAGCCCCCGATTTTATAACCGTTGTGAAGGCGGCTCAGTAAAACAACTGACGGCTGGGGTTCGAACCCCAGCCGTCAGTAACTGCCATGGAAGCAACGTACTACGTCGAACAATTTAACATGACCGCTCATCCGGAGGGCGGCTATTTCGCCGAAACATACCGGTCTGCCGAAGTTATCCCGCAGGCAGCTTTACCGGACCGGTTTCAGGGGGCACGGACGTTTGGGACGGCTATTTACTTTCTGCTGGAAAATCATCAGTTCTCAGCCCTCCACCGGATTCAATCCGACGAAATCTGGCACTTCTACGCGGGCCTGCCCCTGGAAATTTCCGTTATCTCGCCAGCGGGTGCGTTAACCCGCATTCTACTGGGTAACCGACCCGACCGGGGCGAGGTATTTCAGGCGGTAGTTCAGGCGGGGTGCTGGTTTGGCTCAAAGCCCGTTTCGGATGCTACGGCAACCGGCAGCACTTTTTCGTTCGTCGGCTGTACGGTAGCTCCCGGCTTCGACTTCGCCGATTTTGACCTGGCCGACCGGGCTGCACTGCTGGCTGAATACCCGCAGCACCAGTCCGTTATTCACCGACTGACTACCTGAAGTTTACGTTACCAAATTTGGCGACAACCTTCACCTTGGTACCGGAGCCATTGCCCACTTTACCAATGTACTGCTTCGTCAGGCGTGCCGCTGGGTTATTATCTTTATCAGAAGGCTGCCGGCTGAAATGCATGGCCGGCGCGGTTGAGTAGTTAAAATTACCGTAGCTGACCGTCACGTTGAAATCGCAGGCGTTATCATGGTCCATTGGTAGCGCAACCGATGAGTAAGCGGCCTGAATGTCAACATTATCGACTGTTTTTAGTAACTGGTCGATACGAAATCCTCCCGAGAAGTCAAGTTTGATTTTTCCCGACTCGTGCAGCGTTCCAACTTTACCGCCCGAATAGTTGATATCGGCATCCAGTTTACCCACCTCGCCAATATTCATTTTGCCAAATTTATTGGTCAGCATTAGCACGTTGGCTTTCACCAGCTCCAGCGTGGCATACGCGATGGTCAGCTTCCCTTCGTCGAGCATACGGATGTCGGCTTTCCCGTAAGCCACGTCGATATCGTTCTGGCGGCTGGTGAGTTCATCGGAACTGCTAAAGTTGCCATACCGGCTATGCACGGTTAGGGGCGCATGAAAGGAAGGTATCAGGGTGTTACCAAATTTATTCCGGACAGACAGGGCATTTTGTTTGGGCATCATAACGTCGTAGTCAATCTTAACGAGATTACGGTCGCCCCCCTCTTTCCATTTGCCCATGCTCCAGTTCGATACGTTGCTCTGGCTAAAGTTGGTACGAATCACAATCTGATTCCCGTCCCGCCTTTCATCAATGGATACCGCATCCAGGAATTTCTGTACCCGTTCATCGGAGTCGGAATTAGCCGTAATCACAATCTGCACCCGAATTTCGGCTTTGTCCCACAACTTCACCGAGACCTGACCGAACTGGTTATCAATGACCAGGTTATCCTTACTGTCTACGTCAAATAGTTTAATAATCGTTTTTTTCTTTTCAATTGCCCCAATCCCCCCGGCCCAGGTAATCAGCGGGACCAGGCAGAGAAGGGAGCTATACAGGATTCGTTTCATTGATTTGTTGTTTAATGCGTTGAATAACGCGGAACTGTTCATTGAGCAGGTTAATCTGAAGTTGTAAATTCTGAATCATGGCCTGAATCAACACTTCCTGATTTGGATTTTCGGGAAAGTCAGCCTTCAAAGACCGGTACGATTTTTCAAGGCGATTAAGATCGGCCGAAAATTCCTGGTACAAATCGGGGTTATTTTCGGTCATCTGTTTCAACTCGACCCGTTTGTCGTCAATAAGCCGGGTGTACTGGACAACTTCTTTGGCGTAACCGGGGCTGGCTGCTACCAACAGGGGCTGTTGCGCCACACCGTATTGGTGGTTCATGTAAAAGAAACACCCGGCCAGTAATAACACGGCCACAGAAGCGGCCACGCGCCAGTTGAGGATGGGCCAGCCGATTTGCTGCCCACCAGCCTTCCCGCTATGTGTATGCACCGCCCGAAATGGATTGCTCCTGTCGGGCACCTGCTTATCCAGGCCCGCTTCTATTTTTAGCCACAGGTCATGGGCAGGTTCTTTATCGTCAAATGCTTCGCGGTTATCGCGGACGAAGCGTTCCAGGTTATCTTTTTTCATAAGTAGTGTCGACTTCCGTTGCGGTTATCGTTCATTGTTGTTATCAGTCAGTTGAGTATATTATAATAAGTCAAGCAATCGTTTTTTACCCCGCAAATACTGCGTCCTCGATGTTGTTTCGCTGATCCCCAGCACATTTCCTATTTCTTCGTGGTCATAGCCTTCAAACAAATAAAGGGATAAAACGACCCGGTATCCTTCGGGTAGGAACTGCATAGCCCGTTTTACCCGGTCTACTTCCAGCGTAATAGCCTCTTCGTCAACTGGCTCTGCATCAGCAAACTCCAGTCGCTCGGTCGAACCAGTGTCGTCATCACCAAGCTGGCAAGAATCGAGATCCACAAACTCCAGTCGTCTGCTGCGTAACTGGTTGATAGCCCGGTTCACCACGATCTGTTTCAGCCAGGCCCCAAACGTGCTCTGGCCCCGAAAGGACGCGATGTGGCCGAAGGCATCCATGAATGCTTCCTGCAACACATCTTCGGCTTCGGCTTCATGATTCAGTATTCGCAGGCAAATGTTATACATGGCCTTCACATAATGCTGATACAGCTCATACTGGGCTCGTCGCTCACCCTGTTGGCAGCGTTTGACCAGGTCGGCATGGCGGTCCGGGTAGGGCGGTCCGACCGAGCGGGGAGCCGTATCTCCACCGTCCAGGACCGGACGGGTGCGGTTTCGGTTTGGTTCCAACAGTTTCAGCAGCTCGCAGCGGTTTAGGGCATCAACAAAAGAAAGATGCAGGAACAACGGGAATGTTGCATACTAATTTATAAAAAAATTCCGTTTAGGCATCCACCCGCTTACCAGCCTGTTTTTCTGCGTCTTAGAGAGTGCAAAAACGCGCATGAGTCATGCATAGCCAATCATACCCCCCTTTTGTGGCCCACGATACTCATCGCCCTGTTTATAAGCAGCTATAGTGGCAAACAGGCGGGTTAAGAATGTCAGAATCCGGTATTCCGCTTGCTTTATTTCCTTCTTTTCGATAATCCGTCCCCGAACAAACTCGCAGCGGCCTTCTGGAACATTGTCCCGTTGCCACTGGTCAAACTCCTCCACCGTTTACAGGGCGCGGGCAACGATATAGCGGGTGTTGATGTAGCAATCATAGCGTTTTGACTGTTGGCCTTCTCCTTAAAGATCCCCTTTTTTGACACGGCCCCAACCAAATTATTTCCTACTTTTATGGGTTATATAAGGATAGAAACGAGCTCAATGGTTGATTATATTTCCGGGTTGAATGACCCCCAGCGGGAAGCTGTTATGCACGGCAATGGCCCATTGATGATTATTGCCGGTGCCGGTTCGGGCAAAACCCGCGTGCTGACTTATCGCATTGCCCACCTCATTGAAAAAGGGGTTGATCCGTTCCGGATTCTGTCGCTGACGTTTACGAATAAGGCAGCCGGTGAGATGCGAAAACGGATTGAGCATGTGGTAGGTACGGAAGCCCGCAACATCTGGATGGGTACATTTCACTCCGTATTCGCCAAGATTCTGCGCATTGAAGCCAAAGCCATTGGCTACACCAGCAACTTCTCCATCTACGACACCGACGACTCCAAGTCGCTGTTGCGAAGCATCATCAAAGAGATGGGGCTGGATGATAAAACATACCGGGTAAACAGCGTATTCGGGCGAATTTCGGGGGCTAAAAACCGACTGATTGGCCCGGATGACTACCTCAATAACGCGGTCATTTTGGCGGATGACGAATCGGCCCGGATGCCGCACACGGGTCGGATTTACAAGCAGTACAGCGTGCGCTGTTTTGCCGCCAACGCGATGGATTTTGACGATTTACTATTCAATACCAACGTTTTATTCCGCGACCATCTGGATATTCTGAACAAGTACCAGCACAAGTTTCAGCATATAATGGTGGATGAGTTTCAGGATACCAACGTGTCACAGTACCTGATAACCCGCAAACTGGCGGCTGTTCACGAGAACATTTGTATCGTTGGGGATGACGCCCAGAGTATCTACGCCTTCCGGGGGGCCAACATCGAAAATATTCTGAATTTCCAGCGCGATTACGGCAAGGAGAATGTCAAAATAGTGAAGCTGGAGCAAAACTACCGCTCTACAAACACCATTGTGCAGGCCGCCAACTCCATCATTGCCCGCAATAAAAATCAGTTGGAGAAGCAAGTATTCACCGCCAATGACGAAGGCCCGCTGATTGACGTTATCAAGGCTTCGTCGGACAATGAAGAAGGGCGACTGGTAGCTTCGGCTATTTTTGAAGCCAAGATGAACGACTCGCTGGTGAATAACGACTTCGCCATTCTGTACCGGACCAATGCTCAGTCGCGGGCGTTTGAAGAAGCCTTACGCAAAGTGAGCCTGAAGTACCGGATTGTGGGTGGGTTGTCTTTTTATCAGCGGAAAGAAATCAAAGACCTTATTGCCTACCTGCGCTTCACGGTGAATCAGCAGGACGAAGAGGCCTTCAAGCGCATTATTAACCTACCAAAGCGCGGTATTGGCGATACGACAATTGCCAAGATGGCCGTCATTGCGGCCGAAAAACAGGAATCCATTTGGGAAATTGTTGCCGAAATTGGTAAGCACATCGCTGGTCGGGCGTCCATTGCTATTGAAGGATTTGCCGATTTGATCAAGAGTTTCAAACTCCTGCTGGACCAGAAAGATGCGTACGAAGTGGCCTCTCATATTGCTAAAGCATCGGGGTTGCTCAAGGAACTGCATGATGATAAAACCGTTGAGGGATTAGCCCGCTACGAAAACGTACAGGGATTATTGAACGCCATCAAAGAGTTCGTCGATAATCCGGATAACGACGAAAAAAGCCTGAGCGCCTTCCTGCAATCTGTTTCGCTGCTGACCTCTGCCGATGAGAAAGAGGACGATGGCGACAATGACCGGATTACGCTGATGACCATCCACGCAGCCAAAGGGCTGGAGTTTAAGAACGTACACATTGTAGGGCTGGAAGAAGACCTGTTTCCCAGCCAGATGATGCTCGAAAGCCGGAATGACCTGGAAGAAGAACGGCGACTGTTTTATGTAGCAATTACCCGCGCCGAAAAACGGCTGTCGATTTCCTACGCTGAAACACGCTACCACTATGGCCGCCTGAAAATGTGCGAGCCCAGTCGGTTCCTGATGGAGATTGACCAGAAATACCTGAAGATGTCGAAGTTACGGTCTGCACCGAGCCGGATGGATTTCGACCGGCCCGAACGTGACCGCAGCGAAAGTACCTCGACTGGTTCAATGGCCTTTGTGCGGTCGCTGGCGCAGAAAACGGCCCGTTCGCAGGCTCCGCAGCCGGCGGTATCCCACACACCTTCGGCCGACTTCGCGCCAACCAGCACAGCCGAACTAGCCGAAGGGCAGCGGGTTGAACACGCTAAGTTTGGTTTCGGTACCGTCAAAAAAGTAGAAGTGAACGGTGCCGACCGGAAAGCTACCATTCAGTTTGAGCAGGCCGGAGAGCGTACGTTACTGTTGAGCTTCGCCAAGTTGCGGATTGTGGTGTAGCCGGTACGCTTTGAGCGTTTTTATGAGGCAGGTATCAACACGGCAAAGCGGGATTGACAATTGGCCAATATCCACAGCTGGTACCCAGTTACTTCATACAAAACCTGATAGCCCCGTCGTTCTTGCTATACCCTGTTCCTCTCAACCTTACAAACTGATATGAATGCCAATGGTATCCTGGCCCTGTGCCTGATTTTTCTGTCAACTGCCCTGTACGTCAATGGTCAGCCCGGTACCCCGGCGCGTGACTCGACTGCCGTTGAAAGCCTGGGCAATCAGGTCAATTCAGAGTACAATGAGATTAATCCCCTCATTTCACCAGACGGCCGTACGCTGTACTTTGCCCGCATTAGTCATCCCAATAATACGCACGGCGATAAAGGCAGCCAGGATATCTGGTTCTCGGATTTCGATACCGTTAATAACCGGTGGGGACCTGCCCGGCGTATGGGATTCCCGCTCAACAAAGACGAGTACAACTGCGCTTACAGTATTACGCCCGATGGCAACAGTATGCTCGTCAAAGGACAGTATACCAATGGCACTTACGAAACTCGTGGTTTCTCGCTGAGCAAGAAAACAGCCACCGGGTGGTCACCCCCGCAAAAGCTGGACATTCCCAATTACGTCAGCATGAGTAAAGGTCAGTTTGACTGTGGATTCATGTCGGCGGATGGCAAGGTACTGCTCATGGCGTTCAGCGAGAAGAAAAACAGCAAGGAAGACGACATTTACGTCAGCTTTCGTCAGAAAGACGGGTCGTGGAGCAAGCCGATTGATTTGGGACCTGATGTGAATACTAAATTTACCGAAACAACCCCTTTTCTGGCACCCGACGGAGCCACGCTGTATTTCTCCAGCAACCGGGAAGGTGGTATGGGCAGCAACGATATTTACGTATCCAAGCGGGTCGATAAAACCTGGAAGCACTGGTCGAAACCCGTTAATCTGGGTCCAAAAGTTAACACCGATGGGTACGACGCGTATTACACACTGGGTGCATCCGGCGATTATGCGTACCTGACCACGTTCAAAAATACGCTTGGCAAAGGGGACATAGTACGGGTAAAACTCACTAGTAGCCAACCCGAAAACCAGCCCGGTAAAGTGGGGGGGGCAGTGAGGTAGCCAGCACCCCGGACGTGACCCGCCCCGACCCGGTTGCCCTTATCAGTGGTAAAGTAATTGATCAGGTTACCGGTAAACCCATTGAAGCCCGGATCATTTACCAAACCCTGCCCGATGGTGCCGAAGCGGGCGAGGCTACATCGGACCCGCTCACCGGTGAATACAAAATTGTACTGCCCTACGGACAGAAATACAGCATGCGGGCCATTGCCAAAGATTTCATTGCGGAAGGCGATAACGTCGATCTGACCCAGCCCAAAGCCTTTCAGGAAATAAAAGGTCGGGAGATTAAAATGGTCCCCATAAAAGAAGGCAGTATCGTTCGACTGAACAACATCTTTTTCGATACGGGTAAATCGGAACTAAGGCCGGAATCCGGCCCGGAACTGGATCGGCTGGTTTCCACGTTCAACGAGACCCCAAAAATGGTTATCGAAGTACGCGGCCATACAGATAATACCGGCTCTGACGAGATAAACAACAAACTCTCGCAGGATAGAGCAGACGCCGTTCGGGAGTATTTTATCAGCAAAGGCATTGAACCGGATCGCATTGCCAGTAAGGGATTTGGTAAAGCGAAGCCAACCGCTACGAATGATACCGATGCCGGGCGACAGCAAAACCGGCGGGTAGAATTTGTCATTATTAAGAAATAACTGCCTCTTACTGATAATCAGCCGAATTGCGTCAACCATATACACGGTTCTGTGTTTACTCATTACAACCACTATTCTCTACTGACAAACAATGCAACTTGACGCTGGCTGTGAACTATCGTTTGACGCCCAAACGCCAACTCCCCTAATCCTGATGTTACGCCCTCGTTCCGGCGCCGGCCAGTGGATTGTTCGGGAAGAGTACCAGATAACACCCGCTGTTAACGTAACAGAGTTCACCGACCTTTACGGTAATCTTTGCCAACGGGTTGTTGCCCCCGAAGGCCCTTTCTCCATTCACTTTTCGGCTACTGTTCAAACCGCCGATTTAATTGACATTGCTCCCGGTGCGCCTTACACGCCGGTTGAGGAATTGCCCGATGATGTACTGCATTACACCTTACCAAGCCGCTACTGCCAGTCTGACCAGTTGGGCGATCTGGCTACCCAAATTACCGAAAACGCCGAGCCGGGCTACGATCAGGCCGAAGCCATCCGCAAATGGATTCATGAGAACGTAACCTACGAATATGGAACCAGCGATGCCAGCACGTCGGCTATGGATACGGCAGATAACCGCGTCGGCGTTTGCCGGGACTTTACTCACCTGGGTATTTCCCTGTGCCGTGCGCTGAATATTCCTGCCCGTATGGTCGTTGGGTATTTGTATCAGCTTGAGCCAATGGACCTTCACGCCTGGTTTGAAGCCTATGCCGATGGCCGATGGTTTACGTTCGATGCAACGCAGAAGACCCCCCGGGGAAATCGTATAACCGTTGCCTACGGGCGTGATGCGGCCGATGTGGCCTTTACCACGCAGTTTGGCCCGATGCAGCTCATCGACATGAAAGTTTGGGTCGAGCTGGCCCAAAACGATGCGAACGAGAGCGAAAAAAAAGCAGATCACGCTCCAACCAATTCAATGTCGTCGGGGTCTAATCAGCAACCAAGCAATACACCATGAAGAAACCACTGCTTTTCTGCTCATTGATAGGCGTCCTGTCGGGTTGCTATAGCGAAGCTGATATCTCGCCCGAAACGTCTTCGCCGGTATCTAAAGCGGTGGGGCTATACCGTACTAATTTTTACCTCGACCCATCCAGCGTAGCCACGCCTGCCGACAAAATGCCTTATACTGAGTTAAAAGTAGAATCGGATAGCACCCTGACACTTACCTACACAAAATTCTACCCGACCCCAAGTAGCCAGTTTATCCAGCATGTGCTGGTAAGACAACTACCGGATGGTATCCAACTTGAGTTGGCTGGCTCACCAATTGGCACCCTGAAAACCGACCGTGTTTTTACCAACAATGGGATGGAGAAGCAAGGGCAACTCCTGCGCCTGACCCTACCGGGTAATGCAGCGAATACCCTGAATTTTAGCGGAATCCAGTAAATAGTTATTGCATAAAAAAAGCGCAGCACCTCGAAGGTGCTGCGCTTTTTTTATGCAATAACTATCTTTTACCGAATGGCAAACTCACCCTGCCCGATCCGGAACCCTTCTGAGTATAGTTCTACCGTGTATTTACCTGCTTTGTAGGGAATACCACGGGTGTAGAGCAACTCAACGTTCTTGCCGGTGTTGGTGTAATTCACGGTCTGCTTAGTTGTATAAATGGTTTCGTTGCCATCTACACTAAACGTCCCTGACCCGTTGGCCATATCAGATACTACGGCACCTGATGGGTCCAGCACCCGAACAAATACGTCCTTAGGCTCTTCCTTTGTCAGTGGGTTATCCAGCAGGGTGTAAACCAGTTTGATTTTATCCAGACGCTTGGCCTTGTACGAGTCGTCTTCTTTTACTTTACCCCTCGAATTGACAGCGAACACTTTCACGTTCTGTGCTTTCAGCGCAGCGGCCCTAGTAACTTTACTAGACAACTCTTCGTTCTTGGATACAACCGTGGTCACGGAGTCCGCCAGTTTCTGCCGTTCCGTTTTCAAACCAACGTTTTCCTCATCCAGCACTTTCACGTTGGTAGCCAACGTTACGTTTTCGCGCTGTAGATTGGATATCAGCGTATCCTTTTCGATCAGGAATGCTTCGTATTGCTTGATTTTAGCTTCGTATTTTGCCAGCGATATCCGATTACCTCTTTTCAGCGACGCTTTGTCTTCATTCAACTGGGCTCTTACTTTCTCCAGTTCCGAAACATCACCCCCTAACTTCTGTACTTCAGCAATTTTAGCATCCAGTGCAGTCGATATCGAATCCAGTTTAACGCGGGTTGTCGACAGTTCTTCAACGCGCTCAGAAATGGTTACTTCCTGATTTTCGGCAACTTTTTTCTCATCAAAGTATAGATAACTCGCTACACCGGCCAGGCCAGTCATAATAATTAAGGCCGCGAGTAAGGCACCGTTGGTCTTTGATTTCTGCGGAGTATTTTCCATTGTTTTTTTTCACTTTTTATGATTGAACATACACAAACTGGTAAAAAAGCCGCTCACGCGGTTGTGTAAAGTCTATTACATTTATGGTCCTTTAAGGGTTAAGAAATCAACTTTTAAGCCCAGGATTAGAATTCACCTTTTGGCCAATAGTATCGGAACGTTCATTTGTTCCGGCCTATTGCTCCCAACAACGAATATTTAGTGAGAAATGTTTTTTGTAGGCCTGGGAATGGCCACAAAAAGGGGCGTTGACTATCAAATAAATAGACCATTCAGTCGATCTTCTTTTGCCTCAACTAACCATCACCCATTGCCTGTTAATGTCAAACAACGAACTACCACCCGCAGTTATTCCGCAAACAGCCCGCAAAGATGCCCGAACTGCCAGAGGTCGAAATCAGGCGACACTACCTCGAAACGTCCTCGCTTCATCAGCCAATCAGTCACATTGAGATTGAGGATAAAAAATTAGTGGCAACTGACCCGGCTACCTTCGTAGCAACCCTTGTGGGCAGGCAGTTTACCGAAACCCGGCGCGTTGGTAAAAATCTTTTTGTCCTGACCGATAAACCCGGCGTAATCCTCCGCATGCATTTCGGCATGACCGGCGACCTTGCCTATTATCATGCTTCCCTTGATAGGCCCCGTTTTGCCCGCATCGTTTTCTCCTTCACGAATGGCTTCAATCTGGGATTCCTGTGTCCGCGCAAGTTCGAGCGAGTTGGGTTGATCGACGATATTGATGCCTTTTTAAAACGAAAGAAGATCGGTTTGGATGGCTTGGTAATCTCCCTACCGGAGCTGGCAGAGAAAGTAAGGGCAAAAAAAGCATTCATCAAACCGGTATTACTGGACCAGAGCGTTGTGGCTGGCCTGGGAAACTGGATTGTGGATGAGGTCTTGTTTCAGGCATCTGTTCACCCAGAGCAGCGTGCCAATACCCTGACAGACAGTCAGATTGTTCAGATTCATACCGCCATTGGGCTGGTACTTAACACGGCAATTCGTTATGAAGCTACTTACCGTGATTTTCCCAATTCCTTCCTGATTCACGTTCGGGAGTGGGACAACTCCCCTTATGATGATGTGGAAGCCCATACCTACTGCCCTCGGTGCGGTACCCGCATTGAACGCTCGACCGTTGGTGGACGCACCACCTTTTTCTGCCCAACCGAGCAACTCGTTCAAAGTTGATGTGTTGTGAACTTCCGGATAAAAAACGTGGTTCCATAATTAAATGTATATACATTTAGTACAAATACATCAATTATGAAAACGCAACGTACCGTAGCCAACATACAAACCGCCACACCGAGTAATGTGGGTGACGGATTCATTGGTTTGAACGCCTTCCATCCACAGGGTTCAAGACCGTTTAATCCGTTTCTACTGCTGGACCATCATGGCCCCATGCGGGTAGAACCTTCCGACACGCCCAAAGGTGTCGATCAGCATCCGCATCGGGGTTTCGAAACGGTAACCATTGTATTTGACGGTGCCCTGGAGCATCGCGACTCGGCGGGCAACCAGGGGAAACTCTTTGCGGGTGATGTGCAGTGGATGACGGCCGCATCGGGTATCATTCACGAGGAGAAACACGAACGCGAATTTTCGCGCCGGGGTGGGCAGCTGGACTTTGTCCAGTTGTGGGTCAACCTACCGGCCAACGATAAAATGAGCCCCCCGGGCTATCAGGAAATCACTGCGGCTAAAATCCCCTCGTCTACATTGCCAGGTGGTGGCCAACTACGGGTTATTGCCGGGGAGATGGCCGGTTTAACAGGCCCCGCTCATACGTTCAGTCCCATTGTAGTAGCGGATTTAACCCTCTCTGGCGGGCAAACCGAAACCCTTACCGTGCCTGATACCTATAGTCTGATGGTGTATGTACTGAATGGCTCGGCTAGTGTAAACGCACAACCCATTGAGCGGGGACAGATTGTTCTTTTCAACACCGATGGCGATACCATTACGCTATCCACAACATCGGGTGCAAAACTGCTCATGCTGGCTGGCGAACCAATCAGGGAGCCATTAGCCGTATACGGTCCTTTCGTCATGAACACCCGGGAAGAAATTCTGGCCGCTTTCGACGATTTTCAGAGTGGCCGCATGGGTGTCCTGAACTGATTTCCGGTTCCTGCCTGGCATTCGTTGATAGCTAACAATGAATGCCAGGCAGGAACCCTTTCTTCTACAAGTCTTTGATATTTCCGAACCCTATTATATCCCGATAGGCCGGATTGTCGCGCAGTTCGGTGGCGCGAATCAGTTTACCGGCCCCAAACTTCGTTTTGACATCGTACAGGGTCTGGCGAAATTTGTTTTTTCGACTGTCGTTTTCAAACAGGTTTAGTGGTACCATGTCTGCTGGTATGAACTTGAAAACCGCCACGCACATACTCCGCAAATGCTCGTTCAGGACCGGTTCGCATTGGTGCGCCAACTGAAATTTTGTCATCCGTTCCCGAATAATCTGGTATAGTTCGGCACCATCCTGTTTCGGCGTCTCAAAATGGGCTTCATAGTTATAGGTCTTGCCCGTGTGGTATCGGCAGGAAAACGACATATCCTGGCAATAAATGCCCTTTTGCACCATGCGTCGTTCCAGCGTCAGGCAGAGCGATTGCAGCAGTTCATCCAGCCGGTTGGGCGCGTGGCGCTGGTCTGCAGAAATCGTCCGCATGGCCGACATACTTTTAGTGTCCGGGTTGGTGTCCAGATCCACCTCGCCCGCAAAATTCAGCCGCAGGTACCAGTGCCAGCCCACGATGCTCTTACACACCGCCCGCAGGTGTTCCGGCGACGCATAGCGCAGTTCAAGCGGGGTGTGTACACCACCGGCCTGTAACCGGGCGGCCATTCGATGACCGATTCCCGGCAAATCAGTGAGTGCCAGGGTCCGTAGCACACCGTCAATCGTATCGGGCGTTATAACTGTCAGGCCATCGGGCTTCTGCACATCGGAGGCCAACTTAGCCAGGAACACGTTGGGCGCCATACCAATGGAACACCGCAGCCAGTCGCCCACTTTTTGCCGGATGGCTTGTTTGATAGCCAGCGCAGTTTGCTGCATGTCTTTGTACACAAGCTGATAGTTGGTTAAATCAACCACCGCTTCGTCGATACTTTTCGGTACTACATCATCGGAGAATGTACGGAGCACGTCAATAATCCTGACGTGGTATTCCCGGTACCGAGCAGGATGGGTTTCGAGTGGTACCAAATCCGGGCAAAGTGCCATGGCTTCATCCAGACGCATACCCGTTTTTACGCCCCGCGCCTTTGCCTCCACCGAAGGCGCAATAATGCACCCATGCCGCCCCGTATATACGCATACCCCCACTGGCCGACCCCGTAACCAGTAATTATCCTGCTGCTCGCAGGAAGCAAAGAAACTATTCATGTCGATGAATACTATCGTGGGCAGAACGTGAGTACTGAGTCGGTTTCGGTTCATCACTTTTCAATGAAGAAATTGATTGTTCTTTTATGGATTCGTCTGTATTCGTAGTATATTTGCCGTAATACAAGTGCAATATATTTTACTTATATCATATCAACAAGTATCTACCTCATAATGGTTGAAAATTGTTTGAAAAATATGGATACTTCCCTAACGATTCAGGCCCGGCTGAAACAGATTTTCGATGCACTGGGAATCACTATTTATCAGATTGCCAAAGAATTGGGGGAGAATCCATCCAAGTTTTACAACATCCTCAATGGCCGGGCAAAGCCATCGTACGATACGATCATGAGTTTGCTGGCCTGTTATCCCCAAATCAGTGCCGATTTCCTGATTCGGGGCATTGCACCCGTACTGAATTCGCCCGAGGCCAATGCCCGGATTATGGTTGCGGAAGACGATACCATTGATGTTCCGTTCATACCGGTCAAGTTTTACGCCACGTTTGTCGAAAGTTATTCAGACACAGTCAGTTCGTCTGATATAGAGCATTTCCGGGTACGCAGGCCACTGATAAAAGGCCAGAAAAACACGGTTGTGCTGGAGATTTCGGGCAATAGTATGAGTCCTCAGTTAGCCCATGGTGCTAAGGTGCTGGCTATACCCGTTAATGAAAACGACTGGGAGTATCAGTCGGGTGCTGTGTACGCGGTAATGTATCGGGATTATTTCGTTGTCAAACGCATCCGGGACAATGAACTCCTGACCCGTAAATACCTGACGCTTCATTCTGATAACCCCAACGGCGGCAACGTAACGGTGCCGTTGCAGGACATCCGGGGCTTGTGGAAGATAATAGCCATCGTTGAAGCTCCGGTAGAGTAGTACTATACTGTTGAAACACAAAAAAGCCGTTCATCAATCTGAACGGCTTTTTTGTGTTTCAACAGTATAACCCTGTGCATTCTCTTTCATCACGTCTTTCTGGTGCGCCCACATCTCCTGAAAAACAGCACTGTGCCGGAGCAGATCCGAAAAGCTTCCCTGATCGATTATTCCGCCGTCCTTCATAATATATACGTAGTCGAACAAGGGCAACAGATGAAGCCGGTGCAGGGTTGAAACGACGGCTTTATCCGCGAATTCACGGAGCAGGCTCCGGTAAATGGCCAGCTCTGTTTTGGGATCTACACTGCTGGTTGGCTCATCCAGCAACACAATATCGCTGACGCGGGCCGCCAATACACCCCTTGCCAGCGCAAGCCGTTGCCGTTGCCCACCCGACAGGTTAACCCCCTTCTCCTGTATGTTTGTATCCAGCCCTTTTGGCAAGTTCTTCACGACCTCACTGAAGCGGGCCACATCACAAACCTCCTGTATCTCTGTTTCATTGAAAGGCAGACCGAGCGTGATATTATACACAAGGCTGTTCTCGAAAATTTCCGGCTCCTGCGGAAACAGGGTTACCGTGTTGGCGATAGCCGTCAAATCCGGGATTACCTGCCCGTCTACCCGTACAGACAAACCTGGCTCTGGTAAGTACAGTCCCCGAAGTAAGGTCATCAGTGTACTTTTACCGCAGCCGCTCTCGCCAATAAACGCCACGCGTTTACCCCGGCTTAGCTGAATACGCAAATCGATGACGCTGGGAATCTTCTGCGGGGAGTTACCCACCCGTCCGTGCGAGAAATTGAGCCCGTCGATATTAACAGTCTGCCAGTTATGGGGCAGCTTTTCGTATTCAGGCCGTTCATGACGGGCGTAGTTCGTGCTGATACTCCGAACCGTCTGCACGTCGGTATTATACTGCACAATTTGGGTGTACTGCCAGGCTACATCATGAAACACACTCGTAAATTGATTGACGTAGCCAAGTAGAGTTACCAAACCACCAATCAGAAATACCTGCCCCGGAACGTAGTGTTGGTAAACATACCCCGTTGCCATAACGATATATATAAGCGCAACAAGAATGGAGGCCACGAACCATTTCCACTCATTGATTTTTACCTGCCGCATGAAAGGCGGGAAAACCAGGGCGACTTTACCTAACAATGCCTGCTGAATCCGCTCCTCCAGCCGCAGTGTAATAACGGTTAGTATGTTCGACAGACTGTCGAACAGCGTGGCCGATACCACGTGTTCCTGTTCATTGGTCTCATCGAGCGCTTTAATAAAGGGCCGGTCGAAGCGAAGAATAACCCAGATGGTCAGTGCGCCCAGGGCAATTCCTACCAGCCCAAAAGCCGGAGAGAAATACAGCATCGCTCCGAACGAAAAAACGAACTTCGACAGGGCCTGCAGGTAAATGAAGCCATCCTGAAAGAACGTTTTGAGGGCGTCATACGCTTTGCGGATCCGGTTGATAGTGGCTCCGCTGTGATGCTCCTTATGCCAGCCAACGGGCAAATGCAGTGTTTGATGAAACAGCTCGTCCAGAAAATTTCGGCTCAAATTAAATGCCAGCCTACGCTCCATGATACGCGCCGGTCCATGAAACGCCCACTGCATACATTCAATCCCCAGGTAGCCCCCACCATATAGCCATACCAGTTTCAGGCTGTCAATGTCCTGACGCTGAAGTTGGCCGATGAACCAGCCCAACAGCAGGGGACGCAATGCCGCAGCCAGATTAGCCAGTATGAATAAGAAATAGACGAGAACGTACTGCCGTTTTTCCTGGCGGGCATACGTCCAGGCAATTCTGAGCAGAGCGATGTACGGATTTTGCATGATTCCAAGTTGTAACCTTATTCTGGGTTAGCCTTCTCAGGGCTAGAATGGTCAAAAAAGGGGAATAGTTTCTGCGATATTCTTGGGCATACCATTGATTTTTCGGTTGACTTTCAGTAATTTTGCGTCCTGATTTGCAAAGGGGTCGATTTCAGTGCTGATCTCTTTTCCGATTATAGAAAACATAACTTTTAGGATAACAAACTAATGGCTCGCGATTTAGATTTCACGAGGAACATCGGTATCGCTGCCCACATTGATGCGGGCAAGACGACAACCACCGAACGTATCCTCTATTACGCCGGCGTAAGTCACAAGATTGGTGAAGTACACGACGGTGCCGCTACCATGGACTGGATGGAGCAGGAGCAGGAACGGGGTATCACCATTACTTCCGCTGCCACTACTGTTGACTGGACCTACCGCGACAAAAAATACCACATCAACATCATCGACACCCCCGGCCACGTTGACTTCACGGTTGAAGTGAACCGGTCGCTGCGCGTATTGGATGGACTGGTGTTCCTGTTTAGTGCCGTTGACGGCGTTGAGCCACAGTCGGAAACGAACTGGCGTTTGGCCAACAACTACAACGTAGCTCGTTTGGGCTTCGTTAATAAAATGGACCGGTCTGGTGCCGACTTCCTGAACGTGTGCAAGCAGGTGAAGGAAATGCTTGGTAGCTACGCTGTTCCGCTGCAATTGCCGATTGGCGAAGAAGACAACTTCACAGGCGTAGTTGATCTCGTTAACTTCCGGGGTATTCAGTGGAACGAGGACGATAAGGGTATGACCTTCCAGGAGGTTCCTATTCCAGCCGATATGCTGGAGGAAGCAACCGAATGGCGGGAGAAACTCCTCGAAGCCGTTGCCGAATTCGACGATTCGCTGATGGAGAAATTCTTTGAGGATCCAGAGTCGATTTCAGAAGATGAAATTTTGACGGCCCTGCGTAAAGCAACGATCTCGATGAAAATCGTTCCAATGCTTTGCGGTTCTTCCTTCAAAAATAAGGGCGTTCAAACCATGCTCGACTATGTGATGGCCCTTCTGCCATCACCAATGGACAAAGAGAGTATCAAAGGAACTAACCCAGACACGGGTGAAGAGATTTTGCGCAAGCCTTCATCGAAAGAGCCTTTCGCAGGTCTGGCGTTCAAGATCGCTACCGATCCGTACGTAGGCCGTCTGTGTTTTGTTCGTTCGTACTCGGGTGTACTGGAGTCGGGTTCCTATGTATTGAACAACCGTTCGGGCAACAAGGAGCGTATCTCGCGTATTTTCCAGATGCACGCTAACAAGCAGAATCAGATTGATCGGCTTGAAGCGGGTGACATTGGTGCTGTCGTTGGTTTCAAAGACATCAAAACGGGTGATACCCTGTCGGATGAAAAGCACCCAATCGTGCTGGAGTCGATGGTATTCCCGGAGCCGGTTATTGGTTACGCTATCGAGCCGAAGAAAACGGCCGATCAGGATAACTTCTCGAAAGCCATTGGTAAGCTGATTGAAGAAGATCCAACCCTCAAAGTTGAGTCGAACGAAGAAACCGGCCAAACCATCATCCGGGGTATGGGTGAGCTTCACCTCGAAATCATTATCGACCGGATGCGTCGTGAGTTCAAGGTAGAAGTAAACCAGGGTGCTCCCCAGGTGGCGTATAAAGAGAAGCTGACCAAGAACGTTGAACACCGCGAGGTATACAAGAAACAAACGGGTGGTCGCGGTAAATTTGCCGATATCGTATTTGAACTTGGACCACGGGGCGAAGACGAAACGGGTATTGTTCAGCCGGGTCTTGAGTTTGTGAATGGTATTGTTGGTGGTGTGATTCCCCGCGAATTTATCCCTGCCGTTCAGAAAGGATTCGACGAATCGCTGAAAAACGGACCACTGGCCGGCTTCCCGCTCGAAAGCATGAAAGTTCGGTTAGTCCATGGTTCATACCACGATGTTGACTCCGATTCGCTATCCTTCGAAATGGCAGCCCGTCTGGGCTTCCGCGAAGCCGCTCGTCAGGCTGGTCCAAAACTGCTCGAACCAATCATGGCCGTTGAAGTATTGACACCAGAAGAATATACAGGTCCTATCACCGGTGATTTGAACCGTCGTCGGGGTGTGATGAAAGGCATGGATACGAAATCTGGTTCGCAGGTAATCAAAGCCGACGTTCCCCTGTCTGAACTGTTTGGTTACGTAACGGACCTGCGCACCATGTCGTCGGGTCGTGCTACGGCCAACCTGACCTTTGCCCACTACGAAGTGGTACCGCAAAACATTGCCGATACCGTTGTTGCCAAAGAAAAAGGTGGCAGTAAATAAGCTTAATGGCTGATAGTAGAAACAGACGAGCCGTTCGGGAAACTGAACGGCTCGTCTGTTTAGGTACCTCGAACTTTCGCAAATGAGGATCTAGTTTACAGTGTTATGGTTGTTTTGCTTCTGCGGTAAAATACCGCAAAAGAAATAGTCAGTCTACGTTTCCTGCTCTACCAACTTTTCTGTATCTTTGCACCCGCATTTCAGGCCCCGACGGAGTAAATGGTTCTTTCGTCGGACGCTTTCATTTTATGAACCAGAACACAATGAGTCAGAAAATTCGCATTAAGCTGAAGTCATTCGATCACATGCTGGTCGACAAGTCAGCCGAGAAAATTGTAAAGGCGGTTAAGTCGACCGGTGCCATTGTTAGCGGCCCTATCCCCCTGCCAACCAAGAAAGAAATTTACACTGTTCTGCGGTCGCCCCACGTCAATAAAAAAGCGCGGGAGCAATTCCAGCTTTGTACCTACAAACGGCTGGTCGACATTTACAGCAGCAGTGCTAAAACGGTCGATGCCCTGATGAAACTCGAATTGCCGAGTGGTGTTGATGTAGAAATCAAAGTCTAACGGATTTAGTCGAAATTTTAGTACTGCCAGCCTGGAACACTTTCTGTTTTGGGCTGGCAGTTGCTTTTTGATTCCCTGTCTCAGCCGGGTAGTGAGAAGAATGCCGAAAATAGAGAGCATACTCTTGCCTGACCAGGCCATTTCCGTTGAATTATCTACGGCTATAATGGGTTATTTTTATGTTGTGAAGGTGCAATCAGGCATCGCATATCAGGCATATGTTAAATATAATTCAGCTACTACCCGACTCGATTGCCAACCAGATTGCGGCTGGTGAGGTGGTTCAACGCCCGGCTTCGGTGGTGAAAGAGTTGCTGGAGAATTCGGTGGATGCCAAAGCAAAATCGGTGCAGGTAATAATCCGGGAAGCAGGTCGTAATCTGATTCAGATTGTGGATGATGGCTCCGGTATGACCGAAACCGATGCCCGTATGAGTTTTGAACGTCATGCGACATCCAAAATCCGCTCGTCCGATGATTTATTTCGCATCCGAACCATGGGATTTCGGGGTGAAGCCCTGGCTTCCATTGCGGCCGTTGCCCAGATTGAGATGCGGACGCGCCGGGCGGAAGAAGAGTTAGGCACGCTGATTCGGATTGAAGGCTCCGACATCAAAGCGCAGGAATCCATATCCTGTTTGCCCGGTACCAACCTCCTCATCAAGAACCTGTTTTTTAACGTACCCGCCCGACGCAACTTCCTGAAGTCGAACTCGGTGGAGATGCGGCACATTATCGACGAGTTTCAGCGGGTAGCTCTCGCCAACCCCGAGGTAGCCTTTTCGCTGTTCCACAACGACCAGGAAATATATAACCTGCCCGCCGGAAAACTCAGCCGCCGAATTGTGGATATGTTTGGCAAAAGTTACCGGGAACAGTTGAATTTCTGCGAAGAGCAAACTCCTTACGTCACCGTGCACGGCTACATTGGCAAGCCGGAATCGGCCAGAAAGGCACGGAATGAGCAATTCTTCTTCGTCAATAACCGATACATTAAGCATAACTACCTGCACCATGCCGTTGTGGGAGCTTATGAGGGTACCCTTCCCGATGGAAGTCAGCCTTTCTACGTCCTCTTTATTGACATCGACCCATCGCACATCGACATCAATATTCACCCGACCAAAACGGAGATAAAATTTGATGATGAGCGATCGGTATATGCCATTATGATGGCGGCTGTCCGTAAAGCCGTTGGCGTGTATAACCTGGCTCCATCGCTTGATTTTGACTTGGATGTCAACTTCCTGACTGGGTCCCGACCCGACGCTACTCAACCGTCAGTTGGTGTTAAGGGGACATCTACCCATAATACAGAAAACCATCTACCCCGCCCGGTTACGCCTTCCTGGTCGTCGGGTGCGGGAACTTCGGCAAAAGAGCAAAACCCATCGCGTACCGACTCGCTGGATAAAGCAGCTGGCAGTAGTTTCGATCTGCCCAAGCGACCATCGGTCAATAACTGGCAAACGCTCTACGAGGGTGTTACTGGTAATGACACTCCCGTTCGGCCAAATGACAGCACGGATGAGGGTAGTGACTGGCTGGGCAATGCTAAACCGGTGGCGCCGGGGTCCGACAATGAATCCATCACATTGGGGAGCCGGGCCAATCAGCTGCAGATGGGGCTGGAAACAGCGGAAGAGAATACTCCGGCTTTAATGGTAGATGAGCACATTATTCAGGTGCAAAACCGATACCTGTTGGCCCCGGTTAAATCGGGCGTAATGCTCATTGACCAGCGTCGGGCTTACGAACGTATTTTGTATGACCAGTTTCACGCGGCCTTAACTAAACAGAACGGAGCCTCTCAGCAGTTGTTATTTCCTAAAACGGTGACACTGATGCCCGTTGATTTCCAGTTGGCACTTGAGTTGCGCGAAGATCTGATTCATCTTGGTTTCGAATTTGATGAACTAGGTGCAAACACCTTTATCATTCGGGGTGTTCCTACGTTGACCATGGGGGAAAATGAAGAGGACCTGTTTGCTAACTTACTGACTCAATTACGGGCCGATACAGGTCGGTTAAAGCTGGATAAGATTGAGTCGATGGCCCGGTCATTATCGCGCCGATCTGCATTGCATCACTTGACCCGCCTGAGTGCAACCGAGTGCCGATCCCTGGTTAATCAGTTATTTGTATCGGCCAACCCAAGCTATACGCCGATGGGTGAACCGGTAATGGTTATGTTGACAGTAGATAAAATTGCAGGACTTTTACGCTGACAATCAAATTAATCAGCATAAATTAGGCTATATTAACATGTTTAATCTTTCTCCGGTAGTTCGCGTATTATTGATAATAAATGTGCTGGTTTTTTTCGTTACGAATGAGTCGGTTATTGATACGTTCGGACTCCATTCGTTTCTGTCTGATAAGTTTAACCCGATTCAGCTTCTGACGCACATGTTTCTGCACGGTGGTCTCGGGCACATTTTCAGTAATATGATTGGGTTAATCGTGTTTGGGCCCATGCTGGAGACGTACTGGGGCCCAAAACGATTTACGTTCTTTTACTTTTTTTGTGGTTTAGGGGCGGCATTGCTGTTTTCAGGAATAAACTATTTTGAGATGCACGACGTATATGAGACGATTCAGGCGTATCGGGCAAATCCAGGGTTTGAGCCTTTCTCGGGCTTTGTTGATCAGCATGCCAGTGCTTACTATGATCGGTTATTGCCATTCATTGAGCAGTTTAAGAAGTTTCCCAACGATAGTAAAAATATTCAGGATAGTATAGCCATCGCCAATCGTATTTTTACGAATCAGGTCGACGAGCCGATGGTAGGTGCTTCGGGCGCAATTTTTGGGGTAATTATGGGTTTTGGTTTGTTGTTTCCGAACACTCAATTATTTTTATTGTTTCCACCTATACCGGTTAAAGCAAAGTACCTCGTTCTCTTTTACGGAGCCTTTGAACTTTATTCGGGAGTTTATCGGGCGCAGGCCGACAACGTTGCCCATTTTGCCCACATAGGCGGCATGTTGTTTGCATTTATCCTGGTCAAATACTGGGGTTCCCAACGAAAAACGTTTTACTAGTGATGAGCGGGTTGTTTGAGGATTTTCGGAGCGAATTCAATAAGCCCAACAATACGTTGGTGCAATTGATATTAGTGAATACGGTCGTATTTCTGCTGCTGCTGTTAGCCAAAGTCGGGCTGCAGATGGCGCAGAATATGGACGTTTATTACTTCATTCGGGGGCAGATGATGATACCCGGTGGCCTGAGCGACTTTTTGCGTAAACCCTGGACGCTGGTCACGTACTTCTTCATGCACGAAGATATTTTCCACATTCTTTACAACATGCTTTTCCTGTACTGGTTTGGGCGGTTGATTGATGAGTATTTGGGAAATCGTCGGCTAATTGGTCTTTATATAATGGGTGGACTGGCGGGGGGTATCCTCTACCTGGTCATGTATAACCTGGTTCCATATTTCCAGACTCAAGCTGACACGGCCCGCATGCTGGGGGCCTCCGCAGCTGCTTTTTCGGTTGCGGTAGGAGCAGCAACATTGCTGCCTAACTACACATTCCATCTGTTCCTGATTGGCGCTGTACGCATTAAGTACATCGTCTTCTTTTTCATAATCCTTTCTTTTGCTCAGTCAGCCGGTCCTAATGCGGGTGGAAACCTAGCGCATTTGGGGGGAGCCCTGATGGGGTTTTGCTACGTTAAACTCCTGCAAAACGGGACAGACTTAGGCAGGCCTATTTATTGGATAGCGGACGGGTGGAGCAATTTGCTGAAACCCAAACCACCCGTTAAAGTATCGTATCGGCAGCGGAGCAGTGCCAGTACGCAGGCAGGTTCTTATCTGGCAACTACGGGCACGGCTCCAACCGTTTCAACACCTGACCAGGACGAAGTAGATATGATTCTGGATAAAATATCGCGGTCCGGTTATGAAAGTCTGACGCGTGAGGAGAAGCAGAAACTCTTTCGGGCCAGTCAGCGGAATTGACCAGGTACTCAAAAAACACGCCCTCTCCTATAGAACAGCCATTCTTTTTAAAATCTAAGCCGCTCGTGTTCACGTAGATGTACTGACACGGGCGGCTTCGCTTTTTTATAATTACCAAATTAAGTAGTAGCTTCGCTTTTTGTATACAACAGCGTAAGCGCCTGTAGAACATTGTAATTGATACGTGTGTTATAAAGCAGACGTCTATTTACTACCATCATGCTCATTACCCCCGGCAGTCTTCTGGCCACCATCAATACTCCTGACGATCTTCGCAAACTTGACAAGTCTCTTTTACCGCAGGTTGCCAATGAACTTCGACAGTTTATAATCGACGATGTATCGGTGTTTGGTGGCCATTTTGGCGCTAGCCTGGGTGTAGTTGAACTAACGGTAGCCCTTCACTATGTGTTCAACACCCCTGATGACCAGTTGGTTTGGGATGTAGGACACCAGGCATATGGTCATAAAATTCTGACGGGCCGACGGGATAATTTTCATACCAACCGTTTTTATAAGGGGCTTTCGGGCTTTCCAAAGCGCAAAGAAAGTGAGTATGACTCGTTCGGCGTCGGGCACTCGTCTACGTCTATTTCAGCCGCTTTAGGCATGGCCGTAGCTTCTCAGCTACAGGGCAACATGCAGCGTAATCATATTGCCGTTATTGGGGATGGTGCGCTTACTGCCGGAGAGGCTTTCGAAGGTATGAATCACGCTGGTGCTACGGATAGCAACCTGCTGATCGTGCTGAATGACAACTGCATGAGTATCGATCCGAATGTGGGGGCTCTGCGGGAATATTTAACTGACATCACAACATCACAAACCTACAATAAGGTAAAAGATGAAGTCTGGAATATACTGGGCAAAATGGACAAGCTGGGCAAGACGGCTCAGGAGTTAGTGTCGCAGGTTCAGTCGGGCATTAAGAGTTCGCTGCTGGAACAGAGTAACCTGTTTGAATCCCTGCATTTACGGTACTTTGGCCCCATTGATGGGCACGACATTGATCATTTAGTGAGTGTGCTGGACGATCTCAAAAATATTCCCGGCCCTAAACTATTACATGTGCTAACCGTGAAGGGCAAAGGGTATGGCCCCGCGGAGAAAGATCAAACGAAGTGGCACGCCCCCGGTCTGTTCGATAAAGTGACGGGAGTCATTCAGAAAAAAGTATATGATCAGGTCCAGCCGCCCAAGTATCAGGATGTATTTGGGAACACGCTGGTTGAACTGGCGGAGAAAAACCCGCACATAGTAGGTGTAACACCGGCTATGCCCTCTGGCTCTTCCATGAATATCATGATGAAAGCTATGCCTACCAGAGCGTTCGATGTCGGTATTGCGGAGCAGCACGCTGTTACGTTTTCGGCAGGTCTGGCAACGCAGGGTGAAGTGGTGTTCTGTAACATTTACTCCACGTTCATGCAACGGGCCTACGATCAGGTAATTCACGACGTTTGCATTCAGGAGTTACCCGTTATTTTCTGCCTGGATCGGGCGGGATTCGCTGGTGCCGATGGGCCAACGCACCACGGTGCCTATGATTTGGCTTACATGCGTTGCATCCCAAATATGATTGTAGCGGCCCCCATGAACGAACAGGAGTTGCGAAACATGATGTTCACGGCCCAGTCTGATGCGGTTCAGCAGGGCAAGCGGGCCTTCTCTATACGGTATCCACGGGGCGAAGGCGTGATGCCTGATTGGCACACACCTTTTGAGCAACAAACGATTGGTAAAGGTCGCCAGATTGCCGATGGTAAAGATGTGGCCATATTAACCATTGGCCACATGGGTAACTACGCGGTTCAGGCCACTCAGCTATTAATGAAGGAGGGTATCCAACCTGCCCATTTCGACATGCGTTATGTGAAGCCATTGGACGAGGAACTACTTCACCAGATTTTCAGTCGCTTCGATCGGTTATTGACCGTTGAGGATGGGTGCCTGATGGGTGGTTTTGGTAGTGCAATCATCGAATTTATGAGTGACCACGGCTATACTGCCCGCATAAAACGGTTAGGTATTCCCGATGCGGTTATCGAGCATGGGGAGCAACTTGAATTGCACCGCGAATGCGGGTTCGATCCACCGGGTATTGCCGATGCAGTACGCGAGTTGTTGTACACCAGCAAGCCGGTATTCGTCTAATAAACTACTTCTTTTGACAGGATTGCCGGATCTCACCAGGATAACATCCTGCTCTGATACACGGGCAATCCTGTTGTTTTTTGCAGTATGAGAGTCTTTAAATTCGGCGGTGCTTCAGTTAAAGACGCCCATGGCGTTCGAAACGTAGCGGAGATCATTAAAACCCAATGCCCGAATGAGGTCGTTGTCGTCTCGGCGATGGGTAAAACAACCAACGCCCTGGAAGAACTCGTTGCAGCCTGCATGAATCAGCAGACGGATCATATCCGGACGGTCCTCTCAACCGTGAAGTCGTACCATACTGCCATCATGAATGAGCTGGAAGGCGACTTCAGTGCCGTTCATGATACGTTCAGCTTGCTTGACGCGCTTGTGGCTACAAAGCCCGTTTGGTCATACGATGAAACTTATGACCAGCTTGTTTCACTGGGCGAAATCATATCAACCCAGATCATTGTTGCGTATTTGACAGCGCGTCATGTCCCCGCAACGTGGTTCGACGCCCGGCAACTCATCCGCACGGATACTAATTTCCGGGAAGGGCGGGTCGACTGGCCACAGACGGCCACACGTATCAGTCAGGCCATAGTTGGTACAGGCGTGAAGATAACCCAGGGATTTATTGGTCAATCTGCCGATGAACGCACCGTCACCCTGGGCCGCGATGGTTCGGATTATACAGCCGCTATTTTCGCTTATTGCCTGAATGCGGAAAGTGTTACCATCTGGAAGGACGTTCCCGGCGTACTAAACGCTGATCCTAAGTGGTTCGATGAAACGGTTTTACTGGAAACGATAACATACCAGGATGCCATTGAACTAGCGTACTATGGGGCAACGGTTATCCACCCTAAAACCATCAAGCCGATTCAGAATAAGGGCATTCCACTGCACGTGAGGTCATTTCTGACCCCTGATGCCCCAGGAACAACCATCGGAAATTTTAAGCAGCACTTACTGACGCCTTCCTTTATCTTCAAGGTAAACCAGGTGCTGATCTCGCTTCATCCAAACGATTTTTCGTTTATTGCTGAGGATAATCTGAGCCATATTTTCGGGCAGTTTGCCATGGCCGGAGTGAAGATTAATCTCATGCAAAACACGGCCATCAGTTTTTCGGTCGTTGTCGATGCTGATCCTGACCGAATTCCCCGGCTATTGGATCAACTGACGAATGACTTTCGTGTCAGCTACAATGAAAACCTCGAGCTGATTACAATCCGGTACTACGATCAGGCCACCATTGAGCGGGTGCTCGTTCATAAAAAGTTACTGCTGGAACAGAAAAGCCGGTATACTGTGCAATTGGTCGTCACGGACGTAGCGCAGGAGCAGCGAGTTTTTTAGCGGTAATACGTCCGCTTACCTTATCTTTGACTTCGGCTAAATCAACGCCATTTTATGCACTACGGGTATCTCAATGGCGTTATTGCGCCTACCGATCAACTCGCCATCGGAATAACCGACCTCAGTCTGCTTCGGGGCTATGGCCTGTTCGATTACTTTCTGACGTACAATGGTCGCCCATTTCAGTGGGATTGGTATTGGGAACGGTTTCAGAATTCGGCTACCCGGATGCATTTACCCTTGCCCTTGAGCAAAGAAGATACCTACAGCATCCTGATGGATCTGATTGAGCGAAGTGGCGGGGGCGATGTTGCGTTTCGATTCGTGATGACCGGTGGGTACTCCGCCGATAGTATCACCATCGAACGGCCCAACCTGCTCATACTAACCGAGTCCATTCACCCTGTATCGCCCATGCAGTACGAGCAGGGAATCAAGGTAATCCTGGATGAGTACGTTCGGGAAATGGCCGAAGTCAAAAGTACCGATTACAAACGGGTTATTTTGCTGGCTCAGGCTATCCGTTCAGCGGGAGCTTCGGATGTATTGTACCAGAAAGAGGGGGAAATCAGCGAGCTAAGTCGCAGTAATTTTTTCCTGGTTCAGGGCAACCGGCTCATAACCCCAAACCGCCATATCCTGCACGGAATTACCCGCCGAACTATTCTTCAATTGGCACAAACGGATTTCCAGATCGAAGAGCGTCCTGTGCTTCTGTCTGAACTCTATGATGCCAGTGAAGCCTTCACAACCAGTTCGACCAAGAAGGTGCTGCCCATCGTGCAAATCGGTGATTTGACCATTGGGGATGGGCGGGTTGGACCGACATCGAAATTCCTACTGGAGCAGTTTAATGGACTGATTGAGGCCTGGTAGCAATAAATCCGCGTAATGACGGATTATATCGGGCGTTATGCCTTGCTCCTGCCCTATTCGCCCTAAGCAGGGCAAACCCGTATAATTCAGGATAAACGTTTCGGTCGTTTCGACAGTAGGTCCATTGAATAGAACGCCCACGAGAGGAATGTTCCGCCTTTTACAGGCATCTACGGACAGCAGCGTGTGGTTGATGCTCCCCAGGTAATTCTTCGATACCAGTACAACGGGCAAACCCAGTTCCTCAACCAGATCAATATTCAGCTTATGGTCATTGAGTGGCACCATCAGGCCACCCGCCAGTTCGATAACCAGCGCATTAGCCGTTTCTGGTACGTTGATTCTGTCCAGGTCAATCGTAACGTTGTCGATTGCAGCCGCGGCATGCGGTGACATAGGCTGTGTGAAACGGTAGGCTTCCGGATGAAACCGCGAAACGGGGTTATGAATCAGTCTTTTTACGGCATCGGTATCCGAATCATCTAATCCCCCCGATTGGATAGGCTTCCAATAATCGGCCTGAAGGGCTTCTACTAATACGGCCGATACCACTGTTTTACCAATCTCGGTACCGATTCCAGCGACAATAATATGAGCAGGCATACAACTAATTAGACTAGGCACAAAAAAAGCCCGACCTGGTGGCCGGGCTTTGATTAGCGCAATTATAGGTAAAACGCCCTAGAAGTCATTTTAGTTTAGACAATGAAAAATAGTTAGATAATTTTTCATTATAATCGCATAATTGATAGAATCATCATTTCAATGGCAAAATCCGTCGTTTTACGTCCTTCAGGACGAATCATTTATGAAGTCACGATTCAGCACATAGGGTCACTAGCTTCCCTGAGGCATCGTGAACCAACGATAATTTTCTTCTCGAACATGCGAAAAGCCGTTGATGCCATCACGGCGGAACTGGCCCTGAACAACTGGCCGCCACGGGTGAATTATACCGCCGTTTACCGGGGCCTTAAGGAACGGGCTTTTTATAGTTGCGATTTTAACGTGGCCGGAACGCGCATCTTTCGGATTAAAATCACGCCGAGAACCCTCAATCCAGCACTACCCCGGCTGGGCATCGACGAAAACCCAGCCGATATCGACAAGACCTGAAAAGAAAACCGGTTTACGAATGGGTTCAGTAAGCCTTCAAACTTAAATCCAGGCTTTTGATCTGATGCGTCAGGGCACCGGACGAAACATAATCCACCCCCGTTTCGGCGTAGGCCCGCAGGTTTGTTTCATCGATTCCCCCCGAGGCTTCGGTCGTGAAGCGGCCATTTACAAGCCGTACCATATCCCGGATACCATCGGGGGGGAAATTATCCAGTAGAATTACGTCTATCTGACCCACCCGCAGCACTTCCTCTACTTCAGCCCGATTGCGGGTTTCTACTTCAATGCGTAGTGTCCGCCCGGTTTCTTTGAGGTACGAAACCGCTTTTGTGATGGCGGCTTCAATGCTTCCGGCATAATCGACGTGGTTGTCTTTGATAAGAATCATGTCGTACAGCCCAAAGCGATGATTAACGGCACCCCCTATCTTAGTCGCCATTTTCTCGCAGATGCGGAAGTTTGGTGTCGTTTTACGGGTATCCAGCAACTTGGCGCGGGTACCTTCCAGCAGGTCGACCAGCTCGCGGGTGTGGGTGGCAATACCGCTCATGCGCTGCATACAATTGAGGACCAGCCGCTCGGCAGTCAGTATGTTACGGGCGTTACCACTAACCGTCAGCACGATGTCGCCGGGTTTGATAGCCACACCATCGGGCATTAGTACCTCAACCACAAAGGCCGGGTCTACTTCGGCAAAAATGGCCTGCGCCACGTCGACACCGGCCAGAATACCGGCTTCTTTCACCAGCAACCGGGCGCGTTTCTGAGCATCGGCCGGAATGGTGGATAGGGAGGTATGGTCGCCATCGCCAACATCTTCGGCCAGCGCTAACTGAATAAATTCGTGTAAGTTCATGCCCGCAAGTTATGCGTTTCTTACAAACCAACTGGCTGAGAGGCTATAGGTTTTGCCGGGTTGGTGGTAAAGAACAGTAGTTCAGTTGATCAATTGGGAACTCAATGCGTCTCTTAATTCATCAGGACGTATGTTTCTGGCGATGATCGTTCCGTCCGGACTAATGAGCACGGAAGTTGGTAGACCTGTAACATGATACCGCTCGAACAGTTGATTGGTGTCATCAGAAACGATCTGAGGCCAGGGTAAGGGAGATTTTACCATAAACGTTTTGAGCCGTTTGGGAGAGTCTGACGTAATACCAATGAATGCTACCTTATCCATATCCACTTTCCTGTAAATGTTCACCAGAGCGGGCATATCCTGAACACAGCCCTTACACCCGGTCCCCCAAAAGTCAATGTAGACATACTTACCCCGGTAGTTACCCAGATCGACAGTACGACCCGTCAAGAAATCGCGCCCGGCAAAAGGTTGAAACGAATTACCAACCTGTAAGCTATAGGGCTGCTTTTTCCCATCAGCAGGCTCCAGTTCCAGCCAGTTATTGAACACATCCACACCTTTATTCCTGTATTTCGACCCGCCAATAGCAACCACGTCGTCAATCTCAATCAAGTCTTTATCCTCCACTCTCCCCGAGAAAAACAGTGTAGACGGGTCAACTAATCTGGTCTTCTCAAAATCAGGTGTTGTAAAGCCAGACGCCAGTGTAAGTTGGTATTCTTTACTTCCCTTTTTGAACGTAGTGGTTGCGTATTGAGGAAAGTTATATAGCAGTTCGTTACCATACATTTTCACCACCATTGGCAGTTCAGCAGGCTGCACCACGCCTTTCTGGTAGATTTCGTATTGAATCCGAAGCGGATTATCGTACTGGTAAGGATCTTTCGGATCAATAATTTTCGGGGAAACAGTGGCTTCGTCACTAAAATCAAGGTTGTTATTCGTATCCACCTTGACCACCCATTTCCCGCTTTTCTCATCGAAGCCCCGGATTACGTAGAGGTAGCACCTGATTGGCTTTTTAGACAGCCGGTTAGTGTCTATAGACAAGTGCCAACTCTTTTGTAACCCCTGATAGTCGGCTAAACTGATCGCTCCTGCAATAAAATTCTGATATACAAACTGATTAGTGTTCAGTATTATATAGAAAACACTGGTTCTCGACCATGACTTGGGTATTCCCTTTACGGAGAGATACGTTTTACGCCAAACGGGTGAGTCTTTAGTGGAATTTCTAACGAATGAAAAGCCGGGATGGAATGGTCCGTACCCTTCTTTGAGTTGAATAGGGAGAAAAGCAGTCGTTTCAATCTGGTCCTGGGGTTGAGTACAGGCATGTACCAATAGAACGCTTAAGAGCAGTATCCAGACCGAGTTTTTCAGGATTTTCATGTGCTGAGAATCGATTTTACAAGCTCGCCAGGCATCCAGACAGAATAGCAATCTAATTTACTCAACTATACGGATATGTAGTACCCTCTCGGTTCAAATTTGCATTCTTCCCGAATTGGTGCGAAATTTGTTATCCGCTAAGGAGTTACATGAGGAAAACCCCTGTCATACAACGCTTTTCGAGCCTGATCCTGGCTACCCTGCTGCTATTCACAGCCGTTTGGGGGTATGGCAACGTAACACCTGTAAAAACACTCGCGGAGCAAAAAGCGGCCACTGAGCACGCTAAAACCGGCAAATCGGCAGAGGTCCAGCTCAGTACGGCTCAGTTTGAAGCCGTGGTTACCCCCGCTATTGAGTTGGGCGATTCGGGACAGTCCGCATTTTTATTGCCAGCCCCCACGCTGGTTATCCTACTGCTGTTGAGCGTTGCTCTGCTCCGGCATTTTACGCTTCCCCATTTTTATTTCTCGTATTTCAGGCACGTATTCGGGCATCATATCGCAACCAATGCGCCCTGATGCCTAGCCAGGCTGGATCGTCCAGCCTGCGTTCGACCGTCCGTTTCTCTTCAGCGTCTCCCTGTTGAGTCTATTTTTACTTTATCCTATATTTTTCTAAAGCAGGCAGCTGCCTGTTCTAACCAATGCAAAACAAAACCGGAATTCTTATTCTGACGGGAGTTATTACAGCCATCTGTATCTACTTCCTGTCGTTCACCTTTGTGTCGCGCAACATCAAAGCCGACGCAGAGGCTTATGCGACGACCAAAGACGGTCAGGTTGACCGCAACAAAAAACAGCGTTACCTTGATTCGCTCTGGAAAGAGCCCGTCTATCTGGGAAGCACCTTGCAGGAAGTAACCGAGCGCGAGTTGGGGCTGGGGCTCGACCTTCAGGGAGGTATGCACGTCGTGCTGGAAGTGTCGCCCGCCGAAATCATGCGCAGTCTGTCCGGTAACAACCGTGACCCTAAGTTCAACCAGGCACTGAAACAGGCACTGGAAGACCAGAAAACGAGCACCAAGCCTTTTGTAGATCTGTTCGTCAATGCTTTCCAAAAAATTGCGCCTGATACCAAACTGGCCACCGTATTTGCTACCAGTGCCAACCGGAGCAAAATCAATTACCAGTCGTCGAATAGCGACGTTCAGAAGCTGCTAACCAGCGAGGTGAACGACGCCACCACCCGGGCCTTCCAGATCATTCAGGCGCGGGTCGACAAATTCGGGGTTGCCAACCCTAACCTTCAGCGGTTGCCCGGTTCGGGCCGGATTCAGATTGAACTACCGGGCGTTGATAACCCCGAACGTATCCGTCGCCTGCTGACCGGCGCGGCCAAACTGGAATTTACCGAAGTGTATCGCCTGAACGAACTTGCCCCGGCTATTGAGGGCATGGGCGCGTATTTATTGCGCGAAGAAACCGCCCGCAAAGCCGCGTTGGGCACTACGGCTCCGGCAGCAGGAACGGCTGCCAACGGAACGTCGAGCCTTGAGTCACAACTAGCGCAGGGTGCCAAGAAAGATTCAACGGCAGCCGGGGATACCGCAGCCGCAGCCGCGCAGGGAACTGCACTGACGCAACTATTTTTGCCCGTTGGCCAGGATCAGCTGGGTGTTTACCTGAAAGATACCGCCCGTGCCAACGACGTACTGAATGCTTCCGAAGTTAAAGGGCTGTTTCCATCCGATGCCGTATTTGTCTGGGATCGGAAACCGTACAAAGCCACCGATGGCAAGGAAATTCTGCCCTTGTATTTTATTAAAAAGCCCGGTGGCCGTTCTCCCCTCGAAGGTGACGTAATCACCGATGCTACCAGCGATTACGACGACCGGGGCCGTCCGGAAGTGACGATGAACATGAATGCCGAAGGTGCCCGCAAGTGGCGGAACCTCACGGCTGCCAACGTGAACCGGCCTGTCGCTATTTTGCTGGACAACCTGGTTTATACGGCTCCCAACGTACAGAACGAAATTCCAAACGGACGTTCGAGCATTTCGGGCAACTTCACGATTGAAGAAACCAAAGATTTAGCCAACGTGCTGAAAGCCGGTAAACTTCCTGCCCCTACCAACATCGTTGAGGAAAGTATCGTGGGTGCTACGCTGGGTTCCGAAGCCGTTAATGCCGGGGTACTATCCTCTATCGTTGGTATTCTGCTGGTGCTGGCCTTTGTGGTGTTCTATTACAACCGGGCCGGTCTTATTGCCGATTTGGCGCTGGTCGTCAACCTCTTTTTCCTGTTGGGTGTAATGGCCTCGCTGGGTGCCGTACTAACCATGCCGGGTATTGCCGGTATTGTGCTCTCTATCGGTATGGCCGTGGATGCGAACGTACTTATTTTTGAGCGGATCAAAGAAGAACTGGCCGAAGGGAAAAGTTTCAAACAAGCCGTTGGGGATGGGTTTAAAAATGCGCTGTCGTCCATCATCGACTCCAACGTAACCACCTTCCTGACCGGTATCGTGTTGTTCGCTTTCGGAACGGGCTTGATTTTGGGCTTTGCGACCACGCTGATTATTGGTATCCTGACCTCCTTATTCGCGGCTATTTTCATTACCCGCCTGATTCTGGAGTACTACATCCGGAACGGTAAGACTCTGTCTTTTTCCTCGAAATGGGCAAAAAACCTATTCGCTGATTCCAACTTCGATTTCGTATCCCGCCGGAAACTGTATTACACCGTTTCGTCGGTTATCATTGCACTGGGTATCGTTTCGGCCATCTACAAAGGGTTCGGCCTGGGCGTTGATTTTAAAGGAGGCCGTTCATACGTCGTTCGTTTTGAGAAAGCGGTTAGTACAGACGAGGTTCGCAACTCGCTGGAAACCGTTCTGGGTGCTTCTCCCGAAGTAAAAACGTACGGGGGTACGGGTATCGGCTCCAATCAGGTGAAAATAACGACCCCTTTCCTGATCGACGATAATACGCAGGGAGCCGATAAGCGGGCTGAGTCAACGATTTACCAGGGGTTGAGTAGCATCAAAGGCAATCCAGCCCGGATCGAAAGCTCGCAGAAAGTAGGACCCACTATAGCGAATGATATTTTAACCTCCGCCATATGGTCCATCCTGCTGGCCGTAGCCGTTGTATTCGTTTACATTCTCATTCGCTTCAAGCGGCTGGCATTTGGGTATGGCGCGGTGGTGGCCATGTTCCACGACGTGCTGATCATCCTGGCTATTTTCACTTTCTTCAACGGCATACTACCCTTCTCACTAGATGTAGACCAGGCTTTTGTGGGTGCGTTGCTAACCATCATGGGGTACTCCATGAATGATACGGTGGTGGTTTTCGACCGGGTTCGTGAATACCTGAATGAAAATAAAGGCCGGAATGAAAGTATCCCGTCCATCATTAACAACGCGCTCAACAGTACGCTGAGCCGTACGGCCGTAACGGGTTTCTCCACGATTCTGGTCTTGCTGGTACTGTTCATCTTCGGGGGCGAAACAATTCGTGGTTTCTCGTTCGCGATGCTGATCGGTGTCATTGTAGGTACTTACTCGTCCCTGTTCGTTGCAACTCCGATTGTGGTTGATGCGCTCAGCCGTGATCAGGAAAAGGGCGAAAACATGAGCGATAAGTCCGCCGTCGCGGAGAAGAAAACAGGCTTCGATGCTGTTCCGGTAGACTTTACGAGTGCCGCACCCGCCACCCCGGCTGAGTTCACGGCCAAGAAAGAAAAGAAAGACAAGAAGCCTCTTATACGGCCTTCGCAGTCATAAGATCAGAGAGCGAATGGGTGAACGAGTGAAGGAGCGAAAAAAAGTCTTGAATGCAACCCGCTCTTTCACTCGTTCACCCATTCGCTGTTTAATTTTCGTATATTTCGGCTTAAATGCCCTATAATCTTTTTCAAAGAGACACTATCACCAAACTCTATTTTGCTGCATGGAAACTAAATTGAAGCCTGTTAATACCAGTGTTATGCGCAAAAAGCCGCTCGCGGCTTATGCGGAAGACATGCAAAAAAGTGAACTAAAACGTGTTCTGACTCGGTGGGGTCTCACCTCACTCGGGATTGGAGCCGTTATTGGGGGAGGCATCTTTGTACTAACGGGTATTGCCGCCAACGAATGGGCTGGCCCAGCACTGGCCCTGGCGTTTGTTATTGCCGGGATAGCCTGTACGTTTGCCGCCTTGTGCTACGCCGAGTTTGCGTCTATTCTGCCCGTTGAAGGCTCAGCCTATGCTTATTCGTACGGTACGGTAGGCGAGTTATTTGCCTGGCTCATTGGCTGGAACCTGATTCTGGAGTATATGATGGGGGCCACTACCGTGGCAGTAAGCTGGTCGGGTTATTTCGAGAAGTTTCTGCACCTGTTCCATATTGATCCACCCCTTTGGTTGATGAATGACCCTATTACCGCCCAGGAAAAGGCGGACGTTATGCGGGCTGCGGGCCAGGTAGTGCCTGAATTTAGCTTTGCCATTAACTTGCCGGCCTTCCTGATTGTGTGGGTAGTAACGTATATCCTGGTGAAGGGAATCAAAGAAGCGGCCAGTACGAACAACCTGATTGTTATTGTAAAGGTCGCAACGGTCATCTTTGTTGTCATTGCTGGTTCTTTTTACATAGATGTGGCCAACTGGACCCCTTTTATTCCGGCTCCGGTGGTGGACGACAGCGGACAAACCCACTTCGGATTTGATGGTATTGTAACCGCTGCCGGTATCGTTTTCTTCGCCTATATTGGTTTTGATGCGGTTTCTACCCAGGCTGGTGAAGCCATCAACCCCAAGAAAGACGTTCCCTTCGCCATTATTGCCTCGTTGATTATCTGTACCGTGTTGTATATTCTGGTTTCGCTGGTGCTGACAGGAATGGTTCCTTACAACCAGCTTGATTTGAAAGCGCCCGTAGCGCAGGCCTTCTCCGATGTAGGATTAACCTGGTCGGTGTACCTGATTACCATTGCTGCCATTGCGGGCCTGACCTCGGTTATGCTGGTTATGATGCTGGGACAGACCCGGATTTTCCTGGGTATGGCCAAAGATGGATTGCTGCCCAGGAATCTTTTTGCGTCTATTCACCCTAAATTCAAAACGCCCTGGAAGAGTACTATTTTTGTGGGCGCCGTTGTTTCAGTAGTGGCTGCTGTCACTCCCATTGATAAAGTGTCGCAGCTAACCAGTTCTGGAACCCTGTTTGCCTTTGCCATGATTTGTGGAGCGGTATGGCTACTGCGCGTTCGGGAACCTAACCTGGAACGCCCCTATCGTACCCCCGCCCTGCCGGTGATTGCCACCCTGGGTATTGTGGCGAACCTGTATCTGATGTGGAACCTGCGGACAGACACGAAACTCACCTTCTTAGTCTGGGGTATTGTTGGCTTGATTGTTTACTTTCTTTACAGTCGTAAGCACAGCAACCTGAACAAGCCTCAGGAGTAACCTGTTTGATTTGTATAAAGCTTACTTAAAGCCCCCAGCAGCGTGCTGGGGGCTTTTTATGTCTAGAGGACGATTGTACCAGCCGTGTTTATCGCCCAGAAAACATAAAAACCCATCTGTGTGATGTTAGTCACTGAACGAGTGCATCCCCTACCCTACTTTTACGGTATCATGAGTGTTCAGGAATTAATTGGTTACGCTTCGGCAGTGGTTGTAGGCCTGGTCATCGGGCTGGCCGGGGGAGGAGGGTCCATACTGACCGTTCCGATCTTCGTTTACGTATTCGGTGTGCCAACCATGCTGGCCACTACCTACTCCCTGTTTGTAGTCGGGTCAACGTCGGCAATAGGGTCTATCAATCATATCTGGAAAAAACGGGTGGATTTACGGGTAACGATGGCCTTTGCCGCCCCCTCGTTCCTGTCCGTATACCTGACCCGTCGATTTTTGGTGCCGGCCCTCCCCGACCCGCTATTTCAGTTCACTACGTTTACGTTATCGAAAAGCGATGCTATTCTGTACTTTTTCGCTTTCGTTATGGTCGTGGCTGCCCGCGCCATGATTCGCAGCGACCGGCCGGAGCAGGGTGAAGCCGCTGATGGTAATCCCCGTTATATAAGCCTGGCTCTCGATGGGCTGGCGGTAGGTTTACTCACGGGGACAATTGGTGCCGGGGGTGGGTTTATTATCGTACCCATGCTGGTGCTGCTGGCCGGACTACCTATTCACCGGGCCATAGCCACATCCGTGCTAATTATTGCGGTGAATTCATTCGTTGGTTTCCTGGGCGACATTCACCACACGGCCATGGACTGGAATTTTCTGTTACCCTTTACCGGTTTATCTATTGGTGGCATTTTCATTGGCATGTACCTGGCCCGCTTTATAGCCTCCGATAAATTAAAAAAAGGCTTCGGCTGGTTTGTATTAACGGTGGCCGGCTACATAATTTTTCAGGAATTGTTCCACGGACACTAGTCCTCAACAGAACGGGGGTATCCCCCATCAATCATTATGCTAATCGAACAGATTTATACGGGTTGCCTGGCACAGGGAGCCTACTACATTGAGAGTAATGGCGAAGCCGCTATCATTGACCCGCTGCGCGAAACAGCTCCTTATCTACAGAAGGCGGAGCGGTCGGGAGCACAAATAAAGTACGTCTTTGAAACCCACTTCCACGCCGATTTCGTATCGGGTCATCTGGATCTGGCAAAGGAAACGGGTGCAACCATTGTGTATGGTCCGCAGGCTAACACAGCCTATCCGGTTCATCATGCTACCGACGGCGAGCAGTTTACGGTGGGCGCCATCACCATAAAAGTGCTTCACACGCCCGGCCATACGTTTGAATCGACCACCTACTTGCTGATTGACGAAGCGGGGAAAGACCATGCCATTTTCACCGGTGATACGCTGTTTATTGGCGATGTTGGGCGACCGGATTTAGCCATAAAAGGGCAACTAAGCGAACGTGACCTGGCGGGTATGCTCTATGACAGCCTGCAAACTAAAATCATGCCTCTGGCCGATGATGTTATCGTGTATCCGGCCCACGGCGCAGGTTCGGCCTGTGGTAAAAATATGAGCAAGGAAACGACCGATACGCTGGGTAACCAGAAGCGATTCAATTATGCTTTACAGGCTAAGTCGAAGGCGGATTTTGTCGAGAAAGTGCTCAATGGCCTGACTACTGCCCCCGCTTACTTTGCCGAGAATGCCCGGCTCAACAAGGAGGGTTACGAATCCATAGGTCAGGTGATGCAGCGCGGCAGTCAAGCGCTCTCGCCCGAGGCTTTCGAAGCCGCAGTGAATGAAACGGGGGCCCTGGTGCTGGACGTTCGGGAAGCCGCCGATTTTGCAAAGGGGTTCATCCCAAATGCCATTAATATTGGCCTGAACGGGCAGTTTGCTCCCTGGGTAGGGGCGCTCATCCCTGATTTGAAACAACCCATTACGCTTGTCACCCCCGAAGGGCTGGAAAGTGAAACCGTTCTGCGGCTGGCCCGGGTTGGGTACGATGCTTGTATCGGCTTTTTGCAGGGTGGCATGAGTGCCTGGAAACAGGCAGGAAAGGAAATCGATACGGTTACTTCTATTTCGGCCGATGAGTTTGCCCGGCAGCACCGGCAAAACCCGGCAATAACCGTTGTGGACGTTCGGAAACCCGATGAGTTCACGAGTGGTTACGTAGCCAATGCCGAAAACGTTCCGTTAGATAATCTCAATGATTACATGGCAGAATTACCCCACACCGAACCACTTTATGTTCACTGTGCCGGTGGCTATCGCTCCATGATAGCCAACTCGATACTTAAGGCACGGGGTTTCGATAATGTCATTAATGTGGAGGGTGGTATTGCTGCCATCCAAAAAACGGGGATACCCATCCATACAAACCAATCGGTTAACCACTAAATTCGTCTATTGTGCTCGACTTCATTTCACAACCCTGGCCCTGGTACGTGGCCGGAACGCTCATTGGCCTCATCGTACCCACATTGCTTATTCTGGGCAACAAAGCCTTTGGCATTTCCTCTTCGCTACGACACATCTGCGCGGCCTGTATGCCCGCCAAACTTCCGTTTTTCGACTATGACTGGCGCAAAGAGTCATGGAACCTGTGGTTTGTGGGCGGTATTGTTATTGGTGGGTTTATTGGCGGTTCGCTGTTAAAAAACCCGGCAGCCATGACCATCGCTCCCGATACGCTGAACAGTTTACAAGCCCTGGGTATCCATGATTTTACCAGCGGCCTGCTGCCCACAGATATTTTCAACTGGGGGAATTTATTCACTGCCAAAGGGCTGGTATTCTTTATTCTGGGTGGGTTTCTGGTCGGTTTCGGTACGCGTTATGCGGGGGGATGCACATCGGGACATGCTATTATGGGATTGTCCAATCTGCAATGGCCTTCGCTCGTAGCCACGGTAAGTTTTATGGTTGGCGGCTTCGCCATGACCCATCTGGGTATGCCTTATCTCATGCGCTGGGTGGGTCTCTAAGCCCCGACGATTGGTCCTTTTTTCACAATTTTGCGTTTTAATAACATGGTTTCTATAGACACAGTAGAAGAAAAAACAGCTCCCGTAGCAGCGCGCCCCAAGTCAGCCAACTGGAAATTTGGTCTGGTGGGCGTTTTCTTCGGTATCGTATTCGTTAAAGCAGAAGTGATTTCCTGGTTTCGCATTCAGGAAATGTTCCGGCTCGATTCATTCCATATGTACGGGGTTATTGGTACAGCCGTGGTAATCGGCATACTTTCCGTTTTTCTCATCAAACGATTGAGCATCAAAACCCTGCAGGGTGACCCTATTACGATTGCGCCAAAGCAATTCAGCCAGGGGCAGATTTATGGAGGACTGCTGTTCGGGTTCGGGTGGGCCATTACGGGTGCCTGCCCGGGGCCGTTGTTCGCTCAGATTGGCGCTGGTTACTCCGTTGTTATTGTATCCTTACTGAGTGCCATTGCTGGTACGTGGGTGTATGGGGCTGTGCGGAAACACCTGCCGCATTGAGAGTATGTATGCTTCGTTGCTATCAATCCAGCCCAAACATTCCGTAAGGGGGCGATTTAAATCGCCCCCTTACGGAATGTTTGGGCTGGATTGTTAAGTTCCAGAATTCACTGATTGAGACCAGGATAAAGCTTCTGTTTTTCAACGCTCCTGCTACTCACTATTTTTTCTCGGGCATCAGGACCAGCCGGATGTAGTTCGGGCCGAAATACTGGCTGGCGGCTTCCTTCGTACTTTCTACGGTTACTTTAGCCAGTTGCGCATCTTCCTGAAGAACCTCATCGGGAGCATCGCCGTTGTAATACTGGTTCTGTAAATAACCCAGCCAGAACTGGTTGTCTTTCAACTGAAGTTCCGTTTCCCGGCGGGTCTCCGCTTTAAACTTGGCAATGTCGGCGGGTGAGGCCCCTTTCTGCTTCAAGTCGTTGATTAACGCCTGCGTTTTAGCAATCAGTTTATCCACATTTTCGGGGGCACAGCCAAAGTTAATCCGGAAGGTATAGCGAGGCACCGGGTATTTGGCGTACGCCCCATTGGCACTTACTCCGTACACGCCACTTTCCTCTTCGCGAAGCTTCTCAATCAACTTAATTTCCAGCACTTCGCCCAGGGCGTCCAATTGCATCGTCGTTTCCGGCGACCAGGTAATGTCGCCACTGTAAATCAGTTGAACAGATGCTTTGGGGTCAAGTCCTTTGTAAATCGTTTTGCTGACTTCCCCCTTGGGGGCCCGTATGCCCAGGTCCTTAAATTTCTCCTTTGCATCCGTAGCAGGCAAACCGCCCAAGTACTTTTCGACCAGTGGCTTCAACGTTTTCTCCTCAATATTACCCACAAAGAAGAACGTAAAGTCACCCGCGTTGGCGAAGCGTTCCTGATAGATTTGAAGGGCGCGATCGAGGTCAATTTTGTCCAGGTCGGCGGGTTTCAGCGGTTGCCGACGGGGGTTGTTGCTCCCCAGCGTCATGGTTACGGTATCCTGAAACACCTGCTGGGGCGTAGGCGTATTGATACGGTTTTGCAAGGCGCTCCGCTGGTTGGACAGAAAGCCTTTTATGACATCGGCATCCTTGCGGGGTTGCGTAAAGTAGCTATAGATAAGCTGCAGGGCCGTTTCCAGTTCCTTCGGAGCAGTACTGCCGCCAATTCCCTCATTCAGTTCCCCCACGAACGGATACACACTAACCTGCTTCCCCGACAGAAATTTACCGAGTTGAATCTGGTTGTAGGCGCCCGTTCCACCCATAGCGGCCAGCGTACTCGCAAACCGGGCCGACGGAAAATCGGTCAGGTCGTACAGCGAAGACCCACCGAAGCTACTCGCCGAAAACAAAATCTGGTCGTTCTTGAAATCAGTGGGTTTTATTACTATTCGAACGCCGTTTTTAAGCGTCCACTCCGTTACGCCGATTTCCTTTATTTTTTTCTCCTCCACCACGGGCGAGCCCGTTGGCTGTTTGGCCAGCAGCGGGCTATCGAGCGTTTTATCGTCGTAGGCGGTCAGGCCCTTACCGGCATCGTTTACGTAACTCAGAATCTGGGCTTCGGTTGGTAACTTATCCTTGTCTTTTTCGGGGGCCAGGACAATTACTGCCCGGTTGTCGTTATGAATAAACAGGTCGACAAGAGCATTTATTTCGGGCAGTTTAATGCCGGGTTGCTCCCGCTTCAGGAAATCGTAATAGAACTCGATGCTGGTGTACGGCTCCTTATCCGTAAAATTCTGGACGTATTCATTCACGTAATTGACCGACCGGGTTTTGTTCCGTTCGCTGTACGCCTGCTCAACGCCGGTCATGAAATCCTGCTTGGCGCGGGCCAGTTCGGTAGGGGTAAAACCAAACTGTTTGACACGGGCATTCTCATCCAGCACCGCTTTGATAGCCCGCTCTACGTTGCCTTCTTTCGCGATGGCAATAGAGGTGAAGGCGTCCAGATTACCCAGAAAATCGCTGTAGTTACTGTAGCCCCCCAAAAACGGCGGGTCGGCCTGCTGGGTAAGTTCCTGAATCCGGTTGCCCAGCATGGTGTTGAACAGCCCCCGTTTGATGCTTTCGCGCAGGTCGTTCAATGTTTTTTCCTTGATTTCGGGCCGTTTGTAAATTACCTGCACCACGGTATTTGGCTGCTCGGGGTCCGTTACGATAAGGACTTTGGTATCCTTATGCGGAGGAATTTCGTACTCCGTCCGGGGCTTGGGCATTTTCACAGCCGGAATCCGGCCAAACTTTTCCCGTATAATTCCCTCTACCTCGTTGATGTCGAAATCACCCACGGCCACAACCGCCATCAGGTCGGGGCGGTACCAGTCTTTGTAAAACTGCTCCAGCGTGGCTGGTTTAAACGTCGTCAGTACCTGCTCCGTACCAATGGGCAGCCGTTTGGCGTATTGTGAATCGTTGAGCAGGGCCGGAAAATACTTATCCCGCATCCGCTGCCCGGCCCCACGACCCAACCGCCGTTCTTCCAGCACCACTCCGCGTTCTTTGTCAATCTCCGTAGGGTCGAGCGTTGCGTTGTGCGCCCAGTCTTCCAGAATTTGAAAAGCGCCCTTAAACACATTGGCCGAATCCGTCGGAACGGGTAATTGATAGACCGTTTCGTCAAAACCTGTATAGGCGTTCAGGTCGGCCCCAAACCGCACTCCCGCCGATTGCAGAAAGTTGACCAGTTCATTTTTGGGAAAATTCTTCGTGCCATTGAACTCCATATGCTCCATGAAGTGCGCCAGGCCCTGCTGATTGTCGTTCTCCAGAACGGACCCCGCCCGAATGACCAGCCGCAGCTCGGCCCGATTTTTCGGCTCGGCGTTTTTGCGGATATAATAGGTCAGCCCATTACTCAGCACACCAACTTTCACGGCCGGGTCGAGCGGAATAGGCGCGTTAAGACTAAGGGGAGCGGATGCTTTCGACGATGCCGGACGGGGCGTACCCTTACCGGATGATGTTGCTTTGGGCGTGGGTTGCGCCAACACCAGTGCCGTACTCAGTAATAAACTTATGCTTAGGGGAAAACGTACCATTTGGTCGCCTGCGGGTTTTGTTCAACGGGATAAAATCTGAAACAATAACGCCACAATGTACCGAATCGTTTAGCCATGGGCGGAGTTAACCATTTGAGCCTAAAAACGATCAACGCAACCCGTTTCTTACTGTTTCCACACTAACAGGAGGGCAATGATGACCGATGCAACAACGGAAAACCAGCAGATAGCGATTACCCACGGCATGGGTATTTCCCACATCGGCGCGTGGAGCAAAACCAGTTCATCGTCGGCCGCCACTTGCCCGTAAAAATTGCGGCTTCGGAAATCATCCCAATCCTCATAGTCAACAAATCGGGCCAGTGTATCCAGAAAATCCGGGGAGGGAACGACCGACGATTGCCAGAATTTCTGCAACGAATGCGCATCTACCCGCTGTTGGGTATGACGAAAAACAAGGTTGCTCAGGTGAGCAAAATCACGCGTTCGCCAGTGGGACGATTGCTCCCAGCGCAACACCCGTTCTATTTGTTGTTTCAGATCACTGGTATGCGGAGTCATGCCTTAAAAATAAGACTTTTCTCCTAACTACCGTCCTATACCATTGTCACCAATTGAACAGCGTTCATAGCCTCCTTCGGCGCGTCGCAGGTTGAGCAGGCGTAGTCTGCCGGTAATTGCCCGAACGGCGTACCCGCCGGAACGCCCTGACGCTCATCGCCATATTGTTCGTCGTAGACCGTAAAGCAGTGCGGGCACTGGTGTACCAACGGGGTATCATTAGGAGCATATTCTACTTTTCCGGTCTCCAGGCGCACCGACTCCATTCCTTCCTTTATCCGCCCGGCGTTGAATTTCTGGCACAGGCGATGTAGCTGGTTGGGTAGGTGCAACTTGAACAACCCTTTTTCAAACAGCCGATAGGTGCGGCTGTTGGGGTTGAAGTTTTCGGTAAAATAAATGTCGTACAAACTAAATAGAGACAGTTGCCCAATCTGTAGCAACGGGCGTTTCCGAATCAGTACGGAGCCGAACACCGAACCGTCGGACCGCTCCGATTTTGGTCGGGTCTGAATCCCGAAACACAAACCAAACGTTCGGGTGTCATTTTTGGCGAAGAAGCGTATGATGTAGTTTTTCAGATTGGCCCCGTCTTCGTTCTGGTCTTCCGTTTGCCAGGCCAGTTCATTAGCCGCGTGGCGTACGTTGATATTATGTTTCCCCAGCACATACGACCAGGCCGCCCGGTCCTTCTCTTCGATACCCTTAATAATGAGTGATTTCCAGGTTGTCACGCACAACTCGCCGATACGGGTTTTCAGGCACAACGCGCACATATCCAGCAGGAACGCCACCGAAAACTGCTCATCCCGCCGATAAAGTCCCAGCCACGACCGCTGCCCGTACCGGTTAAATCCTTCGTAATACGGTAGCGAAAATTCGGGCAGGTCAATCTCCTTCACAACCGGTTGCGTAATGAAGGTATGTCCCGCAGTAACCGCCTTGTAGATATCCTCCTCCGTTTGCCTGCCCCCATCCAGCATGGCTTCCTCAATGGCTTTGGCGAGTCGGCCAACGTCGTTGGTATAAATCAATTCAGGCCACCGGAACAGGGTATTTGTTTGTTTCGGCCGGATGTACAAATAGAAAAAATGAGGTTCGGGAGAGGTGATAAAATTCAGATTTCCCGTGAAAAACGGCGTGAAGCTCTGATTAAAATCGGATAGGTTTACTTTGAGCCGCGGGCCGTAATCAAACTGGTCCAGCATTGTATGGTATTCACTTTCGCGCAGCCATGCCCCTGCCCGAAATACGTCTTCCCCGCAATACGAGCTGATTACATTCGGAAACCGCTCCGTATCGACCTCATACGGCATCGACTGCTGTTTGAGATCTTTTTCCAGAAAACGCATATCCTCATAATGCACCGTCATCAGCAACTGCTGCCTCGCGCCAAAGCGCACCGTTCGAACATGCGCACCACGCGCCATCGTCAGAATGGTTTGCAGGGCGCCGGGTGCTACAATGCCGCCGGGCAAATTGACTTTTACAGTATAGTAATCGCGCATGATTTTATGTGTAGAGACCGGTCCGCCGGGGCGGCAATACGTTGCGTCTCATGACCGGATGGTTTTGTGTTGATGGCGTAAGTATTGCTGACGCATATGAGACGCAAGTATGCGTCTCTACATTAACATTACACCAATTCACTCATTGATACTAGTATACTCCGCACTTCGGGTCGGCACGAACCGCAACCGGTTCCAGCCCCCGTTTGCTGACAAAGTTGTAGAAAATCGCTGCATCCTGCCTGGATGGCCCGCTCCAGATTGCCTTGCCCGACACTGTTGCAGGAGCAAACCAGTTTGCCCGCTACGGGGTCCACTTTTTTGCTGGCCCGCAGCAGCTGTAACCGCTTATCGGACAGTTCGAGTCCGCTGGCAATGAGTTCGCGAAACTCGGCGAATTCGTTTTTATCACCAACCAGCACGGCCCCCACCAGTTTATCGCCTTTCACGATGCACTTCTTGTAGTAGCGCTTCGCTTTATCGATGAAAATAATTTCTTCATACTCACTACTGCCGGCCCCCATCGGCACCTCGGTAATGCCCATACTACACAGGTGCAGGCCTTCCATTTTGAGAATACTAATGGACAGACTACCCCGGTAGGGTTCCGTAATATCGCCCGCTATGAACCGGGCGGCCACTTCGGCCTGTTGCTCAGCCGCCAGGGTAATACCCCACATCTGCCCGTTCCACTGCGCTACTTCGCCGGCGGCAAAAATAGCCGGGTCGGAGGTTTGGAGGTAATCATTGACGACCACGCCCCGGTTGCAAACCAGGCCCGCTGCCTGAGCGAGTTCGGTATTGGGCACGGTGCCAATGGCAATAACCACCGCCTGACAGGCAATCTGTTTGCCGGAATTCAGGCGCACACCCGCCACGCGGTCCGTTCCAATATAGGTCTGAACTTCTTCATTGAAATAGATATCAACACCCCGGTCAATCAGTTCCAGATACAGCAACTCACTGGCCATCGGGTCGAGCTGACGCTCCAGGAACCGGCCCGCCCGCTGAACAACGGTTACCCGAACGCCAATCTGCCGCAGGGAAGCGGCCAGTTCCAGCCCCAGCAACCCCCCGCCCACGATGACGGCGGCCGGTGGTTCGGCTGATGTACCGCCCGGTGGATTCAGGAATGGCATGAGCGAGTCGGCATCCAGCCGGGAGCGCATGTTAAAAATGCCGGGCAGACTCGGTATACTTTTGGGCATAAACGCCCGGCTGCCGGTACCCAGCAAAATTTTGTCGTAGCTGTGCTCTACCCCTTCGGTATCCGTTACCACCTTCGCTTTCCGGTCGATGTGAGCAATACCCACCCCTTTATGCACAATGATGCGGGCTTCGTCGAACTGGTCTTCGCGCAGTTTGACGAGCTGTTCCCACGATTGCGCCCCACTAATGTAATCGGGGAGCAGCACGCGGTTGTAGAACGGAAAAATTTCTTTGGAGAACACGTGCAGTTCATCCTCCACCGGCCATTCGGTACGACCCGAACGCAGGGCGCGGTAGGCGTTAATGAAGCCCAGCCCGGCAGAACCCGCCCCGATAATGATAATTTTCTCAACCGGCTTTTTGTACGGTGTCACCTCCACCGCCGTAAACTTAAAATCCGGCTCTTTCGAGCGCGGGTCGACCAGGGAATTGGTCAGGTTATTGGTGCGGTTCAGGTTGGCGTTCAGCGCATTGCCAGACCGTTGTTTTCCCCAGTGCATCGGCAAAAAACACAGGCCGGGCCTGACATCGTCCGTCAGTTGCGCTTTCACGCGGACCTCACCCCTGCGCCCCTGCACCGTTACCAGTTGCCCATCCTGGATATTCCGGACGCGGGCATCAGTAGGGTTTAGTTGCAGAAAGGGTTGCGGACTGTGCTGATTGAGTTTGGCCACCCGCCCCGTTTTGGTCATGGTATGCCACTGGTCGCGGATACGGCCGGTGGTCAATACCAGCGGAAAGTCGGCGTCGGTCGGCTCGGACGTGTTCTCGTCGGGTACGGCATGGATTTTAGCGCGGCCATTGGCCGTGTAGAATTGGTGGTCGGAGAAGAGCCGGGGGTTCCTGCATTCCCTGACTCACGTTTCTCTTTCTTCCTGGCTTCTGCCGGAAAAGGCCACTGCACCGTCCGCCTTTGCTTCAACAGGGCATAATTTACACCGGTTATATCAACGTTTGTACCAGCTGTCAGCTGCGCGTATTCATCGTATACGTCCGACGGGCTGGTGTAGTTGAACGCATTCCCAAACCCCATTGCCTGCGCAAAGCGCCAGATAATTTCGGAGTCGGGTAATGCTTCGCCGGGGGCATCGATGATTTTGGGCAGGTGCGCAATCCGGCGTTCGGCATTGGTCATTGTCCCTTCTTTTTCGAGCCAGGCCGCAGCGGGAAGTACCACATCGGCAAACTGTACGGTATCAGCCCGGCTGGACACGTCCTGCACCACCACGAAGCGGGCGTTTTTCAAGGCACCCTCGGTGGCGTTGACATCGGGCATACTCACCAACGGATTGGTGTTGATAATCCAGATGGCCTTCAAGGTATCACTGGCCAGCGCATCGAACATTTCGGTGGCCGTCAGGCCCGGTTTGTCAGCAATTTTTACCGGACTGTTCCAGAACGCTTCTACTTCGGCACGGTGGGCCGCGTTGGTTACGTCGCGGTGGGCAGGCAGGATATTGGCCAGGCCGCCCGTTTCGCGCCCCCCCATCGCGTTGGGTTGTCCCGTGAGCGAGAACGGCCCGTTGCCGGGTGTACCGATGCGGCCCGTAATCAGGTGCAGATTGATGAGCGACAGGTTTTTGTTAACCCCAACGGCCGACTGGTTCAAGCCCATCGTCCAGAGCGACAGAAACCCTTTTGACCGGCCAATCCAGTGGGCTGCCTGCCGAATATCGTCGGCCGAAATACCGCACAGGTCGGCGGCTTCGTCGATCGTACGCAGCATCACCTGCGCCTGATAGGCCGTAAAGCCATCGGCGTGGTTGGTAATAAAATCGAGGTCAATGGTACCGGTTTCAATCAGTAACCGGCCAATGGCATTATTGAGCACAATATCGGTGCCGGGACGGATGGGCAGATGCAGATCCGACGAACGGGCGGTGTCGGTCTTTCGGGGGTCGACCGTAATGATTTTGACCTGTGGGTTAGCGGCTTTGTGGGCTTCCACCCGACGCCAGAGAACGGGGTGGCACCAGGCGGGGTTTGCCCCCTGCACCAGAAAAACGTCGGCTTCTTCGATGTCGTCGTAGCAAACCGGCACCGAATCCTCCCCCAGCGACAGCTTGTAGCCAACCACCGCCGACGACATGCACAGGCGCGAGTTGGTGTCGATGTTGTTGGAGCCGATAAACCCCTTGATGAGCTTATTGACCAGATAATACTCTTCCGTCAGGCACTGCCCCGACACGTAAAACGCAACGGAATCGGGGCCGTATTTCTGGATAAGCGTCCTGAAAACGGCGGCTGTCCGTTCCAGAGCCGCATCCCAGCTAACCCGTTGCAGTGGCATGTTGCGGTTGAGCCGCATCTGCGGATACAGCAGCCGGTCGGACTGATCCATGACCGTGTAATGCAGATTCATCCCCTTCGAGCACAGCAGTCCCCGGTTAGAGGGATGTTCTTTATCACCCTCGACGGTTAGCCGCCCGTGCTGCTCCTGTTTGACCACGATTCCGCAACCAACACCACAATAACAACAGGTAGTTTGATGAGCCATAGGTTTTGTAGTGAAGAGTATAGAATGAAGAATAAAAAAGTTTTAAGAGGGATATTCTACAATCTTCATTCTTCACTGTTTACGCTGTCTGCAACTCCGATTCGGTGGGTTCTATAACGACGGCTTTGTTGAAATTGACCAGGAACAGCAGTACACCTACCACGGCGACCACAGCGCCGATGTACAGAAATGCCTGACCATAACTGATGTTTTGTGACTTGAACAGGAAGCCCATCAGCATACCGCCCACGTTGCCACCCGCACCCACCACACCCGAAATAACACCCACGGCTTTGGGATTTACGAAGGGCACAATGGCGTACGTGCTCCCGTTCGACATTTTCAGGAACAGAGCGAAGGTCAGCATGGACGCAATGGCCAGTGGCAGGCTGCCCGCCTGCGCAAACAGCATAATTCCTACTCCTTCCAGCAGCAACAGACCTGCCAGCAATACCCCTTTACCGCGCATACCGTACTTGTTACCTACTTTATCGGCGACGATACCACCGAGGGCACGGGCAAAAATGTTCATGAAACCAAACAGCATGGCCCAGAAACCGGCTTCGGTCTGCTCCATCTTGAAATTATCGAAGAAGTACAAAGCAGCCACGCCATCAAACGTAATTTCCATCCCGAAGCAGCAGGCATAAGCCAGTGCCAGTGCCCACACGCGCATGTCGGAGCAGGCTTTCCAGAAGCTGATTTGCTCGCTTTTGGCCACTGTCCGGTCAATGTCATCGTAATTACCCGCTGGTGTGTCGGTGGTGTACCGGTAGTAGAGGTACGCCATAATGAGCATCATCACACCCGGTACAATCATGGCCAGGCGCCATGATTCTGGTTTGGTGTACCCAAATCCAACAATTACGGCCATGATAAGCGGCATCGCTAACTGAGTGATACCACCGCCCAGGTTACCCCAGCCACCCGTCAGGGCATTGACCGTACCCTTTATTTTTGGCGCAAACATCATTGAGGTATGGAACTGGGTGATCACGAACGATGCACCAATGGTACCAATGGCCAGGCGAAACAACAGGAACGTTGTGTAATCGTGCGCCAGCCCAACCAGCATAACCGGCAGTGACCCTATCACCAGCAGCGCGGTGTAGGTTTTACGGGGTCCCCAGGTGTCGCAGAGTTTACCCACTATAAGCCGGGCAAAAATAGTAGCCGATACAGCCGCGATGATAATGTTGCCAATCTGGGGTTTGGTCAGGCTCAGGTCTTCCCGAATGGCAGGCATCAGGGGGGCCAGTCCGAACCAGCCGAAGAAACAGACAAAAAAGGCAATCCAGGTCAGGTGAAACGTTCGCATCTGAACGCCTTTCAGACTAAAAACATTGATTGATTCGAGTGGCTTATTCAGTACATTCATGATTTCCAGGATGTTTGAGGTTGTGCAAAAAATAGGTTTCTTACTTTTTGGGGGCGTTGGCGGCAAAAAAATCGGGGCGAATGTTAATCATCAGATAGGCCCAGGTACCCACCTTATCTTTCTGATTCATGGTCCCCTGTTTGGTGTATTCAAGCGTGTTGGTGCCATTCATGATGGCGTAACCACCTTCCACCGTCGTGAACTTGTTGAGGGAATAAGTAGCCGTCAGGTCGTATTCCATGCCTAGCTTCGCAGCCAGGGGGGTGGCTGGGGCTGCATCGGGCAATTTATTATACACGGTACTGGCCAGCGCGAAGTAATGCGCATCGAAGCTGGTTGTTAGCCGCTTACCCGTGTATTTCACTTTCAGATACCCATCTCTCAGGCCACCCGACGGGGAGCCGGTACCGGTGTAGAAATAGTCCATCAGCCCCCAGAATTTGTGGGGAGTACCGTACAACGGATCGAAGCGGCTGGTTTGCCCGGCCCTGATGGTAGCATCGTTTGTACCCGACAGTACTTCATAACCCGGCCCGAGACTCAATGGACCGCGCTGGAACATCAGGTTAGCTCCGTAGTGATAGGCTTTTTTGAGTTGCAGCCCATCCCGGTCCTTACCTCCCTGCCCGTAGGCAAATGCCTGCCAGGCAATCGGCAGACGCTCGCCGACCAGACCGGTCAGCATAGCACCGTAGGTTACGCGGGAATTGGTACCAGTCACATCATAACGGCGGCCATATACGTAACCATTGGTTGCCGAACCAATCGAGTCTGCCCGGTACTTTTGAAAGTTGTCGTTGAAGAACAGGGCCGAAAATTTTGTCTTGTCAAACTTGTGCGCCAGGTAAATCATGTTGAACGATTTGAACTGCTGATTCTGCCCGTTGGTACCCACGGCATTGGCCAGTACGGGCGCCCCCCCTTTAGTGGCGGTTGGGATAAATCCGGCCGGAATAGCCAGCGTCACACTTTTTGGTGATAGGGCCGATGTCGGCACGTTGCCGGGGGTATAATACGTACCGGCCACGCCGAAACGCATCTGTGTTCTGATTGAATCCGATACCCAAATCCAGCGGCCATCCCTTGTGCTGCGCTTTTAACAGGGCCGCATCAAACCGACGGGCCTGTTGCAGCCAGTCCAGGTTACCAATCAGGCGTGAATCGTCGTACACCATTTCCTGCCGACCAATTTTCAGCGACAAGTAGTCGATGGGGGCGAATTTCATGGTTGTATCGGCCCGGTTAATGAGGGTCATATCCGCCCACGCTTCGTGAACCATGAGCTTGTTCCCGTCGGCGTTGGAGATAGTTGAGGCATCCTGCCCCCAGACCCGCACATCCTGAATGGCCAGGCCGAACGTAATCCGGTCCCACTGGTAGCCAAATGTCAGGCGTGCCCGCTGCGAGGTAAAAGCGGCTGCCGGGCGACCCGCTACGGGTAGGTTACCAAACCCATTCCGAATTTCGGTCCGGGTACGCAGCTGACCAATTAAGGAAAACTGGGCGCTGGTTTGCGGCAGTATGCCCACTATAAAGATGCACAAAAGGGATAATCGTAGGTGGTATGACTTTCCATTTTAGTTATCGTATAAGAGTAGATGAAAGGAAGAATGCCCTAGACCGCGTTTTCTGACTGGTGAGGCCAGGGCAACGGGCTATTTTCTTTTCTCAGCATTCGTGTAGCAGGAAGTGTCGCCAACAGCCTCCCCTACCCACGCCAACGTAGTATAAGTCAGACGGTAGTAAATCAGGAGAAGTAGTTGGGTGTCGGGATTCGAGCGATTCAACCGAACAGGTTGCCCAACCCGAAAGAAAGCAGATTTGCTTTACGTGTTTTTTTTCATTTTCTTTGAATCGTTTGTGTTTTTCGCATAGACAAACCCTGATTTAGCCGGTCCAAAGGTGCCCCCACACCGGATCGGCTTTTTTTAGTTGGTTTTCATTGATAGTCAACATAACGGCTGACAAGTAAATGATGCCTCGCTAATGACTATAAACCGACGCGCTGCAAACAGGCCGACAAATAGGACGGATGCAACGAGACAACTTCGCCGATGATGAGCACAGCGGGCGCCCCCACGCCTTGCTCTGCCACCAACTGCGGAATATTCCAGACCTGACCAATTACGCTCTGCTCATCAGCCCGCGTCCCGTTTTGCACGACCGCCATTGGCACATGACCGCGTCCGGCCTGGCAATACATCGCACATATTTCATTTACCTTACCAAGCCCATCAGCACTACAATCGTAGCTTTCGACTGAACCGCCAGTCGCAAATCGTCGGAGAGTTCGCCGTTTCGTGTCGTGCCGGTAATAACCCAGAAACTTTCGCTTACACCCCGGCTCGTAACCGGAATACCCTGTGAAGCCGGTACTGCAATACAACTCGATACGCCGGACACTACGTCACATGGATTCCGTACTGCCGGGCATACTCATTTTCCTCAAATCCCCGCCCGAATACGTAAGGGTCTCCCCCTTGAGCCGAACCACATGCCCGTGTTCCTGCGCCAGTCGTACGATCAACGTATTGATTTCTTCCTGCGAAAACGACGCCTTTCCTGCCCGTTTCCCTACGTAGATTTTCAGCGCATGTTCTGGCGCAAAATCCAGTAAGGAGACATTGGCAAGGTCGTCATATAAAACGACGTCTGCCTTCCGAAGCGCCCTGATCCCTTTTAAAGTGATCAATTCGCCGTCGCCGGGACCCGCCCCCACGAGTGTTAGCTTTGGCTGCATCTGTACTGTCTTAATTGATTATATAGTGATAATGTACTATTTATAGTTAAATACAACTATGTCCTATTTGGTTCAAAATTAGAGACTAAATTCGTAAAAACAAGCCTTTTTCAAAAAATCATGTTTGTATATAAACTTTTAACGGAATAATAAGTTAGGAATTCAGGAAAACGCCTATTAATTTTGACATGTCTTTTTCGGGGGAAACAAGGCATCTTTATTAAATAAGTACAATTATTAATCAGGGTTTTCACAATTTTATAGTTACCAATAACTATGAACACAAACAAAACAAGCAATGTCGTTGTGATAGGCAATGGCATGGTTGGCTACAAGTTCTGCGAAAAATTGGTGGCCAAAGAAAAAAATGGCGGGCGATTTACACTGACGGTTTTTGGGGAAGAGCCACGTGTAGCCTACGATCGCGTTCATTTGAGTGCCTACTTCGACGGTAAAACGGCTGAGGATTTGACCATGGCCCCGCTGGACTGGTATACCGAGAACGGCATTCAACTCTACCTGTCCGACCCGGTTGTCGATATTGACCGGGAACGGAAACAAATCAGGTCGCACCACGGAATGGTTGTCCCTTACGACTACCTGATTCTGGCTACGGGGTCGGGTGCTTTTGTTCCGGCCCTCAGCGGTGTGGAGAAAGATGGCGTTTTCGTTTATCGGACCATCGAAGACCTGGACCTCATTCAATCGTACGCACGTAAAGCACGAAAGGGGCCGTACTGGGTGGTGGATTGCTGGGTCTGGAAGCCGCCAAAGCACTGCTCGATTTAGGGCTGGAAGAAGCCCACGTAGTGGAGTTTGCCCCCCGCCTGATGCCCCGCCAATTAGATGATGCCGGTTCGGGCGTTCTACAGCGGCAACTCGAATCCCTGGGTTTACATATTCACCTGTCAAAAAGCACGCAGGAAATTACCGGCGACGATACCATAACAGGTATGCAGTTCAATGATGGCTCCCACTTGGAAGTGGATATGCTGGTGATTTCTGCCGGTATCCGTCCCCGCGATGAACTGGCCAAACTATCGGGCCTGGAAACGCACCCGCGTGGCGGTATTGTGGTGGATAACTTCCTGCAAACATCCGACCCATCCATTTTTGCCATTGGTGAGTGCGCCGTTGTGCACCACATGATTTATGGGCTGGTAGCGCCCGGCTACGAAATGGCAGAGGTGGTGGCCGCCCGGATGATGGGCGATGAAAAGGAGTTTAATCCGTACGATATGTCGACCAAGCTAAAACTGATTGGCACCGATGTTGGCTCTTTTGGGGACCCGTTTGCAGCCGAGCCGGAGTGCCGGACAGTTGTTTACGAGAACCGGGCGAAAGGTGTTTATAAGCGGATCAACGTTTCGGCACGATGGCAAAGAGCTGCTGGGCGGTATTCTGGTGGGCGATGCCGACCAGTATAATATGCTGCTTCAGACCTGCAAGAACAAAACCATTCTGCCCCCCGATGCTGAAGACCTGATTTTAGGGTCGCGCGGGGGTGAAGAAGCAGGTGCCGGGCGTCATGAGCCTACCCGATGATGCCCTGATCTGCTCCTGCGAAGCCATTACGAAAGCTATGCTCTGCCACGAAATTGGGGAGAAGGGCAATGACACCATCGACTTGCTCAAAAAAGCGACCAAAGCCTGCACGGGTTGCGGAGGCTGTACGCCCATGGTGAAAGACATCATTCAGGGGGTGCAGAAAGCAAAAGGCGTGTATGTGCGTAACATCCTCTGCGAACACTTCGATTTTACGCGGCAGGAATTATTCGATCTGGTAAAGATCAACGGCCTGAAAACCTACACCTCCGTGCTGAATACCTTCGGAAAAGGAGATGGCTGCGAAGTCTGTAAACCAGCTACCGCGTCTATTCTGGCAAGTTTGTGGAACGAAAATATCCTGGCAAAAGACCGGGCACCCATTCAGGACTCCAACGACCGTTTTCTGGCGAACATCCAGCGGGGGGGTACGTATTCAGTGATGCCCCGCGTAGCCGGTGGCGAAATCTCGCCCGAAAAACTGATCGTGCTGGGTCAGGTGGCGCAGAAATATGGCCTCTACACCAAAATTACGGGCGGGCAGCGCATCGACCTGTTCGGTGCGCACGTGGGCGATTTACCGAAAATATGGGAAGAGTTGATTGTAGCGGGTTTTGAGAGTGGTCATGCCTATGGCAAATCATTGCGGACGGTGAAAAGCTGCGTGGGTACCACCTGGTGCCGGTACGGCGTTCAGGACTCCGTTACGTTTGCCATCGAACTGGAAAACCGGTATAAAGGACTACGGTCGCCCCACAAGCTTAAATCCGGCGTATCGGGTTGCACCCGGGAGTGCGCCGAGGCACAAAGTAAGGATTTTGGCCTTATCGCCACCGACAAAGGCTGGAACATATACGTATGCGGAAACGGGGGCACCAAGCCTCAGCACGCCCAACTGCTGGTTTCCGATGTAGACAAAGAGATGGCGGTCAAATTACTCGACCGGTTCCTCATGTTCTACGTAAAAACGGCTGACCCACTTACCCGCACGGCTACCTGGCTGAATAAAATGGAAGGTGGAATGACCTACCTGAAAGCCGTTGTTGTGGATGACGTACTGGGTATTGGGGCCGAACTGGAACGCGAAATGCAACTTATCGTGGACACCTACGCCTGCGAGTGGAAAGAAGTGGTTGACAATCCTGAACTCCGCAAGCGATTCACCCACTTTGTTAACGTGCCGGAAGTGAAAGACCCCACCGTGCAGTTTGAACCCCTGCGCGACCAGGTGAAAGCCAAAGAGTGGGCATAAATTACATTCAGTCATCCCTGTAAATCAGTCAAATCGGGTATCGGGTGTCAAATCGGATAGCCCACAAACGTGTTGAAGTCATGGAAGCAATAGCAATAAACAATGACAAATATACCTGGCAGGCGCCTGCACAGTGGAGAGTATCCCGGAAGATGGTGGTGCCTGCGTACTGCTAAACGGGCGCAGATTGCCATCTTTAACCTCACCCGCCGGAGCGAATGGTATGCCACTACCAATGAGTGTCCGCACCGCCAGCAGATGGCACTTTCGCGGGGTATGATTGGCAG
>CAWARB010000028.1:0-19101 GCA_963784335.1 uncultured Cytophagales bacterium | reverse complement strand
CACCCGAATTAAGCAATAGTGAGCTAACGAAGTGATTTAATGGTAAGTTGACGAGCGTTTTTCTTCCGCTACCGGTGGTTGGTCGCCCTAGTGAGCAGGAAACGCCAATCGATAGAATGTAGCGGAACGGGCACTCTACGGAGCTGTTCCGGCACCCGTCCGTGAGGCTGAGGCTATTTCCCGGCCAGCAAAACCGCCTTTCACTCGTCACGCAAAAACCAACGCTCATCCGGCTGATGTTTGCACTCATCGCCTTTCTTTTCCGTCCGGTTGCCCCCTGCCCCACCTTTGCGGCAGTCAACTGCAACCAAAATGAAGACGAACAACTTATTTCCCACCTTTCTACTGGCACTGTCCGCCCTGCTCCTGCCATTGGGTAGTCAGGCGCAGGATACGGCCGGCAAATCGCTGAAGGAGTGCATCGAATACGGGCTGAAGAATTTCGGCACCGTTCGCATTGCCCAGTACCAGGTGGAAACGGCCAACCAGCAGGGTCGCGAGGCTTTGAGCAAGTACCTGCCCCAGGCATCCGCATCGGGCACGTTCACCAACAACATCAAACTCCAGCAGTCGGTCATTCCGGCGGGCATATTCGGGCCTGAACCACAGGTGCTGGTCATTGGCTCCAAGTTTCAGAACAACGTGGTAGCGCAGGCCTCGCAAACCCTCTTCGACCAGGCATTGCTGCTGGGTATTAAAGCCAATAAACCGAATCAGCAACTGGCCGAACTAAACACCCGCCAGACCCGCGAGGATATCGTGTATAACATTGCCAGCAACTACTACCAGGTGTACGTGGCGCAGCAGCAGATCAGCCTGCTGAACGATAACCTCAAGCGCACCCAGCAGGTATTGGACGTACTGAAACTGCAACGCGACAACGGCGTGATTCAGCCCATCGACTACACCAACACGGAGGTAACGTATAACAACACCCGGTCGCAGTTGTCGCTGGCCGAAAACGACCTTAACAGTGCGCTCAACCGGCTCAAGTACCAGATGGGTATGGCGCAGGATGCCGAACTAAGCCTGACCGATTCGGTCGTTAGTGACCAGCTGCCCGTTATCGACACGACGCCCTTTGAAGCCAAAAGTCTGGTGAGTTTTCAGCAGGCAGCGTCTAACCTCGACCTCCAGAAAATCCAGCTCCAGCGCATCCGGGCTGGTTATTTACCCACGCTTAGCTTGACTGCCAGTTACGGTGCCCTGACCAATGCCCGCACCCTGGGAGACGCCTTCAACAACTTCAAGGGGTTTGGCGCCATTGGGCTGCGGGTCAACATTCCCATCTTCGACGGATTCCAGCGCGACGCGCAGGTACAGCAGCAACGGCTGACGGTACTGACCCAGGAGGAACAACAGAAACTAAATACAGCCTCGTACCAGCTCCAGTTCAATAATGCCGTGTCGCAGGTGCAGCGTGCGCAGATCAATTCCCAGAATGACCGGCGCACGGTAGCGCTTGCTCAAACTGTGTACGACATCACAACGCTGCAATACAAGCAGGGCGTGAAAACCCTGACCGACCTGCTCAATGCCGACAATTCGTACCGGCAGGCGCAGTTCAACTACGTCAACTCGCTCATCAGTTTCTACACGGCCCAGCTCGACCGGCAACAGGCGCAGGGCACCTTACTGGATTTTTACACCAGCTTATAAATCAACCGACAACCACGAATTCAATCATACATCAATGAAAAAGTCAACCCTGTTCATCGTCGCTATCCTGATCGGTTCCCTTAGCCTGATTGGTTTTCGACTGGCTACCAACAAAGCAACCATCAACGCGCAGAACGCTCCCGTTGCCACGGCAAACACCGCCATTCCCGTAATGGTCGCTACCGTCGCCGAGGGCGTTGTAGACCAGCAACTCGTTAAAACGGGCAACCTGATTCCCTTCCGCGAAGCCAACATCACCGCTACCACCGCCGGTAAAGTAAAGCAGGTCAATTTCAGCCTGGGTTCGTTCGTAAAAGGTGGGGCTACACTGGTGAGTCTGGATAATGAGTTGAAGCAGCTTTCGCTACAGGCTACGCAGCTCAACATCGACAAACTCAAAAAAGACGTGACCCGCTATAACACGCTGCTGGCCGGTAATGCCACCACCGAGTTGCAGGTCAACGAAACGAAATACAACTACGAAAACGCCTTGAATCAGGCCGAGCAGATCAAAAAGCAGATTGCGGATGCCAACGTGAAAGCCCCCATCAGCGGGCAGATTGTGAAGCGCGACATCGAGCCGGGCGAGTACATCAGCCCCGGTACGGTACTCGGCACGGTGCTGGACGTATCGCGCCTGAAAGTGGAGGTTCCCGTCAACGAGAGGGATGTGTATAAACTCAGCAAAGGCCAGTCCGTTAACGTATCGACCGGGATTTTTCCCGGCAAAACCTTCCGGGGTCATATCTCCTATATTTCTCCGCAGGGCAGTGCCGAACACAGCTACCCCGTCGAAATCACCATCGACCAGGCAGGTGTGCTGAAAGCCGGTACGTTCGTCAGCGTCGATTTCACCCGTAAATCGAACCAGAAAGCGCTCCAGATTCCCCGTGCGGCCCTGGTGGAAAGCATCCAGAACCCCTACGTGTACGTGCTGGAAGGCAACGTAGCGAAGCAGCGCAAGATTGAGCTGGGCCGCGAATTTGGCGACCAGATTGAGGTGCGCAGCGGCCTGTCGGCGGGCGATAAAGTCGTGACAACGGGCCAGTTGAACCTGACCGATGGCAAAACCGTACAAATAACCAATTAGTGACTGATTGAAGGTGTGAACGAACGAATACCAATTCGTATCAGCACCATTCACTCAGTCTATAATTCACTCAGTCAATCAGTACCAAAATGTCTATCACCGAAATTGCCATAAAGCGGCCGCTGCTGGTCACGACACTGTTCATCGTTCTGATGCTGTTCGGGGGGCTGGCCTACACCCAACTCTCGTATAACCTGCTGCCCAAATTCGAGGCCAACGTTATCGGCGTCACCACCACCTACCGGGGAGCCTCGGCCGATGAGGTCGAAACCAACGTGACCAAGCGGATCGAAGATGCGCTGTCGGCGCTGGAAGGACTGGACCGCATGACCTCCACCTCGCAGGAAGGCGCGTCCAGCATCGTTATCCAGCTGAAAAACGGCATCAATACCACCGAGGCCCAGCAGGATGCCCAGCGCCGGGTGGAGCAAATCAGTAACCTGCTGCCCGACGGTGCCGACCGTCCCATCATCAATAAATTCTCGACCGACCAGGCACCGATCCTGCAAATGGGGGTGACGGCGAAGATGCCTCCCACGGCGTTGTATGACCTGATCGACAAAAACCTGAAACCCCAGCTCTCCAACGTGCCGGGCGTGGGCCAGGTAAACGTCATCGGCGGCAACGAACGCGAAATTCAGGTCAACGTCAGCCAGGAAAAACTGAAAGCGTACGGCCTGTCCATCGGGCAGGTGGCGCAGGCCATCAACGCGGCCAACGCCAGCTATCCCGCCGGTCAGCTCGAAACCCGCGATGCCCAGTACTCCATCCGGTTCGATGCCTCGCTGGAAACCATCAACCGGCTCCGCGAACTAATCGTAACCCGCCGGGCCGACGGTGGGCAGGTGCTGCTCAACGATGTAGCCGACGTGGTGGATGCCAGTGCCAAGCCAACGGCCATCAACCACATCAACGCGCAGCCCTCCATTGGTATTCAGATCCAGAAACAGTCCGATGCCAACGCCGTATCGGTGAGTAAACTGGTAAAAGAACGCATTGCCGGTATCGAAAAGCAGTATGCCGGTCAGGGCGTAAAATTCAACATTGCCTCCGACCAGTCGATTTACACGCTGGCCTCTGCCGATGCGGTGGTGGACGATCTGGGTCTTGCCATCCTGATTGTATCGGTCGTGATGCTGTTGTTTCTGCACAGCTTCCGCTCGTCGCTGTTCGTGCTGGTGGCCCTGCCGTCGTCCATGATTCCAACGTTTGCGCTGATGTACATCATGGGCTTTTCGCTCAACCTGATGACCCTCATGGCCCTCTCGCTGGTGGTGGGTATCCTGGTCGATGACTCGATTGTGGTGCTGGAAAACATTAACCGCCACCTCGAAATGGGCAAAAACAAGCGGAAGGCAGCCCTGGATGGCCGGGATGAAATTGGCTTTACGGCCCTGGCTATCACCCTGGTCGACGTGGTGGTGTTCGTGCCGCTGGCCTTCAGCGGTGGTCTGATCGGGAACATCCTGCGTGAGTTTTCGCTGGTGGTTGTCTTCTCCACGCTGATGAGTCTGCTGGTGTCATTTACACTCACCCCCCTGCTGGTATCGCGTTTTGGTAAGATGCAGGTGCTGAACCCCGGCACGCTATGGGGTAAACTGAACCTCGGCTTCGAGCGGTTGATCGAGACACTAACGGCGGGGTACGGTCAGTTACTGACCTGGACGCTGGGGCACAAGCGGTATATTTTCCTGACCGTCATTGGCCTGCTGATTGGCTCCCTCTACCTGATTCCGGCGGGTTTTATCGGGGCGGCTTTCATCCCGGCCAGTGACCAGGGGGAGATGAGTGTCAGCCTGGAACTGGCTCCCACAGCCTCCATTTATCAGACCAACGCCCTCTCGCAGCGGGCCGAGCAGATCATCATGCAGCACCCCGAAGTAACCAATGTATTCACCAGCGTCGGAGCGGGCGGCAGCAATGGGTTATCGACCTCTTCCAGCAGCAATCTGGCCACCCTGAACGTGAAACTGGTGGATAAAAAGGAACGTACCCGCTCAACCGATGACATGGGCAAGTTGCTCAAACGGGAAATCAGCCAGATTCCGGGTACGAAAGTCACCGTGAGTCCGTCCAGTATCAGCGGCAACAGTGCAGCGCCCATCGCCATTTCGGTTAAAGGCACCGACCTGCCCACCATCCGCAACGTAGCCGAACAGGTGAAACAGATTGCGGCATCGGTATCGGGTACGCAGGATGTGAAGTTCTCGGTGAAAGACCCGAAGCCCGAAGTGACGGTGAAACTCGACCGCGAAAAAATGGCTCAGCTGGGCATCAATGCCATGGAAGTGGGTCAGGCCCTGCAAAACGCATTTCGGGGCAACACGCAGTCGAAGTACAAGCAGTCGGGTAATGAATACGACATTCTGGTGCAGCTGGACCAGTACGACCGCAGTCAGCCGTCGGATGTCCGGCAGCTGAGTTTTGTGAACAGCCAGGGTAACACCGTCGAATTATCGCAGTTTGCCGATGTGCGGGAGCAGATTGGCGAGAGTGTGCTGGAGCGCATCGACCGGCTGTCGTCCATTACCATTAATTCACAGGTAGTTGGTCGGCCGGTGGGTACGGTTGGTGCCGATATTCAGGCGAAGGTGAGCCAGCTTACCCTGCCGGAAGGGGTCTCGATTTACTACGGCGGACAGATGCAGCAGCAGGCCGACGCCTTTGGCAGTCTGGGTCTGGCGCTGGCTATCGCCATCCTGCTGGTTTACTTCGTGATGGTGGGTTTGTACGAGAGCGTTGTGTACCCCTTCGTGGTGCTGTTCTCGATTCCGGTGGCCCTGATTGGTGCCCTGCTGGCCCTCGCCCTAACGATGGAAACGCTGAATATTTTCTCCATCGTGGGTCTGATCATGCTGCTGGGTCTGGTGGCTAAAAACGCCATTCTGCTGGTCGACTTCACCAATCACCTCAAAGAGCAGGGGCACGATGTGGTCGACGCACTCATCGAAGCAGGCAAAGAACGGCTGCGCCCCATTTTAATGACCACGCTGGCGATGGTGTTCGGCATGCTGCCCATTGCCCTGGCCTCCGGGTCCAGCGCCGAAGTCAAGAACGGCATGGCGTGGGTTATCATTGGCGGTTTGCTATCGTCCCTGTTACTGACCCTGTTGCTGGTTCCCTCTGTATACCTGGTTGTGGACCGGCTGAAAGAGCGATTCTCCGGAAAGAAAGTAGAGCCACAGAAGGAGTTGGAAGCCGAACTGGTTTGATAGTGATTCGCTTTTTCTGAAGCGGTACGGCTGACAACTAAAAAGGGGAATTTCCGGTACGGTACAACTTGTGTATCGTACCGGAAATTCCCCTTTTCAACGAATAACCAAAGCGAAAGCATTGCCGCTAAGGACTGATAAAATCGTTATCTTTGGTAAACTATCAACCACGAAATGTCTGACCTCCTGCTCCAGATTTTAGATACGCCCCAGGCCCCGCTCATTCTACAAAAGGCGCAGGCCATTTTGAACGACGAACGGCAGAAGCGACAGGCGTTTTATGAGTGGCTTGACGAAGACAAAAAGGCGGAGTTCATTAACGGCGAAGTCGTGGTGCATTCACCCGCGCTGGACCGGCATAATTCATCTATGCTTCTACTGGCGACCCTACTAAGCGTGTACGTCAACGACCGTCAGTTAGGTTACGTGCGGGCCGAAAAAGCATTAGTTGAACTGACCCGCAACAGCTATGAGCCAGATGTGTGTTTTTTCGGGCTGGAAAAAGCCAGCCAGATTACCGACGACCAACTTTACTACCCGGCTCCGGATTTCATTGCCGAAGTACTCGCCAAAAGCACCGAAAAATACGACCGCGAAACCAAATTTGCCGATTATGCGGCTCATAAGGTGGCGGAGTACTGGATTATTGATCCCCTCCGGCGCACCATTGAGCAGTACGAAATTGATGCAGATACAGAAGAGTACGCGCTAACGGGCGCATTCGGCATCAAAGACACGGTTATCAGTCAGGCTATTCCGGGTTTTTCGATTCCCGTACGGGCGGTATTCGATGCGAACGCTAATATGATGGCTTTACGAAACCTGTTGGTGTAACGGTGAACAGACTACCCGCTATCGGCTCTCAACCCGATTCTGCCGGATTGGGTGCCTTCGCTGGCTAAACCCGTTACGGCACTCCCTCAGAACTCCGGGAAGCTGTCCAGCCGACGGTCCAGGTCGTAGGCGGCACTAATCAGGCCCAAGTGCGTAAACGCCTGCGGGAAATTGCCCAACTGCTGCCCCCGTCGGCCTAACTGCTCGGCGTATAGACCCAGGTGATTGGCGTAGCCCAACATCTTATCGAACAACAGCCGGGCTTTTTCTACCTGCCCCGACCGCGACAGGCACTCGATGTACCAGAAGCTGCACATCGAAAACGTCCCCTCTTCCCCATCCAGCCCATCGTCGGCCCCCGTATCGAGCCGGTAGCGGTACACCAGTGAATCGGAGACGAGTTCGCGCTCAATGGCTTCCAGCGTACTGAGCCAACGCGGTTCTTTGGGGTGAATAAACCGCACCAGTGGCATCAGCAGAGCCGACGCATCCAGCACATCGGAGCCTTTGTACTGGACAAACGATTGTTTTTCGTCATTCCAGAAGTCGTCGTAAATAGTCCGGTAGATCTGGTCCCGCACCGACCGCCACCGCTCCAGGGGTGAGGGGAATGACCGGTGCTCCACTACTTTAATGGCCCGGTCGAGAGCTACCCAGCACATCAGCCGCGATTGCAGGAATTCAGCCTGCTCACCCCGCACTTCCCAGATACCGTGGTCGGGTCGTTGCCAGTTGTTGCACACAAACTCGATCTGCCGTTCCACGTGCTGCCAGAACGACCAGGTAATAGCCCCGTGAAATTTATCGTAGAGGTAGATGGAATCCATCAACTCGCCGAAGATATCCAGTTGAAACTGGTCGTAAGCCCCATTACCAATCCGCACCGGGGCCGACTGCCGGTAGCCTTCCAGGTTTGCCAGTGCTCTCTCTTCCATCTCCTCCCCACCCTCAAGGGTGTACATCAACTGCAGCGTGCCCTGGTGCTGCTCAATGGTGTCCAGTTCCTTACCAATCCAGTTCATAAAAGCCGCAGCTTCGTCCATAAAACCCAGCCGGATAAAGGCGTACATGGCAAAGGCGGCATCCCGAATCCAGGTGTAACGGTAATCCCAGTTCCGACTCCCGCCAATAACGGAAGGAAGTCCAAATGTTGGCGCGGCCACCATCGAGCCGAATTCGCAGGAGGTCAATAACTTGAGGGTTATGGCCGACCGGCTGACCATTTCGCGCCACCGCCCGTTGTATTTCGATTTGCCGGTCCAGTTTTTCCAGAAGTTGAGTGTTTTGTCAAAATCATCGACCGTGTAGTGATGCAGGGCTTTTTTGACCGACTGTTGCTTTTCGACGGTAGCCGCTTCAATGACAAAGTGCGCCGTTTCTTTCTCGGCCAATGTGAACTCCGCGTACACATCGTTACCGTCGATAACCATCGGCACATCGCTGATGAGCCGAAACGACAGGACGGGATCGGACTTACTGGTGAACGTTATCTCGTGTTTGGTGCCATCAACGCGGTGTTCGGCGCGGGCATAATCGAAGCGGGGCTGACAACGCATCCGAAACGGGATTTCACCCCGCGTTACCACCACGCTGCGTACCAGGGCACAGTTGGCCTCTGTGGTTTTCACCGGCATGAAGTCGGTTATTTCGGCCACGCCCTCCTCGGCCAGCGAACGGGTGAGCAACACCGCCGTGTCGGGCAGGTACATCTGCTTGTAGTCGACATCCTTCAGCTGCGGTTTTATGTCGAAAAATCCGCCTTTGTTCGCATCCAGGATGGAGGCAAAGATGGTGGGCGAATCGAAGCGGGTGAAGCACATAAAGTCAATCGACCCCTGCATGGATACCAGCGCAACGGTGTGTAAATTCCCGATGAGGCCGTAGTTGCCAATGGGTTGGTAGTCAGTAGAAGCCATAGTTGAGTGCGTGTTACGCGTACGAATAATCGGAAGGTATTCGTAGGTATAACGCGCAAAAAGCAGTGGCTGTTAGAAATGGTTGCCGGGCTTCGCTCCGCTACGATTTAAACTGACGCAGGTTGTAGGTAAAGGTCAGCATGAAATACTGCTTCAGCACCAGCGAGCGGTTATCCTCCAGGTAGGTTTCCGAAAACGAGCGACTCACGCTGGTATTCTGATTCAACAAATCGAACACCGATACTTTCAACTCGCCGTTCTGATTTTTAAGGAATCGCTGGGCCAGGCTGGCGTTCCAGAGCGTAAACTGCTGATTGAAGCCGCTCGATAACCCTGCATATCGCTGGTAATTCACATCCGACCGGACCACCAGCCCTTTCCATACATTCCAGACCACATTAGCGCCGGTTGTCTGGGTGTTGTAGGAGGTATTCAGCTGGGGTTGCAGCGTATTCATGACCTTGTTGTAGCCATAATTATACGACAGCGTGAAGTCGATTTTCTCGCTGATATTACTGCTCAGCACCACACCCTGGCTCACCCCGTACGCATTGGAGTTGTTCACCAGACCGTTAATGAGGCTGGGGGTCTGGTTGTGCGTCACCGACGTATTCAGGTTCAGGTTACTTTTCATGAACGTCAGCGGACTACCGAACGACACGAACGCCCGCGAGTTCATGGATGGGCCGGTGTTGATGGATCGGGTTAACTGCGTACCCTGTTGCAGAAAAATTGGTGTTCCCGCCGAGGAGGTAACGCCCGGCACGATGCCCGCCTGTTCGGCAATGTACAGCGACGAACCAATGGGGTCCTGCGTGTAATTCAGGCTCAGCAACGCCACCAGACTGTTGGCTTTCTGGACGGATGTTTTGGTCAATCGGGCCGTTATGGCATGGCTGTAACTTTGTTTGAGGTCGGGGTTGCCGATGGTTTGCTGCAACGGGTTGGTGTTGTTGAGCACGTTCTGCAACTGGGTGATACCGGGCGCATCCGTACTGGTGCGGTAGGTGAACCGCAGCCGTAAATCATCCGTAAACCGGTAGTCGGCAAAAACGGTTGGCAGCAGGTTCGTAAACGCCCGGTTTACCTGCCCCACGCGGGGAAAAAGCTGGTCGCTCTGCAAATTGGCCCGTTGCAGATTCAGTTGTGCCGACAGCCTGACTTTTTTATTGGACAGGTTGTAGCCCACGCCCGCCCGCTGCGTCAGGTAGTCGTTGTCGAAGCGGTTACTGAGCAGAGAGTCCAGTTGGTCGTACTGGTCCGAGAGTGGATTGAGTCGGTACGTAAACCGGTCGGAGTTGCTGTAGTTCAACCCGGCATTGTACGACAACTGCAGGATGCCCTTACCCAGCGGTTCGGTGTAGTTCAGCCCCGCCGAAAACTGGTACCCGTCCGATGCCGTGTTGGTCCGCTGGTCGATGACCTGCCGGGTCGTGTCGGCCTGATAAAATTCATTGAGCGACGACAGGGTGCTCAGTCCCGTTTTATCGTTGAGGGTCGTTCCGATATTGAGCGACATCGTGCGGCCCCGCGTCTCGAACCGATGCCGGAACAGCAGGGTATTGTTGAACGTGTAGCCCTGATTGCGGGCCGTGTAGGTGTTGGCCGACTGATTCAGCAATGCGTCACCAAGCTGCGTATTGCTATTGGTAAACGTGTTGGCATTATTGGTCTGGAAACTCAGGCGGGGCGTAATCAGCAGCGAGTTATTTTTATCGAAGGCGTAGTCGAGCCGAAAATTGAGCCGGTGGTTGATGTTGTTGCTGCTGCTCGTCGACTGTTCGCCGTAGGCTTGGGTTAAATCGTTGATTGTCTGGTAGTAATTCCGCAACAAGGATTGTTCGCTCCGGTTCCGGGTCTGGTTCATGAAGTACGAGCCACGCACGGTGAGTTTTTCGCCCCATTTGTCGGAGTAATTGATACCCAGTGCGTTGGTCGTGTTGATACCGTTTTGCTGGCCTATCAGGAAATTATCGGTAGCACCACCGCCCCCTCCGCCGGAGCCACCCCGACCCCCCCCACGTCGGCCACCTCCTCCCCGACCGCCACCGCCATTCCCCCCGCTGCTTTGCACCCCGAGTAAATCCTGGCTCGAAAAATTTTGCTGGTTGATGTCATTACTCTGCCCGATGATGGAAATCCGCTGGTCGCCGTTGAAGATATTCACGCTGGCCCCGGCGGCATACGTCCCGTTGGTGCCCACTCCGCCGTACACCCGGCCAAACTGCCCGTTCCGTTTATCGGGCCGGGTTATAATGTTGATAGTTTTGGTGGTGTTCCCGTCGTTTACGCCCGTAAACTGCGACTGGTCGCTCTGACGGTCGAAAATCTCAATTTTGGCGATTACTTCGGCGGGGAGATTTTTCAGGGCAATGGTCGGGTCGTCACCGAAGAATGGTTTGCCATCGACCAGCACTTCCCGGACGGTTTCGCCCTGCACTTTTATGTCGCCCCCACTCATGTCGATACCCGGCATTTTTTTGAGCAGGTCTTCGGCCTGCGCATCGCGGTTTACTTTATAGGCATCCGCGTTCAACTGGAGCGTATCGCCCTTCTGTTCGGCGCTCACAATCTTCCCCTTCACTACCACCTCATTGAGTTGCCGGGACGATTCGCCCAATACAATCCGCAGAGGCCTCACGTCGCCCGTGTCGACCCGTACCGTCTGCGATTTTGGGGCAAAACCCACGTAGGAAACCTGGAGCCGGTACGCACCTACAGACAGGTTCTCGAACAGAAATCGCCCGTCAACATCCGTTACTACCCCCCGCTGACGGCTACTATCGGGCACAGCTGTAAGCCGGACAGTGACACCAATGAGGGTTTCTCCTTTGGTGTCGACCACGGTGCCGCTCAGCGACTGGCTATAGCCAACCGTAGCGGCCAGCAACAGCAGCACGCATAGCATGTATATTTTCGGGGTTCTCATAAGGGGGAGGGATGGTTTGGTTAATGAGTATCAGGGGTTGACCGGTTGTTACTAAACCCGTCAACCCCCGTGTACTGGTTTTACCGTTGCTGCTTACCACCGCGGCCGCCTTTGCGGGCGGGCATTTCGCGGTCTTTGATAATCGTGCCTTTGCTATCGGCAATCAGCATGTGCCGGGGCTTATCCGTTTCGGTCAGCATGACATAAAACTTGTCGTCTTTGCTTTTGGCAATGCGCTTCATCTCGGCATTTGGGTACTTGCTCTTGATGAATGATGTGGTGGAAGCGGGCAGGTCTTTGGCGGTCAGCTGTTCCATCTCGCGGAAGTTTGCCCCACCCCGGCCTCCCCGCTGATTTGTGCTATCCTGTTGCATTCTGGCCCGTTTACCCGTCTTGGTGGCCGTTTGCGCCATAGCGTCGGAAACGTAGAAAAGCGAGGCAACAGCGAGGGCAATGAGTGTCTTTTTCATGGTTGTTTTTGTGTTTACTGGTTCGATTTGTTGTTTACTGTTCAAGATTATTTATTGGGCAACGACTTAACGCTATCAGACTACTTCATACCAGGTGTACCCCTGCTCATCCGGAACCGCCTGGTCAAAAACACCGTCGTAGAGGGCGTTGGCTATTCCATTGATACAGACCCGACCGACACCCTGTCAAACACCTTTCATACACTTAGGCCCCATGCCTGACAGAAACTTGCGCTCAGTGTAAAAAAAAGTTTTTGTATCCTGTATCAGCTTTTTTTACTGTAGGGATTGTGACGTTTTTCTGTCACTCCTCCTTACGGTCGGAATGACAGAAAAAACGCCGATTTTAGTTGAAAATGAACGTTTGAACGCCCTCGACAAAAAAAGGGGGAGCTATACGCCCCTCCCCTCTTGTACCATACAATGTATACATCATTTCAGGGAATCCTGGGCTTGCCTGCGCTCCCCCCTTGCCCGGTTCCCCCGGCCACCCTGCCCCGGCATTCGGAAGGTACCACCCGCCGTGGCGCGGCCCGGCAACTCACTCAGCAACCGGTTGAGCAACTGCCGTTGTTTCGGGTTACAGATGGCCGCTACGTTATCGAAGTGAGCCAGCGTCATGAGTTCCACGTCGGCCGACTGCTGGTGGAAAGCCAGGGCTTTTTCCCGTCGCTGCGCTTCCGTAAACGACGGGTCAGTTAACCGGAAATAGGTTTTCCGCTCCTGCCGGAGCGCCCGCTGCCGGGGGCGTACCTGCTTGAAATACCCGGTTTGCAGGTCGGCCAGTTGCTGTTTCTGCCGGGCATCGAAGCCGAGTGTATCGGCCAGAAAGGTGCGGTTGCCGGTTCGGGGTAGTCGGTGGGCCGGTCCGTGGGAGCGGAACCAGATCCAGCCCAATAAACCGATATTCAGGACTACCAGTGCCATGATAATGCCCGTTAGTAACCGGGTGCGTCGTGAATCATTCATAGGGCGTAAGGATAGAATCAACGGTGTAATCATCCTGAAAGGCACTGGCGACCGCCGTCTGCTCCTCGTCGGCGACGGGGGTAGTGGCTACGGTAGCAGCCACTCCTACGTTGAGGAGTACCAGCATGCACAACGCCGAGTAGGCGTAGGCGGGTCGGCGCAGCCACCAGGGCAGCCATGTGGCCGACTCCACCGACTGGTTCAGCCGCGCCTGTAGTCGGGTGTAAAAAAACGGGCTAGGTTCGGGTTGGGGCCGCTGCCCCCACTGCCGAAAACTGGTTTCCCACCGGTCCGGCTCATTGGGTTCGTTGGTTGATTGATTCATGACCTGAGAGGAGTTAATTTTTTACGTAATGTTTGCCGGGCGCGGAACAGCAGCGATTCCACTGCCGATACCGATGTTTCCATAACGGCCGCTATTTCCTGGTAGGACAGTTCTTCCTGATAATGCAGGGCGAACGCTATTTTCTGTGACTCGGCCAGCCCCTGCACGGCCTGGCTGATCTGGCGCGTCTGTTCACTCGATTCCAGCGTGGTTTCGGGCGTCTGGAAATCGGGCGGGTCGTGAGTGGCCTCGCCATCATCACCAAAGAGGGTCGTCATGAAGGCAAACCGTTTCTTGCGCTTGCGGTCCCGCTCTTTTTTTAACGCCCTCGACATCGTCAGCCGGTACAGCCAGGTGGCCAGACTAGCCTCGCCACGAAAACTACCCACCGTTCGGAACACCTCGATGAATACCTCCTGCGCCACATCTTCAGCTTCCTGGGTTGACGAAACGATGGCCAGCGCCGTTCGGAACACCCGCTTCTGGTAGGTATCCACGAGCCACCGAAACGCGGGTTCGTGCCCCTGTCGTAGCTGGTCGAGTCTGGTGGTTTCATCAACGGTTTCGTTCACCCTGGTTGTATTCTTTACGTAGTAGGCCCCAAACGGAATCAAAACTTGCGGTCGAATGAAAAAAAATAAGTTAACCCGACGGCAAAAGATGACCAACGAAGGATTTGTGGCAATTTTCAGGACAATTATCCTCCGTAAGTGTTGGGCAACTTACCCTCAACCCCGCGTGTTTGTCAGCGTTCTGGCTTAATAGCGGGCACAAGCATAGGCGTCCGCTGTCGGTACTGCACATAGGCATCACCAAACAGGCTCACCAGTTTCTTTTCTTCAAAATGAATACCGATGCGGATGTATAGAAAAGCCGAAAGGCCGAAGAGGATGTGTCTCCAGTCGGGGTATTGAACAACGATACCAGTGATGACCAGTATGGTAGCCGAGTATAATGGGTGTCGTACGTAGCGGAGTAATCCCTGCTGCCGGAGATGTCCCGTTTGGGTAGCCTGATTGGTAGGCCAGCCGATAAATTCAGCCAGGTTATAGCTTCTCAGGGCAAACAGGCCAAGCAAAAACCCCACTCCCATAACCAGACTCCCGGCCCACGCTGACCCATGCCAGGCACCAGGAAAGTCAGCCGGAGCCACATGCAATGCGTACAATACTGGTAAAAAAGTGAGCAGGGCAAGGCCATTATACAGCAACCGATAATAGCGTTGCAGACTGGGTGAGGCCGACTGTAATCGTTGCTTGATCCGGCTCGTAGCCATAACGCTGTGTATCCCGCCAAATACCAGCCACGTTAAAACGATCAGGAGATAAGCTGTCATGAATCTTAGGGTTGAACGTGATCGGGTCGTTGATTATAAAACCAATAAGCCGGCCGCCCGCCAGTCGGCCCAGCCATCGGTTTGCCGGAAGGCAGCGAAGCTACCCAGACCGGCTTCCTCAAACAGGGAACCTGCCTGCTGGATGGTGAGCGGTTCGGCCGCGTGCAGGTTCAGTCTGGGCCAGTGCTGCATAATCCACTGGCCTGTAGTGAGAGGCAAATCCAGCACCAGTTCGTCCTGCCGACGGGCAAAAGTCAGTTCCGAATGGGGCACCGCTCTGGCCCGCTCACCCGCTCGCCGTTCCCGACGCGGTTGCACCTCCGCCAGCGTGGGCGCGTGACCCGGCCACACCACCAGCGCATGGCTACGCACCAGGTCTTCGGTAGTATCGGCAATGGCCGCTTCAATGTAATCGGGCGGCACCGTAGGGGTCGGTATCCGGAAGGTAAACCAGTTGGCCAGCGGAAGCTCCAGCCCGACACCGTGCATGTAATTGAATAGGGACTTGCGCAGGCCGTCGGCAAACCGGTCGTGGTCGGCCCCCAGCGGATCGGCGTGGTCGAGGTCATTATCAGCAAAAAGCCCATCAACGGGGCCGATGCGCTGCACATCGAAACCGGCCGGGTGCAGCCCCACCGGGCTGTGGGCCGTCATGGCAAACCGGTGCCAGAAGCCGGACTGCACCACGCCGACGGCAAACAACTGCCGCACCATCTCCAGCGAGTCGATGGTTTCCTGGGTGGTCTGCGTCGGAAAACCGTACATCAGGTAGGCATGCACCATGATGCCGGCGGTGGTAAAGTGACCGGCCACGCGGGCCACCTGCGCCACCGTTACCCCTTTCTTCATCCGCTCCAGCAATCGGTCCGACGCTACTTCCAGCCCACCCGACACCGCAATACAACCCGACAGTTTGAGCAGCTGGCACAGATCGGCCGTGAAGGCTTTTTCGAACCGGATATTGGTCCACCACACCACCGTCAGGCCCCGGCGCAGGATTTCCAGGGCCAGGTCCCGCATGAGCGCGGGCGGAGCGGCTTCGTCCACAAAGTGGAACCCGTTCTGTCCCGTCTGGGCCATGATGGTTTCGATCCGGTCGCAGAGCAGTCCGGCGGTGAGGGGTTCGTAGCGGGCAATGTAATCGAGGGAGATGTCGCAGAACGAGCATTTGCCCCAGTAGCAGCCGTGGGCCAGGGTCAGTTTGTTCCAGCGGCCATCGCTCCAGAGCCGGTGCATGGGGTTGGTCACCTCAATCACCGACAGGTAATCGTTCAGGGGTAAATCGGCATAATCGGGGGTGCCGGTGTCGCGCTGGGCCACATCCCGGTCGGTAGCCCCGTTCTGATACACCACCTGCCCATCTACCCGCATAAAAGTGCGTTTCAGGCGGGCAGCTTCCCGCTCACCGCGCAGGTGCTCCAGCAGGGAACGCAGGGGAGCTTCGCCGTCGTCCAGGCTCACGAAATCCACGTAATCGAACAGGCGCGGCTCCCGCAGGCTCCGCAGTTCGGTGTTGGCATAGCCCCCGCCCAGCACTACCCGAATGCCTGGATAGTGTTGCTTCAGATGCCGTCCGCACAGCAACGCCCCAAAGAGATTCCCCGGAAAAGGCACGGTCAAACAAACCACCGTCGGCTGGTACTGCGCCATTTTCTCGTCCAAAAGGTGCAGGAGCGTTTGCCCAACCAGTGTATCGGGCGCGGTCAGAGCAGCATTCAGCTCATCGAAGTGGGTGGCGGACCGGCCCAGCCGTTCGGCGTACCGGCTGAAACCAAAATGCGGATCAATGGCCTCGGCCAGTAAATCGCCGATGTCTTCCAGGTAGAGGGTCGCCAGGTGCCGGGCTTTATCGTGCAGTCCCATCGTGCCAAAAGCCCAGTCCAGTTCGTCGACTTCGGCAAAGCGGGCGGCTTCGGGCAGGTAACTCCGGTCGGCAATGGCGTGGGCGAGGGTTGGGTTTCGGTGCTGCAAAAACCGGATGGTCGGGTCAATCGTCGCGGCATAATCGGCCCGGAGCCGCAGCATCCGCTGGCTGTTCTCACTCAAGTTCTTCACCGCAGAAGCCGTTGTAAACAGCGCCGTCAGCCCCTGACGGGAGAAAAGACGCAGGATCGTTTCGATGCCCAGGTCTGCCTGATGCGCCACCACGGAACCCCTATCGGCCAGCGAAAGGGTATTCAGGTAGCCTTTCAGGTAAGCGGTGGCCGGATACGGGGTATTGAGTTGGGTGAACGGGGGCGTCAGCAGCAGCACGCGGGTTGTCATACGGTAGCCCGGACGGGTAATCCGGGTGTTATTGATACTTCCCCAACGAATACGGCCGGTATATCATTCCGGGACGGCATTCCTGTGAGCGTAACTAATGAGTTGGGTCAGCGTACGCGGCTGGCGTTTGATGGGGTCATGAATCCGAAACCACCCGTGCCTAGCCAACAGAAGAGGGTGGTAACTGTGTACAATAGCATCAGCCCCCGGTCAGAACTAACACCCTGGTTCGCAAGGTGTAATGACATCAGGTATTTGTCCGCACGTATCCCGAAATACGGGAAATTCCCCCTTGACTATTCCCTGTTTTAGCTGATACTTTATGATTCCTGGTATTGGCTATTACGGTCGGGGCCAACGAACTGCAAAACCTCTCGCTTTACCCCATGGGACTTTACACGAACTTAAAAGCTGCGCTGACCCCTGACAGTACTGATAATAGAAACGAGCCTTCGACCGCTGATCAGGATACGCTCAAAATTTTGATAGGGCTCCTAGGCATATCACTTCCCTTTATTTTGTGGGGTGGCTTGTTTCTCTATGACCATCACCCCAGTAAACCCCTTGAGTCAATCAGTCATTACTACTACACACGGATGAGTAGTGCATTCGTGGTCACGGTCAGCCTGCTTGCCATAATATTGATATTTTATAAGGGTAAGACCAGGTATGATGCTTGGTTATCGTCCATTGCCGGGGTGTTTGCTTTTTTTGTGGTTCTGTTGCCAACCACAAATCTGGCCACAAAATGCAACGATGAAGATTACCTGTACGCCGTAACCTACATTACGGATACGGCCAACAATGCAATCAGGAGTAAATTCCATTTTATTTCTGCCCGGCATCTTCCTCTCCTGCCTGGCTGCCATATCCTTCTTCCGATTTCCTGAAACAGACACATCTCCCGAATTTGTAAAGCACAGCCGCCTGTACAAGTTTATATACAGAGCTTATGGGGATCATCATGGTCGTTGCGCTGGTAGCTATCCTGCTCGGTAACTACGATATACTCCTGAGACGTTACTGGTTCAAAAAACCATTTTTTGGCACTTTCTTGGGGGAAGCGATCGCCGTGTGTGCCTTTGGCTATTCATGGCTGCTGAATGCGGGTTTCTTTACAAGGTTCGTCCAGTTTGTATTCGCATCTCCTAAAACCTGAGCCACCTTGAACAGAAACGATTGCCCGCAACGAATGACCGTTTACTAAATCGGTTTTGAAGGCGCTGACCCGTCAATTTCATCAGTGACGGGTCAGCGCCACGCCAGTGCAGACCAAACGAATACGTCAGCCAGTAAAGCCTTTCCTCAAAGTACTAACTGAAACCTAAACTGAAACTAGCAATGAACGCTATTGTTGACCTAACGGCCCGGGCCGTTTCAATTATTACCGCGATTCAGACATCACTTTTAAGAGGGTCAATTACCCAAACGGATGCCGACAAAAAGACACCTGCTACCGAAAAAACCAGTGTACTGACCATCCTTCCTGAGGAGTTTGAAGCCATTCTAAAACGTATTATCGACCTGGAAGAGAACGTAATATCGGGTGAAAGTAAAAAATCGAAGGAAGACAGTTTTAGTTTACGGGCTGTAGAACTGGTGTGGATCAGTAAACGGGAGGTCGACATACCGAAAGCGGTGGAGTATACCACCACCCTAAGCGCAGCCCTTCTCCAATGGATACGAAAGAACTGGGAAAATGGAATTAATGACCTACGGAAAGAGAAAGGAAACTATCCTACCCCGTTCAATTGGCATAAAACGATAAGTGCTATTTTATACAGAATCCCCGAAGAACGGGTGCAGTTGGCAGCAGCGTTACAATACATTCCCATAGAAGTTGTTCTGGCGCTGGGGGGGGCAGTTACGAAGGGCATGAACAGCGGGTTCTGCAACTGTGGCACGTTAGCGACCAGGACCAGAAAGACTTGCTGACTTCTGACGAAATTAAAGTCCTCATCAGGCGGAAACAGTTGGAAGAGGATTCGGCCGTGGATGTAGAAACCCTTTTGCGGGATGGCGATAAGCTCGTTGACTACCTGCTGAAAAGTCAATCGCCGTTATCTTTCGAGGATGTGTTTAAATCGGAGTTGACG
>CAWARB010000027.1:0-197604 GCA_963784335.1 uncultured Cytophagales bacterium | reverse complement strand
CAGTAAAGAGAAACGGCTGTTCATCCTACTAGGAATGGCCGAATCCCCCCGTTTTTATGGCTGCTCTACCAGAAATACGTCAGGCTGAGTCGGGCGAAAAACGGGGTTCCGGGCGTGAACGCAATATCGGTAATGGGTGATGGCTTCACCACGCAGGCGGCTTTCGGTGGCAAACTGGGTTTCTTTCCATCGCACGTTGAACAGGTTTTGCACCGATAGGCCAAGGGCATAGTTCCGGCGACTGTAGTTAGCCTGCAAATCATTGACAAAATAACCGGTTGCCACCAGTGAATAATCCTCGGTAGCGGGTCGGTCGGCTATGTACCGGTAGCGGATAGAGCCACTGAAGCCGTCATTGTTTTTCAGCGACAGCCCGCCCGTTGAGGTAAACAGGGGGGCCAGCGGCAGGTAATTCTGGCCCGGCTTCAGCATCGATGGCGCGGGGGGTAGCCGTGTTCAGGTCTACATCGGCGTACAGGTTGGCTCCGTTTGTTCGGTTGGTGAGCTGATACCGGGCCGATACATCGACACCATACCGGCGCGACCGGCCACTGGGTTCCACCACATTTTCATCTCCTACAAAAACAAACTCCTGCGCCAGCCACAAATACCAGGCTGCCGCATTGATAAGCAACCGGGGAAACGGCTTGACAATCAGCCCCAGATCAGAACCGTAGGCCGGTGGCAAAACAGCTAGTCCACCCTGCGGTACCACTACCCGCGCATCGTTGGAGTGAAATCCTTTGCCCGAATTCAGGTATAGCTGTACCCGTGGATTGAGGGTGTAATAAAAATTCAGTTTGGGCGAAACGATGGCATCCGTCGCGTGTTTTTTGGTAACGGGCTGGGCCAGCAAATCCTCGTACTGACTCCGGAAATAGTCGACCCGCACCCCCGCGTTGATCGTAAACCGGTCTGATACCTCAATCAACTCATCGGCATATACGGACGCGTTCAGTTCGTTGATGTTGCCGAAGTTCATCTGCTCCAGTGTGATGATCCGGTCCTTCGTGTGCGACAGTTCGGTGTGATGCGTCACATCCTGCCGGTACTGAGCACCCACAGTGGTGTTCCAGTGACTGCGGCCAACGCGTGTTTCGACGGAGTAGCTACCGTTGTAGCCGAACAGGTTCCGGCGTTCTTTTTGTCGAATCTGATCGCCATTGATGGTGTCATTTTTAAAAAACGTGAAGTTGGAATACAGCTCGAAGTTATAGTTGCTGTAAAAAAACTGATTTTTGATGACGTGGTTCCGGGGCGTAACCGTTACGAGTTGGGCGTTAACATTTGTCCGGCTGGTTTCGCCCCCTTCGGTTGGGTCGATGGACCCGAAAAAGCCGGTCAGGCCCGAGGCTACGGCCCGTTCAGGAATCTGCCCGGAGTGGTTCCATTTGCTCCAGAACGTTGAACCCGTTAGGGTCAGGTTGGTATTGGGAGCCAGATGCCCGTGGTATTTCCCAACTACATTCAGCCGGTTGAAATGCTGCGGATTATCGAAATACGAATTGGTGAACGAATACTCCGAAGCCAGATAGGCCGACTGGTTTTTGGCCTTTCCGGCGTCGCACCCAGTAAATCCAGCCCGGCCACGGCGCGGTACGTGCCGTACTGCCCGGCTTCGAGTTTGACGAACGAACGGTCGAGGGCGGTGCGGGTTCGGAAATCGACCCAACCCGCCGTGGTAAAATTACCCTTATCAGCGTGGTACGGCCCTTTTTTGAAATCGGCCCCTTCTACCAGTTCGGGAATAACAAAGTGCAGGTCGGCATACCCCTGCCCGTGCGCGTGCGACACCATATTGACTGGCATCCCGTCCACCGTCAGCCGAATATCGGTGCCGTGGTCGAGGTCGAAGCCGCGCAGAAAAATCTGCTCGGCTTTTCCCCCGCCCGCGTGCTGACCAATAAACAGACCCGGCACCAGCCGCAAAATCTCCTGCGAATTGATGATGGGTCGCAGTTTAATATCCAGACTGCTGATAAGTTGCTGGTCGTGCGCCCGCAGCGAGGAGACAACCACCTCGCTCAGGTCGACCGATGTTGCCGACAGCATGGTACTGACGAAGGTGGTCTGGTCATCCTGCACCATAACATCAAGTAACTGGGCTTTAAACCCCACGTGCGACAGGTCAATTTTATAGGGAGCCGCCACCAGCCCGTCGAAGCGGTACTGACCCAGTTCATTCGTTACGGTGGCTTTTCCCAGCCCCACCAGTTGCACCGTTACACCCGACAGGGGCAGATTGGTTGCCTGATCGTACACCTTGCCAGACAAATGGCCCAGGTGGGCATAGGTGTGTACACTAGCCAGCACTACAATCAGGACAGCGTATAGAAATTTCATTATTTAGGATAAAGAGGGCGATTCAACACCCGTTTCTCTGGTCTTTTTATGCCGTACAAGCAGTAACCTCACGGGTTACCAAGGCAGTTGTGCAGGTATCGGGCGCAAGACAATTATCTCTATCAATGGCAGGAGATAGCCGCAGGGCCGCGCAGGAAGAAGAAAATAAACAGCCTATGTGGCTAAGAAGAGAACACTGTACCCCAACCGGAATTACTGAATGGGTTGAGTTGGCAGGGGCTAGGCCAGCCTGGGAGGTATGTGTAGGGGACAACCATACCCGGGCGGGATGGTGTACTGGCCAGCAATCAGCGGTTTGATTGCCTCGGCGTAGGCGGGTTCATGCGTGAACCACTGTGTGCCCGGCAGGCAATGGGAATCAACACCACTAACAACCGAAATCAGATTGTGCTTTGGGGTGTCGGTTGCTTTCTGATACCGGCTGGCCAGTGATTCCAGCAGGAAATTTTCCAGGCCATCCATGCGCATATACCGGCATTCCTGATACTGCTTCCCTACCTCACTGGTTTGCACCAGCACAAACTCCTGCTGATCTTCCGGGCGGCTAATGCAGCCCAGGCCAGCCACCAGCAGGTAGTTGAGTAGGAGCAAAGAAGCGAGGAGACGGCGCAGCATTGACGTAAAGCGAAATGGTATGTGGAAAACTACAGCGTGTAATTGGGGTTTGTTTTTCGGGCGGCTGCCACTAATTTCTGGTGTTCGGCCGCATTGCCCAGCGCCAGTTCAATGGCACCTGCTTCCTGTAATAATTCGGGGTCTTTACTGCCGGTGCGCATAGCCACCTGTATGTGTTTTTGAGCATTTTTCAGGTCACGCTTATTGAAGTAGACCCAGGCCAGCGCATGGTTGACGTCGATGTTGTTCGGCCGCTTTTTGTACTCATTCATCCCGTACACCAGTGCCGAATCCAGTTGCCCGGTTTTGGTATAAAGCTTACACAGTTCCAGGTCGACCGCGTGGCCCGAACGGGCATCTTCGTCCAGCATTTTAACCACTTCAGCGTATTTTTTGGTGGCTTTGTCCTTATCTCCCTGCAAGGCATATATATCGGCCATTTGCTCGTGGAACGAAAATTCGGGCATTATCTTAACCGCTTTATCCAGCGTGGCCAGGGCCTGGTCATATTGCTTACGGGCCTGCTGAATCCGGGCTTTTCCGGCCATCGCAAACGCATAGCTGGGCCGGAGCACCAGAATACCGTCGTACTGATTTTCGGCTTTGTCCAGTTGGCCGGTTGTTTCGTACAAATGACCCAGGGTGTTTTTGCTCCAGCACTGGGGTTCAGAACCGGGTAACCCCGCCTGCACGGCCAGTTTCATGGCTTCGATAGAACTCGGGTAGTTGCCATAAATTTCGCGCAGGTACGATGCCCGCGAGTAGGCTTCCAGCGAGGGCTTGAGGGCCTGCATCTTGTCGGACATGGCCACGGCTTCCTCGTAGTTCCCCATCTCTACATTGGCATCGACCAGTACGCCATACACGTAGGCATTGTTCGGGTTGATTTGCCGGGCTTTTTCGGCCAGATCACGGGCTTCGGCAAACTGGTGCTGCGACATTTTGACGGATGCCTTGAAGGTAGTTGCCTCAAAGTTTTTTGGGTCCATGGCCAGCACACCATCCAGCACTTTCAGAATGACCGGGTAGTAATACGGGTGCTCACCGGTAATCCGGGCTTCGGCCAGATAGATCATGGCAATCTGAAGCCGGGGCTTTACATCGTTTGGCTCTTTTCTGATTTTGTCGTTCAGTTCGGCCACTTTTTCTTTTGTCCGCTGCCACTCACCAGCCGTAGCTAACTCACCCCGCCGGTCAAAAAGGGGCGGTATGTCCATAATGGATGTGCTCGAGGTGCTCTCGGTTTCTGTTTTCTGTTTGTTGGTACAACCGGTTTGGGCCAGCAACAACAGAAAGAGAAAGGCTGGAAGGCATAGTAAAAAGACGTTCTTACCAGAAGTAATGAATGCATTCATAAAGAGAGAGTGAAGACGTATTAAAAAAAATAAGCCGACTGCGCGTAAAGGTACACAGTCGGCTTACCGGGTTTTACTTAGTGACGGATAACTTTAATTGTCTGGCTACCCGTTGGCGTTGATGCCTGCAGGAAGTAAGTGCCTGGCTGTTCGCCTAAAGGCAGTGTATGCCGTTCAACCGTTCCCGCTTCAGAAATCGTTTTCTGATTGATAAACTGACCCCGGCTGTTGGTAACACCCAGTTTCAGCGTCTGACCAGCGGCCCCGTTTACCTCAAACGTTACGTCGCTGTTGGTCGTGGGGTTTCCCAGCAATCGAATCGACAGCGGGGCTACGTTTTCGGCCGCTACACGCGCCTGTCCACAGGGGGTACGGAAGTCGAAGTCGAACGTAACCATCGACGCTGGGTCACCTACGTAGCGAGCCCGTATCGTCAGGAAACGGCGACTGTTCGGATCCATCCGCAAAGGGGCTTCAATCTGCTGGTTTACGTTGGTACTCCACATTCCATTCACCGTACCCGGAGCTAGGAATTCCACCGTACGGGCAGGATCACCGCCAACACGGCCGTAGGTAATAGCCCCTGTACTACAGGTATAAGATACTACCGTGGCGGCCAGTGGCTGGCTGGTCACTGGTGTCTCCGGTGCTTTTGGTCCTACGTACTGAGGACCTCTGAACGCTCTCCAGGGATGTTGCTCATACGGAAAGCTCGTCCGCAGGGTCGTATCGTTTTTGGTAACGCCTGCGTCGAACGTCAATACCCGCACCAGGTTGGGCGAAACGGGTGCTGCCATCGTGGCGTCGTCGTAGAACAGACCGATTGCGGCCAGCACTACACCACCCACGGCCTGCAACTCAATCGTCGTTACGTCATCCTCCAGTCGGCGTCCGTTGGGGAAACCGTCCATGTTGGGAATGAACTGCAACGCCGTCGAGCCGTTGTACCGTGGGTCGGTGATACCCAGCACAGCCGCCTGCACCAGTCCCATTTGGACTGAAGTCTTTGCTGTCGCGGGGCGTAGCGGGAACGGCCATGTTCACCCGCAGCAAATCGCCCAGCGTGGGCAGGAAGTTGTTGATGAAAGGCTTACCAGCGGCCAGTGGGTTACCGAAGGGTTTGCCCGTAGCCAACTGGTAGGGAGCCAGGTTAGGCACACCCGTGTAGAAGATCGGCAGCAGGTCGACGGCGCGGGGGCTTTTGTTGTCGGGCAGCAGAATCTTTCCGAAAGCGGCTTCCGGCAGGGCTGTTCCGTTGAGGGCTGCGTTGCCTTTGAGGCCGAACAGGCCGGGCTTACCATTACGGAAGTCGAACATTCCCAGTGAATTCGTCTGAATGCGCAGCGGAGCCAGACCCGGTACAGCGCCACCAAACTGCGAATCGTCCATGTAGAGGGCCAGTTCGGGATTGGTAAAGTATTGAGCAAACTGGAGGTCCTCGCCATTGTAAGGCGATGTCCGGTTCCAGCGATCCTTCATGCCGATGGGGATAACGGCTTCGTTGGTCAGGGGCATACCCAGACGCGACACCTGTACATAACGACCATCATACCCTACGTCGCCCCCGTTGAAAAGGGTTCTGATCATCTGCCGACTGGCCGACGCATAAACGCCGATAACATAGTCGGAATCGAGGATGTTAGCCGCCTGAGCAACCGTCTTTTTGCTCTTCTGCAACGTAGCCACCGGCACTTCGATCACGATGGAATGGCAGTTGAACTTCGCCACCGCATCCCGACCGCTTTTGGGCCGTACGTTACCTAAGTCGAAAATGCCTCCCAGATCAACGAAGAATGGATCATCAACCGGTCCGCAGAAGATTTTCTCACCCGTCGAAGCCGTCATGATCGACTTCTGCACGAGTTCTTCGTACGATGAAGCGCCCAGTCCAACTGCTTTGTTCTCGATGGAACGGGGTCCTATGTTGGGGGGAGGCACGGTGCCGTTGGCGATAATCGTGGTGAAGGTCCGGCCACCGTCCATGCTGCGTTCGCAGGTGTAGGTGGTCTTGCGGTTCTCCTTGCCCAGACGGATCAGAAAAAACGTGGTTGGGTCTTCATTAGTCCGCTTAAACGTAAACCGATACACGATGTCGCTGCCATTGGTCGAAGCGTCGTTGTCGACGTGGACTTCGTAGCGGATGTTTTCGCCAAACGTATACCAGTTAGGGCCACCGGCAGGGTGCTCAAACGGAATGTAGTTGGCAATGAGAACCATGTTCTCGGGGTTAGTCGTACTCTTGAACGCGTACAGGTCGGTATTGTCGGCCAGTGGGTCGTTCGAAATCAGGGGTGCTTCGCGGTGCGAAGACGCCAGTACCTGAGTGGGTTGCAGAAAGCCTATTGTCAGGGCCGCAACCAGATATAGAATATTTTTCATGTTTTTCGTCTATTGTGGTCGTGACAGTTAGAATCTAGCCTTTTCGGGATAGTCGAATCCTCTCCATGGAGTCTGCTGATAGGGAAAGCTGCCTCTCAGTTCCACATCATTCTTGGTAGGCCCGGAGTTAAACTGCAATACGTTAACAAGTCTTGGCGAAACGGGTGCTGCCATCGTGGCGTCGTCGTAGAACAGACCGATTGCGGCCAGCACTACACCACCCACGGCCTGCAACTCAATCGTCGTTACGTCATCCTCCAGTCGGCGTCCGTTGGGGAAACCGTCCATGTTGGGAATGAACTGCAACGCCGTCGAACCGTTGTACCGTGGGTCGGTGATACCCAGCACAGCCGCCTGCACCAGTCCATTTGGACTGAAGTCTTTGCTGTCGCGGGGCGTAGCGGGAACGGCCATGTTCAATCGCAGCATATCACCCAGCGTGGGCAGGAAGTTGTTGATGAAAGGCTTACCAGCCGCCAGCGGGTTACCGAATGGTTTGCCCGTAGCCAACTGGTAGGGAGCCAGGTTAGGCACACCCGTGTAGAAGATGGGCAGCAGGTCGACGGCGCGGGGGCTTTTGTTGTCGGGCAGCAGAATCTTTCCGAAAGCGGCTTCGGACAGGGCTGTTCCGTTGAGGGCTGCGTTGCCTTTGAGGCCGAACAGGCCGGGCTTACCATTGCGGAAGTCAAACGCGCCCAGCGACTTGCTCTGGATACGCAGGGCATTCAGCGACGGCACGGCCCCACCAAACTGCGAATCGTCCATGTAGAGGGCCAGTTCGGGATTAGTGAAGTATTTGGCGAACTGCAGATCCTCACCGCCGTAGGGTGAGGTAGCGTTCCAGCGGTCTTTGTCTCCGATGGGGATAACGGCTTCGTTGGTCAGGGGCATGCCCAGGCGAGATACCTGCACAAAACGTCCGTCGTTTCCAACGTCGCCACCATTGTAGATCGTCTGGATCATCTGCCGACTGGCCGAAGCCCATACGCCGATGACGAAGTCTGGATCGAGAATATTGGCCGCCTGCGCTATGCCTTTGCCATCTTTCTGCAACAGATTGACGGGTATTTTGAGCGCGATAGTGTGCACGTTGAACCGGTTGAGGGCATCCTTGGGCGGGTTCACCGGATTGCCTTCAGGCCGGAAATTGCCGACGTCGAATGCACCAGCCAAATCAACGAAGAATGGATCGTCGCGTGGTCCGCAGAATACTTTCTCGCCCGTGCTGGCATTGGCAATGGCCTGCTGGGCCAGCGTCGTCGTACGATGCCGCTCCTAAGCCAACCTTTTTATCTTCAATGCTGCGGGGCCCCACGTTAGCCGGTGGTACAACGCCGTTTGCCACAATAGTGGTGAAGGTCCGGCCACCGTCCATGCTTTTTTCGCACTTGTAGGTAGTCTTCAGGTTCTGCTTGCCCAGCCGGATGTAGAAGAACGTAGTTGGATCTTCATTAACCTTCGAGAACGTGAACCGGTAAGTGATATCATCGCCTGCCGTTGACGTTTTGTTCTTGATGTGAATTTCGTAGCGAACGTCGGAGCCGAAGTCGTAGAAGTTCGGTGCACCATCCGGTGACTCAAATGGAATATAGTTCGCTATAATCGTGATGGTGTTCGGGTCGTCCGGGCTTTTGAAGGCGTAGACGTCGGTGTTGTCGGCGAGCGGATCGTCGGAGATGAGCGGGGCTTCGCGGTGGCTGGAGGCATAACTGCCAAATGCCAATCCTAGCATGGCGAAACTGAAGAATAAGCTCCTCAGTCTGCCAACAAGTAAAGGAAAGTTTTGCATATTAAATTTAAATTAAACGTGAACAAATTGTACTGATAATGAAAGTGTAATAATAAACCTGTTTACTGTAATTAAGTTATAATACTTACAAAAGGAATGGTAAAAATACTTAGCTGTAGACTTTTACTCCCTGCCGGTGTTATTTCACTAACAAAAGGGGGCATTAGCACCAATACCGACATGTAAGTAAATATCGCCCGAAAATGGACAGGGTTACTTCGTGTAAACCTGCTAGCTGGCTTCCATTAAGTAACCCTATATACCCATATTGGCAAAAAATAGATTCAGCGCCTTGTGAGAAATGAGCTCTTTTTAGAGCCCGTTCGCACATCTATCTATACATGTCGCCTTTCAAAATGGCACGTTCTTGACTCGCCCCCGTGCCCTTTTATGACAATGTCATAGCTTACCGATAAGCCCAAGCCTGTAATACCAGGCATCATCCCTGACCCTGCGACTGCGACCGGAGGCCGTGCCCACAGTAGCTGTTTGGGCAGTTGCACCCAGTATACCAACGAACAGGAAAAAACCAGCGAACTGGCTGAGAAATCGTATCATACGTGCAGGTACCCTGGTTGTTATTACTTAACGGCAGCGGGTGGACTCAGGTAACGGGCCAGAAACCGGTAAATTTCCTCCCGCGACTCGCGGGCTAATTTAGTGTCGAGCCGGTTGAAACTGTGGCCGCCGGGGGCATCCTGATAAATTTTGTACTCAAATTTTTTCTCGTGTGCTTTCAGAGCATTAATCAGGGATTCTACCTCCAGCACGTTGACGTCTTCGTCGTTGGTATTGGTGTGAATGAGCAGGGGCGTTTTTAACTTCTGTGCGTTCCAGACCGGCGACCGTCGGCGGTATTCAGCCACGTTATCGGAAGGGTCTTTTCCAATGTGGGTAGCCGCCGAAAATATGGTGCGGTAGCTTTGCGGTTTGTAGCCCAGCCGGGCAATAATGTCGGATACGGGTACACCGGCATAGGCCACTTTATAATCTTCGGGGTGGTCGAACACGTTCATCAGCGAAATCATCCCCCCGTGGCTCCAGCCGATAATACCTACCCGGCTGGCATCCACCTGCGGCATATTTTCTACCGCCCAGCGCTTACCGGCCAGCACGTCGTCATTTTCGTAATCGCCGTAGTCAATCTGGTTGTAAAATGCTCCGCCATAACCTACACTGCCCCGGTACTCCGGTGCCAGAATGAGGTATCCCTGATCCAGCAACTCCCGAACCACATGGGCGTAGAGGGTACTGAAATCGCCATGGATACCATCGTGCACAAACACCAGCAGGGGCAGTTTTTTGGCTGACACAAACTTTTTTGATACGAAGGTGTAGGCCGGAATGACTACCGGGTTATTTGCGCCCTGACCCGTTGGATTTTTGATGACGTGGGGCGGCTTACTGTCATACCGGACTTTATCGATTATGGCCACATCCCCCAGCTTCTGGTACCACAGCAGATCATCGACATTTTTCGCCAGGCCCTGATTGGTATAGCGGAGGTTTTCTTCCAGTTGTCGGATACGTTCGTTCAGATCAGGAGCGGTAGTCGATGCCGTTGGACTGGCGGGTGGGGTTTGGGCATAGGTAATCGTAATGCAAAGGAGGGAAATAAAAACGGCGCGATACAGGTTGTACATACGTTTGTTGATTGAGATAGTGGCTCACTGCGTTGTACACGCAGCGATGGAAATTACAACTTTTCTCCTTCGGTCAGCACATTTTCTACTGTTGGCACGGTAAAATGAATGTTCTGCTGACTGAACTACTATTTCTTGAGGCTTCCTCATCGAACGCTGGAACGTTTCACTTTTATGCTGCACCCTCTTTTGGAAAGCTTTACTCGTAAGTCGAGCCAATAAAGAGATACCGAACACCCACCTTGCTGATAAAACCAACTTAGTTATAGGTTCAACTTATCCTATAGGTGGGCTATCACAAACAGACCATTTTGTCGCTTTCCTGTCAATTCACCCATGAAGAAATGTTTACATCAATTAGCCTTTTCTTTCCTGACATCAGCCAGTTTACTCACTCCCTCACAGGCTCAGGTTATGACCACTATTGTATCGGGCACTAACGTGAATGATAGCGGACCAGCCACCAGCGCAGCCCTGAATGCCCCAACAGGCCTTGCTTTTGATGCGCGGGAAATTGATACATTGCCGATGCGGGCAACCGCCGGGTTCGGAAAGTGACCTATCCCATTCAGGTGATACTCAGGGCAAACGGTCAGCACAACCATCTTTGGCTCACCATCAGGGACGCACCAATATTTCGTAGGCGGTCCCGACGAGATTTATACCCTGCAAAACGGTTCCTGGAATGACCCCGCTGTATGGTCGTGCGGAGCCGTGCCAGCAGCCGGGCAGACTGCCCGAATCGGTCACGTAGTTAGTATCCCTGACGACTATCAGGCAACAGCCGGTCGTATCCGGTACAGTAGCGGTGGACGTATTCAGTTGAACACCCGTAGCCAATTGAGACTACCGGATTGACTGATCCCTTTCGTCTGTTATACCCGGTTCGTTTATCAGTGGTAGTAGCCAGAACCAACGGGAGTGCTTTTTCTGAAATAGGTAAGTTCTTTCAGGTAATCGTGCTGACCAGCAGCCCATCCCGTTCCTGGATAACGCCCTGTTCAGCCAGTTCGGCGAGGTAGGTTTCCAGGCTCCAGTCGCCTAACCCATAAATCCGGTCGTGGCTCAGCCATTCGCTCACTACCTGGCGGGGCGTTTTGGACGACGCCTGAATCAGCGTGAGCAACTGATGCTGGATGAGAGATAACCCATCGGAATCCACCGTGAGCCGGGCCAGATGAGCCGTTATGGCTGCGGGTAAATGGCGTAACCGGCCAGCATTCGTCGTCAAAAAATCGGTCAGCGCGGCTTTGTCCGACGCGGCATAGGCCACCCAAACGCGGGCAGCCAGCATTAGTTCGTGGGTGGTCAATAGTTCGGCCTGCGGGTAGAGTGCTGCCAGCTGAGTGCCGTCCAACTGCCCGTAGCCTTTAAAGTCGGCCACCCCCGGTATCCGGTCGACCGATACCTGCCGGAGTGCAGTTTGACCTAAGTTGACCCGGGCGAAGCAAGCTAGTAGAAAGACCAGATTAATCTGGCAGAACAGGTCATGCTCGAACCAGAAAACAACTTCGTCATAATCGGCATACTGACAGATCTTCTCAAATTCGCGGACGACATAGAGTGTATAATCGGGTTGTTCACCCTGAAATTTAGCCCCGAAGGTGGTGGTCAGCCAATTCCGGCGCAGCGTCCACAATTCGTCATCCGTTCGGGGTGCCACCAGCAAAGGCCCTTCGGACAGCATCTCCCGCCAGATGGCTACATCGCCCGGTAGCCCGGCGCTGATAAATGCCTGTGCGGTGGCGTCGCCATTCAATACATGTAAGGTTTTCATCGGTATCCCGTTGCGATAGAGTCGTTACTTGTCCAGCAATCAATTCTGGTCGTTGTTCAAAAGACGGTGCCGCGTTCGAGATTGTCATGCCCGCTAAGAAGCTTTTCTATACCTCTGCCGAACCGGGCTAGTTGTCCGCTCTGTCGGCATCACTACCAACATCTGGACCCGGTTCAGTAAATGGCTAACGGGTACATGGCAGTAGCCCCTGGCGTCGATTAACGGGACAGCTTTGCCCCCTTTCTGCCAACCGAACCGAAATAATAATTGACGCCAAGCTTCAGCCGTCCCCCTTTGCCCCGGCTTACGGTCGGGTCTATTTTGTTATAAAAATTGCTTTCAAAGGACAGTTCAGCCCCCAGGCGGTGAGCAACCCAGGCCATTATGCCCAACTCAAGCCCTACACTGGTGTAGTTGGATTTGGTATCGGCTGGAATATTATCCGCGTACTCACGACCGCTGTTCAGACTGGCTCCCACAAAACTGCTGATACGAGTCCGAAAGGGATAATAGCGGGCATACGCGCCAAACTGCCGGGCATGATAACTTTTAGCCAAAAGCCGGTCGGAGTCGTACCGAAGACCAGCCATGAATCCAGGCTGGAAAAAATAACCAATGCGGGTATTCACGTCGAAATAAACCTGACCATTATTGGTGCCAAAGCCAGGGCCAGCACCAATAAACAGGTTTCCGGGCTGGAACCAACTTAACTGATTGGCATCCTGATAGCTGATAGACTTGTCTACTTCGTTTTCCAGTTTATCACTGGCCTGATTTGCCGTTTGCCGAATTTCCTCTTTTGCGCGCTCGTCAATAAGCGGTTTGGTCTGGTCGGTTGAGTCCGTTCTGTTTTGCGCCAGACTCACTGCCGCAAGCCCCATGGAGAATAGAATTGTTGTAATCGTTGTTTTCATCACTGTTGAGTTTACACCTTTCACTACTTAATTAACGTCAATATCCTTATAAGGTTTGCCTGCCAGGTACAGCTGCGGAGAGCGACGAAAAAAAATGCACCTTTTTCGACAGGAAAAAGGTGCTTTGATGAGAAGAGTTCGTGGACGGTTATACGTTGTTCAATTGGGTTATCAGTTGGTTTACCTGCTCAGGCGATACGGCCGGAAAGTTGGCAATCCTGATTTGCGATTCCTTGAACTTCCCGTACCCGCTCCCAACAAGCATGTTGGCCGCTTTCCCAACCTTAATAACATCGGAAGCAGGTTTTCGGGTAGTGGCTACGATGACCGTTTGTGACCGGTGCCGCTCCTGCTTCACAAAGGGGGCGTAAGCATCGGACGTGTCAATGAACTTATACAGCATCCGCGCTTTTTCCTCGGTTTGCTTCCGGATGGTATCGATCCCGATCTTGTTGAAATCCTCCGCAATCTTGCCCAGCAGGTACATGTACAGCACATTTGGCGTAGCGGGTGTTTCGAAGTCTTTGTAGTGTTTCCAGAGTGCAGGAAGCGTATGATGCGCCCCAACGGTGAGGGTGTCGTTTTTCTGTAATCGCTCGGCTTTGGCCAGACAAGCCTCACTGGCAATCCAGACTCCCATGCCGGCGGGCATACCGAATGCTTTCTGTACCGAGAAAAAAGCGGAATCAATCAGGCTGAAATCCAGGTCGGGGTAAGGGGCTGAGGAGACCATATCGACACAGAACAGCTTTTTCGGGTGCTTTCGCTTGAGCTTGTGGATTTCGGCTGGTTTCATCTGCACGCCCGATGAGGTTTCGTTGTGCGTTACACAAACGACCTCCGCATAGTCCGGCACCTGCACATCGGCCGCATCGAACCCCTCGCCAAACGGCTTCTCGAGTACGTGAGCATGTTTGTGCAGCGCTCTGGCATAATCATAGAATTTCTGCGAGAAGGAGCCGTTGACGAGGTGAAAACTTTCGTGCTCTACACAATTCAGCAGCATCCGCTCCCACACTTCCGAAGCCGAGCCGGTGATAAAAATGCCGTGCGTATCGGGTATGGACAGAAGGGTGCGCAACTGCGCATCCATAAACCGGTATAAGTTACGGAACTGCTCGCTCCGGTGCGAAATCGAGCCAATCTGTTCGTCCATTGCCCGCTGCAGGTGCTGGTGAATAGTTGGGTAGAGTTCGGCCGGGCCGGGTGTAAAGTAGGTGTTTTTCATAGGTGAATGAGTGAATGGTGGAGTGATAGAATAAAACGGGTGCGCCAGTTTGCTCACCGCAACGGCAGGTCGTTCATTCTATCACTCAATCACTTACCATTAGTAGAGCAGTCTAAACTTGATTGTGTTATCAATGCTTCTGAGTTCTTCTACCACTTCGTGGGCATATTCTTTAGCCACATCTGTAATGACATAGCCAATCTGCTCATTGGTTTTGAGGTACTGACCATGAATGTTTATGTGGTAGTTGGCAAAAATGGCGTTCATTTTGGCCAGAATACCCGGTACGTTAGCGTGGATATGCAGGAGCCGGTGCGATCCTTTCAGCATGGGTAGTTGTAATTCGGGAAAGTTTACGCTGCCGTACGTGCTGCCATTATTGATGTATTCGAGCAGTTTGCCCGGCACGAAGTTGCCAATATTTACCTGGGCCTCTTCCGTGCTGCCGCCAATGTGCGGAGTCAGAATCACATTGGGCAGTTTGCGCAAAGCACTGGTAAACTCTTCGCTGTTCGTTTTTGGTTCCAGCGGGAATACGTCTATACCCGCCCCCGCAATTTTCCCCCGCTCAATGGCATCGACCAGCGCGGGTATATCCACGATGTGACCCCGCGATAAGTTCAGGAAGATAACCCCGTTTTTCATGAGCGAAAACTCGCGGTAGCTAAACAGATTCTTGTTTTGCTTGCGGCCATCGGTGTGCAGGCTGATGATATCGGAAACGGCCAGCAGGTCGTCCAGCGATTTGCATTTTCGGGCATTTCCCAATGCCAGTTTATCCACAATGTCATAGAAATACACCTCCATACCCAGGGCTTCGGCCACCACTGACAGTTGCGTACCAATGTTGCCATACCCCACCAAACCCAGCTTTTTACCACGCACTTCAAAGCTGTTCTTGGCCGACTTGTCCCAGCCACCTTTGTGCATCAGGTTGCTTTTGGGCACAATGCTGCGGATGAGCATGATGATTTCGCCAATGGCCAGCTCTACTACCGAGCGCGTATTGCTGTAGGGGGCGTTAAATACGGCAATACCTTTTTGGGTACAGGTATCCAGGTCAATCTGGTTCGTGCCGATGCAGAACGCACCAACCGCCATCAGCTTATTGGCATTCTCCAGGACACGGGCCGTTAGGTTCGTTTTAGAGCGAATACCCAGAATGGATACGTCGCGGATGGCTTCAATGAGTTCATCCTCGTCCAGGGCCTCTTTCCTGATCTCCACGTTGAACCCTTCCAGTTCAAAAAGCTGGACGGCTACCGGATGTACATTCTCCAGCAACAGCACTTTAATCCGGCTTTTAGGGTACGACTGGCTCCGGCTCAGGTTATTATGGTACAAAAAATCGTCGAGTGAGTGCGCTACGTGATCGGCTTTTTCAACGACGCTGGGTCGCAGCACGTTCTCGGTAAAAGCGTAAAAGCGGTTGGCCAGCCCGGATGCCCGGATTTCGTAATCCGTGTAGCCATCGCCGATGACGTATACTTCACCGTTGAGGTTCAGGTCCCGGATTACCTTCGATTTGCCATCATTGGCTGACAGCGGGTTTTCCGGGTCGAAACCAATGATAGCGCCGGTTTCATCGTACACAAACGTATTGGCAAAGACGTGCCCTTCCTGAATGCCCAGTGACGTTACGATGGGCAAAATGAACTCCCGGAACCCGTTCGATACGATATAAATGCGGTCGGCGTTTTCGGTCAGAAACTCTTTATTCCGCTGAAACGAATCCGAGATTTTGCCCATCAGGCTTTCGATGAGGGCAGGCAAATGGTTCTGGTGCGCCTTCAGCAAACCCAGTCGAAGATTGAGCGACTCCGTAAAGGATATTTCGCCCGCCATACCCCGGTCAGTAATAGTCTTAATCTGGTGGAGGGCATCTTCCCGCTCCAGCTGACCCGCCAGTGAGATTTCACCCAGTATGTCCAGTGCTTCTACCTTGGTGAAGGTGCTGTCGAAGTCAATTACGTAATAGGGCTGTTCAGCCGGTGGTACGGCACTCTGGCCGAGGGTTGGTTCTGTGGTAGTCATAGTATCGTTAGGTTGAACAGCCGCCATTTTGGGCAGTCAATTCGCTTACTTTTATGTTAACAGCGTACCTGCCGTGTAAACAGGCAATCGTATTTAGTGTGCACTGGTCTTGAAAAACGCTGTTGCCCGCTCTTCTGACCAGTATGTTCCCTGAATACCGCCAGTGCGTGAAGGAAAACCGCAATGACCACCCTGGGCAGGAAACTCCATCCAGACGTTGGGTAGTTCCCGCGCCAGAGCCTCCGGAAAGCACTCCGGCGACAGAAATGGGTCGTTTTTGGCATTAATGACCAGCGTAGGAATGGTAATGGACTGAATAAACGGGAGCGAACTACTTCGGGTATAATAGTCCGTTACATCCCGAAAGCCGTTCATGGGTGCCGTAAACGAATTATCGAATTCCCGAACGTTGCGCGCTTTCCGAATGGCTTCGGTTGGGAAAACGCCCGGCATGACAGCCGCTTTTTCCAGTACTTTTCGCTTAAGTGTGCGGCTAAACCGGTAGTTATACACCAGACTGTCCCATTGTTCGAGCCGCCGGGATGACCCCATCAAATCAACTGGTACCGAAAAGACAACGGCTTTTTTCACCGCACAATGAATGTCTCCCCCTTTTTCGCCCAGGTATTTGAGCGTTACGTTGCCCCCCGCGCTGAACCCGACGAGGTAAATTGTTTGATAGCCTTTCGTGAGGGCGTACTGAACGACTAAATCCAGGTCGCCCGTTTCACCGACGTGGTAAAATCGCTGCTGCCGGTTCATCTGCCCGCTGCACGAGCGGTAGTGCCAGGCCAGACTGGTAAAACCCTGTTGGGTTAAATGCTGCACCATGCCCGCCAGATACGGACTGGTGGAACTCCCCTCAAGGCCGTGGGTCAGAATGATTAGTGAAGAGTGAGCAACGCCTGGTGAAGAATGATTGTCCGAACAGTATTCTTCATTTTTCATTCTTAATGCATCAGTTGGATACGCCCAGTCCAGGTCCAGGAAGTCATCATCCGGCGTGTCGATACGTTCCCGGACGTAGGGAATCGATACCTTGCGGAACAGCGAGGGAATAATGGTTTGCAGGTGGCCATTCCACAAACGGGCAGGCGGCTCATAACTTGACGGGGCAATCAGCGGCATCAGGTAACGCGGTCGATTGAAGCCGCAAAGGTACAAGCTATGCCGGTTAGAAGACTAACAAAGCCATAAAAAAAGGCTGGTCGTAGAGCGACCAGCCTTTCCCATTGAATACAACCTGAATTGAAAAAAGCAATATTGTCTATTGCCATAGCAACAAGTGGGGCAAAATTGGCAAATAAAAAGAATTAATACAATTATTCTGATAGAAAATCTTTTGTGCGTGATTCCAATAGGGTAATTGGGGTATCACGACTACAGTCGTACTGAGCCGGTTGTAGTGTCAACGCCGGGGAGTGGGAAGTTGGATCAGCTATACCATTGACTGATTGGGTAATAGACTGATAGTGAGTTTATGCTGGGGCGGTCGCGAACAGTAAAAACTGGTTTGTCGAATACTTTTTGTACGCTTTTTTGATGGATAAGTAGTAGTAAAATCCATTGCCGTCGTTCTTATAAAAAAAAGGTAACAACGCTGAAATCCCGGCTTGTACATGTGACGTATATTTACAGCAACGTCAGAATGTCACGCTGTCAGTCAAAATTTGTCCATTATCAATAGTAATACGATGAAAATCGCCACTACTTCTTCCTTCAGCCTGATAAATGCCATTACCTGGTTTACTGTACTGTTCATTACCCTGTTTCTAACGGCAGGGTTGGCCTGGGCGCTCTTTTTTTAAGCCACTTTTCACCGCCCTGGTGTAAACGTGATCTCTCCTGCGCCGTCGGCCGAGTCCAGCACTAGTACCCGGATACCTGATCCGGCTGTATCCGTATCGGTTGCCTGCCCTGCCGATAAATAGGCGATTACGGATTCTTCGGTGCTAAAAAGGTAGCTGGCCAAAATCGATTCTTCCGCTGTGCCTTCCTGCGTACGGCCTGCCCCGTTATCTGTATCTTCAGGAGTAATAACCAGGTTTATACCCTTAAAATCTTTCGTGCGGGCCATTACGTCGATTCGGGACACACCAACGTCGTTCGTTTGTTGGTGTACGTTCAGGATTGTCAGGTAATTGGCCTCGTTGCCCACATTGTGGAGCAACCATTCGTAGGTAGTTTGCATGTTGTTTCAGAATATAGGTTGAGAAAAATTAGAGCCGGTTGATGACCTGGTCACTGTCCAACGGGTAACTCGACCAACTCCACCCAATACTTACAGACAATGTCGATCTGTTCGAGCATACTGTGTTTGAGTATCACCGAATTAGCGCCAGCCTGATAAAAATGGGTAATATCATTAGTGGAGAGAGAGCCGGACCAGACCAGGATGGGGATATGCTGGAGGTTTGGTGAAGCGCGTATCAACGCCACCGTTTCCTGGCCATCCATCAGGGGCATTTTGGCATCCAGTATAATGAGGTCCGGGAGCGGCAGGGTCTGTAACTGTGCGAGTACTGCCTCGCCGGTTGGCGCGTACGTCAGGCTCACGTGCTTATGGCATTTCTGAATGTGATTGTTCAGCAGCAGGAAGTCTTCATCATCATCATCGGCTACAAGTATTGTCTTATTCATGGTTATTCAGGCGTTAAGTTATTACTGCAAACAACGTAACCGGCCGCCTGTTCTATTTTCCAGTTGTAAAATAGGGTAATGCGCTGCTCCGTAGACTTCTTCCGGGGAAAATTCGAATTGATTTCTTTTTGATAAACAGATAGATAGGTGTATCACCAAAAGGGGAGAGCTTGGATAGGGAATTTTTATCCAGTAGTATTGCCGTTCAGCTTCTCGTTCCCGGCTGAGGAGCCACTCTCCCTGTTTACCAAAAATGACCACTTCGACAGTTTGGGTCGTTGACGACGACGAAGACGATCAGCTATTTATACGCTCCGCATTTGAGAGTGGCCAGCCCCCTATTGGCGTCATGATACTCAGTGATGGTGTCGAACTACTCCCCAAACTGGCCGAGTGCAGCGAACTGCCCCGCCTGGTTCTGTTGGACATCAATATGCCGCTCAAAAATGGCTTCGAAACGCTGAAAGAATTACGCAGTTTACCCCGGTACGAGCACCTGCCCGTTGTGATGCTGACCACCTCAGCTACCGAAGCCGAACAGTCGCGCTCACTGGCCCTGGGAGCTAATCAGTTCCTGACAAAGCCACTCTCCATGACCCAACTGAAAGAACTGGCTCAGGAGTTGAGCAACCGGTGGAAACTAGCCTGATCTGGCTGATTGTAGGTGCATATCTACCTGCCGGACAACTTCCTGAAAATCCCGCGGCTGACTGGCATAATCCAGGGTATTCATGTCCAGCACTAAAAGGGGCCCCAGTGCGTAGGAACCGGCAAATTCATCGTAAAGTTTGTTTAGATTGGCCAGGTATTGATCGGCTATAGCCTGCTCGAAGGACCGACCCCGTTTCTGAATCTGCTGGCGCAGTTTGGGCAGGGAGGCCCGTAGGTAGATCATCAGGTCGGGTGGCCGCACAATGCTCATCATGTTCGTAAACAAATCCTGATACGTATCAAAGTCGCGCTCGGTCATGAAACCGCTCTGCTTGAGGTTTCGGGCAAAAATGGCCGCATCTTCGTAAATGGTTCGATCCTGCACCAGCGTTGTTGCGTTGTCTGATTGCAACCGGCCAGTGATCTTTTTCATCTGTGCGAAGCGGCTGTTCAGGAAATAGATTTGCAGGTTGAACGACCAGCGGGGCATGTCTTCGTAAAAATCGGCCAGGTAAGGATTCCCTTCTACGGCTTCATATAACACCTCCCAACCATAGTGGGCTGCCAATAAGTTGGCCAGCGTCGTTTTACCCGCGCCAATGTTCCCCGTAATCGCAATGTGCATAGTGTGTGCTGAATGAGTGTGTTGTAAACGACCGGCATCCCGTCGCCAGACGCACGGGTATGTCTGTAATTACAACGTTTTCACACCCATTTTGCTTAATTTTGTCATCGAAATTGTGTTTTGGGCCCACTATGCGTATTGTGTCAGCCCTCCGATTTTACTGTTTATGCCATGAAACCGTACCGCGTCCTTTTATACTATATCTATTCCCCCATCGAGCATCCGGATCAATACCGGGAGATGCACCATTTGCTGTGCCTGCGGCTCAATTTGCTGGGTCGCGTCATCGTTGCGCCCGAAGGGCTGAACGGAACCGTATCGGGACTCACTGCTGATTGCGATGCGTACATGGATACGCTGCGAGCCGATCCCCGGTTTGCGGGAGTCGAATTCAAAGTGGATGAAACGGACCAGCACACGTTTCAAAAACTACACGTCCGGGTGAAATCGGAAATTGTGCATTCCGAACTCAATGTTGACCCACTCCGGCAAACGGGCATCCACCTTGAACCTGACGCATTCCGGCAACTCAAAAATGACCCCGACGTGGTACTGGTCGATATGCGGTCCAACTACGAGCACGAGGTAGGGAAGTTCAAAAATGCTATTACGTTCGACATGGAGAACCTCCGCGAACTGCCCGAACACATGGCCGAGTTGGAACACCTTCGCGGCACGGGCAAAAAAATAGTTACCTACTGCACGGGTGGTATCAAGTGTGAAAAAGCATCGGCCTACCTGCTGGCGCAGGGGTTTGACAATGTATATCAGCTTCACGGGGGCATTATCCGCTACGGGCTGGAAACGGGGGGCGAAGATTTTGATGGCGAGTGCTACGTGTTCGATAACCGCGTAACGGTACCCGTCAATCATATAAACCCGGTTACGGTATCCACCTGCTACCGGTGTGGTACGCCTACCAGCCGGATGATAAATTGCGCCAGCCCGGTGTGTAATAACCACATCACCCTGTGCAACACCTGCGGGCATGACCACAAAGGCACCTGTACGGATGCCTGCAAAGAAGACTCCGCCCTGCGCCCGTACGATGGCACGGGGTACTACGGCAAACAGGCGCAGGGCTATTCTCCCGAGCAGGGATTCAGGAGCCGGCAGGGACAACGAACGGACAGTCGGCTGATTGGCTAACGGGCGATTCGTTGAGGTTGTGTGCCAGCTAACTGCGCCATTGCCCTTTCAGGTTTTCCAGGTAGTTCAGGCCCGCGCCCGTGTTCAGCAGTAGTACATGTTCCTGGGGCTGGAGCCAGTTCTGGTGCAATAGCTTTTTGGCTGCGGACCAGATGGCACCCCCTTCAGGAGCGACAAACAGGCCTTCGTGCCGACTGAGTTCGCTGACACCGTCCAGCATATCATCTTCTGAAACGGCAATGGCCGTTCCGCCCGATTCGCGGAGTACGTTCAGCATGAGCGGCTCACCAATGGGGCGCGGTACGGCCAGCCCATTGGCGAGCGTGGCTTTACCCACGTACTGCTTGCTGTTGAGTTGCTTTCCCTGCCAGGTCGTTACGACGGGTGCGCAGTTCTCCGCCTGTACGGCCACCATGCGGGGCAAACGCTGTTCGGGACTCAGCCAGCCCAGCGCTTTCAGTTCGTGAAAGGCTTTCCAGATACCAATCAGCCCGGTTCCGCCCCCCGTTGGGTACATGATTACGTCCGGCAGCTGCCAGTTCAATTGTTCGGCTATTTCGTAGCCCATCGTTTTCTTTCCTTCCAGCCGATACGGTTCTTTCAGGGTTGACACATCGAAGTAGTGTCCATCCTGATTGATTTCGTGCACTTTAGCCGCACAATCATTGATGAGTCCATCAACCAGCATTAGTGTGGCACCATAGCCAATACACATTTCCTTGAAGGCATCGGGCGTGTGGGAGGGCATTACCACCATCGCTTCCAGCCCCGCCCTGGCACAATAGGCTGCCATGGCCACACCAGCGTTGCCGGCAGTGGGGATAATGCAGGCCCGCTCACCATTTTCCTTTGCTTTGGCAATGGCCATGCAAAGCCCCCGCGCCTTAAATGACCCGGTTGGGTTCAGGGCTTCATCCTTCAGGCTGAGCTGGTTGAAACCCGCGTTGGCCGCCAGTCGGTTCAGGGGTAAAATGGGGGTAAACCCTTCACCCAGCGTGAGTTGATTTTCGGGCTGAATAACGGGCAAAAGCTCTTCGTATCGCCACATGGATTTAGGCCGATTCAGCAGTGCCAATGGAGATACCGCATCCGTATCCAGTGCATACCGGCACAGTAACGGGGCCTTACAGCAGGTTGACAGGGTCTGGCGCACGAGCGCATTATGAATGGAGCCGCAGTGCGAACAGTGCAGGTCTTCCAGAAGTGATGAAGTGATGACGGTATTCACGGTTGTGTTTTTCCGAAAAGTCCCGGTAATCACCGTCTGAAACAAATAGCATTTTGATATGAGTTATTCCCTGTTGGAATAATGGCGCTTTGTGAACCGAATAAAGGTGTTAACCAGTTGGTTGCTCTCCGTTCCTTTCCGCTGGATAAAGTAAAACGTGCGTTGCAGAGTCAGGTCCTGAATGGGTACTTCAACCAGTTCGCCCGCGGCCAGTTCTTTGAGGATGGCTCGCTTGGGCAGGAAAGCCAGGCAGGTATCGGCCAGCACGAAATTTTTCAGGGCCTCGGTACCACCCAACCGAATCAAAACGGGTAAGGAGGCCAGAGTAATGCCTCGTTTAGCCAGTTCATCGTCAATGACCGCCAGCGTGCCGGACCCATTTTCGCGCAGCGCCACCGGCACGGCAGGCAGGTCGGCAACAACAAGCGCCCGCCCGCGCAGGGGGCTTCTTCCCGAACACACCGCCAGCACATCATCGGTCATAAACGGGGTGTAGGTCAGCGTGTTTACCTGCGTCAATCCCTCCACAATCCCCACGTCGATTTCGTGCGCCAGCAGGGCGTTCTGAATGTTGTTCGAGTTTCGGTTGAGTACGTTGATCTGAAGGTTGGGGTACTGCCGCAGGTAAGCGGAGAGTACGGAAGGCAGCACATACAGACTAATGGTGGTACTGGCACCAATGGCCAGTTTGGTGGGAGGGCGGAACGCTTCGTTCAGTTGCTGGATTTCCTGGTGCAGTGATTCCTGCAACTGGCTTACCTCCAGAAGTTTGTCGTATAATGCCTGCCCCGTTTGGGTTAGGCTGATGTGGTTGCCATGCCGCTCGAACAGGCCCGTTTTGTAAAAATACTCCAGTGACTTAATGTGCTTACTAATGGCCGACTGACTAATGAATAAGGTCTGGCTGGCTTTGGTGAAGCTTAGTAAACGGGCCACTTCCATAAAAATAAGGTGGCGGGACGAGAGCATAAGGGGGAACGATTAATGGGCCAGCCTGGCGCTAAAGCCGACCAAGTGAGTACGGTTGGTTTTTACCGGAACAGATGAATTGTGTAATCCAGCAGTTCCGTTCCGCCCGATTTTCCATGTCCCGGAACGACAATCGTTACCTGTGGGTATTTCTGCTTGAGCTTACGGACCGTACCCGGCCAGGCTAATACATTAGCATCTTCCAGGTTTCCTTTCGTTGCGCCCACTTCTTTTATCAGGCAACCCCCAAACAGCGCGTTGTCGTCCGGGAAGTAGCCGATTATGTTGTCTTTGGTGTGCCCTTCCCCAACATACTCCGCGTACACTTTTTTATCGCCAACCGGCAGGGTAAGGATTCCGTCAAACCCTTTTATTGGTTTCGTGACTTGTTGCCCCTTCCGTTTCAGGAGTGCTATCGTTTGGCTGGAAGCGTAAGCAGGGATGTTATGCGCGTTGAACGTTTCCAGACCACCCACGCAATCGGCATGGAAATGAGTGGGAATCAGGGCGGTTACCTTCGTTTTTAGCACGCTGGTCAGGTACTGGATTAGTTCTTCCGAGCTTTTGTTATCGGCGGGCGTATCAAAAACAACGGCCTCATTACCATTGACGATAATCATCCCGTTGCAGGCCACCCGGCCAAAGCTATCGGTGTTCAGAAAGGAGGTATGAACGTAAACATGATCGGCGAACTTCTGGATTAGTAAATCATCTGACCTATAAACGATGGAGTCTTCTTTGGGCCAAGAAGTTGGTATCGAGGTCAACTTCCCGTCTATTGAACCTCTGCTCGGGGGCACATCGCCAAGAAACAGGGACTTGCTCAGGAGCAGGCTTAGGAACAGAACAAGCTTTACCATGATTGTAGCTAGCGTATTGTAACAGGGAGGAACGTACAGATAATTTCCTGCTTTGTAAAATTACGGACAAATTTTCGGGCCTGACGATATAACTTCATTTGCTGACCGCCAGGCCCGAAAAAATCCCTTACCCACGTGCGGGATAAGGGATTTTCCACTACTGTAAAGGATGTTTTACCGGATTGAGACAAGCCGGTTAGGCGTGGCAGGCTGTTGGGTGGAGATGGTTACGCTCTGCGTGGTCGTTTCCACCCCGTTGGTGATTTCTACCTGATAGACGCCGTCTTCCAGTTGGTTCAGGTTCAATCGGGTGCGGTAGGTCTGGTCATTTTTGCCGAGATGCTGGATGTACAGTAGCTGACCATCGGCCCCTTTCAGGCTAATCGATACGGTGCCTCCTTTTTCTTTGTCGAGGGCAATGCTCAGCTTACCACTCTGGGTCATGTAAATACCGGTTTTGTAGGTAGCTACCACTTTTGTTTTACCACCAGGGTTGGTTTCGGCAAACGTAACCGATGAAGTAACAGCAGCGAGTGAAAGGGCAAAAGCGAGGGATTTGATAAGCGTTTTCATGGTGATTATAGTTTTTTGATTGTTTCGACTTTTCCACCGGGGTTCTCCCGGTTGGTGAAACAAAGATATAGGCACTAGCCGGTACTATGTATAACAAACTACCGGAACGGTTTTCCGGCTGGATGAGTGGTTAGTATGCGGGGGTAGTTGAGGGAACGGTTAGTTGGAATGATGCTCGATAAGTGGCAAATTTGCTTTGTAGCTATAATTATATGCCCATTCAGACTCCGGCAGCGAGCCGTTTGTACCATACGCCCGCCATCCTTGCCAATTTTTCCAACCTCATTGTTGCCGAAAGCACCCGATGCGGGGGAGTTAGTCCGGCTCCGTTCGACTCGCTCAATCTGGGAATCAACACCACAGATGCGCCAGAAAACGTAGTTGAGAACCGACGGCGATTTTTCGATGCCATTGGTGCCGGTGCGCATTCATTCGCGTCTGCCCATCAGGTACACGGCACGGAGGTCTTATACACGACCGAAGCGGGGCGTTTTGATGGCTACGATGCCTTCATAACCGACCAACCCGGTTTACTAATTGGCGTTACCGTGGCCGACTGTGTACCTATCCTTATTTACGACCATACTCATCAGGCCGTTGCTGCTATCCATGCGGGCTGGCGGGGAACGGTGGGGGGAATAGTGACGAAAACGCTGGCTATGATGCAGCAGCGGTTTGGCACGGTGGCGGGGTCGTGTTATGCCTACGTCGGGACCTGCATTGACGAATGTTCGTTTGAGGTGGGACCAGAAGTGGGCGCCCAGTTTGCCCCAACCTATAAACAGACCAAGTCCGGCACAGAAAAAGCGTATGTTGATTTAAAAGGTGCTAACGTGGCCTGTTTAACCGATTTCGGTATACCACCGAGTCAAATAGAAACATCGCCTTTTTCGACGGTGCTGAACAACGATACGTATTTTTCGTATCGGGCTGCCGTTGGCCAGGCCAAAAATAGGCAAACTGGTAGGATGCTGGCAGTTATCGGGCTGAAAAGCTAAACAATGTTTTGCTATTGGCCGTTAGGTACCTGTTTCTTACGCAACTTTCATTTTACACGCAACAGGTATGGGAATCTTAATTTCACTTTTAGTAGGTGCCATTGCCGGTTGGCTGGCTGATCTTGTTTTCAAGCGGTTTTCATTCTCGCTCATCGTTCAGATTCTCCTCGGTATGGTAGGTGGGTTTGTTGGTGGCCTGATTTTTGGTGATAGCGCCGGTGTTCTCGATAGGATTCTTACTGCCTTCGTGGGAGCTGTCATCGTGCTCGGTATTGCTGCCCTGATAAAAGGCCGCAGCAGCGCGGTATAAATAAGGTAATAAAGAGGGGAGGGGGAATAAAGGGACAACCAGACAAATGGCCGCCCTTTATTCCCCCTCCTTTTTACCGATTTTTGTTCCTTATTTTAGTATCTGCCTGGAAATGACCAGTTTCTGAATTTCACTGGTTCCTTCGCCAATCGTACACAGTTTGGCATCCCGGTAGAACTTCTCCGCCGGAAAATCTTTCGTATACCCGTAGCCACCAAAAATCTGTACCGACTCATTTGCCACCCGAACGGCCGTTTCGGAAGCAAATAGCTTCGCCATCGCCGACTCTTTGGTTACGGGTTTGCCCGCATCTTTCAAATCGGCAGCCTGATAGGTCAGGAGTTTAGCCGCTTCGATATCGGTAGCCATGTCGGCCAGTTTAAAGCTGATTCCCTGAAAACTGGCAATGGGTTTCCCGAATTGCTCCCGCTCTTTGGCGTACGCCAGGGCTGCATCATAAGCCCCGTAGGCAATTCCCAGGCTGAGGGCTGCAATGGAAATCCGACCACCATCGAGGATTTTGAGCGATTGAACAAATCCTTCGCCTACTTTACCAAGCCGCTGCGCATCTGAGATCCGGCAATCCTGAAACAGCATTTCCGCCGTTTCCGAGGCCCTCATACCTAATTTATCTTCCTTACGGCCACCCGTAAAACCGGGAGTTCCCCGTTCCACTATAAAGGCTGTGGCATTATGGGGAGCATTTGGCTCGCCGGTTCGGGCAATCACCACGGCTACGTTTCCACTTCTTCCGTGCGTAATAAAGTTTTTAGCCCCGTTCAGCACCCAGCCGCCCGGTCCGTCGCTACGGTCGTCCCGAACCGCCGTTGTGCGCATGTTACCCGCGTCAGAGCCGGTGTTAGGTTCGGTAAGGCCCCAGGCCCCCAGCCATTCGCCGGTGGCCAGGCGGGGTAGGTATGTTTGCTTTTGCTCCTCGTTGCCAAACATGAGAATGTGATTGGTACAGAGGGAGTTATGCGCTGCCATCGATAAGCCAACCGACCCGTCAATTCGGGATAACTCAACGATAGCGGCTACGTATTCACGGTAGCCCAGGCCCGTACCACCGTACTCAACAGGGACCAGCATGCCCATCAGCCCCTGCTCACCTAACTGTTGAAATAACTCCGCCGGAAAGCGCTGATCTTCATCCCATTGTCGAATATTTGGCCTGATAAGCCGTTCGCCCAGATCATGTACCGATTGGGCTATTAATTCTTGGTTTTCTACAATTTCGTTTGTCATGAAAGAAGTAAGCTGATAAAATGTTTTATCTGTGGTTCATACAAAGTAAGCATTTAGGAACACTTTTTTTTGCCGTATAAATCTGTGGGCTGCTTTACCCGTTTGTTTTCACTGCCGAGGTGCTCAAATAGGCGAAAAACAGGATTTGTGTAACTATATAGATTCGTTTACCCGTGATTGGTTTAAGGGCCAACGTGCAATTTAAGGGGTATTGGATGGGTTCAATTGACAAAGTGGCCTACTACCGAAAAGTCACTATTGATAAGTAGATAGAGGGGGTTATTAAAAAACTCCTATTTTTGTGACATCAGATAAATAGGCCAGTCTGTTAGTATTAGTATAAAAAATATTAGTTAATCTATCGATATGAAATTAGCTGTAGTTGGAACCGGATATGTAGGTCTCGTTACGGGTACGTGTTTTGCCGAAACCGGCAATCAGGTGACGTGTGTTGATATTGATGAGCGAAAAGTAGATAAATTAAAAAATGGGGTTGTGCCCATTTACGAACCAGGACTGGAAACCCTGTTTCACCGGAACGTAGCAGAAGGTCGTCTTGTATTTACGACGAATCTCGAAGAAGGGATTAAGGACGCAGAAGTTATTTTTCTGGCACTGCCTACCCCGCCGGGTGAAGATGGCTCTGCCGACCTGAAGTACATTCTGAAGGTAGCCAGCGACCTTGGCCCTATTCTCAGCCAGTACGCCGTTATTGTCGATAAAAGTACGGTCCCCGTTGGTACCGCCGAGAAAGTGCATGCGCACATTGCCGATAATGCCAAAGTGGATTTTGACGTTGTCTCGAACCCTGAGTTCCTGCGGGAAGGCGTGGCCGTTGACGATTTCATGAAACCTGACCGGGTGGTGATCGGGACGAAATCGGAGCGGGCAAAGGCCGTTATGAATAAACTATACGCACCGCTGGTGCGCCAGGGCAACCCCGTAATTTTTATGGACGAACGCTCTGCCGAAATGACCAAATATGCCGCCAACGCGTTCCTGGCCACTAAAATCACGTTTATGAACGAGATTGCCAACCTGTGCGAGCGGGCCGGTGCCAACGTCGATGATATTCGGCGGGGTATTGGTACGGATAGCCGCATTGGCAAGCGGTTCCTGTTCGCGGGTATTGGCTACGGTGGAAGCTGTTTCCCTAAGGATGTTCAGGCACTGGCAAAAACGGCTAAAGATTTCGACTACGATTTTAAGGTGTTGAAATCGGTGATGGAGGTGAACGATGATCAGAAAATCAAGATGATGCCGTTGATTTTGAATCACTTCGGGGGCGACTTGAAAGGAAAGACCATCGCTGTTTGGGGACTGGCCTTCAAACCCTATACCGACGACATTCGGGAAGCACCCGCGCTGGATAACATCCGGGCATTGCTCGATGCCGGGGCAAAAGTTATTGCCTACGATCCCGAAGCGATGGACAATGTTCGTAATCAACTGGGTAATTCCATTACGTACGCGCATACGCAATACGCAGCGCTGGATGATGCCGACGCGCTTTTCATCATTACCGAATGGCCCCTGTTCCGCACGCCTGACTTCGACAAGATGAACCTGCTGATGAATAACAAGGTTATTTTCGACGGTCGGAATGTGTATGAGCTTGAGCAGATGCGCGAACAGAATTATACCTATTACAGCGTTGGTCGGGAAGCTATACTGGCACCGGTTGAGCAGAAAGTATAAATTGGTTTGTAGTTTGTCGTTTGATGTTTCAGTGCCCTGAACGATAAACCCCGAACAACAAACTACAAACGTCAAACTTTTATTTAATGAAACGAATACTAATCACCGGCGGGGCCGGATTTCTGGGGTCGCACCTCTGCGACCGGTTTATTAAAGAAGGCTACCACGTGATAGCGATGGACAATCTTATTACGGGCGATATCCGTAACATTGAGCATCTGTTTCATCTGCCTAACTTTGAATTTTACCACCACGACGTGTCCAGGTTTATCCACGTACCGGGTAATCTGGATTACATCCTGCATTTTGCCTCCCCGGCCAGTCCAATCGACTACCTGAAAATACCCATTCAAACGCTGAAAGTTGGTTCACTCGGTATTCACAACTGCCTGGGTCTGGCCCGGGTAAAGGGAGCACGGGTACTGATTGCTTCCACCTCGGAAGTGTACGGAGACCCAACGGTTCACCCGCAAAATGAAGAGTACTGGGGCAACGTAAACCCCGTAGGACCGCGTGGGGTGTACGACGAAGCCAAGCGTTTTCAGGAAGCCATGACCATGGCCTATCATACCTATCATGGCGTAGAGACCCGCATTGTCCGAATCTTCAACACGTATGGCCCGCGTATGCGTCTGAATGATGGCCGGGTACTGCCCGCTTTCATCGGACAGGCCTTGCGGGGAGAAGATCTGACCGTTTTTGGCGATGGCAGTCAGACCCGCTCGTTTTGCTACGTAGATGATCTGGTAGAAGGAATTTATCGGCTGTTGCTCAGCGATTATGCCTATCCGGTCAATGTGGGCAATCCGTCGGAAATTACCATCAAGGAGTTCGGTGAAGAGATCATCAAACTTACCGGTACCAAGCAGCAGTTAATTTTTAAAGACCTGCCCACCGATGACCCAAAGCAGCGTCAGCCGGATATTACGAAGGCAAAAGCCATCCTGGACTGGGAGCCTAAAGTAACCCGCGAAGAGGGGCTGCGCATCACGTACGATTATTTCAAAAGCTTACCCGAGGAAGAACTGTACAAAGCGGCCTATCACCGGGAGTTCAGCAAACAGTAGCCTGATTTTGCTTGCTGTGGACGAACACGATAATTACCCGAAACCGTAAACAGGTAGCGGCCCTAAAAAACGATCGGCGAGCCAGGTGGCTCGCCAATCGTTTTTTAGGGCCGCTCTGTATTTGCCGAAGGACAGCTGCGTATCCGGCGAACCTGCCCGAAGCCTGTACGATTCGTACGCCGGGAAAAGTGGGCAGGTGTAAATGATGCGGAACAAAATGTAATGCGCCGGTATTTGGAGTTTTGTGACGAAAAGGGTTACGAAACCAGTTGCCGTAACTCCGCCACCATTATCCGGCCCGCCCGTTCGGATGCACCCGGTTCGCCCATTTTGTGCAGTACGTCCGCGTAACCGGCCAGTTGGTTCTCCCGGCCCGGCTGACCCGGTAAAATAGCGCGTAATTCGGTCGTTATTCGCTCCGGGGTGAGTGCGTTCTGAATCAACTCTTTCACCACTTCCCGGTCGGCAATCAAATTGACCAGCGAGATGAACGGAACGGCAATCAGTCCCTTGGCAATGGCGTAGGAAATCAACGTTGTTTTGTAACAGACGACCTGCGGTACGTTCAGCAGGGCGGTTTCGAGGGTAGCGGTTCCCGACGTAACCAGCGAGGCTGTGGCTACGTGCAGCAGGTCATAGGCTGCGTCGTCGACGCGTTTTACCGCGGGGTACTTGACCATAAAGTCGTCGTATAGCGTAGCGGGCAGGTTGCTGACGGTGCCCACCAGAAACTGATGGTCGGGGAAGTGTTCGGTAACCCGCAGCATGATGGGCAGGATAGCCGTAATTTCCTGGTGGCGGCTACCGGGCAGGAGCGCAATGATGGGCTTTTCCGATAAACCCAGTTTCTCCCGGAAGGCCGGGTCTGGCCGGAATTCGGCTAGTGCATCGAACAGGGGGTTGCCTACGTATTCGACTTTGAAATTGTACCGGGCGAAGAATTCGGTTTCAAAGGGTAAAATCGTGAACAACCGATCGACGGTTGCTTTGATAGTCAACGCCCGGCGCTGGTTCCAGGCCCACACTTTGGGCGATATATAGTAAAAAACAGGAATACCATGCCGCTTGGCAAAGCGGGCCATGCGCAGGTTGAAACCCGCATAATCAATCAGAATAAGTACATCGGGCCGATGTGCCAGCAAATCGATCTGGCATTCGCGCAGGTTACGCCGGATGGTTCTCAGGTTTTTTACGACCTCCAGAAAACCCATGAAAGCCATTTTGCGGTAGTGGCACACCAGCCTGGCTCCGGCGGCTTCCATTTGGTCTCCGCCATAAGCCCGGAAACTGGCCTGCGGGTCATGGGAGTGAATGGCCCGGATTAGGTTAGCACCGTGCAGGTCGCCGGAGCGTTCACCGGCTATCAAATAGTAAGTCATAACCGATAGTGAGTTAGTAAACCCGGCAGTTAGTGAATTAGCCCGTCGGTCAGTAGTTGGCTGATGAATTAATTTTTTAACTAGTAAACCTGCTAACTGCCTGCCGGGTTAACGGAAGTCACTCACCAAAATAATCGACAAAGTTCTTCGGGGTTTCGTATAACCGAAGCTGGTGCAGATGCGCATCGGTAACGGGCTCGAGAGCACGCTCCAGAATCTTCCATATCTCCGTGATGAATATTTCGCAACTGGCCATTTTACCCTGCATAAAATCGACATCGAGGTTCAGGTTTTTATGGTCTACTTTCTCAATAACTTCCCGCTTAACAATGTCGCCCAGTAATTTCAGGTCGATTACGAACCCCGTATCGGGGTCGGGTTCTCCCTTGACCGTTACGATCAGTTCAAAATTATGGCCGTGCCAGTTTATGTTCGCGCAGGGGCCAAAAACTTCCTTGTTCCGCTCTTCCGACCAGGCTGGATTATAAAGCCGGTGGGCTGCGTTGAAATGTTCAATTCGATTGATATAGACCATTCGTCTGGTTTAGATGGGGCGGTTTCCAGAAACGCCGGTTTGAAAAATAAGCTACAAAGATACGAACGGAATGACCCTCCGTAAAATAGAAAAGTACGGGTGTATATAGGAGACTAACTGGTGTTGGGGTTATTATTGGAAATGTACAATTTAATCCCCAAATACGCTAGTCTATTCTCTGATATAAAACCTGTATCTTTACGGCCTGTTTTATCTAGTATAAAGTGATACTTAGCTAGTTATCAATACGAACACGTTTACGACCACCAGTTTATGATTATCGTTACGGGAGCCGCCGGGTTTATTGGGAGCTGTTTAATCAGCAGGTTGAATCAGGAAAATTTCAATTTTATTATTGCTGTTGATGATTTTTCGTATCCCGAAAAGGAAGCAAATCTAGCCGGTAAACGTATTCAGGAACGGGTGGATCGGGAGGTTTTCTTCGATTGGCTCGACCAGAATTATCAGGAAGTAGAGTTCATTTTCCACATTGGTGCCCGTACGGATACGACCGAGTTTGACCGGCAGATTTTTGAGCACCTGAACGTTGAATACTCCAAACAAATCTGGCACCGATGCATTGAGTACCAGATACCTATGGTCTATGCTTCCTCTGCCGCTACCTATGGCCTGGGCGAGCTGGGATACGATGATAATGAGTCCCTTATTCCGCAACTGAAACCGCTTAACCCGTACGGTGACTCCAAAAATGAGTTTGACAATTGGGTACTGGAGCAGGAGCGGAAACCCTTCTTCTGGGCTGGGCTGAAATTCTTCAATGTGTACGGCCCCAATGAGTACCACAAAGGGCGAATGGCGTCCGTGATTTTTCACGCGTACAACCAGATTAAGCAGTCGGAAGGCATGAAATTATTCCGTTCGCACAATCCTGATTTCGCCGATGGGGAGCAGATGCGCGATTTCGTTTACGTAAAAGACGTAGTAGACATTTGCCTGTTTTTGATGCACCACCGGCGCAACTCCGGCATTTACAACCTCGGCAGCGGCAAAGCCCGCACCTTTCTCGATCTGGCTAAAAACACGTTTTCCGCCCTCGATCTGGAACCCCAAATTGACTTCATCGACACCCCCGTCGATATACGCGACAAATACCAGTATTTCACGCAGGCGAACATGTCCAAACTTCGCTCCATCGGGTATCAGAAGCACTTCCACACCCTCGAAGATGGTATCGCCGATTATGTAAAGAACTACCTGAGCAAAAAAGCGTATTTGTAAGCCGTCAGGGTGTATCTCACTCCCAAATCACCTCGATCACTTCTTTCTTCAAATCGACCGTCGTCTGTTTTTCGCCACTTGACCGGCGCAGGGTGAGTTTGCCGTTAGTTACTTTGCCCGCTTCCTGCTGGATTACGTGCGTAGCATCTTTCTTGTGAAATACCGAAACGATGGCTTCCGTGGTCTCAACGGATAACGTCAGCGTTTTGCCGCTGGCCTTCACTGACCGGGCCGTTGCCGGCGAATGCCTGATTCCGGAGCAGGGCCAGTGCCCGCGATGCCTGCGGCACGCCATACCCAATGTAATTATTGCCGTACGGGTACAGATGCGACGATTTTTCGATGATGTCCATCACCTGTTTGTTGGTCAGCTTAGGGTTGGCCTGCATAATACAGGCGGCAAAGCCCGTAATGACCGGTGCCGACAATGATGTGCCGTACAGCGAAAAGCACGATACATTCGGTTTTAGGTAGGGGAGTTCTTCCGGCCCGATGCTGCTGTAGCCAATCCGGTTCCAGAGTCGGCCGTTGGTCGCTCCGATAGCCAGTACACCCTGCGCGTCGGCGGGGGTGCTGATGATGCGCCATGACCGGTCTTCGCCCTCATTCCCGGCGGATACAATAATGAGAATGCCTTTTTTGTCGGCAGCAATTTGAGCGGCCCGACTAATCAGGCTTGTGTGGCCATTCATCTGGCTGGGTTCGTAATTCTCCTTCGGATTGCTCATGCCCTTGGCGTAGCCCAGCGAGGTGTTGATGAGCCGCACACCCAGGCTATCCATCCACTCCATGGCCGATACCCAGTAATCTTCTTCGCCCCGGTACTCGCGGTTTCCCTGATCGGTGCGGGCCAGGTAAAACGTCGCGTCGGTGGCCATGCCAAACTGAATGTTTTCGGTGGGGTCGTTCCCCGCAATGGCTGCCATGACCTCCGTACCGTGGAAGTCGGACATGGTTTCGAGGGTGCGGAACAGGTTGCCGTGCGTCTTCTTCTCGTTGACGTAATCGCGCACCTGTTTTACCCCGTTGCGGGCAAACACATGCTTAAGCGCACTGGCCGAATCGGCCCCGAAAAAACCGGCATCGATAATGCCGATGTTAACAAAGCGACCCGTCAGGCCGGCCTGCACAAAGTCGGGTGCCTGAATTTGGGTCAGTACCGGAGCCATCTGCGGGTTGACCGGTACCCCGAGAGACGTAATGACAATGGCGGGGTCGATGGCCAGAATCTGTTCAACGAAAGGCAAAGCCGAAACCCGTACGTATTGCTCGGTGGTGAGCCGAACCGACACCGCATTAAGCCAGCGCGACTGGCAAATGGGTTGGATACCCGCCTGTTTTAACTGAGTTAGGTAGGCCGTTGATACCGGCAAGTCCGTTTCGTCCAGCAGCAACTGTTGCTGCTGCCGCTGAAGCAGGGATTGCTGCGACAGGGCCGGAGTCGATGCCTGTTCTTTATCGCGAAGCAGTACCCAGTACTTGGGTAACGTGGGCTGGGCCGCACCAGGCCGGGCCACACCGGGCTGGGCTACACCAGGCCGGACTTCCGCAAACAAAACAAACAGGCAAAAGAATAGGGTTAGTCGACGCATCGGAATCGGTTTAGGCAGAAAATGAGCAGGGCCTTTCGGCAAAAAGCTGCTGACAGGCTAAACACAAAAACCCGTAGATACTGTTACGGCTTTTGCCTTTATTTGCAAAATTAATCAGAAAACCAGCCTCAACCGTCGGACGCATGCGTTATTTGCCCATTGATAATCAGCTTTTCATTGCCAATCGTCAGCGTCTTACTCAACTGCTGAAACCCAAGTCATTGGTGGTTCTCAATGCCAATGATATTATGCCGACCAATGCCGATGGTACGATGACCTTTCGGCAAAACAACGACCTTTTTTACCTCAGTGGTGTCGATCAGGAAGAAACCCGGCTGGTACTTTTTCCCGAACATCCCGACCCGAAGTTTCGGGAACTGCTCTTTCTGCGCGAAACCAGCGAACTCATCGAAATATGGGAGGGGCATAAGTTAACCAAAGCCGAAGCCGAACAGGTGACGGGTATTCCGCAGAAGCAGATCTACTGGATGAATCAGTTCGAGACTATTTTCATTCAGCTGGTTTATGAGGCCGATTGTGTGTACCTGAACACGAATGAACACACCCGGGCGGGTGTGGCGGTGCAAACCCAGGATGCCCGGTACGTAGATGAATTCCGGCAGAAGTATCCACTCCACCGGCTGGAACGGCTGGCTCCGCTTATGCATCAGTTGCGGGCTATCAAACAACCCCAGGAATTGCCGCTCATTCAAAAAGCCATCGACACGACAGAAACGATGTTTCGCCGATTGTTGACATTCATCAAACCCGGCGTTTGGGAATACGAGATTGAGGCCGAGATGATGCACGAGTTCCTCAAAAACCGCTCGCGGGGCGCGGCCTACAGCCCCATTATTGCCTCCGGGGCCAATGCCTGCGTGCTGCATTACATCGATAACAGTGCGCAGTGCCAGGATGGGGACGTTATTCTGCTCGATATTGGCGCGGAGTATGCTAACTACAATGCCGACATGACGCGTTCAGTGCCCGTTAATGGTCGGTTTACCCCACGGCAACGGGCGGTGTATGATGCGGTATTGCGGGTAATGAAGGAAGCAACCCAGATGCTGCGGCCCGGCAACCTGTGGGACGAGTACCACCGGGAAGTGGGCAAGGTGATGGAGTCCGAACTAATTGGATTGGGACTATTGGACAAGGCGGAAGTGGCCAAACAGGACCCCGACGCTCCTTTGTACAAGAAATATTTCATGCACGGCACCTCGCACTTTCTGGGTCTCGATGTACACGATGTGGGCAATAAGTACCGGAAGATGGAACCGGGGATGGTGTTTACGGTGGAGCCGGGAATTTATATACGCGAGGAGAAATTAGGTATTCGGCTGGAAAATAACGTGCTCCTGACGCCATCAGGCAATATTGACCTGATGGCAGGTATCCCGGTCGAGGCCGACGAAATTGAGTCGATGATGAACAGGTAGGATTTAAGCGGTATGCCAGAGGTTTGATGTTTGCTGGTTGATGCTGGCCCAGGGCTTTGCGAGTGAGTTACCTGAACCACAAACATCAAACCTCGAATTACTTTAGTCTGCCTGCTTGGTGTTCTCGCGCTCGAGAGCGATGCTGAGGCTGGAGTAAATTCGACGAATAGCCTTCTCCAGGCGTTCCCAGCCCGCATCAGAACGGAGGTCAATGTCGCCAATGTGGTCGCGCTGGTCGCTGGTCAGCACAATATGCGTAACAGCCGCCACCATCAGGCTGGTAATGGCCGTGGGGTCGAAATCGGCATAGGGAGCCAGCTTGCTCACCATATTACTGTACGACTGATCACGAAAATCGGCCAGTCGGCGGGCCAGTTCGGTACCTCCGTTCGACATTTCCCAGCGGATCAATTCCTGCGATGACTTACGGCTTCGGAACTCGCGCATAAACTGAATCGTGTATTCCGACCAGGCCTTACTACGTGCTTCGGGGGCCAGATTATTAGGGACCGAATCCAGGAATTTCTCGTTGAACATCGACAGGAAGAACCCCCGTTGTACGTACGCTTCCAGCAAACCATTCCAACCACCGAAATACCGGTAAATAAGTACCTTGTTGACGCCCGCGCGGTCGGCAACGGCATTTATTCCTGCTTTGTCGGTACCCCGTTCGGCCATTACATCGCCCATAGCGCGCAGAATGCGTTCCATGGTCATCTGGCGATTTCTTCGCTTAACGACTTTCATAGAATTGTATAGTTTTTAATTCGTATCAGGTTCACTCATATTGGTAAACGTCAGGGATTCACCAGTCTGTAAACAATAGTTACAAATATGGGTATTAGGCTCTGTGTTGTCAACCGTTCCCCTGAAGTTTGTAGCAATAATTAGCTAAAGGGAAAAGTGGACTATATCGTAAGCGCGAGTTATGTATAACACCAGCCTGATTCCGGCGGAGATGGCGGAAGAAGCCTTCTGGGGTGGTAACGGACCTGATTTTGGGATGACGGATTTCCTGACTGCTGGTTAATAACAAGGCGGTACGAGTAAGCACCGGAGGCAGCGTCAGCGACTATCGCTCCGGGTAGGAGTCAACCTGGTCGGCTAATTCCTGAATGGCCTCCTGTAGTTGAGCCCGACTCAGAAAAATAGCCATTTCCATCGGGAAATCGGGGTATTTATGCCACGGGGGCGTAAGGTCATGATCCAGCTGAATTTGCAGACGAAACGCATCGTTGGGCAACCCCATTGCGTCCAGGCTCAGGCCCGGCTGCGGAAAGGTAAGGGTCAGGTGATTGGTTGCTTTCGCCCAGAGCAGCTGTAGTCCGCTCAACAAACGACGGACTTCCCAGGTTTGCAGGGGAGCCGAATGTGTATCTGACTTCTGCCCCCACAGCGTTGAAAACCGACACTGTAGCCGGTTGCGGTCCCGCCAGGTTTTAGTAGTAGCACTATAGCCCAGAATAGCTAGCTCAAACGTAGCGATCGAGTCGGAGGAAGAGGTGAATTTCATGCTGGGTATCAGTTGAAGTGAGTATTGTCTACTTAACAAATATACTAAGTATTTGTTGATGAACAGCACTTTACCGTTCTTCGGCATACCCCGTCAGAAATCAACGGTATGCCATAGCTGGTACCCGACTTTGCCTATCTTTGCCACAGGTAAGAAAATACTCAATCAACTAAATTCAGACAAATGGCAAAGGTGCTCATTATTGGAGCTGGTGGTGTAGGCAGCGTTGTGGCGCACAAATGCGCTATGAACAGCGACGTTTTTACGTCCATTATGCTGGCCAGCCGTACCAAAGCAAAGTGCGACCGGATTGCGGCCGAAATCCGGGAAATGCACGGGGTAACCATCCAAACCGATCAGGTCGATGCCGATCAGGTTCCCGATATGGTGGCGCTCATTAACTCATTCAATCCGGTACTGGTCATCAATGTAGCGTTGCCGTATCAGGACCTGCCCATTATGGATGCCTGTCTGGAAGCGGGTGTTCACTACATGGATACCGCCAATTATGAACCGAAAGACGTCGCTAAATTTGAGTATAGCTGGCAGTGGGCGTACAAAGAACGCTTCGAACAGGCAGGACTGATGGCCCTGCTGGGATGCGGTTTCGATCCCGGCGCTACGCAGGTATTTACGGCCTATGCCGCCAAACACCACTTCGACCGGATGGATTACCTGGATATTGTGGATTGCAATGCGGGCGATCACGGCAAAGCATTCGCCACGAATTTCAACCCCGAAATCAACATCCGGGAGATAACCCAGCCGGGCCGTTACTGGGAAAACGGGGAGTGGATCGAAATTCCGGCCATGAGCATCCACAAGCCCATTGAGTACCCCGGCATTGGGGAACGGGAGTCGTACGTGCTGTACCACGAAGAACTGGAATCGCTGGTGAAGAACTTCCCGACGCTGAAGCGGGCACGTTTCTGGATGACCTTCGGGCAGGCGTACCTGACGCACCTGGACGTGCTGCAAAACGTGGGCATGACCCGGATCGACCCGGTGAAATTTAAGGGGATGGACATTGTACCGCTTGAGTTTCTGAAAGCAGTACTGCCCGCTCCCGATTCCCTCGGCGAGAACTACACCGGGCAAACCAGCATCGGCTGCCAGATTAAAGGCGTGAAGGATAACGAAGAACGAACCTACTTCATCTGGAACAACTGCGACCATGCCGAAACGTACCGCGAGGTACGCGGGCAGGCCGTTAGCTACACAACGGGCGTTCCGGCCATGATTGGGGCTATGCTCATGCTGACCGGCGTATGGATGAAACCCGGCGTCTGGAATTGCGAAGAACTTGACCCCGACCCGTTTATTGAACAGATGAACAAACAGGGGCTGCCCGTGAATGAGCAGGTGAATGCAGCCCTGCCGCACGAGTATCCGGCCTGATAAAAATTAGACGAAACGAGAATCCTGCTTTACCACAAAGCAGGATTTTTCGTTATAAACATAACCGGGCATCCGCACGCTCTACCAACTCATTATCGCATGAAATTTCTATTCCTGGCCATCCCCGCCATCCTCTGTTTTTTGAGTGCATCGGCGCAAACGACCGATTCGACCAAAGCCGGCTCAACCCGGCCCTTTAACCCCAATGACCGGCGCAATGGCTACGAAACGTACCAGTCTATGAATCAGGTGGTGGGAGAGGGGGTCAATACCATGGTTAACACCATCGACCATCGGTATGAAGGACTCCGGGGAACGCCTTACTTTCTGCCGGAGTGGAACAAGGGGCAGATTGAAATGGTAGCCGGACAGCACTATACGAACGTACCGATAAAATTCGATGCCTATCGTCAATACCTGATTTTACTCCGGCCCCAGGCAGGTAACGATTCCATCATTGTCAATACCAATCAGGTAAAATCATTTCAGTTCAAGAACAGCAACGGACAGGTGTACACGTTTCGTCACATTCCAACGGCCAAAACGGACGATGAAGTGCTGAAAGCAGGCTATTTTCTGGTACTGTACCAGAACAAATCGGCTTTGCTAAAGCGAATCTTAAAAACCTTCAGGCAGGCTGATTATAAAAACCCGTACTCGAACGGAACACGGTACGACGAGTTCAGAAACGCGGTTTCCTATTACATCCTCAAGCCAGACCAGACGCTGGAAAAGGTGAAACTGTCCGACAAGTCAATTATCGAAGCCCTCGGTGACCACGCGGATGAACTGAAGGCGTTTGTTAAGAAGAATAATCTAAACGTCAAAACCGAAAACGACGCCATCCAACTCGTGCAGCAGTACGACAGTTTTTGAGGTTGATTGTGGAATGTAGCGCTACCTGGCATCCACCCGGTATAAATCAACAACGCTATGTTCTCCAACAATACACCCGAACCGGTCGCTCTGACGTACGACGACATTATTTTTCAGTCCCGCCACCGGGCTTACGGTGCTTTCGCCTTGCGCCAGCAGTACAAACCCACGCTTAGCCGCGCGCTCTGGCTGGGGGTCGGTTTATTTTTGCTTGGACTCGCTACGCCCAGTCTGTATAATCGGTTTTGGCCGCAGTCACTAAACCTGAACAGCCAGGTTATGACCGAGGTGACACTCCAGCACATAGCCGAACCCCCGGCTGAACAACCCATTATCATCCCACCGGCTGAACCGGCTCCATCGGTCAGTACGGTTCGGAACCTGCCCCCCGTAGTGATGCCTGAAGCGGATATTGCAGAGGATGTTCTGCCCGCCACAACGGACCAGCTCAGGGATGCCACGTCTGGTACCGAAACCGCCGGGGGCACCGGTGATATTGAAGTGATAGCCCCTCCCGAAGCGTCCTGGCCAACCGTGCGGGAGAAGGCCCTTGAAGTGGCACCGATAACGGACGAGCCATTTGTGGTGGTGGAGCAACAACCAGCCTTTCCCGGTGGCACAGACGCCCTGCGTACTTTCCTGCGCAAAAACCTGAATTACCCCCGTCAGGCTGCTTCAGCCGGTGTGTCGGGCCGCGTGTACATAAGCTTCGTTGTTAATGCCGATGGCAGCCTGACGGAGGTGCAGGTATTAAAGGGCATTGGGTTCGGCTGCGATGAAGAAGCCCGGCGGGTAGTCAGTAGCATGCCCCGCTGGCAACCCGGCAGGCAGTCGGGCCGGGCGGTGCGGGTAAAATTCAACCTCCCCATCTCGTTCTCGCTGGAATAATGATTTGTGGAAAGTAGTGCCTTTTTGCACCTAATACCAAACACCATTTACTCCGTATGCGTCTACGTTATCCTAATCATCGGCTATCATTTCTTCGGGTACTAACTTTCACTGGTATACTGCTTTTAGTGAGCGGGATTGGCTTTGCCCAAAAGCTAACGCCACTCGACACCACCGTTTACACCGTCGTAGAACACCATCCCGAATTTCCGGGCGGCTGGCCCGGGCTGAAAACATACCTCCAACAAAACGTCCGGTATCCGGCCGAAGCGCAAAAGGCACGCATAAAAGGCCGGGTAGTTGTGTCGTTCATCGTGGAGAAAGACGGCAGTATGTCTGATGTACGGGTGTTGCAGGGGCTGGGATACGGTTGCGATGAAGAAGCCATACGCGTTATCAAGGCCATGCCCCGCTGGATACCCGGTAGTCAGTCGGGCATTTCTGGCGCAGTTACCCTCCGGGTCAAACACAACCTGCCCATTTTTTTTAACATCCCCTACACCTATTATCCCAGACCAACAAAGTACTAGATGCCGTACCTTTGCGGCATGAACACGACGTTATTAGACCATATAAACCGTACCGACCAGTACGCCGGAGCGGTATCCATTCCTTCGCCCTGCTTCGTGCTGGAAGAAGCCAAACTCCGCCAAAACCTTACCCTGATTGATTCCGTCCAAAAAGCGGCCGGGGTAACCATCATCCTGGCCCTGAAAGGATTTTCGATGTACAGTGCCTTCCCGCTGGTGCGCGAATACCTGAGTGGGGCCACGGCCAGTTCGCTCAACGAAATCAAACTCGTGAATGAGTACATGAACGTGAAAGCGCACGCCTACATTCCCGCCTATCAGGACGAGAGTTTCGACGAAGTGGTGGAGCGCAGCAGTCACCTGACATTCAACTCCTGGAGTCAGTGGGAGCGGTTCGGTAGTCGGGCGGTGGGGAAGGTTTCCTGCGGTATTCGGGTCAATCCGCAGTATTCCGAAGTGGCCACGGAGATGTACAATCCCTGTATTCCGGGTTCCCGGCTGGGTGCCACCCGCGACCAGCTGCCGGACCAGCTCCCCGACGGGCTGGAAGGCATTCACTTCCACACCCTGTGCGAAAACGACTCGTTCACGCTGGAACGCACCCTCGACGCCCTCGAAAGTCGGTTTGGTGATTTGCTCCATCAGGCGAAGTGGGTCAATTTCGGGGGGGGGCATCTGATGACCCGCGAAGGGTACGACACCAATCACCTGATTGGTTTACTGATGACATTTCGCGAGAAATACAACGTGGATATTATTATGGAACCCGGCTCGGCCATTGCCTGGCAAACGGGGGTACTGGTTTCCTCGGTGCTCGATGTCATTGACAGTCAGGGTATTGACGTGGCCATTCTGGATACGTCCTTTGCCGCTCACATGCCCGATACGCTCGAAATGCCCTACAAGCCCCGGATCATTGATTCATACCATGAACCGGTTGCGGGCAAACCTACCTATCGGTTGGGGGGTATGACCTGCCTGGCCGGTGATTTCATGGGGGATTATTCATTTGATAAGCCACTTGAAATCGGGGACAAAATCGTGTTCGATGACATGATTCACTATACGATGGTGAAAACCACCACCTTTAATGGCGTAAACCTGCCGTCCATTGGAATCTGGAAAGAAAACGGGGAATTCCAGTTAGTGAAGTCGTACGGTTATGAGAGTTTCAAAGACCGGCTGAGTTAAACCCGGCCGGTTGGCTGGTCAATGATGCCGGTTTCTTCCCATCGCTTGAGCCAATCTTTTTTTACGCCCTGCACCTGCGAGAAAAACTGATAAAACGGGAGCATATCGGCTGCGTAGTTACCGGTAACATACAGCGGTTCGCTGAGCAATACCAGCTTGCGGGGCCAGTCAAAACCAACAAGAATAAGGGGAACGTCTGCTTTGAGCGCAATGTAGTAAAAGCCCGTTTTCAACGAAGAAACGTTACTGCGGGTGCCTTCGGGCGCAATGGAAACGTGTAGCGTATCGTGCTGCTGGAACACAGCGGCCATGGCATCCACCAGATTACGGGATTTGTCACGGTAAACAGGCTTACCCCCCAACGCGCGAAACAGCCAGCCTGAGTACCAGGTAAACAGGGAGCTTTTGGCCAGGTACTCAATCCAGATATGAATGGTGGGACGGATGCCCAGACCAATCAGAAAATCCCAGTTGGTACTGTGGGGAGCCACTACCCAGATGGCTTTGGGTACGGTTGGAACCGGACCGGAAATCCGCCATCCGAAACGGTTAAACAGCCAACGGGTCAGCGTCGCTGAGCATACTAGTGAAGAGTTGATAGTGAAAAATGAAAATACTGCCAATAGAGTGTTTAATTTTTCACTATAACTCTTCACTCTGCACGAAAGACTAGTATTTCCGGTCGTTGCGCTCCAGCCACCGGCCCGTCATAAACGAAGCACCCAGCAGAACGGCGTAGAACAGAAGCGTTAAAGGAGTTGATAAATCCATGTCGAAGTATAGTTGAATTCAGGTACAAAAGTAAGGGTTTAAACCTGTAAGGTCTCAAGACCTCACCGGTTTTTTTATAAAACGCCTTTGGTGCTGGGCAGGTTATCCAGTTCATTGATATCCCGCCGTACGGCCATTTTGATGGCTTTGGCGAAAGCCTTGAAAATGGCTTCTATCTTATGGTGCTCGTTATCACCCTCTACCTTTATATTCAGGTTACAAAGAGCGGTATCGGAAAAGGATTTGAAAAAATGGAAGAACATCTCCGTGGGCATGTCGCCAATTTTCTCCCGCCGGAACTCCGCGTTCCAAACCAGCCAGGGGCGCCCCGAAAAGTCGATGCCTACCTGCGCCAGCGCTTCGTCCATTGGTAATAAAAAGCCGTAGCGACTAATGCCCCGTTTATCGCCGAGGGCGCGTCGATAGGCTTCGCCAAGGGCCAGGGCGGTATCTTCGATGGTGTGGTGTTCGTCGATGTGCAGGTCACCGTCAACATGAATCGTCAGGTCGGCCCCTGAGTGTTTGGCTACCTGGTCCAGCATATGGTCAAAAAAGCCGACACCCGTATGAATGGCTGCCTTACCGGTTCCGTCCAGATTGAGGGTGACCTGAATTTTTGTCTCTTTCGTATTGCGCTCCACAGTGGCTATACGGGCAGGCAACCGCAGAAACGTATAAATTTCATCCCAGTCGCCGGTTTTGAGCGCAATAGCATGCTGCATCTCGTCGGTCAGATTGCCGATGTCGGCTGTTTGTACCGTATCCAGCCCACCCGGAGGCAGAAAAAGAATTGCTTTAGCCCCCAGATTAACGGCCAGCTGTACATCGGTAAGCCGGTCGCCAATTACGTAGCTGTTTGCCAGGTCGTAACTGGCAGAAAAATAGGCGGTAAGCATACCCGTAGCTGGCTTGCGGGTTGGGGCGTTGTCGCGGGGGAAATGGCGGTCGATGTGGACCGCCGAAAAATGAATGTTCTCACCGGCAAACGTGGCCAGCATTTTGTTATGAGTAGGCCAGAAGGTGTCTTCAGGGAATGAATCGGTACCCAGACCATCCTGATTGGTCACCATCACCAGGTCGTAATCGGTTTCTTCGGCAATCCGGCGCATGGCCGAAATTGCTTTTGGTATATAGTCGAGCTTGGCTAATGAATCAACCTGCTGGTCGGGCTGGGGTTCCAGGATAAGCGTACCATCGCGGTCGATAAACAGAATTTTTTGCATAGTGGCTTTGATAAGCCGCAAAGATACATGTCTGGTGCGATGCTTATAAAAAAGTGCTAAATTTGCGGGCTGGCATTTGGTACTATTTTCCATTACCATTGCAAAAATTAGTCCTTAGTTTATGATTACTGGTACGTTTAGCCGTTCGTTTTCTTCAATTGAGTAATGGTAAGGAGTGAACAGCCGGCAGTCAATATATTATTCCCAATTGCTCCTTTTATCCCCACCTCCATACGAATTGAACAGGCTTTTTTATACTGATTTTTTGTTTCTATACCAGGGCATACTATCTATTATCACCCAACCATAAAGAGGATTTTTCTCGTGTATTCTCTCATATTTATACAACTATATAATTTTAGGTAACACATGCCCTCAGCATCAACATTAACCCGTATTGGGGTTTTTTATGACGGTAACTATTTTTTGCATGTAAGTAATTATTATAACTATTCTCACGAGCGTCGCAGCCGCATCAGTATTTCGGGATTACACGCCTTTATCCGTCGCCAGGTAGCCGAGGAGGAGGGTGTCAACGAACGTCTTTGTCAAATTGTGGATGCCCACTATTTCCGGGGTCGGCTCAACGCGCACGAAGCCAATCAGCGCGGTAACCAACTGTTCTACGACCGCCTTTTCGATGATATTCTGATGTCGGAAGGAGTGGTCACGCATTACCTTCCCGTGAAAACGTATCAGGGCTACCGGCAGGAAAAAGGCATTGATGTCTGGCTGGCGCTGGAAGCGTTTGAACTGGCTCAGTACAAGAAATTCGACGTTGTAGTGCTCATTACGTCCGATGGTGATTACGTACCCCTCATTCGTAAACTGAATACGCTGGGTTCGCGCATTATGGTGCTGAGCTGGGATTTTGAGTTTCTAAACGAGCAGGGCGAGAAGCAGGTAACGCGCACCTCGCAGGATTTGCTGGAAGAGGTATCTTACCCGGTTGGCATGCACGCCCTGATTGATGACCGGAGCCGCCGGAACGACCTGGTCATTCAGAATTTATTCGTGAAACCGCAAATCCGGCCATCGTTTACAGCAGTGCCCGCTAATGGGAGTTCGTACAGCAATGGAACGGGTTTCAGTAATGGAGGGGAGTTGATGGCCAACGATGCGTACGAGTCTGCGTACGCACCAGCCGATGAACCAAACTACAACCTGGCCGATACGCTGCTGATTGATGATGACCCGGATGGGCGTAAAGTAAGCACCATCCGAAGTTTAAAGACGGGGTATGGCTTTGTGAATTTCCCGCCCAACAATCTGTTTTTCCATTATACCAGCCTGGTCGATACGGATTTCAATGAATTGCAGTTGGAAGACGAAGTCGAATTTACGGTCAGCCAAAGTGCGGAAGGAAAAGATATTGCCGTTGATGTCCGGTTGATACGATAAGGACTACCTGCGGTATCCGCTGAATGGACAATCCCCGTTGCTGAATTGACTACCCGTCAGTTTGGAAACGGGGATTTTTTTGCTGACAGGCCGCTCACTAAAGGGGAATCTACTCTTTACCGACGCTACGCTGTAATAATCTTAACGGGTTATGCCAAACGCCGTGTTCTCCTCAGCCTGGCTATTTTCACTGTCTTCGCCCCGGTCTGGGGTCATGGAGTCGAATGGCTTACGGCAACAATCAATAAACTTGTTCGTGGAGCGTGTGGAATAAGCATTTTTTTTCATCATTTAGTTTGCGGCTTGCAACCCTACGGCTCCTTTTTGACTCATTAAAAGAGTTTTCATCGAACCGCTAAAATTTATCTACTATAATTTTAGTTAAATTTTGTTAACTATGTAGCTAGTTTAACGGGGTCCACTAGCTTTGTTCTATCAACCACTTCAACTTTTCCTTTGTTATTGCATGAAACACATCTGCTTGCAGGTTATCTTCTGCCTGTTTACCAGCGTATTGTACGCCCAGAATCCGGCCAGCCCGGCTCGTTTTACGTTGCAGGGCCGCGCGGTCGATACGCTGGCAGCCCCACTGGCCGAATCGACGGTGATGCTGCTGAGTGCCAAGGACTCCTCGCTGGTCAATTTTACCCGAGCCAGCAGCACCGGGGCTTTCGCCTTCAAAAATATCAAGTCCGGCAACTACGTGCTGAAAATCTCCTTCGTGGGGTTCATTCCGTATAATGAGGTCATAAAACCGGCTACGGATGCGGTCATGGACCTGGGCGACCTGAAAATGAAACCCATCACCCGTGAGCTGTTTGAAGTGGTGGTCAGAACGGCGAAGGCCCCCCTCACCATCCGGGGTGACACCATCGAGTATAATGCGGCTTCCTTTAAAGTACCACCCGGCTCAACCGTCGAGGATTTACTGAAGAAACTACCGGGTGTGCAGGTCGATCAGGACGGTAACATTCGGGCGCAGGGGCAGGAGGTGAAAAAGGTGACGGTGGATGGCAAAAGCTTCTTTGGGAACGACCCCAAACTAGCCACCAAGAACCTTCAGGCTATGGCCGTTTCGAAAGTGCAGGTGTATAACGATAAAACCGAACAGGCGAAGCTGACGGGTGTGGAGGATGGCAAGAAGGAAAAGACGGTAAACCTGGAGCTGAAAGAGGAATTCAAAAAAGGCGGATTTGGGAAAGTAACGGCGGGTGGCGGTCCGGCGTCCAACGGCTTGTCGGCCCGGGCTGAGATAAAGGGCAACTACAATAAATTCGATGCCAAGCGGCAGTTCTCGGTCATTGGCCTGGGGAATAACACCAATCAGCAGGGGTTGTCGTTTAATGATTATCAGGACTTCAGGGGCAGCAATTCCTTCAACTGGAACGACAATGCTGATTTTGGTTTCAGTAGCGGCCGGTTTCTTAGCTTCGGTGATAATGACGAAACGCTTGGTATTCCGATAGCGGGTGGCAATGGTCAGGGTTTTTCCAACAACGCGGCAGGCGGGGCCAATTACAACTACGATACCAAGAAAACTAAAATCAGCACGAGTTACTACTACAACCAGACCCGGCTGGAACTGAACTCGCTGCAAAACACCCGGACATTCCTGACGAATGGGTCATTTCGTACCGCCGACACCAGTAATCAGGTCAATTTCAACGGTAATCACCGCGCCAATATCCGGCTTGAGAAACAACTCGACTCGATGAACACCATTGTGTTTATCAACAATAGTCGCCTGAACAACGGAAATGCCAGCATCAGGAACCTCCAGAATTTGTACCGCACGGATGGCGCATCTTTGGCGGAAGCCCTCTCCACCCGAAACAGCACTAACAACACGAGTACCTCCCGACAGTTCGGCTCGGCCAACTCACTGATTTACCGGCTGAAATTCAAGAAGAAAGGCCGCTCTTTTGCGGCCAGCGCCACGTATCAGATTAATACCAACGATGGGGATTTGAATTTAAGGGCCATCAATCAGTTTTTTCAGGCCACCTCCGCCAATGATCAGATACGCCTGATTCGGCAGGATCAGGCCACCAATAGCCTGCGGAATGAATACAAAGCCAGCCTGCTGTACGTGGAACCATTCGCCAAAAAGTTTTACTGGGAAACCTTCTATAACTTCGACCTGCGTTTCGATGAAGTGGACCGGGCCGTACTGAACCTGGGCGATGCCGGCCCAACGCGCAATGATTCCCTGAGCCGGTACTACAAAAACAATTACGCAATCAACCGGGTGGGTAGCAGTATCCGGTATTCGTTTAAGGGGTTGAACCTGTCGGCGGGGCTGGCCGGGCAGTATTTTACCCTCAACGGGGAATTCGCACCAAATAAGGCATCGACAGATTATCAGTTCATCGACCGAACATTCACGACCCTGATTCCAAACGTTTCGCTGAATTACGACCTGAAGAACAATAAGTACCTGTACGGGGGCTACGACAAAAACGTCCGGATTCCATCGTCGCGGGATTTGCAGCCCATCATCAACAACACCAACCCGCTCTATATCAACAAGGGGAACCCCAATCTGCTACCCGAGTTTCAGCACAACGTAAACCTTGGGTTCTACTACTTCAACCCCGGCAGTTTTATCAATCTGGGGCTTAATGTCAACAGTTCCTACTACGTGAATCAGATTGTGTATAGCCGCGATATTGACCCCACTACGCTCGTAACCACCACCACACCGGAGAACATTACGGGTGGGAAAAACTTCGGCTCCTATTTCAATTTTGGCTTTCCGCTCAAGAAAACAAAAGCCAACCTGAACCTGAATACCCAACTGAATTTTGGGCAGAACCTGACCAATATCAACCGGATTCTGAATCAGACGAACAACCAGAATTATATGTTCGGCACCCGGCTGGATCTGACACCCACCGAATGGCTGACTTTCTATGCCAATGCCAGTATTGGCCGCACCAATACTAGCTATTCGATCAATAAGAATCAGAATCAGACGCTGATCAATAATAATTTCAGTGGCGATCTGACGCTGAAACTTCCCGGCACTATCTACCTGAATAGTAGCCTGAATTACCGAATTAATAAAAACGATAACTTCAACTTCGACCAGCGAATTCCCATCTGGAACGCATCGGTTTACCACATTCTGGGTAAGGCTCAGAAAGCAGAGGTGCGGCTATCGGCGTTTGATTTGCTGAACCGGAATGTCCAGATTTCGCAGTATGCCGGGCAGAACTACGTACAGGAAAGCAGTGTGCAAACGCTGGCCCGGTATTTCATGCTTAGTTTTACTTACAACATGCGCGGGGTAACGGCTAAAATGCGCCGGGATGGGGGATATTAATGGCGAGAGGGGTGAAAACAATCGATCAGAAAACACAGCCGATAAAACGGGAACCATGAAAAGACTACTAACAATCGTTTGCCTGCTGCTGTCTGTAGCTGCCAACGCCCAAAATACCGAAGGAGTCGTTAACTACGAACGCAAAACCTACTGGACTAAAATAATAGCCCGGATGACGTTCCTAAACCAGGAACAAAAGGATCGGGCCGCTCAGACCTGGAAAAACGATGATGAGTCTAAGGAGAAAATGAAGCTTGCTTTTAGTGAAAAGGAGAGTCTTTACACGTACGGTAGCGAGCAGGGCGAAACCGAAGATGGTCAATACTCCTGGCGCCAGTCGGAGTATAAGCTGTACCGGAACTTCGAGACCGATAAAAAAACGGATATAATGGAGATGCTCGGTAAAACGTACATCGTTGAGGATTCCCTGCATACACCGGCCTGGAAAATAGGGGATCAGATTAAGGAAGTAGCTGGCTACATATGCATGAAAGCCGAAACGGAAGACCCCATCAAAAAACAGAAAATTACGGCCTGGTTTGCCCAGGATATTCCCGTACCCGCCGGTCCTGAACGGTACAATGGCTTGCCGGGCGTTATTCTTGAACTAAGCCTGAACGATGGCGATGTGGTGATTGAAGCAACCAAAGTTACGCTGCGGAAACTCACTCCCGACGACCTGAAAATGCCCAAACTAAAAGGCAAAAAGATTAATGACGCAGCATACGACGCGCTCCTGAAGCAGCACATTATGGATAGTATGACCGCCCATAGAAACCCTTACTGGTCGATTCGATATTGACTAGCTGGTCAGGAACCTACAACATGCAAACTGGTTACCGATACCCTGTCCGGGTTGCCGGTAACCAGTTTTCGTGTACCGTTAGGGTTAATACCGCTCGTTTCCTTCCTCTTCTTCCTCGGCCAGTTCGGTAATCTCCTCATCGATCTCGTCATCCGACAGGGTTCCGTCGAGTGCCTCCACCGAAAACTCACCGGCCTCGGCATCATTCGAAACGGCGTTCGTAGCGTGGCGGGCGGTGGCGGTATCCGTAAACAGCAACGTGTCCGTACCTTCCTCGTCACCGGGGTTTATCACATCAGGTTCGTTGTTAACGCCCAGCCCTGCGTACACTACCGCGTCCTCGCCTTCATTATCGGGCATATCGTCATACTGGGAGGATAATCCTTTCGTCGAATTACCCGCGCCCTGATCGGGGCTTTGTTGATTCGTGTTTTCCATGATCGTCAGTAAGTTGTCTGAAACGGGTCAACGCACCCTTGTCGGGGGCACGTTCTTACGTACTAACCATCGGTAGGAAAAAGAGTTTTACGCTATTTCCAGACAACTATTTTCTGCACCAGTGGGGGGTGATTTTCGGCCAGGAGCCGCAATAGATAGGTTCCTTCGGGCAGATCACCCAGGTCGAGCCGGGTATCGGTATCCGGTACAACGGGTTGAGCCGCCAGCATAGTCTGACCCGACAACGAGAGCAGTTCGACCCGGCCATTGTACGGGGCATGTACCGTCAGGTAGCGGTCGGTTGGGTTCGGATACGCCCAGGGGCTGATGGGTTCATCGTCCTGCACCGCCGTAATGACTACTTTTTGCGAGGTATTTTTCAGGTAGCGAAGTCCCCCGGCCAGGCTACCCAGCATCAGGTCGGGCAACTGATCCCCGTCCAGATCACCCACGGTGGCAATCAATCCCTTGCCGGGTAGGCCAGTGCCCGCCAGCGAGTCGATAAGCGTGAGCGGGGTGCCACTGGTTGGATCGGGAAACTGGTACACCCGAACGCTACCGTTATCTGCAGCGGCAATCAGTTCGTTTTTCTGGTCGCCGTTCAGGTCCGCCACCGCCAGGGAGCGGGCTTTGGCGTACAAAAAATCATCGTTTCTGAAGCCGCCGAAGAATTGATTCTGTAACTGAAACGTGGGGCTAACGGCGGTTCCGGCATTGCGGTAATACTGAATCGTACCCAGGCTATATTTACTGACTAACAGATCGGGCTTACCATCCCGGTCTATGTCCGCTACGGTCAGTAAATCATTCGTCCCGATGAGGGAACGGGTAGGCCACAGGATCGCTTTATCCGGCGCGTACTGTACGGCGGCACCTTTGGCAGCCGCATTGACCACTACCCGCACCTCAACGTCACTCTTGCCAACGCCGGTCAGCACTAAATCCATACTCCCGTTGCCATCCACATCGGCAAAGGAGGGAACGGTGTTGCGTTGAACCAATGATTTGGCAAGGTCCAGGTAATCCGTAGTGACGAGTGTGAAAGCCGGATTTTGTACTGTTCCTACATTGGCAAACTGCCATAAACCTGCCTTGTAGGCAGATCCGAAGCCCGTACCACCAAAGCCAACCAGCATATCCAGGTCGCCATCCCCGTCCAGGTCGGCCAGGGCCGGGGCCGCCCGTTCGCCCAGGTCGAGCATATCGCTTTGCAGAAAATCCTTCTGGCTGAGTTGAAACGAGGGTTTCTGCGTGGTGCCGGTATTTTTGTAAAACCAGCTCGACGACCGAAAATCGTACAGATAATTATCATTGGCATTCACATTGGGCGAGGCCAGCAAATCTTTCTGTCCGTCGCCATCCACATCTTCCCAGAAAGTTACCGGGAAAGCCGGAAACAGAATCGGGGCCTTAGCCGGAAATAAACTATCGTACCCCGTAAAATTTGCCTTGTCGCTATTGGGTCCGCTGTTCCGGAGTCGGGCCACGTTTTCGCAGCTCACAAACCCAAACAGCAGGTCTTTGTTCCCATCCCCATCGGTATCAACCACGGTCAGCGTGTTGCCCACGTGCTGAGGGCGCAACCGGCCTGGGCTGGGTGCCGTGCCTACCCGGCCGGAGCCATCGCATTGCACCCCGAAGGTGAAATCGTTACAGAATTCTTTCCGGAAATGGCCCCAGCACAGGTCGCCGGTCCGTTTGTAGTCCAGTCCTTTCTTCCCCGTTCGCTCCACGCTCATGTTTTGCTGATAGGCCATGATGTTGCCATCGGCATCGAACGTGATAATGTCGATGTCGCCATCATCGTCGAAATCCGTAATGGCAGGCATATCGACACTACTGACGTACAGCGGAATGAGCAGACCGCTGAAACTATCCGTTTTAAGCGGACTGGCAGCCAGCTTAAAAACGACCTGCCCATTCTGTGTTTCGTTGTGGTATACCCACACGTTGCTGGAGGTACTCGTGAAAATATCCTTCCTGCCATCGCCGTCATAATCGATCAGCAGGAACCAACTGGAGAGAGACGACGGGAAAGCCGACTCATACTCGGGAGCGTATTGCCAGGCAATGCCGCTGCCGGTGGGGTTGTCGATGGCGATAAACGTACTGATTTTACTGGTTGTCCGGTCAAACACCACCAGGTCGTCGCGGGTGTCGTTGTTCAGGCGAATGGTAGAGTATTGCGGGGCGTTCAGGCCACCCGCCCAGGGATTCAGCAGGGCTTTGCCATTGATGCTGACCGGAGGGCTTTGATCGTACCGAAACGCAATCTTCCCCGCCGACTGGGCATAGGCGAAAAAGGATGACAGCAAAAAATAAAGCGTAAACAGCTTTTTCATCTAATTTTGGGGCGTTGTGAACCGTCGGCCTTCGTGCGCAACGGTCACAGAAACAACGAACATAGTCTCTATTTATGTCTATCGGCCTGTTGTCAACTGACCAACTTTACCCCAGATTTCTGGAATGCACGGGCGTTTCAACCGATACCCGCCGAATTACGCCTGACTGCCTGTTTGTGGCCCTCAAAGGCCCCAGTTTCGACGGGAATCAATTTGCAGAACAGGCATTGGCGGCCGGTGCGCGTTATGCCGTGGTTGACGACCCGGCCGTAGCCGCCCAGGATGTAAGCCGCTGCCTGCTGGTGGGGGATGGGCTGACAGCCTTGCAGGACCTGGCCCGTCACCACCGGCAAACGCTCACCATTCCCGTCATTGGCCTGACGGGCTCTAACGGTAAAACCACCACCAAAGAGTTGATTGCCGGGGTGTTATCAAAAAAGTACCAGACCTACGCCACCAGCGGGAACCTGAACAACCATATCGGCGTACCGCTCACTATACTTGCCCTGAATGAGCAACATGAGCTGGCCGTGGTAGAGATGGGGGCCAACCACCAGCAGGAAATTGCCTTGCTCTGCTCCATTGCCCAACCCACGCATGGTCTGATTACCAATGTCGGTAAGGCGCATCTGGACGGTTTTGGCGGAATAGAAGGCGTTCGGAAAGGCAAGGGGGAATTATATGATTACCTGATTGCGCAGGGCAAAACGGTCTTTATTCACTCGCGGGATAAAACCCTGATGGCCATGTACCGCGAACGCCTGAAAGCTGCCCGTTCCGAAACCGTTTTCGCCGAAGTCATCTTTTATCCCGCCGTGGATACGGCCGCAGTGGATGCTGCCGCAGTGGATGCTGCCGCCGTGGATACGGCCGCAATGGATACGGCGGCCGAACCAATAGCTTTGCTACAGGAATCGCCGGTTGTTATTTTCCGCGATGCAGATGGCCGCGAAATAACCACGCACCTGCCGGGCCAATACAATTACGAAAATATGCTGGCTGCGTTGGCCATTGGCGATTATTTTGGCGTATCGTCCTCAGAGGCCAGCCACGCCGTTGCGGATTATAACCCGACCAATAACCGCTCGCAGGTTATTGCCAAAGGCACCAATACCGTACTGCTGGACGCGTACAACGCTAATCCCAGTTCCATGGCCGCTGCCATTCGCCAGTTTGCGGCTACCCCCGCCAGGCGTAAGGTCGTGATTTTGGGCGATATGTACGAACTGGGCAATGAAAGCGAAGCCGAACATGCCGCTTTGGGCAAACTCATTGCCGACAGTAAGTTTGATTTAGTGATTCTGGCGGGCAAAGACATCCGCTATGCCCTCAGTTATTTACCCAAAGCCTATTACTTTCCGGATAAATTTTCGCTCCATAACTGGGTTATGGACAACCCGATGACTGATACGCACGTGCTGGTGAAAGGCTCGCGGGGCATGAGTCTGGAGTCGGTTGTGCCGTTTATATAGGGTAGGTTCGTCAGGGTAGGCCGGGTTGTTTCTCTGACAAAGCACAAAATTTTACCAGAGCAACAACCCGGTACGTGCCGTATAATCGGCAAACCTGTTCTGTGATTGATGACTATCTGGTAATCTGTCCATTATATCTATTGAAAGGGTGACAGGTAAGGAAAAGTTTTGGTAACTATACAGCTATTATCTACATAGCCTTTATTCTCTGTCAGCGATGAATCGAACGTTTCTATTCCGCCATGCATCAATCCTGGAGTTATGTGTTGTTTTTTTGCTTGTAATGATTGCCGCACCGGGCAGGCTTTCCGCCCAAATCATCACGACTGTGGCAGGTTCAGTTCTGAAGGGGGATGGGGGTGCCGCTACGGCTGCCAATCTGGCCAACCCGGCCAGTGTGGTGGTGGATGGGGCCGGTAATCTCTACATCGCCGATCAGCAGAATCATCGCATCCGCAAAGTAGCTGCGTCGGGCGTCATCTCCACCGTAGCGGGTACGGGCAGTTATGGCTTTAGCGGGGATGGAGCAGCCGCTACAGCCGCCACCCTGGCCAATCCTGCCGGTGTGGCGCTGGACGGAAGTGGCAACCTCTACATCGCCGATTCGCAGAACCATCGCATCCGCAAGGTGGCGACTAACGGCGTTATCACCACAGTGGCCGGCACGGGCACCGCTGGGTATGGCGGGGATGGAACGGCCGCTACGGCTGCCAATCTCAATAATCCTGTCGGGGTTGCCGTAGATGGCCTGGGCAATCTGTACATCGCCGATGCGCTGAATCACCGAATCCGTAAGGTGGCGACTAACGGCATTATCACCACTGTGGCGGGTACGGGTACGGCTGGCTTTGCTGGCGATGGGGGAGCCGCTACTGCCGCTACGCTGAATGCCCCGGCTGGTGTGACAGTTGATGGAACGAACAATGTCTATATCGCGGATGCGCAGAACCAACGCGTTCGTAAAGTAGCGACTAACGGCATCATTACGACCGTGGCCGGTGATGGTACCACTGGGTATAGTGGGGATGGCGGTGCCGCCAATGCGACCAGCCTGAACAACCCGGCCGGACTGGTGGTGGATGGGAGCGGTAATCTCTACATTGCCGATCAGAGCAACCATCGTATTCGTAGAGTATCGGCCGGTGGCACTATCTCCACGATAGCGGGCAATGGGATCGGTATCTACAACGGCGATGGTGGAATGGCTACCACAACCAGTTTGTATGCTCCCTGGGGGGTGGCGATCGATGGTACGGGCAATCTGTACATCGCCGATGCGCTGAACCACCGAATCCGTAAGGTCGCGACCAGCGGTATCATTACCACCGTGGCCGGAAACGGCAGTGTCGGTTTTAGTGGCGATGGCGGCCCCGCCACATCCGCCAGTCTGTACAACCCCGTTGGGGTCGCTTTTGATGGAGCGGGCAATTTCTACATTGCTGACCAGCAGAACCAGCGCATTCGTAAGGTAGCCGCGTCGGGTGTTATTACGACCGTTGCCGGCAATGGTCTGTTCACCTTCGGGGGGGATGGGGGAGCCGCCACAGATGCCAATCTGGCCAATCCCTCGGGGGTGGCGATCGATGGTACAGGCAATCTGTACATTGCCGATGCGCTGAACCACCGTATCCGTAAGGTTGCGACCAACGGTATCATTACCACCGTGGCGGGTACCGGTGCCGCCGGTTTTAGTGGGGATGGGGGAGCCGCCACGGCCGCCAGCCTGAATAACCCCTCCGGTATAGCGGTGGATGGAACGGGTAATCTGTACATCGCCGACTCGCAGAATCACCGAATCCGTAAAGTAGCGACTAACGGCCTTATCTCCACCGTAGCGGGTAACGGCACCAACAGCTATAGTGGCGATGGCGGATTGGCTACGGCTGCGGGTTTTAACTACACCGCCGGAGTAGTGGTAGATGGGGCGGGTAATCTGTACATCGCCGACCAGGGAAACCATCGCATCCGTAAAGTAGCGGCTAATGGCATCGTTAGCACCGTGGCCGGCACGGGCACCGCTGGGTATGGTGGCGACGGAGGATTGGCTACGGCTGCCAATCTGGCCAACCCGGCCAGTGTGGTGGTGGATGGGGCCGGTAATCTCTACATCGCCGACTATGGCAACAATCTTATTCGTACAGTAGCGACTTCGGGTATCATCACCACCGTGGCCGGTACCGGCTCGCACGGCTTTGGTGGCGACGGAGGATTGGCTACAGACGCTTTGCTGGATAACCCGTTCAGTGTGGCCGTCGATGGAGTGGGTAATCTCTACATTTCTGATTCGGACAATCAACGTATCCGTAAGGTGACTGTTCCGTCGGTGACCATAAAACCGGCTACTTCACTGGCGACCTGTTCCGGTAGCCCCTTCAGTGTAACGGCTGTAGCCGCCGGTTTCAACCCGACTACGTACACCTGGAGTAGCCAGCCTGCGGGATTTTCGGCTACTGGCAGTAGTCCTGCCTTCACGGCTCCGGTCGTGAATAGCCCGGCGAATTACACCCTCACCGTCACCGCAACCGATGGGTCTGTCAGTCGGGTTGCCCATATATCCCTAACCATTAACCCTATCCCTGCCCTAACCATTACGGCCAGCCCCGGTACAACGGTAAGCAGCGGGCAGGCTGTTACGCTGACCGCAGCGGGAGCAACCACCTATTCCTGGTCGACCGGCGCAACAACGGCTTCTGTCGTGGTCAATACCGCCGGGGTTTATTCGGTAACCGGTACGGCTAATGGGTGTTCGGCCACAAAAAGTATCACCCTGAACGGCGTTATTACCAGCGTGCAAAGCGGCAACTGGTCGAATGCTGCCACCTGGAACTGTGCCTGCCTGCCCACGGCCAATGATGCGGTGACCGTTTCTGCGGGGCATACGGTTACGGTAAACCAGGCTGTACAGGCGCGGTTACTAAAACAGAACGGAACGCTATTATTTACAACGGGTGGTAAGGTTACGTTTTAGCCAGGATGGCCCAATGGACAAGTGGTGCGGATGCCGGTTTAAACTGACCATTTTAAAGGCCCCGGGCATGAGTTTGACGTCGGTCGTGCCTTTCAGTACAAATAATATTCAATTCATGACACGCTGTTTATTTTTACTACTATTCCCGTTCTGCGTATTCGCGCAGGATGCTCCCTTCGAAAATGAAATCAGGGCGTTTGAAAAAGCCGATTCGGCTACCCCGCCACCCCGAAGGCCTATTCTGTTCACGGGCAGTTCGTCCATTCGGTTCTGGAGCAGTCTGGCAGCGGACTTTCCGGGCAAACCCGTGTTGAATCGTGGGTTCGGCGGGTCTCAGCTGAGCGATGTCATGCGGTATGTCGACCGGGTTATTATTCCTTATAACCCCCGGCAGGTTGTGCTGTACGCGGGCGAGAACGACATTGCCGCCGGGCAAACCGGCCAGCAAACGTTCGAGCGGTTTGTTACGCTTTTTGAGTACGTACGCCAGAAATTACCCCGGGTTCCGTTCGTCTTTATTGCGATAAAGCCCAGCCCATCGCGCCGGAAGCACTTCGCAGAGAACGATACGGCCAACCGGCTCATCAAAGCGTATCTGGCCAAACAGAAAAAGGCCCGGTTTGTGGATATTCGGCCGGTTATGCTTCAGCCCAACGGGCAACCCGTTCCCGAACTGTTCCGGCAGGATAGCCTGCATATGCTCCCGGCTGGCTACGAGCGGTGGACCAAGGTCGTGAAGCCTTACCTGAAATAGAGAACCCGTAGAAGCTGCAATTACAGTATCATCTCCATCCGAACATCGGCCCGGGCGTAGGGCGAGGGAATGAGGGGGACTTCCCGAAAACCTACGCGTTCGTAAAGTCGCAGGGCGGCCTCGGCCTTGCGGTTCGATTCGAGCCACACAACCCGGGCGTTCTGCTGACGGGCATACGCAATGGCGGCCAGGGCCAGCAGGTTGCCCGCACCCCGGCCCTGCATGGCGGGTGTTACCGACATTTTAGCCAGTTCAAATTCACCCTCCCCGGTTTTAATCATAGCCACCGTACCCACAATCTCACCATCTTGCCGGGCCAGGAAAATAGCCCCGTCGTTGGGGAGGATGTGGATTTCCGGATGATCCAGTTGTTCCAGGTCGTGTGGTTCCAGGGCAAACAACGCGCTGATCCAGGCTACATTCAGGCGCTTGAAATCGGGCTGGTATTCGGGGGAGTAGGGTATAACGGATAGGGCGTTCACAGAGGTAGCCATCTTTTTTGGCGCAATGTACGGAATCAGCCGTATCCATTCGATAAAGGAATGCTGATTCGTGTAGGGATTCTAAGCAGTACTGCTTATTTTTGTACTTTACTAAGAATGCACGCTGGTTCGAAAATTGTACGTCGATAGGTAGTAAGCGTGCTGAATCAAATCGAAAACTGTAAATTTCAAATTGTTCTATGCAAACATCAACCTACGTCCCCTACAAAGTTAAGGACATCGCCCTGGCCGAGTGGGGCCGCAAGGAAATCAAACTTGCTGAAGCCGAAATGCCGGGTCTGATGGCCCTTCGTGCTGAATTTGGTCCGTCGCAGCCCCTAAAGGGAGCACGCGTTGCTGGCTGCCTGCACATGACGATTCAAACGGCCGTTCTCATTGAAACACTGGTAGAACTGGGCGCTGATGTTACCTGGTCGTCGTGTAATATTTTCTCGACGCAGGACCATGCCGCTGCGGCTATTGCGGCCGCCGGGATTCCAGTGTACGCCTGGAAAGGCATGAACGAAGAAGAGTTCAACTGGTGCATCGAGCAAACGCTGTTCTTCGGCGAAGACCGTCAGCCCCTCAACATGATTCTTGACGATGGTGGCGACCTGACCAACATGGTATTCGACGAGTATCCTGAGCTGATTCAGAACATCAAAGGGCTGTCGGAAGAAACGACTACGGGCGTTCACCGCCTGTATGAGCGCATGAAAAACGGTACGCTGCACCTGCCTGCCATCAACGTAAATGACTCCGTAACCAAGTCGAAATTTGACAACAAGTACGGTTGCCGCGAATCACTGGTCGACGCTATCCGTCGGGCTACGGATTTGATGATGGCCGGTAAAGTGGCCGTTGTAGCCGGATATGGCGACGTAGGCAAAGGCTCGGCTGAGTCGCTGCGGGGCGTGGGTGTTCGGGTATTAGTTACCGAAATCGACCCGATTTGTGCCTTGCAGGCCGCCATGGACGGTTATGAAGTAGTGCCAATGGACGAGGCCGCTCCCCGCGCCAACATCTTCGTTACGGCAACCGGCAACCTGAATATCATCAAAGAGCGGCACTTCCGTCTGATGAAAGACAAAGCGGTGGTTTGTAACATCGGTCACTTCGACAACGAAATCGACATGGCGTGGCTGAACAAAGCCTACGGCAACACCAAGAGTCAGATCAAACCGCAGGTGGACATGTACGAGATTGACGGCAAAGAGATTATCGTGCTGGCCGAAGGCCGTCTCGTAAACCTCGGTTGCGCCATGGGTCACCCCAGCTTTGTGATGTCGTGTTCGTTTGCTAACCAGACGCTGGCACAGCTTGAGCTGTGGGCCAACTCGGATAAGTACGAAAACAAGGTGTATGTACTGCCTAAAATTCTTGACGAGAAAGTAGCGGCCATGCACCTGGCGCACGTAGGTGCCAAACTCGAAACCATCGAGAAGGAGCAAGCCGATTACATTGGTGTAGCGGTGGAAGGTCCATTCAAATCGGATATGTACCGGTATTAAGGAACTGAAGAATGTAGCGTGAATAGTGAAGAACAGATTATTTTTATTCTTCACTATTCACGCTACATTCTTCATTGTAAAAAGCGCGGTTCCGGCAACGGAACCGCGCTTTTTTGCGTAAAAATTGTTAGTATTGAACAAGGAAACGACACTGTACCATGATGTTCCCGCTAAATCCGGCCACCCGCCGGGGGCCCGAAACGGTGCAGGAACTAAAACCGTTTTCGGAACCCATAACCGGCGAACCGGTATTGCCCGGTTTCACACACTTACCCGACGATCTGTTATAGCCTTTACACTCTTTTTTTATGAAACCGCTACTCTACCTGCTGCTGTTGTTGCCCTTGCCTGCCCTGGCGCAGGTAACGATTGACACGCTGCACTGGAGCGCCACCCGCCGGTTGCAATTGTCGGATTTCCACTCGCCAACCCAGCCCGGCCTGGGGGGCTCCGAGTTTTATTATCAGATAGGTTACGAAGTACACCCCACCTCGCTGTTTGGTCAGCCGGTCATCGAATCGTTTTGTCTCATGTTCCGGAACATGTCGTGGGTATCGAAAACGGCGCAGAATGAACGGACGCTGGTGTATAATCAGGTCCTGTTCGATCTGGTAGAGGTGCATACCCGCCAGATGAAAGCCAAATTGATTGCCCTTCGGATTCGACCGGCGGTTTAAACAACGGGCCCGGCAAATAGAATACCTGACCAATTCCGAACTGGGCGATGAAGTAAACCGGTTCCGGGCCGAAACGGGCGGGGGAGACGATGTACAGGCACTCGAACGCTGGGAAAAACAAATTGTCCAACGACTGCACGATGTGCCGGATTTACTGACCACGTATCATTCCTCGAAAATCGGTTTTGGGCTGTTCGTTGGCGGGGGGGGTATTCTGGCCACCGGGCCATTGACACAAACATTCAGCCCGGTGGGGGGAATTGCGTTCGGCATCGATATCGCCCTCCGACAAACGATTCTGATGGTGCATCCGACTTTGTACGCGGGTACGCTTCGGGCGGGGTTCTCCCATCAGAATCAGACCTGGGATAAGGATTTACCCGTCAGGCCCAGGCTGCTGGAGGTGGGGCTGGGGCAGGTGGTACTCGATGCACCCCGTACCCGTCTAATGCCGTATGTCGGCTATTTGCTGCTCGACCTGGCCGCACGAGACCGCAACGATGAACGGTATAAAGGCCTATCGCTGGTGAGCCACATGCCTACCGCTGGCGTGGTGTTTGATATTAAGCTGGGTGATAAGTCTCGTAAACCCGACCATTCGGACGATAGCTTCCTGTTTGTACGAACGAAAGTATCGTACAGCCCTATTCTGAACGCAAAGCCTTTTTCGGGGGGGCTGCTCAATTTGCAGGTGGGTTTTGGCGGATTCGGTCGGACACGCAAAGTGAGTTACCTGCCCCATCATACAACAGTTGCCCTGCCGATCAAACCGGGAAAAATACTGTAAGCCATTTCAGTGGATCCTTCCTTTTTGCCCCGTTAGTACGACAAGATTGCCGGGAGTTTCCGAACTTGCAGACACGTATGAAGAACTATTTATTGCTGGTTGCCCTGGCAGGTCTGTCGGCCTGTCATTCCGGCTATCACCTCGCCAGTCGAACGGCTAACCGAATTGGAGTTGATTCCCTGACGGCTGCTGCCGACACGAGTGTAGCCAATTTTCTGCAGCCGTACCGGCAGGGGCTAAACCGGACCATGAACGAGGTGCTGACCCGCACAACCGGCCGGATTGAAAAAGGCCAGCCCAATGGCCCGCTGAATGATTTACTGACCGATGCCCTGCTGCAACAGGCTGCCCAGCGCTACGGCAAACCGGTTGATGTTTCGCACCTCAACTTTGGTGGTATCCGGAGTAACCTGCCCGAAGGCAACATCACGACCGGCTCCGTTTTTGAGGTAATGCCGTTTGATAATCAATTGGTGGTACTGACCCTCACCGGCGATATGCTGTACCAGTTGCTCAATCACTTTTCGGCTGGCAACAAGCTGGTGGTGGGTGGGTTGCGGGCTAAAATCCACGAGGGTAAAGTACAGTCGGTTACGTTTGCCAATGGCCGAACGCTCCAGCCGAACGAAACATATACCGTTGCCATGAGCGATTATATTGCCGACGGGGGCGACAATGCCGATTTTCTGAAGAATGCCGTTCGGCGAGAGAACATAAACTACCTTATCCGGGATGCCCTGATCGACTATTTCCGGCAGCAGGGCAAATCCGGTCAACCCATTACTCCCGTTTCTGATGGACGCATTAGCATCGAATAGACGCCAGTTTCTCAAAGTGCTGGGTACAGCCGCCGTTATTGGTGCGGTGGCACCGGATGTACTTGGTAATAAAGTAACCAGTAAAAAATCCGTATTGACCATCCTCCACACCAACGATGTCCATAGTCGGCTGGACCCTTTTCCGATGGACGGCAGTCGGAATGCGGGGAAAGGGGGAGTAGCCCGGCGGGCCACGCTCATCCAGAAAATCCGGCAGGAAACCCCTAACTCGCTCCTGTTCGACGCGGGTGATATTTTTCAGGGAACGCCGTACTTTAACCTGTACAAGGGCGAACCCGAAATTCTGGCCATGAACCGACTGGGTTACGATGCCGGTACCATTGGTAATCACGATTTCGACGGCGGCATCGACAACATGGTGACGCAGTTCGGGAAAGCTACGTTCCCGCTCCTGATTGCCAACTACGACTTTCAAAAATACGGTACTCGACGGAAGAACGAAGCCCTGGCAGGTTTTCGAGAAAGATGGCATTCGGGTGGGCGTGTTCGGGCTGGGCATTCAACCCGAAGGCCTGATTCCTAAAGATGCCTACCGGGAAACCAAATACCTCGACCCAATCGAAATCGGCAACGACACAGCCGCGAAACTACGCAGCGAAGAGACCGTGTGATTACGTCATCTGCCTGTCGCACCTTGGCTACAAGTATGATAACGAACCGAAGGTGTCCGATGTGGTACTGGCTGGTAAAACCCGGAACATCGACCTGATCATTGGTGGCCATACGCACACCTTTCTGGATGCCCCCGTGGTGGCCAATAACCTGGACGGACAACCCATCTGGATCAATCAGGTTGGCTTTGCGGGTATTAACCTGGGCCGCATTGACCTGACCTTTGAGCGGGGAAAAGCCACAATGAATAACGGAACATCCCTCGAAGTGAAGTAACTTTGCCCATGGATGAAAAACGAGCGGGCAAAATGCTACCTCGTTAGCCGGTACGCGGCTCATCGCTTTTTCACGCTTTCGCTCTTTTGATACTATGAAATTTGGCGTTGTTGTTTTTCCCGGTTCCAACTGCGATCAGGATGCAGTTGATGCCCTGGAACTGATGGACCAGGACGTTGTTAAACTCTGGCACAAAGACCACGATTTGCAGGGGTGCGATTTTATTATTCTGCCCGGAGGCTTCTCGTATGGTGATTACCTGCGTACGGGGGCCGTAGCCCGGTTTTCGCCCATTATGAACGAAGTGATTGCCCATGCTAATCGGGGTGGGTATCTGATGGGTATCTGCAACGGATTTCAGGTGCTGGCCGAAGCCCGGCTGGTGCCGGGTGTATTGCTCCGGAACGCCAATCAGCAGTATATCTGCAAGAACATTTACCTAACTCCTCAATCGTCAGACGCCCTGCTGACGGCCGGCCTGGACCGGCCTGCTTATAAGATACCAATGGCGCACGGCGAAGGCCGCTATTTTGCCGATGCCGACACGCTGAAAGCCCTGAACGATAACCAGCAGGTGCTGTTCCGGTATTGCGACGAAACCGGTGCCATTACCCAGGCCGCCAATCCGAACGGGAGTCTGGAAAACATTGCGGGTGTAACCAATAAAAGCAAGAACGTATTTGGTATGATGCCCCACCCCGAGCGGGCGGCCGATCCGGCGCTGGGTAATACCGACGGCCGGTTGATTATGGACCAGATTTTAAAAGCCGTCCTTGTTTAGCGGACGTTAGCCCGTTGACAAAGGGATAGAAACCGGCAGCCCGAATCGGTCGCGGAGCGCGGTTCGGGCTGCGTGGTACCCACACATGCCGTGTACCCCGCCACCCGGTGGGGTAGAGGAGGAGCAGATGAACAAATCCGGGTCCGACGTTTTGTAGGGCGACAGACTGATAACCGGGCCGGGTAAACAGTTGCCCGATGTCGATGATCCCCCCGTTGATGTCGCCCCCGATGTAGTTGGCATTATAGGCTTCCATTTGCCGGGTGTTCATGGTATGCCGGGCCAGAATCCGGTCGCGGAAACCCGGCGCGAACCGTTCCACCTGTTTTTCAATCATATCCGTACAATCAACCGTCGACCCATTGGGTACGTGGCAGTACGCCCAGGCTGTGTGCTTTCCGGCCGGAGCACGGCTGGCATCGAACCGGCTTTGCTGCGCCAGTAATACGAACGGATTCTCCGGATGCTTCCCGGACGACGTGGCCTGCTCGGCAGCCGTAATCTCTTCCAATGTGCCGCCCAGATGAATTGTTCCGGCCTGCTGGCATTCGGGAGCCGTAAATGGTATGGGGCCATCCAGGGCCCAGTCAATCTTAAAAACCCCCATGCCGTAGCGATACCGCTCCAGCTGCTTCCGGTAAAGCGTTGAGAGCCGGCTCTCCGGCAATGTGCAGCAATTGTTTTGGCGTAATGTCGAACAGGATAGCCTTCGTGGGTGGAATATCCCGGAGTGAATCGACATTATGGCTGGTTTCGATGGTGCCACCCAGCGACCGAAAATAAGCCGCCAGTGCGTTGGCAATGGTTTGCGAACCGCCTTTGGGAATGGGCCAGTTGTGTAAATGTCCGGCGGTCAGCAGCACCAGGGCAATCGCCGAAGTGGTCAGATTGGTCAATGGCTGTATGCTGTGGGCGGCCATTCCGGCCAGCAGACCACGGGTCTCTTTGGTCGTAAAACGCTTTGCCAGATGGGTAACCGGGGGAATGGCATCCAGGCCAAAAGCGGCCATGTCCAGCGGGTGTTTCGGGATTCGGAGTGGGCCAAGAATATCAGCCGCCATTGTCGGCCAGTGCTGCACAATAGGTTCCATCAGCGCCCGGTAAGCCTGCGCATCGGCACCCAGCGACCGGGCCGTTTGGTCAGCGACTGGTAGAGGGCGGCTGCGGTGCCGCCATCAAACGGGTGAGCGGCTGACAGCGGCGGATTAATAAATTCCAGACCGTGCTGGTCTAGGGGAAGGCTTCTGAAAAAAGGGGAACCAACGGCCAGCGGATGAATGGCCGAGCAAATATCGTGAACAAAGCCGGGTCGGGTCAACTCCGCCGAACGCAGCCCGCCACCAATGGTGTTTTTGGCTTCCAGTACCAATACAGAAAGTCCGGCATGCTGTAACGTTATGGCTGCGCTCAACCCGTTTGGACCAGACCCAACTACCACTGCATCATATTCACTCCCTGTTATCGCCATTGTAGCGTATACAACGTTCGGTGAGCGAATTGGTTAATCACTAATTTATTTTGCTGGCTCTGCGGGGCGTACGGGCCGGTTGAGGATCGGTTATTTTGGTTTGTTTGCCCGCGTGATGAGAACTATCGCCTTTTCAACTGTTGACTATCATCCAAGTCCTGCGGCCTAGGGTCTATTTCTTTATCCCGGATCAAATCTTCCAGGCTTAAGAAAGAAATGTGAACTCCTTCCGATTCGAAAAACGCTCTTCTTTTGAAAGACGACCAGAATGGTAATGGGGACTTTATTCTTGGCAGAAGATCAAGCGTGTACGCATCAAATGATAGTTTGAAGAAAGCGTTCCTGGGGTCGGGTTGCTGCTCTTCCCTATGCGCCGATACATCCTTGCCGAGCTGCTCTATGGCATCGAGTAAATGATAGTAGTTTTCGTAGGTTGGGTTATACCAAAGATCGAAGTCTGGCTTTGCGATAACCTTTCCGGCTAAGTCTGTCGATGGCCGGTAGTACCCATAAAACGCCACGGCGGTGTCGCCAATTACCATATATTCTACAGCATTTTCATTGAGTACATGGCAAATGTGACGGAGACTAGTGCTGTAATCCATACACCGTACTTATAGTTACGGACGGGTTCTGGTCTGACGGGGCCTTGGACCGGAGGTACTCATCTCTCCATAAACGCATAGCTTCGGCAAACCGCTTATGACGCTCCTTCACGTTGTCGACGTCTGTATCGATACCGTCGGAACTGGCTTTCAACTCTTCGAAGCTATTATATCGAACCAGGTCATTCATGGCAAAATTGATTTGTACGGTGTAACACTACTCAATATACAACCGTAATTGTCTCAATAACAGGAACAGGGCCGGAAAAATTGTCAACGGTTTTATAATCTGTCTGTCAGGAGCGCTGCATTGCGTCAACGAATAGCCACAGCGACGCTGGAGCCGGACTTGAAATTCGACTGCGTCGTAAACGGGGTCATTTTGCCGGCTCTGCGGGGCGTACGGGCTGGTTGGGAAGGGGCTTTCTGGTTTGTAAATCGAATTTCTGCCCCTTTCCCAGGTAATAGAAAGGACCCCCGCTGCTATTTTGACCGGAAGGGAATTTTGCGCTATTGGCAATCTGCCCCGCTTCGTAAATACCGGCATAGGAAGCCCCGATCACCTCGAACGTGTTTTGCTGAACCACAATGGCCGTCCCTTCGTCGATGGCAATACCCAGCAACTCCGGGCGGCTTTTAATCACGTCGATGAGGTCGAACTGGCGGTTTCGGCGCATCACGTGCTGGTCGATGGTGACGTTATGAATGAAATCCAGCCCCTGCGTGTGGTCGCCAATCATGATTGAGTTGCCTTTGGTATCGCCCCGAACCATGAACGAACCCAATATCGTTGCTCCCGCCGAGGTGCCGCCAATAACACCCCCGCGACTAAGCAATGTGTTGAACTCTTTATGGGCCAGCGTATTCAGGTAGGAATCGGCCAGCCGCCAGTGCCGCCCGCCTACAAACCAGATGCCCGTGGCACTGCGAATGGGTGCCACGAACGATTCCTGATTGGCTACCCTGGGGTCGCGGGTGTGCAGGATGGTGATGTTCTTAACGCCCAGGCTGGTCAGTTTTTCTTTTTCGCGGGGGGCCGAGTCAGCCGAGGAGTCTTCGCCCGCCGTGGGAATAATGATGATGTTGGCCGCAGCCGGACCACCTGCCAGGTCAACGAATCGGTTCCAGATTTCGGGTCCCATAGCCCCTCCGCCAACAATGACCAGCGCTCCTTTTTCGGGACCAACCATTGCAGGCACTGCTGGAGACTGGCCGTTGCCGGGTCTGGTGCTGAGAAAGAGGAAAAAAAGAATCAGGGTAACCGTTATTTTTATCACAGCCTGTTGATTTATATACCAAATGTAGCCTTTCCTTTTTTACAGATCGCCGGTAGGCTTTAGCCAACGGATTCGGGTGTCTGAACCACGCCAAAGTTAACCGAATACCCTACTGATTTAATCCCAGTTAGCAGGTAAACTTTACTTTTTACGGCATTATTTAGTAATTCGCTTCTTCTTATTGCTTATTGACTCATGCATATTCAGACCCCTGACGACTACCAGACTGCTTATCAGAAGAGTGTCACTGACCCCGAAGCGTTCTGGGCCGAAATTGCGCAGGAATTCCTGTGGCGCAAACCCTGGACCAAAACCCTGCAATGGAACTTTACCGAACCCGACATAAAATGGTTTCAGGGGGGTAAACTCAACATTACGGAAAATTGTCTTGACCGTCACCTCGACGAGCGGGGTGATCAGCCCGCTATAATCTTTGAACCCAACGATCCCTCCGAAACGGGCGTTACGCTGACCTACCGGATGCTCCACGATCAGGTATGCCGGTTTGCCAATGTGCTGAAACGAAATGGGGTAGTGAAAGGCGACCGCGTCTGTATCTACATGCCCATGGTGCCCGAACTGGCCATTGCTGTACTGGCCTGCGCCCGTGTTGGAGCCGTTCACTCAGTAGTGTTCGGGGGTTTCTCGGCCCAGAGTATTGCCGACCGGATCAACGATGCCCAGTGTAAAGTAGTCGTAACGGCCGATGGCGCGTACCGGGGCAATAAAGAGATTCCACTGAAAAGCACCGTCGACGATGCCCTGATCGGTTGCCCAAGCGTACAAAAAGTGATTGTGCTAACCCGCACCCGCACCCCGGTAGCGATGCTGAAAGGGCGGGATATCTGGTGGGAGCAGGAACTCAAGCATGTGACCGCTGATTGCCCCGCCGAGGAAATGGACGCCGAAGACATGCTCTTTATCCTGTACACATCCGGCAGCACGGGCAAGCCCAAAGGGGTAGTGCATACCTGCGGGGGGTATATGGTGTACACGGCCTACACATTCAAAACCGTGTTCCAGTATCAGGAGAAAGAAGTCTTTTTCTGCACCGCCGACATTGGCTGGATTACCGGCCATAGTTACATCGTGTACGGGCCGCTGGCCTGCGGGGCTACGTCGCTTATTTTTGAAGGCATCCCCACCTTTCCGGATGCCGGGCGGTTCTGGGAAATTGTTGATAAGCACAAGGTTAATATTCTGTACACCGCGCCTACCGCTATCCGATCACTGATGGGTATGGGGCTGAATTACGTGAAGAACCACAACCTGAGCAGCCTGCGGGTACTGGGTTCCGTGGGTGAACCCATCAATGAAGAAGCCTGGCACTGGTACGACGACAATATCGGTAGAAACCGTTGCCCCATTGTGGATACCTGGTGGCAAACGGAAACGGGGGGCATCCTGATTTCACCGATTGCGGGGGTCACCAAAACCAAACCTACCTATGCTACCCTGCCATTGCCAGGTATTCAGCCGATACTAGTGGATGAAAACGGGAAAGAAATTGAAGGAAATGGCGTAAGTGGCAATCTCTGCATCAAGTTTCCCTGGCCGGGGATTTTGCGTACCACCTACGGTGACCACGAACGATGCCGCCAAACGTATTTCGCTACTTATCCGGGACTTTACTTCACCGGCGACGGTTGTCTGCGGGATGAAGATGGCTACTACCGTATCACCGGCCGTGTGGATGATGTCTTGAATGTATCGGGCCACCGGATTGGCACCGCCGAAGTGGAAAACGCCATCAACATGCACACCGGTGTGGTGGAGAGTGCGGTAGTTGGCTACCCGCACGACATAAAAGGACAGGGCATATACGCCTATGTCATTACGGATGATGAGCAGCCGGCCGGCCACGATGCCGAACTAACCAAGCGGGATATTCTGGCAACCGTAAGCCGGGTCATTGGCCCAATTGCCAAGCCCGATAAAATTCAGTTTGTGAGTGGACTACCTAAAACGCGTTCCGGTAAAATCATGCGCCGTATCCTGCGCAAAATTGCCGAGGGTGATACGGCCAACCTGGGCGACACCAGCACCCTGCTGGACCCGGCGGTGGTGGAGGAAATAAAGCAGGGGGCACTTTGAGAAGCTACCTGTTAATTCGTATCCTGAACTGGCAGCGCACCCACTGGAATCAAATTCATCATGTATTTATTTTTATGTCTTTTTGCTATAGAGACCTATGCAAAACCTGACCATTGCCACGGCTCAGTTTGAGAATGCCAGTGGGGATAAAGCTTATAACCTGCAAGTGATTAACCGATTGGCGGAAAAAGCGGCTCAACAGGGCGCGAACGTCATTGCTTTCCATGAGTGCTCAATTACGGGCTACACCTTCGCCCGGCATTTATCCAGGCCAGCGTTGCTGGACATGGCTGAAGTTATTCCCGAAGGGGACAGTATTCAGCAACTCATTCAAATTGCCCAGGCCCATGATATTGTCATCCTGGCAGGATTGTTTGAGAAGGATCATGACGATCAACTATTCAAAGCCTACGTATGCGTGGATAAGACCGGTTTACTGGCCAAATACCGCAAATTACACCCCTTTATCAACCCCCATCTGCTGCCCGGTGATCAGTATGTGGTCTTTGATTTGTTAGGCTGGAAATGTGGTATTCTGATTTGTTATGATAACAATGTGGTAGAAAATGTGCGGGCCACGGCCTTGTTAGGGGCCGAAATTATTTTCATGCCTCACGTCACGATGTTAACGCCTTCTACCCGTCCGGGTGCTGGCTTTGCCGATCCGCTTCTTTGGCAAAACCGGTTGACTGACCCCACCTCCCTACGCCTGGAGTTTGATGGCATGAAAGGGCGTGCCTGGTTGATGAAGTGGTTACCCGCCCGGGCTTATGATAATGGTATCTACGTGGTATTTTCCAATCCCATTGGTCTGGATGATGACCAATTGAAAAATGGGTGTTCCATGATCATTGACCCGTTTGGGGATGTGATCGCTGAATGCCGTGTGTTGGGTGATGATATTGCGTTGGGGGTGTGTACACCAGCGAAATTACAGCAGGCGGGTGGCTACCGCTACCGCCAGGCCCGCCGTCCTGACTTATACAAAGCTATTTTAGGTCAGGACCACGTTCCTGAGCAAAAGGTGATTTGGTTAAGCCCTGATTCGGATCTGGATTAGCGTGATCGGTTGTCCAGGAAAGCTTATTGCACTGAAGATGATCGTGAGCAGCTCCGTGTAGTATTGACCTGTTCGCTGGACACCACGCGACGTTGTTACAGCACGGGAGAAAGCTAGTCAAAAAGTACGTGGAAGGAGGGATTACGGGATAGCGTCACCACAAAAGCGGGCCAGACAGCACAACTTCCCGGGAATTGGATGCCAAATTCCGGGAAGTTGCTGCTGCTACATACTTCCCGTAACTGGGTTACTGAATCAGATTGGTTTATAGACAATTGCCTCGAAAGGACAACGATGTGCCAACTCGCTGTAGCAGTAGAAACACCCGATTATCAGTAGCTTTTCAAAACAGCAATCAATTAGTGTTGACCACTTGTTTTTCCTTTCCCCAACCGGTCCAGAGCCGCCCGGAAGCCTTTGGCCAGATCGACAGCAGGACCACGACCGTAATAGTGAAGAAACACGGTACGAGGCTGTTCGCCCAGCATATGATGGTGCAGGGCAACCACTTCCAGATTATGGCTGCGCAAGGCCTTTATCACCTCGTTAACTTCTTCTTCCAGCATGGCAATATCACCCGCGATATGAGCCGCATCCTGTTTGCCTGCAAATGAGGCCCACGAGTTCAAGCCAATCGCAGCGGTCATTGCTGCCCCCATCGCCACAATCTGTACATCCTCCCGTCCGACGGTGTACTTGTACGTTGGGCCGTTAGTGACCCCCCTGTACTTAACGAGTTCATCCAGCACGGATACATCGAAAAGCGCTTTACCTGTTTGCGGCCCCGATGCCGGTGTTGCACTGTTGCCGCTCTGGGCTGGTGCGCTCGTGGGAGCAACTGCCACGGGTTGATTAGCTGGAAACAACTTCGTGTTGCGGATGGCCTGGGCATATTTCTTAGCCAGATCAGCCGCATCGCCCATGCCATGCAAGTGCATGTAAAAAATACGCGGTTGTTCGTAGAAAAAGTGGTTATGAATAGCCCCCACTTCCAGCCCGGCCGCGTGGGTGGCGTCGATTAGCGAATTAACTTCGGATTCGAGCAGCACGGTATCGCTCATCATCACCGTTTGCTTACCATCGAGTGTCTTCTTGAAGGCTACCCACCCCCCGAAGCCGAACGGAATGGGTACCGGATCCCCTTTAACGGTTACTGTCAGATCATTTCGAGGTAGTGGCACTGAATAAGTTGCCTGGGCCTCGTTGTAAGTACCTTTTTTTCCTAAAGCCGTGGCAATGGCGTCCTGTTCCCGGGCTGACAAATCCGGTGTTTTACGAGCGGCCAAGGTTGGGGCTATTGGCGAGCCACAAAGGGGAATAGTGCCCGCTACGGCTGCTGTCTGAAGAAAGTTTCGTCGTTTCATAGGGTGATCAAAAAAATGGAATCGTACTGGCCCAAAACTAATTTTTCAGGAGGCATTCCTGGCTACGTCTACACGCTTAAAAAAGGAGCACTCCTGCGTTCATCTAAATCGATCAAATATAATCTTTTAGAGAGAAAATTGACCTGGTTTTCCGCGCTTGCCAGGAGGAATGGCACCGCTCATCGGCTCCTGTGCGCAACCGAAACGGTACGCCCGGGCAATTTCAGCGCCTTGCTTTCAGGGGGAAATACCTGATTGCCCACTTTAGTAAAGGGTCAACCTTTGTTAGAGTGGGCAATCAGGTGAACGTCAGTTACCAGATGGCGATGTGTGGCTATTACACGTAAATCATTTTGCGGGTCATGCCCCCATCGACCGTGAAGTTCTGGCCGGTAATAAAACTGTTTTCCGGGGCAATCAGAAACAGAATCATACGGGCTACATCGTCGGCCTGACCCACGCGCCCTGCCGGATGCTGGAGGTGATCCTCCGGACTCTGTTCTTCGGCTTTTGCTTTCCCCTTTTTCTTTAGGGCGGACACGTCGATCCAGCCGGGGCTAATGGCATTGACCCGAACATCGGGGCCTAAACTGATGGCCAGCGAGTGGGTCAGTGCCAGTAGGCCGCCTTTACTGGCCGAGTACGCAAAGGTGTCCGGTTCCGACTGGAAGGCCCGCGTCGAGCACATATTGATGATACTCCCTTTCTGATTAGCCAGGTGCGGTGCTGTATGTTTGGCGCACAGGAAAGCCCCGGTTAAGTTAGTGCCAATCACCCGATTCCATTCTTCACTCGTTAGCTTGTCGAGGGGCCTTTCGATCATGATGGCTGCATTATTGATCAGCGTATCGATTTGCCCAAATTGACTGACTGTCTGTTCAACGGCTTTACGGACGTTGTTTTCACTGGACACATCGCAGGAAATAAAGAGGAGTTTGGATGATGAGGCTTTGAATGCTTCGCGTAGTTCCGACAAGGCTTCCGTATCGGCTTCCCAAATGGCTACCCGATAGCCGTGCGTGAGTAAGTACTGCGTAACGACCCGGCCAATGCCCTGCCCACCTCCGGTGATAATGGCTGTTTTCATACAAGTTAAGTTAATCGAATAGGGTGAATCTCCTCAACGAACAAACAGGGCCAATTAGTAACAGAACGCCCAAACGGGTCGTTAACCCAGGCGTATCCTTATCCAACGGGAAAACTGATTTGCCAGTAGGTACCCCGATTTTATTGCTCCATGCTTCAGATTGCGTTCTCACCCGTGTACCGGTTACGATTACCCGAAGGGCACCGGTTCCCCATGCTCAAGTACGAATTGATTCAGGAACAGTTGCTCTACGAAGGCACCTGTACGGAGGCTAATTTCTTTGCCCCGGCCCCGGTGAATGACCGGTGGGTACTGGGTGTTCACACCCCTGAGTACGTACGCGCTCTGAAAAACGGCACGGTAGACCCCGCCATGATGCGCCGGATTGGGTTTCCGTTAACCCCCGAACTGATTGACCGGGAATGGATTATTACCCAGGGAACTATCGACGGTACGCAGATTGCCCGGCGGGATGGCGTGAGTATGAACGTGGCCGGTGGTACGCACCACGCGTTTCCGGATAGGGGCGAGGGTTTTTGTATGCTCAACGATGTGGGAGTAGCCGCGCATTACCTGCTGGAAACGGGTCAGGCCAATAAAATTCTGGTCATCGACCTGGATGTGCATCAGGGGAACGGAACGGCGGTCATGTTTCAGCAGGAACCCCGCGTGTTTACCTTTAGTATGCACGGGAAAGATAACTACCCACTCAAAAAAGAGCAGTCGGACCTGGATATCGAACTGCCTACGGGTATGGCCGATGATGCGTACCTCAATCGGTTATACGATACCCTGCCCGGCCTGATTCAGCGCGTACAGCCCGACTTCCTCTTTTACGTGTCGGGGGTCGATATTCTGGAATCGGACCGGCTGGGCAAACTAGCCGTGAGCCGGGATGGGTGCAAAACGCGGGACAGGTTCGTGTTTGAGCAGGCCATCAAAAATAACCTCCCCCTGGTGGTGTCGATGGGGGGCGGCTACTCCCCCCGCCTGACCGATATTGTGGAGGCCCACTGCAACACCTTCCGGCTGGCAGGGGATATGTTTTTCTGAGTTGATGGTCACGTCAGCCCTGCATCCAGCCTACATGCTACTGTAGATGCCACTCGACGGATTTTGTCCTCCCGACGCAGGAGGGATCTCAACGGGTCTGCTATTTAAGATCCCTCCTGCGTCGGGAGGACAAAAGGTAATTCACTGTACTCCCAATGAACTACTTGAGACAGAAGTATAAGGCTGTGTCTTTCAATGTCTAATTCCTTTTCCGTACGTCTACTTTAACCTAATTCACGATTGTTGTCGTTTGTCCCGACCGGCCTGCTTTGTTGAACACTTTCAGTTTGATAGTGCCCGTGGCAGCAATCGGCTCCGTATACACCGGGCTGGTAGCCGTGGGTTCGGTGCCGTCTGTAGTGTAGCGGATGGTCATGCCGGGTAACTGAACATTGGCCGCCAGTTTTCCCGACGTTACTTTAGCACCTGCCGTGGGGATGCGGTACTGAAAACCGCCCGCGTACGTATCCAGCCGGGGCAGTTCCCGCTCTGATAGCGTATGGACAAAGTCCGACCAGGCCCGGCTGTATAGTTGGTCGCTTTGGGCGGTGTTGGTCTCGATAGCCCAGGCGGGGTCTTTGGCCCACGCCCGTTCGGCTACGGCAAGCAACTTAGGCAGCAGTTTGTATTCCAGCTGATCGGGACTCAGAATCTTCTCCGACCACAGGGGGGCTTCGATACCCACGATGTTTGCCCGGCCCGCTGCCGTAAGCGGTTCCCGGCTTTTGATGGCCGATGCCGGGAAGAGTTTGCCGGTTTTGTCATCCTTTAAGTTGCGCAGGTAATCGAACGGGATAAAATAAAACGGCTTGTCGATGTCCACGTAGCCACCCCAGTATTGACCCGGCTCCTCGGACGAGGTGTTGTAGGCTAAATCAAGGTAGAAATGCGTAACGGGGGTCAGGATGACCTTGTACCCCGCGTTGGCCAGCCGGTAGGCGAGGTCCTCCGCCCCGGACCCCGGACTGTTTTGCCAGACGTTTACGTGGAAATTCCTGTTGGCAAACACCGGGTTCGGCACCCATATGGACCGGCCATTCTTCATGGCTTTCGTCAGCCCGATTTCCTCCCAGCCCGACAGGTACAGACCCCGGCTTTTGAGGGCCTTGTCCAGTTTGCCGAAGTAGTACTCCCACAAATCCTGGGTTGTTTTGATAGAGGCATTTCCGGCCATTAACTTCTGCGCGGAGGGTGACTTCTCCCACACGCCTTTCGGTACTTCATCGCCCCCGTAATGAATCGTATTCAAAGGCGCACCGGCTTCTTTGTACATGGCCCGCAAATCGTCGGCTACGCGCTCCATGAACGTATACACCGACGGCAGCGACACGTCGATTACGTTATCATTCCAGCCCTGTACCGACCGGTAAGTGGATTTATCGGTCAGGTCGCGGAGCAGATACCGCTCGGCTTCGGCTTTATTGCCCGTTTTCATCAGTCGCTCATAGCGGGCATCCATTGCCCGCAGGGCGGCACGGGCGTGGCCGGGCGATTCAATTTCAGGAATCACGTTTATGTGCCGGTCGTTGGCGTACCGGAGGATTTCCACGAAGTCGGCTTTGCTGTAAAACCCGGTGCCGGACGTGTTACTGGCTGATGGACCGGAGCCGTAAGACGGTACGATGCTTTCTTTCTGATTGGCCGAATACGCCCGTTTGCTGCCTACGGAGGTCAGTTCGGGCAGGGAGGGCATTTCTACCCGCCAGCCTTCATCATCGCTGAAGTGCAGGTGCAGGGTATTGAATTTATACAACGCCAGCAAATCCAGCACTTTTAGTACTTCCGATTTGGGCTGGAAATTCCGGGCTACATCCATCATGAAAGCGCGGTACGGAAACCGGGGCGCATCTGTAACGACCAAACCCGGCAGGCTCACCGATCCCGATTTTGCCGCGTCCGGCGGCATCAGCGTTTGCAGCGACTGAATGCCGTAAAAAACACCCGCCCCATCCGAAGCCGACAGCGTAATACCATCCTGACTGATCTGTAGCTCGTATCCTTCCGGGGCTATACCCGCTTTTTTGCGGAGCGAGATGGCTTTTGCCCGAAGCCTGCGCCCGGATAGCAGGTCTGGTGCCCACTACCGTAGCCAGCAGGCTGGCCAGCACGTCCGCTTCGGCGGTAAAGGCTTTATCGGCTACCAGCACGACCTGTTTATCCAGTAAAAAGGGTTGCCCCGTTTCCTGGTACGAAACCGGCGTTGGGAAGATCTTCGTCCGCTTATCCGCCGGGATTGACTGAATCCCGGCATTCTGGTCGTAAATTCTCTCGGCCAGTTGCTGGTCCGCTTTATCGAACTGATTCCCTTTGCTTACCGTCAGCCCCACCGGGAACGCCTGTTCCGGATCGGCGTCAAACACCAGGTAAAACCCGATCGGGAAATCGGTTACGTTGCGGATGTGCCGGTCCTGAATGGTAATCGTTGCCGACTGGCCGGGGGCAATCGCTTTAAACGCCGGTCCGGGTTTGAGGGAATAAAAATCACCGTTCACCGGCGCTACACGGGCCACATTCGCGTCTGCACTGGCGGCCGATCCACTATTGAAGTACAGGGTCCAGCCGCTGGCGGGCAGGGGCTTATTGCCCGTATTGGTAAGCGTCAGGGCCAGTCGCGAGCGGCCGGTATTATCGGCCAGTGCCAGGCTGATGGTGAGGGGTTCGGTTGGTGACCGGGACGTTGATGTACCTTTTGCTGCGTCGGTATCCGACGTATTCTGGGCGCAACTGGCAAACGATAACAGGCTTAGAACTAACAGACCGGTGAACGTAATCTTCATAAAGAAGGGAAAAAGCTTGGTTAAGACATGTATGATTTGCGAAATGGAACGAGTCAATCACTCCGCTTGTGTCATTTGGGCGCAGGAGAAATCTCAATGACACTAGCCTGAGATTCATCCTGCGACCCTATGACAAAAAACCGGGTAAGATTCACCGCTACAACGTACCCCGCTTTAACTCACTAACGGCATGATTAGCGGCCCGCGCCGTGATTGCCATAAACGTGAGCGACGGGTTTTGGGTGGAGGTAGAGGTCATGCAGGCTCCGTCTGTAACGAATACGTTTTTACAGGCGTGCAGCTGGTTCCACTTGTTGAGCAGCGACGTTTTGGGATCTTTACCCATCCGGACTCCGCCCATTTCGTGAATATCCAGACCAGGTGCCTTATCCGGTTTGTCGTGGGTCTTGATATTGATAAATCCGGCTCCGGTCAGCATGTCGCTCATCTGTTCGTGGAAGTCCACAATCATCTTCTCATCATTATCGTCGTACCCCACCGATATGTTCAGCTGCGGAATGCCCCACGGATCTTTCAGGGTTTTGTCCAGCATCACAAAATTGGTTTCTTTGGGAATGGTTTCGCCCATCATGTGAGAACCCACCCGCCAGTTGCCGTATTGGGGCTGCATCAGATTCGCTTTCAGGTCCGCACCCATGCCGGTGGTGTCGACATTGCTCATCCGGCTACCGCTGAAACCGGCTGCGTAGCCGCGCAGGAAGTTGGTTTCCTGTTTCTGGACGTTGCGGAACCGGGGAATGTAGCTGCCATTGGGGCGGATACCATCGGTCGTTTTATCCAGAAATCCTTCGTATTCTGCCGAAATCGTGGTGCGGAAATTATGAAACGCTACGTATTTGCCCAGCAGGCCGTTGTCATTGCCCAGCCCGCGCGGAAACCGGGTCGACATCGAATTCAGCAGGATCAGGTTGCTGTTCAGGCAGGCTGCGTTGACAAAAATGATGCGGGCGTAATACTCCGTCATCTGATGGGTTTGCGCGTCAATGACCCGTACGCCCGTCGCTTTATTTTTCTTCTCGTCGAAAATAATCGAATGCACGACTGAATCGGGCTGCAGGGTCATTTTGCCGGTCTTGGCGGCCCAGGGCAGGGTGCTGGCATTGCTGCTGAAATACCCGCCGTAGGGGCATCCCCGCTGGCACAGGTCGCGGTTCTGGCACTGGGCCCGGCCTTGCTGGTAGTGAATCGGCTGCGGCTTGGTCAGGTGCGCACAACGACCGATAATAACGGGCCGCTGACCCTGATACCGCTTCGCCATCTGCTCGGAGAAGTGTTTTTCCACGCAGGATTGCTCGTGCGGGGGCAGGAACTCACCATCGGGCAGGGTAGACAAGCCGTCTTTGTTTCCCGATATACCGGCAAATTTCTCCACGTAGCTGTACCAGGGGGCAATATCGGCATAGCCAATGGGCCACTCCACGGCAAACCCGTCGCGGGCGGGGCCGTCAAAATCGAACTGTGACCAGCGCTGGGTTCCCCGCGCCCACATCAGCGATTTACCCCCCACCTGATACCCCCGAATCCAGTCGAAGGGCTTTTCCTGCACGTACGGATGCTCGGCGTCCTTGACGAAAAAATGCGTGGCATCCTCCCGATTGGCGTAGCAGCGACTGGCAATGGGGTTGGCATCCCGGTACTCTTTGGAAAGCTGACCCGCATGGGCAAACTCCCAGGGCGGCATCATCGTGGTTGGGTAATCCGTAATGTGTTTTACATCGCGGCCCCGCTCCAGCACGAGGGTGCGTAATCCTTTGCCGGTCAACTCTTTGGCCGCCCAGCCGCCACTGATGCCGGAACCAATAACGATGGCATCGAACGTACGGTCTTTAACGGAATCTATGTTTAAATAAGCCATGTATTCAGAAGATAAAAAAAGATAAATACAAACTACCGACTGCCTTTAATCGCTACTTCGGGGACCTCCACGCAGCCGTGGTAATAGGCCGGAGCCATCACGTACTTTTTCACGTTTACCAGGTAATACTCGGAGTTGGTGTACCCCTGAATGGTGAGTCCCTTCATCAGGTCGACGAAGGCTTTACCCGTTGGGTCATTGTCGGTGGTCAGGGCGCTCAGGATGGCCATTCGCTGCGACGCATCGCCGGCGGCAAAGGGCTTGCCAGCGCTTTTCTGGGCAACAGCCTCCGTCAGGGCCAGGCCCCGTTGCAGCGTTTCCCGGGCGGGCGGCCCGTAGCAATCCTGAATCATCCGCATGGCAAACTGGTGAACACCAAGCGATTTGGCACCCGGCGAATCGACACCGGCGGTAGTGGTTCCGGGGATGAACGTTTCCACGATTTCGGCCAGCAGAGCTTCTTCCGCAAGGGGTAGGGTAGAAACGGATTGCAGGGAGTCGGCCGTCCAGCCGGATGCCCAGGCCGGGAGTGTTACCAGACCGCCGATGGATACGGCCAGGCCCTGTAAAATAGTTCGTCGTTGCATAAAAAGGAGTAAACAAACCCTGCGTTTGGGTACGGCAGGTACGGTACTGAACAGTTTTTTTCTAAGAAACGGTCAACGGCATCACAACATTATACTACGGCGTATGTATTGTTTTACTGCGTTATCGTAGCGTAAAATACGTAATTTTAGCCTCAATTTGCCTACAAACCCGCAAAAGCCAGTCAGATTATACGCTGACCCTTCTTCATACATGAAACAAAATATCGTTAAAACCCGGCTCAAAAATAGCCAGCCCGTGCTGGGCGTCCTGTCCAACAGCACCGATCCCACCGTGGCCGAACTCTGTGGCTTGTCGGGCCTTGATTTTTACATGATTGATGGGGAACACAGCCCCGTCACCACCGCGCAGGTGCAGGATATTGTGCGGGCCTGCGACGTGGCCGGCATTACCCCCCTGGCCCGCGTTCGGAGCAACGACCCCAAACTTATTCTGCAATTTCTGGATGCCGGGGTAATGGGAATCATGATGCCGGGTGTGCGGACGGTGGCCGAGGCCGAGGCCCTGGTGAAGGCCGTTAAATACCCGCCCCTGGGTGAGCGGGGTTTTGCACCGGTGCGGGCCAATGACTACCTGTTGGGAAGCATGAATCAGGGCGAAGCCGTGGCCGTGGCTAACGAACAGACGCTGGTGTTGCCCCAGATCGAAGATACCGAAGCCATTGCCAACCTGGATGATTTACTGCAGGTTGACGGCATCGACGGGTTCGTGATCGGGCCGCGTGACCTGGCCATGAGCATGGGTTACTACGATGGACCCGGCCACGATGAAGTGAAACGGACCATTGCGGGTGTTGTTGAGAAAATCAGAAAAGCCGGACTCATTGCGGGTACCACAGCCGCCACCGGGGATCAGGCTAAGGCCCTGATTGATCGGGGCGTCCTGTTCTGCCTCAACTCCTTCGCCGGGCTGCTCAAATCGGCCGCTGGTGATTTCATGAAAGGGCGGAGCTAGCAGCCATGATCACCACCCTGTCTGTACGGGAAAACAGCGCCATTGGCTCCGAAAATCAATGGGTTGAGCCACCATCCGGTGGTTTGCGGGTACCCGATGCTGTTTTTCAGCTACTGCGTCAATTTGCCTTCGAGAATGAACAGGCCGATGGGTTACTCACTTTTTCGGTTCATAAGGGGCGGGAACTGGTTAAACTGCGCAATTACGTCGGGCTGCTGCCACTAACGAACCGAACGCAGCTTGAAATTCTGCCCAAGGCAGGGACGCCGGATGAGGCCCGCCCGCTGTTGCTGACCATGTTGCGGTACCTGCGCCAAAGCCCTTTTCGGACACTGCCGGCCGCCTACACGCAGGCCAGCCAGCTACCCTTGTGGGAAACCTTCATCGTCGCTTTTCTTGATTCGGTTGAACCGCTGGTACAGCAGGGAATCCAGCGGGCTTATGTACCGGTTGAGCGCAATGAGCAATGCTGGAAAGGGAAATTTCAGTACGTCCGGCAGCAGCGGGAGAATGCCTGGCACGCCGAGCGGCTGGCCGTTCGGTATGAACTACCTGACGGCCAATGTGGCCGCCAACCGGTTGCTGAAAACAACCCTGACGTACCTCGCCGGCGCCACCGCAAACCCCCGTATCCTGCACCGCATCCGTCAGTTGGCCTGGGCCCTGGACGACGTACCCCCGTCCGATTCGCTACCGGACGATTGGCGGGCTGTGCGCCGGTCTGGTCCGTTGTTCAGGCGGTATGAGCAGGCGCTGCGCTGGGCCGAAGCCCTGCTGCACGGGCGGGGTCTGGGCATTCAGAACGGGGCCGTTGCCGAGCATGGCGCTGCTGTTTCCGATGGAACGGGTTTTTGAGAATTACGTGGCCCATGGCATCAAGGCGTACTGGCCCGATACCGACGACGTGCGCGTTCAGGAATCATCCGCGCATCTGGTGGATGAACACGTAGGTACGCCCAAGTTCCGGCTCCGCCCCGACATTGTAATCCGGCAGAACGATCGGACGCTGGTATTCGACACAAAATGGAAAACCATTCGGGGAGGGGAGTCGGGCACCGGGGCAGACCCCGGCACGTACGGCATTGAGCAGGCCGATCTGTATCAGTTGTACGCCTACGGCAAAAAATACGCTGCCAGTGACCTGTTCCTGATTTACCCCGCCAATGATACTTTCCGTCGGCCGCTGGCTGTATTTGATTACGATGCCACCACCCGATTGCACGTTGTGCCCTTTGATGTGACCAATTCGCTGGCGCATGAAGTAGAAAGGCTCACAGCCTACGCTTTACCGTTCCAAACACCCCCGTAACCTCATGCCTCTTATCCTAACCTTAATTGGTATTCTGTTCCTTGTTATCCTGATTGCCTTTGTTCATCTCGATACCTTTATCTCGTTTGTAATCGTTGCCCTAGGCATTGGTCTGGCAGCGGGCATGGACGTGGTGGATGTGGGAAAGTCAATCCAGACCGGAATTGGAGGTACCCTCGGTGAGTTAGTCCTGATTATTGGCTTTGGCGCCATGCTGGGCCGGTTAGTGGCCGAAAGCGGAGCCGCCCGACGCATTACCAATGTACTCATTGGCGTGTTTGGCATCAAAAATATCCGCTGGGGGCTGGCTGTAGCGGGCTTCGTAATCGGTATCCCGTTATTCTATAATGCGGGATTCATCATCGTTGTCCCGCTGATTTTTACCATTGCGGCTTCGTCCGGGTTGCCGCTCATGTCGGTAGCTGTACCCATGCTGGCATCCCTGTCCGTAGCGCACGGCTACCTGCCTCCGCATCCGTCGCCATCGGCCGTAGCGGGTCAGCTCAACGCCAATATCGGCCAAACGCTCATTTACGGGATTATTGTCGCTATACCGGCTATCGTTATTGCCGGGCCGATCTTTGGCCAGACGCTCACGAAGATAAAGGCAACACCCAACAAGGAGTTATTCAACATTCGCGAAGTCCCCGATCATAACTTGCCGGGGGCAGGTATCAGTTTCTTCGTTGCCTTACTGCCCGTATTGCTGCTAACCACGTTCGGCCCGCTAAAAAGTGCCATGCCCGGCGAGTCTTTCCTCAAAACGATCATCACCCTAATGGCCGAACCGTATGTTGGTATGCTGTTGTCGGTACTGGTGGCTATCTACGCGCTGGGTATCCGGCAGGGGCAAACCCTGAAAGCGATCACCAAAGATCTGGAAGAAGCCGTTAAGGCTATTGCCCCCATTTTGCTGGTCATTGCCGGTGCCGGGGCGCTGAAGCAGGTATTCAGCGACAGTGGCACCAGCAAATACATTGGCAGTCTGCTGGCCGATGTCGCTATTCCGCCCTTGATACTGGCCTGGGGTATCGCTGCCTTTATTCGGGTTTGCGTAGGGTCGGCAACCGTAGCGGGTCTGACGACGGTGGGCATTATCCTGCCCCTGATTCAGTCGCAGGCCATTAAGCCTGAACTGATGGTGCTGGCTATCGGCTCCGGAAGTCTCATGTTCTCCCACATCAACGATGGAGGATTCTGGCTCTTCAAAGAGTATTTCAATTTGACCATCGGGCAAACGATCCGAACCTGGTCCATAATGGAAACCATCGTGTCTATTGTCGGCTTGCTTGGCGTGTTGCTGCTGGATATGGTCGTGTAACTGCCTGTTGTCAGGATGCTCCGTTCATGCGGGCGAAGGCGTTTTTTAACTCCCCGGCACCGGCTTTTGCCATTGCTTCGCTGAACCCAAAGGTTATTTCGGTTTTGCCGGCTTTCAACTGCTCAAATACGGCGGCAATAAAATCGGCCACCGGGGGAGCCGCGTCGTGCAACCCCCTGCCACCCAGGTCCGTGTTCAGAGCGGGCGGAATCAGTTCGATGACCTCGATATTCCTGTCTTCCAGCAATTTACGCAGCGATAGCGTAAAGGAGTGGAAAAACGCTTTGGTCGCCGAATAAACGGGTACTTTGGTAAGGGGAACGAAGGATAAGCCGGACGTTACGTTGAGAATAGTTGTCAGCGACGGTAACTGGACGAACAAGGATGTCAGGTGAATGGGGGCCTGCACATTAACGGCCAGTTCGGCTTGTGCCCGGTCAAAAAAGTCAGCGTCCGTTACGGTCATCCACTGCTGAATCCCGGCATTGTTGACCAGTACATTGAGGTCGGGGTGCTCCGTTGCAATCCAGTTAAACAACGCTGCCCGTTCGGACGCTTCCGCCAAATCACACGCGCGTGTAATCACCGATGGATACCGGTCGGTTAAGTCTTTCAGGACCGACTCGCGTCGGCCGCAAACCAGCACCGTGTTGTTTTCCTGTAGAAACCGTTCCGTGAGGCCCAGGCCAATGCCGGATGCGCCCCCGGTGATCAGAATTTTGTTGTTTGAAATGTTCATGGCTGATTGGGTCGAACCACCTGTAAGCAGGTGACGGAATTAGTGAAAAAAGAGCGACTAAACAGTTGACCACGCTACGCAGGCGCTTAAGAACAACAGCTCGTTCCGGCCTGTATGGGTGGGCAGGCTACCGTTCCGTAACTGCAATACACGCAGCAATGGCCGGGTAATGGTTTTAGTACCGCCTGGCACTGGCGACATTCGTAAAAATAAACGCAGGCATCTGTCGGCATGAGGTCATGCTGCTGGTAACTACACTGAGGGCAGGTTATCTGTGAGTGGAGGGTAACCGGTTTGCCCTGGTAGATTCCGTACGAGTTAGGAGTTTCGTTCATGCTGTTTGCAGGATAAGGGTGCTGTCGGAACGTTGTTATCCTACCGGTAAAAGTAATCGTTTAGCCAGTAACCACCGCTCCCTGACTGCTTTTAGCCACATGACTCACATTTCTCGATTTCTGCTTGTGCTGTTAACAGCCGGTTTGCTTGCCATGAGTGCGGCAAAACCAACCCGTGTCATCTTCTTCGGTGACTCCATTACCCAGGCGGGTGTAAATCCTGGTGGCTACATCGACCGCCTGAAAAAAATGATGCCTGCCGATCAGTACGAACTGAGTGGTGCCGGTATCGGCGGCAACAAAATCTACGATTTATTCCTGCGGATGGACGACGATGTGCTGGCTAAACAGCCCGATGTGGTGGTAATCTGGGTGGGGGTAAATGACGTGTGGCACAAAGCCACGTCGGGCACGGGAACGGACCCCGATAAGTTCGTGAAGTTTTACGAAGCCGTCGTAAAGAAGCTGCAGGCGGCCAATATCCGCGTGGTACTTTGTACGCCCGCAGCCATTGGCGAAAAAACCGATATGACTAACCAGCAGGATGGGGACCTGAACCAGTACAGCCAGTTTATCCGGGACATTGCCAAACGGCAGAACCTCCCGCTGGTTGACCTGCGTAAAGCGTTTCAGACGCACGATCTTCAACACAACACGGATAACAAAGACCGGGGTATTCTAACCACAGACCGGGTTCACCTGAATGATACAGGTAATCAGTTTGTGGCCGAGCAGATGCAGCAGGTGCTGATGGCAGGTAAATAGATTCACTACCTACTAAAATTAAAACCAGAAACGACCTGCTGTTCAAGCAGGTCGTTTCTGGTTTTAGAGTGACAAGACAAAACACCTTAGTTTGACTTCAGGACGCGGATGGTTTTGGTCTCCGTTGGCGTACTAGCCCGTAGTAGCAAGATACCCGCTGGCAGGTGACCCACCTCAAACCGAACCTTTTGGACCGAAAGTGCCTGCTCCGTAGCGAATTGATTCACCCGTTGACCTTGCTCATCGGTCAACACCAGATTCAGCGAGTTACCGGCTGCACCCGTTATCAGAACCTCAATAAGATGGCTCACCGGGTTACCCAATACCTGGATGTGTAAGCCCGGAATGGGCTCTCCACTCACCCGCGCACTGGGGGACGAAGGCGTACAGGCCGCCAGCCAGTTGTAAGTAAACGTGCTGCTCACGCCACTCTGCACCGCACTCAGGGTAATCACCGAATTGTCGGTGTACAGGTTCAAGGTGTAGGGCCCCGGATTGGTCGTCGGCAGCATCTCATTGACCACTGAGAAACTCACCGGTGTTCCATCCAGACCCGCGTACCGGGGATTGAACGTCACCTGACGCTGACCCGACGAGATTACCTGACAGTTGACCGTTGTTACCCCTGTGATACTGAAGGTACCCGTTGGTGGGGGTGGGGTGCCGGCCGCTGGATTCACCGTGATAGTGAAGCTGGTGCTGGCACTCATACTGCCCGGATCAGTCGCCGTGACGGTTACCGTCGAGACACCCGACATCGAAGGCGTACCCGAAATGGTGGAAGGGGCCGTGAAAACCAGCCCTGCGGGTAACCCACTCACCGCCAGTGTCAACTGATTTGGCGTTTCGGCATCGGTGAACACATTCGCCAGGGAAAGCGTGTACCCAACGCCCACCGTGGCCGACTGGGGCGGTACGGGATTGGCTACCGTTGGTGGCGTGTTGGCGGGCGGATTGCTACCCCCACAGGACGCCAGCCAGTTGTAGGCAAAGCTGTTGGAAACTCCACTCTGCACCGCATTCAGGGTGATAACCGGATTGTCGGTGTACAGATTCAAGATGTAGGGACCGGGGTTAGTGGTGGGTGCCATCTCATTGACCACCGAGAAGCTCACCGGACTACCGTTCAGACCCGCGTACCGGGGATTGAACGTCACCTGACGCAGTCCCGCCGACAGGGTTGTACAACTTACCGTCGTTACGCCGGTGATGCTGAAGGTACCCGTTGGGGGTGGTGGGGTACCGGCCGCTGGATTCACCGTGATGGTGAAGCTGGTGCTGGCACTCATACTCCCCGGATCAGTCGCCGTTACCGTCACCGTGCTTACCCCTGACATCGATGGCGTACCCGAAATGGTGGAAGGAGCCACGAAGTTCAGCCCGGCAGGCAGGCCCGTAACTGACAGCACCAGGCTATTGGGTGTTTCAGCATCGGTGAACACATTCGCTAATGACAGCGTGTAGCCGATGCCCACCGTAGCCGACTGGGGCGGCACGGGGTTGGCCACGGTGGGCGGGGTGTTGGCCGTCGAGGAGCTACAGGCCGACAGCCAGTTGTAGGCAAACTGGTTGGTGGCTCCGCTCTGGGTGGCTTCCAGGGTGATGACCGGATTATCGGTATACAGGTTTAGCGTGTAGGGTCCCGGATTGGTCGTCGGCGCCATTTCATTGACCACCGAGAAGCTCACTGGTGTCCCATTCAGACCCGCGTACCGGGGGTTGAAGGTGACCCGGCGCAGCCCGGCTGAAATGGCCTCACAGCTAATTGTTGTTACCCCCGTGATACTGAAGGTAGCCGTTGGGGGCGGAGTGCCCGCCGGACTGACCGTGATGGTAAAGGTGGTATTGGCCGAGAGGCTGCCCGGATCGGTGGCCGTTACCGTCACGCTGCTCACGCCCGACATTGACGGCGTACCCGAGATAACCCGACTGTTGGCATCGAAGCTCAACCCGTTGTTGGGGTCGATGCTGGCGGTGTAGGTCAGGCTGTTGGGTGTCTCATTGTCGGTGAAGGCATTGACCGTGTAGGAGAACGGAACCCCCACGGTGGCTGTCTGGTTGGCGTTGGCCGTAGCGACGGGAGCCGTATTAGCTTCGGTCACTGTCACGCTCACCGTCCCGCTGATGGTCTGGGCGGTGGGCGAAGTAGCATCGCTGGCGACCACCGTAAAGGTCTGCACCCCGGCCGGTATGTTGGAAACTGTAGCCGTGTTGCTGCCGGACGACTGGTTGATGTTACCCGGACCCGAGAAGGTATAGCTGTACGGGGTAGTACCACCCGACACAGTAGCCGACAGGGTGGTTGTACCCGACGTCAGTAGCATGTCTGGACTGGCCGTCAGCGTCAGGGCCAATGGCGTGACTACTACCGGAGCTGGGCTAACCGTAATAGTGAAGGTGTTACTAGCCGTCAGACTACCCGGATCGGTCGCTGTCACCGTCACACTCGTAACGCCACTCATGGAAGGCGTACCTGAGATGGTGGATGGGGGGGTGAAACTGAGACCCGCTGGCAGACTCGACACCGTGAGAGTCAGGCTGCTGGGCGTTTCGGCATCAGAGAACACATTCGCCAAAGACAAGGTATAAGCAACACCAACCGTAGCCGACTGAGGTGGTACGGGGTTAGCAACCGTAGGTGGCGTATTTTCCTGGGTTACCGTTACGCTCACCGTCCCGCTGATGGTTTGGGCAGTGGGGGTGGTGGCATCACTGGCCACGACGGTAAAGGTCTGCACCCCAGCGGGTAGGTTGGATACCAACGCGGTGTTGCTGCCGGGCGACTGGTTGATAGTGCCCGGACCCGCTGAAGACGTAGCTGTAGGGGGTTGTTCCGCCTGATACAGTGGCCGACAGAGTCGTAGTACCCGACGTCAGAATCATGTTCGGACTGGCCATGAAGGCAAGGGTCAGCGGGATTACCGGGGCCGGACTGACCGTGATGGTAAATGTCGTACTGGTTGATAAACTACCCGGATCGGTTGCCGTCACCGTCACACTGCTTACTCCGCTCATCGAAGGCGTACCCGAAATGACCCGTGTACCCGCATCGAAGCTCAACCCGTTGGTGGGGTTGATACTGGCAGTGTAGGTCAGGCCATTGGGCGTCTCGGCATCGGTGAAGGCATTGACCGTGTAGGAGAACGCCTGCCCCACCGTAGCTGTCTGGTTGGCGTTGCTGGTAGCGACTGGAGCCGTGTTGGCCTGGGTCACTGTCACACTCACCATCCCGCTGATGGTTTGGGCGGTGGGTGAGGTGGCATCGCTGGCGACCACCGTGAAAGTCTGCACCCCGGCTGGTATGTTGGATACCGTAGCCGTGTTGCTGCCGGGCGACTGGTTAATGGTGCCCGGACCCGTGAAGACGTAGCTGTAGGGGGTGTTGCCACCCGATACTACTGCCGATAAGGTGGTCGTACCCGACGTTAGCAGCATGTTCGGGCTGGCCGTGAAGGCCAGGCTCAGCATGCTGGCACAGGAACCCGGTACGGGCTGGAAACCCGGCGTGCCCCCCTCGTTGTCCGTGCCACTGTTCAGGTATGGCGAATACGTCACCGACCCCCCAAACAGGCTGGCGGCCTGGGCATCTACATTGGTCGTTCCGTACCAGTTGCAGGTGGCGTTGATGGTTGGGGCCTCCTGGTTGTCGATGGCCTTGTTGCTGTTGTTGCTCAGGCTGTTGTTGTGAATCTCGATGCCTGTGTTGCCCCCAAACCCGAACCCGTCATCGGCAATGCGAACGCCCACCCTGTTGTTGTCCAGGAAGTTGTTGATTACCATGATGGCCGAGTTGGCACCGGCAAACTTCAGGGCGGTGGTACCCGGCTCAGTGATGGTGTTCTGGGAGAATGTGCCCCCGTTCACCGCCACGGAGTACACCATCGAGTTGTCGATGTTGTTGTCGTGGATGTAGTTTTTGGTGAAGCTCAGGTTCTGGTGGGTGTTGCTGGCCGAGGCACCAAATACAACCGCCGAGTTGTTGGTATGATTCTTAAACTCGTTGTCATCGATGGTCAGCCCGTTGGTGGCCACATCGGTGTAGATACCGCTCCCCCGGCGGCCCCGGTTCGGTTGTTGCCATCGAACAGGTTGCGCCTGATGGCTGCATTGGCGGTCGGTTCCACCACTCCTATCACGTTGTCGGAGAAAATGTTATTGAGAATCTGCCCGCCGGTTTGCTGGCCGTTGAAGGCCACACCGGCCCCATACGCACCTTGTCCGGCGATGAACTTAAATCCGTCGACGACTACGTTGTTAGCCGCCACGACCAGTCCGGTGCGGGTGCCTGCTCCGTCGATAACTGACTCGGCCGCGCGGGATCCGAAACCGGTAACGCCCGCGTTGGCTCCCAGAATGGTGAGCGATTTAGTCACCGTCACCTCTTCGGGATAGGTACCAGCTGCTGCCCGAATAGTATGGCCACTGAGGGTAGCTGGAGCATCAATGGCGGCCTGGATGGTGCAGAAGGTAGCGCCGGTATTTGTATTCGTCACGCTTTGGGGGCAGGCCACCGGCAGTACGCTGATGGTAAAGGTGGTGCTGGCCGAAAGGCTGCCCGGATCGGTGGCCGTTACCGTCACGCTGCTCACGCCCGACATTGACGGCGTGCCCGAGATAACCCGACTGTTGGCATCGAAGCTCAACCCGTTGGTGGGGTTGATGCTGGCGGTGTAGGTCAGGCTGTTGGGTGTCTCATTGTCGGTGAAGGCATTGACCGTGTAGGAGAACGGAACCCCCACGGTGGCTGTCTGGTTGGCGTTGGCCGTGGCGACGGGCCCCGTGTTGCTCACGCAGGACCCCGGCACTGGCTGGAAGCCCGGCGTACCAACCTCGTTGTCGGTGCCGTTGTTGAGGTAAGGCGAGTAGGTAACGGCTCCGGCAAACAGGGTACCAGAGGGGGTGGCCATACCATACCAGTTGCAGGTAGCCGCGATGGTCGTGCTGGCCAACCCATTAGTGATGGCTTTGGCTGTGTTGCCCGACAAATCGTTGTTGGTCACCGTTCCCTGTGTCGTACTGGCATCAGCCGAATAAGTGACTCCACTGGCGGTGCTGCCGACAATGAAGTTATTGGATGCGCCGATGAGTTGCCCGCCACTACTGACGTTTATACCCGTGCTAAAGTTGCTGATGCGGTTGGCATTGACACTGGCTGTTCCGCCGTTGACATCGACGCCCGTACCTGATCCATTTCCGGCGAATGACGATGCATTGTTGCTGATAATGGCACTGGCATCGGAACCGCTGATGGCGATGGCCGTGAAGGCTCCCGTACCACTAATTTGGGTGTTGCCCGTCACGATGGCTGTTACCGATGCCGCGTTACCATTAGCTGCATCATCCAGCACATGAACACCTGCCAGACTATTCGTAATAGTCACGCCACTTATGGTAAGCGAATTGGTTGGGGAAGAATCACCAAATCCAAATTCAGTCTCCCGGTTGGTAGCTAGTACCGCCTGGCGCGTTGCGCCATCGACTGAGCCACCCGACAGCAGGAGGCCGGAAGGGACATTCCAGACGTAGAAGCCTGTGGTAGACCCCGAAGTGACCGTATTGTTGGTGAATACGTGGCCACCATTCTGAAGCGAAGACGCTATAACGGCTGTGTTGGTAGAGCCGCTTGCCCGGAAGATGTTATTGGTAACTGTGTAGGGTGTGCCATCCGCAAAAAAGAGATTATAAAACATACCCCGCCGTTCCGATTCAACATCGTTGCCCGTAATCTGTGGGATGATACCTCCGCCGTTTGCCGTTAAGTAAGAAGAAACAAGAATTCCCGCCCGCACTCCAACCGCTTTGTTATCGACTACGGATATGTAGTTATTATTCTCCGCGTAGATGCTCCACTGCCGTATGTTACTGAACACGTTCCGGGTAGCAAGCGCATTGTCGGTAACCAGCGTAGGGGGAGCTCCGGGCGCTAAGAAAAGCGTTACGCCGTAACGAGCCAGGTTTTTTATGATGTTGTTCCTGACAATCAGCCCGTCTGGATCGAAGTCGAAATTTCCATCGCTACCGTTGGAAACAGCCCTTGCCGCATTGATGTCGGCTCCACCCACCGACAACCCGCCCGTTATCGTTGGGTTATCACCGTCGAAGGTAAATCCATCAATAATAACATTCCGGGCTTTGATGGTAAACAGATTCCCGTTGGCGATATCGGTGCTTGGCGCAGTCACAATTGTCTCACCACCAGAGCGGGCCGTTGTGCCCGTAGCCCGTGGATCGACGCCTGCCTGAGCACCATTAATCGTCAGCGATTTAGTTACTGTTACCGATTCAGGGTAGGTTCCGGCTGCTGCCGAGAGTACATCCCCTGCGTTAGCCGCGTCAACGGCCGACTGAATAGTTGGATAGCTTTGATTCTGCGTGACATTCAACACGGGAAAGTAGTACGTAATCAGCCCCAGTTGCGCATCATCCGGCTTGTGGAAGAGCTTAGTTTCCAGCGTTGCCCGCTCGGCCACCGTTAGTGCATTGGTTGGTTTCAGGCCGTTACCGGCATCGAATCTGTTATTTACCGCGTTGAGGTTCGTTGCCCAGGGAGCCACCGGTGTGGCATTGGGGTTGGCCGTTCCGGTCGCATTGTCGAGGTAGATGAATGTTCCCAGCCCACTGGTAAAGTTATTCTCGTTGCCCGGTGTGCCCAGGGTAAACGTGCCAAAAACGGGACTATCGTTGTCCTGATTGTAGAATCCTAACCCTATGCCACCCGTTGCGCCTGACCCGTTAAATGTATTTCGGGTCAGGGTCAGTGAAACCATGGGGGTAAACGTGCCGCTCGATGAACTACCTTCTTTCGTATTCTCGACTATATGGCGGTAAGTGGTCGAGTTGGCCGCTGGCGTGAAGGTGTTATTATCGACGGTGACGGCCTGATAATTTTCCAGGTTGATACCCAGATTATGGCCTGTGAACGTGTTATTGGCCACCGTCGTCGGGATGGAATTGGTGTTGTTCTTCAGTCGCAGGGAAGAAGTGAATGCACTGCCGAACGTACCATCGAATGTGTTGCCCGTAACCATCAGGCTAGCGGCTCCAGCATTAAACTCAGCCAGTTCGAGCCCAAAACCATTAAAGTTGTTATTGGTGACCGAAACGGCTCCGTTTAAGGCGAACCGCACCAGAATGTCGGCACTGGTAGCCTGGATCGTATTGCCCGTAAAGGAACCACCTCCTTCATCGGTGGCCACACCTGCCCGGAAGCCCGCATCATCGGATGCATCAGCCGGAGTCCCGTTATTCTTATAGGAAACGGTGTTTCCCTGAATAAAAAGCCCTGATGAATTGGAACTGTTAAATCGGTAATTGGTTGGCCCACCGTAGTTGATGCTGATTGCATTTCGGTTGCCAAAGCTACTGGTAATAGTCCCGGACCGGTATGGATTAATCGTATTACTGACCACCGCCAGATTACTGATATTGGCAGCACTAGCCAGAACGGCGCTATGTAATTTTGTCAGGTCTACTTCAAAATCGAGATTTTCGATACGAACGTTTGCCGTAGTGATATCAAAAATGGTAGGATGGCCATTGGCCAGCGCCGGGGTTCCGGTGAAATTGAGGATAGGTTTGGTTGCACCGACACCAATAATGGTGAGTGACTTAGCAATCGATACCTGTTCATTGTAGGTACCCGATGCTACCTGAATAATCGCTCCGGGACGGCTGCGGGGACAGCGGCCTGGATGGTGGATAAGTCGCGCCGGTACGTATTGGTTACTGCTGTGCGCAGGGGGCGACGTTGGAGCCGGAAACCACCGATACCGCTTACTCCAAGATCATCTGCCGTATGTTGCCTACATCGAATATGTCCGGATCCAGTACAAGTAGCTCCAAAGAGCACGATGGAAATCGGAATGGTACTTGTAGGCGGTCCTTTTGCAAGGCAGTATTACCATGAGTAGACCAATAGACGGTAGTGACCCCGGGTGCCTGTGAAATCAAGAGCCTCAACATCCTGTAGGCGCCAGCATTGATACTGGCATCTGAGGCTGTATCCGAAAGTCCAGCCTGTCTAAGCGATGCTGTTCCCAAACGGCACTGCTCGCCCGTGTACGTTATGCTGAGTGACGTAATGGCCTGGTGCTGGTGCTTTGACAGTAAGAGGCTACCAATGTGTTGGCTACGATACCACTTCGCTGTTGCAAATGCCCGGTCCAGCCGATGTGGCACCAAAACCTATAGGGCTCCCGTACCTGTATTGCCCCACTACCTGTACCTGCGGCATAAGACCGGTAGCTGTAACGTTGGTGCCGCTCTCGACAAAAGCGAAACCCGTTGGTACTGTACTTGACGTACCCGTATTACCAGCGTGTTAAAGTCCTATGAATAAGGGGCGATAATGGTTGTAAGCGAGACCTGTGCCCAAACGTCTGGCATAGCGGCACACATGAAAAGTAAACTGATGACTACCAGCCACCTGCTGCAGAAGTAGTGTTTCATAGAAGTGGAATCATTAAGTTGAAAAATGGGTAACAGACAAATGCGGAAAAAGAAAGTGAGACACAGCATGACTATTAACAGTAGTCTACTGAGAAAAACAACCAATAAGTATGAGGCAAGGGAGATATTGTAACCGCTGTAATAAGCAGATCAGTAGGTGCTAATCAGGATGCCAAACGCACGGCTTCCGGACTGCCGTGTCATCATGCGAAAACAGAGGGGAAGTGATAATGAAGTGTTGTCGAAAGTAGCGGTATTGCATACGATGTGGATATTAAGTTAATGAAAGAATATTTATGTAAACTTATTGATGGTATGGGTGACATAAGGAGAGTCGAAGTAAGAGATTTTCATTTATTAATTGAATTTTTTTGTGAAAATTTATGGATGATTTGAGAATCAATTTATTTAACGGTAGTAAAAAATGATTGAGTTGTATTAAAAAAAGACTGCTTCATCCCGTACGGGATGAAGCAGTCTGAGAACTAACAAGTGGTTTCGGGGCCTTTACACCGTACCAAACCGGGCGAAGGCCTGACGTTCCAGTTCCTCCTGGTGGTCGGGGTGAGCGATGTTGATGAGGGCGCGGGCACGTTGCCGCAGATTTTGCCCGTAGAGGTCGGCAATGCCGTACTCCGTCACGATGTAGTGGACATGGGCACGGGTGGTCGTCACGCCCGCCCCTTCCTTCAGAAACGGCACAATCTTGCTCAACCCTTTGCTGGTAGCTGAAGGCAGTGCAATGATGGGCTTGCCGCCTTCTGAAAGGCTGGCCCCGCGCACAAAATCCATTTGCCCGCCCACGCCGGAGTACTGATAGGTTCCAATAGTATCGGCGCATACCTGCCCGGTCAAATCAATTTCGATGGCCGAGTTAATGGCCGTTACTTTTGGGTTTCGGCGAATAATGGCCGTGTCGTTGGTATAGCTGGCCTGTTTCATGGCTACACCGGGGTTATCATCGATGAAGTCATACACCCGCTGACTGCCCATGACAAAAGCCGATACAATGCGGTAGGGCAACACCGTTTTATGTTCGCCCGTGATAACGCCCCGCTCCACCAGGTCGATAACCCCGTCCGAGAACATTTCGGTATGAATACCCAGCCCTTTGTGATGGATCAGCTCGGCCAGCGTGGCGTTGGGAATGCCGCCGATACCGAGTTGCAGGGTAGCCCCGTCTTCGACCAGACTAGCCACGTACTGGCCAATTTTTCGGTCTTCGGCACTACTATCGCCGGGCAGCACTTCGTACATGGGTTCATCTACCTCAATGGCTGCGTGGAGCATGGAAACCGGAATGAGGCCGTCGCCGTGGGTGCGGGGTACGCGTGGGTTTATCTGGGCAATTACGTATTTGGCCGCCCGGATGGCCGCCAGCGATACATCCACCGATGGCCCCAGCGAGCAGTACCCGTGCGCATCCGGGGGCGACACCTGAATCAGGGCCACGTCGATGGGCAGGACCTTCCGGCTGAACAGTAGGGGCACCTCACTCAGGAAAACCGGTACGTAATCGCCGATGCCCTGGTTGAGTTGTTTCCGCATGTTGGCGCCAATAAAAAATGAATTGGGCCGGAACGACTGCTGGTATTTTTTCTCCAGGTAGGGCAGGGGGCCTTCGGTATGAATGTGGCAAATTTCCACATCGGTCAGCTCACCGGCCCGCGCCATCATTGCGTTGATGAGGGTGTGCGGTGTTTGGGCCACGCTGTGAATGAACACACGGTTACCCGATTGAATGGCCGAAACGGCCTGTTCAGGCGTTGTGATTGGGAGTATGTTAGTCATTGGACGTAGTTATTAATCACGGGTTGCCGGCTCTGGTGCCAGAACCGATGATAAACGCCTAACTACCTGTATTAGTCAACAGTTTTTGAAACCACCGGCCGGGTCTTTTACAAGGCGCTGCTGCGGGCGAAAATTAACGGCTCGATAGGGGAGCAGGACACCGTTGATACCTACTTTTCGGCGGGGCCAGCCCGGCAAAATCAAGGTTAAATGACGTCTGTTTTTGCCGGTAGCTGCCGGGCCATGCGCTGCGCCAGAATACTGGCCATAATCAATTGCAACGCGTGGTACACCATGATGGGTAGTAAAACAACTCCGCCCAAACTGCCCGGAAACAGCACCGTAGCCATCACCGTACCCTGAATCAATGATTTCTTGGAGCCGCAGAACAGGGCAGTAATACGGTCTTCCCGGTTAAAATGCAGCCACTGGCTCATGAGATTGACCAGCCCAAAAACCAGAAAGAACAGCCCCAGCATGAGTGCCGCCAGCCACAGCAGGTCACCCGCCGAAATGGCTTCGAACGAACGGTGGGCGAATGATTCGCAAAAGGCGGTGTACACAATGAGCAGAATGACTACCTGATCAAAATAGCGCAGGTACGGCTTTAGCCAGGCGGCCAGCCTTACCAGAGGGCGATTCAGTAAAAGACCCAGCACCACCGGTAGAATAACCTGAATGGTCAGCTTACCAACAACGCCCCCAACGTCGAAATGCCCCTGCGTAGTGGCCAGCAGAAAACTCATCCACAGGGGCGTAATAAATACCCCAATCAGGCTGGAGATACTGGCGTTGAAGATAGCGGCCGGTATATTGCCCCCCGCAATGGATACCATCACCACCGCCGACGAAACCGTGGAAGGAAGGGCTGCCACGTAAAAAATACCTAACCAGAGATTGGCGGTTTCGGGGGTAAGCAACAGGGAGCGAAGGGGCAGTATAATGGCCGGGAACACAATGAACGTGGTGATGTGAATGAGCAGGTGAAGCCGGTAGTTTCGAAGCCCCTCCTGTAGCTGACCGAAGTTCAGTTTCAGGCCGTAGAAGAAAAAAATAAGCGACACCCCGTACGTGGCCAGCGACGACAGGGAGAACAGGCCCTGCTGAATGCCGGGCTGGGGCCAGAGTTTAGCCAGACCAATCACACCCAGCAGAGCGAGGATGAACCAGTCGAGACCAGCACGGGCAAGCATGGAACGGAACGAGGAGTTGGGCATAAAACGGGAAAGGGTACAAATACCGGTTATCGATCAGACAAACCTAAGCAGGGAACGCTTTACGACCATAAACATCTTAACTAAACAACGAAGTCAGACCCGAATGGCGGTCATGCACTGGCAGTAACCGGGCTGGTACCGGGGGTGATTTTCTACTTTTTCGATAACAAATTCGTTTCTGCAACGTCCTGATTCCAATGGCCGATACACTCACTATTGCGCTGGCGCAGCTGGCACCCGTCTGGCTGAATAAAAAAGCCACCCTTCGTAAAATGGAAGAGGCCATCCGGGAGGCCGCCCGCCAGAAAGCGAACCTGGTTTGCTTCGGCGAAACCCTGCTGCCGGGCTACCCGTTCTGGCTGGACCTGACCGATGGTGCCCGCTTCAATTCCTCCGTGCAGAAAGACATCTTTGCGCATTACCTGCGCGAGGCCGTGTCTATCGAAGCGGGTGATCTGGACACCATCTGCCGGTTGGCAACCGAACATAAGCTGGCTATCTACGCCGGTTGTGCCGAACGCGCTGCCGACCGGGGAGGCCATAGTATTTATTGCAGTCTGGTCTATATCAGTGAGGAAGGCATTGTGCAATCGGTCCATCGGAAACTGATGCCTACTTACGAAGAACGGCTGGTGTGGAGCATTGGCGATGGTCACGGGTTACAGGTCCATCCGCTTGGGGCCTTCACGGTGGGCGGATTAAACTGCTGGGAAAACTGGATGCCACTGGCCCGAACGGCCCTCTACGCGCAGGGGGAGAACCTCCACGTGGCCGTATGGCCCGGCAACCTCCGCAATACCGTTGACCTGACGCGCCATATTGCCCAGGAAAACCGGATGTACGTAGCCTCTGTATCGGGATTGATGAGGAAATCCGATATTTCGACCGATGTGCCCCACCACGAATTAATCCGGCAAACGGCTCCCTCTTTTCTGAGCAACGGGGGTTCCTGCCTGGCCGCGCCCGACGGCAGTTGGGTTGTTGAGCCGGTGGTAGACCGGGAGGCCGTTGTTACCGCTACCATCGACCTGAATACTGTGCGAAAAGAGCGTCAGAATTTTGATCCTTCGGGTCACTATGCCCGCCCGGACGTGTTCGAACTGACTGTTGATGCGCAACGGCAAAAACTGGTTCGCTTCAGAAATCGCTGAGTGGCGGTCAATTCCGGTGGGTGGACCTGAAGGGAGGCACCAGGCTAAAAATGCCTTTAGGAAAGCAGGCCAACCTTTTGGTATGGCAGGCTGACAGCCGCCCCATTCTTTTGGTGAAAGTAAGTGGATAACTGGTAATTACTGTTTGGTTGAACAGGGTCACAAATTAAAGTTTGTCCCTTTTTTTTAGTCAGTTGAATCGTTGGAAATCTTTTTTTCGTAATTGCTAGAGAACATCCGTTTTACTGTTTTTACCACTTCTCTCACTCATCCCAAGAACGCTTATGTTTTACAGAAAAAGTACTCGCTTTATTGCAGGTCTGCTGGCAATGGGTTTATTGCTCACGCTGGATGCCTGTCAGGACAAACAGCAGCTGGAACCAGCTGCAAACAAAGGTGGCGCCCGGTTGGCATCTAACTTCATGTTCTACGTATTGACTGATAATAACCGGTTGATAAGACTGAACACGCAGAGCCCCTCTACCAGCCTGGGAACGGTGACGGTAACCGGTCTGATGACTAACGAACGGTTAATCGGTATCGATTTCCGTCCGGCAACCGGACAGCTCTACGCAGTTAGCAACGGAAGCCGCCTATACAGCATTAACGTGATGAGCGGAGCAGCTACTGCCCTGGGAACAACCCCGTTCACCCCGGCTATCATGGGCAGCGAGGTAGGTTTCGACTTCAACCCGACTGTTGACCGGATTCGTCTGGTAAGCAGCACCGGTCAGGACTTACGCTTAAATCCTGAAACGGGTGCTGTTGCGGCTGTTGATGGAACCATCAATGGAGTAGCAAACGCGGCTATTTCGGGTGTTGCCTATACGAACAGCCGTTCGGGCGTTACCACCACAACCCTGTACGACATTGATCCGGTTACGGATAAGCTGTACCGCCAGAATCCTCCCAACAATGGTACGCTGGAAGAAGTAGGCCCACTGGGTGTGGATGTTTCAGGTCTGACCAATTTCGATATTGCGCCCGATGGTAGTGCCATTGCAACGATGATTAGCGGAGGTGTACAATCGTTGTACGAAATCAACCTGACCACGGGTCGGGCTATGATGCTGGGTAATCTGCCTGGTTCGATGAGCATCGTTGGGTTGGCTATTCCGTCAGAAGCGGTTGCTTACCTGGTTGACGGGACCAACACACTGCACTACATCAATCTGATGACGGGTGCTACCACCACAACCAAACCGCTAACGGGGCTGCAACCCGGCGAAACCTTGTTTGGGATTGATATGCGTCCGGCAACCGGCCAGTTGTTCGCTATGGGATCTACCGGTCGTATCTACGCCATCAATATGGGCAACGGTGCTTCCACAGCCATAGGTGCTCCAATTTCCCCTGCTTTGGAAGGGACCGACGTTGGCTTCGATTTCAACCCCACCGTCGACCGGATTCGTATCGTGACTAACAGCGGTCAGGACCTGCGTTATAACCCGAACAACAATGCGGTGCTCGTTGACGGCAGACTGAATCCGGGTAACCCAGTGGTGACAGCTGTTGCGTATACAAACAGCTTTGCTGGTGCAACCACCACAACGCTGTACGATATTGATACCCGCACCAGTGGTATGCTGTTCCGGCAGATGCCACCAAACGATGGTACGCTGGTTCCGGTTGGACCACTCAACGTGAACATAGAAGGAGGAAACGGATTTGATATCGGTGGTATGTCGGGCATTGGTTACGCTATGATGCGGGCCGATAAAGTAGACCGTCTGTACACGATCAACCTGATGACTGGTCTGGCTACCGAAGTGGCTCCACTGGCCGGCAACCCATCATCGATTCGTGGGTTCACGGTTGGTCTGGGTTTCTAAGAATAAGTTGACGTTAGGCTTACCCTAATGGATTGCCAAACGGCCCGCCCTGTTCTGAACAGGGCGGGCCGTTTGGCTTTTTTTGAACACCTCAACCGGGTGAATGCCCGCGTTATTTCTTCTGGTTATACAGAAACGTGAGCAGAGAAGCGAACTCTTCATAAGACAGGGCATTGACCAGACCCGCTGGCATCATGGAGGTGTCCATTTCTTTCCGCGACAAAATATCGGATGCTTTCACGGTGTATACCTGCCCGGTCACGTCGCGCAGCACCACTTTATTGGCCGTTTCTTCCGTCACGAACCCGGTGTAGTTCTTGTTCCCTTTTGCCGTAATCATCACCGTAGAGAAGCCCTGCGAGATGGAGGCATTGGGTTTTAGAATGGATTCGGCAATCTGCTCCCGGTTCATAATCGAGCCAATCTGTCCCATAAATGGACCTTTCATGGTTTCGCTGCGGCTCAGGCTGTGGCAGGCAACGCACCCCTGCTGCGTAAACAGCCCTTTTCCAATCTGGGCATCGCCCTTTATTTTAGCCATGGCCAGCATAACATCTTCAATGGAGGCTTCGCCCACCTGCCCTTTCTTGTTCCTGATTTTTTCCAGGTCCACTTTGGGTTCCTCTTTCGTGACCACCACCGAGTCCTGACCAAACTCGCCGATTTCCATCCGGTGACGACTGTTTAAATCGGTAAAGAATTTCTTGTCCGCCGATTGCGTCCATTCACCCACCAGAAAGTCCCGGATGCCGGGGGATGATTCCCACGTAATGGCTTTGTAGTACGGTCCGTGCGTATCGGGCCGGGTACTCCACCACCAGGAGCCGTCGTAATCCGCTTCCTTGCGGTACAACCGCGACAGGGTAGTGAGGAGTTGATTTTTGAGGGCCGCATCGTCTGTTTTCCTGTAAGCAGCCATCAAGCCATTCACGGCTTTCGGGTCGTGCATGTAGCGCAGCGCCCAGAGTGCCAGCGTACTGTTGGGCGTGCCAATGGCCTGCACACTGGCATCTACCGCGTTGAGCGCGACCAGTGCCCGCATGGCCAGGTGCGCCGGAATAATGGCCGAGTTGGGCGTGGCGTGCGGCCCTTCGGTGCCGGGAGCCGGCGCCACAAACGAGGCAGGCACTTTTACCTGCAACAAAGCCGGAATAGCCTCCGGGCGACCCAGGCGACCCAGTCCGATGATGGCGGCCGTTTGTACCCGGACCGATGGGTCGTTGAGGGCTTGCATAAACGGTTCGATGGGTACCTGAGCGCGTACTGGCTCCCGGTCGGCCAGGGCGCGCAGGGCGTACTCCCGCATGGCGGGTTCCGTACTCAGCCTGACGAGGTCGGCAATACCCTCCGCCCCGGCAGCCTGGGCGTAGGTGTACATGCCGGCAATCCGGCTGGCTGCGGGCAGTTTGGTGTCAGCCGCAATTTTCCAGGCCATTTTTGCCGTTTCCTTCGCGGGGCGGGTCAGCATTTCCTGCTGGGCGGCCAAGCGAGCAACGCCACTACCCGATTTCAGCAGGTCGGCCAGTTTTTTACCGGTCAGTTTGGTGAGATTCGGGAAAGGCTTGTACGACCAGTTTTTCGGTACCATCCGCACCACAAACCCTTTGCTGGCATTGCCGGAATACCCCGCCCCGTCCCAGGCCGACAGGTACGCCCGGCCCGAAGCATCGATGTCCACATCGGTAATCTGCGCCAGTTTCACGAATTCTTCTTCTTTCTGGGTGAAGCTGGGGCCATCCGGCGTAACCCGGTGAACGTAAAGCTGGTTGCGCCCCCAGTCGGCCATCATGGGCACCTGGTTGTACCGGGCGGGCCAGGTATCATCGTCCAGAAACAGCGACCCCGTGCCCGAACCACCCCCCACATCGACCAGTGCCGGGATGATTTCATCCGTAAAGTGCTTGAACAGGACGGGGTAGCCGTACTCGCCCGATTGAATCTGGTTGCTGAACCGGATGTTCCAGCCCCCGCCATCGTTGGTGTTGCCCCGCGCAAACATATTCATGTAGGGGTCAATGGCTACGTCGTAAATATTGCGCATGCCGTGGGTGTACACTTCCATGCCCGTACCATCGGGCCGCACCCGCACCACACCACCGCCCAGCATCGTTAGTTTTTTGCCGGACCGGTCCACAGCATTGTGAAAACCGAAATCACCCACGGCAATGTAAATCCAGCCGTCGATACCCATTCGGATACCGTTGGTGGCGTGGTCGGTGCCCCGGCTTTTCAGAAAAGTGGGATTGCTGATGTGTTCGATGAGGGGCCGGGAGGGACCGTCCGCTACGCCATCCCCGTTTTTATCGGTAAACACCACGAGATCCATGCCCGTTGCCAGCCCCGTTTCCTTCGAGAATACGGTGTGCAGCACAAAAACCTGGTTGCCCATCGGTAAAACACCGCGCGGGTTATCAACCACGGCAAATTCGGAATGCGAATCTACTTTTCCGTCGTTGTTCGAATCTACCAGCCGGATAATGCGCCCCTTACCGGGTTTCTTGCCCAGTGAGCCAATCATATCTACCCCCACAAATACTTCCCCGGATGGTGCCACGGCCAGACAGGCGGGGCTGGGGACCAGGTCGGCACTGGCGAAGTTGGTGATGGAGAACTCGGCTGGCCAGTTGCTGGCGTTGCGCAGCGAATCCACCCGGTTACGCACGGGATAGCCGGTGCTTTTGTTCAGGCTGCTTTGGTCTGTGGTATTCCAGACGCCCAGCAGGAGAACGAATAGAAGGGAGAAATGAAATTTTAACATCGTACTTGTTAGGCTAAACCGTTGGTTGCAGCAGGGCAAATGCCGTACTACATGCAGCAAAGAAAGAACACCGTTGGCGTTCGCTACCCATTTTACAGCAGAAAATGAGGAATGGTTTTTCAAGGCTGTAAAACCAGCCGATAGGTTCGACAGTTCTACATGCTCCATGCCGGACAAGCCACGAAAGCGGGCAACTCGCTAATCGACCTCATCAAAGCCAAGAACGGTAAACTATCAACCGGTTTTCTGGGCGTAAAACCGTTGCTGCCCGCTTTGTCGGCCACCGGCCACAGCAATGAAGCGCACAAATTATTGGTCAGCATGGAATACCCGTCCTGGGGTTTTGAGGTGGTAAACGGGGTCAACACCATCTGGGGGTGCTGGAACAGCTACGTTAAGGGAAAAGGTTTCGGGAATAATGCGGGCATGAATTCGCTCAATCACTACGCCTTTGGGTCGGTGAACGAGTGGCTGTTCGAAAACGCGGCTGGTAAAGATCGGCTAACCCGGCTGCCAGACGTTTATTGTCCAGCCCGAGGTGGCCGAAACTGGTATCAACTCGGTAAAAGCCACCTATCATTCCATAAATGGCCTGCTTTCTTCCGCCTGGAAAAAGACCGGCAAATTAACCGCGCTGACTGTTACGGTACCCGCCAACATGAAGGCAACAGTGTTTATTTCAGTCAGTAAGGCGGGGTTAATCAGGGAGTCGAACAAGCCCCTGCAAAGCAGCTCCTCCCTCCGGATGATCGAACGCAGCAACGGCTACCAGCCAGTGGAGCTTGGTTCGGGCACCTACCAGTTCACGTCGCAGTAAATTATCTGCCATCTAGGGCTTTATTCTGATTATACACGCTCTGCTACGGAGAAGAAAATGAATACACTATGATGAATCGCCGGAATGCCATCGCTCAGCTATCGCTCCTGATGGGCGGCACGCTGTCCTTGCCCACGGTACAGGCCATGAGCCGCCTGGAAAAACGGGGGATTTCCACCCCGACAAGCAGTCGCTTCGCACTCACCAACGAGCAACGGTCACTCATGGCCGAGGTGGCCGAACAAATCATTCCCAAAACCGATACGCCGGGGGCCATTGAAGCGGGCGTTCCTGCCTTCGTCGAAATGATGGTACAGGACTGCTACCGGCAGCCGGAGCAACAGAGTTTTATGGCTGGTATTGAGCAGCTGCAGCAGCAGAACTTCCTGAGCAAGACCGGAGCCGAAAAGGTAGACATGCTCAAAAAGCTTGAGGCCGATACCAGGGAGGAGATGAATGCCTATCAGGTGAAGCAGACCAAAATGGGCGACAACGAGGATAAGGAAGTGATGAAACCCCAACTTAAAGGACTGCCTTTCTGGCGGCTGATGAAGGAACTGACGCTACTGGGCTATTATACCTCCGAGAAAGGCCTTACCGCCAACTTCGAGTATCTGCCGGTTCCCGGTAAGTTCGAGGTAATCAAATTAAAACCCGGTCAGAAATTATTCGCCTACTAGTCCCGTCCCAACTCCGTATGAACCTCAATATAACAACCGATAAAACGCATCGCTACGATGCCATTGTAGTTGGCTCCGGCATGACCGGCGGAATAGCTGCCAAAGAACTGACCGAGAAAGGCCTGCACGTGCTCATGATTGAGCGGGGCCGGGAAGTAAAGCACATTGAAGACTACGATACTGCCACCAAAGCACCCTGGGAGATTGAACACCGCGACCACATAACGGTGCATTCGGCCGAGGAACGCTGGGCCAACCGCCGGTTTGGCACGCTGGCCGCTGATGCTACGGTCAACTTTATGACCAACGATCAGCAGAATCCGTATGAGGAAAAACGCCCGTTCGACTGGATTCGGGCGTACCACACGGGAGGGAAATCCATGCACTGGGGACGGCAGACGTACCGCTGGAACCGGCAGGATTTTGAGGCCAATGCTAAAGACGGCTACGGTGTCGACTGGCCCATCCGCTACGAAGAACTGGTGCCCTGGTATGCGCGCATGGAGAAGTTTATCGGCATAAGCGGGAAGGCCGAAAACCTGGCCGTGCTCCCCGACAGTACGTTTCTGCCCGCCATGCCCATGACCCCGCCCGAACAGCACTTTCGGGACATGATCGACAAGAAACTAAACCGACCCGTCACCATTGGTCGGGTGGCCAACCTGTCCAAAGCGCAGCCCTGGCACATGGCGCTGGGCCGGGCGTCGTGCCAATACCGGAGCAAGTGCGTTCGGGGCTGTCCCTACGGTGCCTACTACAGTTCGCTGGCGGGCGCTATTCCAGCCGCAAAAAACACGAAACGCCTTGATATCCTGCACGACAGCATCGTTAGTGAAGTGATGTATGACGAAAAGACCAAACGGGCCAAAGGTGTTCGGGTTATCAACCAGCATACCAATGCCGTTACGGAGTATTTTGCCCGGGTTATTTTCCTCAACGCGGGAAGCATGAACACGGCGGCTTTATTGCTCAACTCTACCTCCAGCCGTTTTGCCAATGGATTGGGTAACGAAAGCGACCAGGTTGGGCGCAACATCATGGACCACCACCTCGGCGTGGGCGCCAATGCCACCGTTGAGGGCTTTGAAGACGATTATATGATTGGTCAGCGGCCTAACGCGCTCTACATTCCCCGCTTCCGTAACTGGGGCAGCGATAAACAGGCGAGCTACCTGCGGGGCTTTGGCTACCAGGGTGGGGCTAACCGCAGCGATTGGAAACGGGGTACCGCTCAGGATGGCTTCGGCGCATCGTTCAAGCAGGAAATGGCCCAGCCGGGTAAGTGGAGCATTGGGTTCGGCGGCTTTGGCGAGGTACTACCCAACCCCAACAACCGGATGACGCTCAGCCCGACCAAAAAGGACAAGTGGGGCATTCCCCTCATTGTATTCGACGCGGCCTTCGGGGAGAATGAGATCGCCATGCGGAAAGACATGATGAACTCGGCCATGGAGATGCTCGACGCTGCCGGGTTTAAAAACATCACGGGCAACAACCGGCAGGATGTTCACCTGGGCTTAGGTATTCACGACATGGGAACGGCCCGGATGGGAAGAGACCCCAAAACGTCGGTACTGAACAAAAACAACCAGGTGCATGACTGTAAAAACGTGTTCGTGACGGACGGCGCTGCGATGGCTTCTTCGTCCTGCGTGAACCCGTCACTCACCTACATGGCCCTCACCGCCCGTGCGGCCCATTTTGCGGTCGATCAGTTGAATAAAAAAGTGCTATAACTGACTTTTTTTCGCTACTACCCTGGGGTAAAACGATTGGATTGGTAAACGAACGGATGCGAAAACCCCTCTGGCTTTTTTTTCTGCTGTTGCTCGCGGGTAATCCGGTTGGCACAGGCTCAGTCCAGGCCCAATATTGTGCTGATACTGGCCGACGACATGGGTTGGGGGGATATGAGCAGTCATGGAAATCCGGTTATCGAAACGCCGGTACTGGACCGGCTGGCCGTGCAGGGTGCCCGATTTGAGCGTTTTTACGTCAGCCCCCTCTGCGCTCCCACGCGGGCCAGCCTGCTGACGGGCCGGTATCACCTGCGTACGGGGGTAGCCTCCGTTACGAGCGGACTGGAAACCATGCGAAGCCACGAAGTGACGCTGGCGGAGGTGTTCAAAAACGCGGGGTACGCAACCGGCGCGTTTGGGAAATGGCACAACGGGGCGCACTACCCCGAAAACCCACAGGGGCAGGGTTTTCAGGAGTTTCTGGGTTTTTGCGGGGGGCACTGGACGAACTACGTCAATACCACCCTCCAGCATAACGACCAGATGGTGAAAACCAACGGCTACATTACCGACGTGCTGACGGATGCCGCACTCGGCTTTATCGAGCAGAACAAAGCGAAGCCGTTTCTGTGCTATGTACCCTACAATGCGCCACACAGCCCGTTTCAGGTGCCGGATGCGTACTTTACCAAGTACAAAGCCAAAGGCGTGGCCGACAGGGAAGCCGCCGTGTACGGCATGGTGGACAACATGGATGAGAACATCGGGCGGATTCTGCGAAAGCTCGACGAACTGGCCCTCAGCGATAATACCATCGTTGTTTTCCTGAGCGACAATGGCCCCAACACCGTACGCTATAATGGCGACATGAAAGGCATCAAAGCATCGGTCGATGAAGGGGGAAACCGGGTGCCTCTCCTGATCCGCTGGCCCGGAAAAATCAGGGCCAATACCCGGATTGACCCCATCGCGGCCCACATAGACCTGCTGCCGACGCTGGTGGGGCTGACTGGCATTACTAGTAACGCTACAACACCCCTGGATGGGAAAAGCCTGGTGCCACTGCTTAAAGGCCAAGCAACGAACTGGCCGGAACGTACGCTGTTTACCCACGTATTGAAAACCGATTCTACCTACGCGCTCAACCCCTATCCGGGTGCTTCCCGTACAACCCGCTACCGGTTTATCCGGGGTAAAGAAGCGGATCAGTTGTATGATATGCTGACTGACCCCGGCCAGAAACAGGACATTGTGAAGCAGAAGCCAGCCGTTGCCGCCGAACTCCGGCAGCAATACGACGCCTGGTTTGTCGACGTGACGAAAAAAGGTATTCATCCCGAAATAACGCAGGTGGGTTTCGCCCAGTCGCCGGTAACAGAACTGTTTGCCCCCGACGCGACTAAAACGGGTTCCGTGCGTTATTTCGCTAAAAACGGCTACGTCCACGACTGGTTTACGGGCTGGCAGCAACCCGCCGATGTAGCAACCTGGACGATTGACGTGGTTGAGCCGGGCGACTATCGGGTGTCCCTGAAATACAATAGTTCCGACGGATTCACGGGCCAGCCCATGCAGGTGCGGGTGGGCGAGCAGACACTGGAGAAACCCATTGGCAAAGCGTTCGTTGGCAGTGTATACCCCAGTCCCGACCGGGTACCGCGGATTGAAGCGTATGAGAAAGACTGGGCAACGGTGCCGATGGGGCAGGTGACCTTACCCAAAGGGCAGCAAAAAGTACAGGTACGGGCGGTCGGCAGGGCTCCGGTCCCGTTTGAATTAAAATCGGTGCTGATCGAGAAGTTGGCTCGGTAACGGTTTTCGCTATCCTTACGCCTGCACATTCTCGACCAATCAGTCTACCGATGGCAGGATTTTTAGGCTTACAACTAACGTGAATCGGGTCAGGCTACTAACGTAAAGCCGTGTAACTGGTCACAGAAAGGGCCACCCGAACTATTTGGGTGGCCCTTTCTGCTGTATGTGTCGGCCATTAAAGATAGTCGACAATACGCTTGCCCGTGATGCCGTTCTGCAACTCACGGCGTAAAATAGCCCGCCGACGGAGTGGGGTTGTCGATACGTATTTCGCCCGCATCTTGAGGGTGAAACTGACGAACATGTAAACGCCGAAAAGACAGCCCAGAATGATCAATGACAGCGTATTGGAAATGTTACGATGTAAGAGCAGAAACATCACCGTGTTAAGCAGCGATATCCCACAAAGCACAATGGTTGCATTGATGTGCGACAGACCATTATCCAGCAAAATGTGGTGCATGTGGTTCCGATCGGCAGAGAAGGGAGAACGACCGGCCAGAATACGAACCAGGAACACCCGCAGCGTATCGAAGATAGGAACGATCAGGATGACAATGGCAATGATGGGGGCGTTGAAAAAAGCGGTAGGCTCGTAGCGGTAGGAGGCATTCAGGCTCACGAACCGCACGGCAAAGAAGGCCAGCATAAAGCCTATAATCAGGGAACCCGTATTGCCCATGAAAATTTTGCTGGTTTTTGAGAAGTTGAACCGCAGAAATCCCAGCAACCCACCTGCCATCGTAAACGCCAGGCAAGCCATTGTAAAGTGATTCGTGAGCAGGAACCAGCTGCCAAAGGTAGCACTGGCAATGGTGGCAATACCCCCCGCCAGGCCGTCAATGCCGTCAATAAGATTGATGGCGTTGGTTAGGGTGATAAAAATAAAACAGGTCAGTATGATGCCCACGACCTCGTCAATGTGGTGCAACCCCATAATGCCGTACAGGTAATCGACCCGCAAATCGCCAAACAGGATCAGGATCATGGCGGCAAGTACCTGAAATGATAGCTTTTTGGCGGGGTCTATACCCACCAGATCATCTTTGATACCGATGAAGAACAGGATTGTCATACCCACAATCGAAAGGTTGGTTCGGTAAACCTCCGTCTGATCAATGCTCGGCCATAAGAAATAGGCAATCAGGATAGCCGCGTAAATGGCAATGCCGCCAAAGGTAGGCGTGGGCGTTGAGTGCGACCGGCGTTCGCCGGGTTTCTCCATGAGTGATTTTAATTCGGAAATCTTGATAATGACCGGTATGGAAACGATAGCAACGAAGCAGGCAACCAGGAAAGAAAGAATGCACTGATAAAGCCCGAGTGTAAACACATCGTCGTCGAACTTGTGTAGTATGTAGGCAATAAATAAACTAATGTTCATACCGGTGAAGGTCTAGATACTGTTACTTAGGAAAAAGTTGTCGAGTAACGCCACCTAATTTGAAACGAGAGTAACCTGTTTCACTTGCTAAGGGGTGTAAAAATCAGGGTTTTATTTAACTATACAAAAAAAACTGATGGAGTGGTTTTTATTCACTGATCAGCCCAGTGCTTCGGGTGGTTTGCTGACGTATTGTTTTAGCTTTCGTAATGGTTTCAGCCAAAAGGTAAAAAAATAAGGTTTCAACTCATTTACCTGCCACGCGGTCTGGTCTTCCCGATTCGCGCGAAGGCGATTCTTGACGCTGCTGTTACTGACCCCGCCCGCCCGCATTACAATGGTCACTTCATCCATATAAGCCAGGCTGGCTTTGTGCTTGTGAATGAATCGTAACATTAATTCATAGTCGGCCGCACTTGTCAAATCGAGTCGGAAATGACCATACTTTTCGTAAAGCAGTCGTTTGGCAAAGAACGAAAGATGCCCCGGCATCCAGCCCCACAAAAAAGCATTATCATGGTACCAGCCCGAACGCCAGTAGCGTTTCAGTTTTTTCGGGTCGTTGCGGTCTACATAAAGCATATCGCCATAAACCGCGTCGCTGCCCGTTCGCTCAAACGTAGCCACCATATTTTCGATGACGCGGGTGTGCCGATAAAAATCATCGGCGTTCAGCAGACCGATTACCTCACCGGTAGCCAAGCTAATTCCCTTGTTCATTGCATCATATAAACCTTTGTCCGGCTCCGAGATGAAATGGGCAATTTTCGTGCCGTAAGCTTGAACGATTTCTACCGTTCCATCGGTCGACTGGCCGTCAATGATGATGTACTCAATGTCGGCATAGGTTTGGTTCAGGATCGACTCAATGCAGTCCCGAATAAAAGAGGCTCCGTTATAAACGACCGTTATGATAGATACTTTCACGCGCTGATGGTTCGTTTACGGACGAAAACGGCCGGGTTACCCTGATAAATACCGTACGCTTCCAGGGGCCGGGTGGCCACTGAATTAACGGCCAGTACCGAATGGGATGCGCATTGAACGCCCCCGCAAACTACCGATTTTGCCCCAATCCAAACACCATCGGCCAGGTGAATGGGGCGGGTTACCAGATCGAACGTGGCGCTGCTATAGTCATGGTTACCCGTTAACAACATCGCGCCCTGCGACAGGCAGGCATTGTCGCCAATAACAATCTCACTCAGGTTATCAATCCAGACCTTTTCACCAATCCAGACGTAATCACCCACCCGAAGTAACCAGGGATATTTTATGTTGACGGCTGGCTTAATCATAACACCCGTGCCAATTTTAGCACCAAACAACCGCAGAATGGCTATCCGGATGCCGGCAGGCAGGGGTAAGTAGGTGTTGACCAGGAACGCGTTGACCAAAAACCACGCGACTAGCCGCCAGCGCGGCCCGTGATTGTACCAACTGTTGTTGAAGCGGGATAAATCCGTTTTGCCGTTGCGGTATTCCATCGCAGGGTCGCTAGGCGGGGTTGCTTTCACTGGCTGAAGGGCTACTAATGGACGATGGACTGGCTGACTGTGGTTTATCGGGTCGAAGGTCTTTTCCGTACTCCTTTCGGAAATAGTCGATGAGGGCTTCTTTATCATTACCCACCCGTATGCTTACTTCCAGCAGCTTGGCGTCTACCAGAAATCGGTACCAAAGGCCCTGCAGGAAACACCAGACAAAACCGGGGCGACCATCCAGAAACCCCAGCCGGATAAAATACCGGTAAACGAAATACAGCACCGGTCGGGTGAAGAGCGGTAGCGATGCGTATTTCTCCTTCAAATACCGCATCCGTTGTTCCTGGGTGCCAAACAGGCGGGGCTGTACCGTATCGGCTTTATCGAATTGATACCGGTAGTTGAGCAGGTTAATCATTTCCAGAATGGTGTAATGATTGTGTTTCTGCGTCCACCAGGTCAGGTTATTCAGGTTGTGGTCCACAATATCGTGCTCAAATTGAATGGAGTCTCCCCTGGTTAATTTGATGTGCTCATCGTGCCACACCTGCTCGCAAAAACCGTCGCCCCGTCGCCACAGCCGCAGCAGCCAAATGGGGTAAAAACTGCCGTGCCGTATCCAGCGATTCAAAAAGAAAACCCGCCTTTTTACATAAACGCCACCCACCTGGTCGGGTAGGCCCGCCAGCCGTTTATTTATCTCGCTGGCCAGTTCAGGCATCACATACTCATCGGCATCCATGCGCATCAGCCATGGTGTCTGGAACGGTATTTGTGCTATACCAACGTTAAACTGGGTGGCATAGTTTACCCAGGCGTTTTGCACGACTACGGCCCCCATAGAACGGGCTATCTCAACGGTATTGTCGGTTGAAAAAGAGTCAACAATAAATACGTTATCGGTAAAAGGCTTCAAACTTTGCAAACAACGGGTAATGTGTTTTTCCTCGTTGTACGTCAGGATGATTACCGCTACATCGGCCATAGAGTATAAGGCTACAGGTATAATAATTAGGCATTTCTACGCTTTATTCTGGCAAAAAGACCTTACTTTTAATACCCCGTTTTGATTTTGTTCACTACACAATAGTATAACTTTTTTTATACAGTGCAAAGCTAATGAAGAGACTCTACACGAGCATCATATTACTTTTGTTATATTTTCCGGTGCTTGGTCAGCTTACATTCGAGCAGCTACCACGCGACCTGCAACTGTATCCCCGCGACGGCACTAATCAGGCCCGCGTACTGATTAGCGGCAGGACCAGCACGGCCGGTTATACCAAAGTGAGTACGCAGGTGCTGCGCGCCGGTAAACTTACCACTATTGTCAGCCAGACAATCAACCCAACGGTTAGCAACGCGGCCTTTGCCTTGTCTACCGTTATCAGGGCCGAACCGGCTGAGTATTCTTTCCGGGTCTTTGCCTACAAAGGGGCGGATTCTACCCTGATCGTGGAGCGGAAACGGGTCGTGTGTGGCGATGTGTATATCCTCTACGGCCAGTCGAATGCGCTGGCACTGGCCGGTCTGGACACGTACTATTCGGTTGGTTTTGATGATACGTACCTGCGCACGGCCGATTACCCGGTTACGGCAAAGCCAACCCAGATAAGCTGGTATCCGGCCAAACAGCCTTTTGGCAGCGTAGGCGGTCTGGGTTTAACCATACAGCGGTTGATTTTGCAGAATTACGGCATACCCACCTGCGTATTGAACGGGGCGCAGGGCGGGCTGTCCATTGCCCCCCTTCTGGCCCGCGATCAGGCAAACCACGCCAATACCGGTACATTTTATGGAAATCTGCTCTACCGGGCGCAGTGGGCGGGGGTAGCCAATCAGGTGAAAGGGATCATCTGGCGGCAGGGGGAGGAGGATGCGGGGTCGGGCATACCGGGCTACGCAGCCAAATTCAGAACCCTCTATAATCAGTTTCGTGAAGATTATGGAAACACGCGGATATACATTGGGCAGATAAACATCCTGGCCGACATGAAAGACAGTGCGGCCGTAGTGCGGGATTTTCAGCGACGGACAAAATCCCTGTACACCAATGTGGAAACCATCGCTACCGTTGGTACACCCGGTTATCAGGGTACACATTATGACGCTTTGGGTCATCAACGGCTGGCTTTTGAGCAGTACCGGCAGATAGCCCGCGACGTATATGGATTGACAGATACGCTCCAGATTAATTCGCCGAACATCAAAAAAGTGGTTGCCAACGCCCGCCGGGACTCCATCACGCTTGTTTTTGAGGATCAGATGCAGATGGTCTGGACCAGTGATAGCACTTTTCTTGACTTCTCGGGGGGGGGTAAAAATACCGTTCGCCAACTGAAAGACTATTTTTACTTCGATGGGCAGGCGGGTATGGTGGCAGCGGGGAGTGCCGATGGCAGCAGAATTACGCTGGCGTTGAAGCAACCAAGTCAGGCTAAAACGCTCCGCTATCTGCCCGCTTTTTTTTCGGACGGTTTTTCGGCCTTTTACGATGGACCAACGCTCAAAAATACACGGGGCATGCGGGCTTTCTCGTTTGACAAGGTTTCGATTGTTAACGCCACCCTTCCTGTAACGACGCTGGCTGCCAAACCTTATCAGGAAGGGAACGTTCAGCTGAACTGGGTAACCCGGGGTAATGCACAAACCCAAACCCTGGAACGTTCTGTTGGCTCAACCACCAACTTCAAACAAATTGCTTTACTGAACGGCACGGTAGCGACTTACCTGGATATGAATCCGCTCGCTGCCGAAACGTACTATTACCGCCTTAAAAACAGTACCAGCACGTCAGAATCACCCTACAGTAATGTGGTTACTGTGCGGCCATTGGTGCTGGGGCTGCAACCCGTCGATCTCATGGTTCAGCTATTTCCCAATCCGCTGGTTGCCAACGAACCGCTGCGGATAACGGCGAACCAGGTTATGTTTACGGAATACACGGTACTGGACAGGCTGGGCCGGATCGTGAAAAGCGGGCACGGTACGGCCCGAAACGCGATGACTATGGAGATGAACGGGCTGGAAAGCGGGCTGTATATTGTTCGGCTGCAAACGGCAGAAGGCCAAACAATAGACCGTAAAGTGATCATCCGCTAACGAACCGGTACGGCCTTTCCGATGGAATACGTAGTTTTGCGTCCTTAACATCAGCCAATCTATTATGCGCCTTGTGATTCTTACGCAGGATGACCCCTTTTACCTCGCCCGTAATATCGACTACCTGCTAAAAAACTTACCCCCCTATGCCGAAGTAGTGGCCACGGTCGTATTCGACGTGTCGCCATTTGGTAAGCGTGAGAGTTTCAGCGAAAAAATAAAAAAGACGTACGATATCTTTGGCTTACCTTTTTTTGTGCGCTACGGCACCAAGTTCGTCTTGTCCAAACTGGACAGCCGGAATAACGTCCGGAAAGTACTGGCCGACCGGAACATTCCGCTAATCCAGATTGAGGGGCCTATCAACAAAGATGAAAACCTGGAAAAACTGCGGGCCTACAAACCAGATTTGTACCTGTCGATTGCCGGTAACCAAATCTTCAAACGAAAACTGCTGGACTCGGCCACCCACGGCTGTATCAATCTGCACACGGCTCTGTTGCCTAAATATCGGGGTTTAATGCCCTCGTTCTGGGTACTCAAAAACAGCGAAACTCACACGGGCGTGTCCGTCTTTTTTGTGGATGAGGGTATCGATAGCGGGCCGATTCTGGTTCAGGACAAACTGCCCATTGGGAACATGAGCCAGGCGGAGTTGATTGATGTTACCAAAAAAATGGGTATGGATGCCATGCTCAAAGCCATTGACAAGATCCATTCGGGTAACTACGAACTGATTGAGAATGACGCTTCGCAAATGACCTATTTCTCCTTCCCCACCCGCGACGATGTAAAAGCCTTCCGGGCGGCCGGTAAACGGTTTTATTGACAGAATCCCGGAGCCAATACCGTCGTAAGTACCTGATTGCACCGGCAGGTGCCATCCATGCGCCGTTACGTACAACGATGCGCCTTATTCCCTTTACAATGAATATACTGACGTTTGATATTGAAGAGTGGTTTCATATTCTGGACAATGATTCAACGCGGAACGAGTCGGATTGGGGCCGGTACGAGACCCGCATTCACCAGAATATGGACCTCATCTTTCGGTTGCTGGAAGAAACCAACAGCCGGGCTACCTTCTTCTGCCTGGGCTGGGTCGCTGATAAGCATCCCGATGTAATCCGGCGTATCGATGCCGCCGGGTACGAGATTGCCACGCATTCCTACGCGCACCAGCTGGCGTACGAACAAACACCAGCCCAGTTTCAGGACGACCTGGTTCGGTCCATCAAGCATTTACAGGATTTGACGGGCAAAAAAGTCCGGTCGTACCGGGCACCTGGTTTTTCCATTAAGGCGTATAACCGGTGGGTATTCCCGATTCTGGTTGAGCAGGGGATTGAGATTGACTGCTCCGTGTTTTCGGCCCGACGCTCGCACGGGGGGGATGCCTCTCTGGCCATGTTTGAGCCGGGGTATCTAAACGTAGGTGGTACGCTCCTGAAAGAATTTCCCATCAACACCATGCCCATTATGGGGCAGGACGTGATTTTTTCGGGCGGAGGGTATTTTCGGCTATTTCCCTACGGATTGATAAAAGGGTTAATGAATCGGTCCCCGTACGTGATGACTTATTTTCACCCCCGCGATTTCGATGCGGGGCAACCCATGATTCCCGGCCTGAGCCGCACCCGGCAGTTCAAATCCTACTACGGACTGAAAAACTGCTGGCCCAAACTCAGGCAATTACTGGTTGATTTTCCGTTCGTTGATCTGGCCGAAGCCGACCGGCAGGTCGACTGGAGTAAGGTACTACAGCGAAACGTTGGCTAGAGGATTAGCCTGGTATTGGCCTGGCTTTGTGGCTGATTTTTGCGTATTCATCCAACAGTTGTTTGGCTACCACATCAATATCGTACTTCGCTCGTACCATCGTCAGCGCATTGGTGGCGAGTTGCTTCCGCAGCGAATCATCTCCCAGTAACTTTTCCAGTCCGGCCGTTACGGCTTCGGGGGTCAGGCTATCCAGCAGTCCGGCGGCCTGGTGCTGCCGGATGGCATCGCCAAACCCCACCCGGTCCGATACCAGGGCGGGCGTTCCGGCTGCCATCGCTTCGAGTACCGCCATTGAAAAACCTTCAGAGTAGGAGGGGAGTGTAAACAAATCGGCATCCGTGAGGGCCGCTTTCTTATCGTCGCCGGTGAGCATACCCACCAGCCGGATGGAGTCGTTCAGCTGGTGCTGGTCAATAAATTGCCGGGCCGTTGCTTCATACCCATCATCCCCGCCGGCCAGGGCCAGGACGGTGTCCGGGTGCGTTTTCAGGTAGTTCCGGAATCCGGGCAGCAGCACGTCCAGTCCTTTCTTGACGTTCAGCCGACTCATGAACAGCACTAACTTCCTATCGGCAGGCAGGTTGAATTTTTGCCGGAAGGTACCTTTGGGAGGAAGTTGCGCAAAGTCGCTGGTTTTCACTCCGTTGGGTATGGTGACGACATTCGGGTGCGGATGCCCCAGGTAGCGTAATACGTCCTCCTGCTCGTCGGTATTATTGATTTGCACCAGATCGGCCCGTTCCAGGTATGCTTTCTGGGCCAGCGTATTCATCAGCTCTTTTTTCCAGTTGTGATGCGCATAGACCCAGCGGTCCAGCACGCCATGAATGGTAATCACTTTAGCCACCGTCCGGTCGAGCATGAACGGAGCCAGCGTGCCAAAATGCCATAAACCGTGGCAGTGAATAACGTCGTATTCCTGAACGTGTTGCTTCAGATACTGGTACAGTTCCACCGAAAACTCCCGAAAAAAACGGCTGATTACCGGCGTACGGTTGCACAAAATAAGGCGTGCCCCATCGGGAAGGGTATAGGGTGTTTCGCCCGGCGAGATGGGACTTAGTATGGCTACCTGATGGCCGTGCCGTAGCGCAACCTGCGTATGGTCAAAAATAATTTTGGGTGGACCACCTGCCTGCCAGGTATACGCACAGATATTTAGTATTCGCATAAGTGCCGCGAAATAACCGATTATTTCGCGATTTTGATAAAACCATCGAGCATTTCCTGGGCCACTGCTTCAGGAGAGTATTGGGTAATGAACTGCTGGGCCGCTTCGCCCATTTGGTTGGCAGGTGCCAAGCCGTCCATAAACTGGGTCAGGTGAACGGTTAGCTGATCGGGTAGGTCAGGATCGAAAACGAAGCCAGTCCTGTCATCCTGCACTAAGTCGGCCGCGCAACCACAGCGGTCCGATACAATAACGGGTAGTCCGCAGGCCATTGCTTCATTAACGACAAGACCCCACGGTTCCGAACGGCTCGGCAGGACCAGTACGTTGCTAAGTGCCAGCACGTCTGGCACTTGGTACCAGGGGCGCCCGGGCAGCAGTTTAACCTGTTCGGCCAGATTCAGGGTACCGATAACTTCTGTCAGCCGTTCCCGCTCCACACCGTCGCCCAACAGAATCAGTCCCCAGTCCTGTTTATGGACAGACTGTTTTCGGGCTTCGGCAAAGCAGGTCAGCAACAGGGGCAAATTCTTGGTATCAGCAAGCCGACCCACGAAAACGAAGTTATTCGGGTGGAGGCCCAGCCGCTGCTGTTCATTACGCCGACCCGGCAAGGCCTTGTTGTAAGCCGCCAGTAGTGCTTTGTTGTCGACCGCGTTTTTACGCAGCAAAATCTGACCGGGCGACACCCCAAACTGGAAAAGGTAATCGGCGGCCTGACTGCCAAAACAGAAAAATCCATCGCACCGATCGAAAATCCACTGCTTTACCTGTTCTTTTAGTCCGCCCCGCTGTTGATCGGCTTCGGTGCTTTCGTTTTGCATAATGACCTGAATTCCCCGGGCTCTGGCCCATATCAGGAGCAGGATCTGAGCAGGATCGAAGTAACCGGTCAGGTTAATTACGTCAGGTTTAAAGGCCGCAGCGTGCCGAAATAATGCTTTTGTGCGTTCGAGCAGGCTTATCTCCTCCCAATACCGGTCGAAGAGTAGTTCGTAATTATAGGTGTATTCGGGCGCTTCCTCATTGGTACCCGCAGTCAGGGCTGCCCTGGATTGCTCGTTACGGGCAATCTGCAATACCTTTATTTCGATATCACTTCGCTGGTCGACCAGGTGTTGAAGTGCCTGAAACACGCTGGACTTGTAGTGTGCCCAGAGTAGATTGTGAACGATCAGGATACGCATCAGGTTGGTTCGGCGTGGGGTATAACAACGTACTGGCCCCGAACCTTAGGCGGTCCTTTGTCCGATAAATAAGCAGGAAACAAGTGTTCTACGCCAATAAATCGAATCATCAGCGCCATGGGGAACCAGAAAGAAATCTCGTTGGGCCTGCCGTTGGTCAATATTTGTATGAGGATGAGCATGTAGAAATAAGCCAGAAAGACGCTCAATGGATTGGGGTTAAGGCGCATTATTTTCCAGGAATGGTACAAAACCAACCCATTAACCCCGCCAAACAGGGCAAAACCCAGGATGCCGTAATTGGTGAGGGCTTCCATAATGGGAACGTCCAGGTAAAGATAATCGTAACCGTAGCCCAGAATGAGCATGTGTATGTGCCCCGCCAGTACATTTCGAAAAAACATGGCACTCTCCGAGCGATTGGCCGTCGAATCGTCGAGAACCGCTTTGTAAGCCGCCCCCTGCGATTTTAAACCCAACAGGGCGTACAGGGTTTCCAGGTTGCGTTCCGCAAACGAAAAGACGTAGCTTGTCAGCACTTCCAGGACAAAACTAAATCGCCGGAAAAAAAACATTACCCCCACCACTCCCACCAGCATGACCAGGATAGGAATGGGCTTGAACACACTACGAACTGCCGTCCGGATCTGGGTGGGCCGAACATTGAAATACATAAATAAGGCTAACGCGGCTATGAGTGCCACAATGGCCGAACGCGTTTGGGTAAGCACCAGAACGGCAATGTTGAGGATGCCGGCAAACAGCGTAATCAACCGGAAAAAGACGTGGATTTTTGGCTTCACCAGCCAGATTACACAGGCAACAATCCCCATGAAGGCATTACGCGAAAAAGCGTGGGGATTACCTGATCCGGGATCGCCACCGTTGTTTAGCGTGATGGTGGCCCTCTGCCCAATAGCCCAGGTCGGGTCCGTAATCAGGGAGTAAACCAGGCCCAGGTTAGAGACCAGGGTGAACAGGATAACGACCGGAACAAAGACGGGGATTATGTCATTAGGTATGTTGATCAGCAAAAACAGGAAAATCACGATGTACACGTAGTAAATCATGTGCTTACCCGAGAGCTCAAAAAAGGGATTGGGATTGTAAAAGTACATGTAAAAAATGCAGAGCAGCAGGAATGAGATACCCATCCAGAACATCGTGACGTTGGGTCGATAAAGCTTCTGCAACACCGTAAAAGGAACCATCAGCATCAGACCTCCGGCCAGGGCCAGCGCGGTGAAAGCCGTACTGCCGGGTGCCAGACCCACGGTTTCCCGGAAAAAGAAGATGAGTGGATACCCGTCCAGAATAATACAGATACCAACGACCATTCTCATGTAGTCGAGTTTCTGAAGCAGGCGAACGAGGTTAGTCATAAAGAGGATGTTTTGTTGTTGGTGTATTCAGGTCAAGAACGTTGGCGATGCTGAACGCAGACCGACCGATGGACTGAATACCGAACCTTATTTTTGTCTGGATCGGTTAAGCTGCAACCGATGTTGAACATATTTGAATTCACCCTGGAGGGCGAAGATAAGCAGTTTGCGGAGCCGGCAGTACCGTTTCCAGAAGGCAGACCCCAGTGCTGACGTGAGCATAGGGCGATATTTTTCTTTTATGAACTGGTGTTCCTGCAAGCCCACCGTACCGGCAATGGTGGATGATTTGGCGTCGGGCTGCACCCGAAAACCACCCCAAAAATCAGCCACATGCCGAAAGTGTACGTCTGCCTTTACGCCCAGCCGAGCCACAATTTCGTAGTCGATAACGAACCGAAGACTTTCATCGAGCAGACCTATATGACTGCGTTTGATAAATAATGACTGGTTAAAGACCTGCATACCTTCGTGAATATGACATTCCACGCAAAATTCGGGTGCCCGCATTTCCTCCAGAATAACGTCGTGTTCATCCGTAATATACATATCGCCGAAGAAAACGTCGGTAGTTGGGTGCTTACGCCAGGCGTTGGCTACCTGCTCAAAGGCCTGGGGAGCAAACACATCGTCGGAGTTTTGGAAGGCAACGTAATCACCCGTTGCCCGCCGGATCCCTTTGTTGATGGCATCCGTTTGGCCCCGGTCTTTTTCACTGACCCAGCCTGCCAGATACGGTTCATATTTTTTGATGATTGCCAGACTCCCATCCGTAGAACCACCGTCCATAATGAAATATTCCAGGTTTGGATACTGCTGATTCAGCACACTCAGGATTGTTCGCTCAAGGTACTGCGCCTGATTGAAGGAGGGCGTAATAACCGTTAGCCTGGGATAGGGCTGCCCGTCAGCAGCCAAACCGGGCTGGGGAGTGTAAGGCCTTGTAACAAAGGCATGCAGTGTTTCTTGTGTCGATTTCATGCCCTCGTTAGCCCAATGATTGATAAACGTCCAGGGTCTGCTGTGCCGTTTTGTCGCACGAAAAATGGCGGAGTCGTTCACGGCCCTTTTGGCGAAGTTCAGTGCGCAGCGCATCGTCGGTTACCACCCGGTCAATGGCATCGGCTATGGACTCATCGTTTTCCGGGTCGAAGTAGAGGGCTGCATCCGCCCCTACTTCGGGCAGTGAACTCCGGTCACTCAGCACCACCGGGCACCCGGCGCTGTAGGCTTCCAGCACCGGAATGCCGAATCCTTCATTCAGCGATGGAAAAACAAAGGCAAGCGCATGTTGGTACAGGTTGATAAGCCCGGCATCGGTCAGCGGATGAAAATGCACCCGTTCGCCCAGCCGGGCTTCCCGAAACAGACTTTGCTCGTCGGGCGTGAATGCTCCCCCTCCGCAACAGACAACCTGCAAATCGGGGTGGCGGTGCAGCACGGGTTGAATGGCCCGGAAAAAACCATTGAAGTTTTTGTACAAACCCCGTTTGCCAACGTACAGCAAATACGGTTTATCCATCGGAGGTTTCTGTTGCTCCGGCGTGAGTACATACTCACTGATGGTAGTGCCCAGGGGTACCACTTGCACTTTGTCCGGGCTAACCGGAAAAAAGTGCAGCAAATCCTGTTTAGAAAACTCCGAGATGCAGATCACGCAATCGGCCCGACTCAGCAGTTGTTTTTTCGTTTCGTACAGCCCTTCGCCCAGTTCGGGATACTGCTTCCCGTAGCGTTCGCTGGTGGCATCGAAAAACGTCAGGACAAAGGGCTTCTTGCCAATGGTGTCCAGGAAATAGCGATGGTAATAGGTGGGGTGGAAAATGTCGAATTTTCCTGCTTTGATGCGTTGTCGGCTATACTGTCGGTTAAGCACGGAGGCCACCCGGTGGGCATTCATCAGGTGAGCAAAGGCGGGGTAACGCCAGTGATTACTGAAGGAGGCCTGGTCCAGGTATTCGTTATTCGATAGCCATAACGATAACTCAAACTCAATGTCTGATCGTTTGGCAAAGGAACGCATGAGTTCAAAAAAGTAGCGGGAAACACCGCCGTAGGGCAAGCCGGTAAACGATTGGTGATCGAAGAGTACGTTCATTGGGGAAAACCTGAGAACTCGTCAGATTTGTATTTTTCTGAGAAATTAACCCGTAAAAATAGGGCTATTTGCCAATAAATCCTTAAATACCTCGCTTTATTCAAGGATACCTTTATCGAATGGCAGGCAGGTATACGTTGTCCAGAAAGCGGACAACGGTGCGCATAGAGGTAACCAGCGCGTACTGCCACCCGCGCAAAATGGGCGGCTCGGGCTGTTGACCATAGGCGGCAGGGTGGCTATTTTTTGCCGGTATTTTGTGCTGGTCCACTGCCTGCCGATAAGCTGCCAGCAGCATAGTAACGGGCGACTTTGCTGACATGCGCAGTCGGTTCTGGTGGGTGAAGAAGCCTTCGTTGGGGTTAAACAGCCCTTTAAAATTAAAAAACAGCAGGGGTTCTTTCGCGCCTGCCGGCCCGTTTACCAGCCAATGGTCAGCTTCCGGGGTCAGGGTTCGTTCGGGCAAATTCCAGAGGGCTGCGTGCCAGCCGGGACTTCTGATAACGCGGGACTGCCGGAAAAAAACAGGAACGTGCATAAGCCATATCTGGTCCAGGCAAAGCCCCGCACAAAAATTCACGTACGCCCGCGTCCGCACCCGGTCATCCCACCAACTCAGCATTCTATCCGTTTCCGCCGACCGGCGAAATGCCAGGAAGTCAGCGCTGTAAAGACCAATATTCTGAAGGAACTTCTCATCCGGCTCACCCGCCGACAGACTTCGGGTGATGAACGGCGTCAACAGGATTGTAGCGGTATCCAGTTCATACCAGAGTGCAGTGAGGGGAAATAAAAACTGCCCATTCGGGTCGGCATACACCAGGTTATTTACGTCGGGATACCGGCGAAACGCTTCAGCAATGAATAAGGGCTTGCAGGCAGCCGCAAATTCGGTTGGCGTGTACTGAGCCGATAGGGTGATTAATTCATCGGCAGGTAGTAATTCCGTTACCGAAAGCAGCGTATAGGGTGAGGTAAAGCCGGTGGGCAGCGCATCGACACTATCGACCAGCCCAATGATGATTGGTTCTGTGGCAGCCTGTCCGGCAAATTGCCTGAAACTGTCTCCCAGCGCAAATGCCTGGGGTAATTGACGAACGGTACAGATGGTTAGTAGCACAGTGAACGCAAAACTACATTATTCGAAAATATCGCCCAAAACGGCTAAAAATGGGGCATACCAGTTGGCGGCCGGTTCGGCATACCGTTTATAGTTACCGCGCCAAAAGTTAGCTAATACAGGGGCAATGCGTTTAAGGCGATTATGGGGCAGGTGACTTCGCAACGTGAAGTGCGCCAGCCGCCGGTAGAGTTCGGGCAAACCAGGTGCGTCCGATGGCACTCGTTTACTGAGTAGCTGGCTAATGATGCTCAACTGAATCTGCTTTCTGTGGAGCGGGGCTAATTTTCTGGCCCGGTGCCGGGTGAGCCGATCCCGTATTCTGGTTCGGGCGGGGGGCGGTTGCTGGCGAACGCCTACCTGCTGTTGTACGTGCGTCCGGTAGAGCTGCAGCGGCTGGTCTACGAAGTGAATAACATTTTGCGTGGCACCAACCAGGGCTATCCACCCGTCGTAGATGTAACCCGGTATTTTATCGGGAATAGGCAGTAGGATTGGTAAAAAAGAACGGCGGATAACCGTAGCGCATCCCATCATCCGGTTACCTTCCAGCAGTACCTCCATGGTTTGGCCGGATACCCAGCGGGCGCGGGTCTGGGCATCGAAACGAACGGATTCCCAAAACCGTTTTTCGCGCCCCTGTAGCTGCTCATCAGTCACCCAGGCATCGCAGAAGGCAATCTGAGCGGCCGGGTGCTGCATCATATAGCGAACCATGGTGTCGATTTTTTCTGGCAACCACAGGTCATCCTGGTCGCAGATGAAAATCAACTCACCCGTACAGGCGGACAGTGCCCGCTCAAAATTTTTGTTATACCCTAGGCGCGTCTTGTTGGCTAAGACCGTTACGGGAAAAGGAGCGTCGGCTGCGAATTGGGTCAGTAATTGAGGTGTACTGTCGGTTGATAGATCGTCAGAAATGACAATTTCATTCGGCAACCGTTGCTGGCTGACCAGACTTTTCCATTGAGTTGGTAAGTAGTTTGCGCCATTGTAGGTGCAAAGCGCAATGGAAACAGTAGGTTGTTTGGGAAGTGCTGGTGTCATTGCATCGTTATATTTGGTACCCGTAGTTGGCGAAAACGGACCGCCAGTAGTCCGTTCCATGGATATTCCAGGCGTGGCAACCAAATGGTAATTGTCCTTCATTATACTGTTCAACGGCCCATTCGGGATAAAATTCAATGGCAAAAAATAAAGCCTTTCGGTAATTGGGTATTCGTAACCTGGGCCAGTACCGATTCACTTCAATACTCCAGAAAACATCTTCGTGGTAATGATGCAGCGGAATGCGGTTGTACTCCGCAATTTTTTGCTGAAATGGGTCAAGGCAGCGCAGCATGGCCGAAACCCGCCGGAGTGAGAAGCCTCCGCAGCCCACACCGTTTAGATTGATAATTTCGCGGGGCGTCACACCATCCTCCTTCTTCAGGTTGAACCAGGTAGCTACCTGCTGTTTGATGGTAAACCAAAGCTTATCGCTCAGGCTGGTGAAATCCCGGTCGCGCAGCCAGGGGGCTCCAATGTAGTCGTAGTTTTGCTGGCACCAGTACGCCAGGTCATCCCGAAAAACAAAGGCATCCAGCTGGTAAATAAGCATATACTCCTGATCGGCAAACCCCTCATAAAACTCCTTCGCTACCATCAGGCGGTTATAGCCCTGTATGTCGGCAAAATAGCTATCGTCGAAGGTGCGGGTTTGCAGGTTCGGTCCCAGAGCCCGGTAAGCCGTAGTATCAAGCGAATGGGGACACGCCAGCCAGATTGGATAGTTCCCCAACACCCGAAGACACTGGGTTAAGGAAATCGTTTCATACTCAGTAAGTGTCTGTTTGTATACCGGTATAACGACGTTTACACGAACAGGACTCGACAGGGTCATACTACGTTGGATTGGCCGAAGGACATTGTTGGTACTGGCCGGAGGTTTTAATAAGTCAGGTATTCGGCTGGTCTGTAACCCACCTTCCGAACAACTTACTGACGTTCTAAAAAGGCTATTAGTGTATTAAAAGGCGTTTTTAACGCCTTGCGTACCCGCTTGTAGCGTAATACTTTGGGCGGTTTGACGTACACGCAGGGGTATTGACGATACCGGTCATTGTGGTTGGCCAGCAGGCTTGTTCTGTATAATTCGAACAAGGGTTTTGTATCCATCCGGTCCTCGAAAGCATACCTTGTTTGATATTTAGAGATAGCATCTGGTTTGTAAGGGTCATAGCCACTGTAATGAAAAAATTGCAGGGGCTGGTCTGGTTCGTCGGTTAAGGACGTTACCCACCACTGCCCGTTTGCGTCTGCCGACAGCGTTCGCTCGTGAATGTTCCAGTAAGCAACATTATAACCGGGATGATGCTCCACGAGTACATTATCATGGTAAACGGGGGCAAAGTTAACCCATAGCTGATCAACAAACAGGCCGTTACATAGATCAATCCGACATTCGTGGATTAATCGCTGTTTCCACCACTGCACAAACTGGCGGGCGGTGTCGTCATTCCGAAGGCCAATAAACCCCAGGTTGAAGATGCCCGTATTCAGGTGATGCAGGTCATTGGGGCGCTCCCAGTCCGAGGTGGGGAAGCATGCGTGGGGCGTCAGCACCATACTGTATTGCTGCAGATCCTGGTTGAGTTTGTGGAGTGGCTGAAAAACGATGATATCGGGATCGAAGTAAATAACCTGCTTCATGGCCGGGTAATTCGTGTAGAAATAGTCGATAAAGAAGGGTTTAACGGCCGTATTCAACTCGGTGATATCGTACCGGTCGCACATGGCCGGAAAGTCAGGAATATTTATCTTGTCGATTTCAATGATGGGATAATCGGGCAGCAGATCGGGGGGAAGCGTAGCCTGATCGAGCCGATCAACCAGCCCGATGATGTAAGTATAGTCGGGGTTGGTTTGCCGGAGTGAGTTACCCAGGGTTCGGGCTTGCGCCAGGTAATTAATGGAGCAAATGGTAAACGCGATTGTCATTCAGCGATTGGGGCTTTAGGCTGTAGGATTGTTTGTTGGAGAGCCTGCTCGATACGGTCGGTACAAACGGCTAATGACCACTGGCTGTCAATAATGTCGATTGATTTGCCAGACATCTCGTTCCACAGCGTTTTGTTGCTGAGCAGGGAATCGATAGCCTGGGCCATCTCGTGCGTATCCCGGTGAACAAGCAGGCCGTTCTGGCCGTGCTGGATGGATTCGCGGATGCCGCCTTCGGCCACCGCTACCACGGGTAACCCACAGGCGTTAGCCTCCAGCGGGGCCAGGCCGAAGGGTTCCAGGCGGGGGGCGTACACAAAAGCACTCGCCTGATTCAGCAACCGGACCAGCTCTTCATCCGATACCATTTTGTGCAGGCTCAGTTCCACGCCGGTCTGTTGAGCCTGCTGCCGCATGCGGGCTTCAAAGACGTCATCGGTGTAGTTACTCACCCACACCAACCCCGGCCGACGGGCAGCGGGAATTTGACTGATGGCCTTAATAATGAACGAAGGGTCTTTACGGGCCTGGAAACTGCCGGTACAAATCACGAACGGTTGACGGGCCAGGCCGAGGGGCCGGAAAATACGGGTATCGACCCCCAGGTAGCCCACCTCCGCATCCAGACTATACACACGCAGGGATGTTTCTGACGAAAACAACGAGTTAACCAGGATGCGGTCAAAGGCGGCTGCATTGAGCTGTTCTTCGCGCATGATAACCCGCAGCTGTCGCTGCCGCCAAAGATCATTAACCAGCATACGCCAGTACGCGTAACTGGTCCAGGACTGCATTTCACCGGGCGCACACCAGGGTAGCTGCGGCTGCGCTTCGTACAGGTAGCGGAGTGGCTCGCCCAGGTACAGCAGCGTGGGCAGCGTGGTAAACCGGGCAATGTAGGGCGATGCGTACACCATGCAGCTGTTGGCAAACAACACATCGAAGTTACCCGCCCGGATCTGTTCGGCACACAGACGGCTATGGGCAATCATGGAGCGCATGGCCGTATCCTGGTGGAAACCCAGATACCCAAAGCGATCACGCATCGGAACAACGTCGCCCGGCGAATCGAACGGAACGACGTGGATAGGCCCAATCGAATTAAAATCAAGGTATTGATTGTCGGCCTGTGGTGTAGTCCAGATTTCGATCTGATGACCGCGGTCTTTCAATCCCTTCAAATGATAAAACATTGCCCGTTTCCCCCCTCCGCTGGGAAGGTTGTGCCATACGGCAATTTTCATACAAAACTTGTTTAGCCACGTTGTAAGCAACTTGCTGGTTGACAGACTAACAGCGTGGAGGGAAAATAGTCAATACTAATACAATCCGTTTCCTCTTAAACGTAACCAACGGTAGTCCCGTACATTCTGGTCTGTTCCGGTTGGTTAATGACTTCCTGCTGGTCGTAAACAGAACCGCGCCAGGGGCCCGGTTTGTCAGGAAGTCAGGCAATAGAATGCCAGTGGTTTTTTACCCGATTATTTAGTTCCTCAAACAGCCGGACGCGGGTTTCGGTGCGTTACGGAGCCGGGTACCGCGTCAGGCATAGTATTTCTGGAGCAGGCGGGTGATGTACCGTTCGGGTTGCCAATCCTCCTCCGCGTTTGGGAAGCGGGTGTTTACCGCTTCGGCTGGTAAGGTAAAAGGCACTCCCTTGTCCAGCAGCGTATACCGGGCCTTTTGGCCCGTATGCCGCTCAATGGCCTGCACCATAACCAGCGGACTGACCGAATAAGGATTGGCCACAACGAGGGTCTGGTTCCAGGTAGACGCATCGGCAATGCACCCGCTGACGAGTTGATAAAGGTCGTCGATATCAATAACGTTTCGTACGGCGTGCTGCCAGATGGTGAATGACTCCTGCCGGGAGATACGGTCGACAAAGAAATTCAGAATCGTATGCGGATTACCCGGCCCCCCCACCACGTTCGATGCTCTGATAATCAGATAAGCACTTGCCCGCGCTTTGATTAACTCCTCCAGCGCCATTTTATGCACCACGTAGGCCGAACCCTGCTCCGTGGGGTCGGCAATGCTGGCGGTGCTGAAATACACAAACAGCCGGCCCGGGGCCTGACGCAGCGTATCGTCTACCAGCTTGCGTTCGCGCTCGTAGGGTTCCGGGCGGGTTTCTTTGGAATTCGAAACGCCCGACGCGAACAATACGACATCGTCCCGCTCCGCAAACGCCCGGAAACGCCGGGCAATCATCCCGTTACCGACCAGCATGCGAAGTAGGGATTAGCGGCAAAAAAACAGCGTCGAGTTTTGCCAGCAGTTTTGGCACAAGCGTAGCAACATCGTGCGCCATGGCACGCTCGTAAAATAAGTTGCCCAGTCGGATTCGTTCGGCCGGGTCGTCGGCGAGCCGGGCCAAAGCGGTTACCATGGCCGACAAATCCAGGTAGGGAACCAGGCAACCCGTATCGGCCCCCACAAAATCGGGGCTGCCCCCCGATTCTTCAAAGCACAGAACGGGATTTTTATTCAGCCCCGCTTCCAGGATAACCAGGGGATACGGGTCTTCCCGCGATGTGAGGGTAAACAGGTCGAAACAGGCCACATAATCCAGGTAATTACCACCGGGGGGCAGCAGATGAACGCGGTTGGCCATGTTCATCCGTGCCAGGTCATAGTGTAGTCGCCGGGTGTCCTCGCCCGTTTCCGGGATACCCACCCACACAAAGTGCATGTCCGGATGCGTGTTAAGCAGTTGCCGGGCAATGAGCAGGAACAAATCGACTCCTTTGCGCCATTCGGCATTCCCGCATCCGCCAACGACCACCGCCTGAGCGGGGATGTTCAGACGGGCCCGGACCGATGCCTGATCAACGGCCTTGAGTTTGTCGATGAGGGTGGCCGTCCGAATCAGGGAGTTCAGTACGGATGTGTTGGCCGGCGTTAAGCCGTGATGATTAATCAGGTTCTGCCGAACGGCTTCCGAACCGCAGAAGACGTGGCTGACGTGCGCCAGCTCGTACTGCAAATCCTCGGGTCGGGTATAGATCTGAATGGACGTTTCCAGTTCGTGGACATACATCGCAAACGGCAGGTTCAGCGGCTGCAACAGACGCAACAAACGACCATTGGCAATGGTGTTGGACACGATGCACGAGTACTGTCCGGCCCGAATCGCGGCAATCAGATCCGGCAAACCATCAATCTCGTGCCCGCCGGCAGACGGGGCCATACCCAGCTTAGCCAGCACGCGGTCCCTGAAACGGGGAGTCTTTGCCGGGGAGAAAGCCTGGTAAACGGTCGTTACCCGTTCATACTCGGGGAGTAAGGGACCACCTTCGCCCAGCACCAGCCCCGTTCGAACACCCGTCTCGTGCAGGTGCGTGAGCAGGTGTAACAACAGGTATTGCGCCCCGGCCCGGTTAGCATCATGACCGATAAAAAGGATGGCGTTCAAAACAAAGGAATAAGGTTAGTTGAAAGTCCGTTGCCTGACGGCGATTCCGTTTGGTTGAAAAACGGATTAATAGGCTTCGTAACTTGGTTTGGGCAGTTTCTTCGCCGGGTTGCCCAAATAGAGGCCCCACTCGTCGGTATCCTTGTAAATAGCCGAAGCCATGCCAACCAGGGTGCCCGTGGCAATGTGCAGGAAATCGCGGATGGTACTGTTCACCCCAAAAAAGCAGTACGGTTCGATAACGCAATGGCCCGACATGACCACGTGGGAGGTAAAGAAAACATGGTCTTTAATCTGACCGTGGTGCCCAATGTGGTTACCGCTCCAGAGTACCACATTATTGCCAATGGTGGTGAAGGGCTGGATGGTATTGTCTTCCAGAATAAAGCAGTTTTCGCCAATCTGATTACCGAACAGCGTGGCCTTGGAACTGATGTACGAAATGAATTCGTACCCTTTGGCTTTGGCTTCGAGGTAAATCCGTTCGCGGTTGCGGTTCATGTTGCGGCCCGTCATAGGGGCAAAAAACTTGTATTCGCTGGGCGAAAACAGCGTTTCTACGTCCTCGAAGGCCACCAGGGGCAACCCCTGAAACGTATCGCCGGTCATGAACTCGCGGCTGACGGTAAAGGCGGCTACGTCGTGCTCCGAATCGTTCGTGAGGTAGAAGTGGGCCAGCTCGGCCGTGTCCATTACCCCGAAAATGATAATTTTTGCCATTTTTTTTAGGAATGAAGAGCGGGGAGTAAGGAGCCATCCGGTGTCCGTGCCGGCACTGGTAATTTTTGCCGGATGGCTCCTTACTCCCCGCTTCTAATGCTATACAATTTTATACTAATTCGTACGCCCCCAGCATGGTGTTAACCGTTGGTACATCATTCATCATCAGTACGTCGATGATTGATAACCAGGGGACAAATTCATTGCGGTTATTGACCTGGGTGTAGTCTGTTTTCAGGGCCTTGATAAAGCTTAGCTCCATACCGGCCTGCGCAAATGTAGGTTTATCGTACAGGTCGGTGCCGCCGATTGGATTGATATAGTGCGACGCTTTTTCCTGCCGGCAAATATCAAGAATCCGTTCCTGCGCCCTCAAGTCGACGTTGTTATAGACGCTGGAGGATTGCACCAGGCGCGTTGATAAACCCAGGTATTGATTCAGTTCGACCAGGCTAAAATAGACCAGATCGGCGATCGAATCGGTGGTAAAGTTGATTATTTTTTCGGTCAACGGCATAACTGTCTGATAGTATGGCGCTTTCCGATACCCCTGTTCAATGGTTTTTAGCAGTTTGCTGCGCCACTTGGGATCGCTGGCCAGCATCACCTCATTGATGCGTTTATTCTGACTGGCATCTTTCAGGGGAACCGTAAATAGATGCTCCTGGCCGTTGACTAGTAATCGGTTACGATTAATCCAGCCCCGGTTGATGAATGCCACATCATCGTACAGCACAAACGTGTCAACCGCACTCATCAGCTGCATATAGCCAATGTAGGGCAGGAAATAAGGCTGCATAATGGCAAGTGTCATAGGCCTACTTCAGTTTTCGTAGATAATAATCTTCACCCGGCACAATGACCGAAGCCCGCATGGTTGTATCGGTGCCCAAACGAATATCGCCGGGCCTGGGTTGCATAACGCTCTTGTCGAAAAAGAGGTAATCTGCGTTTTTCGGAATCGGTTTCAGGCCCTGCTCGAATGGGTTGATGGCAATCAGGCGACGGGATAACTCCGGTCCATAGAGTGGATACTCATAGTCATCATTGATGGTGGCCAGGGCAACGGTTGCTTCGGCGGGCACCAGTTCATCGAACCGTTTGTAAGGAATGTACACATCGGGTCGCCCAACGGTCATCTGCTTTATCCGGTCGGAGTTGAACGCCGACGGAAACGATTTGCCATCGGGCGCCGTCCAGGCGAAGGGTAACGCGCGGATGTTCAGAAAGACGCATAAAATGGCCGATACGCACCCCAGCACGGTTACAAAACCTACGTATCCTTTCCAGAAAGGCCGCCCCGGCACATCAACGGTTATGCGGGGATTAAAGAACAGGAGGGCCAGAAAGGTAACGCCAAACAGGCCCGTTTCAATAAAGTAACGCCCTTTGAACGGGTCGTAGGGGGCGGAGTAGGCAAGGGCCGCAAAGTGGAGCAGCAGCGCAATGCCCAGGTACACGTGCGGGGTGGAGCGGACGTAGCCAATCAGGACCAGAAACAGCAATGGGAAAATGAGCCCGAAGCCAACGATGCCCCAGTACGGGTTGGCATTGTAAAAGACAAAACGCCGGTCGAACGCGAAAGTCTGGATGGAAAAACTGGTTTCTTCATCCAGGCGCATACGGAGTTTGTCTTCCAGCACCACCAGGGGCTGGCGCATCGCGTGATTCAGTTCGGCACCCATGGGCAGGTTCCGGATGCCGTCCAGATTAACGTGGTCGTAGCCGTAGCGAACCAGGTTCCGGCTGCCCTGCTCCAGTAAATTCCGGAACGTGCCCGCCCGTTCGACCGACTGGTGCTTGAGGGCCGTTGGGGGACCGATAGGATGGCCAAATACTTCGATATTTTTGAGGTAACCCGTCGGCAGTGTCCACACACAAACCCCAATGAAAATGGCTATCGCCAGCCGCCAGGTCCGGTTTATTGTGATGTTTAGAGAAGGACGAAAGGAAGACGGTGTACAGCATAATCACAAACACCGATGGTAGCAGCAGGAGGAACGTGATTTTGTGCCCCAACGCCATGCCGAAGGCCATGCCGGCCAGGTACAGATAGCGGTTGCCGGTCAGCGCCCGGTAGCTGAACAGCAGGTACAGCAGTACACTCAGGTAAGCCGTTAGCACAATATCCGTTTCGGTCGTGATGGCCTGCATCAGAAAATCGGGCAGCAGGGCATAGGCCAGCGCGCAGAAGAAACCGGCCGAAAGCCGGCTTTGCAGCGGGTACGCATGACCAATCCGCTGCACGATGCCAAATACCGCTACAATGGCGGTCCAGTAACTCAGGTGATGAATAAACTTGAAGCCGTTTTCGAAATGGCCGGTCATCAGGAAAGTGTAAATCTGGAGGGTACATACACTTTTCGGGTACGTGTCCATGTTCCAGTTGGTACCCCCAAAGTGGCGCATGGTGCCCCGCTGTATGTACTGCATGACCCGGTTCAGGTGCCCGGTCATGCTGTCCCATTCGTTGGGTACCGTAAAGAAAACCAGCAGCAGGTTGGTAAGGGCAATCAGGGCCAGGGTCAGGAAGAGGGCCGAGAACAGGAAACGGGCATAACCCGATAAGTCACGGAACCAGAGCCGCCCCGTTTGCCAGCGTTCGTGAACAAGGGACCGTACCGAAAAGCGCTCGGGATTGCCGCTCAACCGGCTCAGACCCATGCCGAGCACGGTGGCCGTAATAAAAACGGAGCCCGCCCAGACCGGGGCGTTGGCCGTCAGGTAAAGAGCGGATAAAATAAAACCCGTCAGAATAACACTCCCGGCCCCCAGCAGAAATGTGGTCAGCCACCATTCGGTTAGCGACCGACGGCAAATGCGCGTCGACAACCGGCCGAGGTACGCAACAAATAAACCAAGGGAAAGAAGATAAAGAAGGGTCATACTGAACAAAGAACCGGGCGGATGGCTATACATGAAACGCCACCGTCCGCCACGCAACGACTAATTTTTTGCCGGCAACTGCCTGCCACGAACTACATGATTTCACTCACCGCCAAAACGGCCTCGTTGACCAGCGTCGCAATCCGGTCAGCATCGGCTTCCGCCAGGTCGGGGTAAAGGGGCAGGCACAACACCCGCAGGGACACCTCTTCCGAAACGGGGCACGGCTGCTCAACTCCTCCCCGGAGCGCAAAGGGCAGGGTATTGAGGGAGGGGTAAAAATACCGCCGGGGCATGATGGCCTGCGCCTTCAGCATATCCACAACCCGCAGCAGCGTTTCTTCCGAATCGAGCACTACCGGGTAATAGGCATAGTTATAATCCACGCCGGCAGCCAGCGTTGGGCGGGTCATCCGGGTAAAATCAAGCCGGGTATCGTAATAGCGGAACCGCTCCTTCCGGGCGGCAATCAGCTCCGGTACTTTGGGCAGTACGCATAACCCCATGGCTGCGTGCAACTCCGAATTTTTGGCGTTGATGCCAACGCCGTAGTAGTTGTCGTTCTGGTGTCCGAACGAGCGAAAATGGTGCAGCTGCTCCGCTATGGCATCATCATTCGTGACGATGCAGCCACCCTCTACCGTGTGAAACACTTTTGTGGCGTGAAAGCTACAGGTACTTATATCGCCGTAACTCAGAATGGACTGGCCGTTGTAGCTGGCCCCAAACGTGTGCGCTGCGTCGTAGATAACCTTCAGGTTATGCTTTTGGGCAATGGCGTCAATCTGCTCAATCTGGCAGGCATTACCGTACACGTGCGTAGCCATGATAGCCTCCGTATTCTCGGTAATGAGCCGTTCGATTTTATCGGAGTCGATGTTAAAATCGTCCGGGCGGATATCCGCGAAAATGGGCGTACAGCCCTCCCAGAGGAGTGCGTTTGTGGTGGCTACGTACGAGAAGGGGGTAGTAATAACCTCTTTTTTGATGTTGAGCGCCTTCAGGGCCATCTGAAGAACAATGGTGCCGTTGGTGCAGAACTTCAGGTGTTTTACACCCAAATAGTCTTTCAATTGACTTTCGAGGTCGCGCAACAGGGGGCCGTCGTTTGTCAGGTGAACGCGTTCCCAGATGCCTTTTAAGTGAGTAACGTACTCATCGAGGTCCGGTAAATATGATTTAGTGACGTTAATCATCAATCCCAAAGCAATTAGTAGTAAATAACTATCCGTTATTGAGCATCCATCGGCCATGAACCGGGACGATAATCCAACAACTACTTACTGGTTACTGTTCACTGGCTACCGGTTCCAGCATTTTGATGTGAAACGGAAACTGCGGACGGACGTAGCCCGGCCACTTGCCATACCAGGCAATGCCTTCCCGGTAATCTTCCACATCAAAGGTAATGGCTTCTTCCATAACATAGAGTGGCGTCACGGTGTCCTTCACCACCATCATGGAAATGGTGTAGGAGCCATCATTCAGAAAGTAACCCGGAATGGTGCATTCGGCGGCTATCAACCCTTTTCCGTACGGCTGCGATTGGGTGCCGACGTTGAAGATACACTCGCCCGTGAGCGAGTTGAGGTGCATGCTCAGGTTCAGATTGGCATTGTCCATCTGGTTCCAGAACTCGAACTGAAGCGTCATGGGCGTTCGAACGTCGATGTGCGTCAGGGTGTCCGGGTAATCGGGGACGAGTTGAATCCGGCGAATACGAACCAGGTCATTACCGGGGGCTTCTTCGGGGGTATCCCACTGCCGGAGCAAACGGGTTTTGGAGACTTTGCTGATGTAGGAGGCAATCACCTGATTGGTTTCTCCCTGCTCAATCAGACGGCCTTTTTCAAAATACAGCGTTTTGTTACAGAGGGCCTGCACCGCCGTCAGGTTATGACTAACGAAGATGATGGTCCGGCCACTCGCCGAATTATCGCGCATTTTGCCGAGACTCTTCTTTTGGAATTCGGCATCACCCACGGCCAGTACTTCATCCACAATCATGATTTCGGGGTCCAGGTGGGCCGAAATGGCAAAACCAAGCCGAACGTACATACCCGATGAGTAGCGTTTGACGGGGGTATCCAGGAATTTTTCGACCCCGGCAAAAGCCACAATCGCGTCGAACTGTTTTTTGATTTCCGTGCGCGACATCCCCAGCAGGGAACCATTGAGGTAGATGTTTTCCCGACCCGTCAGTTCGGGGTGAAAACCGGTTCCTACCTCCAGCAAACTGGCTACCCGGCCCCGGATGCGTACCGTGCCGGTAGTGGGCTGGATAATCTTGCTCAGTATCTTAAGCATCGTGGACTTACCCGCCCCGTTATGCCCTACAATACCCACGCGGTCGCCCTGTTCGATGGAGAAGTTAACATCCTGCAACGCCCAGAACTCTTCGTGTGTAGTAGTAGTTTTTGTTTTTTTACCGACCATTCCCCGCAGGTTTTCCGTGATAACATCGCGTAGCGTGGTACCTCCTTTGCCCTTCTTGTGGTCAATGATGTATTTTTTACTTATATTTTCAACCGAGATAACAGACATGGTGAAGTGGTAAGGCACAAGCAGTAAGTCGTACGTCAGCCGTTAAAACGTGCTGACGTACGACTTACTAACTTATAACTGTTATTTTAAATATCATCTACAAAGGTATTCTCCCGTTTCCGAAAAAAGTAGAGCGATAACGCTAAACATACAACAACAATACCAACCGAGATCAGTAAACTCTCGGGATTGAAATACGCTCGTTCGCCGAGCAATGCCCAGCGAAAGCCATCAATAATACCCACCATTGGGTTGAGCCAGTAAAAGGGTGCCCACCACTCATCGGCCTTATCGGCCACCAGTCGGCTACTGTAGGCAATGGGGCAAACGTAAAAACCAACCTGCACCACAAACGGGATGAGCTGGCCAATATCGCGAAACCGCACGTTGACAGCCGCAAAAAATAAGCCAAAGGCGAAAGCGGCCATCAGGGCCAGCACAATAAAGGCGGGCAGCAGCAGCAAATGCCAGTCGGGGATGAATTGATACCAGATAGCCAGCAGGATAAACAAACCCAGCGACACCAGGAAGTCGACAAAACTAACGGCAACGGCGCTTATCGGCATTATCAGCCGGGGAAAGTACACCTTGGTTACCAGATTGGAATTCAGCGTGACGCTGTTGCTGATCTGGGTAAAAGCCGTGGAGAAAAACGTCCATACCGTTATCCCACCCAGTACCATCAGCGGGTAAGGAACACCGGGATCGGGGGGTAGTTTGGCTATTTTGCTGAATACGAACACCATAATCAGCATCGTTGTCAGCGGGCGGATGAGGCCCCAGGCAGTACCGAGCGCCGTTTGTTTGTAGCGAACGGACACATCGCGCATCGACAAAATGTACATCAGCTCCCGGTTACGCCACAGGTCCGCCCAATAGTGCCGTTCCGATCGACCCGGCTGAATAATTACTTCGTGCGTTTGCAAAACAAGATTACGTTAAAGCGCATGTGAATGATAAGGATAAACCACCGGGGTTAGTTTCCCCGCATGATGGATCGGTAGGATTCGCGCAGGAAAATGAAAATAATGCCCAGAACCAGCCCCAGGGCTAAGCCAATCTGCAGGCCACCGGGTTTGAGAACCTCCATATATAGCGGTAATGAAACCGGCTCGATGATGGTAAACAGCGGAGTTTCCCGAATCAGGGATAGTCGCATATTTTCAGCACTTTGCACGGCCTGGTAATAGATGGACGTCAGGAACGTGGAGTTGCGCGTCAGCCGGTTCTCCTGAATCTTGGCCTGCGCCACTACTACCTGCTGGTTCTGGTCCATGTACCGGGCCAGTCTGTTTTCGGTACCACTCAGGAGACCGGCAATCGAATCGGCTCTGGACTCAAGCACCGTCAGCATTTCGCTGGTCTTTTTGGTCTGCTTGGCCTGGTAGTCCTCTTCAATGGTTTTCAGGTGCGTAGTCAGAAAGGTGGAGGTCAGTTGCTCATCTTCCATAAAACAGCCCAGTTCCATGAAGGATGACTTACGCTCCGGCTGAGTGACCGAAATTTCGCTTTGAATACGCCCGTAGATAGCCGCCATAGCGGACCGCTCCAGCTTATTGTATTCAATGGGTTTCTTGGCCCGGCTGAAGTAGAAGGCACGCAGGGTATCATTATCTTCCCACTCCTTATCCCGAATACCGCTGTGGCGGATGTAGTAGTTTACCAGCAGCGTGTCTTTCCCGTTGATGGTATCGGTTTTCATCAGGGTTTTTTCCACAACGGGTCGTGATTTGGCGTAGATCAGGAAGTTATCGCCCGAAAAGATGCTGGCATCCGGGGCCCCCGATCCAAGACCGAACGCGCCCGCCAGCTGACCCAGATCCCCACCAAAGCCCCCGCTCGATGAACCACCGCCCAGGTTGAACATAATGGTTCCGGTGTAGGTGATTCTGGTTCTATTGAGCGAATCGTAAATAAAACCGCCCAACGCCCCCAGGGCAACGAGGAGAAGTAATAGTTTCCAGTTTCGCCGGGCTACGTTTTTCAATTGAAAAACGCGCAGAATCAGCGACTTGGGAGATATCTGATCGGGTGGCAGCGAATGGGCTGCTACCAGGGGACCAGGGTTGTTTGTATCCGTTACGTTATTAGAATCCATAAGGGTAAATGCCCGATTAATTGATGCGGGATATCACTAAAAGGGTAGTAATAAGTGTTAGTAAAGAACCCGCGATACCAACCGTAGAAGATAGTATCTGCTGGGCACTCAACGGAGTCCGGGCTTCGCGTGGTACGACTATTTCGGCACCGGGTGCTACGCGGGGGTATATATTGAAGAACATGAACTTGCGGGTCCGGTCAACGGACCCGTTTGCGTATACGATAAACGACTTCCGTTTCTGCGATTTCGAGGTGTAACCGCCCGTTTGGGATATATAATCCTGGAAGCTTTGGTTAGCCCGGTATTTAACCGTGTTGGGTAACTGAACTTCTCCCTGAATACGAACCGTTTCCAGTAATTTAGGTATCCGCAGCACATCACCCGCCTGTACCAGTATGTCTTCCGGTGACCCTGGATTAGCCAGAATCTTTTTCAGGTCGATATTCAGTGGTTCGGCTGTACTCGTGGTAACCGTCTCGGTTTCCACTACGCTCTTGGCTACATTGCTGGCTATCTCTTCAATAGCCCGCTGCTTTCGGTTTATCTCATCCTCACTCAACTGCACCGGGCGTACCAGCGTGGCTCCTTCCACGTAAGCGTACGGGGATAAGCCACCGGACTGCGTAATCAAATCCGAAATTTTCTGGTCTTTACTAACGATAGCGTACTCGCCCGGTACGATTACTTCGCCTACTATCGTGGCATAGGTTTGAACCGCGTAGTTGGGGGACCGGCGCACAACAATCTGGTCAAACGGCTCCAGGGTAAACGTCTTGTTCGCATCGTTGCCAATGGTAAGGTCCCGGTTAACATCGAAGCGGAAAACAGTGGCCAGTTGGGACGTTGTCGAACGGGGGTCAACATCTTTTCGCCGGCGGATAACTTCTACCTGCGAGGCTGCTGCCGACTCTTTCAGTCCACCCGTCCGAACCAACGCATCGTCCAGCGTCATGTTGGCCATGAAGGGCATGTCTGTATCAATTCTGTTCACCTCGCCCGTTACTGAAATGGTAGCCTGCTGGGCCAGATCGAAACGGGAGGGGATAATCACCTGATCTTCCCGCTGTAACGGAATATCGGATTGCGCTCCCGTCATGATATCGGCCAGGTTGATTGACAGACTTTCTACCGCCAGGTCTTCCCGCGTTCTGATAATGTTAATCCGCCCCGTAAAGGCGTCTCCTTTGAGCCCTTCGGCCGATGCGATGAGTTGTTTGAGCGTTTTGTTGTTATCGAGCGAATACTGCCCCGGCCGAAAAACAGCTCCTTCTATAGTTATCTTATTTTCAAAACGATTCAGCAACCGTTCTACTTCAACCCTGTCACCATCCTGCATCGCGAATGTTTTTAACTCGGGAACGGTCACATCAATCACTTTCTGTTCGCGGTCGGTCAGCCGGGTAACCTTAATTCGGGCCTTATACGCATTGGCCGTAAAGTCGCCCGCGTAGAAGATGAGCCGGTCCAGCGTTTCATTCGGCAGCATTTCGAAGATTTTCTCCCGTTTAACGGCCCCGCTGACTTCAACCCGTTCGATGTAGGTAGTAAACCGGATGTTGTCGTTATCCTGTAACCGGAAGTCATTTTGCTGAACACCGGTCAGCACATAGTCATACAGGTCCAGGGTTGTAACAACTTTATTATTGCGGATGAGTTGAACCTTACGGAACGAACCAATTTCACTGGGGCCACCCGACTGGTAGATGGCGTTCATAACGGTCGACAGGGATGACATGGTGTACGTACCCGGTTTCAGGGCATCACCCGTTACGGTAACCCGAATACTCCGAACGTTACCCAGCGATATTTCAAGAAATGTATTCTGAGCACCGTAGGATGAATTGCGAAGCCCCACGAATTTGTTGGCCATCCGGCTCGTCAGGCGGGCTTTGGCTGCCTCTACCGTAAGGCCTATGACTGAAATTGGTCCGATACCCGTTTGCCCGGCAATATAAACGAACCCTTCCGGCGATACCTTCTGGGAATAATCGCCTTCCGAATAGCCGTACATCCGAATGTTCAACTCGTCGCCGGGGCCAACAATATAGTTCCGGGGCGTAGCCATGCTGATGTTAGGCTGAAAGGTCGACGCCATGGCCTGGTCGAAGATGGAGTAACCAAATAACTTCTGTCGTCTTTCGGCTGCTTCGCGATCCTGTGCATCCCTGAACGACTGCTTCGCTCTGGCCTGATCCGCGCCACCGGCCGTCGTATCGAGTTGTCGTTCAAAATCACCTTCCGTACGCGCAGGATCGGTAGGTGAACCATCGGCCCCAGTAGCACCTTGCGTTTGCCCGCGCTGGTTGGCGTTCCCCTGGGTAGCCTGTCTTATCTGTTGCTGAACGCTGGGGGGAAGATTATTGACATTGACGCCGGCTGGTACGGGAGCACCCCGACCCGGGCTGGCTGGTGATGTACTGGGAGCACTGGGTGTGGCTGCGGGAGCTGTAACCTGGGCCTGAGCCGAAAAGCCCAGCCACAGGGAACTCACGGCCAGAAAGGCGCAAAAGAGCCGCGCGGAAAAGATTGTATTAAAATAAAAAAAAAGAAGTGGCAAGCGGTGTTTAATTCCTGAATTTTGCATATTTTTAAGAAGTCGAACAACTCTCATGCGATTGCGAAAAAGACCTATATCTAACGAACAGACGTAGTACATAGTACACAGGGTGTGTTCAGTTGACAAAGTAAGTGAACTTTTTCTGGATTTTAAACAGTTTCCTACGCTACGGTACTTTTATGATCCCTATGTAACGGTATAACTTTTCCAATGTTCATGGCAGGTGGTTACGTTCGGTTACTGCTTATCCTAAAAATTTAGTTGATCAATTCCTATGGCAGAATTGCTGAATCAGTCGGTTCAATACAATGAAGATAGTATCCGCTCGCTGGATTGGCGGGAGCACATTCGCCTGAGACCAGGCATGTACATTGGTAAACTCGGCGATGGGTCGGCGGCTGACGATGGTATCTACGTCCTCATCAAAGAAACGATTGACAATTGCATCGACGAGCATGTGATGGGATTCGGCAAAACGATTGAGGTGCGCGTAACAGACCACCGGGTCGAGGTGCGCGACTACGGCCGGGGTATTCCGTTGGGCAAGGTGGTTGAAGTTGTTTCCAAAATAAATACGGGTGGTAAGTACGACTCGGGGGCGTTTCAGAAATCGGTTGGGCTGAATGGGGTTGGTACCAAAGCGGTCAATGCACTGGCTACTTATTTCCGGGTCCAGTCCTTCCGCGAGGGGCGCACGGTATGGGCCGAATTTGAGCGGGGCATTCTCAAACAAAAAGGCGAAGAGGTTACGACCGAACGGAATGGGACGCTGATCTGCTTTGAGCCGGACGATACCGTATTCAAGAATTTTCATTTCATTCCGCAGTTTCTGGAAAATATGATCTGGAACTACTGCTACCTGAACGCCGGGCTTACCCTTTCCTTTAATAAGCAGAAGTACATCTCGCAGAATGGCCTGCTCGACCTGCTCCGCGACAAGACCAAAAAAGACGAAGATTCGCTCCGGTATCCCATCATCCATTTGAAGGGGAACGACCTGGAAATTGCCCTGACCCACGGGAACCAGTACGGCGAAGAATACTATTCGTTCGTAAATGGACAATACACCACGCAGGGCGGTACCCACCTGGCGGCTCTGCGCGAAGCCATCGTAAAAACCGTGCGCGAACACTTCGGTAAGGATTATGACCCGTCCGACATCCGGGGTTCCATCATCGCAGCCATCAGCATCCGGGTACAGGAGCCGGTCTTTGAATCGCAGACCAAAACCAAGCTGGGGTCCATCAACATGGCTCCCGACTCCGAGAGTCAATCCGTTCGGTCGTTTGTGCTCGATTTTGTGAAAGCGCAGCTGGATGATTTTCTGCACATCAACCCCGCCATCCGCGATGCCCTCAAAAAACGCATCGAACAGTCGGAGCGGGAGCGCAAAGAACTCGCCGGTATCAAAAAACTGGCCAATGACCGGGCTAAAAAGGCAAGCCTGCACAACAAAAAACTGCGGGACTGCCGCAACCACCTGCCCGACCTGAAAGCCGAAGACCGGCTCGAAACGACCCTGTTCATAACCGAAGGCGATTCGGCCAGTGGTTCCATTACCAAATCGCGCAATGTGCAGCTACAGGCCGTGTTCAGCTTGCGGGGCAAACCGCTCAATTGCTTCGGCCTGACCAAGAAAGTGGTGTACGAAAACGAAGAGTTCAACCTGCTCCAGCATGCCCTCGATATTGAGGATGGTCTGGAAGGACTTCGTTATAATCGCATCGTCATTGCGACGGATGCCGATGTGGACGGGATGCACATCCGGCTGCTGATGCTGACGTTTTTTCTCCAGTTTTTCCCTGACCTGGTTCGCAACGGGCACCTGTATATTTTGGAAACGCCCCTGTTCCGGGTTCGTAATCCGAAAAACCACAAGGAAACGACCTACTGCTACTCGGAAGAGGAAAAACAGGCCGCCATGGAGAAACTGACCAAAGGAGGAAAGAAAATAGAGATTACCCGGTTCAAAGGTCTGGGGGAGATTTCGCCGGACGAGTTTGGTCTGTTCATTGGTGAAAACATGCGGCTGGAGCCGGTCATCATGGAGAAGGAAACGTCGGTATTTAAGTTGCTGAGCTACTACATGGGCAAGAACACCCCCGACCGGCAGCGGTTCATTATCGACAACCTGCGGGTGGAGAAAGATATGGATGAGGTAGAGCTGGTGTGAAATAGTTTGACGGTTGTCGTTCGTAGTTCGTGTTTATTTGGCAAATTCGCAGCGTTAAGCCGGCCCGGCGCTCCGGCGGCCCGGCATGAACTACAAACGGCAAACCAGTCCTGATGACCCTCGAATCACTCCGTAACAATATTGATGCCCTCGATGACCAACTCCTCATGCTGCTCAACCAGCGGATGGAACTGGTTAAGAAAGTGGGTGAATTGAAACGTACGACCAACACCGTTATTTACCGGCCCGAGCGCGAAAAGCAGATTCTGGACCGGCTCAACAGTCAAAATACCGGCTTGCTGAATCGCTCGGCCATCGAAGCTATTTTTCTGGAAATCTTTGCCGTAGCCCGCAACCTGGAACTACCGGAACGGGTCGCCTTTCTGGGGCCGGAGGGCAGCTTCACCCACCAGGCAGCCGAAAGCCGGTTTGGCGCTATGAGTGCCTACGTGGCCTTGCCTACTATCCGTTCGGTATTTGAAAGCGTGGAAACGGGGCGGGTTCGCTTCGGGGTGATTCCCATTGAAAACAACCAGGAGGGCGTGGTTAGCGAAGCCATTGACCTGCTGCTCGAAAAAGACCTGCGTATTGCCGCCGAAGCCCATCTTTCCGTTCATTTTACCTTTGCTACCAAAGCCGAGAAGCTGACCGATATCACCCATATCTATTCCAAGGACATTGCCTTCCGTCAGTGCAGTCGTTTTCTGAATGACTCGTTCGATGGGTTACAGGCGGAGATGGTGCCGGTTGAATCTACCTCCAAAGCCGCCAAGCTGGCCGCTCAGAACCCGAACACGGCGGCCCTTTGTTCGCACATTGCCGCTAAACTGTTCGACGTTCCCATATTCTTCGATAATATCGAAAATACTAACCTGAACCGAACCCGTTTTCTTATTCTGGCCAAAGACTTTGAAAATCACCCCAGCGGTCATGACAAGACCACGCTCATTGCCCGGTTGCCCAATACCGATTCGCCGGGGGTACTGGCCGAGTTTCTCCAGGAGTTCAATGCGCGGGGAATAAACCTGACCAAAATTGAAAGCCGTCCGTTGCGCGATGGGGCCACGTTCCGCTACTGGTTTCTGCTCGAATGCGAAGGACACGCCAGCGACCCTGAGTTACAGGATATATTGAACCATCACTCGGCAGAGGTGAAATTGCTGGGTAGTTACGTGCGGGTTTCCTGAGCGGGCAAAATACCCTCGGTTTGGGCGTATATGTCGCCTACAGAAACTGTCAGACCAATACTGGCTAACGCTATAGTTTCGTTGGATTTATCCGCTTCGGACGCTATAAACCAGTACCCTTCGGCGTGTTTGCGGAAGACCTCGGCCCGGATTTTTTCGGAGTCAATCAGCACATATTCCTGAAGCGAGGTAGATTGACGGTACAAGGCAAACTTATCGCCCCGGTCAAAGGCCGCTGTGCCAGGTGAGAGGATTTTCACGATGAGCATCGGATTAGTCAGCGTATCGTGTACTTCGCTATGGTATTGGCTCGGTCCGCAAACAACCACAATGTCAGGATAAGCGTACATTGAGTCCGTTGGTACGTGGACGCGCTGATCGCTAGACATACTGCGGCAACCTTTACCATTGTTTCGAATACAAAAACTGATATGAAAACCTGCGTTCTCTTTAATCAGATTGTGATTTGTAGATGCTCCAGCCATAGGAATAATTTCTCCGTTTACGTATTCGCTTTTAAACTCAGCGGCCCGCTCTAACCGGAGGTATTCGTCGGGGAGACATACACTTTTTCGGCTATCATAATGCACGTTTTTCGTTTTGGTAAAACTACAAAATATAATTCACGGTTAACAGGTTGACAATAAGCGAATCAGTGTGATGGAAGCCAACGAAAAACAGGATAAAATCATTGAAGCCCGGATGAAACTCAAACGTCGGTTTGAGGAGAAAATGGGTAGTACGCCTTCCATGACCGACCAGAAGCCAAGAGGCTCCGGTCCGACTAATCGCCATGGGATGCCAACGGTGCCGGTGGGACAAACCGTAACCACCAAATGGCCCGTGCTGGACCTGGGCTACAAACCGAACATTCCGCTCGACAAGTGGCAGTTGAACATTGATGGGGAAGTAAACAACCCCATCCGGTTGAAATGGGAAGACCTGATGGCACTGCCGCAGGTGGAGGATACCAGCGATTTTCACTGCGTCACCACCTGGTCGCGGCTGAACGTTCCCTGGGTAGGCGTTCAGTTTATGGAGTTAGCGGCTCTGGTGGACCCTAAAGGCACCGCTACACACATCATGTGCTATGGCTACGATGGGTACTCGACCAATGTTTCGCTGGAAGAAGCCTTAAAGCCGGATGTGCTACTGGTGCACACCGCTGACGGGCAACCATTAACGCTTGAACACGGTGGCCCGTTGCGGATGATAACCCCGCAGCTTTACGCCTGGAAAGGGTCGAAATGGATAAAGCGAATTGAATTTCTGACTAAAAATCAACTCGGTTTCTGGGAAGAGCGTGGGTATTCCGATACGGCGTATCCCTGGCGGAATGATCGGTACTCGTAGAAACGCATAATTGCATCTCTACGAATCAATGAACCCATAGCACAGCATGTGGCAAATGGTCATCTGAGCATCTTCGACCCGGCCGTAGTGGGTGTCCTGAATCAGGATGGATTCGTGCGCCAGTTCAGCTAGTCGTCCCCCCTTGCCACCCACGAGGGCAATGGTGGTCAGGCCGTGCTGGTTGGCCCATTCCACGGCTTTCACCACATTGGGTGAGTTGCCGCTAACACTCAGCGTGAGCACTAAATCACCAGGACGGGCGTAGTTCTGCAACTGGCGCATGTACACATCCTCGTAAGCAAAATCATTACCCAGCGCGGTAATCCAGGAAACACTTTCGTTCAGGGACATACACCGGAATCGTCGGCCAAAGCCATCCGTTTCCATCCGGTCTGAGGCACTTTTGCCCAGGTCGGTAATAAAATGGGACACATTGGAAGCGCTGCCGCCGTTTCCAAAGGCAAACAGTTGCCGGTCCTCGTCCCGGCACTTTTTAATCAGCTCAATCAACCGTTCTACCCGGTCGATCGGGATGGCATCGTAAGTTGCTTTCTGACGGTCGAGATAATTTTTGAAGTAAGCCTGGTTCATAAGTCAGGGATGAAGTACAAAGGATGAATGATGGCTCGTACGAGTGGATTTATCTGCTTCGAAGGGTCGGAGTTATCAGGTACATTCATCAATAATTCCAGGGCCCCTATGGGAACCGCATCTTCCCCCAGTTTTGACAGCAGGATGACGGGGAGGATTGCCGAACGACGGCATGACATACTGAAGAAGGGCCTGCCGGACGGCCGCCCGCAATGGTTCGCCGATGAGGGAAAGCCCCCCACCCAGCACAATGACATCGGGGTGGAAAAGGTGTACTACGTGCGATAGGCCCAGTGCTATCACAGAGCCAACCTGTTCAATCAGCATCCGGGCCACCGGATCGCTGGCTTCGTAGGCCTGGATGTAAAAACCGGGCTTCGCCCCCCACTGCCCCCTGCCCGTGCGCCTGTTGAACCGCCAGCCTTAACGCTGAATCGGGGGAGCCGCGGGAGTAAATCCCGAATCTGCTGATCCACTGCCCACCCAGATACCGTTTGTTCAACGGTTTGCCCCGGTGAGTCGAGTCACTGGGCGGTACCAGCCACAAATGACCGATTTCAGCTTCGCCAGGCATGGCTCCGTGGTAAATATGCTGGTTGACAACCAGGCCTCCACCAACGCCACTGCCCAGCGTCATGTAAAATACTGTTCCAACTCCTTTAGCAACACCCCGCCTTGCCTCGCCAAGGGCGGCAACATTGGCGTCGTTCTCTACCCGGATAATTGCCCCCGGAGCCAGTTCATGGAACCAGCCGGTCAGGTCGAAACCAGACCAGCCACCAACCTGATGGGAAGCGGCAATGCAGCCTGACTGCCAGTTAACCGGCCCCCCAAAGCCAACGCCAATGGCTTGTGGCTGCTCGGGAAGCTGCCTTACCGTAGCCTCAATCTGGGCTAAAATTCCTGCGGCCCCCTGGGCAGGATCAACGGTGTGCCGGAACCGCTGGGTTAGCTGCCCGGTCATATTGTCCGTTACCAGCTGCAGTTTTGTGCCGCCAATCTCAATGCCAAGGTTCATGGTTTTTTTTATTGACGGGGCATCGTAGCCCGGCCCAGGTAAATTTCATCACCCCGTAGGTCCAGGGTGGTGTAAAAATTGTAACCATTCTGGACATAACGCACCATCACCTGGTTTGCCTGGTTCGACCGACCGTAAGGCTTGGTGGCGGCTATCAGAATCTGGTTTCCGTTCACAATGGCCCGTACGAAGGGGACGTTTTTCGTTTTCAACTGATTGGCATTATAGGTGTACCAGGTTTTGCCACCGTCGTACGAACAGTCCGTGGCTTCATTGAGGTACGTTTCCTGGCCGTTGAACAGATCCCCGTGGTGTTTGAACAACCGCCAGAGGCCATGTACATAATGTTCGTAACAGGCATAGTTCCGGTCATTACCCAGTCCTTTCTGGCCGGGGTCGGCCGGGGAGGGCTGGTCGGGCGTCAGCGCGTTATGATCGTCCCAGAACAATACGCCGTAAGCCCCCGTAAACCAGTAAAAAATACCCATTCCTTCGGCTACGGCGGGGGGGGCAGGGTGCTCCGCTTTGCCGCTGTTGGGAAATTCGCTCTGCGTATTGAACACCCACTGCCAGGCAATCCGCTTTTTGGGCGATAACTTCATGTTGACCTCCTGCTCACCCAGCAACGCGGCCAGCCAGTGCCGGTCATTGTCGCCGTTGTGGGAGGTACCGGTGTAATCGAAATCAGGGTACACATAGTACGTGCCGGGCATCTGAAAGTCAGCGTAATCCGCCAAACGATTTACCCACGATGTCGTCGGGCATACCCCGCTGCCGACTGGTGGCCGTTTGGCGGGCGGGCATCGTCCAGAGCCAGTCAGGGGCAGCCGCGTAGTCGGAAGCCCGCGAGTAACCAACGCTGTTGTGCAACACCGGCGCAATGGAGCCCACCAGCGTTTGCGGACTGATGTTCTCCTTGATGGTTTTGATCATGAAGGTGTACAGATTGGCCTGCTCCTGCCGGTTGTTGACACTGGTAAAGTCATTTTCGATGTCCAGGAAAATATAGCCAAACGTATTTTTCCATTCCTGGCGGGCAGTCGCCAAAGCTCATGCAGCCACCCCGCAACTCAGACGAAGCCTGAAACAGCGTCTGCCGGTTTACCCGCGCCGACGCATTTCTGGGGTCGGGTAACGCCCGGTACATGGTTTCAGATGCTTTCTCGCTATTTTGAGCCCAGGCCAGGCCAAAGGCATCCCGGAAGTGATTCTGATACACGATCCACGACCGCTGGCTTTGTTTCAGCACACTTTGCCAGCCCCGGGCCGGATTGCCATCCTGCCATATTTCCACGTTGGGAACCATCCGGCTCTGGTCGACAGCGGAAAAACCCCGTCGGAAAATCTTGTCCCGGTCCTGTTGTACGTGCAGATTTCGACCGGCTCCGCAAAACGTGATCGTTTTAGTAGCCGGGAGCGTAAAATCGCTGACAATATCGAGGCTATAATACCCTTTGCGGGTAGTGGGTGTGAACCGGGAACGGGGCGTGGCCCTGAGGGTTGTTTGCGGAGGCACCGGCTTTTGTAACGATACGGCCACCGGTTCGGGCAGGGCCGAATAGGTGGCCGGTGCCGGATAGATGAACCAGTACCCAGCACCGGCAATGCCCAGCACTAGTGTTAAAGCAAGTAGTTTCATAACGAGTGAGCGGGTCAAGGGAGCGGGTGTATGGTTTAGGGGCTGAAAGGTATGGTATTCGGTTTATGGTGGCGCCACCATAAACCGAATACCATAACCAACATTATTCCTGATCGATGTACCGTTTGGTGATAGGCTGGTAGGAGTCGATACGCCGGTCGCGGAAGTAGGGCCAGGTAGTGCGGTACTTCTCGGATAGAGCCAGGTCGACCGTTTGCACGTGAACCAGTTCCCCTTCGTGCGGAGCCAGGTACAGCAGCGACCCGAATGGATTGGAAATGAACGAGCCGCCCCAGAATTGCTGATCGGCCTCGCGGCCTACTCGGTTTACTGCCACCACGTGAACCCCGTTGGCAATGGCGTGGCTCCGCTGCATGGTTTGCCAGGCGTTGTATTGCTCCGTATTCTGGGCGGGGTCCGGTTCGTTGGTATCCCAGCCAATGGCCGTCGGATAAAACAGGATTTCGGCACCCATCAGCGCGGTAATACGGGCCGCTTCGGGATACCACTGGTCCCAGCAGATCAGTACGCCAATCCGGGCAAACTTGGTGTCGAATACCTTGTAGCCCAGATCGCCGGGGGTGAAGTAAAATTTCTCGTAATAACCCGGATCGTCGGGAATGTGCATTTTTCGGTACTTACCCAGGTAAGTCCCGTCGGCATCCAGTACTGCCGTGGTATTGTGGTAAAGGCCCTGCGCCCGCTTCTCGAACAGGGAAGCCACGATAACCACGCCCAATTCCCCCGCCAGTTCGCCCAGGCGGTTAGTGGTAGGACCTGGAATAGCTTCGGCCAGGCTGAAATTATGATGATCTTCCACGTCGCAGAAATAGAGCGAGGTGAATAATTCCTGCAAACAAACGATCTGAGCACCTTTCTGCGCGGCTTCGCGAATACCGTTAATGGCTTTCTGGATATTGGCCTCCACATCCGCCGGCAACTCATCTGTACTAAACCAATATTGACTTCTTTAGACATAGAGCAAAAATAGAGAGTTCTGCACGAACAGACTGTATCATCAACAAAAAGGCTTATCGGGTGGGTTCGGCAAGTATTTTTGATTTTATCCATTTAAGTCCGTAGTTTAAGGTCTGTAGGGCGACGTTTGGCCCTAAACATAGGCCAAACCGATACCGTAAACGCTTAAATTAACCATAATGACTTCCCGTAGAACATTCCTGCAAACAACAGCGCTCACCAGTGCCGCGGCAACCCTATCGTCCAGTATGCTTTGGTCGGCTACCCGCCCAGCCAAGGATAAACTCGGGGTAGCCCTCGTTGGCCTGGGCTATTACAGCACCGACCTGCTGGCCCCGGCCCTGCAAAAAACCAAGAACTGTTACCTCGCCGGTATTGTGACGGGTACACCCGAAAAGGCCGAGAAATGGAAGAAGCAGTACAATATTCCCGATAAGAACATTTATAGCTACCAGACGTTCGACCAGATTGCCAACAACCCGGATATTGACGTGATATACGTGGTGCTGCCCCCGTCCATGCACGAGGAGTACGTAGTGCGGGCGGCCAAAGCAGGGAAGCATGTCTGGTGCGAAAAACCAATGGCCGTAACGGCAAAGGAATGCCAGAACATGATTGATGCCTGTGCCAAAAACAACGTGTCGCTGGCCATTGGGTACCGGCTTCAGCACGAACCCAACACGCAGGAATACGTGAAAGGACTACGCGACGGCAAAATTGGCAAGGTACTGATGGTAAACTGCGCGGCTGCTTATTACGACGCTCGCACCGACCACTGGAAACAGAAAAAAGAGATGGGCGGGGGCGTCATGTACGACATGGGCGTGTATGCCATACAGGGCGCACGGCTGGCCACGGGCGAGGAACCCATTGCCGTAACCGCTCAGCAGTACACCTCCCGCCCCGATGTGTATAAAAACGGGCTGGACGAAACCTCCATGGCCCAGTTTATTTTCCCGAGTGGCGCGCGGGCTTCCATCCAGAGCAGCTACGGCATGAACATGAACTACCTGCACGTAACCGGCAGTAAAGGCACTCTTTTTATGGAGCCTTATTCGGCCTATAACGGGGTAAAAGGGGTGTGGAGCAACGGCGGTACTATCAATCACCCCTACAACGTGCCTACCGAGCAGGTGATGCAGATGGACGATGATGCCATGGCGATTATGAACAAAAAGCCAATGCTGGTACCCGGTGAGGAGGGACTGCGCGACATCAAAATTGTGGAAGCTATTTACGCTGCTGCCAAATCGGGTAAAGAGGTGAAAATTGGTTGATTCTTTCCTGTATCCGATGGCAAACACCAGCGGGCTGTTTGACAGATGTTTACGGGGAGAGTATTTTAGTTGTCGATTCTATTTGTTTGAGTTGTATTATATAAAGTCAGGCAGGTGGGTTGGTCAGGTGGCGGCTTTTTGCTTATTTCGCCTGCCAACCCCCGCTGCTCATGCAACCCGCCGATTTTTCAAAACTCCCCGCCAGCCAACAACTCGACACCCTGTACTTCACCGGTGACATTCTTGCCAATCGCTACGAGGAAGAAAACATCTTCCTGCTTTACAACCTCCGCGATTTCTACGTCGAACTTCGCTACGATGCCTACAACAGCAAACTGCATCAGGTGACGGCTTTTCGGGACACGGCGAAACTAGAACCCTATCTGCCTTATCTGGCGATTTAAATCCCGTACGTGAAGCGAAAAAAGTGCTGCCGTATCCCCAGTGTACCAGTAAGTTACCCGCTACGTTAACCAACAAACAGATGGTATCCCCCTGTTTCTCAGGAAATGGATTGGGGAGTGGCGCGCAGCAGCTGAACTTCCATTGGGTGTAGTTGTACCCGCAGCACGCGAACTGGCCCTTGGGTAACACGGTCCCGTTCGTCCTGAATTCGAACCGTAGCCGCGTTCCTGGTCAGGACAAGCCCTGGTGCCTGGGGCTGGGGATGATTACTGTACAAAAGGTCATACGCCGTTTGGTCTGCGTTTAGGATGGCATCCACAATAACCTCCCCGTCGAAATTTCCCGTAGTTTGTGTATTGGCCACAACCAGTACTTCCTGGTCGTTTAAAATCCGGGAAAAGGCAATGACACCCGGACTGAACGGCGAAATGCCGAAATTCACCCCATCGCCCGAAAGGGGACGGAAATACTGCCGGCCATACCGCAGTGCCGGTTGCTCGGCCCGTACCCGACTTAGTTGCCGGATGGCTTCGTAAAAGGGATGCGTAGCATCAAAGGCATTTGCCCCTTTGCCCCAGAGGGCTTCCCGCACGGCAGCATCGCTGCTACCATTGCCGTGCAGGCCCTGCTCCGTTCCGTAGTACAGACACGGAATACCCTGTAATCCAAACAGGCAGGCAATCCCCAGGGTCAATTGCCGGTCGAACCGGGTAGGGTCATCGGGGTTTTGGTAGTAGAAGCGTTGCCGCATATCGTGATTGTCCAGAAAGGTCACGAAAAAATTAGTGGCATCGCCGTGCGTACTCAGAATGTTGCTTTGTACCACTTTCCGACGCAGAAACATGTCTTTTATCACGGATGGAGCGGCCAGTCCCTTCGCTACGGCCGGGAGCCGGAAATAGAGCGGAAAATCAAGGGCTGCGTCCACCCCAATCGGTTCGTCGGTCAGGTTGGTGGCGCGGCCAATAAACTGATTTATTTTTTCCTCCTCATCGAAGACTTCACCGTACGTAAAGAAGTTTCGCTTACCGATGCTCAATGAAAATTCCCGCATGGCATTGGCAAAAATACGGGCAAACTCAGCCTCGATAAACTTCAGGGTATCAATCCGAAAACCATCGACGTCGTACTTCGCAATCAGATACTGGTAGGCAAGTATCAGGGTATTACGCACGGGAAAGTTCCGGTTAAAGGGCGTTGATTCGCTGAAATCCGTTACCAGTTCTTTAAGTGAACTGAAATCGCCCCCTTCTTCCCCGCCCCGCCCTTTCCGCCGAAACAGTTCATTCCGCTGTAACTCAACGGGCCAGATGGCCGCATCATCGGCCACAACACCAACGCCGGTAAAATCCGCAAAATCCGGTTGCCCCTGCGCATCGTGCCATCGGATCGGGTAAACGGTATTCCGCCCCGGCGCTTCGGCGGAGTTGTTATTCCCGGGAAGGTTATACCCAAAAACGTTACCGGCGTGGTTCAGAACGATATCGAAAATCACGTAGATGTTGTGCGCATGGGCCGCATCGATCAGGGCGCGTAGTTCATCTTCTGCCAGTTGTGGGTTTAGCCGGGCGGCATCCGGGTCGGAGGCAAAGCGGGGGTCGATCTGTAAAAAGTCCTGGAAGCCGTAGCCATGATAGGTTGTCTCTTCGTACTGGCAGTTTTTTATCACCGGCGATAGCCAGATGGCCCCCACGCCCAGTTGCTGAAGGTAGTCCAGCTGGTCGCGAACCCCGTTGAACGTGCCTCCCTGAAAAGTGCCCTGTTCGCTATCGAAGGGCAGGTGGCGGGGTGGGGCCAGGGGATTATTAAACCGGTCGACGAGCAGGAAGTAGATCCAGACATCGCGCCAGTCGGGCGGTGACGGAAAGGGTGTGTTGATGGCAACCGTCTGGTTACCAATGGCTATATTCCGGCGTTGCGGGATAGACGCATTGGCCAGAACGGTTCGTACGGCTGAACTGCTTACGGACGTAGACATGATTAAGATGGGTTGTATCTGACCGCTATACTAGCCTGAATTTATGAAAACAGCTTTACCGTACGCTCAATCGCATGCAGAGCTGGCTCTGGCCGACATCAAGGCTCGAATCCATTTATTATCCGGTAGGAACCGCTACCGACCGGATAAACCCGTGTTCGGTTACAGTGGCAGGATGCGCATGAACGTAAACGCATTGGTTCAGGGTCCGCTATGCATCTTCCCTGAACGCAGAAGCGCTTTTTAACGGACTAGCTGCTGCATTTTCACCTACAATGGGGTAAATCAGCACTACCTTTGCTTTACTACTTATACGCTTAAAAGACTTTTCCTGGTGAAACTCTCCGTTTCGTTTCTGTTTGCTTATCTCTTGCTGAGCCATAGTAATTTGCTGGCGCAGAAGAAAAATGAATCCTATCAACTGCGCATCAGTCGGGCTGCCTCGCCAGTTGTCCTGGATGGGGCTGTCGATGAACCCGCCTGGCAGGCCGCCCAAGTAGCGTCCGATTTCTGGATGGTACTGCCCATGGATACCAGCCGTGCCAACGTACGGACCGATGTGCGGATGACCTACGATGATGATAATGTATACCTGAGTGCCGTCTGCTTCCTGGGGGATGTGCCCGGTCCTTACATTGTCGAGTCGCTCCGGCGCGACTGGAGTTTCAGCAAGAACGACAATTTTATCCTCTTCATGGATCCCTTCGATGACCAGACCAACGGGTTCACCTTCGGGACCAATGCCGCCGGTGCCCAGTGGGATGGACTGCTCTACGAAGGCGGAAAATCCAATCTGAGCTGGGATAACAAGTGGACATCGGTCGTGAAAAACTACGCCGACCGCTACGTGCTGGAAATGGCTATCCCGTTCAAGACAATCCGGTACAAGAAGGGCATATCCCGCTGGGGAATAAACTTCAGCCGACTCGACCTGAAAACAACCGAAAAATCATCGTGGACACCCATTCAGCGGCAGTTTCCGACGGCCGCACTGGCCCTGACCGGGGTGTTGGTCTGGGATCAGCCCCCCCCGCAGCCCGGCCCCAATATTTCCCTGATTCCCTACGCTCTGAGTGGCCTGACCCGCGATTACCAGAACAACATCGACACCAAAGGCAGATTCAACGCGGGCCTGGATGCTAAAGTAGCCGTTACGTCATCCCTTAACCTGGACCTGACGGTCAACCCGGATTTCTCGCAGGTCGACGTGGATCAGCAGGTAACCAATCTGGATCGGTTCGAGCTTTTCTTTCCCGAAAGACGCCAGTTTTTTCTGGAAAACGGCGACCAGTTTACCAATTTCGGGTACGCCACCATTCGCCCGTTTTTCAGTCGCCGGATTGGGTTGGGCGGGGTGCCCATTCGGTTTGGTGCCCGGCTGAGTGGCAAGCTCAATAAAGACTGGCGTATTGGCATCATGGACATGCAAACCGGGAGCGTTAACGAAACCGGATTGCCCGCTCAGAACTTTGCCGTTATGGCCCTGCAACGGCGCGTATTTGCCCGATCCAATATTGGGGTCATGTTCGTCAACAAGGAATCCCTGGGCTACGAATCGCTGGGCGACAAAACACGGTATTCCCGCTATAACCGAAACCTGGGTATTGAATACAACCTGGCTTCGGCCAATAATTTGTGGACGGGCAAAGCCATGTACGTCCAGTCGTTCAGTCCCCCACAACCCCTCAATCCGGGGCAGGAAACAAGCCCCCGCGCCAGTAGTGGGTCCAGGTCGGTGTATGCCGCCAATCTGCAATATTTCAGCCGGATGTGGCTCATTGGCGGGCAGGTAGAATCCGTCGGTACGAATTACACCGCCGAAGCCGGATACGTGCCCCGGCGGGGCTACGAGCGGGTAACGGGCATGCTGGGCTACACCTTTTTACCAACCGGCAGCTCCATTCTGAGTCATGGACCAATGCTTAATTCAACCTACTTTTTCGATCCGGCGGGGCGGAAGAGTGATAACGAAACGTTCCTGAATTACACCGTCACCTTCCGGAGCAAAAGCGTCCTGAATGCCTGGGTCGCTACGGATTATGTGCGGCTGCTGCAACCCTTCGACCCGACGAATACCGGTCGGGAAACGCTGGCAACGAATACGGAACATAGCTGGGCAGCCTGGGGAACCCGATTCGACTCCAAGCCGCAGAGTTTGTTTACCTACGGCTTTTCGTCGCGCTACGGCGGGTATTACGCCAATGGCACCCGCCTGAACCTCACGGCCGATTTGGGCTACCGGTTTCAGCCCTACGTGAGTCTGGCGGCCAGTGCCAGTTACAACGACATTCGATTACCCCAGCCCTGGGGCCGTGCTACGTTCTGGCTGGTTGGCCCCCGGTTCGACCTGACTATGACCAATACCCTGTATCTCACCACGTTTGTGCAGTACAACGAGCAACAAAAAAACATGAACGTGAATGCCCGTGTGCAGTGGCGTTACAAGCCCGCATCCGATTTTTTCCTGGTCTACACGGATAATTACCTGCCCAACTCAGCCCAGATCGGGCAGGATGTGCCGGGTTTCCTGTCGGTCAAAAACCGGGCACTGGTGCTGAAGTGGACGTACTGGTGGAATCTTTAGTGAATGTTCAACAAACAAACTGTTTGTTGGCTGGTTAATTGTGCAATCCGCCGAAGGCCGACCGGACCTTTACTACACAAACCCTAGTCAATGCCTATGAAAACCCTGTCCCGTTTTTTTCCAATGGCCATTGTGGCCCTATTGTTAACCCTGTCCCTGACCAGTTGTGATGCCATTGGTTCCATCTTCAAAGCGGGTGCCTACACCGGTATTATCGGTATTGTTGTTGTGGTTGCTGTTATTATCTGGGTTGTCTCGAAGGTGTTCGGTGGTGGTCGCCGTTAGTGACGTTACCAGACAAAAGAAAGCCGTTTTCCGGGCAGGGAAACGGCTTTCCTGTTTTCGGTGAGCAGTTCCCCCCGAATGACGCCGAAACGGGTCGACCAGTTGACAACTTCGCTACATGATGTGGGCGGCCAGGACAGCAGCCACCCAAAACGGCTAGCATTCAGAACGTTTAAATAGCCTTCGGCATCAGCGGATTACTGGAAATGCACAGTATGGAATACTTTTACCCCCTGAAAGAATTACAACAGCATGTACACCCTATACGCCATTGCTAACTGCGACACCGTCAAAAAAGCCCGGACCTGGCTAACTGAACGCGGTATCGACTACACGTTCCACGACTACAAAAAGCAGGGGATAGACCGGCCAACGATTGACCGCTGGCTCACGCAAAAGACCTGGCACGAACTGGTTAACCGGACGGGGATGACCTGGAAGCAACTCCCCGATACCCAGAAGCCCACCAATGCCGAAGACGCCATTGCGCTGATGATGCAGAAGCCATCCGTCATTCGTCGTCCTTTGATCGAAGCGGAGGGGCGCATTGTGGCACTGGGTTTTAACGCTGACGTGTACAATGAAACGTTTCCCGGCTAGGTCGGGGTTGTTCCTGTAAACACATGGATATGGTAAAGAGAACGCTGGATTCGCCAGACGCAATCAAATACATGGTGGACTCATTCTATGAAAAAGTGCAAGCTGATACGCTGGTTGGTCCCATCTTTACGGAGGTAGCCCAGGTCGACTGGTCGCACCATTTGCCCAAGATGTACGCCTTCTGGGAAAGCATTGTTCTGGGTAACAATGCTTACGACGGACAGCCTTTTCGCCCGCATTTGTTAGTCAACCAAAAACACACCCTGACCAGCGATCACTTCCAGCGCTGGTTAGCGTTGTTTTCTGAAAACCTGAGCGAACGGTTCACCGGCGAAACGGCGGACCAGGTTCGGCAGCGGGCTACGCAGATTGCGCTGGTCTGGAGCCAGAAGCTCGACTACCTCAACAATGACTCCTACATGGAAAGCTGACCCACTGAACGATTTAGCCAGCCGCAATAGAGAACCACCCGGTGATTAACGTCAACTTTATCGCATCAGCTATTCCCTCAGTTAGTCTGTCAGTCAATTATTTCTTCAACGGTGAATCTTTTTCTTTAGCCAGCGCATTGAACACCAGTTTGTCGGCGAGGGCGGGGAGCCACTTGTTGATAAAGACGGTCAGCTTTCCCTGCGTGGTCAGTATCAGTTCCCGCTTTCGGCTCTTTACGGCGCGGAGAATATGACCGGCGCATTCTTCGGCGCTCATCATACCACTTTCGTCACGCATTGTTTCTCCTTTGGCCTGCCCGTGCGCGTCCAGAGCGGCCACCCGGATGTTCGAAGCCGTAAAACCGGGGCATGCCGTCAGGACGTGAACGCCCGTGTGTAGTAATTCCGTCCGTACGGCTTCCAGAAACCCGTTCATGGCAAACTTGGAGGCCGAGTACCCGCTGCGTACGGGAAGCCCCCGGTACCCCGCAATGGACGAAATGCCTACGATAGATCCTTTTGTTTGCTGGATATACGGCAGGGCGTAGCGGGTGGCGTACACCGTTCCCATAAAGTTGATGTCCATTACCCGCTGAATAACCGCCGGGTCGGTATCGATGAGCATCGAGCGCATGGAAATGCCCGCGTTGTTAATCAGGATATCCAGTCGGCCAAACCGGGCAATGGTCTGCTCGATCAGGTGTTTTACGTCTGCTTCCACACTCACATCGGCGGTTAGGGAGAGCACCGTAATGCCCGCCTGGGTAAGTTCGGTCTGCACGGCCTGTAAGGTATCGGCTTTGCGGGCGCAGATGACGATGTGGGCCCCTTCCTGCCCGAACGCAAAAGCCAGTGCCCGGCCAATTCCCGACGAAGCACCGGTAATAAGTACTACTTTATCTTTCATAAGGAATGGCAAAGATAACGGATTGGCGGGCTATCCTCATAGCAACACCCACACCCAGACCGGCACCCGTTATCGCAGCAGGGTAACGGGCCCTTTGAGGGTGCGTTTGGTGGTGAGGAGCAAATAATAATAGGTGCCAACGGCAGAATCGGTGCCGTACCAGCGGAACTTCGGGTCCGTAGAGGTGAAAATGAGCGCACCCCAGCGATTCGTAATATCAATCCGTTTGAACTGCTCGTCGCAGGTGTTTTGGGGAAGCTCTTTCACCGCAAAATAGTCGTTCGTGCCGTCGTTGTTAGGCGTAAAAACGTTCGGAACGTTGATGTCGGCCCCAAATGACGGGTTCGTGACGCGGAAGGTAACCGTCGTTGTATCGAGGTGATCGGGCTGGCAGGAACGGTCATCGACCACGAAATCGACAATGAACGTTGCCTCTTTCTGCCCGGCCATCAGCTCACAGGTCGGTTTCCAGCTGAAGGGAGACTGAAGGGTGGGTAAACCGAACCTGCCGGAAAAATCCATCCCGGCCGATTTCATATCGAACCCCCGCCCGGTGCCCGTCAGTCGGATAGTGTCCCGGTCGGGGTCATTTCCCACTACATCGAACAGTGCCCGTCCGGCCGAATCCGATGGGCTGACGACCAGTTCGATCACGGATTGCGGGAGCGTTGTCCGGATACTGGGCGGCTGGCTGGGTTTGCCCAGGGCGCTGAGGTTGACCGTTACGGTATCGCGCAGATTGCGATTACAGCGGTTATCGGTCACGATAAAATCGACCACGTAGTTTGCCCGGGTAGCCTGGGCGCAAGCCGGTTTCCAGACGAACGGCTGCGATACCTTCCCCACGCCCGACCCCGAACTGAAACTCATACCCGCCTGCGCCAGCGTAAAGCCCCGCCCAACGGCCTGAATCGTGATATTGTCGTTATCGGTATCATTACCGAGCGCGTTGAAGGTAAGGGACGAGCCAATGGTAATCTGCGCCTGGTTTTTCGGTAGGTCGGTGCTGGCAACGGGTTTATTGTTCAGTGAGGGGATAACGTTGAGACGGATGCTTAGGGTGTCACTCAGCCCCTGCGGACAGCCGTCATCGGTGGCCCGGATAAGCAGCGTAAAGGGTTTACCTGCCTCGCCAACGCACCGCCCAAAACAGAATTTGGCCGATAGCGTATCGCGGCTGGTTCGGGTAAGCAGGTCGCTGGGCGTGAGGGTCAGGCCGGGAAGTGACCCACTCATATTGGTAATTGTGATGCGCTGGTTCGGGTTGATATCCGTTACGTACAGCGTCAGGCAGTTGGTGTCTTTCTCCGCAATAGTCACTACGGTACCCGGCTGGTAAAATGCTTTCTGGCCATCGGGCCGGAAGAGCAGTTTGGGCGGGTCGTTCTTCGCGCAGTCGATGACCAGCACCTGGTAGTCGCGCCGGACTACCCCGATAAGCCTTTTGTTGCGGTACTCACTCACCTCTACCGAAAACACAAACAAGCCAACCCGGTCGGGCGTTACGCGCAGCAGGCCGGAGCGGGTATCAACCCGCAGTGGGCTGCTGCCCGGAATTTGGTTGGCACTGGAAATGCCGCCAATCCAGTTCACGGGTGGGTAAGGCCCTCCGGCGAAAGTAGGCTGCACCCCACCAGTGGAAGCACCCGGATTAGAGTCGATTCGGGTGCTGAATCCGTTGTAAGGCGTTACCAGTGTATAGGTAAGGCTGTCGCCGTCAGCATCATTGGCACTGAAATCGAGCGTAAACGGCTGACCGACGCAGGCATAATCACCTTTGGGAATCGTAAAAACGGGCGAGGAGTTGGTGACTCGTGTGGTGCCATTGAGTAACGCCGGAAACTCCAGGTAAAACGTTGATCCGGCCTCGCCCGGAAGCTGAATATTGACAATGGCTCCGTTGCGGCAGCAGCGTTCCCAGGACATGTAGTACCCGGCGGCATCGTTGAATACGTTGGGGTCGAGGGTAAGGTCGAGGCTGTACCGGATCAGGCGGGTGCGCAGGTTGCCGTTCGCACAGGCAGGTTTTGTGTAGGCAACGTATTGACTGCCAATTCGGTTAAGCACCACATACCCGATAAGCCGATTGGTGCGTTTGGCAAAAATTCCCACGGATGTAAAAGCGTCTTCGGCTTGAGGACTTCCGTTGATATCATCAAAATACAGATTCAGATTGACGCGATGCGTATACGTGCTCTGCGTGCCCAGATACCGCAGTTCCAGCTCACCACCCACAATGTGCGTTGCCTGGGTTGTATGGGCCAAAACCAGCAGTAAACTGGTCATAACTACCGAAAACCACCCCTTACCGTATACGTTTACCATACTCAGAACAAGTCAACATGGGTACCGTCCGAAAACGGATGCTTAAATTAGCAGTTTTTTAGGGAATTACATGAGCCGACGATACCATAAAAAGAACCAGTCACAGAACCCTGTCCGGATGGAAGGCGTCCGCATTGATGCAGTTGCCGCCGAAGGAAAATGTATTGTACGAACCGACGAAGGAATAATTTTCGTCGAAAACCCAACCGGCGGACCGGGTGTAGCCCCCGGCGATGTGGTGGATTTGCGGATTACCGGCAAGAAAAAACAGTATCGGGAGGCCGTTGCCGAGCGCGTTCACGAACGGTCGGTGGTACGGGCCGAGCCGTTTTGCGAACATTTTGGTACCTGTGGCGGCTGCAAGTGGCAGCACATTCAATACCCCGAACAACTGAATTTCAAGCATCAGCAGGTTGTGGACCATCTGACGCGTATCGGCAAGGTGGCGCTCCCGGCTATCCGGCCTATTCTGCCCGCTCACCCTACGCAGTACTACCGGAACAAACTCGAATTTACGTGTGCCGAAGGCCGCTGGATGACGCAGGAGGAAGTTCGCAGTGGTCAGCTTATCGACCAGCGGGCCGTGGGGTTTCACATTCCCGGTCGGTTCGACAAAGTGCTGCCTATTCGTCACTGCTACCTCCAGCCCGACCCGTCCAATGCCATCCGGCAGGCCGTGTCGGACTATGTTTTTGCGAATGACATCACACTGTATAATTTGAAAACCCATACCGGTTTTTTACGTACGCTTATCATCCGCACGGCTGATAGTACGCAGCAGGTGATGGTTACGTTGCAGGTGGCGTACGACCACCCCGACTGGCTGAATGGTTTGCTGGAACACCTGAACATGAACTTCCCGCAGATTACCTCGCTGAACTATATCCTGAACAGCAAAAAGAATGACAGTTACCAGGACCAGGAGGTGATCAACTGGGCGGGCAAGCCCTACATCGAAGAGCAAATGGATGAGGCCGATGGACCGGCGTTAACGTTTCGGATTGGCCCGAAATCATTCTATCAGACCAACGCCCAGCAGGCCCATAATCTCTACAAAATTACCCGGGAATTAGCTGGCTTGACAGGCAATGAACGGGTGTATGATCTCTATACCGGCACCGGCACCATTGCGCTGTTCGTAGCCCGGCGAGCCAAAGAAGTAATTGGGGTGGAGTACGTGGAAGCCTCGGTGGCCGATGCCCGCATCAATGCCCAGGTAAACGGAATCACTAATGCCTCGTTTGTGGCCGGGGATATGCGCGACATCCTGACGGATAGCTTTTTTGATCAGCACGGCCGTCCGGAAGTCGTCATTACCGACCCACCCCGCGCCGGTATGGACGAAGCCGTTACGCGCCAGCTACTCAAAGCCGCCCCCAACCGCATTGTGTATGTGAGTTGCAACACCGCCACGCAGGCCCGCGACCTGGGTATTTTGGACGAGGGATACGCCGTGATGGATGTGCAGCCCGTGGATATGTTCCCGCACACCCACCACGTGGAGAATGTGGTGCTGTTGAGTCGTAAGTCGTAGATTTTTTCCGCAAGGGGGTGAATTAATCCACCCCCTTGCGGAAAAAATCTACGGCTAAAATTCCAGATACGGCGCAATTTTCTCGATGGTTCGGGCATCCAGAATCCGAATGGGTTTGAGCGATTCGGCGGAGGTGTAGGCCCCGTGCTGCTCCCGGTAGTTAACGATAATCTGCGCCTGCCGACGCGACAAAAACGGGTGTTTGTCCAGTTGATCCGCCGTAGCCGTATTGACCGGAATCTTACGCACGGCGGACTGTATTTTGCCAAACTTCTCCAACTCGCCGAGTGCCAGCGAATCCAGCCCGTAAATGTCCCGGAACTGCTCGGTGGTGATGAAGCCGCCCAGCGCATCGCGGAACTTCACGATCCGCCCGGCCAGCGTCGACCCAATGCCTTTCAGGGCAACCAGCTGGGCCGTGTCGGCTGTATTGATGTCGAAGGGCTGGAGGACCGGTTTGGCGGGGCGCTCCGCGTAAGCGGGGCGTTCGGGAAAGGGTGTTCGTTCGCCGGACTTATAGGGCTCGCCGGTACTGGTTTTCGCGTCCCCGAATCGCTCCGACGGAAGCGAGCCGGAGCGGGGTGTTTCTTTCAGTGCCATGTACGGCTCAAGCTGGTCGTAGAGGTCGGGCGGGAAGTCGTAAATACGCAGGAGGTCTTCTTTTTTTCTGAACTGCCCGCCTTTGGTTCGGTACTTGTCAATGCGTTCCGCCAGCCACGGTGGTAACCCCAGTTGTTGTAACCCGGCTACGCTAACCGTGTTCGGGTCAAACTTGAACAGTCTGGGCTCGCTGAACCGTTCGGCGGTGGTTTTGTCTTTCTCCGGGCGACTACCGAATTGGGGTTGGCGGGCTTCTTCAGCCTGCATCAGGGCTACCAGGCTGTCGAGTTTACGCTGGTCGGCAACGCTGGTGTCAATTGGATTCCGGTCGCTTACAAACCGGTATAGGAAGGGGATGAACAGGCAGAGGACCGTCAGGAAAACAAGAACGGTGAACCCCAGGCTCTCTTTGTGCGAGAAACCGAAGTAGTCCCGAATCAGCGACTGAAACCGGTTGAACATGAACAGCGGGCTAGGTAGGTACGGTGGGTTCTGTACGAACGGCAAGCTAGCTGGTAAAACGCTAGTAAACAATCTTTTGCGTCGGCTTAGTCAGCAACCCGCTTGTCAGGGGTGACCAATCGATTCTGCCACCCGTGAAAGATAAGGACGCAGACAAACGCCGATGCTATACCCAGGCCCGTACCGGCCAGCACATCGAGCGGATAATGGGCCGCCACGTAAATCCGGCTGTACGATACGATAGCCGCCCACAGGAAAACCCATCTGAACAGGGGGTACTGTTTGCCCAGCAAAAACCAGAGTGCAGCGGCCAGCGCAAACGTAGTGCTGGCATGGGAGGATACAAAACTGTACAGGCCACCACATTCCAGCACCGGATGAATCAGCTTTTGCAGCGCCAGTTCGTGGCAGGGGCGCAGGCGGTGGGTGAGGGGTTTAAGTACCGACGAAGCCAGTTGGTCGGCCAGCGCAACGGCGGCAGCAATGGTCAGCAGTCGTCCAATGGCCTGTTTCCGAAACCGGTACACCAGCCAGCCGATGAGCAGGGCATAAAACGGAAACCAGGTGTTCCGTTCCGTCACCCAAATCATAATCGGGTCGAGCCAGGCCGTGTATTTACCATTGAGCCACAGGAAAAGGTCGGTGTCGAATTGATTGAGGGTTTCAATCATAGTATAAAATTGGCTCAAGTAGCTACAGACAGTTACTCTTGTCCTTGTCGTATCATGAATTTGCTATATTGCCCCATTCAACGATTACGTAAATTAGCATGAACGCTGCTAAAACAGTCCGTGAACATGTACTCCTCGCGCTACTTTACTGGACTGTTGGTCTGATTGGGAATTACTGGATTAGTGGGGTGTTGCTCATTCTCCTTTTCTCACTTATTCACTGCCTGTGTACTTTTTATTCTGGCTATCACGATGCCTCAAAAACAGCCTTATTGGTTGTCATTCATCGGGGTTTCGTTGATAACGGGAATTGGCATTGTCGTATTTCTGTACCTTGTTTTTGACAAGGAGATATAGCAATCACGCTAGACCGTTACAGCACCAGAAACTGGCTCAGGTAGTTACGGGCGGTCAGGATGGCGGTTTTTACATCGTCCGGACTCCCTTCAAACGCCTTGTCTTCTACTTCGATACAAACCGGTCCCCGGTAACGCACATCGGTCAGGGCGGCAAAGAAATCGCGCCAGCGTACATCGCCCAGACCGGGTAGTTTGGGGGAATGGTACTCCAGTGGATTCGCCATGATGCCCACCCGATTCAGCTTATCGCGATACAGTTTTACGTCTTTCAGGTGGATGTGATGCAGTCGGTCGCGGTAGTCGTAAATGGGTTTTACTTCATCCATCATTTGCCAGATCAAATGGCTGGGGTCGTAGTTTAGTCCCAGAATAGGGGAGGGGATAATCTCGAACATCCGGTCCCAGATGGCGGGTGTGATAGCCAGGTTCTTACCGCCCGGCCACTCATCGTCCGTAAACCACATCGGGCAGTTTTCGATACCGATTTTAACGTTACACTCTTCGGCAACGCTTACGATACCGGGCCAGTGTTCGGCATACAGTTTCAGGTTATCCGTGATGCTCAGCGATGGATGCCGGCCAATGAATGTAGTAACGACCCCAATGCCCAGTTTGGCAGCCGCCCGGATCACTTTTTTCAGGTGCTCCCGGTAAAACTCCGCCTGCTCGGGGTTTGGGTCGAGCGGATTGGGGTAGTAGCCCAGGGCCGAAATAGACACCCCGTACCGTTTTGTCAGGTCGTGAATCTGGCGCACGTCCAGATTGATCCACGTCGATGTGCGTAACTCCGGCGTACCGACGTGAATCGGCGTTGCTGGTTGGCCAGCACATTACTTCGACGCATTTGAAGGAATGGTCGGCCGCAAATTTCAACACACTGTTGAGGTCATAATCGGCCAGAATAGCCGACACAAAGCCAAGATTAAGCATGGAGTTACCAGGTCATGTACGCCGTAAAACTACGCATAAGGCTCGATTAATACCCGTCGATTTCGGGAATGGGTTCCTGGGAGGTGGTTGCTCCGAATCGATGGGAAGCCTCCGCCATGATAGCGGCCGTTGACGAGGTACCCACCCGCGAAACGCCCATTTCCCGCACCAGCAGCAGTTCATCCAGGGTACGGATACCGCCGGACGCTTTCACCCGAACGTGCGGTCCTACATGCGCGAGCATCAGCCGCAGATCTTCTACCGTAGCCCCATCGTAGCTATAGTTACCATCTTTGCCTTTCACAAAGCCGAAGCCGGTCGATGTTTTCACAAACTCGACCCCTATTTCGGTGCAGAGTTGACAGAGTTTAATTTTGCGGGTAGTGTCGGGCAGGAAGTCATTCTCGAAAATTACTTTCAGGAGAGCCCCGTGCGTACGGCAAACGGCATGGATAGCCTGGATTTCAGCGCGCACGTAAGCCCAGTCGTCACTCAATACTTTGCCGATATTGATTACCATATCAATTTCAACCGCACCATCCTGGCAAGCCTGCTCGGTTTCGGCCACTTTAATGCGGGTGGCGCTATTGCCGTGGGGAAAGCCAATGACTGTACCAACGCGGATGTTGGAACCCGCCAGAAATTCGGTGGTGATACGGACGGCGTAGGGTTTAACGCAAACGGATGCTACATCGTATTGTAGAGCCAACTCGCAGCCTGCCCGCAGCTCGGCGTCGGTAAGCGTCGGGTGCAGCAGCGCGTGGTCAATCATGTTGGCAATCTCACTAATCAGGGGCATGTTCATACGCGAATAAAAAAGGCTTATTCTCGTAACGAACCGTACCGATAGCGTATTGACTGACGAGATGAAATACGTGCGGAAAAATGAATTACTGTGGCGGCTAGCGGGAAGGGTTAGACCACCAGCCCCGACCGCAATGCCCACAGGGCTAGCCCCACCCGACTTTTAATTTTAAACCGGTCGAACAGGGCTTCCCGATAACCATCCACCGTGCGGGGGCTAACGCACATGCGGTCGGCAATCTGAACGTAGGTTAATTCGGAGCAGGCTAACTGCAGAAAATGAAGTTCACGGGGCTTTAGTCGAACGGTGTTCAGGCTCTGGGGATAGGGTAGGTTACTCATTGCTTATGGGTGGTGTTTAGTTGACTGTACGTTCCATTAGTCGACTGAAAGTACACAAACGGAAACACCCATTCCAAATCAATTTAGCTAACGGTAATTTTCATACCCGTTAATTAAATCCCATCACATCCCGCACCCGCGCAATGGTTCGCCCAGCCACGGCACGGGCCTTTTCCTCTCCCGCCCGAAGCTCGGTTTCCAGGGCATCAGGATTCTCAATGGTGTAGTAATCAAAGCGTTCACGCTCGGTGGCAAACTGCGCCAGTATCAGTTCATAGAACGCTTTTTTGGCCGTACCGTACCCGTAATTACCTCCTTCGTATAAAGCCCGCATCTCGGTAACCTGCGCGTCGGAGGCCAGTAGCGAGAATAACTGAAAGGTAATATCGGTGTCTGGATTCTTCGGGTCTTCAAGCGGAGTGGAGTCCGATTTAATTTTTTTGATCACTTTCCACAGCTCATTTTCGGGTAGGAAAATATCGATGTAGTTGTTGTACGACTTGCTCATTTTAGCCCCGTCGATACCCGGAATGGTCATGAGCCGTTCGTCGATGCGGGGTTCCGGGAGAACGAAAATATCGGCGTCGTATTGATGGTTAACGGCGCTGGCAATGTCGCGCGTCATTTCAATGTGTTGGCGCTGGTCTTTCCCAACGGGGATAATCTCGGCATCGTACAGCAAAATATCGGCCGCCTGTAGCACCGGATAAACAAATAAACCCGCGTTGACCACCGACAGCGACCGGTCAGACTTTTCCTTGAACGAAGTCGCGTTGTTCAGCATCGGAAAAGGCGTGAAGCAACTCAAATGCCAGGCCAGTTCCGTATGCTCGGCCACCCGCGACTGCCGCCAGAAGGTGTTTTTCTGCGTATCCAGACCAAAGGCCAGCCAGGTAGCCGCCACCGCTTTCGTAAACTCCCGGCGCTTAGGACCCTCCTTAATGGTGGTGAGCGAATGGAGGTCGGCAATGAACAAAAATGACTCGTTGCCGGGCTGCTTCGATAACTCGATGGCGGGCTTGATAGCCCCCAGGATATTGCCCAGATGCGGCCGGCCGCTGGACTGGATACCGGTTAAAATTCTCATAGTTAGTGAAGAGTGAAGAATGAAAAGCGAAGAATAAAAAAACTGAATCAGCCTATTCTTCACTTTTCATTCTTCACTCGTAATTAAGGTTATTTCCCCTGGGCTTCCACCACCGCAATGGCGACCATGTTGACGATTTCGCGTTCCGACGAACCGAGCTGCAACACGTACACCGGCCTGCGAATGCCCAGCAAAATGGGGCCAATGGTGTCGAAACCGGCCGCTTCGCTCATGAGGTTATAGGCAATGTTTGCTGCCGACAGATTGGGGAAAATGAGCGTGTTGGCTCCTTCGCCCGCTAGCTTGCTGAACGGGTGGTTCTGCTGCAACAGTTCCGTGTTAAAGGCCAGGTGAGCCTGGATTTCACCGTCCACAATCATATCGGGGTGTTTCTGCTGCAAGATCTCGACGGCCCGGTTCATTTTTTCGGCATCGTCGCCCTGAGCACTGCCGAAGTTGGAATAGGTGACCAGCGCAATGCGGGGTTTGATGTTGAATCGCTCCACCGTTTGGGCGGTCAGTTCGGTGATCTCGACAATCTCCTCGGCGGTTGGGTTGAAATTGACCGTCGTATCGGAGAAAAACAGGGGGCCTCGTTTGGTGAGCAGAATATACATACCCGCCACTTTTTTAACGCCCGGTTCTTTGCCAATAATTTGCAGGGCTGGGCGGATGGTATCGGGGTAGCTCCGTGTAAGACCGGAAATCAAGGCATCAGCTTCACCCGTTTCCACCATCATAGCCCCGAAGTAGTTACGGATATACATCAGTTTCCGGGCTTCGGTCATGTTTACCCCTTTGCGTTTCCGCCGGTCGAAATACAAGTTGGTAAACCGATCAATCAGGTGCTGCTGTTCGGGCGCGCGAAGGTCAATAATCTGGACATTATGCCCCAAATCGAGGTTGTTTTCCTTGATAAGCTGTTCAATCTTATCGCGTTCGCCCAGGAGGATGGGGAACGCGATACCTTCATCCCGAACCTGTTGGGCGGCTTTCAATACTTTCAGGTTTTCGGCATCGGCAAACACCACCCGCTTCGGATTGGCTTTGGCCTTGGTCAGAATAACCCGCGATATCTGATTATCCTGCCCTAGTCTGCGGGCTAGTTGTTGCTCATACGCTTCCCAGTCATTAATGGGTAACCGCGCCACCCCCGATTCCATAGCGGCTTTCGCTACCGCCGGGGCCACCGTAATGAGTAGTCGTGGGTCAACGGGTTTGGGCAAAATGTAGGTGCGTCCGAAGAGCATGTTCGACTCGCCGTAGGCCAGGTTCACCAGGTCGGGGACGGGTTTCTTCGCCAAATCGGCCAGGGCGTACGTAGCCGCCAGCTTCATGGCTTCGTTGATTTCGGTAGCCCGAACATCCAGCGCTCCCCGGAAAATATAGGGAAATCCAAGCACATTGTTGACCTGGTTAGGATAGTCCGAACGGCCCGTTGCCATGATAATGTCGGGCCGGGCGGCCATGGCATCGTCGTAGCTGATTTCCGGGTTTGGATTAGCCATGGCAAACACAATGGCATCACTGGCCATCAGTCGAATCATATCCTGACTCACAATTCCCCCTTTCGACAAACCAACGAACACATCTGCCCCGGCAAAGGCATCGCTCAGGGAGGTAATAGCCCGGCTGGTAGCGAAGGGCTGCATCATGTCGTCCAGGTCGGTGCGGCTGGTGGTTAGGGGGCCGTTGATATCGAACATCACCATGTTTTCCCGCTTCGCACCCAGGGCAACGTACTGGCGGGCGCAGGAAATTGCGGCTGCACCAGCACCCAGGATAACGAACTGAGCCGTTTCCATCTTTTTATGAACCAGTTCCAGTGCATTGAGCAGAGCCGCTCCGCTCACGATGGCCGTGCCATGCTGATCGTCGTGCATGACCGGGATGTTCATTTGTTTCTTGAGCCGCTCCTCAATCTCGAAGCATTCCGGTGCTTTGATATCTTCCAGATTGACCCCACCAAAGGTGGGTTCCAGAATTTTGACCGTACGCACAAACTCATCAATATCAGTCGTATCCAGCTCCAGATCGAATACGTCAATGTCGGAATATATCTTGAAGAGTAATCCTTTTCCTTCCATCACGGGCTTGCTGGCCCCCGGCCCAATGTTGCCTAGCCCGAGCACGGCGGTTCCGTTACTGATAACGGCCACCAGATTGCCCTTAGCGGTGTATTTGAAGGCATCATCCGGGTTGGCTTCAATGGCCAGACACGGCTCGGCTACCCCCGGCGAATAGGCCAGCGAGAGGTCGCGCTGGGTGCTGTATTCCTTACTGGGAATGACTTCGAGTTTGCCGGGACGACCCTTGGCGTGATAATCGAGGGCATCTTCACGCCGGATTTTCTGAATCATAGATAGGTGGTTACGGACGAGTTGTTACCAATAACCGGAGGGCGAAGGTACGGAAAAAGTTAGCGGACTGATGGACTCCGACCTGTCTGATTCTCGAAGCCGACCAGTCAAAATCCGGCATTTAGCTTACTTATCCTCTTCCCCCAGCTGCATGAACATCGCTACAACACGCATCAACTGTGGATGCAGGCGACTTATAATCAGGGAGAGGAGAATTTTGTCGTTACCATCGATAGCCACCCGGTCAACTTTGGTAAGGTCTGTCAGGCTGCTCGTCTTATTGTAAAACCACGCCCCAAACTTACGAAACCGCGCCTGTTCGCGCCCGTCCGACGAATCGCAGATGAAGATAACGGCTTGCCGGTGGGGTAGAAAGAAGTGTTCAAAAATGGCGAAGATTGTGAGGGCCACCAGCGGATCGGCGGGTAGTCGTTTACCCGCTGGGTTGTCGGCTACGGAAATTGTCATCTCAAAAATATCAACATCCAACTCAGGGTAAGCCCCGAAGAAATCAGTTGAGGGGATAAACTTAATCTCGTATCGTACCTCGCCGTCCGTTACGAAAAGGTACAGATTTTGTTTTCCTCCAATAAATTCAAACTCATACCGGTTGTTGCTTTCTGTCACGATTATGCTTGTTTTTTTGGCTTAATCGATCGTAAGCAGCTCGGATTTCCGGGTTGTTGCGGTAGTTTTCTACGGCGTCGAGTTGGGCCTGTTTCTTGACCTCAACAAGTCGGCGGATAATGGCCATACCACGCAGGGGCTTGGTTAGTGTGTCCATAAAGTTGTTTTTTGACACCAATATACAAAATACACCTGGAATTGGCTGATCTATGATCCGGCTATCCCCGGCGAATAGGCCAGCGAGAGGTCACGCTGGGTGCCGTATTTCGTGCCGGGGATAACTGTTAATTTGCCCGGACTATCCCTGATTCACTAAGTCAGGGTGTCTCCACACTGGATTTTATGAGTCGTAAGTAGTTGGTTGATAGCAAGTTGTTGTTAACAACTGCACTGCGGAGGTACGGAAAAAGTTAGCGGACCCATTCGTTACCTCGCCCGAATCAATGCCTGTTGCTCCGTCCAAACCCAGCAACTGCCGCAGAACACGAGCAGCATACCAAAGAAAAGCAGCCATCGATAGGGACGGGTACGGGTTGGCTCCCAAACCGGCTGGCTGGTGCTCAGGTTGATGGCCGTACCCTGACGAATGCCGAACACCTCGATCCGTTTGTAGTCAACGTATTTATCACCCAGCGTGAGTGGCTCAGTTTTGAGCAGTTTCTTCCGGATGTCGCTCTCCCGCAGCAGCAGGGTTATGGGTTGGTTCGGGCGGATGTGCCGGAGCAGAAACCGGATATCCTGATCAAAATCCTGCCGACTGGCATAAAACCAGAGATCGGGCCAGCGGTTGAGATTGAACGAAACGCCCTTGAAAGTACTCTTCGCTTTCACTTCCCGTACCCCATCAACCCGGGTAGAAAGTGACCCCAGTGGAGCCGGGTCCTTTCCGGTTGGGTTATGCAGCACAAAGCCAAACACGATGCAGGCAATAATCACCAGGGCCAGCCCACCCAGAAACCACCGGATCTGTGTTCGCTCGGTTTGGGTGATGACCCGGCGGTAGGGCACCGGAAGAGCAGCCTGGGTCAGTTGGGTTTTCAGGTACCCATAGTCGTCGAACACGTTGGAGCCGAGTGTAAACCAGTTGGTCGGCATGTACAGCGTCAGCTCATCATATGCCGACGATCGATCAAACTGGCGTCGCTCGTTGTACGACGTGATGGCACTGTAGGGATAATAACCAGCCCGGCTCCCCCATTTCTTCACCGTAAAGCCGGTTTCGCTCAATTCGATTGAAACCGTTTGCGGCTTCATCTCAAACAGGAAAATAGCCCCCAAAAAGCCCGCACCGAGCACCCAGAAAATGGGCAGGATCGACAGGTTGGGGTAGCGCGCATCACTGAACGCGATACCAGCGGGAATGAGTACTAGCGATATGATTGCCAGCAGTATTCCTGCCGTTTGCCACCGCATACGGGTACGGCTCGTGGTGAATACACTACTTTGCTGCTGATTCATCGATGAAACAGTTTCTGCATAACAGGTTAAATGTATAACAGGTCGAATGGAGGGGCTCACTGACTGATAATGGCAATCGTCAACCGGCTTACGCACACGAGTTTGCCCCCTTCGTCGGAAATTCGGATGTCCCAAACCTGGGTGGTGCGGCCCGTATGGATGGGGGTACAGCGACCGTATACCCAGCCCTCGCGCACGGAGCGAATGTGGTTGGCGTTGATTTCCAGCCCCACGGCCCGTTGGGTTGAGGGGTCGTCCAGCAGCATCCAGGAGGCCACACTGCCCAGCGTTTCGGCCAGCACGACCGATGCTCCACCGTGCAGAATACCGAATGGTTGCCGCGTGCGGTTATCCACGGGCATTCGGGCAATCAGGTAGCCTTCTCCGGCCTCCATGAATTCAATGCCGAGGTGCTTGCCCAGGGAATCGGTATGTATAAAATCAAGGGCATTCAAATCGAAACCAGCTTTCATTGTCACTTGCGGTTTAGGGGTCAATGTTCCGGCTTGGGCTGATAATCGGGTTGTCGACGTACGATAGCACGTTTATCCGCCTTAAAACAGGTTCATGAACCGTTTTTGTGTAATTTTACGGGCTAATTTGGGAAATTTATCGGTTAGCAAAGGAATAGGTTTGATACAAAAGACAATCTATCTGATTCGCCACGGCGAAACGGATTACAACAGGCGGGGAGTGGTGCAGGGAAGCGGGGTTGATTCAGATCTAAACGATATGGGACAGGCGCAGGCGCAAGCCTTTTTTCAGGCCTACCAGCATGTACCCTTCAGCAAAATTTACATTTCCGGACTAAAACGTACGCACCAGACCGCCCAGCCATTTATTGACCTGGGCATACCGTACGAAAAACTGACCGGGCTAAACGAAATTTGCTGGGGGGTGATGGAAGGTAAAATTCCCGGCAATCTGGATAATGAATATTACCGGAACCTGATCGAAGCCTGGTCAGCAGGGAACACCGCTCAAACAACGGATCAGGGAGAAAGCCCCGACGAGGTGGCCGCGCGGCAAAAAGTAGCCCTGGACGTTATTCTCTCCCACCCGGAAGAAGAAACCGTTCTGGTAACCATGCACGGTCGGGCCATGCGAATACTGCTCTGCTGGCTTACCAACAGGCCGTTATCGGATATGGATCAGTTCGAGCACAGCAATGTATGCCTCTACAAAATCAACTACCAGTACGAGTCAGCCCAGTTTACTATTGAACAGGCTAATAATACGGCTCACCTGCTGTCACTGGCCCTGATGTAGTAGCCCACTGTATGGCTGGTTACCAGTCAACACCCACATATGTCCGGTAATACCGCTATATACCCATTCATTGATGGCATGCACTACTTTGCCTGCCAAAGCCCGTATATTCGTTTGATTCCCGCTGGTAGGTAACCGGGAAAAGGTTTATGTCAAAGCAGAAAATGTACTGGTTTTGCCAGATCTTCGGCTGGTCGCTTCTGATTGGGGTGGAGTACGTGACTTATCTGGCCGAGGATGGTTTTGTGCCTGATGTGCTTTACCTGGCCATCGCCAATGTTTTTCTGGGAATTACATTAACCCACCTGTACCGGTTGATGATTCGGCGGTGGAACTGGGTTCGGCTTCCCTTCCTGCAGTTAGCTCCGCGCGTGATACTGTCCATTTTGGTCCTCGCCCTGATTATGACAATGGTAAATATGCCCATCGATCAGGTTATCATTCCCCAGCATCTGGTTGGTGAACCATCCCAATTTTTCGGTTACATCGTGAGTTGGGGTAAAAGTATGCTGGCTTGGGTACTTTCCTACACCGCTTATCACTACGTAGAGCAGAATAGAAACGCCGAAATTGAGAAGATACTCCTCAAAACCAGCATCCGCGAAACAGAGGCCAAAGTACTGCGCTCCCAGTTAAATCCTCACTTTGTATTCAATGCGCTGAACAGTATTCGGGCACTCGTGCATGAGAACCCCGTTAAGGCACAGCAAAGTATTACGCAACTGTCCAACCTACTCCGAAACTCGTTGCTGGCCGACCGGCGTAAAACCGTTGAATTGCGGGAAGAAATTAAAACAGTTGAAGACTACTTAGCCCTGGAAAAAGTTCGGTATGAAGACCGGCTGACCTCGCGTATCGACCTCGATGGGCGGACCCTGTTCTGGCAGGTTCCCCCCATGATGCTGCAAACGCTGGTCGAAAACGCCATCAAGCACGGGGTATCTACCGCTGTTGGGGGAGGATTCGTGGAAGTACACGCCAGCATCAGTACCAACAAACTACACATCGTTATCCGGAATACCGGCGTGCTGGGCGATAAAGAAGCATCGGGTGGCTTTGGACTGGCCAACACCGCTCAGCGGCTGGAATTGCTCTATGGCCCGGATGCCCGGTTTCAGATTTTTCAGGAAGACGAGACTATCGTATGTGCCGATATATTGATTCCCTCTCAATCGGAGAGTATGTTCCGGAAATCAGTAAATCAGTCGGTCAGTTAGCGTTCGTTAGTTGACCCGTCAGTGCTGGCGCATCGCCACTAACGACTAATGAACTCACTAGCTTACCGACCGGCTCGCCAACGGATTAACGCACCAACTAATCAACCAATCAACTGAATAACTGATTTTTACATGAAAACCCTTATCATTGACGATGAACGCCTGGCCCGTAATGAACTGCGCCGGCTACTTGAAAACTTCCCCAAAATTCAGATTATTGGTGAAGCAGCCAATGCCGATGAGGCATTGAGTATGATTGACGAACTGGAGCCGGAACTCCTGTTTCTGGATATTCAGATGCCGGGCAAAAATGGCTTCGAACTGCTACAGTCTATCGAAGGTAAAACCCCCGAAGTGATTTTTACAACGGCTTTTGATGAGTATGCCATCAAAGCCTTCGAGTTCAATGCGCTCGATTACCTGCTCAAGCCTATAGAACTGGCCCGCCTGTCGGAAGCCATTCACCGGGTGGAGGAAGAACAGCACGTTCCTGAAAATGCGGGGTCAACGTCGGGAGCTTCCTCAAAGGTTTTGGGCGAAAATGATCAGGTTTTCGTGAAGGACGGGGAAAAATGCTGGTTCGTTAAACTAGGAAAAGTTCGGCTATTTGAATCCATGGGTAACTACGTCCGACTTTATTTCGATGATCAGAAGCCACTGGTACTGAAGTCACTGAATGCCCTCGAAGACCGGCTCAACCCCAGCACTTTTTTCCGGGCCAACCGCAAGCATATCATCAATCTGCAATGGATTGACAAGATTGAGCCCTGGTTTAGCGGGGGGCTGCTGGTGACGTTACGCGGGGGCGACAAAATTGAAATTAGTCGGCGGCAGGCTATTCGGTTCAAAGATTTGTTAAGTTTGTAGTGCAGGATAATCGGATAGAATTGGGTAGTTAGCCAGTCGTCAACTCGTTTATACCTGACTTCCTCTTATTACGCTATTTTATCGTTATGAAGTGCTGTTTTGTGCCGGTGTTTGTCGGTTTATTGAATTTTTTGTCCGCTTGCCAGTTAACACAATCGGGTCCTCCCTCTTTAGTACGACAACAGTATACTTTTAGTGGAGCAACGCGTTGCGATAGCACCAGCAACATTGGCGTCGATGTATCCGTATCCTACCTGTTGTTGAAGGATGACACCGAAGGGACCCGAAAAATCAATGATAGTCTACACCTGATAGCCGTTGGTAGCCTGACGGGCTGGCTCGATAGCACAACGGTGGCCACTAATCCGGATGCGAAAACCAACCTGAACAAGGCCGCTTCCCTGTTTGCGCTGGATTATGAAGCGGTGCGGAAAGATATGGGAAACCTGAGCGGCTGCTGGCAACTGGAGACCAGGGTTGACACCGTTCATTCAAGCGCGAAAGCCCTGACCGTAAAAGTTGAAACCTACGCGTATACGGGTGGTGCTCATCCTAACTCGGGCCTGAGCTTTTATACATTTGATCGAAAAACGGGGCGGATGCTGACGCTGGACGATATGGTAGAGGATACTACGGCCCTCATTGGCCTGGTAGAGCAAGCCTTCCGACAACAGCAGAAAATAAAGCCGGATGCCAACCTGGAAGAAGAAGGGTATTTTTTGCATGAGGGCCATTTCTTTCTACCCGACAACGTTGGTACGACCCGTAATGGCCTGATTTTTTATTACAATCCGTACGAAATAGCTGCTTACGCGGTGGGGCCGGTTCAGGTCACGATTCCGTACGAAAAACTAAATGGTATTCTGCGTGAGCAGTGGTTGTAACCAGAATTTTGCCGGGCGAAACTTGCTGAAGCTACCAGCAAACAGCCCACTGTCAGTACGTTATGAAATCACGCTGGATTGTTCCGGTTGCCACGAGTAGCCTGATACTGCTCTTATTCTTCTGCTTCAAAATTGCCCGGTTCAATGCGTTGTATTACACCTACAACGACATGTACATTTTTCTCCAGGCATCGTGCAGCTGGATGGATGGCAGACCTCTGCTGTACGAAAATATTTGGGGTTATGATGACCGGATTCATAACAACTACGCCATGCTGTTGTGGGGGCCACTCATCTACCTGGGTGGTGCCTACGGTGCTTTTGCCGTTCAGGTAGGCCTGTTACTCTTGAGTTATGGGTTGCTGTTACGTCAGCTTAGCCGACAAATGGCTTCCTGGGCTGTTTGGGTCGTATTGAGTGTGTTGCTGCTGGGGCCTGTCTGGTTTTGGTTCAACGACCACCCCGGCATCGGCTGGCACCCCGAACTGACTTACTTCCCGCTATCGATTCTTTTTTTTCTGGCGCTATATATGCGTCAGTCAACCTGGTTTTGGGTAACGGGTGCGCTGATTGTACTGATAAAAGAAGACGGGGCTTTGCTGGTGGGAGCTATTCACCTGGCCTACCTGTGCCTTCAGTACCTGGCTACCAACCGGGAGCGTAGTGTTTTTGGCCTACTCACCAAGTCCGTATTCTGGCGGGTGCTGGGCGGTTGGGCGGCTGTTTTTATAGCAGGAATGCTGTTTTTATCGTACAAAAATCATTCGGCCGAGCCTGAGCCCCGGCTGCAGCAGGCCCTCGCTGCTATTGGCAACGGACTGCATGATGCAACGTTCATTCGCACCAACGTACGCTTGCTGGGGCAAACGATTCTGCTACTGTTGCCCTCCATCGGCTTATTGATCTACGGACTGTTTCGGACCGGTTGGCAACAAACAGGAAGTGTCCTGTTGATTTATGCAGTGGCTCAACTGGCGCTGTTACTCTCCAATTGGGTACAGGGGGGCACCTATTACGGAACCAATGCCTTGTTTGATCTGGTATCGCTCACGTGGCCACCCCGGTTTGTGCTGGTTTACGCGTTTTCGGTGGTATATACATTGTTTGTTTGGCTCATATTCGGCGTCGGCAGGCAGCAGCCTCCCGGCAGGCAGTGGATTCCGGTCGGTTTCGTGCTCGTTGTTATGCAGCTGCCCATTGTTCAGTACGCCCGGCCCGACTTTCGGTTGTTTGCCAGTTTTCGTGATCTCGTAAAACACCGGTACGATCCTGAGAAAGAGCCGCTGCTACCGGCTTCGGATGTAGCCGTTGTTGAAAAGCTTGCCCATGTTATACCCGCACGCTCAAATGTGTTTGTGTTCGATTACCTTGTTCCGTTTTTTCACAAACATTATAATAGCTGGCCCACTGAAAAACAATGGGAAAAAGCGGACCTGGCTATCATTCCCAACAATGATTTTCAGAAACTGGGCGAACGACTGCCCCGCATAATGAAACAGCCTTACCGGGCCGTACGGCTGGATACTTATACGGTGTATGTTACCCCTGCTTATGAAGCATACCTGAAACAGGCTTTACCCGAAACCGCCCGTATGAAATGACAATTGACCAGTTCAAAACTACCCTGTCGCAGGCAGAGCCGCCAGCAGGCATCCATCCGGTATTGCAGGGCCTTTGGTACGACGCCAGCGGCCATTGGGAAGCGTCCCATAACATTGCTCAAAGCCGGGAAGGGACTCAGGCCTACGACCGGCTGCACGCCTACCTGCACCGAAAAGAAGGTGACCGGTTCAATGCCAATTACTGGTACCGTCGGGCGGGAGAGCCTTATTTTGATGGCTCGCTGGACGAGGAATGGGCCGCTCTTGTAACGAAGTTTTTGAGCTGAGGTCAAAAAAAAGGCCACACTCCGAAAAGTATGGCCTGCGTCTATCGATGAAAAAGTAATATGGTTAGCGCATTGACTCCTCTTCCTGAGTCAATACCGAATTTACATCTGTTAAGGATAAGCCGAAGGCCTCGGCCACTCCCTGATACACTACCTTACCGCCTACTACATTCAGTCCCAGTTTCAGGTCCGTGTTGTCGCGGCATGCCTGTTGCCAGCCTTTGTTGGCTAGTTGCAGCGCATAAGGCAGGGTAGCATTGGTTAAAGCCAGCGTGCTGGTGTAGGGTACAGCCCCCGGCATATTGGCCACGCAGTAATGCACAACACCATCAATGATGAATGTGGGGTCTTCATGCGTAGTGGGTCGGCAGGTTTCGATGCATCCGCCCTGATCCACGGCTACGTCGACCAGCACCGTACCGGGCCGCATCTGGGTCAGCATTTCACGGGTGATGAGGTGGGGCGCTTTGGCGCCCGGAATAAGTACCGCCCCAATAATCAGGTCGCATACTTTGATCATGTCCCGAATGTTATATTCGTTCGACATCATCGTTTGTACGTTGGGCGGCATGATGTCCGACAGGTAACGCAGCCGGGCCAGGCTAACGTCCATAATCGTGACCTGCGCGCCCAGTCCGGCGGCCATCTTGGCGGCTTGTGTACCCACAATACCTCCACCGAGCACGAGCACGTTGGCCGGCTTAACCCCCGGTACGCCACCCAGTAAAATACCCCGACCCCTCATGGGTTTTTCGAGGTATTTAGCACCTTCCTGAACCGCCATCCGACCGGCTACTTCCGACATCGGTACCAGCAGGGGTAAGCTACGGTCGGGCCGCTCAACGGTTTCGTAGGCCAGACAGATTGCCTTTTTGGCCAGCATAGCCTGGGTTAACTCTTCCGACGAAGCAAAGTGGAAATACGTAAAGAGAAGCTGGTTTTCCTTGATAAGGTCATACTCCGAAGCAATCGGCTCTTTAACCTTCATGATCATCTCGGCAATACCATAAATAGCCTCAATGGTAGGGAGCATTGTTGCGCCAGCCGCAATGTATTCTTCGTCTTCAAAACCACTGCCTGTACCGGCGTTGACCTGCACATATACCGTATGGCCATGTTTACGAAGTTCGGCAACGCCTGCGGGAGTCAACGCAACGCGATTTTCGTTATTTTTTATTTCAGCGGGAACACCGATTACCATAAATGATCAATTGATTTGGCCTGGTAGCTTACCTTTAAACAAAGGTAAAGTAGGTGCGCTGGTTTTCTGGTATCTCCCACTATTTTAGAAAATAAATCTTCTAAGTAGTTTGATAATAGAAAATAGGTCTATTTTCGATGGATATTAGGGGTGAAATACGTAAAAATGCCGCTATGGATAACCTGGACAAAACCGACCGTAGAATATTGACGCTGCTCCAGCAAAATGCCCTGATGACCATTCAGGAAATCGGGAAGCAGATCAACCTATCCAAAACGCCCGTTCATGAGCGAATAAAGCGACTCGAACGGGAAGGAATCATCGACCGATACGTGACGATAGTAAACAAAAAGAAACTGGGTAATCTGATGATGGTGTATTGCCAGGTTACGCTCGACCGGCAAACCCGTGATGCGTTTGCCGCCTTTGAAGCGGCCATCTGTGAACTGCCCGATGTGGTGGAGTGTAATCGGGTGTCGGGTACGTTCGATTACCTGCTCAAAATTGTCAGCCGTAATATGGAAACCTACAACCGCTTTTATCAGGAACACTTGTCCGTTATTGCGGGTACGCTGCACATTAGCAGCTTTTTTGTGATGGCCGAAGTGAAAAACTCAACCATAATACCACTGGAGCTGGAAACGTAGTGAATGAAGAGTGAGGGGATTTTATTGCACTGATAATCAGAACGATAGTCTTTATTTCAGCCGGGCTACCCGAATGCCTGACAGGTGTTTGTGCCACAGCAGGTAATCACTTATAGGGTATTTGGTAATCACTACTTCACCCTGGTCGGAGGAGGCATGGAGGAGGTGCATGCGTCCATTGGGTTGCCGAACGGCCAGGCCAACGTGCTTCATATCCAGACCGGGCCGGGCGGCCATCAGCATTACAATATCTCCATCCTGAAGCTGCGCTTCGGCCTGTCGGATGTTTTTCTTCGGTATAAAAGCGAAGGGTTGCTGACTCAGGGATGCTTCGGTCTGAGCCACCTGTTTAAAAACGGCCGGGTCCTGTAGGTGGGGGTATCGATACATCGAAGCAGTCATGTAAGAAACGGCTTTTGCTACGGATATGCTCCCCGGTAAGGTATGGGTTACATCCGTCAGCAGGCCGTGCTGTTCATTATCGCGCAGCCAGTCCGAGAAATAATGCAGCCGGCTGGCGTAGCCCTCAATGCGCCCGTTCCGATACCGGAGCCGGGTTAGGTATTGACGAAACGTCTCATCAAACAGAGCGGGGTTTTGTTTATCGCTTACCGCCTGCCAGGTTAAGGAGAGAGCCAGTACGGTTTCCAGGTAGGTAGTGCAATCGAATTCCCGCACATTAACCACCAGCTGCTCGGTGGGATTTACGTCGAGCGTGTGGGGCACGTACGGGTTACCGATAAACTGTTTGCCGATTTTAACGGTCGTTTCGGCCAGGGTTTTGCCACCCACCAGGGTCAGTGAGTTCAGCGTACTGGGCAAGGCTACTCCCTGGGCCTGTCCGGCCAGTGAAAACAGCCATAAAAGGAGAGTCGTTAACAGCTTTTGCACTGATGCTCAGTTAAGGTCCACACTACGATAGAATACAGGAAAAAGAACGCGTATCAACCGCTTAATGAGTCGGTAATAACGGGGTCTTATCGCTTTCTTCCTGAGTCTACGTACACTTAGACAAACGAATTACCTAAAAGTAGCCTTTCAGTACGATTTTATTTCAAATACCCGTACTGAACGGGGTGGTAGCTCGAATCGGTATACCCGCCAGACCGGATGTCTCGATCCGGGTATCACTCATAAAAATATCGCTAAACCAATGCGTTTGGGCAGCCTCTTTTTGCATACCCTCAAACGCGGCCGGTGGAATAGCAATTGTGGTACTACACGCGTTGGTACTGGAAAAATTGCAGACGATAAGCAGTTGCTGCCGTTCGGTATAACGCAGGTAACTATACACCCGATGGGCATCGTACCCCGGGCTTTGTCCATTGTCGTTGGCATACTGTAAATCGAAGAAGTAGCCATTCTGAATGGCATCGGAATTAATGACCAGGTGGTTCAACTGCTGGTAAAACGCCCGCAGATTGCGCTGATCATCAGTCAGGCCAGCCCCGTCGTACCGGCCCCGATTAAGCCAGCCCTGCCAGTCGGGTAATCCCCAATAATCGAAGATGGTCGTGCGCCCATCATCGCCACTGAAGCCCTCAACGCCTTCGGCGCGCACGCCAATTTCCTGCCCAAAATACAGCAAAACAGGGCCTGTGTGCATAGTGGCCGTCAGGGTCATACCGGGTATGGCCGCCCAGGGGTCGTTGGTGAAAAACCGGGAAGCAATACGTTGCTCGTCGTGCGTTTCCAGAAACCGGAGCATGTGCTGGGCGAAATCGCCGGATTCGTGCTGCCACACACTGGTCAGTTCATAACAGGAGCCATGCCCTTCCATGAGCCGCCGAACGGCATCGTACAGCCCCACTTTATCGTAGAGGTAGTCGAAGCGACCTTCGAAAATAAAGGAACGGTATAGGCCCGGATCGTAAATCTCGGCAATGAAAATCAGTTGTGGGTGACGCTGTTTTACCCGGCTGATGGCCCAGTTCCAGAAAGCTGTCGGGCACCATGTGGGCCATATCGCACCGGAATCCGTCGACCCCTTTTTCGGCCCAGAACAGCAGGATGTCAAGCATCTGATGCCAGGTGGCCGGAACCGGATCGAAGTGAGAACTACCGTCGAAAACATTGTAGCCGTAGTTCAGCTTCACCGTTTCGTACCAGTCGTTAATGTCGGGGGTAGCAGTGAGCGAACCACTGCCCGTCACTTTGGCCGGAAACTCATTCAGCTTCGGGCTGGATGCGCTATTCGTACGATGAGGGAGGGGGTCCTGGTCCGGGCTGACAAATTGTTGCCCCGGCAGATAGTAGAAATTATTGGCAGACGAAAAAGCGAGACGGGTATCGTCGTGCTGGCCGAGGTCGGCAATGCCTGCCGGTTTGCTGTCGGACTGATACTGACGGGCTACGTGGTTCGGTACAAAATCGATGATCACTTTCAGACCGTGGGAGTGTGTACGGAGTACCAGAGCCTCAAACTCGGCCATGCGGTTGGGCACGTCGACGGCCAGATCGGGGTCGACATCGTAGTAGTCTTTGACGGCGTAGGGAGACCCCGCCCGCCCTTTTACTACGCTTGGATCATCAGGACGGATGCCGTGGGCACTATAGTCGGTTTCGGTAGCGTGTTCAATAATACCGGTGAGCCAGATGTGCGAGGCCCCAAATTGCCGGATGGCTTTCAGGGCTGCTTCATTGATGTCATTGAATTTACCGACGCCGTTTTCGTCGCGACTGCCGTAGGGTCGGTTAGTGGTGTTCTGATTACCGAACAGACGGGTGAAAATTTGGTAAATGATTAATTTGTCCATCGTCGGGACAGCCGATTCCGTGTGCATATGGGCAGATCAACTGGGGTTACAACAGGGTTTTGGTCACATTCCTGCAAAGCTAGGGTCTTTTTTGGCTAAAGTTTTTCGCTATTTTTCGTTATTGTTGCATTATTCGTATGTCAATCGATTGCTAACCTATGCCGAAACTAACTACTACGCTCTTTTTCGTGCTGAGCCTGCTGGCGCTTGTCACCGTTGCCCAGGAGGCCCGGATTCAGCGCGTCAACCCAACCAACTGGTGGGTGGGAATGAAGAACCCGACGGTACAACTGATGGTGTATGGCCCCAATGCCGGAACGATGGCCTATTCGCTCAGCTATCCGGGGGTCAAACTGGCCAAAACGCACACGGTCGAAAACCCGAACTATGCTTTCCTCGACCTGGTTATTTCGCCCACTGCCAAAGCCGGAACCCTCCAGTTAACGGGCAAGCGGGGCAGTCAGACGCTCACCCAGCCGTTTGAGCTGAAAGCCCGCGACAAAACCCCGAAAGGAACCGGGGTTACTTCGGCGGATTTTATTTACCTGGCCATGCCCGACCGATTTGCCAATGGCGATCCCGCCAACGATAAATTTGCCGATATGGCCGACCCTAACGCCGACCGGGCCAATCCATTTTACCGGCACGGGGGGGATCTGGCGGGGGCGGTAAAACACCTCGACTACCTGAAAGACCTGGGCGTTACGGCTATCTGGTTCACGCCGTTGCTGGAGAATAACCAGCCCCTCACCAACGAGGGCGGGGCCATGCGTTCTGCTTATCATGGCTACGGATTCACCGACCATTATACCATAGACAAGCGATTTGGCGGTAACCAGGCCTACGCTGCCTTCGTCAAGTCGGCACACGCGGCCGGGTTTAAAGTGGTGCAGGATGCGGTCTATAACCACGTGGGTATCAATCACTGGTTTATCAAAGACATGCCCAGCAAAGACTGGCTTCACCAGTGGCCCACCTACACGAACACGTCCTATAAATACCAGCCCATTACGGACCCCCACAGTGCCGAAGCTGACCGGCGCGTTACGCTGGATGGCTGGTTCGTACCGTTCCTGCCTGACCTCAATCAGAGCAATCCGTATGTGGCTAACTTCCTGATTCAGCACGCCATCTGGACCGTGGAGGAATTTGGTGTAGATGCCTGGCGCGTAGATACGTACATGTACAACGATATGCCGTTTATGAATCGCTGCAATGCGGCCCTGATAGCGCAATACCCGGCTATTCACATTTTTGGTGAGTCGTGGGTCAATAATGTGGTTGACCAGGCGTATTACACCCGCAATAAAATTGACTTCCCCTTTAAGTCCAACCAGCCGGGTGGCCTTGATTTTGTGCTGTATTCGGCCATGCTGGACGGATTAAAGCAGAATTTTAGCTGGGACGATGGTGTAAACCGGCCGTATCAGGCACTGGCGCAGGATGCGGTGTATGCCGACCCGACCAAACTCGTTACTTTTTTAGACAACCATGACACCGACCGGTACCTATCCGTGATTGGCGAAGATTACGATAAGTACAAAATTGGTCTGACCTGGCTGCTCACCACGCGCGGTATTCCGTCCATGTACTACGGCACCGAAATTCTGATGAAAAACGTCAGAAACCCGTCAGATGCCGAGGTGCGCCGTGATTTTCCCGGTGGTTTTGCGGGGGACAAAGAAAATAAGTTCGAGGCTGCCGGCCGCACCGATAAGGAAAACGACGCCTTTAACTTCGTGAAAAAACTGGCGAACTACCGCCGGGTTACGCCCGCGCTGCATTCGGGAAAACTCACGCAGTACCTGCCGCAAAATGGTACGTACGTCTATTTTCGGTACGATACGGGCAAAACGGTAATGGTAGCGACCAATAGCACCGAGAAGGAAATTAGCCTGGACACGGACCGTTTCTCCGAACGCATGAACGGCTTTACGTCGGCGAAAAACGTATTGACGGATGAGAAACTGACTGATTTGAAACTCCTGAAACTACCCGCCAAAACGGCCGTGGTGCTGGAGTTAGGGAAGTAGTGAAGACCCGTTATGGGGTCGTTTTCGGTAGTTATGCAAAACGTTTGCTTCATTTTACCCTACCCCAACCAATACAGCCAACAATCGAACCATCACTCAATACCTGTTACGAAACCTGTGCCTTTTACTGACAGTTTTTACCCTGTCGGGTTCGCTTCTAGCTCAATCTCAACCCAAACAACGGTTGCTGGTTTTGAGCGATATTGAAGCCGAGCCAGACGATATCGAGTCATTCGTCCGCCTGCTTCTGTACGCCAATGTTATCGATTTGAAAGGTATGGTTGCCACTACGTCAATCTGGAAAAAAACCAACGTAGCACCCGAATCGATCAGAAAAGCAGGTTCGCGCTTATGGGAAAGTGCAGCCCAACCTCATACAAGCACGAAGCCCGGTTTTCCAGACGAAAAGACTCTGCTGGCGCTGGTGAAACAGGGGTTGCCGGTATATGGTATGCTGGGCGTTGGCGACGGCAAAGATTCGGAAGGGTCTGAGTTGATTATCAACGTACTGGAAGAGAAAGACGAGCGACCTTTGTGGGTATCGGCCTGGGGTGGAGTTAATACACTGGCGCAGGCCCTTGCATAAAATAAAGAAAACCAAATCGGCAGCGGAAGCTAAAACGGCTGATTGCCAAACTCCGGGTGTACACCATTTCCGATCAGGATGATAGCGGGATGTGGATTCGGAAAAACTTCCCTGACCTGTTTTATATTGTCAGTCCGGGCGATAATTACGGGATGGCTACCTGGAGTGCTATCAACACGGTCGTAAAAGGGATAAAAAATGATAAAATCAGTAATAGCTGGCTGGCGGAACATATCCAGCAAAACCACGGCCCGCTCGGTGCCGTTTACCCGGATGTAGCCTGGGGAATGGAAGGCGATACGCCCTCGTTTCTGTCGCTGATACCCACTGGACTGAGCGACCCGGAACATCCTGAATGGGGTGGCTGGGGTGGCCGATATGAATGGTATACAAGCCAGACTTTGCCAAACAAACAAAAGGCAATTCGGGTGTTCCCTTCGAAGCCGAAACGCGACCTATCTGGACCGACGCCGTCGACAGTTATACCCATTTCATACCCGGCGCGTTTGGGCGGGCGGTGTGTAAAGATTCTACCTTCGCTAATAACAAAGTGTCCTTGTGGCGGTGGCGCGATGATTTTCAAAACGATTTTGCGGCCCGGATGGACTGGTGCGCAAAACCCTACGCGGAGGCTAACCATCCACCAGTACCGATGCTGGACCACCCCGACCAACTCACTGTGAAATCGGGTCAGGGGTTTGACCTGGACGCTGGTAGCAGCACCGACCCCGACGGGGATAATTTAAGTTTCCTGTGGTTTAACTATCCGGAAGCTGGTTCCTACAAAAAAAAGGTGGAAACATCGGCGGAGAACGTTCACGGTGTGCATGTGACCGCACCTGACGTGACACAAAAAGAAACGCTCCATTTCATCGTGAAAGTAACCGACAAAGGAACACCTGCGCTTTCGCGTTACAAACGGGTGATTGTGACGGTGATGCCGAAATAATCACCGTGTGAGAAGCTTTTTGAGCGGATCTTCGGTAATCCTATGCCGCTGTCTGCAAACTGGCTGCGGCCCCAATAGCACCGGCCCACTCCCCGAAATGGGCTTTGCCGATGGTGGTTTTTTTGCCGCCCGGTCGCCATTCAAACAGGTCCATAAAGGTTGCCAACGGACCGAACAGCGCATCGTCGGCCTGCGCAATGCCCCCACCCAGTATAATCTGCTCGGGCGAAAACGAGTTGGCAACGGAGGCCAGCGCCCCCGCCAGCCGACGCACGGAGGTCAGCCAGACGAGCGTAGCCAGGGGCTCCCCCTGTTTGTACCCATCCAGCAGTTCATGGGTGCTCTTGTAGCGACCGTACGACCGGCGACTCACGGTGGCGTTGCCAATGGCATCCTCCAGACTACCGGGGGCGTTTGTAACATCGAGCTGGTCGCTGTCGGCATCTACCGTCATGTGACCCAGGTGCCCGGCCATCTGGAAAAATCCCTGGTACAATTGACCGTTGACCAGCATGCCCCCCCCAACACCCGTACCCAGCGTAAGCATAACGACGTGGGCCAGGTTACGGGCGGCCCCAAACCGGGCTTCGGCCATTAGGGCGGCATGGGCGTCGTTCAGTACCCAGACCCGCTCACCCAGAAAACCACCCCAGTCGAACCCCTCCAGCCCCGGCAGCCGGCCGGGCATGTACGCAATGGCGCTGTTCTGCGGGTTGGGTAATCCGGGGGCTGCCAGTCCTACGCCCAGAACGGGCTGACTCGCAGCGGCTTTCAGGTCCCGTACCGTTTGGGAAACAGCCTGTTTCCAGCTACTGGTTTCGCCGTCGTTGGTGGAGGTCATCCGTTTGTCGATGATAGCACCCGTTTGGGTGTCGATGAGGACACCTTTGATGCGGGTACCGCCCAGATCGATGCCAATAGCCTGATTCATGTTGAATGTTGATGGGGTTAAGGGAGGGCAAAGGCTACGTAACTTTCTCCTTTTGGTGCCCCCAGTTTGGTGCCGCCACAGGCCAGCACGATGTATTGTTTACCCGCTACTTCGTAGGTGCTGGGCGTGGCAAAGCAGGCCGCCGGTAACTGGGTTTGCCAGAGTAGTTTGCCCGTTTTGCAGTCGAACACGCGGAACATAGCATCTTTCGTACCCGCAATAAAAAGCAACCCGCTGGCCGTAATGACCGGCCCGCCGTAACTCTCTGAACCCGTAGGCTCTTTGGTCTTCAGTTCCGGGTAATTGCCCAGCACCGTTTTCCAGACGTATTCGCCGGTGTTCAGGTTGATGGCATTCAGCGTACCCCAGGGTGGTTTTACGGCGGGGTAGCCGTTCTTGTCCAGAAACTTACTGTAGCCCGATATACGGTAGGGAACGGTCGATTTTGCCTGTTCGGCCTGGCTCAGCCCCGGTTCGCGGGCACTGGCTATACCGGCTTCCTGCTTTTCCTGGCCGAATAGATACGCCAGTAAGTCCTGTTTCTGGGTATCCGACAGGCCCGTAAACGCGGGCATCATGCCTTTGCCGTGTGATACGATGTTACTCACGTAGGCCTGACTCCGGCGTTTCTGAATGTTCACCAGCGACGGGAAGCCGCTGGCCGGATTACCCTGCCGTTCGGTACCGTGGCAGGGCGAACAGGTGGTGGTATATACCCGCTGGCCGGGGCTAAGCTGGGCAAGCTGCTCGTTGGATAGTTTCCTGTTGAGCGAAATCAGCCAGCCCATTTCGTTGCTGTTTACGTACATGATGCCATTGGGGTCAACGGCGGCCCCGCCGTACTCGGCCCCGCCATCCAGACCGGGGTAGATGATGGAACCCTGCGCACTGAGGGGCGTAAAGGCACCATCATAGCGGCTGCGCTTCAGGGTGGCGATGAGCTCCTGCCGATTTTCGGCTAATGGGCTTATATCGGATGCCTTCAGCGAGTGCCGGGCGTAGGGAGCGGGTTTGGTCGGGATGGGTTGCGTGGGCCAGGCCTGTTCGCCCTCAACGTCAGAAGCCGGAACGCGAACTTCGTTGATGGGGAACAGGGGCGTACCCGTTTCCCGGTCGAACAGAAAGACGTAGCCCTGCTTGGTTACCTGCGCCACGGCGTCTACCTTTTTTCCGTTGTGCGTTACCGTCACGAGGTTGGGCGGGGCGGGGGCGTCGCGGTCCAGAATATCGTGGTGAACGAGCTGGTAATGCCAGAGCCGCTTGCCGGTTTTGGCATCGAGGGCCAGCAGGCAGTTGGCAAACAGATTCTGGCCCGCCCGGTTGCCGCCGTAGAAGTCGAATGCGGCTGAGCCGGTGGGTACAAATACAATGCCCCGCTGCCGGTCTACGGCCATGCCCGACCAGTTGTTGGCGGCCCCCACATCCGTATTTTTATAGGCGTCTTTTGGCCAGGTATCGTAGCCAAACTCGCCCGGTTCGGGGATGGTATGAAACACCCAGGCCAGTTTTCCCGTCCGGATGTTGAACGCCTGAATATGGCCCAGCGCGGCATCGGCTCCTTCGGACAGGCGCATGGGCATGATAATCAGGTCTTCGAAAACGGTGCCGGGCGTGTTGGAAATAACCATCTTGTCCTTCGCCGTTGGCCCCAGTCCGGCTTTCATACTGGTGCGCCCCTGCTCGCCAAAACTTTTCACGGGTTTGCCGGTGGTGGCTTCCACGGCGTAGAGCCAGGAGTCGTTTGTGAACAGAATGCGCTGGTCGGCTCCATCTTCCCAGTAAACAAGGCCCCGGCTGGTGCTGCTGGAACGGATAGCACCGTTCATGGCCAGGCTGTCTTTGCGTAACCAGATTGGCGCACCCGTTGCCGCATGGATGGCGAAGGGTTGGGTAGTGGCCGTCATGCCGTACAGGACGCCGTTCTTCACGATGGGGTTACACTGAATCTGTCCCGAATCCAGCGTGTGGTACTGCCACGCCATCTTCAGCTGGCTTACGTTTCCCGCATTGATTTGGGTAAGGGTCGAATAATGATTCCGGTCGGGGCCACCCAGGTACTCGGGCCAGTCGCTGGCTGCGCCGGGCATTAGGGGCTGGATAGTCAGTGTAGCCGCCACGAACAGAATCGCCGACAGCAGGGTGAGGGGAACGAAGAGTTTTTTCATCGGAACGTGATGCAGCCAGGGTCTAAAGTAACTCACTTCACCCGTAACGGAGAAAGCAGTTTTTACGGGTTTGATACTGAACCAACCGGTATCAGCGTGACGGGTCCGAGCAACCCGGAAGGCAGGGCTTCCCATTTCGTCGCGTCGAAGGGTTTGTAGCGGATGTCCACGATGTTGATGTCGTAGAATTTCTTCCAGTCCGGATGGATTCGGTCGTACAGCCGCATGTAGTTTGCCGACAGGTTCGTTACGGCAATCTCCAGTTGATTGCCCTGGGGCTTTAGTTTGTCGGCCGGAAGGGTCAACTGGTAGGGGATGCACCAGGCCGTGCCAATCGGTTCGCCGTTCAGCCGCACATCGGCCACCTCCCGTACGTCGCCCAGACTAAGGAGATAGGCTCCCGCTTTGGCTCCGGCGGGTAAATCGAAGGTAGTGGTGTACCGGCCAACGCCCCAAAAATACCCCGCTGAGTCTGATACGGTTGTCCAGGAACCGAGTTTGGGCAGGGTGGCGGTCGTTGTCAACGCTGGTCTGCCCTGCATAAACTGGAATCGCCAGGGGTTGGTCAGCGTACTGGCTGGGGCAGCGGGCGGGCTGGTCAGGCTTTTTTGGACATTCGCATTCACGACGTTGGGCGTTCCAGCGGTGACGTTGATAAAGCAGGACTGACCCGGTGCCAGGGGAAGCCATACCTCATTCTGCCCGTTTTTACCGTTCCGGACGGGTACTGTTTCCGTGCGATTCGTTAGCGGGTCGTACCGGCTCACGCGGCCCGTTGCCGACAGCGTAATCCAGTTCTGACGGTACTGGTTGCTCAGATTCGTGATGAAATACTGCGTGGTATCGCCCCGAACCGTCGGACCGTGCCGTTTGCGGATGAACGACAGCCCTTCGGCGGCCCAGGGTTCAACGCGGACGCCCGCTTTGGGTAAGGCGCTGAACACATCCGTCGTGACGGTAACCGTTTTTATGTTCTCAAGCGTTTTGCCGAGCTGTTTTACCTGTTCCGAACGGGCTTCATGCTGATAGAAACCCGGTGCCTGCTGCGCCAGTGGTCCGTCGAAAATAATCCGGGCACCCTGCCGGGCCAGTCGTTCCAGTTGCCGGAGCGACGGTTCGGGCAGGTACGTACTGCGGGGCACCAGCACCACCTGATACGTGGCCCCCGACGGACTCCGGATGCCGGATGGGCTGGCCGTGAGTTTGGTCAGCAGGTCATCGGATACGAAATCGAAGGCGTAGCCGTGCTGCGCCAGTTGCTCGCCCAGTTGCCCGAAGCGTTGCGGCAACAACCACTGCTCCACATGGTGCACTTCCAACTGATGAATGCCCCCCGCCGATTTGGCCCGCGTTGCCCATAAATCGTGAATGGGAAAGTACAGCAGCACGTCGTTGTCGGGTTTGCTGGCTTGCAGGCGCGTCTGGCAGCGTTCGATGTACTGATTCAGCCGGGGCAGGTGGGGCCAGAAGTGCGAGGTGGGGCCGTAGTTGGTGGAGGCATAAAACAGCCAGCCGGGCGAATCTGTATTTGGCCACCCCTCGGACGGGGGCGAATAGGGGATGCCGTGGTAAAAAATATGGTTGATGCCAGCCGCCAGCAACTCATCCACCTGCGGTTTTATCTGCGACAGCGATACCTGAAAATGGTTGGCCAGCCAGGTGCTCGTTTCCGAACTCACCAGCGGTTTGCCCAGCAGGTGCGCGGCCGACGAGGCAAATTTCATGGCCAGCGAATTGGGGGTGCCGAACTGCTCGACGCTGTAACTGGCATCGACCCGCAGGCCGGGAATGGGAAAGCGGCTGGACCCGAACGATTCGGTTTCGGGAATGTCGGCCTGGGCGTAGAGGTCGATGAGGTTGCCCGGCGACCCGTGGGCCTGATTGCGGGATAGATACCCGGCCTTCGTGGCCCAGTTACCCCAGGTTTTCGCGAACCCATCATGCAGCAACTCGGACAGGGTCTGGTGATAATCCTGATGCACGAGGATGCTTTCGGGCGTTTGGGTCGTATCCTGCAAGGCGGCCAGCTGGCTGTTTAGGTCGTAGCCCCGCCGGGTGTTGAATTCGGTCAGGAATTTATCCGTCCAGTTGGCCCCGTACACTTCGTAGGAGTCGTTGTACACCGCCCGCGGCCGTTCGGGTAAGGGGAGCAGCGTTTCGTTGAAGCGACGCAGGTAGTTAGTGACCGCCTGAGGGCTGAAGTAGTCGATGACTGGTCCCTGGGCACCCGGCGCGGGTCGTTTTACCTGCTGCTTCGTCAGGGCGGAGGTTAATTTCCCCCCTTCCACTTTCCAGGCTTTAGCCGCTATGTCGGCCGTTACGCTGGGACCGCCGAACGGCCAGCCCGTGCCGGTGGTCAAATCGACGCCCATTCCCAGCCGTTTCCCTTCCCGAACCGTGTGGGCAAACACCGCCAGCCAGCGGTCGCTCAGGTAGGGGATGAACTGTTTCTCGAAGCCTTTTACGCCGTAGATGGGAATAATGTGAACCCCGCCCAGTCCGGCTTTGGCAAATTGCTCCAGCAGGTTGGTAATGTCGGGTTCGTTGACGGCATTGCCCATCCACCACCAGTAGGTCCAGGGTTTGGCGGTATTGCCGGTGGCTGTTTGCCGAGTGGTGAGGGGTCTGGGTTGCGCCTGAACGGCCGAAAGGCTGGTCAGGAGTAGCAGTAGCAGAGAAATAAATCGGTTCATGAGAAATTACAGTTACCGGGCGAAATACGGGACCAAACGGGCCTATCGTAGTAAAAGTCCGGGTTGGTCAAACGTTCACCGTACTGTACTCACCTAGTGCGGGGTGTTTTTTGCCTCGAATGGGGTTTACCCGTGAACACAGACTGGCGTATTTCCGGCCAGGTGAAGGCCGGAATACGCCAGTCTGTGTTGGGAACTCGCATCGGAATGGTCCTGTCAGGTGGCTTTTTGGCTACCTTAAAACGAGAGGCTCATACGCTGCGTCTAGTTAGTCAACTGCTGCCAGAGCATCATTTCCGGCTGACGTTATTGACGCTTCTTAATCGGGCAGTACTTTAATCATGATGTCTTTGTAGAAGGCTTTACTTTTAGGGTCGTGGCCTTGAAGGGCAACGGTGCCGCTACTGAGTTTTTTGGGTGAGTTAGCGTTGCTGACGCTGTCCGGTTCCGTGAAGTCGTTGATGATCTTATCGTTTATCTTAACGATTACTTTTTTGCCCTGCACAATAATGTGTTCGGTGTACCATTCATCGTCTTTCACGAATACTTCTTTCACATCCTGAAGGCCGTATACACTGCCCGTTTTACGCCAGTCGGTATGGGTTTGGTTTACCTGAATTTCGTACCCTTTGGCTGGCCAGCCGGAGGGCTGGTAAGCGGTGTGAATAAACATGCCGGAGTTAGAGCCGGGCATTGTTTTGACCAGTGCTTTCCACTCGAAGTTCTTGAAATTATGGTTGCCGACGGCCCCTTCATAAAACAGGTGCGCCCGTGGCCCGGCCACAACAATGGCTCCATCCTGCACGCTGAATGTTGACGGACTTTCAGTTGTAAGTTTCCAGCCATCCAGGGTCTTACCATCAAAAATACGAACCCAGTTTTTGTCTGACTTAGTAGCGGACGGACGGGAGGCACAACTTACCAGGAAACCAAGTACCAGCGTGGCTAGCAGGTAGGGTAGGGAATTACGCATAGCAAAAGCAATTAGTAGAATAAAGATGTTTGGTAACCAAAGCACCACTGGCCTGAAAACTAATGATTGGCCCGCCACTCGGTTACAAATAACGGGAGGCAGCATGAAGGACAATACCCCAATCGATTCAGGCCTGGCAGCACGCGTTACCGGATGAGGTCGATAGCTTTATTAGAACAAGGGCATCACTTTTCCTTTATCTGTTCGTTACTTTGGCAACTGAAACAACCCGAATTTTCATGCGTAATTTTGTTTTGCTGGTTTTTAGCCTGGCCATTAGTTCCTGCAAACTCACAGTGCCGGGTGTGTACGACGCTCAGTTTGCCTCAGACCCTACTGCCGGGCCTGTTACCACCGGACAGATTGATGAAGTATCCGGCATGGCCGATAGCCGTAGTCAGCCCGGCAACGTGTGGGTTGAGGAGGATGGTGGTAACCCCACCGAACTGGCGCTACTGGGGCACGACGGGGCGATAAAAGGTAAAATCAATGTTCCCAACGTTACTAACCGCGATTGGGAGGAACTGGCCAGCGGGCCGGGACCGAGGGATGGGGTAAACTACCTGTACATCGGGGAAATTGGCGATAACAATGCCAATCACGAAGTATCCCAAATTTACCGGTTTCCTGAACCGGCATCCCTGCAAACACCCATTTCGCAGACGGAACGGATAAATTTTCGCTATCCCGATGGTCCCCGCGATGCCGAAGCCATGTTTGTTGACCCGGCCACCAAAGATATTTACATCATCTCGAAGCGGGAAACGAAAGTGCGTCTGTATAGCCTGCCTTACCCGCAGGATGTCAATCAGATAACGGTGGCAAAAGCCTACGGTGAGTTACCGATTACCTTTGTGACGGGCGCGGCTATTTCGCCCGACGGCTCCGAAATGCTGGTTCGTACCTACGCGCAGGTATACTATTACAAACGAAACGCCGGACAGTCCATTTCCGATGCCTTACAGTTTGGCAACAGCCGCCAGCTCACCATACGGGCCGAACCGCAGGGCGAAGCCATTTGCTTCGATAAAGACAATAAAGGTTTTTTTACCATCAGCGAACGGGCCGGTGCCTCGTCGGTGAATTTGTATTACTACGGGCGGAAATAAAAGTCAGTAAATCCCAGGAGTCTAAAAGTGGTAAGCAGCTGACGCCTGAACATTCATGTTACGTCAGCTATTTGCCACTTTTCTGACTCCCGAAACGCGTACGACTTACACTGACCGACTGTCCACATGGATTCTTCCATTCTGATTATAGTCCTGAGCTTATCGGTACTAATCTCGTACGCCTTCGACCTGTTCAGCAGCCGGTTTAAAACCCCCTCCGTTCTGTTGTTGCTGCTATTGGGTATGATTACCCGGCAGGTAACGGAGTACTTTGCCGTTCAGGTGCCGTACGTCAACACCATTCTGCCAACGCTGGGCACACTGGGGCTTATTCTGATTGTGCTGGAGGGAGGCCTCGATCTGGAACTGCATGCCGACCGGCTGAGTATGTTGCGCCGGACGCTCATGGCTTCCCTGCTGGGCATTATTGGTGGAACGCTGCTGATGGCCAGTATGCTCTACCTACTCCTGAACGACTCGTTTTACCACTGCCTGATTGCCGCCCTGCCTTTTTCCATCATCAGTAGTTCACTGACCGCTCAGATCGTAACCAGCCTGACCGACGGGCAACGGGAGTTTGCCGTTTATGAATCGGCCTACGCCAGCATACTGGGTATTATGGCATTCAATTTTCTGCTCCTCAGTCGCGATTCGGTGTTGGGTGCCGTGTTGTCGTTCACCCGCGACACGCTGGTGATGGCCGTTATTTCACTGGGTTGCTGTTTTCTATTGCTCTACCTGATTGGTCGCATCAACCACCGGATTAAATTTCTGCCCATCATCTCGGTCCTGTTCCTGGTATACGCCCTGGCCGAAATAAATCACCTGTCGTCCCTGTTGCTGATTCTGATTTTTGGCTTATTTCTGAACAATACGGACCTGTTTATCCGGGGTAAATTGAGCCGTATTTTTAAAAATGATCTGTTTGAAAAAGAGCTCGACCAGCTCAAGAACCTAACCGCCGAGGGGGCGTTTGTGGTGCGTACGTTCTTCTACCTGATTTTTGGCTATGCAGCCGTTCCGCAGGACCTGGTTCAAACCGATGCGCTCATTGTCAGCGGACTCTTTCTGGTGGTGATAGTGGCCTGGCGGTGGGTAACGCTTCGGTTAACGTACCGGGGACCGATGGGGCCGCTGTTATGGATTGCGCCCCGGGGGCTGATAACGGTGTTGCTGTACCTGAATATTCCCGAAGACCTGCGGTTAATCGGTTTCCGCGAAGGCATTCCCATGTTGGTACTGGTGCTATCATCGGCTTTGGTGATGGTAGCGGGCCTAGGCCGTAAACAACTGACAACCGAATTGCCGGACCAATAAACGATCGCTGTTGGGTTACGGCTTTGTACCGCGGGTAAGATAACGCCGAAATGCCCAGAAAGGCCGGGTGTTAAGGTAGGTCAGGTTCCGGTCGTTTGCGAAGGCCTCCTGCTCAAAGCAGATATGGCGGTAAGCGGTATAATGATCCCGAAACTGAATCCGCCGGATCAGGTATTCAATAACGTACCACAGGTAAAACGGAAAAACCCCCAACTCAAGCTGCTGCCTGAGGTGAATACGTTCGTGGTTGAGGAGGGTAGGGCCGGGGTGCCGATGCCGGACAAGAATAAACGGAAATAACGCCATGCCATCCGGCCCCAGCGAAGCAACATGAATAATGAACATCGGGCTAATGGGATTCACATTCCAGGAACAAAAATTAGCCCGGAAATTACTCACCCGCTCCTGAAATTAAAGGCGGGAGCCGTTTATTCTTCATCATCCTACCCCCAGGGTGCAACCCCCTGCTTCTAGTTCCCATCCCGGCCGAGTACACCGGCTTCAGCCACGCGTACGGTACACCCATTACCCGCCGGGGCCGGCGCACCCGGCTGACCATCCGACCGGGCGGTAGGCTGTTCTAGTAAGTTGATTGTCAGCCGGGTAAAACCCCTTGCCGATTGTTGGCTGAACGACTATATTTGGCGAAAAACTAATCGAAAAACCATGAAAAAAATAGGATTGATCGTCGGCCTGCTGCTGACGATGGGGCAATGGGTTCTGGCTCAGTCGACACCCACGGCCGACGAGATACTGGCTAACTACATTACCGCCATTGGGGGCAAAGAAGCCCTCATGAAAGTCACGGACTTAACAACCAATATGTCGTCTGACATGAATGGAAACGCCATTATCGTGACGCGTAAGCAGAAGGTACCCGCCATGTTCTCGATGGTTATCAATGCCAACGGGATGGAGGTGATGAAGCAAACCGGCAACGGCACCAACGTAGCGATGGGTGGCATGCAGGGCAGTCGTACGCTCGATGGCCCGGCCGCCCAGCAAATGACTGTGATGAACACGCTTTTCCCCGAACTGCACTACGCCGAAAATGGGGTAAAAACCACGCTTGTCGGCCCTGAAAAAGTGGATGAAAAAGACACGTACAAGCTCAGCCACACCACCGCCGACGGAGCCGCCACCTGGACCGACAATTTCGATGCTACGACAGGGCTGAAAGTGCAATCCGTTACTACGGGAAGAGGCCCACAGGGCGAAATGAAAAACAGCATGGTGTATTCGGACTATAAAGAGACGGGGGGCATCAAATTTCCGATGACCATCGTGCAGCAGTCGCCCCGTGGCCCCATGACCATGTCGGTTGATAATGTGAAGATCAACAAAGGGCTGAAAGATTCGGATTTCACGGTGAAGTAATAACGGTTTAAATAACGTACCATGATAACTGTTTGCATCGACGAAAAAGACCCGACCCTGCTGGGCGTCTATTTCCCTGAAGATACCACCGGTAACGACCTTATTGGCCAAGTGCCGGAACGGCGTTTCAGCTGTTCTCGAAAAGGTTGGGTTGTTCCTAATACGCGGGAATCGGTGGTGAAAATCGGGCAGCTATTTGGCAAAGACCATTGCCGGTTCGATGAAGCCATCGTAGGCACTACAAACCCACTGTTACACCCGCCGAACTGGAACAGGCCACGAATCCAGTCTGGCCCCCGGCTGGATTGCCACCGCAATAAACGAGCACGCAGCCCGGAAGCCATTTCGATATTCGCCACCCGTGCGCGAGTATGATAATCACCCGGTTATCTTGGCTGTTTGCAACGCACTTCGGGTGCAGAACTATCCCAGGCGTCATATAAAACGCTCAAAAACTATAGACAGGCGCTCATTGCACTTATACGATATGCCGGTAACAAGCCGCTTGATGAATTCACCAAACCCGACTATCCAAAATACCTGCTGTTTCTGGCGGAGAAAAAGCGGTTTAGCCAGTTCAACGCTAAACGTTCATATAAATGGGTGGAAATTTTACTGTGAAAAAATCCTGGAACGGGAAAAAGAGTTTTACGACATCGCCTACCCGCGCCAGCCTGTCAAACTACCTACCGTATACAGTGTAACGGAAGTAAAAGCTTTTTTTAAGGCCACGACCAGTTTAAAGTACCGAACATTGTTCACAGCTGGTTTATGCTACGGGACTGCGCTGAGCGAAGTAGCGCACCTCAGATTAACCGACTTGGATCGCGTTCGTCGGCTGGTTCACGTTCGGGGCGGCAAAGGCAAAAAAGACCGGGTTGTGATGCTTGGCGGGAGAGCTTGAAACAATCATTGATGAGTATCTGACGGCTCACAAGCCCAAAATATACCTTTTTGAGGAAGCTGAAAAGTCTGAACCCTTGCAAAATCGTACCATTCAATTTGTGTATAGCGACGCTGTACGATTTGCGGGTATTCAGAAACGGGGTGGTATCCATACGCTACGCCATTGTTTGTACTCACCTGTTAGAATCGGGTTCAGACATTCGCAACATTCAGGAATTGATGGGCCACGAATGCATTTCAACGACTATGCGCTACACGCACGTTACGGCCGATAAAATCAGCACATTCAAAAGTCCGCTGGATTATTTGTAGCATCATGTTGTCGTAGTAAGGGGCGGAGCTGAGTCAGGCTATAAAATTTACTCTTCAGGATGTACCCCTGAGTCGTACCAATGACGATACGTTTGTTCTTTTTTAGCTGTCCCCGCGAGTCGAAACGGTACAGTTTTTTATCGTTCCCGAAAAAGTAGTTTGGGAACCCATCAATGTCCCACAACCGTATGATAAACTCAGCAGTGATCAGCGTAACTTTTTTTGCCATTATCTTGCATATGCCGGTCCTTTATTCTATTCTTACAGCACCCCAGGCTTTCACAAAAGTACGGATAATCTACCAAACACTTAATATCAACTAGTTGATAATCAATAATTTGATATTAAGCGAAGTTTCGTACATATACTTGTTGGGTGAACCGGCCAAAATGGGCGTGCTAGGGCAAGTTACCTGCGACAGGCAGCATGTCTTAACAGGTCAGCTTTTGGCTTGTTCAGCGGGTTGTGGGCGACAATGCGAACGCCCCGGTTAGGTAAGTTTAGGTTAGCCAATCAACCTCCGTGCGACAGGTTGAACGTCCCGACAGTCAAACCTCTAAGAAAGAAAATGGATTACCAAAAGTTGTTGAACCGCTCAAATGCACTGATTGAAACGTTGACTGAGAGCATGGAAATGTGTAATAATTGGTCTCAGGAGAAGAAAGAACAGATCAACAGTTACGAGAGATATGAAGCGAGGTATCGGCTCCTTTGCCCAAGTAAAGGCGTTGATTAGAGAGCAGGACACAGAAAGTCCATTTCTTGCACTTTGTGAAGAAGAAGATCAATTGGATGATGCAGGTCAACTTTATCATCAATACATCCTTATCCTACATGCATTTAATGATCATTTGGAAGCATTTATTGATTAGAATATTAATACCCGCTTTGCATGGGGTCGTCTCGTGCGACAGGCAGCACGTCCCGTAAAGTCAGGTTTTCAGCCCAACAGCCACCGTGTTCGCGGGCGAACGAACCCAGAAGAACGCATGAGAACAGTAGGCCACCTTTTATCCTTATCTTTACGTAGCTGTCAGTAGCCCCTTCGTGGGAAGATCGTCCCTGTTTGTTGGTGCTCATCAACCCGTCCAACCGCCCGATTTGGCTATTCGTCATCGACTGGCTTGCCAGTCCGTGCTTTGAGAACCCAATTGGTAGAAAAGCGTCCGCTTACTCCGTACATCCTGATTATCGTTAATCTAAAATAGCCCGCTGATAGCCCTTTTTTGTTCACTGATAACCCCGTTCAGCTATGAAAAAGCAGGACAATTATCTGGCCATGCCCATCGTCCATCAACAGGTGGCGGGCATCGACATCGGCTCCCAGTTTCACGTAGTGGCTGTGGGCGACGACCCGAACAACACGTTCAACAGTTCGGCGTATCCACGAAAGAACTGTTTCGGTTAACTCAGTGGCTGACCGACAATCAGGTTAAACATGTGGCTTTGGAAGCGACCGGCGGCTATGAAAAGCCGCTGGTCAACGTGCTTCAGGAAGCCGGTTTTGAGGTGCTGGTTACTTCAGGGGCCAACACCAAAAACTACCGCCGT
>CAWARB010000026.1:0-25557 GCA_963784335.1 uncultured Cytophagales bacterium | reverse complement strand
TCGCGTTTGAGCTGCACCCCGGCGAGGACCTGCACGACGGCGTTACGTTCGAGATGTTTCTGGAGCAGGTAAACAACCACCCGCGTGTGGGCATCAACTACGACCCCAGCCACTTTGTGCTGCAGCAACTGGATTACCTCCAGTTCATTGATTTTTACCACGACCGCATCTTTGCGTTCCACGTTAAGGATGCCGAGTTCAATCCCACGGGCAAGCAGGGCGTGTACGGCGGTTTCCAGGGCTGGGTAGAGCGGGCCGGGCGGTTCCGGTCGCTGGGCGACGGACAGGTCGATTTCTCCGGCATCTTCAGCAAACTGGCGCAGTACGACTACGACCGGTGGGCCGTGCTGGAGTGGGAATGCTGCGCTCAAGCACCCCGAACAGGGTGCCGCGCGAGGGTGCTGCCTTTCATCGACAGTCACATCATCCGCGTCACCGAACGCGCCTTCGACGATTTCGCCGGTACGGGCAGCGACGAAGCCTTTAACAAGAAGGTGTTAGGGTTGTAGATAGGTAGAATGGCTTACAGATGCGTGTCTGTAAGCCATTATTTTAAAGATCATCAACGATTGTGCGCATTTTTGGTGAAATAGATGGCATCCCCGAAGGAAGCGAATTTGAAAACCGCTACTTCTTGTCGCAATATGGTGTTCACAGACCCTTACAAGCAGGAATAAGTGGTTCGCAAGTAGAGGGCGCGGACTCCATTGTACTCTCTGGTGGTTATGAAGATGACGAAGATCACGGCGATACTATAATTTACACAGGGCATGGTGGGCGTAATCAAGTTACAGGCGTCCAGGTAGCTAATCAAACGCTTACCAGGCAAAATCTAGCATTAGCCCTCAACTGTCAATTGGGTCTTCCCATAAGGGTAATACGTGGTTATAATCATTTATCCGGTTTTTCTCCACAAACAGGGTATCGGTATGATGGTCTGTACAGGGTTGAGCATTACTGGCGAGAACCAGGTCAATCTGGTTTTGATATATGGCGCTTTCGTTTGGTTAAAATTGACAAGCCTCTATCAACTTTTATGCTTGAGGAAAGCCAGCCAGTCTATAAAAAAACTGCTCGGGTAGAAACTACGATTCAACGAATAATCAGAGACACTAACTTATCATTATCTGTTAAGAGAATGTACGATTTTCAGTGTCAGGTGTGTCGAACAGGGATTTATATTAATGCCGGTTTGTACGTGGAGGCTGCTCATATTCAACCATTGGGTAGGCCGCACAACGGGCCAGACAGTATGGATAATATCCTGTGTTTATGCCCAAACCACCACGTCATGCTCGATTTTGGAGGTTTCAGTATTGCCGATAACCTGGCGCTGATTGGCATGGAAGGGAAATTACATCAGGCGCCAAAACACTCCATCAATCCCATCTATCTACGGTACCACCGCGAACACTTTACGAACAGGATTTAGTGATTCGTTAGCGCGAAGTTTGACAACCGTGTATCGGTTTAAACTCTTCGCGTTGATACTTACCTGCTCGGCTACCGAACCGGGTTGTTCCGCTATAGTGTAGGCAAATAGTTTAGATTGGCCACTTGCCACAAGCGTTCGCCGAATTCTCGATACGAGGCATCATTATTCCGCTATTCAGTCTACTTTCTGAAAACAATACGGGTGTGAATCGGCTTGATTAAGGTAACCCGCTAGCTGCTTATGAACGAAACAAACGCCTTAACTTCCTCAACAGCATGGTCTGATAGTGCGCCGGATACGTTATTCTGGTCTACGCTTACCCAGACCCTTTTACCGCCCTATGTAAACACCTGTCGCTGGTTTGCCGGTAAGGCTCGTCAGCAAACGGGATTTGCCATAAAAACGGTACACACCCTGCCACTGAGCGATAATGATGTGGCTTACCTGGCCATTCTGGAGGCCAGCTACGCCGATGGCGTGCCCGAAAACTACCTCCTTCCTGTAGCGTTCATTCCTGACTCGTCGGCCGATAACCGCAACGATATTCCGGAGAAAGGTTGTATTGGTGAGGTCACGCTGGCCGGTCAAACGGGACTGCTGATTGATGCCATTTACGACGAACGCTTTCGCCGGGCGTTATTCGAAAATATCCATACGAATACCACCATTCCCCAGGCTAGTGGGGAGATCGTCTTTAACCGGGGCAAGGGGCTGGATGAGGGCGATAGTGACTTGTCTTCGCGGGTGCTTCCGGTCGATTCAAGTAATTCGGCCATGACCTACGGCGAAAAATACTTCTTGAAACTCTATCGGAAACTGTTCCAGGAAACGAACCCGGAAGTGGACATGGTGGCGTTCCTGACCGACAAAAGCAACTTTTCGCACATCCCGGCCTTTGGCGGAAGCATCATCTGGCAGCAACGCAATAGTGCCGACATAACCCTGGGCATGGTGCAGCGTATGGTGCCCAATGACAAGGACTCCTGGATGCAAACCGGGGATTACCTCAACGACTTCCTGTACAGCGTACCCAACCGGATGTTTGCCATTCGGGAGGATGTGTTCGATAAAGTGGAGCTGCTGGGGCAGCGAACGGGCGAGATGCACTGTGCCCTCTATAAACCGACCCGGGATGGCGAACCATCCGATGCGGCCTTTGCACCGGAGCCCTTTACGGACGAGTACCGGGCGTTTATGATTAAGCGGATTGAGGATTTACTCGAAAAACGGTACGCCCTGCTGGTTGACAATTACACCAAACTCGACCCGCAGGCGCAGCGGCTGGCGTGGGTGTTTATGGAAGCCAGGGAAATGATTGAGAACTTCATTGCCGATTTCCGAACCCGGCCGCTCGAGTCGCTCCGAATCCGGATTCACGGCGATTACCACCTCGGCCAGGTGCTGGCTACGGCTACTGATTTTGTAATGATTGACTTTGAGGGCGAACCCGAAAGCACCATTACCGAACGAAAAATCAAGCACTCACCGCTGAAAGATGTGGCGGGTATGATCCGGTCCTACCATTACGCCGTTTCGTCCAAACTGTTCAACTCGTCCGAAACGGAAGGGCTGGATGCACGACACCTGGAGCGCGTATCGGACCGGTGGTTTTCGCTCATCCGCAGTACCTTTCTGGATGCTTACCTGGATGTTTTCGGCGCACCCCATCCGCTGTTCAAAAACAATACGGAAATTAACTTCCTGCTGCTGATCTACCTGCTCGAAAAAGCGGTGTATGAGTTAGGCTACGAAATTAGCTACCGCCCATCGTGGGTAAAAATTCCACTGAAAGGCATTCTCAACGTAATCCGGGAGATAGAAAAAATCCGCCTGAGCGATGGTAGCGCAACGACTGATATCCCGATGCTGCAAACAAACCTGCTTCAGCCGACCGCCGGGCAGGATACGTAGCCTATCCGGTCGAACTTATCTCCCGCCTTGATACCCTTTCGTTCATGGCGATTTATGAATCATTTAAACAAACCGGGTCTGCACTAAAGTAGTGTCGTTGTTACCCCGCTTTTTTTTAACTTTCCGGCTCTCAAACCTTTTACCGACGGAATCCTATTTCATTTAACCTATGGCAAAACGCAAAACTACGGCGGCATCGTCTCCCGACGCTGAAACCGACCAGCCCATAAAGGCGGCTCCGGCCAAATCCACTAAAAGCAAAACTACGCAGGAAACCCTTCCGGCAGCCGTTGAAAGCAGTCCTGAGTCAGGCAACTACTCCCGGTTTACGGAGTTCGATATTCATTTATTCCGGGCTGGAAAACACCGTCGTCTCTACGAAAAATTTGGCTCACACGTCATCGAGCACAATGGCGTGAAGGGTACCTATTTCGCCGTGTGGGCACCATCGGCCCGGTACGTGTCGGTTATCGGTAATTTCAACGGCTGGGATAAAGGCAGCAACCCCCTGAACGTTCGGTGGGATTCGTCGGGTGTCTGGGAAATGTTTATCCCGGACGTCGGGCAGGGTGAATCCTACAAGTATTTCATTGTTCACGAAGGTGGCCGTGAACTGGAGAAAGGGGATCCCTACGCCCACTGGTGGGAAGTGCCGCCTAAAACAGCGTCGCTTGTCTGGAATACCTATTACGAATGGAATGACCAGGAGTGGATGGCGAATCGCCACGCCAACAATGCGCTGGATGCTCCCATGTCGGTGTATGAAGTGCATCTGTCTTCCTGGCGACGGGACCCCGGCAACCCCGAGCGGGAACTGACCTACACCGAAATTGCCGATGCGATGGTGCCCTACGTAAAAGACATGGGCTTTACGCACGTGGAGTTTATGCCGGTGATGGAATACCCCTATTCACCCTCCTGGGGCTATCAGATTACGGGTTATTTTGCGCCCAGCAGCCGGTTTGGTACCCCGCAGGAATTCATGATGCTGGTTGAGCGATTGCACCAGGCGGGCATTGGTGTGTTTCTGGATTGGGTTCCTTCGCACTTCCCCGGCGATGCACACGGCCTGTACGAGTTCGATGGGTCGCACCTGTACGAGCACCCGGACAGGCGGAAAGGCTACCACCCCGACTGGAAAAGCTACGTCTTCAACTACGAACGGCCGGAGGTACGCTCATTTCTGTTGAGCAATGCCATGTTCTGGCTGGACCGCTGCCATGCCGACGGGTTACGGGTGGATGCCGTGGCCTCCATGCTCTACCTGGATTATTCGCGTAATGCCGGGGAATGGGAACCAAACATATTTGGTGGCCGCGAGAACCTGGAAGTCGTATCGCTCATCAAAGAAATCAACGAAGCTATCTACGCAGACTTTCCGGATGTGCAGACCATTGCCGAAGAATCGACCGCTTTTCCGGGCGTATCGCGTCCGGTGTACACGGGCGGACTGGGCTTTGGCATGAAATGGATGATGGGCTGGATGAATGATACGCTCCGCTATTTCGAGCGTGACCCGGCTTTCCGTAAGTTTCACCAGGACGAGCTGACGTTCAGTACTGTTTATGCCTTCACCGAGAACTTCATGCTGCCCCTGTCGCACGATGAGGTAGTGTATGGCAAACACTCGCTGGTTGGGAAAATGCCCGGCGATGAGTGGCAGCGGTTTGCCAACCTTCGGTTGCTGTTCTCCTATATGTTTACGCACTCCGGCACAAAGCTCCTGTTTATGGGTGGCGAATTTGGGCAAACATCGGAGTGGAAATTCGATGCCAGTCTCGATTGGCATCTGCTGGAGTTTGGTCCGCACAAAGGCATGGCTGCGTGCGTAAGAGCACTGAACAACCTGTACCGGACAGAACCCGCGTTGTACGCCCTGAACTTCTCGCCCGATGGGTTCGAGTGGATTGACACTACTGACCGCGAGAATACGGTAGTGACCTACATCCGCAAGAGTACTAACCCTGCCGATACCCTGCTTATTGTGTTGAACATGACCCCCGTACCGCGTACCAATTATCGTATTGGGGTACCGTCGGCGGGTTCATACAACGAATTATTCAATAGCGATGCCGCGGAATTTTTTGGCAGCGGTATGAGCAACACAGCACCCATCACGAGCGAAAACGAGACCTGGCACGGGCGGCCACAGTCTATTCAACTGAATGTGCCGCCACTGGGGGCTGTGGTGTTGAAAATGGGTAGCTAATAAATTCCCTCTAATGGGAAGTATCGGTGTTTTAAGCAGGTTATTTAGCCGGGCTGTACAGAATAGAGTACAGCCCGGCTAAATAACCTGCTTTCTCTATTGGGGGTAACTGGGTCCGCACGATAGAATCCCGGCTCATTGCGCCCTGAAGCCGGTTCTCTGTTTTCAACGCAACGGGTAATAAACCTATATTTGCCCCCCCCTTACAGCCTGCACAGCCTACATGAAGAAGCTATTTGTTGCGTTTTTGCTGCTCATTTCCTTCGCCAGTGTTGCCCAGTCGCCGGTGGCGGCCCGCCTTAGCAGCGGGTATGATATCGGAATGGCTTATTCCGCTGGTCACTATAATCCGTCGATTTCCTATTACCAACTGCTGAAAGTTGGCCAACAAAAGCTGTTTTCGTTGGGCTGGAATTTACGGCTGGGCGCCTTTTACGGGGATAATCTCGACTACTATACCGCACCCGCCCGCCTGACGCGGGGCAAATCGGGATTAGGTTCTATTGGCTTACCCCTTATACCGGCCAATATCGACACCGTTCGTTTTGATCATGTATCCATGACCTCACTCAGTGTTGGTGTTCGGGCAAAAGTCACTCTGGGACGGGTGGAGTTGGGGGCCAGTACCGATCTGCTGGGGTTTACGTTCGGTAGATCACGTACGGGGCAGTACCAGTCATCAACGGGTCAGTTTGCCATCCCATCCGCATCCGGGGCCGATTCGCTACTGGTTCCGTTTCAGGGGGCAAACGCGTTGCAAAAAGCCTCCCCCAGTATGCTTAACGCGCGCTTGCTGGGCGATAATAACAGGGGAACCCTCTCCACCCAGGTGTATGCCCGTATTCTTCTTACCCATCGTATTGGTATAAAGCTAGGGTATCAATGGCTCACCACCGAAATCGCCGTCGCTAATCGCGATGTGGTGGTGGATAATAACCGATTCCGGCACCGGGCAGGTATGGCTTACCTGGCCTTGTCGTTACCCGTATTTCAATGAGGAAATTGATTACGTTGATTCATTCTGCCATTCAATTACTGACTTATCACACCTCTATCGGCTTCGAGTCAAAATAGGTTTGGAAGATGGCCGCACCAATATCGTTGATTCGTGTCTGCAAATTGTCCAGATACTGGTGCAAACCCGCTCTGAAGATATCACCGGTTTCGGTAAACTCGATGTCGCTACGGAGTTTGGAAATTTGTCGTTCGGCCGAATTGCCGAAACCATTGGTGATCGTATTGCCCGAAATTTCGTAGAGCGACAACTCAGCCTGCCGGACGCAGTGGCCTACTGCCCGGGGAAACATGCGGTCCAGAATCAGAAATTCAATAATACTCGACGGCGTTAGTGAGCGGTACTGCTGCCGGTGCATGTTATACGCACTGACCGACTTGAGCACGGCCGACCAGATCATCAGGTCGATGGTGGAACCCACCAGTTCTATTTCGGGCAACAAGGTGAAGTATTTAACATCCAGAAAGCGGGATGTTTTATCGGCCCGCTCCATAAACCGGCCCAGCCGCCCAAAATGCCAGGCTTCATTGCGGGTAATGGTCGCATCAATAATTCCGTAGAACAACTGCGTACTGTTTCTGATTTCTGTCAGAAAATTCTGCGTTTGCCCCAGCTCCCATTGTTGCTTAGGCGGGGTATCGCGCACCATCATGTAAAACTGATTGAGGTGTTCCCACATCTCTTTCGAGATAATTTCCCGAATGGTACGGGCATTTTCGCGGGCGTTGCTCAGGCACATGAGAATGGAATTGGGATTCCGCTTATCAAAGGTCATAAACTGAATCACGTTCTCCCGCGTTGGTTGCTTGTAATACTTCTTGAACAGGTCATTGTCTGCCGTAGCAATGAGGAGCGGTTCCCATTGCTGATCTACGTTCGGGGGAAGATCGAGCGCCAGATTGAAGTTTACACTCATGAAACGGGCGTAGTTTTCGGCCCGTTCAATGTATCGGTGCATCCAGTAAACAGAGTTGGCAACGCGGCTAAGCATAGAGTATGAGCGGTGGGTTAAAAAGATGGGTAACCAACAAAAATAGGGATTTTGGCTGAACCGGCAAGATAATACGCTTTGTTTCGGGATGAGTGCAAAATAATCATCGTTAAATAGCGTAATTGCCGATACTGATTGCGAATTGTTTTTGTTTCGCTCATCACTACTCGGGCAAGATAAGGTTAGAAAATCGTTCCTTCATCCTTATACCCGTGTTAACTTATTATTTTTTAGTCAATCGACAACATGATCACCAAATTGTATGCAGTATTAACGGGTAGCCTGCTTCTGAGCATCGGCACGTTCGCCCTACCGGCATCTACGCAACCCGACAAACCCGGTTTCAACCCTGCCAAACCCGGAACAAAACTCTACGAAGTACGAATTTACCATCCGACTCCCGGGAAGTATGCCGAAATAGTGGACCGTTTCCGGCAATACACCACCAAAATTTTCGAGAAACACGGCATGGAAAATATCGGTTACTGGACCCCAACCGACACCACCAACAAAGAATTGATTTATATCCTGGCCTATCCCGACCGGGCCGCCCGTGATGCGTCCTGGAAGGCGTTTGGCAGCGATCCGGAATGGAAATCCGTAGTCGCCAAGACCGAAGCCAATGGCAAACTGGTGGATCACGTCGATCAGATTTTCATGACCGAGTCCGATATATCACCCAAAATTAAGATAGCCCGGAAGTCGCCCGACCGCACGTTTGAGTTGCGTACGTACACACCCACGCCGGGCAAGATGCCGAACCTGCTGTCGCGCTTTCGGGATCATACCATCAAACTATTCAGCAAGCATGGCATGACGAATGTCGGCTACTTTGTTACACAGGAGAAAGACGCTGCTACCCCGCCCAGGCTGGTCTATATTCTGGCCCACCCCAGTGAAGCCGAAGGGAAGCAGCATTTTGATGAGTTCCGGAAAGACCCCAAGTGGATGGCGGCCAAAGAGGAATCGGAGAAAATGGGTGGCGGTTCGCTGACCACCAAAGTAGAGTCTGTCTACATGAAACCCACGGATTATTCGCCGATGAAATAGGAATTCGGCAAACAACCTCTTTTATGAATCGGTTTCATTCAGTAAATACGCTACTGGATGAAACCGATTTATGATTTAATACAGCCCCTGCTTAAGCCATCGAAGCCAGTGGATTTATCCCGGCAGCAATTCCTGCGCAGGGCCGGACTGGGATTGGTTGGCGGTGCTATTGGTAGTGTACTCGTTGCCTGCGGTGACAAAACCGCAACGAACGTCAACTCGGTTCCTACGGGAACCGCCAACGGGTCTGTCCCCAAACTACCCGCTGACTCGCCACCCGCCGAAGTGCCCGCCGATACCACCAAACCCATTAAGCTGGAGCCGATAAAAGCCGCTACCGAGCAGCAGGATCCACCCCCGCCCACACCCCTTCCCGAAGCAAAACGAGTGGGGTACGCGCTCGTGGGCTTGGGGCACCTGACACTCAATCAGCTATTGCCCGCCTTTGGAGCCTGTACCAAATCAAAAGTGGTTGCCCTGGTGAGTGGTAGTCCCGCAAAAATGAAGAAAGTAGCTATGCAGTACGGCATCAAAAGCGAAAGCTGCTACAGCTATGAAGACTACGATAAGCTACGGGACAACCCGGAGGTGGATGCCATCTACATCGTACTGCCCAATGGCATGCACGCCGAATACACCATTCGGGGGGCGCAGGCGGGCAAACATATCCTCTGCGAAAAGCCAATGGCCAACTCAGTGGCCGAGTGCCAGGCCATGATCGACGCCTGTAAAAAAGCCAACCGTAAGCTGATGGTTGCGTACCGTATTCAGTATGAGCCGCACCACAAGCTGGTGCGGGACATGGTGCAGAAAGGAAAAGTTGGTAAAGTGAAAAGCATTGTGGCCAATAACGGGCAAAATTCCGATAACCCGTCGCACTGGCGTTTCAACAAAAAGCTGGCTGGGGGAGGAGCGTTGCCCGATGTGGGTATTTATTGCCTGAATACAATTCGGTATCTGCTGGCCGAAGAGCCAACCGAAGTGATGGGCTTCATACACAGCACCCCGGACGATCTGCGTTTCCGGGAAGTGGAAGAGCAGGTGAACTGGCTCATGAAGTTTCCAAGTGGTGTACAAACCAGTTGCGCCACCGGCTATGGCCACCACGAGGAACGCAGTTATAAAGTACTGGCCGAAACCGGCTGGATTGAGATGGACCCCGCTTTCTCCTACCAGGGGCTACAACTGCAAACCAGTCAGGCAGCGGGTAAGGAAAAACAGCTCACCCAGCATAAAATAGCGGACAACGATCAGTTTGCGACTGAAATTGACCACTTCTCGGAATCCATTATTGCCAATACCATACCCTATACACCCGGCGAAGAAGGATTGCAGGACCAAGTGATAATGGAAGCCATCTACAAGTCGGCGCGGGAAGGGCGGCCGGTAAAGCTACCGGCTGTCGATAAAAAAGATGCGTTCCGGGGGGCAGAACCAAAAACGAATGCGTAACCTACGCATTCGTTTTTGACTAAGTGTTACTTGGTGGCTGTTGTAGACACGGGTGGATTGATCATGATGTGTGCCCGGTGGGTACCGGGGTCCATAATCCAGGGCATCCCCGGTGCTTCGGGCTTGAGGGGCAGTCCGGTGCTTTCGGCGGTGGCGTAAGGGATGTACACTACGTAACGCAGGTAGCCATCTTTTACGTCGCCGGTGGCCGCATTGTACTGTTCATCTTTGGCCGAGTAGGCATACAGGGTTGACGGGTGTAACGGCATCATCAGCTTCTTGTCCTTCACCTCCTGCTCGCGCATGGCTAGTATTTCGGGGGCTTTTTTGCCTTCCTTTTTCAGTACGCGGCCCCGCTCCATGAAAGGGTCCAGGTCTTTGTGGTAGCAGGATACGTTCAAGCCTTTTTGCGCCGGATCATCGGCCAGACAAACCATTTCGTTCGTTCCTTTGCGCAGCACAACAAACTCATTCTTTGGTGAGTAACCATACACCGTTGCTGCGTCGCGTTTATCGGCCGGGGCAGCAAGTAACGCCGTTTTTATTTGCATATCGGGCGACGGAACAGCCGGCGTTTGGGCTAGGCTAACCGATGCCAGTCCGCAAAAGGTCGCCAGGGTCAAAAGAGTTTTCATGGTTATTGTTGGTTTAGGTAAGTAAGAGTAGTTAGGAAATAAATTACTCAAAAAATCTACGTAATCGTACAAATCTACTCTATAAAATGGCTGAAGTATTACTGGCTAGCAGTCAGATAGTTTAGGTGAAATCACACGGTAATTTTGCTTTGCTTGTACTACGGATAGCCTTAAACGGCACTGTCGGGATTTGCCCGCCCGGCTTATTTTGTGAGTCGGCTCACCTAGCGTACTGTGCATTGAGAAAAGCGTAAACTACGTTCACTGAGAATGAACCAAGCCAATAAACCTGTCCGACATCCACTGACACTGACGGAACAGTTAGCAGCCGACCGAACCCGTTTGGCCAATGAACGCACACTTTTAGCCTATATCCGAACGGCTCTAGGACTGATTGCCAGTGGAACGGGATTCGCCGAATACCTGGATTCCCCCTTCCTGCGGGTGGTTTTTATACTGTTTATCCCGATAGGCGTTCTTGTTTTACTGATAGGGGTAAGGAGTTTCCTGAAGCGCCGGAAGGAACTGAATGAATACAGCGAAGAACACCCGTTAAAAACGTAGCCCCCGGTTTAAACCGGGGGCTACGTTTTTAATGCGTTAATCTTACAATAGCTTGTCGGGGGTGATGGGTAGTTCCCGAACGCGCTTGCCGGTAGCGTTGAATACCGCATTGGCCACGGCGGCTGCTACGCCCACAATACCTACTTCACCAATGCCTTTTATGCCCATTTTGTTGGCGAGGGTGTCCTCTTCCCGAATGAAAATAGCGTCCATTTCGCCAATATCCAGGTTGGATGGAACGTGGTAATCAGCCAGCGACCGGGTTACGAAATTGCCCCAGCGCGGGTCGAGCACCGACTCTTCGGTTAGCGCCATACCGATACCCCACACGTTTCCGCCGATGATCTGCGACCGGGCCGTTTTGGGATTCAGGATTTTACCCGCTCCCGTTACGGCCAGAAACCGGGAAACCCGAACCATTCCGGTCAGCTTGTTGACCCGGACTTCGGCAAAGTTGGCGTTGAAACTATGGGCCGAGTATTCCTCCGCGCTCGCCAGTGGCTTAGAGTCTACCCGGGTTTGGTGCGTGCTTACTTTTTCCGACACCATCAACTGCGACGCAGTAGGCCGGGCGTAGTACTGTTTTCCTGATTTGGCAATCAACTCATCCGTCAGCTTGATGCAGGCATCGTTTACCACGTTGGCATAACTGGTAGCCCCTACGGAACCCACCGACCCGGCGGCTGGCGGCAGGTCGGAGTCGCCAATATGAACGGTTACATTTTTGATGGGCAGGTCCAGCGCATCGGCCGCTGTTTGGGCCAGAATGGTGTACGTACCCGTTCCCAGGTCGGCCGCGGCCAGTTCAACGATGGCCGTAACGGTACTGCCCTCCCGGTTTAGCTTCACGATGGCCGAACTGGGCCGTTGGTGCGCCGGGATACGTACCACAGGCTACGCCGTAGCCAATCAGGTAGTCACCATCCTGATTTTGCCGGGGTTCCAGGGTGCGCTTATCCCAGCCGAAAGCTTTGGCACCCGCCTGTAGGCACTGTACCGCTTTGCGCGACGACCAGGGTTTGCCGTTGGACGGGTCTTTAGCCGGTTCGTTTTTGATGCGGAATTCGATGGGGTCCATCTTCAGCTTGTACGCCAGCTCATCCATGGCCGACTCGAGGGCAAAGCTACCCGTCGATTTCCCCGGACCACGGGTGTAGGTCGGCAGGATAACGTTCATGGGCACCACCCGGTACGTAATGAGCGCGTTAGGCGTATCGTACATGATTTTGGAACAATCCCCGCAAGGCTCCACAAATTCAGTATGGATGGCGCAATGGGTCGTAATCTCGTGCGCCAGCGCGGTTAGCTTTCCCTCTTTTGTGGCCCCCAGGCTTACCGTCTGGAAATTGCGCTGACGAAGCCCGACCGAGTTAACCATCTGATTGCGGGCCAGTGCCAGTTTTACCGGGCGGTTGGCCACTTTGGCGGCTACGGCCGTAAGAACCAGGTTGGCCCACTGCCCCCCTTTGGAGCCAAACCCGCCCCCAATGTACGGGGAAACGATCCGGACGTTCTCCGGGGTGATATTCAGGGTGGCAGCCGCTGCGTTCTGCGCGCCGTTTACGATTTGGGCACTGCTGTAGAGCGTCAGCTGGTTGCCCTTCCATTCGGCAATGGCCGCGTGGGGTTCCATGGGGTGATGGTGCTCAATGGGGGTGGAATAGGTTTCCACCACGGTGAAGGTGGCCGTGCTGAGTGCCCCTTTGGCATCACCCCACTTTTCGTCGTGATTGTCTTTTGGAGATTTGGCCTCGCTGGCCAGTTTGTCGAAATCCGCTTTCGGCGTTTTTTTGTCGTAGTCAACCTTTATCAGGTGAGCGGCATGGCGGGCCTGCTCAAACGTGTCTGCCACCACGATGCCGATGTTCTGGCCATAAAACTCAATGTCGGGGCTTTGCAGTATCGCTCCCCCCCGAATGCCGCCTTTTTCGTTTAGTTTGGGGGCATTATTATGGGTGATAACGGCCAGTACGCCCGGCGATTTTTCGGCTTCTGCCGAGTCGATGCTGGTTATCGTACCGGCGGCAATGGTACTCTTGAACAAGACGGCATAGGCAACATTCTTCATCGGATGGTCTACCGAATAGTCTGCCTTGCCCGTCACCTTTAGAATACCGTCGATACGACTGACGGGTGTACCGACTAGTTTGTCTTTTTCGCGCATGGCGTTGAATGATTAAATCAGGACTTGCTGCCGTTCAGGGCTTGTTGCAGGGCGAGGACAATACTCCGATTGCCCAGTTCCACTTTGAATTTATTGTGTTCCAGTGGGCGGGCATCCGCCATGCCGGCCGTAGCTGCCAACCGGAAGTTCGCTTCGGTTGCTTCTTTTCCAACGAGCAACTGCTCGGCTTGCAGCACCCGCCAGGGCTTATGCGCTACACCACCCATCGCTATGCGGGCCTTACTGATTTTGTTCCCATCCAGTTCCAAGGCAGCGGCCACCGAAATCAGGGCGAACGCATACGAAGCACGGTCACGCACTTTCAGGTAATAGGAATGGTCGGCAAACCGGTTTTTGGGTAGCTCAATGGCCGTGATTAGTTCGCCCGGATTCAGGTTGGTTTCTTTTTCGGGCGTATCACCGGGTAGCCGGTGGAAATCGGCAAACGGAATAGCCCGTTCCTGCCCGCTGGCGTTTCTGACGGTTACAACGGCATCCAGTGCGGCCAGCGCAACGGCCATATCGGAGGGGTAAACCGCAACGCACTGCTCGGACCAGCCGAAGATAGCGTGTAACCGATTCACTCCCTGCAGGGCACCGCAGCCCGTGCCGGGTTCCCGCTTGTTGCAGGGCATTGACACCTCGTAGAAGTACGGGCAGCGGGTCCGTTGCAGCAGATTGCCGCCATTGGTGGCCATGTTCCGTATCTGACCGGAGGCACCGGCCAGGATGGCCTGGCTCAGCAACGGGTATTGCTGACGAACCAGCGGGTGATTGGCCGCGTCGGTATTCTTGCCCAGACCGCCGATAGAAAGGCCACCCTGGTTAGTGCCGATTGTAATGGCTTTGATACCCGTGAGGGGTAGTCGGTTGATGTCGATCAGTTCATCGGGCCGTTCTACATCTTCCTTCATCAGGTCGAGCAAATTGGTGCCGCCCGCCAGGAATTTGGCCCGCGGGTTTCCCGACAGCCCCTTCACGGCCGACGAAACATCGGTTGCGGACGTATATTTAAATGGTCTCATTGGTAGCTGGGTAAGGCGTTAGTCGGCGAAGTGCCATGTCTGTTCCACGGACTTGCCGCTGTGTACTTCCTGAATGGCCGCCACAATATTGGGGTAGGCACCGCACCGGCAGATATTTCCCGACATCCGTTCCCGAATCTCTTCGTTGGAAAGCTGAACCGGTCCGGCCTTTCGGCGTATGTTTTCGGTCACGTAACTGGCCTCTCCCCGTTTTGCTTCGTCCATGAGGGCCATAGCCGAGCAGATCTGGCCGGGCGTACAGAAGCCACACTGGAACCCGTCGTGTTTCAGGAAAGCGGCCTGTATGGGGTGCAGGTCACTACCCTGGGCCACGCCTTCGATGGTTTTAACGGACCGACCCTCGCAGCTGGCAGCCAGCGTCAGGCAGGACAGCACCCGTTGGCCATCCACAATAACGGTACAGGCCCCGCACTGGCCCTGGTCGCATCCTTTTTTAGAGCCAGTCAGTTCGAGCCGTTCGCGCAGGGTATCCAGCAGCGTCATGCGGGAATCGACCGTCAGCTTCCGGGCCGCGCCATTGACCCGGAACGACACGTCGACCCCGTTTTCGATCGTGGCCAGGGGAGCCGTGTCCATCGGGATGCTGTGGGGGCGGGTAAACACCTGCTCGGCTACCGCCGACTGTGCCGCCAGCAGGCCACTACCGGCCAGCGTCATCAATTTCAGGAAGTGCCGCCGGTTAACACCCGTATCCATAATGTCGTCGAGGTCCTCCGGCATCAGGTCTTCGAAGAGTTTCTTTTCGTCTTCGGTTAGTTGGGGTTTTTCTTCTCCGTTCATCATGCCGGTTTTTGGACGTTTCGTTCTCGTGTTAGTCTGTTGAGAGGGGTTGTTTGTTCAGGCGGGGTAATCAATAAACAACCCATCATGTACTCAAATTGTTACGCGGCCCCACCGACATGTTCCCGTATCGCCCGCACAAAAAAGGCAATAGGGATAAACTCACCGCTGCGTAGCCAATACCCGTTGCAGATACGCCTGTTTATAGGCGAGTGGCGTTACCCCTTTTATCCGTTTGAACTGGCGGTAGAAATTGGACAGGTTGCTGAATCCACTCTCAAAACAAACCATCTCGATGCTGAGTCGATTGCCGATCAACGCCCGACAGGCGTGGCTGATTCGAACCTCGGTCAAAAAATCGTGGAATGTTTTGTGCGTCATCAGCTTGAAGTACCGGCAGAACGAGGTTACGCTCAGGTTCGCAATGGACGAAATCTCCTCCAGTGTAATGGCTTTTTCGTAGTTGGATAATGTGTAGCTACACACCTCGTTCAGGCGAATTGTTTCCAATTCATTGGATTTGTAAAACGCATACGGTGACGTAATAAGCTCAATATCATCCGATTCAGCCAGCAGGTCCAACATGGATAGCAGTACAATTACGCGTTGAAGCGGGGTCTCTTTTATAGCGCGCTGCATGAGTTCGGTGAGCTGCTGGTTTGTTTCTCCCCTGACAACGATGCCCCGTCTGGCCTTTTCGTACAGTTTACGAATCGGGTAGGCTTCGGCCATGGTCAGAAAATCAGCGCCCAGGCAGTCGGGTCGAAACTGAATGACAATCGCTTCTACCTGTAAACCAGACCCTTCCTGAAAATATTCTTTGTTGCACTGCCAGGTGTGCGGTACGTTTTCGCCCAATAATAACACTTCCCCGGCCGAGAAATTGCTCACGTTGTCGCCGATAAAGCGTACCCCTTCACCCTGTATCACGTAATGCAGTTCCAGTTCAGGATGGTAGTGCCAAACCGTGCCGAAGTTGGGTTTTATGTCGTGCCGGGCGTGAAAAGCCGCCGAGGTATCAACGGGAACCCTGTGAAAATGAGCCTTCATGTATGATTAAGTCAACATGATAATTTAGTACATTAATGCGGTAACTGTTGGGAAGACAACCTGCTCAATATCGCCTAGCTTTGCCAATAAAGTTAAACAAAGTATCCCAATAGTCATACCTATGGGTACTGTCAGCGCATTGCTTCGTCAGATGATACCAGAAGGTAGCGGGAATCATTTGTTGACAATCAGATAACTTATCCTTCAACCCCGATTCCTGATAGCCCGTAGCCATGAAAACATTACCTGCGCTCGACTTGTCGGTTATACTGGTTTACCTGGCCGGTATGATTGCCGTTGGGGTCTACTTCTCCCGAAAGACCGGGAGCGCCGACCAGTTTACCACGGCGTCGGGCAGGATTCCGGGCTGGGCCATCGGCATGTCGCTGTACGCCACCTTCCTGAGCAGCAACACGTTTCTGGGTGTGCCGGGTAAAGCCTTTGGGTCCAACTGGAATTCGTTTGTGTTCAGCCTGTCCATGCCGCTGGCGGCCTGGGTAGCCACCCGTTTTTTTGTTCCGTTCTATCGCCACACGGGTGAGGTATCGGCCTATACGCATTTGGAACATCGGTTTGGTCCCTGGGCACGAACCTACGCCGTGGTTTGCTTTCTGCTGACCCAGCTGGCCCGCATGGGGTCCATTTTCTTTGGAATAGCCCTGAGTTTACAGGCCCTGACCGGCTACCCGATGGCAACTATTATGCTGGTGGTGGGCAGCTGCATCATTATTTATACCGTGCTGGGCGGCATGGAAGCCGTTATCTGGACGGAAGTGGTGCAGGGCGTTGTGAAAACGTCGGGGGCCGTCATCATCCTGTGGCTGGTGGTGCAGGGAATGCCCGGCGGAGTGAGTCATATCATGGACATCGGTACGACGGATAAGAAATTCAGCCTCGGTAGTTTCGCTCCCGATTTTACCCAACCCACGTTCTGGGTGGTGCTGCTGTATGGCTTCTTTATGAACCTCAACAACTTCGGTATGGACCAGAACTACGTGCAGCGGTACCACACAACTACGTCCATTAAAGAAGCGGCCCGGTCGGTCTGGTTATGCGTTTACCTGTACGTACCCATCTCCTTACTGTTCTTTTTCATCGGCTCGGCCCTGTACGCTTATTACCAGACCAATCCTGATCTGCTGGACGCTGTCCGGATGCAGGTAGCCACCGAGCGGTTACCTGCCGGGAGCCAGGTGGCTATCCGGCAGTTGGCCGGTACACTCAGCGCAGCCGACATTGGCGATAAGGTAATGCCCCATTTTATGGTCAACAAAGTACCGGCGGGTATGCTGGGTCTCATCGTAGCGGCCATTATGTCGGCGGCTATGAGCACCATCAGTTCCGGCATGAACGCATCGGCCACCGTTTTCTCGGTGGATATTTACCAGCGGTACGTCAATCCCAACCTGTCGGCCAAAAATTCGTTGCGCCTTCTGTACATGGCAACCACCCTGTTTGGTATGTTGGGAATGCTCACGGGCATTGCCATGATTGGCGTCAAAAGTGTGCTCGACATCTGGTGGCTGCTGTCGGGTATTTTTGCCGGGGGGATGTTGGGGCTTTTTCTACTGGGTATCATCTCCCGCTCCACCCGAAACGCCGAAGCATTCACCGCTACGGTTATCGGTGTACTGGCCATTGTCTGGCTTACATTTTCGGGGCAGCTACCCGCCGGGTACAGCTATTTACGCAACCCGCTCAACCAGAACATGACGATGGTAGTCGGCACGCTCACCATTTTCCTGACAGGGTTGCTGCTCACGAAGCTGCGCACCAAAAAAGGCGACCCGATTCCCACCAGCACCACCGCACCGTAGTATCACCACATTAACGTTTGTCCGCTCTCAACCCGCGTATTTTCCAATCCTACTACTATGACTCCCTCCAATCAGGCATCCGACACATTACCCCGTGGGTTTATTCCCGTCATGCTCACGCCCTTCCTCGAATCGGGTGCCATCGACTCGCCGGGACTGGCCCACCTGACCGATTATTACCTGGCGTCGGGGGCGGCTGGTTTATTCGCCAACTGTTTGTCCAGCGAGATGTACGAGTTGACGGATTCGGAACGGCTGTCCATCACCAAACAGGTGGTGGAGCGGGCCGGCGGTCAGGTGCCGGTAGTAGCTACGGGTACGTTTGGCGGGTCCATTGAGCAGCAGGCCGATTTTGTCAAACGCATCTACGATACCGGTGTCCAGGCTGTCATCGTCATCACGAGTCACCTGGCCAGTGAGGCCGAGAGCGATGCCGTTTTCCTGGACCGGACGCATCAGCTACTGGCCCTGACCGAAGCCATCCCGCTGGGATTTTACGAATGCCCGGTACCCTACAAACGGCTCATTAATAGTGATATACTGGCAAGTTTACTGCCTACCGGTCGGCTGGTGTACCACAAGGATACCTGCCTGGATGCCGACGAAGTGAGTCGTCGGTTAGCGACGGCGAGTGGCTATAATTTTGCGTTATACGATGCCTACATGGTCAACGCAGTGTCGTCGCTGCGGGCGGGGGCGGCTGGTTTGTGCTGCATTCAGGGTAATATTTTCCCGGAACTTATTACCTGGCTGTGTACCCATTTTGATGATGCCGCCCGGCAGGACGAGGTGAACCTGGTGCAGCAGTTCCTGACCGGCTGCATGGATTTGGTCCATACCGCCTACCCAACCATCGCCAAATACAGCCTGCAACAGCAGGGGCTGCCCATTACGTTGAAAACCCGCCGGTCGGTGGAGCCGCTTACTCCGTCGCTGAAAAACGACATGGATAACCTGCTGAAAACGGTAGCTGAGCTCCGCGAGAAGCTGGGTATTGAAGCGACTTTTCCCGTTAGCGCAAAGGCTTGATAGACGAATAACAGGTATTAGGGGAGGATACCGTTTAATTTACCGGACCGGGTTCCTGACAGCATCAACTGGCGGCCTGCTCCATTCCATTAACCGCCCCGGCACAGGCAGTCAACGAGCGCACGATAACCGTACCCTACCATGAACCGGCATATTTTACTGATTGGCTGTTTCGATACAAAAGGAGCGCTTTTTGCTCACCTGCGCACGTGCATTCTGGCAAGGGGAGAGCGGGTTATTGCAATCAACACGGGTGTTATGGGCAGCACTACGGAGTTTCCCGTAGAGTATGAAGCCAGTGCCGTTGCTCAGGCCGCAAACTATACACTTGACGACCTCCGCAACCGGCAGGACCGGGGCCTGGCCATCGACGTGATGGGTCGGGGAGCAGCGGCCATTACGAAGCAGCTGGTTGATGCCGGTAGCGTAAAAGCCGTTATGGGTATGGGTGGCGGGGGAGGTACGTTCATTGCCCTGCTAGCCATGCAGGTGGTGCCGTTCGGTATACCAAAGCTTTGCCTGACTACGCTGGCCGCCAAAGATTTATCCCGGCAGGTTGGTCAGAAAGATATTACGCTGATGTCGTCGGTAGTGGATATTGCCGGGCTTAACAGCATTATTATTCCGCTGATTGAGCAGGCAGGCGCGGCCATTTGCGCCATGGCTAACGTTAAAACGGAATTGGCTACCACAAGGTCAGCAGGTCGGGTTGCCATTAGTATGTTTGGCAACACAACTGCGTGCGTAGCGCAGTGCACCGCCCTTTTGCAGAAACAGGGCTATGAGGTCCTGGCTTTTCATGCTACGGGTGTGGGCGGCAAAACGATGGAAGCGTTTATTCGGGAAGGCTATTTTGATGCCGTTCTGGACGTCACCACCACCGAACTGGCCGACGACCTGTGCGGGGGTATTTGTAGCGCCGGGCCCGAGCGGCTGCTGGCGGCTGCCCGCCTGGGTATTCCGGCGGTAGTGGTGCCGGGATGCCTGGATATGGTTAATTTTGGCCAGCCCGACACGGTGCCCGCTCAGTACAGGAACCGAATGCTGTACAGTTGGGCGCCGGACGTAACACTGATGCGAACCAACGAAGCTGAAAACAACGAACTGGGTAATCGGTTGGCGCAGAGAGTTGGTCAATCCACCGGACCCGTAACGGTCGTATTACCCATGAACGGGATTTCACAGATTGATGCAGCAGGGGACGTTTTTTACTGGCCTAAGGCCGATGAGGCACTTTTCAGGGCCATAAAAAACAATATACCGGCAACGGTGAACCTGGTCGAATCCGCGGCTCACATCAATGATGCCGTTTTTTCCGACCTGCTGGTCGATTGCCTGCTTGCACTGATGAACCAGCGGAAACCGGCAGCAGAAACTAACTAGACGTTAACACTATCAACCCACTACAGTATGCCAAATCCATGGACGGGAAAAGGAAACCCCTATACCCGGCAGGAAGTAAGAGACCGGTTGCAGGCTACCCTGAACCAGAAAAAAGCCATCATTGCCGCTGGTGCGGGAACCGGTATCAGTGCCAAATTTATCGAAAAGGGCGGGGCCGACTTGCTGATTATTTACAACTCCGGTCGTTTCCGCATGTCGGGGCATGGCTCCACGGCGGGCCTGATGGCCTACGGTGATGCCAATGCCGTAGCGATGGACATTGGCGAGTTTGAAGTGCTGCCCGTAGTGGAAGAGATTCCGGTTATTTGCGGGGTACACGGCTCCGACCCGCGCCGTCGGATGTGGCATCATCTGCTGAAAGTGAAAGAAATGGGCTTTTCGGGCGTGAACAATTTCCCGACGCACTCCATTGTGGATGGCCACTTTCGGCAGGTACTGGAAGAAACGGGCATGGGCTTCGACAAGGAAGTAGAAATGATCCGGCTGGCCAATAAAATGGAGTTGTTTTCGATTGTTTACGTAGCCACTCCCCACGATGCCCGGCAAATGGCCGAAGCCGGGGCCGATGCCATTATTGCTCACGTAGGCACCACCGTTGGCGGCTCCATCGGCGTGGTGGATGCATCCTGCTCCATGGATGAAGCCGTTGCGCAGACTCAGGAAATAATTGATGCTGCCAGAGCGGTCAATCCCAACGCTTTTTTTCTGGCGCACGGTGGACCCATCAACACCCCGGACGATGTGCGCATCATGCTGGAACGGACCTCGGCGCATGGCTTTGTTGGCGCTTCATCCCTGGAGCGCATGGGTGTAGAACAATCGCTGACGGACCTGACCAAACAGTTTAAATCGCTGACGTATGCTACAAACCCTTCCTGAACATTCAGCGCAAAACGCCGGTCGGGCAGGTGCTTCTTTTGTGGGTTATTTTCTGGTCAAAACAAGATAATGACTCATCTGTTGCCCGGTTTTACTAACCATGACTACGTTTGGGGTAGCGGGTCATTTGTGAAACAGGTGGTTCCTGACAGACTTGATTATCATGGTTAACCCGTTGGTCTTCCGGTCAGCGCGGTTGACCTGAATCGTACTTTTCAGTTCGTACGACGTCTGGTTATTTTGAGCACTCCAGCGCTACTGCCGACTGAAAACGGGCGGGGTCTTCTACATGGCGAAACATCGGGTCTGCTGAGTCATTGAAGGTACAGGCACGGATATGGATGAATCCAGCATCCTGCAACTCGTTGGCTAATGAGTAGCGGTCCCACATCCAAAGATGGTGCGAATTGCCCAGCAAGGACTTTAGCAGGCTCTTCGCTCCTCGCGGGCGATTCTCAGCACCCAGCATTGTCCGTTCACCCCAGGGCGATAGAAACCGGTAACTGGCTTTCGTATCGCCTGATTCGAGCTCCGCAATGTACTGGCGGGCATAAGTCTCCAGGTCGGGAACGATGCATCGAAACCACCCACCGGGTTGTAGTATGGTATACGTATTTTTCAGTGCCTTCCTAAAATCGCTGAGGCTTAGGTGCTCTAACGTATGTGAGCTGTAAATACCCCGGCAGGAATCTTTCGGTACAGGCAATCCCGTTATAATGTCGCCAACGAGGGCGTTACTGGGGAAAACGCAGTAAAGTTTCTTTTTAATCAATGGCCCTAATACCGGTATCTTCTGGACGCGAAGTGTAGGCGACGTATCGAAGTTAAGCCACTCTTCTGGTGTCGTCAGGCCACAACCGTACTGCACGTACAAACCCCTCGGGGGCGTATCCGATAAATGCTTCATGGTTGAACTTGTTAAAATAGGTGGTCATGAAATAGGTAATTATTGCCTCGTATAGATAGCTCGACGGCTCACGAAAATGGGCGTTGATTAGGGAGCTATGGGGTGCAACCGCTCAACCTACCCGGATGCTCTGGCAGTTAATGTTGATGCTTGCAGGACGCAAACCAACCCTGAAAGCAAAGTAATCCTGAAATCGCAGGGCATTGATAGTACCCGACTCTTCCAGAACAAAGTTTGGTAAAATAGTCTAAAAAACAAGTGGTCAGATTTGGCCAATTACTTAACGGTTAAGCTCGTAAAGAATAGGTTTATCAGATTGGCTGACAGCGTTGATGGACCAACCAAAGCGTAACTCAATCGGTGGGGACATCGATGGGTGGGGTAGCCTGATTCGGTGAAACGCTTTAGAAATAGGCACCTGCCTGAAGGCGTACCTCTGAGCAGATAAGAACCTTAAACACCGGTTTCTTTTCGGTTTTGTTCGATTCGCCTGATGATGGAATTGTACCTTAAACCCGCAGAAACGTTTTTTTGCGGTACAGAAAGTACAGGAAGGCCCACTTGACGGCCAGAAAAGCCAGCACGCCACCAATGCCCGTTACCACAGCGGACGAAGACAGACTGAGCAGGCCATCGAAAAAGAAGCGGGCAGCATACTCGAAGTCGATGAACTGACCCGCCAGGTAAATCAGGATGGAGTTCATGCCGATAATGGTGAAGAAAAACGTCCAGCCCTTTATCCCTCTGACGTCGATAATCCAGTAGAACAGGCCCAGCAAGAGGAAGCTCAGTCCGCCCGTTACCAGTACGAATGAGCTGGTCCAGAGATTTTTATTGATGGGGAATACGAAGTTCCAGAGGTACCCGAGCAGGACCAGACCCGCCCCCGCTCCCAGCAGCCAGGCCGTTTTCTGGTTCCCGGTTTTGACGGACTTTTGCAGAAACATACCCGCAAAAATGCCAAGCAGGGCATTGCCAATAGCGGGTATGGTCGAAAACAACCCTTCCGGGTCGTGGATGGTTTTGTACAGGTGGCCCGGCACCACCATCCGGTCAATGTAGCTGGCCAGGTTGCAGGGCATCGTGAGCACACCCGCCCCACAACCGGGTACCGGAATCAGCATCATGCAGGCCCAGTAACCCAGTAAAATCCCGACAAACCAGCCGTACTGGGTGCGCGGCCGGGCGTAGAGATAAATGAGCTGGGCAAACATCCCCGCCAGCCCGATGCGGCCCAGCACGCTCGGAAATCGCATGTCGTGAAAGGCTTTGGTAAACAGACCGTTGTTGTAAATAATACCCAGCACTACCAGAATTAGTCCTCGGCTGATAATTTTCCGGGCAATCAGGGCTTTTTTATCCCCTTTTGCCAGCCGACTCCCAATGGAGAACGGCGTGGAAACGCCCGCCATAAACAGGAACAGCGGGAAGATGAGGTCATACGCCCGGAATCCGTTCCAGTCCGGGTGGGAGAACTGATGGGCTACGGTTACAGCCCAGGCCCAGCCGGTAGTTTTGGCCAGTACGTGGAATAGTTCTTCGCCCCCGATAATCCAGAACATATCGAACCCCCGCAGGGTATCGAGGGAGAGGAGTCGTTTAACGGGAGCAGGTTGGGCAACGGCTGGTTCGGCCTGGGCAACGGATGTAGGGTTAGGCATGAGGAATAGTTTCCTGATGGGAAAATTGGCTGGTAACGAAACGGGTGAGTTGGTCTTTTTAAGCGAGGGCCAGCCGGATGTGCGCCAGGTGGTGCTGCACGTGCCAGGCCGACATGGCCAATGCCTGCGCCTGATTGAACTGCCGTTGCCGAATGGGATGATTGTAGGTTAAAGCCAGCATCGGTTCCGTCAGGGACCGGGCCAGGTACAGGTAACGCCGGTTAATACCGTCCAGCATCAGTAGTGAATCCACCACGGGTGCATCCAGCCCGTCCGCTGTTGCGGCCCAGCCGTCCATGTTAATCAGGGTAACGTCTGTGTAATCAGGTTCGGTCAGGGCTTTTTTCATCCGCAGGAAGTGCAGCAGGTGAATGTCGGCTACGTGGTGAACCAGTTGTTGTACCGTCCAGCTACCCTCCCGATACCGTTTCATCCGGTCGGCGGGGGAAAGTGACCCGACGGTTGGCTGGTACTGACCGACACTACGGTCGATGGTTTGGAGGAGTCCGTTGATTTCGGCAGGGGTATAGTGTTCCTGCGTCACAAAGGGGCCGATGGGAAATTTACGGTCGGTCATATACTACACGGGGGAAATAGGAACCGCAAGGTACTTAATTTTCGGCCTCATTGACGGTTAGACGCCGTTTTGGCTTTCCGGGGTAACTCTTTTGCCGGGTGGTCTGCTGTAGCCGGGCATTTTCTGCCCGGACGAAAACACGGGAGCCACCGAAATCGAACACGGCAATAAGGCGGGATAAGACATTGTTTTTTTCTGGCCGAGTTTTTGTTGGGTATCTTATGGGGTAGGGTTACTTTAGCCAGTTGTTACCTTATTTGCTCTATGCGTACCTATGTTTACGCCTGCCTGTTGCTGTTCGGCTTCTTTGTCCTGATTAGTAAGGGTCAGGCGGCCCCACCTACTGTTTTGTTGCAGGATACAACCCGTCATATGTCCATTGGGCGCAGGGTGTCTATTCTGGAAGATAAAACGGCCCGGTTAACGTTCGCTCAGGTACGGCAACGCACCGATTTTGTGCCCAGCTATTCCGAAAAATTTCAGTACGGGTTTACCAGCAGTGCTTACTGGTTTCGGTTTGAGGTGACCAACCGCAGTCAGGAAAATCAAAAACACTGGTTACTCGGTCTGATGGATGCCATCTCGGTTGATTATGTCGACCTGTACCTGGTTTATCCGAATGGGCAGGTGATACACCAGAAACGGGGGATGAAACGGCCCTACGTGAATCAGGGTTTTTTTGCCACAGCCCCTTTTTTCAAGGCTACTTTTCCTACTAACCAGCCCGTAACGGTCTACTTTCGTATCGAAAGCAGCCTGAGTATGTATGGTAGCGTAATGGTTTGGGAGGAGTACTACCACCTGAACCAACGGCAGGTTATTATTTTCGTTATCTGGCTGTTTCTGGGGTTGTTTATCCTGCGCACCCTGAATAGTTTCGTGCTGGTTCGCTTCATTTCTGATTCGCAATTCCGGTTTTATATCCTCTGCACCTTCCTGCTCTACATAGCAACGCTGGCCCGGGCCAACGTGTATTCGCTC
>CAWARB010000025.1:0-89050 GCA_963784335.1 uncultured Cytophagales bacterium | reverse complement strand
TCAGTTATTAAGTCGGGAACGTTAACAACGTTTGTTAATTTCCGACTGACAGACTGATTGACTACCTGACTGAATTTATCGTCTTGGTCCTGCACCGCCACGGTTTCCACCACCCTGGCCTCCGCCACCACGGTTCCCACCGCCCTGGCCTCCGGCACCACGGTTCCCACCACGGTCATTTGCACCACGCTCACCCCGACCCCGACCACCGCGGTCGTTTCCATCGCGGTCACCACGAGGACCACGGCGATCGCCACGATCATTCGATGATGTAGAACGCTCACCAGCCTGTGCCTGAGTCATCATGGCTGCTGGCGATAAATCACGTTTTCCGTACACTTCACCTTTGAAAATCCACACCTTGATGCCGATCTTACCATACACAGTTTGTGCCTCAGAAATAGCGTAATCGATATCAGCACGAAGCGTGTGCAGAGGAACTCGTCCCTCCTTGTACTGCTCAGAGCGGGCAATTTCTGCACCACCTAAACGGCCTGATACCTTTACTTTAATACCTTGTGCGCCTACCCGAAGTGCTGACTGAATAGCCTGCTTCATAGCACGACGGAATGAAATACGAGCCTGTAATTGTTGAGCAATAGCTTCGCCAACCAATTTTGCATCAACTTCCGGGCGTTTGATTTCGAAGATATTGATCTGGACATCTTTGCCCGTGATCTTTTTCAGTTCTTCTTTAATCTTATCGACTTCACCCCCTCCCTTACCAATAACAATACCTGGACGTGCCGTATGGATTGTTAGGGTAACACGTTTGAGGGTACGTTCAATTACAACCCGTGCAATAGCACCCTTTGGAATACGAGCGGCTACGTACTTACGGATTTTCTCGTCTTCAACGAGTTTTTCTGCAAATTCCTTACCTCCGTACCAGCTTGATTCCCAGCCACGAACTATACCAAGTCGCAGGCCAATTGGATTTATCTTTTGTCCCATCTCTTAATTCTCGTTTTCAGGGGTTTCTGCTTCGGCTGATTCCAGCAGCGGTTGCGCTGCACTGTCAACCACAATGGTGATGTGATTGGAACGCTTCCGAATCCGATGACCACGACCCTGAGGGGCCGGGCGCAAACGCTTCAGCATAGGACCACCATCAACAAAAATAGTTTTCACATAAAGGTCAGCGTCTTCAATCCGCTCATCTTCATTTTTCTGCTGCCAGTTGGCAACGGCCGACAAAAGCACTTTCTGCAACACGTCGGCACCAGCCTGAGGCTGATATTTCAACAGGCCCAACGCCCGGCTAACGCGCTGACCACGAATCAGATCGGCGATTAACCGCATCTTACGGGGCGACGTGGGCACATCTTTAAGTTTTGCTACTGCTTCCATTTTTTTGGTTTCGGTTTTGGTTTACGGTCTACAGTTCGCTAAAACCGTAAATCGAATACCGTAAACTACTTATCGTTTGCCCTTGTCTTTCTTTGCGGTGTGTCCGCGGAAGTTCCGCGTTGGTGAAAACTCACCGAGTTTATGACCAACCATGTTCTCCGTTACGTAAACCGGAATAAACTTGTTGCCGTTGTGAACAGCAAAGGTATGGCCTACAAAATCCGGCGAAATCATCGAACGACGCGACCAGGTTTTGATGACCGACTTCTTGCCCGAATCATTCTGTGTCTGAACCTTATTATCCAGGCGGAAATCAATATATGGGCCTTTTTTGAGTGAACGTGCCATTTTTATCTGTTACTTTTTGCGTCGGCTAATAATCATGCTTTCAGATGCCTTGTTCTTGCTGCGGGTTTTCTGACCTTTAGCAAACTGGCCATTGCGCGAACGTGGGTGACCACCGGATGCCCGGCCCTCACCACCACCCATCGGGTGATCGACTGGGTTCATAACCACGGCACGAACGCGGGGACGACGGCCTAGCCAACGGCTACGACCCGCCTTACCTATTACTACGTTCATGTGATCCGGGTTGGATACGGAACCCACCGTTGCCATACCTGCGCTCAAAACCCGGCGGGTTTCGCCAGAAGGCAAACGTAGAATAGCGTACTTTTCTTCACGGCCAACTAACTGGGCGTATGTACCAGCCGATCGAGCCATCGAACCACCTTTGCCCGGTGTCAACTCAATGTTATGAACGATGGTACCAATTGGCATTGCGGCTAGTGGCATTGCATTACCAACATCAGGGGTAACCCCTTCACCTGACTGAATCGTCTGGCCTACGGTAATGCCCTGTGGCGCGATGATGTAGCGCTTTTCGCCGTCGGCGTATTGTACTAAAGAGATACGTGCCGACCGGTTTGGATCGTATTCTACAGTCAAAACTTCGGCTGTCTGGCCGACTTTATCGCGCTTGAAATCAATAATACGGTAATGCCGCTTATGACCTCCTCCAATGTAGCGCATAGTGCGGTGACCTTCGTTGTTCCGGCCACCGGTTCTCTTAATGGGCTCCAGCAGACTTTTTTCTGGCTTGGAGGCTGTTATTTCCGCAAAGTCGGGTGCCACGCGAAAACGTGTACTCGGCGTTATTGGTCTTAGTTTTTTAACTCCCATGACTGGTTTATTGGTAGAGCTAGGCTCGGTTTACAGGTCTGCGTAAATATCGATTACTTCGCCCTCTGCAACCGTAACGATTGCTTTTTTCGTAGTTGGGGTCTTACCCGATACAACACGTCCATTGATATTCTTGCTACGCTTCTTTCCGTATACCCGGAAGGTATTGACAGCTTCAACGTTTACGCCGTACATCTTCTCGATGGCTTTGCCGATTTCGAGTTTGTTAGCCTTTAGCTCGACCTCAAAAGCATATTTCCCCTGCTTGTTCAGGCCCGTCATTTTCTCCGTGACGATTGGTCGTTTCAGTATGCTCATGGTTTATTTGTCGAACAAAGTTTGAATGGTTGACAAAGCTCCTTCGCTGATAAGCAGTTGGTCGGCGTTCATCAGGTCATACGTATTTACCTGCGAAGCGGTAGTTACTTTAGCCTTCTGTACGTTCCGGCTGGATAGGACAACATTCAGGTTAACATCGGGCAGGATGAGTAACGTTTTGCGGCCCGTTAGCTTCAGATCATTCAGGAATTGAATGTAATCCTTCGTGCGGGGTGCTTCAATCGAGATGTTGTCGATAACCGAAATCTTCTCTGCCTTCGCCTTCACAGCATAAGCTGACTGACGGGCAAGCGCTTTTACTTTCTTATTCAGTTTAAAACTGTAGTCACGGGGACGTGGGCCGAAAATAGTACCACCACCGACAAACACTGGTGACTTGGCACTACCTGCACGCGCACCGCCCGTACCTTTCTGTTTTTTCAGTTTACGGGTTGAGTGAGCATTTTCAGCCCGCTCTTTCGCTTTATGCGTTCCCTGGCGCTGATTGGCCAGGTATTGTTTCACGTCGAGGTAAATCGCGTGCTGGTTCGGCTCGATTCCGAAAACCTCTTCCGGCAGAGTGACCTTTTTGCCTGTGTCCTCGCCTTTGCTGTTATATACGATTACTTCCATGACCTATTTCTCGATAATAACGTATGAATTTTTAGCTCCGGGAACCGAACCACTCACAACGAGCAGATTCTGCTCAGGCATAACCCGTAAAACACGTAGGTTTTGAACCTTTACGCGGTTACCGCCCATGCGGCCACCCATACGAATACCTTTGAACACACGCGACGGAAAGGAGCAAGCACCAATCGAACCTGGGTGACGACCCCGGTTGTGCTGACCGTGAGTTTGACCACCCACACCAGCGAATCCATGACGCTTTACAACACCCTGGAAACCGCGACCTTTTACTGTTCCGACTACGTCAACGAAGTCCAATTCCGCAAATACATCGGCAACCGTGAGTGTTGTTCCTAAGCTCAATTCCTGTTCAAACTCTTTAAATTCGACCAGTTTACGCTTTGGGGTAGTACCAGCCTTTTTGAAGTGGCCAATCTCCGGTTTGTTACTGTGCTTCTCATTCTTATCGCCATAACCCAGCTGCACAGCTGTGTAGCCATCTTTTTCGATGCTACGAACTTGTGTTACGACACAGGGACCCGTCTCAATCACTGTACATGCCAGAGCCTGCCCGTCCGCATTGTACACGCTGGTCATCCCGATTTTCTTGCCAATTAAACCAGACATTTTTGTTTGTTTAAAGTAAGCAGGTAAAAAATTAGGTAAATTTTCCCCAATTCAAATCACTGAATTGGGCCGCAAAGGTAGGCAAATATCAGGTAAATCCTATATGTGCTTAACAATCAGACCCGAAAACGACACAAAAAAGGTCGGATGCATCGCACCTGACCTTGAGTGACATATAAAGCCATACTTTGCATGGATTATTTGCCGAAAAGTCAGATGTGGTTTCTTTTGCAGACCTTCATCTTCGTATGTCGTTAACTCGTTGTAATGAGTTTGGGACTGCAAAAGTAGGGAATTATCGGGAGAAAAGAAAAAATATTCCAAATAAAGTTTGCCGTCTCAATCTTAGTCAGGACACTATATGCCTATAAGGAACTTCAGTGCAATGGATAATCAATTGTACACAAACGAACGAACCCGGTTAGCATTAACCGGGTTCGTTCGTTTGTGTACTGCCTTCACTTACCCCTGAACATTTTCGGTGGTTAGCTGGGCTCCTAAGTACTCCCGGTTCATACGGGCAATATGGTCAAGCGAAATTGATTTTGGACACTCAACGGAACAGGCACCCGTAAACGAACAGGCTCCAAAGCCTTCGGCATCCATTTGAGCAACCAAACGCTCTGCCCGCTCTTTGTGCTCGGCTTTGCCTTGCGGCAAAATGGCTAACTGCGATATTTTGGCCGAAACAAACAGCATTGCCGAAGCATTTTTACAGGCGGCTACGCAGGCACCGCAGCCAATGCAGGCTGCGGCATCCATTGCCTCATCGGCAATACTACGTGGAATCAGGATCTCGTTGGCATCAGGCGCTGAGCCGGTGTTGACTGATACATACCCACCTGCCTGAATAACACGGTCAAAAGCAGTCCGGTCAACCATCAAATCTTTAATGACCGGAAAAGCCCGCGCCCGCCAAGGTTCAACTACAATGGTATCGCCATCGCTGAACGAGCGCATATGTAGCTGACAGGTGGTTGCACCTGTCTGTGGACCATGGGCTCGTCCGTTGATGTACATCGAACACATACCACAGATGCCCTCCCGGCAATCGTGGTCGAAGGTAACCGGATCTTCTCCTTTACGGGTTAGCGAATCATTCAATACGTCGAACATCTCAAGAAACGACATATCTTCCGATACGTTATCTAGCTGGTATTCTACCAGTTTTCCGGCGGCATTCGTACTCTTTTGTCTCCAGACTTTTAGGTTAATCTTCATTTGTGACGGATTTACGCGGTTCCCCGCCGGGATTTATGGTTTACTACCACCAGTCTGCCAATGCGACAGGCAAGCATAAATCATAAACCCATCATTTATTTGTAACTTCTTTGTGTCAGTTTAACATTTTCAAACTCAAGTACTTCCTTGTTGAGTAATTCGGGTTTGTTCTCACCCTGAAACTCCCAGGCGGCCACGTACGCGTAATTGGCATCATCACGAAGAGCTTCCCCATCGGGTGTCTGGTATTCTTCCCGGAAGTGCCCTCCACAGGATTCGTTCCGGTTCAGCGCATCGTCGACCATTAGTTCTCCCAGTTCGATAAAGTCAGCCACGCGCGATGCCTGTTCCAAAGCCTGATTCATTTCTTCTGGTCCACCCATTATTTTAACATTCGACCAGAACTCTTTCTTCAGGGCCTGGATTTTCTGCTTGGCAATCTGTAATCCTTCCGCACTACGCGACATACCACAGTATTCCCACATGATATGACCTAACTCCTTATGCAGTTCATCAACTGGGCGCTCACCTTTAATGGATATAAGCTGGTTGATCTGAGCAGTTACCTTTTCCTCCGCTTCCTTGAAGACCGGTGCATCGACAGGGATTTTATCTGCTGGACCAATAGTGGCCAAATAATCACCAACGGTATAAGGAACCACGAAATAACCATCGGCTAATCCCTGCATCAAAGCAGATGCACCAAGGCGGTTGGCACCGTGGTCAGAGAAATTAGCTTCGCCGAGGGCGTATAGACCCGGAATGCTGGTCATTAGGTTGTAATCTACCCATAAGCCACCCATCGTGTAGTGAACGGCGGGGTAAATCATCATTGGCAACTCGTACGGATTTTCGCCAGTGATTTTTTCGTACATCTCAAAGAGGTTACCGTACTTGGCCTCAATCGTTTTCTGACCGTCGCGCTTAATGGCATCCGCAAAATCCAGATAAACGGCTAACCCTGTTTTACTAACACCCCGGCCTTCATCGCAGATGTATTTAGCGTTACGGGAGGCCACATCGCGGGGTACAAGGTTACCGAAAGCGGGGTATTTGCGTTCCAGGAAATAATCCCGGTCGGCTTCAGCCAAATCGGTCGGCTTCATCTGACCTTTCTGGATTTTCTCCGCATCTTCTTTCGTTTTGGGTGCCCACACCCGCCCGTCATTTCGCAACGATTCTGACATCAGGGTCAGTTTCGATTGATAGTGACCGGATACCGGAATACAGGTCGGGTGAATCTGGGTAAAGCAGGGATTGGCAAAAGCTGCTCCCTTTTTGTGTGCCCGCCAGGCTGCCGTGACATTGCTACCCATTGCATTAGTTGACAGATAGAATACGTTACCATATCCACCCGTGCAGAGTAATACTGCATGCCCTGAATGCGATTCGATTTTACCCGTAATCAGATTACGGGTGACAATACCCCGTGCTTTACCATCCTGGACAACCAGGTCCAGCATTTCGGTGCGAGGGTACAATTTGACTTTTCCGTTAGCCACCTGACGACTAAGCGATGAATAGGCCCCCAACAGTAATTGCTGACCAGTTTGGCCACGGGCATAAAACGTACGGGAAACCTGCGCTCCACCGAAAGAACGATTTGCCAGTGTGCCGCCATACTCACGGGCGAAGGGAACTCCCTGGGCAACACACTGATCAATAATGTTGACGCTTACTTCGGCCAACCGGTGTACGTTACCCTCACGGGCACGGTAGTCACCACCTTTTATGGTGTCATAGAATAGCCGGAACACACTGTCGCCGTCATTCTGGTAGTTCTTGGCCGCATTTATTCCTCCCTGAGCGGCAATGGAGTGCGCCCGACGGGGACTATCCTGGAAGCAAAATGCTTTGACATTGTAGCCTAATTCTGCCAGTGATGCAGCTGCTGACGCTCCAGCCAAACCTGTTCCTACTACAATTATGTCGTATTTACGCTTATTGGCTGGATTTACCAGTTTTAAGGCAAACTTTTGCCGCGCCCATTTCTCGGCTAGCGGACCTTCAGGGATTTTGGATTCCAGTTTCATAATTCAATTGTGAATTGTGAATGAGCAAACTAATGAATGAGAAGGATGAGGCAACTATTCGCTCATCGCACCGGCGACCCAGTCACTAGTCAATCGTTCACTCATTATATAAAGTGGTGAACCTGTAAATACACGTAAATAGGCATAGAGGCAAAAGCCGCTGGTACGATGATCGCAAAGAAATATTTACCCAGAGATTCGATGATAGGCGTATACTTTCTGTGACGAATACCCAGGGACTGGAAACCACTCTGGAAGCCATGTGCCAGGTGATATCCCAACGCTACCATACAGACAACGTATAACACTACGTACCACAATTCGCCAAAGGCTGCCTGCACAACCGAGTAAAGGTCTTTGTATTGTTTGCCATCATATTCAGCCATGGGTACCGATCCAAAGTGCATTTCGTACCAGAATGTACGCATGTGAATAATAATGAACAGCAACAGAACAGTACCCAGAATACCCATGTTGCGTGACGACCAATCACTATTGGCTTCGGGCTTGCTGTACGCGTATTTGACGGGACGGGACGACTGATTGTAGCGGGTAAGAATAAACGCCATTAGTGCGTGGACCAGAATTGACGAATAAAGCAAATACGAAACGGTCATGATAAGCGGATTATGCGTCATGAAGTACGTATACTCGTTGAAGGCGCGACCGCCATCTCCTTTAAATAGCTGCAAGTTGCCAGCCATGTGAATAATTAAAAAACTACTCAGAAACAGCCCTGTCAGTGACATGATGACCTTACGGCCAAGCGAGCTGGATAGTGTTTGTGTTACCCAAGCCATATGGTGAACGACACGAAATTTTAGTGTAAATAATTGAACAAAAGCCTAATTAAACGGCGCATCAAAGCTAAATCACAAACGGCAGGGAAACAACACTAAGCGCCTTTATCACGCTGTTTGCAACTTATTCTGTACGCAACACCAACTAACCCAATCCCGTAATTTTCCAACAGACTGTTTTATTTAATGGTTTTGGGAATGATAAGTTTTTGAAAAATAATAGTTGACTGAGTAGGTCCCCGAACAGTTTATTTTTCTCAAGGCTGCAAATTGCTGATGATAAGAGTTTTATGGCTAAACGTGGCTTCTCGTTTTTGAACAACGTCGATAAAGGCTCTAATTTGCACCGGCTTGGATTTATTCATTAATCAGCATTTACATGAAAGCATACGTATTCCCTGGACAGGGTTCGCAATTTCGGGGTATGGGACAGGACCTTTACCAACAGTCAGAAGCCGCCCGTCAGCTTTTCGAGCAGGCTAACCAGCTACTTGGCTATAGTCTGACCTCCATCATGTTTGAAGGAACGGACGACGAACTCAAACAAACTATCTATACACAACCGGCTGTTTTCCTGCACGGTGTTGTCCTGGCCCTAACGAACGAGCTCCTTCACGTCTGATCGGTTCGATGTTTCCATGGTGGCAGGACACTCACTTGGCGAGTTGTCGGCACTAACGGCCGCGGGCGTACTTTCCTTCGAAGACGGGTTGAGTCTGGCATCCGTTCGGGCAACGGCAATGCAGCGTGCCTGCGAACTGGTTCCATCGACTATGGCTGCCGTACTGGGATTGGCTGATGCCGTCATTGAGGCCATATGTGCGGATATTACGGAGGAAATTGTTGTCCCTGCCAATTACAACTGCCCGGGGCAGGTTGTAATTTCAGGGAGTGCGGCTGGTATTCAACTAGCTGAGGAACGACTTAAAGCGGCCGGTGCCAAACGGGTTGTGCCATTGGCCGTGAGTGGTGCTTTTCACTCGCCGTTTATGGAGCCAGCCCAAACGGAATTTGCCGAAGCAGTTCAAAACATGTCCTTTTCGGTACCCCGTTGTCCGGTCTACCAGAACGTGAACGCGCAGCCTACAACTGATCCCGCGCAGTTGAAAGCTAACCTGATTGCCCAGCTTACGTCGCCTGTGCGCTGGACACAGTCAGTTGAACAGATGGTGGCTAATGGAGCAACCGAGTTTTTAGAATGCGGACCCGGCAAAGTCCTTCAGGGCCTGATCAAAAAGATTAGTCCTGCTGTCCCCGTTACAGGAGTTTAATCAGGTATTACCCCTGTGAATCAGCAACTAGTATGAATTCTGTTACGGCTTACCCTTTTTTTTTGGGTCAGTATTTGTTTTTGACGCGGGGTAACCGTTATCTTTGCACTCGCAATTGCAAAAACAGCCCGATAGTATAAGGGTAGTACGACAGATTTTGGTTCTGTTTGTGGAGGTTCGAATCCTTCTCGGGCTACAAGAAAAAGGCTCCATCGATTAGTAATCGATGGCGCCTTTTTCTTGTAGTTATGTCAACTCATTGCGATATAGCCTGTTCCTGCTCTTCCACCTGTTGATTGCGTACTTGCTGACCAATGGGTACATAGTCCACTTCGCAGGGATAACCGAACAAACAATTAGCTTTGATCTGTTCGGAAACCCGATCCGGAACCATCTTCTCCCAGCCATCTTCTCCTTTTTGAATCATCTCCAGCACATTATCGGTTGATATATGCAGGTTCTGTTCGTTGAAGTCGGTGATGTCCTCAATCTTGTCATTGCGAATCAGATACTGAAACAGGGGCTCAAGGGTTGGGGGCAACTTGAATTCGTTGCAGGTATAAATGGCTCCCTCTTTCAGTGTTGGATAGACGAATAACTTTACCTTTCGGCTGAACAATGCGGCAAACGACTCCAGAATACCACCCAGCAGAAACTCATAGTGACTCTCCGCGAAAATGTATTCCAGGTTGGGGATACCGATAACCAAACCAATTTTTAGCCGGGTCAGACGGGCCAGGTAAGCGACAAGCTTATAATATTCCAGGTAATTGGAAATCATTACGGTTTGACCCATCGAGCACAGAATATCGACTCTGTCCAGAAAATCTTTCTCGTCGATGCCCTGCTCGTTTGCTTTCAGGTTATGCAGGGTTAACTCGGCCATGGATAAGACCCTGCTTTCGTCTACATCAGGTTCTGCGTTGAACTGCTTCAAGCCATTCTCGATCATGTCCATCTGTACATTCGTGACCGGGCGTAAACGCCCGCGCATGACCAGAATATGCTTTTTATACAGGGCTTCAGAGGGTTGTAGTACTTGCCCATCGGCTCCAAACAGAGCGGCATCGGTAAAGCCGTTTTTAACCAGGTGCAAACTCATGAGCCGATTGTCTACATCCGCGAAATCAGGTCCTTTGAAGCGGATCATGTCAATCTGAATGCGCTCTGGGGCCAAGTCATCCATAAGCGACAGCACCAGCGTTTCGGGTGATTTGGCGTAGAAATAACACCCATAAATCAGATTTACACCAATAACGCCTAAAGCCTGTTGCTGAAGCACATTCTCATTGTCGAGCATCCGGACGTGGATAATGACATCATTGAATCCGGCTTGTGGATTTAGCTGAAAGCGGCAGCCAATCCAGCCATGTGCCTCATTCGTTTTTTGGTAATTGAGGGCAACAACGGTATTTGCAAACGAAAAAAACGTAGTATCAGGACCACGTTTTTCAGCTAATCGTTTCTCTAAAAGACTATATTCTTTACTGAGCATTTTCACTAGCCTCGATTCAACTACGTACCGGCCACTTTCTTCTACACCGTAAATTGAGTCACTAAACGTCATGTCGTAAGCAGACATGGTTTTGGCTATTGTTCCCGATGAACCGCCTGCCTTGAAAAACATAGCGGCTGTTTCCTGACCCGCCCCGATCTCGGCAAAAGAACCATAAATACGTCGGTCGAGGTTGATACGTAACGCTTTTTGTTTGGTACCTACATTCTTTTCGTACATAGTGGTGGCGACTTGTTGCTGCTAAAGTTACAGTATAAAGCGCCAAAAGCAGCCTTTGGGGCCGCTTTTGGACTAAAATAATACAATTATTAACCTGGCTACCGGGAGGGCTTAGCATCGATAAACATGTTGCCCCCACCGGCCTTGCTATCTATAGATGAAAACAGACTTGGCTGAGTAACCTCCGTGGAGGCAGAACGCCTGGCCATACGGGTACCGGATATTTGGAAGATAGCCTCACTCAACATGACTTCTGTTAGATCACCAAACACTTTCATCCCGTACGATGGCTCTTTTACTTCTATCGTTGGTGTGAATCCACCGGCATAGTCTGTGAATCCCTGCGCGTTGGCCGATTTAAACGTGATAGGCTGCATGCCCCATTTAATTTTACCACTGGCATCAGAGATCGTGATGGAACCAACGTTTTTGCCAACAGTGGTTGTACCAATGGTGTTAACGGTCATAAAAGGTCGCAAGCCATTGATAATCAATTCACTGGCAGAGGCTGTGCTGCTGGTTGTCAGTACATAAACACGGCTCAAGTTACCACCAATGTTAGTTGCCTTGGCTACAAAATTCTGGTTATTCCAACCTACGCCATACTCTTTGTTGTTGGCCGCGGTTACGGTGCTGTTCCACTTTTGGGCATAGAATACCTTGGATGCATCAATGTTCCGCCCAATCAAACTGGCCAGATTGGTAGCTGAACTGACGTAGCCCCCCCGGTTGTAGCGTAAGTCAAGTATCAATTCGTTAACCCCTTTCTGTTTAAACTTGCCAAAGATGTTATCCAGCTTGAGGTCATACGCATTGCCGAGTTTACCGTCTGTATTTAAGGCGCCTGGAATAAACTGGTTATACACGACATACCCAATAGTTTTGCCGCCAATGGTGTACGTGGTGTCCAGCAAAACCGGGTCTTGCTGGAAAACCAGCGCGGTAACCTGCTTCGTTTGGGTGTTGTCGGTCAATACACCATTCGCAAGGCTGGCAAAACCAAATGTGTAGCTAGTGGTACTACCCAGCAGTAAGTCCTGATAGTTTGTGCCCGTCAAAGACTGCCCATTCACTTTTGATATAATGTCTCCCCGTTTGATACCGACCAGTGCGGCTGGCGAACCCGGCAAGACGTAAATGACAGAGGCCACAAGACCCGTTTGTGTATTATCCCGGTAGTAGAGTTTGTACTCCATTCCCGTGGTTTTGGTCTGGCCGCTCAGCGAAGCCTTTAGTTCGGCAGCACTTTGCTGAATCCAGGAAAACCGGTCCCGATCAATGTTGGCGGTGTTAGTCCGGTCATAGAGCAACGACAGGAAGTATTGATCGGGTGACAATGTTTTATCCGCATTAGCCGGAATCCTGTCCGTCCAGAAGTAGTGGTATTTCATGTTGGAAAGAATCCAATCATTTACTTCGCTATTGGTGGCTACACCCGTTGAAGAGGTTGCTGGCGTTACGCCATCCGTTGTTTCTTTGCAGGAAGACAGAAACAACGGGCCGCAGACTACAGCAACCAAGGCGATCTGTCCAAAAATGCTTGTTTTCATGTATATCTATTGATGTGTTGATGTTCGCTCCCTAATAACGTGTTAATCAGTAAAATAATTTGCTGACCAGCTACTATTTATAGCCGTAAAACGATGCAGAAATCGGTTTAGCAGAAGGCATCTTCGATATGTTTTATCCGCAGTTCACTGCCCGCTATAGTTACGGCAATTATGTCAAATCGGATGTCATGGAGCCAGTTGTTCGCGAAAATGTAGTGCTCGGCCGCCTTCATCACGAGTTTCGCTTTAGTGTAGGAAACGAACTCTTCGGGATTGCCAAAACTGAGGTTGGTGCGGGTCTTTACTTCGGCAAACACCAACAACTTTCCTTTTTTGGCAATAAGGTCAATTTCAGCATGCTGGTAGCGATAATTCCGGGTCATTATTTCGTAGCCCTGCTCACGCAAATAACGGGTTGCTTCTGCTTCTCCCTGCTTTCCGGTTTCGTTATGTTGCGCCATTTTTTTCGTGGTAAGGGTACAAATAAAGCCAATCCGAACGAAACTTACCTGCCTGTTTGTTCGTACAGGAACGGAAGTCTTCTACTTCCCGAATGTGATGAACAGGCGTATTAACAAACAGGTTGGCATTAGAGAATTAGGATTGATTGGGTACCAGTCTGCCTGGGATGAGCAGGAACGCCTGTTTGCTACAATTGTTGACAAAAAACTGCTGAACCGCTCCCGCCCGGACCAGGAGCAGCAACTCACCCCAAACTATTTGTTGTTCTGCGAGCACCCCCCCGTTTATACGATGGGCACGAGCGGCCACGCAGAAAACCTGCTGATGGATGAGGATAGGCTGGCGACTGAACTCGGTGCAGCACTCTTCAAAATTCGGCGCGGGGGCGACATTACCTACCACGGTCCTGGTCAGTTGGTAGGATATCCAATTCTGGATCTGGATAATTTCTTTACCGACATTCATCGCTACATGCGGTTACTGGAAGAAAGCATCATTCTGACGCTGGCAGACTATGGCCTTGCCGCGGGTCGAATAGAAGGCTTAACGGGAGTTTGGTTGGGAAACGATGCCGAACACAATGCCCGTAAAATTTGTGCGATGGGCGTAAAAGCGAGCCGTTGGGTAACCATGCACGGTTTTGCCTTGAATGTGAATACAAATCTGCGTTATTTTGACCACATTGTTCCTTGTGGTATTGCCGGTAAGGCAGTTACTTCAATGGCTGTTGAGTTAGGGTATGAAGTGCCTCTGCATGAGGTGTCTCAACGCGTTCAGCGACACATGGTCAACTTATTTGATATGAAAATTGACGGGATGAAGGAATAAGACAGTGGCTATGATCAATAGTGTATCAGCCATATTAATAGTCTTTCGTCTTGCATTGACGGTTTACAATGAAAAAGGACATTAACTTCTTACCCGTTGAGGGAATACAAATAGTAATTGCCCGAAAAAAAAACGACATCGGCGATTATGATTGGCACGTTTATTTGATCAATCAGAATGGTGTGCCCATAAAAACCGTATTTGTTACGTCCAAAGGATACGGGCTGAAAAATGAAGAAGAGCAGCAAACATCTACGTTGCGTCACTACTTCGTTGAGATTCAGCCAGGGGCGCATGAAGTGGTTGAAACTATCATGCCCGACGTTTTTCATCTCAACAATGAGTACTGGGTGAGTTACTTCATTGATGAACAGGTTTTTGATAAGAAATTTATTTTCGTACCGGATAGTATTACCGAGCAACACCTTGTGAAAATTCCGGCACTTGGTTTGGAGGGTATCCTGCACGAATGACCGTCTAAATACTATGCCCCAACCCACTACCTGGAAACGTCGACTTAAAAACCTGTTGTTTATTGACATCAAAACGGTGGCAGGTGAGCCGTCGCTCCTGTCGGTAGAACCCCGCCTGCAGCGCCAATGGGAAGAAAAAAGTCGCTACTTCAAAGGCGATGATGAACTCTCGGCCGCCAGTTGGTACGACCGCCGGGCATCGTTCTTCGCCGAGTTCGGCAAGATTATCTGTATTGGGGTAGGGGGATTATTCTTTGACGATGCTGATCAGCCTCACCTGAAAGTCAAACTGATTAGCAATGACGACGAGGTGGCCCTGTTACAGGAATTTGTGACTATTATTAACCGATACCCGCCCGGCGAACTGACTCTTTGCGCACACAATGGCAAGGAGTTCGACTTTCCTTACCTGTGTCGCCGATTGATGGTGAATGGGTTGCCATTGCCACACGCGTTGCAGATATCGGGCAAGAAACCCTGGGAGATTCCGCATAAGGACACGCTTGAGCAGTGGCAGTTTGGCGACAAACGTCACTTTGTACCGCTTGACCTGCTGGCGGCTGTCCTGAACATACCAACCCGCCCCCTCGAATGGACCGGCGACCGCACCAGCGAAATCTACTACCGTGAACACGACTGGACACGCATTGAGCAGTACGCCCGCGATTCAATGGTGATGCTGGCTCAGGTCTATTTAAAAATGGTGGGTGCCCCGCTCGTGGCCGACGAGCATATTGTATTGAGTGAGTAATGTTTGGCGTTCGATGGTTGTGGTTTGATGGGGCGCAAAGTGACTGGTTACTGACGTACTGGTTTAAAAGCCGCTTTACGAAAATCAAATTATGCATGATAAACGTCAAAATCGAATCCCGAACACTATCCATTCACAGCGTACATACACTTTTTAGCCTGTCCCATGAGTCAGGCACACAACATGAGAAACGGAAAACCGAAACAAGATAAATACCCCCGCTCTACCTCAGGCAAACCCTCTGGTGGGCAGCCACACACAACCCGACCCCGGGAAAAAGGAGCGGAAAAGTCAACTGCAAAAAGCAATATAGTTCAGGCTGATTCGTACCTGGACGAACTGAAAAACGACCTGCTGGCGTTTTTTCAGATTAATGACGAACAGTCATTTACGCAGGAACAGGTTCTCGACCATTTTGGCACCAGCGACCGGCGGATGAAGCTTATCATGAACGGAATGATTGGCGAACTTGTCGATGAAGGGGCCGTTGTGCGCCAACCCGATAAAAGCTACCGGGCCGACGCTAACGCGAACCTGATTGAGGGCGTCGTTGACCACGTTAATTCGCGCTTCGCTTTTGTTATTCCCACTACTGCCAGCGGCATCCGGGGTGACCGCGACAATGACATCTGGGTGTCGACCGATGACTTGGCCGGAGCTGTTGATGGCGACAAGGTACGGGTATTGCGTTTTGCCGATTCGCGTAACGGGTCGGGAGGACGTTCCTCCCGGCGTGTTGAAGGAAAAGTAGCCAATGTACTGGAGCGAGGTCGTACTGAACTGGTCGGAAGTATTGAAGTATGGGAGACCTACGGCTTTGTTAACCCCGACAGTAAGAAGATTTACGACGACGTATTTATTCCGAAAGAAAAACTGGGGGGAGCTAAAGACGGTGAGAAAGTTATTGTTCGCCTAACCAAATACCCCGCTCCGGATAGCCACAAGCAACGGTTCGAGGGCGAAGTCATAACGGTGTTAGGTCTGGCCGGTCAGAATAATACCGAGATGCACGCTATTCTGGCTGAATTTGGTTTGCCGATTGTATTTCCGACCGATGTAGAGCAGGAAGCAGAGGAGATTCCAACGAAGATCCTGAAAAAGGACATTGCCAAACGGCGGGATATGCGCGACATAACTACCTTCACAATCGACCCGGTTGATGCGAAGGATTTTGATGATGCGCTATCCGTGCAGATGCTCGATAATGGCAACTATGAGATTGGCGTTCATATTGCTGATGTGACCCACTACGTATTGCCGGGCTCAAAACTGGAAGCGGAAGCCTTCAAACGGGCTACGTCGGTTTACCTGGTTGACCGGGTAGTACCCATGTTACCCGAAAAACTGTCGAACGGCCTGTGTTCACTCCGGCCTAATGAGGATAAACTGACCTTCTCGGCGGTGTTTGAAGTGACTCCTGACGCTAAAATCGCCAACGAATGGTTTGGACGAACTGTAACGCACTCCAACCGACGTTTTGCCTACGAGGAAGCGCAGGATATCCTGAATAATAATAGTGGCGATTACCTGGAAGAACTTCGGCTACTGAACGAACTGGCCTACAAACTTCGCAATGAGCGGTTCAAAAACGGAGCCATCAACTTCGAAACGGTTGAAGTTCGTTTTCGGCTGGATGAGAACGGAGTACCGCTGGCTGTTTACCCCAAGATTCGTCAGGATACGAACAAACTCATTGAGGAGTTTATGCTGCTGGCTAACAAGCGCGTGGCCGAATTTGTGCATTTACTGTCGAAGCGTAATAAAGGAGGACGGTCAGCCGATGCTGAAGAGAATACAATGGTATACCGCGTTCACGAAGCCCCCGACGATGAAAAACTCCGCAGCTTTTCGGATTTTGCCCGTCGGTTAGGCTACAAACTCAATGTGGATGACGAGGACCTTTCCAACTCTATGAATCGATTCATGGCTAGCATTGAGGGGAAACCCGAAGCAGGTATGTTGCAGCAGCTGGCCGTTCGGACTATGTCCAAAGCCCGGTACAGCACCGAAGATTTGGGTCACTTTGGCCTGGCTTTTCGTCGGTATTCGCACTTTACGTCACCCATTCGTCGCTATCCTGACATGATGGCTCACCGATTGCTCCAGCATTACCTGGACAAAGGTAAGCCCGCCGATGCCGAAGAATACGAGGAAATGTGTCGTCACTCATCGGAGCGGGAGAAAATGGCTGCCGAAGCCGAAAGGGCCAGTATCAAGTATAAACAGGTTGAGTTCATGAGCCGCATGGCACCCAACCAGGCTTTCGAAGGGGTCATTTCGGGCGTTACTGATTTCGGGATTTTTGTAGAAATTACGGAAAATAGTTGCGAAGGGCTGGTCAGAATGCAGGACTTGAGCGATGACTTTTACGAATTCGATAAAGACAATTACCGCATTGTTGGACAGCGGCACAAGAAAATGTACACCTTTGGCGACCCGGTTGTTGTGCGGGTAAAAGAAACGAACCTGGCCCGCCGGAGCATGGATTTTGCGCTGGTAAGCGATAAAGCAGGCCACGTTTCTGAATCGGACACACCGACTTCGCGTCGACGGGACGACAATAGACGCTCATCATCAGGTAGTTCCCGATCAGGGTCCGCTTCCAGTTCCCGTCGAACGGATAAAGCAGGAGGCAAGAAGGAACCAGCGGCCAAAGGCGAAAACCGGCGTGGTGGCCGTGGCCGCCGGTAAAAAGTAGCGGTGTTTTAGCGTCGAGCTTGCTAAAAAGCAATTGCATCTGTTATATTTGCAGCCCCAACAGGGGGAAATACTGCTTCCGTAGTTCAATGGATAGAATTTCGGTTTCCGGTACCGACGATAGGGGTTCGAATCCCTTCGGGAGCACAAAACCTGTATTTTATACGATACAGAAAAAACAAAAAAACGCTAACCATTAAAGGTTAGCGTTTTTTTGTTGTATTAACCTTATCATAAACGATAAGCCTTTATTAGGTGATTCCGTCCCCTGCATCGATACCATTCGTAACTCGGTATTGAGCAACCCGTTCAGGCGGCCCCGCAAGAAAGAAAACGAAAGCCATTCGGGTCAAAAACGTAAAGTTTTTACTTAAAGAATACCAGCTAGATTCTTCTTATTGCTTGGGTGACGTAAGGATTAATCCACTTTCAGGACCCTCATGGTTTGTGATTGGCCCTGGTTGCTTATCCTCAGTAAGAGTGCGCCTGCAGGTAGGGTCGATGCGTTGAACCGATAGTGCTCTCTAGTACTAGCTCGCTCTGTTCGACCTTCGTCAACAACACGGCCCATCATATCCGTCAAGGACAGGTGTAGGGTCGTGTTTTCACCACCCGTTACCTCCACCTCGACGGCCTCACGTACGGGGTTACCGAGTAGTTTCACTTGTAATTTAGCCGTGGGTTCCAGGCTCACACCCATACGGGGAGCACCGCCCCCGCAGGCAGCCAGCCAGTTGTAGGTATAGCTGACCGTGTTTCCGCTTTGCTGGGCCTGCAGCGTAACGGTGGGGCTGTCGATGAAGATGTTGCGGGTGTAGGGGCCGGGGCTGGTGGTGGGCATCATCAGGCCCGCTGCCCAGAAGCTCACCGGCTGGCCGTTGAGCCCGCTGTACTGGGGGGTGAAGGTGAGCCGGCGCTCGGTAGCCGAGACGGTCTCACAACGCACTGTATTGACTCCGCTGAAGGCAAAGCCCGTAGTGGTAGGTGTTTGAGTAGGCGGGGTAGGCGGTGGCGTAGAGGTAGGCTGGGTGGGTGTGTTGGTGGGGGTAGTGGGCGATGGGGTGTTGGTGGGGTTACCACAGGCCGTTAACCAGTTGTAGGTGTAGCTGACCGTGTTGCCGCTTTGCTGGGCCTGCAGCGTAACGGTGGGGCTGTCGATGAAGATGTTGCGGGTGTAGGGGCCGGGGCTGGTGGTGGGCATCATCAGGCCCGCTGCCCAGAAACTCACCGGCTGACCGTTGAGCCCGCTGTACTGGGGGGTGAAGGTGATCCGGCGCTCGGTAGCCGAGACGGTCTCACAGCGCACCGTATTGACTCCGCTGAAGGCAAAGCCCGTAGTAGTGGGCGTGGTGGGCGGGGTAGGCGAGTGGGCGTCGAAGTAGGCTGGGTGGGTGTGTTGGTGGGGGTAGTGGGCGATGGGGTGTTGGTGGGGTTACCACAGGCCGTTAGCCAGTTGTAAGTGTAACTGACTGTGTTGCCGCTTTGCTGGGCCTGCAGCGTAACGGTGGGGCTGTCGATGAAGATGTTGCGGGTGTAGGGGCCGGGGCTGGTGGTGGGCATCATCAGGCCCGCTGCCCAGAAACTCACCGGCTGGCCGTTGAGCCCGCTGTACTGGGGGGTGAAGGTGATCCGGCGCTCGGTAGCCGAGACCGTCTCACAGCGCACCGTATTGACTCCGCTGAAGGCAAAGCCCGTAGTGGTAGGTGTTTGAGTAGGCGGGGTAGGGGTGGCGTAGGCTGGGTGGGTGTGTTGGTGGGCGTAGTGGGCGATGGGGTGTTGGTGGGGTTACCACAGGCCGTTAACCAGTTATAGGTGTAGCTGACCGTGTTTCCGCTTTGCTGGGCCTGCAGCGTAACGGTGGGGCTGTCGATGAAGATGTTGCGGGTGTAGGGGCCGGGGCTGGTGGTGGGCATCATCAGGCCCGCTGCCCAGAAACTCACCGGCTGACCGTTGAGCCCGCTGTACTGGGGGGTGAAGGTGATCCGGCGCTCGGTAGCCGAGACGGTCTCACAGCGCACCGTATTGACTCCGCTGAAGGCAAAGCCCGTGGTAGTGGGCGTGGTAGGTGTTTGCGTAGGCGGGGTAGAGGTTGGCGTAGGCGGGGTGGGTGTTTGCGTGGGAGAAGCATTGATTGGAATTGCGTTCTGAAAGAAGGAATCACTCAGGCTGCCATTCCACGCGTTAGCCAGCTCAATCAGGCCATTCATATCAAAATGCAGCCCATCGAGACGGGGCGAGCGGCTGCGGGGAATCTGAACGTAATCGGTTTCGGGACCGGCAAACACGTTTGGTGTGAAAGAAATTACCTGATTTTGAGCAGCAATTATGGCAGCGTCCGAGGCACCAATGTAATCGCCATGCGATGCTCTGGCTACCACCCAGGCCACATTTCTGCCAAAATGCTGTCGACTCTGGTTGATCACAAATTGTAACTCACTGGCGTAGCGGGAGGTTTCCGTGTTAATAAGATTGTCGGCTTCGCCCTGATGCCACAATACTGCCCGTACACCGAGCATATTGGCGTAAAACTGAAGCGCTACTTTCAAATTAACATAAGGATGACCATTAGCGAAAGGCTCACCATTGAAAATGCTGTAGGCCGTACCACCTTCAGATGCACTTTCCCGCCAGTTACGAACAGCCGTACCATCGAATGCCGCATTAAAAAACATCACTGGTACGTTCAGTCGTCTAACCAGTAAATCGCCCAATTGGCCCCAGTTCCAACTACCAATACCCCGTGGTGCCATGGTGAAACCCGGCGTGTTGTCTAACAGCGTGAAATCAGGCCTAGCAGGGGTCCCAACCCCCGAGTACGCATAGTTCACACAGTTGACCCGGTCGTTTCTGGGGTTGGGAGCGTCCCGATGATACCCCTGTGCATTCGATTGGCCCGCAATCACAAATACTTCACCAATGCCTACGCGCTCCACAATGGCTGCTGAGCCCACCTGCTGGTCGCCGGCTATGCCCCGCACTTCCAGATTGTACCAACCGCCCTGACCGGTTACGTCGCCAGCGTATACCCCCCCGGAAGGGTTGTGCTGAATGATTTGCCAGTTGGTCGATGCGCCCTGCCCATCGCGGGCAACCAACCGGGCTTCAATGCGGTTAATGGATGTTGAATATGAACCAGTGATCCGAATGGTGGCCTGGTTAGCGCCATTGCGCTGGAGCACTGCCCGGCTGGTTGGGAAAGATACTTGAATCTGCGCCAGGGAAAGGAGGGGGAGCATTTGAGAAAATGCTGCAAAAAGGAGTAAATACGAATGCTTCATATCGTTGGAGTTTTTTAGTCAACAATCGCTTCCGAAAAATACCAAATACCTATACGCTTATGTTTTCCTGGTCAGGCCATTAGTGCTGTTTTAATGGAATCAGGGGTTATTTAGGGCTACAACTCAGAACACTAATTAGTTGTTTGACTCCGTTCCAGACATCTGGCAGAATGGCATTAAAACCCGGATATTTCAACGCTTTCAGGTTTCAAAAAGAGGCCATCGGGGAGGTTGTCCAGCTCAAGAACAGCGAGTACATATTGATCAAATGAGTGCGGGTAGAGAACATGTCATCAATTGCAGAAACCGATTTAATCCGTTACCCGCACCGATCAGGGCAAAGACCCTGAGGAATTACAATCAATCAGCTATCAGGCCATTGGCGAATCGACTGTTGGGAGTGGTCTCATTCGTGGGATTTCGACAACAAATACACTGGCGGCCGACCGAACAATGATTTCAGGAATGGAGCACCAAAAGGCCGGGGTGCAAATGTGGATAGGTCAACCAGGTCAGCCCGCCCATCAGCGTTGAAGTCACTCACAGTGACTAAAGGAGGATGTATACCGTTGCCAACGGTAGTAGCAGTCCCCCAAAACTACCACTGCTATTGCTCCGCAATACCGAGACGGTGTTCGAGCGAGTGGGTCTATTCAGCTAGTTGACACTTTTTGTAATCCGTTATATTCGGTCGAATACAACGGATTGTTATATTTGACTGAATATAACGCTTTGTATGAAAAACCTTTTCCGGGCTATTGTACTAATTAGTCAGTTTAGTACGCCTGTGCAGGCTACCGTATGGCCCGATAGCACACGCAAATCGGTTGATTCGTTGCGTAAAGTCCAGTTGAGTGAAATTGTCATAACGGCTTCGCGCGTACCGGAACGCATTCTGAAATCGCCGGTAAGCATCGAGTTACTGGACAGCAAACAGATTCGGCTTTCGGCGCAGCCTTCCTACTTCGATGCTATCGAAAACCTGAAAGGAGTTCAGGTGCTGACGTCCAGTATGGGCTTTAAAGTGTACAATACGCGGGGCTTTGCCAACCCCACCAACGTGCGGTTTGTGCAGCTGGTGGATGGCATAGATAATCAGGCCCCGCACATCGGGGCACCCATCGCCAATGCCCTTGCCCCATCGGATCTGGATATTTTGCGTGTTGAGGTGGTGCCGGGAGCCGCTTCGGCACTTTATGGATTAAACGCTCTGAATGGTCTTGCGCAGCTTATAACCAAAGACCCATTCTCGTCGCCGGGGCTGAGTGTCAGTCAGAAAATAGGCGTCAATCACGTGAGTAATCCGCTGGTTTCGGCCAAAGCATACAGCGAAACCAGTATGCGGTATGCCCGGACGATTAGCACCCGTTTTGCCTTTAAAGTCAACCTTACCTACCAGCGTGGCTACGACTGGATTGCCGGTGATGCAACCGATTTGAACCCCAAAGCAAATACATCGCTGGGATTGATGGGGGCTGGTAACCCGGGTAGGGATCTGGTTAATAACTACGGTGATGAATCCCCTAACCGGCAAACGTTGACCCTGGATGGTAAAAAGTACGTGGTGTCCCGAACGGGCTATTTCGAGACCGAAACGACGGACTTGGGCCTTCGTAACCTGCGGGGCGATGTGGCTGTTTTCTGGCGTATCCGTCCGTCACTGACCCTATCGTACCAGTACAAAGCGGCCACCCTCAACAATGTGTACCAGCGCACCAATCGCTTCCGGCTGGATAACTACGTACTTGATCAGCACGGCCTGACGCTCGAATCCCCCTCTGTACACATCCGGGCGTACCGAACCCGTGAAAACACGGGTGACTCGTACAACATCCGGTCAATGGCCGAAAATATTGACCGTTCCTTTAAAGCCAACAGTCAATGGTTCTCGGATTTCTCCAATCAGTTTTTAACCGGTACAGCCGATGGGCAATCCGTTGGTGATGCGTTACAGGCGGCTCGCTCCACGGCGGACGCTGGACGGCCACAACCGGGTTCGGCTGCGTTTAATGCTCAAGTGACTAAACTTCGTACTATCAACAACTGGGACGTTGGGGCAGCACTCCGGGTTAAGTCATGGATGTACCACGCGGAAGGACAAGTGGAACCAACACAAGTGCTATGGGCAGGTTTGCGGCAGAGAACGGGGATTAACCTACTGATGGGACTAGATTATCGGCGTTACGTCGTCTTTCCGGATGGTAATTATTTTATCAATCCTGATAGAACAGATAATGACTTAATTTATGATAAAACGGGCGGCTTTGTGCAGGCATCACGCTCTTTCTTTGGTGAGCAGCTCAAACTAAGTGGGGCCTTGCGAGTTGACAAGAACCGCTATTTCGATGCAAACGTCAATCCGCGGATATCGGCCGTATTTACGCCGGTGGAGGATCAGGCTGTTCGGGTATCGTACCAGACAGGGTACCGCTTTCCATCCCTGTTCGAAGCCTTTTCAAACGTCAATTCGGGTGGCGTGAAACGCGTGGGAGGGCTGAGAATTATGTCGCAGGGGATCTTTGAGCAGTCGTACTTTCGCACCTCTATCGACGCATTCCAGACGGCTATCAATACGGATGTTAATACGAACAAGCTAACCACTGCTCAGGCCATTCAGAAAAACAAGAGCCTATTGAAATCCAACACGTACACCTACCTAAAACCCGAACAGGTCAATAGCCTTGAACTCGGATACAAAGGGCTGTTTTTTGACCGGAAATTGTACATCGACGTCGATTTTTATTACAATGTGTACCGCAACTTCATCGCACAAGTAGAAGCTAACATTCCCAGGGGTAATAACCCTGATTCGCTGGCCTACTACCTGGCCGACCGTAATCTGCAGGACCGCTACCGACTCTGGACTAATTCCAAAACCACGGTTTATAATTATGGGTCGGGCGTAGGGATTCGGTATTCGGCGGGGAGAGAGTGGGTTTTTTCCGGCAATGCATCGCTGGCGCAGTTGGTCCGTACGGACCAGGGAGATGGGCTGGAGGAGGCTTTTAACACCCCAAAGTGGATTGCAAATATCAGTATCTCAAACCCGGCACTCTACCGAAACGTCGGTTTTTCGGTTAGTTACAAATACCAGCGTGCCTTTTTGTGGCAATCGTCGCTGGCAACGGGTATGGTTCCGGCCATCAACACATTCGATGCCCAAATCAGCTACACCGTGCCCACGCCGAACCGATCAGTTGGGCCACTTTCGGTTAAAGTTGGGGGAACGAACCTGCTGAATCGTCCGTACACCACCTTCACTGCCGGACCCAGCGTGGGCGGATTTTATTACGCTACGGTTGTGCTGACCGTGCCGGCATCAAATTGAATGTAGACAAAGTCGATAATCCTGGGTTAAGAAAAAGATGGCTCAACGTACTTCGATGAACAGGTTAACCCTTTGGAAAATGAATAGACTTACGCTCAATTTTTATCAGTCTCACGATACGCTTACCCTTGCCCAACTGCTACTTGGCTGTGAGTTAGTACACGAGCATTCGGAGGGAACCACTGTTGGTATAATTGTTGAAACGGAAGGGTACCTGACCGGTGACCCGGCTTGTCATGCTTACCGACGGCAAACGGCGCGTAATGCGGCTATGTTTGGCCCTGCCAGCACATTATACGTTTATCAGATCTATAATCACTATAACTGCATCAATGTAGTAACGGGGCCGGAGGGAGTAGGTGAGGCCGTGCTTATTCGTGCGCTCGAACCAACGGAGGGCATCGAATTGATGGGTACCCGGCGCAACGAAGCCTTCAAAACCGGCTTTGCCCGTTACCGAAATAACTCCATTGACCACACCACCGCCGACGGACAGCGGAACCTGGCCAACGGCCCGGCCAAACTCACCGTAGCCATGGGTATCGGGCGGGCGGAACACAATGGAGCATCCCTGGTTACGGGTGATATATACATTCGCGGACCAGTCCTGCACGACCTGGATATGGTAACAACTACCCGCATCGGACTGACGCAGGGAGTTGATTTGCCGTACCGGTACTACATCAAAGGGAATAAATTTGTGAGTAAGAAGTAAGCTGGGGTTCATCGTTCTCTGACTGCATTCCAACGATATGCATTACGGCGGGGTCTGTTCACAAACAGCTTACCGAAGCAGACCCATGTATTTTCCTATCCAGTACCAAAACAGCCGATATAGCTGGTTTCTTCTCTATTTCCTGCTATTTTCTACGCTGACACCCTGTCTGGCAACCCGCGTTGATGACGATTATTTGGCCTATCATCGCGCTGTTACCGAAGCAGAAATGGCCATTGCTGCTCAGGATTACAACGGGGCATTGACCCTTTATGCCCGCGTATTTGCCAGCCACGACTTTGTGTTTCTTCGCGACTACAAAATAGCTGCTCAGCTGGCGCTGTACGTGGGTAAAACAGATGATGCACTCAGCTATCTGAAAAAAGGAATTCCTGGTGGGTGGACTATGAAGTCTATTCGGGAAAACAAGTTTCTGAAGAAACTCCAGCAGCTTGACGACTGGAAAACGGTTGAACAGCAATACGATTCTCTGCGTAGCATACACCACAGCCGCATAAATCCGGCGCTGCGGAAGCGGGTGCAAACGATGTTCAGAAAAGACCAGTGGAAGGCACTAGGAGCCTTATTTACGTTGAGTTCACATGCGCAGGAACGGTACGCTGAAAAAAGATTTGCTCCGCACAGTGAACAGCAACTAGCGCAACTCAACCAGATTATCAAAACCCACGGCTACCCGGGCGAGCGATTGATTGGTAATAATTACTGGACATCTACAATCCTGAGCCATCACAATTCGATGAGCACACGGTATGCCGTGAAAGACACGTTGTATCCCCACCTGAAAAACTCACTACGGCAGGCGGTGGTAGATGGGCAAATGTCACCCTACGAGTTTGCCCTCATCGAAAGCTGGTACATCGCCATCAGCAGTGGTCATAAGCAAAACTCATACGGCTACCTCGGTGCATTGACCGTAACGGAATTGGGCCGGGCCAATCAGTTACGGAGCCAAATAGGCCTGCGAAGCGTAGAAACCAGAAACAAATTGATCGACATTGAGCAGCAGACAGGTATGGATTTCTACCTGCCCGGACGGCCACAACTCAACGGAAAAATACGTATCAGCCAGCGGGAATAGTTTTCCATTAATGAACACCGGTTCCTGCCGGATTTCCGCGCTATCGCCCGCAATACCAATGCATCGTTTGATGAAATTAATAATCGATCGGTTGGGTAAGCTGGTTCACCGGCTTGGGGAGGTGGATACTGTAGGAACACCATATCCCCATTGTTAATGTGCGTAAAACCGGGAGGGTCCGATAAACGGTCAGTTGGATGGCAGTACTGTAGGAGCGACTATTCGTACCCCGTATTTTCCGGTGCGTTAGAGACACCTGTAGCCGAGTTTTGGGTGGACGCTCAGTTCTCTCTCGTGCGCCACAGTCGGCTTCTGTATCAGTACCCCCGCGCTGTATTATCTGCTCTTGGGTCAGATGCTCCTTCGTAGGAACCGTCGGGGCGTACAAGCACACAATCCATCCGGCCCAGTGTATTGGTCAGTTTCTCCAGTATATAGCCCCGGTTCTTCAGGTAGTCGATGGTGGATTCCGATAAGGCCCCGTTTTCGAAGATGGTTTTATCGGGTAGCCATTGGTGGTGAAACTTAAGCGCGTTAACGGCCTGTTGCATGGTCATGCCATGTTCAATCACGTTCAGAATAGTCTGGTACACCGAGGTCATAATGGTGGAACCGCCCGGCGTACCAACTACCATAAATAGTTTGCCCTCTTTTTCCAGAATCGTGGGTGTCATGGATGATAGCATCCGTTTGTTGGGGGCTATGGCATTGGCCTGATTGCCTACCAGCCCGTACATATTTGGCACCCCCGGTTTCACGCTGAAATCGTCCATTTCATTGTTCATAAAAAAGCCGGCTCCGCTCACGACAACCCGGCTACCGAAACCACCATTTAATGTAGTCGTCATACTCACGGCGTTACCCTCTTTGTCTACTACCGAAAAGTGGGTTGTTTCCAGACTCTCATAGCCAGGAATAACACCTGCTTTCAGGTCGTTGCTGTTAGTGGCTTTAGCCCACGAAAAACTGGTCCAGCGATTGCGTAGGTAATCGGGGCTGATAAGCTGGCTTACCGGTACTTTCACAAAATCAGGGTCGCCCAGGAATTTGGCCCGGTCGGCATACACGCGCCGTTCGGCCTCTATCATTACCTGTACGGTACTATCGCGGTTCCATCCCCATTTGCGCAGCGGAAACGGCTCCACAAAACGCATCATCTGAACTAAAGCGACACCCCCGCTGGAGGTTGGCGGCATGGTAATCACATTGTACTCCTTGTAATTGGCCTGAGTGGGGTCACGCCAGACAGCGTGATAGTTTTTCAGGTCTTCTTCAGTAATGATCCCTTTCCCGCGCACCATTTCTTCGGCCAGCAATCGGGCGGTTTCGCCTTCGTAAAAACCCGCTCTGCCCTGCGCCTGAATCCGTTGCAGTGTTTTAGCCAAATCAGTCTGAACTAATCTCTCACCCTGACGCCAAATGACCGTATCCGCTGGTACGGTACTTTTCACGAAATACGGTTTGCCGGGATTGATTTTATCAAGGTCGCCTTTGATGCGGTTCAGGCCAAGGGCATCCCGTTCGGTGAGCGCAAATCCATTGGCGGCTAAATCAACGGCAGGTTGCAGCACCTGCGCCCAGGTCAGCTTGCCAAATCGTTTGTGGGCTTCGGCCATGCCATCCACCGAACCCGGTACGCCACTGGCTAAATGCCCGCTGATGCTCAAGCCGGGCCGCACATTCCCCACCGAATCGAGGTACATGTCTTTAGTGGCTGCGGCCGGGGCTTTTTCGCGGTAATCGAGCGAATAGGCCTTACCCGCGTTATCCCGATATACCATGAATCCGCCACCGCCAATATTGCCCGCGCCCGGATACACCACTGCCAGCGCAAACTGAACAGCTACGGCCGCATCAACGGCATTACCTCCCGCTTTCAAAATAGTCAGTCCCACCTGGGATGCTTCGGGGTGTGCCGATGCAACCATGCCATTACGCCCCGTTACCCCCACCCGATCTGAGAAGAAGGGTTTAACGGTGGGGTCTTCGTCTTTGTACTGATAAACGCCCTGGCTTTGAGTTACTTTTTTATCGGTTGAGGTGGTAGGGGGCTGCGTTTTGCAGGTAATAAATCCGGCGGCAACGAGTATGAACAGGGAATACCGGGAAATGGATTGCATCATGGGAGCGGTCATGTTAGGTTGTAATCGCTTTGCAAACTACAAAAAAAGCCGCCTTCTTCCGCTGGTCAAATCAACCACTTATCCCGTACAGTCCCATCCTCATCCCAAATGCGTTGTTGAATCAACTCCGATGTAGTACATTCATTGGCATTTCCGCTCTTTACTACGCAATGGCCTTCATTCGTCAGACCCTTGAAAGTTTCCGGTTTGCCTGGCAGGCACTCCGCTCGAATCTCCTCCGTACGATGCTCTCGCTGCTTGGCGTAACCATCGGCATTTTTGCCATTATCGCCGTGTTTACACTGGTCGATTCGCTGGAGCGTAACATTCGGGATAGCCTGTCATTCATCGGAGATAAGGTAGTGTACGTCGAAAAATGGCCCTGGGTTTTCGGGGGTGAGTACCAGTGGTGGAAGTACTTCCAACGCCCGGAGTCTACTTATAAGGAATATCGTTTGCTGAGTGAACAACTCGAAAACGCCGAAGCTGTAGTAGCCATGTCTTTCAAAGGTCGGGTTACTGTCAAGAACGGTAACAATAGTATGTCGTCGCTTATTCAGGGGACAACGCTGGATTACAATAAGATTTCGGATGTTCCTGTCAGTCAGGGACGGTATTTTACCCAGCAGGAAATCGACGTATCACGGAATGTAGTCATCATTGGGTCTGACGTAGCCGAAAATTTATTCCCAAACCAGGACCCAACGGGCAAAGTATTTAAAATCAATGGGCTGAATTTCACGGTTATCGGTGTGCAGGAGAAAAAGGGGGAGAGTATTATTAATGTGGGGGGCAATCCCGATATTAAATGCATGATTCCTTACGGGGCCTTTGCTAAAATGTTTCACTCGCTCAACCCAAACGTCAGAATTGCGGTGAAGGGTTATGCTTCCGATCAGGGTTTACTGGAACTGGAAAGCGAAGTCAGAGGCATTATGCGTACCCGGCGCGGTCTTCGTCCGCTACAGGATGATAACTTTTCCATTAACCGACCTGAAGCACTGGCGCAGGCTATCAGTGGTATTTTTACCGTGTTGACTCTGGCAGGATGGGTGATTGGTGGCTTTTCTATCCTGATTGGTGGATTCGGTATTGCCAACATTATGTTCGTCAGTGTGAAAGAACGTACCAATATTATCGGTATTCAGAAATCACTGGGTGCCAAGAATTATTTCATTTTATTTCAGTTCCTGTTCGAGGCTATTCTGTTAAGCCTGGTAGGCGGGCTGGCGGGTATTCTCCTGGTTTATCTGTTGTCATTCCTCGATCTGGGCAGTCTCGACCTTCAGCTAACGGCGGGTAATATTGCGCTTGGCCTGGGTGTTTCCAGCATCATCGGTATCGTATCGGGCATTGTTCCTGCTTTCTCGGCCTCCCGACTCGACCCCGTGATTGCTATCCGGGCGAAGTAATTGGGCATGTTGTTCAGGGTTAGCTGGCGCGTTATCCCTGATTACGCGCCAGCCAACCCTGAACTATTCTCCCCTTGGCACCACCAGGACCACATCTTCTTTTTCGATAATCACCTGTCCGGGAGCCATACCCTTTGGCTTGCGAACGAATTTTTTTGGCGTTACGGTAACGGGGCACAAGCTATCCGTTCGGCGTTTCGAGTGCCAGGCCGCTAATTCAGCGGCCCGTTCGATAACGGGCTTTGGGAATGATTTGCCGGCCTGGTACTTCAGGATTACATGCGAGCCGGTTACATCGCGGGCGTGCAGCCAGAGATCATCCTTATAGGCATACTTCTGGGTTAGCAAATCATTGTTTTTTGCATTCTTACCAATCAACACCCTAAAGCTATCAACCATCACTTCCTTGAAAAGCGGCCCTGATTCAGACGTTGTTGTCTTGCTGGTGCCAGAAAAGGTGGTTTGCTTGGTGAATCGGCGTAATTCTTTGAGCGTCTTAATGGTGTCCAGTTCCTCTTTCTGTCGCTTAATCTGCTGGAGTTCCCGCTCCCGCGAATCAATTAAACTGGCTAGATGCTGTTCTTCAATTTTTTCATTTTTTGCCTTGCGGTAAAAGTTTTCAGCATTCTTCTGGGGACTTAGTTCTGGCTTAAGTTTGATGGTGATTGGCTGATCCCGGTAGAAGTCGTATACAGTTAACCGTTCAGGCGATTTTGCACCGGGCACTGGTGGTACATCGTGCAGGTTAGCCATCAGGATATGGCCCATCTCCTCGTGGCTGGCCGTTTCTTCCCGAAACAGCATTCGCTGCATGGATGCATCAAGCTGGTTATCAATTCTTTGCTGCTTTTTCTCAAGCAGTCGCAACAGGGCAGATTTTTCCTGTTCGAAAAGGCTTATGCCCGTGTAAGCGGTGTAAAAACCAGTGGCCGCTTCCATGGGGCCACTATAATCGCGTTGAATATCGCCCACTGGCAGCAAGCTCAGGGTAGGCTTATGATGCAGACGGGTCAGATGGTAGCGGGGGTGTTCAAGTTGGTGCAGTGCATCCTGAATAATGCCCCATCTCACCTGCTCATCTACTGCACCTTGCTGCTCAATCCACTCGTTCACTACTTTACCGAACGTAGGAAATAATTTCCGATGGTCGAAACCGGCGCGCTCAAACGCTTCGTAAGATTGATCGATGGTACGGTCAAATTCATCCAGTAGTAGTTTTCCGTCACCCACTAACTGCCGGTTGAAGGAGTCGATAACTTCATTATTTTGGAAAGCCAACAGGTTAGGACGATTCCCGAAAAATTTGAACAAAAGCGAGAAACCGCCCTCCAGCATAATGGCCAGACAGCGCTCATTCAAAAATGAGCATACGTCAATGACCCGGTGCTCATTGCCCGGCTCTCCAGTTACTACGTCCAATAAATTAACACTGTTGGTTCGGGCACGATGTATTGTTTCGGGAAACACCAATCCGGAGAAATCAGGACGAAGTGTCGCTTTTACATAAAAAGGCTTATAGTAGTTACTTTTCCCCCTTGCCTGCGCAAAAACTAGTATTATCTCATCCCGGTCCTGGCTAAAACATTCCATAAATCGCAGACCAGAATCAGGCTGATCCGGTACTTCTGGCAGGGGCAATAACTGTGATTTAAGGGCCGGAGCGAGTTGCCGAAGAAAGTAGTAGTTCGTATGCATAGGAGCACAAAAGTAATGCAACCACAACGTTAACCGTATCTAAATAAAGGGCTTAATACTACCTGAAATATTAAAAATATTTATAACTATTTCAATATTAATTTTTTCCGATATAGGTAAATATACTTAGTTATCAGTCAGTTAATAATTTATAGAGTATAACTTAATGAATAATTAATGCTCTTATATCTATTTGTATTTCAATTTTTTATTACGATTTCTTTTTGAAATATAATTTAAACGATATAATTTTGATGTGTTTAACTCAATTTAAAACCAACCTAATCTTCATGAAAGCAACGTTCTACAGGTTTCTGCAGACCGCTTTTTTGGGAGCAGTCCTTCTGCTTTGGAGCTTTAATGCTTCTGCCCAAGACCGTCGTCTGACGGGAAAAATTACGAGTGTCGATGGCCCGGTGCCGGGCGCCAACATTGTGCTGAAAGGCACGCAAACGGGTACTTCGACTGATGCCAATGGTGCGTATTCACTAAATATTCAGGGGAATAATCCGGTATTGGTAATATCCGCTATCGGGTTCAAAACGCAGGAAATAAACGTAGGAAATCGTTCAACCCTTGACCTTACTATTGAAGACGATGCTACGGCACTGTCAGAAGTAATCGTTACAGGTTATACGACAGACAACAAGCGTGACAATACCGGTGCTGTTTCAACCGTGAAAGCTAAAGATCTGGCTGCTATCCCTTCCGGGAACGTTGAACAGCAGTTGCAGGGACGTGTTTCCGGCGTAACGGTTATCACGAACGGACAGCCTGGTACAACCAGCATTGTCCGGGTACGGGGTTTTGGTGCCTTTGGTGGTAACGAGCCGTTGTACGTTGTAGACGGTGTGCCATCGGGCGGTGTCAACTTCGTTGCCCCTGACGATGTCGAATCAACAACAGTGCTGAAAGATGCTGCTGCTGCCTCTATCTACGGAGCACGGGCCGCCAACGGTGTAATTGTTATCACGACAAAGAAGGGAGCGCGTAAATCCCGTAAGCTGAGCATCAGCTACGACGGTCTTTATGGTTTCACCGATCCGGGTAGTGGTCAGCCAATCCTGACACCCCAGCAGCAGGCCGACTGGACCTGGAACGCCATCAGAAATACGGCAATCGCTAACAACGTAACCCCGGATTTTAGTAACGTAGCCGGTGGTCAGTACGGAAAGGGAGCTACTCCCGTACTACCTGATTACATCAACGTAGGTGGTGTAGGTGGCGTAATTGGTACCGTTGATTTGGCCGCTGCAAAAGCCAAATACAACACCGACATCACTGCTGGTCCTATCTATCAGGTTGTTCGGGCTAACAAAGAAGGCACCGACTGGTACAAAGCGATAACTCGTAACGCGCCTATCTTCCGGCAAACACTTGGTTTCTCCGGTGGTACGGAAAGCAGCCGTTTCTACGTTAGCCTGGGCATGCAGAACCTGCAAGGTATCCTGAAAGAAAACAGCAACACCCGTTACAGCTTCCGGGTTAACACGGAATTTGATCTTACCAAGAAGTTGCGGTTTGGCGAGAACCTGCAGCTTACCTATCTGTCGAACAGAGGCATCACGGGTGGTAATGGTGGCCGGGGTGTATCGGCCGACGAGAACGACATTCTCCAGGCTTTCCGGATGCCGCCAATCATTCCAGTTTATGATGAATTTGGTGGGTATGCCGGTACGGCAGCTCCTGGTTTCAACAACCCACGTAGTCCCGTGGCTAACCGCGACCGGATTGCCAACAATGGTAACTTCAACGCGCTCGGCTTTGGCAACATGTACCTGGAGTACGACCTGATTGAAGGACTGACGTTACGTAGTAATATCGGTTTTCAGTACGGTAGTTATTACTTCACTAACTACGGGCCAAAACAGTACGAGAATTCGGAGAACAACACGACCTACACGTTTGCTGAAGGATCGGGTTACAACTTCGGTTATACATTTACGAACCAGGCCCAGTATCAGAAAAAAATTGGTGTTCATAACATCGATTTGCTAGCAGGTATTGAAGCACTCAACACGGGCCGGGGCCGGAACGTAAGCGGTAACGGTACCAATCCGTTCTCGCAGGATATTTCCTACGTATCGCTCAGTAACCTAGCCACTACAGGTCGTCAGGCCAACAGTGATTTGTTTAGCGGTGTAAACTTCTACTCGCTGTTTAGCCGGGTTAACTACATCTACAACGACAAGTACATTCTGACCGGTGTTGTTCGTCGCGATGGTTCGTCCCGTTTTGGTGCCAACAACCGGTATGGTGTATTCCCAGCCGTTTCGGCAGCGTGGCGCATATCGTCGGAGAATTTCATGAAAGATCTTCCCTGGGTATCAGACCTGAAAATTCGGGGTGGTTATGGACTAATGGGTAACTCGAACAACGTTGACCCAAACAACCAATACAGCCTGTTCGCATCTAACCCAGGTAATGGCTATGACATCAACGGGGCAAACACATCCATAAGCCCGGGCTTCTTCCGGAGCCGGATTGGTAATGCCGACGCTAAGTGGGAAACCAGTACGACCAGCAACTTTGGTATCGACGGATCATTCCTGAACAACCGCTTGGAAGTTATTTTCGACCTGTGGCGGAAAGATACCCGGGACCTGCTGTACACGGTTCCACTTGCCGGAGTAATTGGCGACCGCGCCAGCGCACCAGCGGTAAACATTGCCAGCATGCGTAACCAGGGCGTTGATATTCAGGTTATTACCCGCGGCAAGATTACGGGTGATTTAACCTACGAACTAAATGCAACGGGTGGTTTCCTGAAGAATGAAATCCAGTCGCTTGCACCAGGCAACACCTATTTTGATGCGGGTGGTACACGTCTGAACGGAAACGTTGTTCGTAATCAGGAGGGACAGTCTATTTCTTCATTCTTTGGCTATCAGGTAGTTAGCCTGTTCAACACAGCCGAAGAAGTGAAGAGTGCTCCAACGCAGGAAGGTGCCGGATTAGGCCGGTTCCGGTACGCTGACCTAAATGGTGATGGGAAAATTACGGCGGATGACCGCACGTTCCTGGGTAGCCCGGTTCCAAAGTTCAACGGTGGTATTAATCTAACCCTGCGTTACAAAGGCTTTGACTTCAATACCTACGCCTACACATCCCTGGGTAACAAGATTTTCAACAACTCGAAATGGTTCACGGATTTCTATCCCTCCTTTACGGGCGCAGCAGTTAGTGCTCGTGTTCTGGACTCCTGGACACCTACAAACACCAACACGAACATCCCCATTTTTGAAGGAGTATCGAACTTCAGCACCAACACCGTGCCTAATTCATACTACGTGGAAGATGGCTCGTACTTCCGGTTACAGAACGTGTCTGTCGGTTACAATCTGCCCACTACAATGCTGAATTCCATTGGCTTACAGCGGGTAAGGATTTCAGCCTCGGCAAACAACCTGTTCACCATTACAAAGTACACCGGTCTTGATCCTGCCGTTGGCGGTAATGCCGATTCTAACTTTGGTATTGACGTAGGTAACTACCCACTTACCCGGAGCTATAATGTAGGTTTAAGCATTGGTTTCTAATAGAAAACCAGTCTGGGAGGAAGAGCCAAGAGTTTCCTCCCAGTCTGGCTCTGATAACGTTTATACTCGAAATCAAAAAGATGAAAAACACAATAAAAAAAGGAGCGGGCCTACTGGTACTGCTTTCTTGTATCACGATTGCCTGTAAGGATCAGTTCCTTACCGTGGTTCCTACCGGTCAGCTAGCTGGTCCTCAGCTAACCACAAAGCCTGGTCTTGATGGTCTGTTACTTGGTGCCTATTCTCAGTTAAATGCTCGTGGTTACAGTCAGTCGGCCAGTTCCTACAACTGGGTACGGGGTAGCATTTCGGGCGGTGATGCTAACAAAGGCTCCAACTCGGGTGATTTTAACGCCTTGACCCCTTATCAACGGTATGAGTTACAGGCTGCCAGTGGTGAAGTAAATGCGAAGTGGCGGGCTATGTTCGAGGGCGTAAGCCGCTCCAATGCCACCCTTCGGACGCTGGCATCAGCTGGACCTGACGTGTCAGCTGATGATAAAAAACGCATCACGGGCGAAGCGCGCTTTCTGCGTGGTCATTACTACTTCGAGCTGAAGCGGGCGTTCAACATGGTTCCTTACGTTGACGAAACAAAGGATTACGGAGTAGGCATCACTGAGGTAGGTAACGATGCGAGTATCTGGCCCCAAATTGAGGCAGATTTTAAGTTCGCCTATGATAACCTGGTCGAATCACCAGGCGCTGCCGGCCGTGCCAATAAGTGGGCTGCCGCTTCTTATCTGGCTAAAGCGTATATGTACCAGAAGAAATATGCAGAAGCAAAGGCCCTGTTCGATCTGATCATTGCCAATGGTAAAACGGCTAATGGTAAGAAATACGGTCTGGTTCCTATGTACTCCCGCGTATTCAATGCGGAATTTGATAACAACGAAGAGTCTGTATTTGCTATTCAGGCGGCTGCCAATGCTGGTAGCTCTGACAATGCCAACCCGGATTTGGTGCTGAACTTTCCTTACAACACAGGTTCTAACGGCCCGGCCGGTTGCTGCGGGTTCTTTGCGCCCAGCTTTGAGTTAGCCAACTCGTTCCGTACGAATGCCAACGGCCTTCCCTTATTGGACGGTTCATACAATTCGGCCGCTAATGCCCTGAAAACAGATCAGGGTATTGACTCGAAGGTTGCCTTTACACTAGATGCCGGTCCGGTTGACCCTCGTTTGGACCACTCTATCGGTCGCCGGGGTATCCAGTATCTGGATTGGCAACCACACCCAGGTCTGGACTGGATTCGTGACCAGGGCTTTGCTGGTCCTTACTCGCCAAAGAAGTTTGTCTTCTACAAAACGCAGAGTAAAGTGCTAACCGACGGTAGCTCCTGGACGGATGGTTATTCGGCCATCAATTACAACATCATCCGGTACGCCGATGTGTTGCTGATGGCTGCTGAAGCTGAAGTTGAAGTAGGTACCCTGGCTAAAGCCGTGGAGTATGTGAACCTGGTTCGCGCACGGGCCGCAAATCCTGCTGGTTTCGTTATGCAGGGTGGCAAAGCATCTGCAAACTACGTGATCAGCCCTTACCCCGCTTTTGCTGATAAAGTAGCTGCTCGCACCGCCGTTCAGTTTGAGCGCAAGTTGGAACTATCGGGCGAAGGCCACCGGTTCTACGACCTTGTTCGTTGGGGTATTGCCGCTCCTGTACTGAACGCTTATCTGGCGTACGAAGCTCCTTTGTTGCCTACAGGCTTCTTAGGTGCCAAGTTCACAGCGGGTAAAGATGAGTATATGCCTATTCCCCAAACGCAGATTGACCTTCAGAAAGGTATGCTGAAGCAAAATCCTGGTTATTGATTTGTAATACTGGTTTAGTCAAACGCTCACTCTCCCAACAGAGTGAGCGTTTTGCATTTAATGACGAATGAGTAGTCTGGTTATTTGGGCACCTTATTCCGAATAAGTCCAGTTTGCCCACGTATAACTCATCAATAAACCCGATGGATCTCGCTCAACTCCGCGCCGAATTGCGGCAGGAACACAAAGATATTCTGGCTTACTGGCAACGGTACGCACCCGATGCTGAACAGGGTGGTTTCTATGGTCGGGTTAATTACCAGAATCAGCCTGATAGCAATGCCGACAAGGGAATTGTGCTCAATGCCCGCATTTTGTGGTCGTTCTCGGCGGCCCTGCGGCATACGCACCACGAGGAATACCGCACTACGGCAGATCAGGCTTTTCAATACCTGCAACGACACTTTATCGACTCTAAGTATGGTGGTGTATATTGGTCCGTAACGGCTGATGGTCAACCTAAGTACCCGCTTAAACACCTCTATGGACAGGCATTTGCGCTCTATGGGTTGAGCGAGTACGTACGCGCCACCCGTTCTGCCCCTGCGCTGGCGCTGGCCAAAGTCCAGTTTCAGCACATGGTAAGGTTCGCTTATGACGCCAAAAAAGGCGGTTTCGTCGAAGCAATGGCGCAGGACTGGTCACCCGCGACGGACTACATCATTAGCAAGTATGAGAATCGGGAAAGCAAGACCATGAACACCAGCCTGCACCTGCTGGAGTCGTTCACAAGTCTATACCATGTTTGGCCAGACAAATCGGTTGCCGATCAGATACGGGGAATGCTCCGTGTCTTTATCGATCATATAGTCGATCCTAAAACGTACCGCATGAACTTGTTTATGGATAACGACTGGACCATACGGCGGACGGCGATTTCATACGGGCACGACATTGAAGCCTCCTGGCTTTTACCCGAAGCCGCCGACTTGCTGGCAGAAAAGAACGCAGCGGATAAGCCCCTGCAGAAAACCATCCGCACATTGGCTATCAACATGGCCCGTGCTGCTACAACCGGCTTTGATCCCAGCGACGGCGGGATGCATTACGAACTCGAGCCTAACGGTCATCTCAACACCGAACGCTCCTGGTGGGTACTGGCTGAAGCGATGGTTGGATTTATGAATGCGTATCAGCTTACGCACGAAAAGGCGTTTCTGGATAAGTCAGTCCGTAGTTGGGAGTTCATTAAAAAGTACCTGCTTGATCTCAAAAATGGCGAATGGTTCAGTGGCGTAACCATTGACCACCAGGTGTTGGGCACCGACAAAATCAGCATGTGGAAAGCCCCTTACCACAATAGCCGGTCATGCCTGGAAATGCTTGAACGGCTGGAGCATCTGCGGTGAATGACGAACCCTCTTTTTACGTCTATGGTTATAGAGTAGTGCTGCCCTTTTCGGGTAGGCCCACTAACCGCTTTTCTATGAGCTGATTCCGAACGGACGGCTTTTTACAATGCTTTATCCCAATACGTTAGAAACTAAATTAGGGTTCGATACTATCCGCGAACGGCTGAAAGAAGCCTGTATCAGTCCGTTGGGGCAGGATTATGTGGAGAAAATTCGCTTTACTGACAACCTACAACTGATTGACAAACTGCTGCGGCAAACAACCGAGTTCAAGCAGATCGTTCAGTACGAACCCGACTTCCCGAACAGTAATTACCTTGACGTTCGGTCTCAGTTAAACCGTGCCCGCGTAGAAGGTCTTGCCCTGACCGAAGCCGAATTTTTTGACCTGAAATTAGTGCTGCGTACGGTTCAGGATTGCCTGCGATTCCTGACCAAACGCGAGGACAATAACTTCCCGTTCCTGCGCGAACTGGCTGGTCCGGTGGGTGTTGATAAAAAAATACCCGACAGCCTGGAACGTGTCATTGACGACCGGGGCAACGTCCGCGATTCGGCCTCGCCCGAACTGGCCAGTATTCGTCGGCGCATCATCAGTGAGCAGGCTAACCTTCGCAAACGACTGGACAGCATATTGCGACAAGCCCGGCAAAACGGCTGGATTCCTGACGACCTGTCCCTCACCATTCGGGGAGGCCGGCTGGTGATTCCGATTGCCGCCGAGCACAAACGCAAGATCAAGGGATTCATACACGACGAGTCGCAGACGGGGCAAACGGTGTTTATAGAACCCGCCGAGGTGTTCGACGCCAACAACGAAGTGCGCGAACTGGAGTACGAAGAACGGCGAGAAATCTACCGGATTCTGCTGGCCCTGACCGACCAGATTCGTCCGCATTTGGAGGAGCTGAAAAAGGCCATCAATTTTCTGGCGCAGATTGATTTTATCCGGGCTAAAGCCAAATTGGCCATTCAGTTGAATGCGGTCATGCCCAAACTTCAGGAACGACCGCTGATTGACTGGACGGACACCCGGCATCCATTGCTGTATCTGTCATTCAACCGGCAGGGAAAAGCCGTTATCCCGCTAAGCGTTCGCCTGGATCAACAGGACCGGATCCTGATTATTTCAGGACCCAATGCGGGGGGTAAATCAGTGGCGCTAAAAACCCTTGGTCTGGTGCAGTATATGCTCCAGTGCGGTCTGCTGGTACCCATGAATGAGTATTCAGAGATGGGCATTTTCCAGAATCTGTTCATTGATATTGGTGATGAACAATCGCTGGAAAATGACCTCAGTACGTACTCATCGCACCTCACGGCCATGAAGCAGTTCCTGATTGGGGCCAATAAGCGGACGCTGTTTCTCATCGACGAATTCGGTACGGGAACGGAACCGGGCCTGGGTGGTGCCATTGCCGAGTCCATACTGGAAGATCTTAATAAATCCGGGGCCTATGGTGTGGTAAACACCCACTACACGAACCTGAAAGTAATGGCCGATAAAACAGCCGGCCTGATAAATGGAGCCATGCGTTTTGATGGCGAACATCTGGAACCCCTCTACCAGTTGGAAATCGGGCGACCGGGCTCTTCGTTTGCGTTCGAGATTGCGCAGAAAATTGGTTTGCCGAAAGGCGTTATTGACCGGGCCAAAGAAAAGCTGGGTAATCAGCAGGTGAGTTTCGAGAAATTGCTGAAGGAACTGGACATTGAGAAGCGGGTTTTCTCGGAGAAAAACCTGGAAATAAGCATCAATCAGCGTAAAGTAGCCCAGCAACTGGCTGAATATACAGCCCTGAAAACGCGCCTGGACAATGAACAGAAGAAACTTATCAATGATGCAAAGCAGAAAGCCAAAACGCTGGTGCAGGAAGCCAATCAGCGGATTGAGAACACCATTCGGGAAATAAAAGAAAACAAGGCCGAGCGGGAGCCAACCAAACTGGTACGGCAGGAACTCGAACGGTTTGAGCAACTCGAACTAAAGCCCGAGCCTGTCGTTGCTGAAACTCCCAGGTCGGTCGAGGAAGAATTTGAAAACGATGGCGGAGCAATCACCGTCGGGAGCTACGTTCGGGTAGCAGGACAATCGACCATTGGGGAGGTATTGGCCCTTCGCGGGAAAGATGCTGAAATTCGTATTGGCGATCTGAAATCGAACGTTAAACTAAACCGACTCGAAAAGGTCAGTAAGAAAACGTTCAAAGCCGCTACCGATGTGCGCGACGACCGGCCCCGCAGTCAGGGTATCGACATGAACGAGAAGATGCAGAACTTTAGCTTCAACCTCGACATTCGGGGCAAACGGGGTGAGGAGGCCATTGGCGAAGTAGACCGTTTTTTCGATGATGCGCTGATGCTTGGTTATCCGGAACTCCGCATTGTACACGGTAAGGGAGACGGTATTCTGCGAACCCTCGTGCGAAATCACCTGCGTGGCTACAAACAGGTAGGCAAGATGGAAGACGAACACGCCGACCGGGGCGGGGCGGGAGTGACGATAGTTAAAATCAAGTAGTTTGATGGGTGCGCCGGGCCCCTGGTGGGGTTTAACGCTTGTTCCTCCTCCGGCAGTACCTCTTCACGTCAGTAAATACGAACGTCAAACTACGAACATAAACATCAAACCATGAAAGCAGTAATTTTTGATATGGATGGGGTATTGGTAGACACCAACCCGCACCACCGTACCGCATGGCGGGAGTACTACCAGCGCAATGGCAAAACCCTGAGCGATGCCGATTTTTTGCAACACGTTTCGGGTAAGCACAACGCCGATATTGTGGCTCATCTATTTGCCGGTATGACGCTGACACCGGAGGAAGTTCATCAGCTCAGCCATGAAAAAGAAGCATTGTTCCGGGAAATATATCAGCCGGATATAACGCCCGTGGCCGGCCTTATTGCTTTTCTTAAGGTCTTGAAAGAAGCTGGTTTAAAACTGGCTGTGGCGACATCGGCCCCGGCCGAGAATCTTGATTTCGTCATGGATACGCTCGATATTCGGTCCTATTTCGATGCCCTGTTGAACGAGAGTATGGTTAAGCATCCCAAACCAGACCCCGAAATCTATGAGAAGGCGATGAAAATGCTCGGCGTTGAACCGGCAGACTGCGTCATCTTTGAGGATTCAATGACGGGCATTCAGGCCGCCAAAGCATCGGGCGCTATTGTTGTGGGCATGGCTACAACCCAGACACCGGATGAACTCTATTCGTTTGTGGATGATGTAGCACAGGATTTTACGGATATTACCCTCAACCGGCTACAGGGGCTGGTTAAGGATTTTTAAGAATAGCAGACACGCAAAAACCGTATTTTTGTTTTTCATCGCTTTACTATGCCCCAAAAAATGTTTTTTCTGCTCTTACTTACCAGCTTACTGAGCTGGTCGGGCCAGGCGTGGGCACAGGGGAAATACGTGGTTGGGACCGTCATTGACCAGACAACCAAATCGGCGGTCAATAAAGTGACCGTTGTTAATCAGCGTACCCGGCAGCGGGGGCGTACAAACGAAAGCGGGCGTTTTTTCATGACCGTTCAACCTGGCGACTCGCTTATCATTACCAGTCAGCTTTACAACCGCACGGGTATTAAGTATGATGGGTCTGTTAATCCCACCCTTGTTGCGAAGGCGCTCCCGCCCATGCCTTACCGAGTAATGGAACTGGATGAAGTGACCGTGGTAGGGAAGCGGTACGAGGAAGTAAAACGGGAAATCCAGCAGATTCTCGATGAACCGGTTGCCTCCAAAAAAGTTACCGGTGAGCAAACTTTCGACCGACTGGCTGATGGCGCGGGGGTAACCCTGCTGTACGAAATGTTCGGTAAACGGCCCAAATCGGACCGGAAAGCCTATTATATTATGCAGCAGGATCGGCGTCACGCCCTGGCCCTCGAACGCTTTCGGTTACTAACTGAGCAATCTACCGACCTGAAAGCGGATGAAATAGACCGCTTCTTCGACTTCTGCGATCTGGATGATGAGTTTTTGCTAAAGGCCGAAGATTATGACCTCATTAACACCATTCAGCAATTGCGTAACCGGTACCGGGACGGGTTCAACCGCCCCAGTCGGGTTTCGCCGGAACCGGTAAAAAATCAGCCTCCCCGGCAACCGTAACCTTTCCTACAAGCTTCAGTCGGTCAAAAAGCCCTGGCGCTTGTCAGGTGAAATGAGCGCGCAAGGCAGTTATCGTACAGGATGTTTCGGTTGGTACTAGCGGCTACTACAGAAGACAAGCGAAAATCTGAGTTCTTATCAAAACCCTTTTGCCATGAGTCAGTCCAAAGCCTCCGCCTACCCGCCTGTTCCATCCGGGAAAAAGTTTGACGCCATCGTCGTCGGGTCGGGCATCAGCGGGGGCTGGTCAGCCAAGGAATTGTGCGAGAAAGGACTGAACGTATTACTGCTGGAGCGGGGACGTATGATTGAGCACGTTACGGACTACCACACGGCCACGATGGACCCCTGGCAGTTTCCCCATCATAACCAGGCCATGCCGCTGGATATGTTGAAAAACTATCCCGTGCAGAACCGAACAGGCTTTACCATCACCGAAGCCACGCATCAGCAATTTGTCAATGACCTGGACAATCCGTACGTCGAAGAAAAACCCTTCGACTGGATTCGGGGCTATCATCTGGGTGGCCGGTCGCTGATGTGGGGGCGGTATTCCTTTCGGTTCTCAGACCTGGATTTCGAAGCCAATGCCAAAGAGGGTATCGCCACCGACTGGCCAATTCGGTATAAAGATATCGCACCCTGGTACGATTACGTGGAGAAGTTTGCCGGGATTGCTGGTACCCGTGATGGTCTGCCACACCTGCCCGATGGGCAGTTTCAACCCGCTATGCCCGATAACTGTGTAGAAGCACACCTTCGGCAATCGGTAAATAGCGAGTTTCCAGACCGGAAAGTGATTTCGGCGCGCGCTGCTCACCTGACGGCTCCTACGCAGGAGCAGATGAATTTGGGTCGGGCCAAGTGCCAGTACCGCAACCTGTGTATGCGCGGCTGCCCGTATGGTGCGTATTTTAGCACGCAGTCGGCCACCCTGCCCGCAGCCCGCCGAACCAAACGACTTACGGTTCGACCGCATTCCATTGTTAATTCCATCATCTACAACCAGAAGACCGGCCTGGCAACGGGCGTTCGGGTTATTGATGAGGAAACGCACGAATGGCACGAGTTCACTGCCAGTATAATTTTTCTAAATGCCTCGGCTCTGGGGTCTACCTACATCCTGATGAACTCCACGTCCAGCCGTTTCCCGAATGGCATGGACGATAGCGGGCAATTGGGTCGTAACGTAATGGACCACCATTTCCACGTTGGAGCGCGGGCAGACTATGACCACGATCTGGACAAGTACTATTACGGGCGGCATCCGGCGGGGCTGTATATTCCCCGTTTCCGGAATCTGGCGGGTCAGGAAAAGCAACCGTTTAAACGGGGGTATGGGTTTGAAGTGTACACCAACCGCGAAAATTGGGAACACGCTCATAGCGAAACCGGGTTTGGGGCTGATTTTAAGGAGAAGGCCACCCAGTTTGGTACCTGGAAGATTACGCTGGATGCGTTTGGCGAGTGTATGCCGTACGAAGATAACCGGGTGTTCCTCACCGACGGATGTCAAGGATAAATGGGGGCAGCCCGTGCTGAAAATGGATGTTCATTACCGCGAAAACGAAACCCTGATGCGGAAGGACGCGCACGATCAGGCCGTGCTGATGCTGGAGAAAGCGGGTTTTCAAACATCAATGGCTTCGATGCACAGGCCCATCCGGGGCTAAGTATTCACGAAATGGGAACGGCCCGCATGGGAACCATCGCCCAAAAATTCGGTTTTCAATAAATTCAATCAGCATCACGCGTAAAAAACGTGTTCTGTACGGATGGTGCCAGCATGACCTCTTCACCCTGCCAAAACCCGTCACTAACCTACATGGCACTTTCTGCCCGTGCGGCCGATTACGCCGTAAAAGCCCTGAAACGGGGTGACATCCCCCGGTAATTCAGATTTTGCAGCGGGTTCAGCCTTCGTATGGAGTAAGAGTTTACGCAAAATCATCTTTTGGTTTTAGTTAAGACCAACACCTATGAATCGTAACCTTTGGCTGCCGGGGTTGCTTGTCTCTTCTATGCTGGTAGTTACCTGCCAGGTGGCTCAGCGAACAGGTCAATCTGTTGGTCAGAACTCTCAACAGGCTTCACATCAGGTCGATACCGTTCCCGCTTTTACCGTCAATCCATCCCCGGCGCAGTTAACACCGGAGCAAAGTTTGCGCTCATTTCGGGTACCCAAGGGCTACCACATGGAACTGGTTGCCAGCGACCCAATGATTCGGGAGCCGGTAGCCATTGCCTGGGATGGGAACGCCAAAATGTATGTGGCCGAAATGGATACGTACATGCAGGATGTGGATGGCACCAATGAGCACGCGCCCATCAGCCGGGTCATGCTGCTGGAAGACACGAATAATGACGGGAAAATGGACAAGAGTTCCGTCTTTATCGATAAGCTGCTGCTACCCCGCATGCTCCTGTGCGTTGACCACGAACTGCTGGTCAATGAAACCGATACCTACGACGTTTGTAGTTATAAAGACACCAATGGCGATGGCGTGGCCGATGCGAAAAGGGCCGTTTATCAAAGTCGGGAAAAAAGCACCCGGTAACCTGGAACACCAGCGCAGTGGCCTGGACTGGAATCTGGACAACTGGATTTACGTAACGGTTGATCCGGTTCGGTTTCGGTATAAAAATGGAATGTTCAAGGCCGATTCGCTGCCTAGTGGCTCCAACGGACAATGGGGACTAACGCACGATAACTACGGTCGGTTGTTTTTCTCGCGGGCAGGGGGTGAAATTCCGGCATCTGGTTTTCAGATAAATCCGGTTTACGGCGGGCTTGAATTCCCGGATCAGTATTCGCAGGAGTTCAATGCCGTTTGGCCAATTATGACTACGCCCGATATTCAGGGTGGATTAGCGCGGCTTCGGTTACCCGACAGTACCCTGAATCACTTTACCGCCAGCAATGGCCAGTCTATTTTTCGGGGTGATAAACTCCCGGCCGATCTGGTTGGCGATTACCTGATTGGCGAACCCGTTGCCCGAATTATCCGCCGGGCCAAAGTGATCAACACCAATGGGAAACTAACGCTCGAAAATGCCTATAATCAGCAGGAGTTCATTGCGTCGACGGATATGAATTTCCGCCCGGTCAACACCTATACCGGCCCAGATGGCTGCCTGTATATTGTGGATATGAACCGGGGAATTATTCAGGAATCGCAGTGGACCCCGAAAGGCTCTTACCTGCGGCCCCAGATTCAGCGGTTGGGACTCGATAAAAACGTGCAGCACGGTCGTATTTACCGGCTGGTACATGATGGGATGAAACCGGGGCCTATGCCGCATATGCTCGATGAACCCGCCAGCAAACTAGTTACCTACCTCGACCATCCGAACGGCTGGTGGCGTGATAATGCCCAGAAACAACTCGTTATTCTGAATGATAAATCCGTAGTGCCTGCGCTGAAACAAATGGTAACCGGTAAGGCGAATACCCTGGGACGGCTTCATGCATTATGGACGCTGGAAGGACTGGAGGCCATTGATAAAGACCTGTTGTTTGCAGGTTATGAAAGACCAGGACCCGCAATTGCGCCGGGCGGCTGTCTGGATTAGTGAGCAGTACCTAAAACAGGACGATAGCCAGGTTATTGATAAGCTGCGGGAGCTGAAAAATGACCCCAGCTACGATGTACGTACCCAGTTGGTACTGTCTCTGCACCAGAGCAAAGTCCCGGCTGCCAATGCACTGGCAACTGAAGTTATTGAGCAGAGTGCCAACAATGAAATGCTGGCCAGTGCCCAGAAAAGCCTGTTGAAAAACGACGCGGTTAAAACATACGGCCTGCGGCTGGGTCGGCTCGAACCCGCCGACCGGAAATCTGGTTCTGGCTGGTGCCAATACCTTCAAGACGCTTTGTGCATCCTGCCACGGCCCCGATGGGAAAGGCTTAGCCGTTGGCGGGAGCAGTATGGTGGCTCCCCCTTTATTTGCATCGAAGCGGGTTGTGGGTGAGCAAGGATGTGCTAATCAAGATTTTGCTGAATGGCTTGTCGGGCCCGGTCGATGAGAAAACCTACCCTGATGTGATGCCATCCATGAGTGCCAATGACGATGAATGGATGGCTTCCGTACTGAGTTATATCCGCTATGAGTTTGGCTATACGGGCAATTTTCCACCCTATATCCGTCCGCCCGGCCAGCAGCCAACGGGTAGTGGCCCACCACCCGAATTCCTGAAACGACGGAATTTTAAGCCTATTGTGCAACCCGAAGACGTGAAAAGAATACGGGAGCAAACCAACGGGCGAACGAAAGCATGGACGCTGGCCGACCTTGAAAAAGTAGGAGAATAAGTCAACTCCTTCTGAACTAACCATGACGATTCAACATGGTATCATCTGTTATGTCTGTGGCATAGCGGGTGCCATGGCCCAGCCTAATCCCGCCCGGCCGGATTTATGCCAGGGTGCGTATTTTACAGAAGAGCAGGGAGCTGAGGCTTTAAAGACGTTTGCCAGTACGTACCATGACCGGCCAGCTGGGAAACCCGCGCTCGCTGATTCGGAAGGGGTTGCGGGAGGGGATGAACTTACCCGCCAAGCCTAAATTTGCTCCGCTAAAACCCATTCGGCACAGCCTTCGGAACATGGACGGCTACACCGTTGAAAATGTAGCGTTCGAAAGTCTGCCGGGTCTGTTTGTAACGGGTAATCTGTATCGTCCTTTAAATTCATCCGGTAAATCGGCCGGGATTCTTTGCCCGCATGGGCACGCGCCTAAACTGGATGCCCGCTTTCTGGAGCAGGCGCAGCAGCGTTGCGCTACGCTGGCCCGTATGGGGGCCGTTGTCTTTATTTATGATATGCTTGGCTATGGCGATTCGAAGCAATGCGACCATAAAATTATCAAAGCCCTGACCCTGCAAACCCTGAACGGCATCCGCTCTCTGGATTTTCTGACCAGCTTACCCGAGGTAGATAAGACCCGCATTGGCGTATCGGGGGAATCGGGTGGGGGAACACAGACGTTTTTGCTGACCGCCCTCGACTCCCGGGTGAACGTCTCGGTGCCGGTGGTGATGGTATCGTCGTATTTTTTGGTGGATGCGTTTGCGAGAGTGGCATGCCGATTCATAAACGCCCGACGCATCAAACCAGTAATGTAGAAATTGCGGCCCTGGCGGCTCCCAGACCCATGTTGCTGATCTCGGACGGGAAAGACTGGACCAAACATACACCCGAGGTTGAGTTTCCTTACATTCAGAACATTTATGGTTATTACGGAGCAACAGGACCGGGTAAAAAATGTTCATCTGCCTGATGAAGGCCATGATTATGGCCCCAGCAAACGCACGGCTGCCTACCGGTTTCTGGCCAAGCACCTGAAGCTGGATTTAAACCGGGTGCTGAAAAACGGCCAGATTGACGAATCCCCCAATAAACTACTCACGCCAACTGACTTACAGGTATTTACTGCCGAACATCCCCGTCCGGCCAATGCCGTTATGGGCGATGAAGCGGTACTGGCACTCTTACATTAAATTAGTTACCTAAATCCTGGCTCTGAGCCTGCAATCCCCAATTCGCATGGAACTGTTCAATATTAACCGTCGTCGTTTTTTACAGGGCACCACAGCCTCCCTCGCCCTCTCCACATTTGGAGCCAGGGGTATGGACCTTATTAATCCGGCTAAAACCATGCGTGTTGGCCTGATTGGTACGGGCTGGTACGGCAAAAGTGATTTATTCCGCCTTATTCAGGTTGCTCCGGTAGAGGTCGTTGCGCTTTGTGATGTGGATAAAAATATGCTGGCCGATGCCGCTAAACTGGTGAGTCAGCGGCAGAAATCGGGTAAAACCCCCAAGGCTATATGGGGATTACCAAAAGATGCTGGCCGAGAATGAGATGGATATCGTACTCATTGGCACCCCCGACCACTGGCACGCGCTGCAAATGATTGATGCCGTAAAAGCGGGCGCCAATGTCTATGTGCAAAAACCCATTAGCGTGGATGTAATGGAGGGAGAAGCCATGGTAGCGGCCGCCCGGAAATACAATAAAGTAGTGCAGGTAGGCACGCAGCGGAAAAGTACGCCCCACCTGATTGACGCCAAAAAGAGAATCGTGGATGCTGGTTTGCTCGGTAAAATCTCTCACGTAGAAATGTCCTGCGATCTTCATATGCGCAACAATGGCAATCCACCCGTACAGGCTATTCCTGACTTTCTGGATTACAATATGTGGACAGGGCCCTGCACCCCTCCGGCCTTACGATGGCCTGCCCCACGTACGCTGGTGGCGGACATTTATGGAATATGGCAATGGAATAACCGGTGATATGTGCGTGCACATGTTCGATACGGTTCGCTGGATGCTGAAGCTTGGCTGGCCAAAACGTATTAGCTCAACGGGGGGGATTTATGTTCAGAAAGAAGGGAAATCGAATATTTCCGATACGCAATCGGCTATATTCGAGTACGATGAACTAAACTGCGTATGGCATCATAAAACCTGGGGCACGCCTACTAATCCGGACTATCCCTGGTCGTTTACGCTCTACGGAGAAAAAGGCACGCTGTGGGCCAGCACGATGCAGGCCGACTTTATTCCAGATGGCAAGGGGGAAAAAATTCACTTCGACGTGCTGTACGAGAAGGAAAAATACCCGGAGGATGTGACCGAGGCAACCAATCCAAAAATTGAGCTAAATGCTGCTCCGGCTACCCGGCTGCACATGCTCAACTTCCTGGATGCTATTGACAAGCAGAGTCGGCCCGTTGCGGATATTGAGGAAGGGCACATTTCAACGGCTAGTTGCATTCTGGCTAATATGGCCATGAAAACCGGTCGGCCACTCGTATACGACCCCCAAAAGCGTGAAGTCGTTGGGGATAAAGAAGCTACCAAACTCCTCACCCGTGCGTATCGCGATCCCTGGACGCATCCCGACCCGAAAAAAGTGTAAATTGCTAACCGGTGCTCACTTAATTCAGCATCAAGTTTACCGGTCAATCGAAATAAATGACGGTTGCCGGTAAACTTGTAGCACTAGTAAATGTCCTGTGCGCTATTATCTGACCATATTTCTACTGGTTTGTTTGACAAAAAGCGTAGCCCAGCACTACCGCTTTGATAGCCTGAGCGCGGCTTCTTCATTAGCGAAGAGTAACAACTTCGAACACTTATCCACTAAAGACGGCCTTTCTAATAATTCAGTAAACTGTATTCTTCAGGATCGGGAAGGCTATATCTGGTTTGGCACCAATGATGGGCTTTCCAAATACGATGGCTACAAATTCACTGTTCTTCAGGCCGATCTAAATAACAAAAACCGGAGTTTACAGAACAATGTGATTTCTGGTATGTGCGAAGACCGGAAAGGCCGACTCTGGGCTGTAACGGAAGGAGGGGGCCTGCACGAGATTAATAAGAAAACAGGTCAGGTTACGCCCCACCCAATCCAGGCCGAAAGCGCGGGACGGTGGAACAACCAGCACTCCGTTTATGAAGATAGGCAGGGCATCCTGTGGCTGGGTACGTTTGGCGGACTGGCCCGCTATAATCCGGACACCCATCATTTCGCCCTGTATCGATCACCGCAACGCGACCTGCCCATTAAGACCGTGTTTGAGGATCGGCAACATCGGTTTTGGGTAGCTACATTGCGGGGACTTGTATCTGTTTGACCGAGCAACGGGTACCTTCACGCTGATGTCGGCCCCCGCAGAGAATGGGCTTCAGCCAACATTTATTTCGTTTTATCTGGATGATCGAAATACCCTGTGGCTGGGTACGGCAGGGCAGGGATTAATACAGATCGACCTGCGTCATGAGCCATTTAAATTAGTCTCCTACAATCCGGGCGGACAAGTCAATCCTTTTGTTTACTTAAATTCAATCCACCGGAGTTCGGCAGGAGTCTTATGGGTAGGTACAACGAACGGATTGCAGCGGGTAGACCCGGTAAACAATACCGTTTTTACGTACCATCCTGACCCCACCAACCAAAGGGGAATCAGCAGCAATAATGCGCAGGCCGTTTACCATGATCGGGCGGGAATAATGTGGGTGGGCACGGACAATGGGATTGATCGTGAAACAGCACCCAGCAAACCGTTTTTTTCCTATCAGGTAATACCCAACACAAGTAGCGTTAACCTGTCGGCCAACAAAGCAAGAGGCTTACTGGTCGACAGCCTCAATCGCCTGTGGTTTACCAATGAGCGGACCGTATACCGGGTTAATTTGCGGACCAACCGACTGGATAATCTGCCGCCCGAACCAGATCAGTCAAGAAACTACATACACACGGTGTTTCCCAATGGGTCGGAAGGCATGTGGGTTGGCACCTGGAACAACCTCTATTACCTGGATTACAAAACAGATCGGTACCTTAAATTCCCGTCAGACAGTGTACACGTCGAGCTGATCAGTCAACGAAAAGGTGGTCCTGTATGGATTGCCGGAGACGGCGGCATTGCTTCGTTCGATAGCCGTACGCAGCGCTACCGGTATTACACCTACAAGCCGGGGAACAAAAATGAGTTACCCGATAAGTACATTGCCGGGTTGGTCGTTAGCCAAACCGGCAATGTATGGATACTGGTATCCCGACAGGGTCTGTGTCGGCTGAATCCCAAAACGGGTCAGTTTACCCACTACGTTGCCGGGGGGCGCGGACACCTCAACAGCAATGATGTCAGAGCAATTTATGAAGATGACAAGGGCATTATCTGGGTTGGTACGCACCAGGGCGGTTTAAACTGGTTCGATCCACGAACGGAGCGGTTCTCTGCCATTACCACCCGCGATGGTCTACCCAGCAACAGCGTTGCCAGTATTACGTCCGACAATGCTGGTCATATCTGGTTCAGCACCAACAAAGGAATTTGCCGGTTTGACCCACAAACAAAAACGATCCTTACCTACGACAGTGGCGATGGCCTGCCCAGCAGTACATTTCTGGAGAATGCCGCCTTTCGACACGATAACCGCGTCTTTTTTGGCAGCCTGAACGGCGTTGTGTACTTCACTCCCAACCAGATCATGTAGTAACAAACGTCCGTTCCCGGTCCATATCACTGGCTTGAAAGTGATGGAGAAGCCCAGGCCTCTAACGGACAGTACGCTCGTGCTGAAACACAATGAGAATTTTCTGTCGTTCGAGTTTGCTGCACTAACGTACGTGCTGCCCGAACAAAATCAGTATGCCTATCAACTCGTTGGTGTAGACAAGCACTGGGTCAGAAACGTGAACCAACGCTACGTAACGTATCCGAACCTGAATCCTGGAGCGTATACGTTTCGGGTGAAAGCGGCTAATAGTGACGGAATCTGGAATCGGAAAGAGGCCACCATGCATTTCGTTGTCCGGCCGCCCTGGTGGGCCACCTGGTGGGCGTACGGATTATACGCGCTCTTCCTGGTTAGTGGGCTTGCCGGGTATATCCGTTTTTATACAAATCGGATACGACAGAAGCAGGAAATGGAATTGAGCCAGCGGGACACCAGGCAATTGAAAGTGCTTGATGAAATGAAAAGCCGATTTTTCTCCAATATCACCCATGAATTCCGTACACCGTTATCACTAATCATTGGCCCGGTCGAGAGTCTGTTGAAGGAGAATAAAGTTGATCAAACGACCCGCCATAAGCTAGGGCTCGTTCAGGGAAATGCCAACAAATTACTCCATCTCATTAGCCAGTTGCTTGATCTTTCTAAACTGGAAGCGGGTGGAATGACTATTTCCCTGATGCGGGGTAATGCAACGGAATTTGTTGAACAGCTGGTAAACTCCTTCCGGCAGATGGCCGAACAAAAAGGAGTGCGATTGTCTTACACGTCTAGTGAATCGATACCAGAGGGTTTATTCGATGCCGACAAATGGGGAAAGGTTTTAACGAATCTGTTATCAAATGCCGTAAAATTTACGGGGCCTGATGGGCAGGTTTCGGTTACCGTGGCACCCGTAGATAGCGGTGAATAATGAAGATCGCTCCTGGGTTCGTATTACGATTGCCGATACGGGTATTGGGATTCCACCTGAAAAATTGCCGCATATTTTTGATCGTTTTTATCAGGTCGATGACTCGCGTACCCGTGCTTATGAGGGTACAGGCATTGGCCTGGCACTGGTGAAAGAGTTAGTGGAGGTAATTCAGGGCAATGTTACCGTAGAAAGCAAGCCAAACGAAGGAACTCAATTCACGTTACTAGTACCCATTGACCCTATACCCGAAACCAGTGAGGATGCATTACCCATGCCGATACCTGACATCGAGCCAGACTCTGGTAGCCTTTCTACTGGAGAAATAGCAGGCATTCCTCAGAAAGTCCTCCTTGGCGAATCAAGTAAACCGCTCATACTGGTTGTTGAAGACAATGACGAATTACGACAATTTGTGATCGGTGAGTTAGCCGGGTCGTATCGGGTTTTGGGTGCTGGAGATGGAGAAGCGGGCTGGCAATTAGCCCAGGAAGAACTACCCGACGTTGTTATCTCGGATATAATGATGCCGAGAATGGATGGATACGAATTGACCGAACGAATCAAAACCCATCCTGTCACCAACCACATAGCCGTGATTTTGCTGACGGCTAAAACCGCTCAGGAGAATAAAATGGCAGGCCTGAAAAAAGGGGCGGATGAATACCTGACCAAGCCCTTTCAGATAGAAGAAATTCAGTTGCGGTTACACAATCTGCTGGATCTTCAGCAGAAACTACAGCAACGGTATGCTCAACAGCTATCGAATCTGGATATACCTATTTCGGCCGAAACGGTACATGATCCTTTCCTGCAGGAGTTTTACAAACTACTCGATGAAAACCTGTCAAACACATCACTTAATGTTGACTGGCTGGCAAATCAATTATCAATGAGCCGCAAGACACTGCAGCGCAAAATAAGTAGCCTGACCCATATGGAAGGTCCCGGCGAACTTATTCGCCATTACCGGCTTCGCAAGGCAGCAGACTTCCTGTTAAGTGGTAAAAACGTAACCGAAACGGCTGAATTGGTTGGGTTTAAAGCAGCCACGCACTTCACTAAAAGCTTTAAGGATTACTACCATCAAAACCCGACCCAATTCGTTGAAAAAATAAAAGAAAATGGATCCATGCCTGCTTAAGGGAAGATTAGGGTGAAAAATGTCCCAAATACACTAAATTATGTCCCAAATCGGAAGGTGCGTATAGGATAGAACTGCCGAAATTTACGCTGTTATATCCGCCATCAGTCTTTCTGCTTCTTTTCCGGTTACCCTTCCCCTTTTTTTGTATGGCCGAGGATTGGATTCGAGCCACTCATCAGTTAGAAGTATAATCTCTAACTGGTGAGTGTTTTTTTTACCCCAAACTCACCAGTTCCTTCAACTCCGCATCGCTCAAATCCCCCAGCCAGGTTTCCCCGGTTTTCACGCTGAGGTCGGCGAGTTCTCGTTTGGAGCGGATCATCGCGTCAATTTTTTCCTCCAGTGTTCCCTGATTCATCAACCGGTAAACCAGCACATTTTTAGTCTGACCAATACGGAAAGCCCGGTCGGTAGCCTGACTTTCTACCGCTGGATTCCACCACAAATCGTAATGGATAACGTGGTTGGCCTGCGTCAAATTCAGGCCTGTACCACCGGCCTTCAACGACAGAATAAAGGTATGATCGGAACGGTTTTTTTGAAACTGCTCAACCATCCGGTCGCGCTCGGGACGAGAGGTGCCGCCGTGCAGAAATAGGGGTGGCGTACCAAACGCCTGCTCGATGAACTGAGCGAGTAGTTCGCCCATTTCACGTACTGGGTAAAGATCAGCACCTTCTCGTGACTGGCGTAAATATTTTCGAGCAGCTGTAAGCAGGAGCGTGGCCTTACCCGATATAGCCGGGGCATCATTCCCGCGCTTGAGGTACTGATGCGGATGGTTACCAATCTGCTTAAGGGCGGTCATGAGCTTGAGGACTAGCCCCCGGCGGGCAATGCCATCTTTTTGCTTCAATGGCCCGGATGCTTTCCTGCACCACACTTTCGTACAAAGCAGCCTGTTCGGTCGTAAGCGTACAAAATTGATTAGTCTCGATTTTATCGGGCAGGTCGCTGATAATAGTCTTGTCGGTCTTGACGCGACGGAGCAGGAAAGGGCTGGTTACCCGCCGGAACTGGTCAAGTTTCTGGTGGTCGCGCTCTTGCTGAATCGGCTTACCGAACTCCTCGTTAAACTTACTCGACCCACCCAGGTACCCCTTGTTGACAAAGTCCATAATGCTCCAGAACTCCGATAAACGGTTTTCGACAGGGGTACCACTCAGGGCGATTCGAACGGGTGATTTCAGGGCTTTTACGGCTTTCGTCTGTTCTGTATCCGCGTTCTTGATGTTTTGCGCTTCATCGATAACGACTACCGCCCAGGTTATCTTTTTCAGGGTGTCGAGGTCGGAGCGTACTACGCCATAGGTAGTCAGCAGTAAGTCATACGTGTCCTTTTCGGTTGGAAGTTTACGGGTTGAGCCGTGGTATACCCGGGCCTGTAGCTCCGGCGCAAACCGGTCAATTTCTTTCTGCCAGTTGGTGAGCAGTGTTGTTGGTAAAACGACTAAACCCTTTTGTTTCTTAAACCGGCCCTCCTGCCTGAATTTTAGGAGCAAGGCGATGATTTGGATCGTTTTACCCAGACCCATATCGTCGGCCAGCAAACTGCCCATACCCAGTGCCGTATTTTTAATGAGCCAATCGTAACCGCGTTGCTGATAGGGACGTAAGCGTGGCGTTCAGGGCGCTGGGAAGTGGTTGCGCTGCACTTTCGGTGAACTTCCTCACCAGCTTCCGCACCTCCTCCGATAGACCTAACCGTCCGCCCTTGTACTCTTCCGACAAGGCGGCCCGGAGCAACTCAGGGCCGGTTAGTTCAGGTGGGTTTTCGAGTTGCCTGTATAATTTGGTTAGGTCATTGGGGTCGATGAGCACGTACTGGTCTTTGATTTTTACCAACCCCGTTGACCGCCCCACCAATTTCTGAAACTCGTTCATACTAACCATCTCGTTACCCAGGGCTACCTGCCAGTCGAACGTAAGCATATCATCCAGCCGCATGAACGCGTTGTTCGCAGTCACTTTCGCTTTCAGCCGACCACCCACCTGCGGACGAACCCAATGTTGCAGAGACTTGGGTAACCACAGCGCAATGCCGAGAACTGCATTCGGGGCAATGTATCGAGCAGAACCTGCACAAACTGACTGGGCGAGTAGGTAAGGTAGGCAGGGCCACCCGTTTTTGGTCAATTTAGCCAAATCGGGAAAGTGCCGGGAGAGCACCAGTAAATCCTGCAAAACGGCCATTCGGATGGGTTCATGTTTCTTTTTAGTGAGCAATTCGGGGAAGGGAATTGGCTGGTCCAGTGCGCCATTAACGACAACTGCTTCGCGGTCACGAATGAGCAATCTAAGCCGAAACTCATCACCGAGAGGTCTCGCCCAGTTCACTATCCTCAACGGCCAGAATAGGAACAAACCGTTTGTGGGTCAGGAAAAAATCATTCAGCCAGAGTTGAATGGCCAGTGGCATTTCCTTACGGCCAAACCCTTCAAAGCGCAGCGTTTCGACACCAAAAAACAATCGGTCGGCATCTTCGAGGGGCCAGCGCTCCCAAAGTTCGATGGTAGCGGGCTTGATAACCCGGCGCAGAAACAGCGAGCAGAGCGTCAGCACTAACTTGCTCATCCGGAAAAGGCCAGCCATTCTTTTTGCCAGCGCACCGTGAGCATATCGGGTGGGATTTGTGTTCCCAGCCAATCTGTCAACTGTCGGACCGCATCGTTCAGGGTAGCTGGTAACCACCGCACCCGATACTGGTCTTCGGCAGGCCCAACGCGCAGTAATTGCGGCACAACCGCCCCCTTCCGTAATAAAGCGGCCGAAAACTGATGGGTGAGGTACAACGCCCGGACAGAATCACTCATTTCGGGCCAGTCGGCTTCCGTGAGTGTACCAACCCATGCTATCAGGTCGCTCATTTTCAGACCGGGTAGCGGACGGGGTTCGCCGTGTTCGCTGAAAATGTTGATTTTTTTTATCGCCATTACCTCATCAAGCTGTAACTCAATGCTATCACTAAAGCTGGGATGGTCAGTCTGGGTAAGTGGTTGTATGGTATCGGTGGGCTTGCTGAATAGTTTGTAGGCTTTGGTAAGTGATTTATGGAAATCGCCTTTGGCAAACGTAACATCGGTAGCCAGCAAACTTAGTAGCTGTTCTGACAGGGGCTGGATAGTGGCAAAATCCAGTCGGGCACGGACTTTCTCATTGGGTTGCCAGTCTTCCTCATCGGGTAGCTCATCCGTACAGATGTCCTTGAATGAAAAAACGTTCCCCATACTGCCGCCAATAGCCATGGTCTGGTCTTTCTGAAGTTCGTCCAGAATACCCAGTCCTTTCAATTGAAAAACAAGAAAAGGGTTCCGGTCAATTTCGTTGGCGATAATATAAACGACTGCTGCCAGGTGTTTGCAGGGCACCGCATAATCGGGGCAGGAGCAACCCATATTCAGGTCCCGAAAATCGCGCGGAAACAGATTGATACCCCGCTTAACCGTGAACTCGGTCAGTTCGGGCGGCAACTGACGGTTTAGTAGTTGAGCCAGAATAGCGGGGTTATCCCGGATTTCAGTCAGCAGAGACGTTTTCTCCTGTTCAGTAAAAAGTGGTACTGACAGTTTGGCTTTGTAAGGCCGGGGTGCCGACCCTTTTATTGAGGCACTAATCTGGTTGTTGGAAATGAGCAACCCCTGCACAGCACCCTTGTTCGCGTACGTTTTACCACGCGGCAGGCGATTAGCCATGTCGATGCTGGTCAGGGCATTGAGCCACTGTTGTCCCCACCACGTTTTCCCGTAACTAATCCGCTCCGCCATCTATTTAACTTGAAAACCCATGAATTTCAGCACAAAAATAGCAGATTAACCATTTTACAGCAGTTATAGTGTGTTTAAGCCTTGCAATCAAGTAGGGCTATCCGCAATCTAACACGAAAATGGAAGGGTAAGATAAGAGTAGTATCCAACAGGAAGAACATAGTACCCTGAAAAACGCGCGTGGATGGATAGAAAGTGCTTGAGGCCAAAACAGCGGACAAACTTTTCGCTATTATTGCAGGATTGCCCACCCTTCTCCCATCACCCGACTTATGGCTCAGCATCAATTAAAGAAATTATTAGGTGTCGGATTTGGCGTGGCCGTAACCATTGGTGGTACGGTGGGTACGGGAATTTTGCGCAAACCCGGTCCTATTGCGCAGGACATCGGGAACCCAGCCTTAATCATTGCGGTATGGCTGGCAGTTGGCCTTTACGCCCTGATTGGTTCCCTATCAGTTATGGAATTGGGAACGATGCTACCCAAAGTAGGGGCCTGGTATGTGTACGCCCGGCGAGCCTTTGGTAATTACGCGGGCTTTATCATTGGTATCAGTAGCTGGCTGGGGAGCGTATCTGCCATGGCTTTTGGTGCAGCTGTAATGAGTGAATATACGGCCATCCTATTTCCATCAATGGCCAATAGTCAGAAGCTGGTTGCCATTGGAATTCTGGTTGCCTTTGTCGCTTTTCACTCAGTAGGGGTACGGCTGGCTAGCCGGGCGCAGGAGGTAATGAGTGTGCTGAAAGCGGTGGGCCTATTGGCATTTGTCGTTATTTGTTTTGTGATAACACCGGCTAAATCAGCGCTACGGTAGATACCATACGCCCATTGGCCGAAGGAGGAATCTGGCTGGGGGTACTGGCGGCCTTACAGTCTGTTTTTTATACCTACGATGGCTGGCATACTGCCGCTTACTTCACGGAAGAGGACGTTGACCCCGGTCGTAACCTGCCCCGGTCCATGATTAGTGGCGTTCTACTGATTATTGGTATTTATATTTTGGTCAATCTGGCGCTGTTATATGTGCTGCCCGTATCAGTAATGGCTGGCTCTAAACTGCCGGCGGCCGATGCCGTACAGGTGTTATTTGGGGCAGGGAGTGCTCAGATTGTGACCTTTCTGCTAATGATTTCCATCATGGGTATTATCAATGCCCAGATCATGTTTAATCCGCGCGTCATTTTTGCCATGGGGCGCGATGGGCTGTTTTTTCGGTTTGTTACCCACGTAAACGAAGGTGGTACACCCTGTTAACGCTACCTTACTAACCGCCGGAGCATCCATTCTGATGATTCTGACGAATACCTACAGCAAACTGTCTGATATCGCTACGTTTTTCTTTGTGTTGTGTTATGCGTCGGGTTTTGCGGCCCTGATTCGCCTTCGTCAAACGGAGCCGGAACTACCCCGCGTCGTGCGGGCCTGGGGCTATCCTTTTTCTACCTGGACACTCCTGATTGTATCCATCCTGTTTTTACTGGGCGTTATCATTGGCGATTTTTCCAGTAGTCTATACGCACTTGGCTTCATTGCCGTGAGTTATCCGGTCTACCTACTTATCAGACCGAAAACAACGAACGACGCATAAGTGGAATCAGGTGTGTAACGCCAGGATGACCTATGGGGCGCTGGCTATTTATGAAGACCAGCCCGAACTTGCCAGAAGGGTTATCAACCGCGCCATCGAGTCGGTTGCTTTACCCATGGCCGACTATGGCCCGGATGGAGCTTATCCAGAGGTGGAGGTATGGAACCAGTTTCGACGTGATGCTCATCGGCGCCATCGAGAAACTCAGTTGGAACGGACTTCGGCCTGACCAGTAAACCTGGTTTTCTGAAAACGGCGGGTTACCTGGAAAACATGACCGGCCCCTCGGGCTACGCCTTCAATTACTCTGATTCTGGTTTATCAGGCGAATTACAGCCCGCTATGTTCTGGTTTGCTCAAAAAGCTAACAACTCTTCATTACGGTGGGTAGAACGCAGCCGGTTGCTAAATGAAGCTCCGAAACAGCCTGTTCGAAACCGACTGCTTCCGGCCGTTATGCTTTGGAGCAACGGTATTGGCATGAATGATATTAAGGCGCCTTCGCCGACCTTTTGGGTTGGCGAAGGGCGTAATCCAGTAGCGTTGATGCGGTCTTCCTGGTCGGACTCACTAGCTATTTATGTGGGCCTGAAAGGGGGTAGCCCTTCTGTAAATCATGCGCACATGGATGTTGGCTCATTTATTATGGAAGCCGACGGTGTGCGTTGGGCTATGGATTTTGGGATGCAGAACTACGAGTCGTTGGAGTCGAAAGGGGTGGATTTGTGGAATAGCAAACAAAACTCACAGCGGTGGCAGGTATTTCGCTACAATAACTTCGTGCATAATACACTCCCTATCAATGGGGGTTTGCAGCAGGTTGCGGGTAAGACAAGCGGTAACGTCGCACTCGGCAACGCCTGCATTCATGAATGCAACAATCGATCTGACGGCTCTGTGTAAAGAAGTGCTGGCAGTCGCAAAACGGGTGTTGCGCTGGTTGATAAATCCTATATCGTGATCCAGAACGAACTGGAAACGCCAGCAACCGAAACGACTGTTCGATGGACAATGCTGACCCCGGCCACTGTGAAGGTACTGGGTCCTGGTAAAGCTGGAATTGGTAAAAGAGGAAAAAAATTACTCCTGCAGATTGACGAATCAGCAGGAGTAGTCATAAAAACACTGGTCAACCGATCCGCCAAACACTATGACGCTCCCAATCCGGGAACAGTACTGGTTGGATTTGACGTGAAAGTGCCGGCAAACACCAAAAGGGCACTTACCGTACGGCTGATTCCCGGAAAGTCAGTGAATCGGCCAGTGCAACCGGTAAAACTTTTAGCCGAGTGGCCCCATTGAATGGAGACCGACAGGTGTTCATTGGTGGCTTTTCAACTCGGCCAATACCGTAACGCCCCCCTTGGTAATTTCGCCGATGTTGACTTTAATCTCCGCATCCAGTGGCAGAAACACATCAACCCGAGAGCCGAACTTTATAAACCCGAACTCCTCGCCCTGCGTCACAGGGTTTCCCTCCTTAACGTAGCAAATGATTCGGCGGGCAACGGCTCCGGCTATCTGACGAAGGAGAACTTCCACCCCAGCCGACGTTTCAATAACGACCGTTGTTCGTTCATTTTCGGTACTTGATTTTGGGTGCCAGGCCACCAGGTATTTGCCGGGAAAATACTTGAAGTACCGCACAACGCCGGAAATTGGGTTACGGTTAACGTGTACGTTCAGCGGTGACATAAAAATGGACACCTGCCTGCGACGGTCTTTAAAGTATTCTGCTTCGGTTGTTTCTTCAATTACAACAACTTTACCATCAGCCGGAGCAATTATCTGTGTTTCGCCAGTGGTAAGTAGCCGGTTTGGGATACGGAAGAACTGTACCACCAGACCAAACAGAATCAAACTCGTCAGGGCCAACAGAATTATTGCGGTCGAATTATCAGGAAAGAGGTAAAAGTAAGCTAACAAATCAAGGGTCAGCAGGACCAGACCCGTGGTTAGCATGATGGTTTTACCTTCACGGTGTAAGCGCATAAGCGAATTAGTAGTGTTTACTAAATAACGTAATTTTGATGTTTTGGGATGAGCAAAAGTAGGGCATCATCCCAAAACATCATATTCTCAAAGCTAAATCAGTAGCCACCCCGGTATTTGTAGGTGCTGGATACCTTTTCGATTGCTACAATATAGGCTGCTAAACGCATAGGAACCTTGTACTGCTGTGATGTTTCAAATACGCGATCGAAGGCATCTTTCATAACCCGGTCGGCCCGGCGGTTGACCCGATCCAGTGTCCATTTATAGCCAATTCGATTTTGTACCCACTCGAAATAGGAAACAGTAACCCCGCCAGCGTTGGCCAGAATATCAGGAACAACCATTATCCCTTTATCATTGATGATTTCGTCGGCACTGGCCGATGTTGGCCCATTGGCACCTTCTACAATCATTTTTGCCTGGATGGACCCGGCGTTATCGTCCGTAATAACATCCTCTTTAGCCGCTGGAACCAGTACATCTACGGGCAGTGAGAGAAGTTCTTCGTTCGAGATTAACTCGGCTCCCGTGAACCCTTCCAGCGTGCCTTTGTTGGCATTCCGATACGTAATAGCCGCTGTAATATCAATACCACTCTTATTATAATATCCGCCAGAAATGTCGCTGACCGCTACCACGGTAACTCCGCGTTCGTGAAGAAGTTCAGCCGCGAAGGAACCAACGTTACCAAACCCCTGGATAGCGGCTGTAGACCGGTAAGGGTTCATGCGCAACTTATCCATTGCCGAGAGGGCCGCAACGGTAACGCCCCGGCCTGTAGCCTCAGTGCGCCCCAGTGATCCGCCTAAAACCAAAGGCTTCCCTGTCACAACGTTGTTGACCGTCATTCCTTTCGCTTTGGAATATTCATCCACGATCCAGGCCATCTCACGCGGGCCGGTTCCCATATCGGGAGCAGGTATGTCGCGGTCGGGGCCAAACACATCGAGCATTGTTACCGTGTACTGACGGATGAGCCGTTCGATTTCACCCGCCGACATTTCGCGCGGATTGCAGGCAATACCACCCTTAGCACCACCGTACGGAATATCAACGACGGCACATTTCCAGGTCATCCAGGCTGCCAGCGCACGAACCTCGTCGAGGTTTACGCCCGGATCGAGTCGTATTCCTCCTTTTGAGGGGCCAAGGATGTTGGAGTGAATGACCCGATAGCCTTCAAAAACCCTGATACTTCCATTATCCATCGTTACGGGCAAACCGACAATTACCTGCCGTGCCGGTACTTTGAGTATGTCATACATTTCATCCGAAATGCCCACTAACTTGGCCGCAGCATCAAACCGCGACATCATCGACTCAAGTGGATTCTCTTTATCTTTTATTGGGGCTGGTTCAATATATCCCATGGTTTTTCTTTTACTCCTATTTAAAGGCAAATTTGATGATAAAGTGCATCGCAAACTTATTAAATCATAACCGATATTGTGATAACTATATTTTTTATAAGATTAGTATAATAGTTGTCTACCATAGAATAGTTTAGTCAATGCATACTTAGGCAAAATATTTTTTTACATAGTGGATGAAGAGCAGAATATTGATTCGTATATGTAGCAATTGGCAATTTGATAAATTTTTCTAAAAATAGAGTTATTATGAATACATCGTTGAAATATACACACATAAAATAGTACTTTTGTGGCTGAAATCAAAGCACACCACCAAACGTACCTAATCGCTATGGTTCAGGAAGAGAACAAACGTTATTCGGAAGAAGACCTAAAAGAGTTTGCTGAATTAATTGGTCAGAAACTCGACACAACCCGCAGTGAGCTGAACTACATCAAGGAAACTCTCAGCAAACGTAATGACAGCGGCACAGATAACACATCGGGCAATTCTAAACTGCTTGAAGACGGGGCTGATACCAGCGAACGGGAAAATCTAAGCCAATTGGCCGCCAGATTACAAAAGTTTACGCAGCAACTGGATGCGGCTATGGTACGGATCAAGAATGGGACGTATGGTGTCTGCAAGGATACGGGAAGATTAATTCCAAAAGAGCGCCTAAGGGCTGTGCCACACACGCAACAAACAATCGAAGCCAAACTGCGCCAGTCACGATAAGAAGGGACAGTTTAACCTATCTGTGAGCCTGCTTTGGTAAGAACATCCTCTTATTTGTTCCTGAAAACTTCCGGTACCGGGTTAGTTTCAATAGTGGCTGCCGGGTAATTTACAGTCGGCAAACTTTAAGTAAAACAGCTTCAGCATCTGGTGTGTTGAGGCTGTTTTATTTTTTACTAGTTTTGAACAAATCGAGTAGATTATTGTCAATAGTGAGTGAGTAAATTAATACTATAAAAACATGTTGGACCGTCTGGAAGAAATTCGTGAAAACACATTCCGGTATCTAGAAGCTCGAATTGAGTTGTTCACACTAGAGATCCGGGGCAAAATAGAGGAAGGGGTTGTAGTTGGTGTACATAGCGTTGTACTGGCCCTGCTGGGTACAATGACGCTTATATTTTTGTTTAGTTTGCTGGCGGCTTATCTGAATGAGGTTACTGACAGTCGCTACTTGGGTTTTCTGATTGTAGCCGCTTTTTTTCTGATAATCACTGTGCTATGGGCAGCAGCCAAAGACTTCTTTCAAGCAAAAATCAGAGGAGTTGCTTACAGTGCGATGAAGAAAAACCAGGAGAAGAAGAATGAGAAAAAAACAGAGGCTATTGAAGAGTTAATGGCCAAAACGAAAGCGGTTGCTGATGAAATCAACACCGCTTCGCAAAACCGATTGAGCAAAACTGAGAAAATATATTTTGTTAATTCGATAGTAATCAACTTGTAAGATGGAAGATCCTAAAGTACCTTTTGCCAATACAACCGCCCGCCGGGCGCAGTTGATGGCGGCTACCGAGCAATTCAAAACCTCTATTAACGATGGGGTTGAATCAATAAAAGAAGATGCAACGGAGGTTGGTAAAACAGCCGCATTTGTAGCAGGTGCTGCTTTAGCCGTATATTTGGTTGTCAATGCCGTGCTGCCTAAGTCCGATGAATATCGGTACGCGGAAAAATTCGGCGAACCGGAAGACGATGAGTGGAGAAATACTTCTGGGAATGACGATGATGAAGAGAACGAATCAGCTCCAGAAACACCAACACAGAAAACTAACAAAAAGCAGACGAAAGAAATAAAGAAGTCAGCAGCCGCCAGTGGCTTAATCGGTGGACTCATCACGTCAGTCCTAACGAACATTGCCCGCGAACAGCTAACCGGATTTTTAGCCCGCATCCGTACGAATAATGCCATCAATCCAACAGCCGAACCAACCGAATATCACGAAAAGGCCGCAACCGAGCCTGTTGACTATTCTTCGTACTAACAGGCTGTCTGGTCGGAAGGCGCTGGCTGTTCTGCTCGATCCAGACAAAATTGGACAAGGGTCCCTTAGCTGATCTGCTCAATAAAACAACGGAATACCCGGTTGATTTCTTTCTGGTGGGAGGGAGTCTAGTGACCGATTATGTGCACAAGGAAGTTATTGCTGCTATTCGTCGTCAGTCCAATACACCCATTATTCTCTTTCCTGGTAACTCACTCCACGTAGAACCGTCTGCCGATGCCGTTCTGTTTCTCTCGCTTATTTCCGGGCGAAATCCAGAATTTCTGATTGGGCAGCACGTTATTGCTGCCCCGCTGCTCAAGAGAAGCGGCTTGGAAATTCTGCCTACGGGCTATATGCTGGTCGATAGCGGTACGCAAACGACGGTTTCGTACATTAGTGGTACGATGCCCATTCCCCACGATAAACCCAGTGTGGCTGCCTGTACGGCGATGGCTGGTGAAATGCTGGGGCTGAAACTGATGTATCTGGATGCCGGTAGCGGAGCACGTCGGTCCGTATCAACCGACATGATTACTGCTGTTCGTGCTGCCGTTGAGCTACCAATTATCGTTGGTGGAGGCATACGTACTGGCGAAAAAGCGTACGAAGCCTTCAAAGCGGGTGCCGACATGATTGTGGTGGGTAATGGTATTGAGGAGGATCCCGACTTGTTACCTCAGCTATCAACCGTTGTTCGGGAATTTAATCAGTCAATTGTCCGTATCTAGCCTATGAAACGCCCGCTACTATCCTGCCTGTTTCTGCTCACAAGTTTATTGTTGTGGTCTGGCTGTGACACGGATCTGTTTGCTCAGATAACAAAGGGGAAAATATATACTGTTGCTGAACAGGAGCCCGAGTTCCCGGGTGGTACAATTGCTTTGAGTCGCTATTTAGCTGAAAATATCCGCGTTCCCGGGTCGCTGGTCCGGAAAAACTACAACGCAGGCCCGATAGCTGCTAAATTCATTATCGATGAACTTGGGTATGTGCATGATCCCAGGATAGTAGCCCAGCCAACTGAAGGAAAAATGCGCAAAGGTATGGACACCTTTATGGCAAATATTATCGTGGCAGTCGAGAAAATGCCCCGCTGGACCCCGGGTAGAGTAGCCGGAAAAGCGGTGCCCGTGTTCTATACCCTACCCGTTGAGGTAAATATGCAGTAGGAAGTAATTAGTAAGGGGTTGATGCACGCAGAAGTAATTTTGCGTGCATCAACCCCTTACTAATTATTCCTACTCTCCGACTTACAACGGTTGTTTATACATTCATCAGTGATTCCCGACGGCGCATCTTCCCGGCCGGAATACCGAACATCATCTTAAACCGGCGACAGAAGTAAGCCGTGTCTTTATAGCCAACTTCGGAACCGATGGCCCGAATGCTTTTCTTGCTCGTACGTAACAGGCCCACGGCCGCTTCCATCCGCTGATACTCAATGTAATCCTGGGGATTGATACCCGTCAGCATCTTGAAATACTGCCCCACATAATCTTCTGAAACGTTTGCCACGTTTGCCAGCACCTTATTGGAAAGGTCTCCACCAATATTTTCCTTGATGTAAGCGAAAATGTCAATCAGGCGGGGGTCTTTAAAGTAAGTACTGTTGGTTACCAACTGCTCTACGAACAGGTGATTCTTAAGAATATACCGGACAACCTCAATGACGATTTCTTCCGTTTTAATCTTAATAATTCGTCCTTTGCCAGCCAGATCGGTCATATCTTCCGCCAGTATCTGATCAATGGTAGTAGCCAGGTGCTCTTCCCGTTTGATGATAAAGGGTGGAACATCGAGTGAATTAAAGAAGTTGACGGAGTCAAATACTTTAGCTTCAAAGGATACGTAGCCAAACGAATTAGGCAGGTGGCTAATCAGTTTAGGATCGTGGTTCCCTTCCCAATAGGATTCACGGTGGGTCATAAACTCTTCATTCGAAACCACCTTCGGTTTCGAGGGATCACCGTACGTAACCGTCACATGTTTTCCCCCCGGAATGAAAAGCATATCGCCAACATCCACCTTTATTTTTTCGTCGCCGATGGATACCTCGCCGTTGTACAGAATCAGCAGCGTATTCTCAACATCGTAGAAATTTTTGATGGTGATCGGTTGCAAAATCCGAATGTTACGGGCTTTGATAAACTTCACACCTAGGGATTCAATTATTTTATTGTAGTCTTCCATAGCTGAAAGGAGTGCGTTCGCAGTTTTGAGTTGTGCGTAAAGTTGCACAAAACTAATATTTTGTACAAAACTAATACAAGAATAAAAGTTTCCAAAGAATAAAAAAAATAATGCGTATTCACTATGAACACGCATTATATAAGTAGAATAGTTCTATTTCAGCCCAATAAGCACTATCTGATGAGCTCTCTGGCTATCACTAATTTTTGGATTTCGGACGTACCCTCATAAATCTGGGTAATCTTTGCGTCACGCATAAAGCGTTCTACGTGATACTCTTTTACGTAACCGTATCCGCCGTGAATCTGTACCGCTTCGGTAGTAGCCCACATCGCTACATCGGAGGCAAATAATTTGGCCATAGCCGCTGCCTGTACGTAATCCTTGCGTTCGTCTTTTAACCGGGCGGCTTTGTATACCAGCAGCCGGGCGGCTTCAATTTTAGTAACCATCTCGGCTAACTTGAACTGAATGGCCTGGTGGTCAAATATTTGCTTGCCAAATGCTTTTCTTTCCTGACTGTACTTGAGGGATAGTTCGTACGCACCGGCGGCAATGCCAAGGGCCTGAGCCGCAATACCTATACGACCACCATTTAAGGTCGACATGGCGAATTTAAAGCCAAAACCATCATCGCCAATTCGGTTTTCTTTGGGAACCTTTACATCAGTAAACAGCAGCGAATGGGTATCAGAAGCCCGAATTCCCATTTTATCTTCTTTCTTGCCAACCACAAAACCAGGCGTTCCTTTCTCCACAATCAGGCAGTTGATGCCCCGGTGACCTTTTTGCCGGTCGGTTTGGGCGATAACCAGACAGATTCCCGATGTGCCCCCATTCGTAATCCAGTTCTTGGTGCCGTTTACCAGATAATAATCGCCTTTATCCTCGGCAGTAGTGGCCTGGGAGGTTGCATCGGAGCCAGCCTCAGGCTCCGACAGACAAAAGGCACCGATCGATTCGCCGGTAGCAAGTCGGGTCAGGTAGGTCTGTTTCTGGTCCTCCGTTCCGAATGCTTCGATGCCATAACAAACCAGTGAATTATTGACCGACATCACGACCGATGCCGAAGCGTCAACTTTTGAGATTTCTTCCATGGCCAGCACGTAAGAAACGGTATCCATCCCGCCCCCTCCGTATTCTGGTGGTACCATCATACCCATAAATCCTAATTCGCCCATACGCTTAACTTGCTCGGCCGGAAAACGAGCTTCATTGTCGCGCTCCACGATACCGGGTAGTAGCTCGTTCTGCGCGAAATCGCGGGCTGCCTCCTGCACCGCCTGGTGCTCTTCCGATAAGTTAAAATTCAAACCCTGTAGCTCTGCTGTTGCTGTTGCCATTTGAATTGCGTTGAGGCCGTTAAAATTTAGTTATGTTGACTATAGTAAAGGTAATGAATTGCCTTAATAGTATGGTATGCATGCATACTACCTACTCGAGCAAAAAAGTAATCAACTCGGCGATACAGGCGGGTTTTGTCTGCGCCCTCGACCTCGAAAACACATTCAGTAATAACGCGTAAGCCATTATTCTGAGGCTCGGTATGGTGTAGCCATCCCCGCATCCGTAGCCGACTGTTTACCGGTACCGCATTCGTGAATCTGATTTTGTTCGCTCCGTAGTTAATCCCCATTTTTACCGATTCAATCCGGTAGAGTTGGGCCATGAGCCTGGGGGCCAGCGAAAGCGTCAGGAAGCCGTGAGCAATGGGCGCTTTATACGGCGATTCCTTACCAGCCCGTTCGGGGTCGGTGTGAATCCACTGGTGATCGCCAGTGGCCTGAGCAAACAGATCAATCATTTCCTGCGTGATGGTTATGTAATCTGTTTCGCCAAGTGACTGGCCAGTATGCGCCGTGAACTCAGCTGAGGTCAGCAAAGGTTGTCATAGATAGTTGTGTTTTGTACAGTAATACTGAAATGAGTAGAGGGCGCGTCCAAAAATTTTCGTTCGATGGTAATGTACTTGCGTATCGGAAACTTGGCACTGGTCCTTCTACATTGATTGCTTTTCACGGATTCGGTCAGTTCAGTGGGGCTTTCATGCCGCTGGAACGCTCATTAGCCAACCGGTTCACCATTTTTGCCGTTGATTTATTTTTCCACGGTCACAGTGAGTATAACGCAAACCGACCGTTAACCAAGCCTGACTGGTATCGCCTGATAGATGCCTTTTTACGGGCGCAGGGCATAACGCGTTTCTCATTAATGGGGTTCAGTCTTGGCGGGCGGTTTGCCCTGACCACAGTAGAAGCCTTTGCCGAACGAATTGACCAGTTGTTTCTGTTGGCACCCGATGGTATCACCCAAAATGGCTGGTATCGGTTAGCTACGACCAGCATGTTGGGGCAAAAACTGTTTTGGTATGTTCTCCATCACCTGCCTTTGTTGCTTAACACGGGGCATACGCTCGTTAAAATAGGTCTACTAAAGCGGGGACTGATGCGTTTTGCCGAACTATCCCTTGGTACACCCAGTCAACGGATGCTAGCTTACCAAAGCTGGACGCAGTTCAGGAAAATTCAACCCGATCTGGTTGCCATTGCTAATTTGGTCAACAAGACTCCTCTGCAGGTTCACTTTTTTACTGGTGCACTCGACCAGATTGTTCCCGGCTCTTATATACTGCCCCTTACAGGCAAACTTCATCAGTATGAATGGACTAACCTGGAGGCTCGCCATAACCAGATAATTGATTCAGCAGGCCCTATTTTAAGGACCGCTGGATAGTATGCCAAAGCCCCGCTATGGATAAGATGATCAGTAAAATCACAACAATCTGCATCCAGGAACTCTGATTAGGATTTTCTAAAAGTGTTTTTATTTCGCGGGCTTCGCGGCCCGACCATATCGCCAATATCGTTCGGGGTGTCATACCCAAAAAGCCACCCAGCAAAATATTCCTGAGTTTTGCACCGGAGAGAGCAAATAGTAAATTGGTCAGACCGAAGGGGAGTACAGGAGAGAGTTTTGCAAAAAAAATGACTTCCAGTTCATTGTTGAGAATGCGGTCGAGGATGGATTTAGCTTTTGGGTTTTTATTGATAAAGGCCAAAAAACGGTCATGATCAAGCCATTGGACTATAAGATTTATAAATAGAATACCGCCAAAATTGATGACGAATAAGGGTAAGACGGCCTGCCAGCCCAGAAAGTAGCCGAAAAGAAGGGCCAGCATCGTTGGGGGGGTAAGCCCCGCCGAGGTGATCGTACAAATAATTGTGAGACCTACCCATTGCCAGGCTGTCAGACCAGCGATAGCTGCTTCGTGGACAACGGCATAGTAAGTCAGGAAAGACGTAAATACGATGGGAGTTGCTGATAAAACGATACCTGCAATGGCCGGCCCGGTAAGTGCTTTTAACTGAGTTGGTCTCACAGATAGTCAAACCGCCAAAAGGCCGTTGTGGTTTAATTGGGGATACAATAGATGGAGTGTTGTATGACCGAATAAGGAAAAAGAAGTCCAAAAATAATTGTGGGTTCACGCCGGCGGTAGGGTTGTACCGATGCGCTACAATTCTTCACTACTTTTGAGAATGAAATTTGCAACAAAAGCCATCCATGCGGGCATTGAGCCAGACCCCACAACGGGCGCCATCATGACCCCCATTTACCAGACCTCCACGTACGTGCAGGAATCGCCGGGCAAACACAAAGGGTACGAGTATGCCCGAACACAAAATCCGACCCGAACAGTGCTGCAAAATAACCTGGCCGCGCTGGAAAACGGAAAGCATGGCATCTGTTATGCCTCGGGTCTGGGAGCTACGGATGCTATTCTGAAACTATTCAAACCCGGCGACGAAATCATTGCCAGCAACGATTTATACGGTGGCACCTATCGTATCATGGTACGCGTATTTCAGGATTTTGGTCTCAAATTCCGGTTTGTTGATTTATCCAATCCGGAAAACCTGGAACCGCTTATTACGGCTGCTACAAAGATGGTCTGGATAGAAACGCCAACCAACCCCCTGCTTCGGCTGGTTGACATTGCCACCATTTCGGCCATCACCAAAGAGCATGGTATCAAACTGGTCGTCGATAATACGTTTGCCTCCCCTTATCTGCAAAACCCGCTCGACCTGGGAGCCGACATCGTGATGCATTCGGTTACCAAATACCTGGGCGGGCACTCCGATACGGTGATGGGAGCTGTTATCCTGAACGATGATAAGGTGGCTGAGCAACTGGCATTCATTCAAAATGCCTGTGGGGCTGTGCCGGGACCACAGGATTGTTTCCTGGTATTACGGGGCATCAAAACGCTGCACGTACGGATGCAGCGTCATTGCGAAAATGCCATGAAAGTAGCTAACTACCTGCAACAGCATCCAAAAATAAGTCAGGTATATTACCCCGGTCTGGAATCCCATGCCGGACATGAGCTGGCCAAAAAACAGATGCGCGACTTTGGCGGAATGCTCTCCTTCGAACTGAAAGGGGACTCAATGCCCGAGGCTATCCGCGTAATGGAAAGCTTCAGCGTGTTTTCGCTGGGCGAATCGCTGGGTGGGGTAGAATCTCTTTGTACACACCCGGCCAGCATGACCCACGCCAGTATCCCTAAAGAAGATAGGTTGAAAAATGGCCTGAAAGATACGCTCATCCGGCTTAGTGTTGGTATTGAGGATGTTGATGACCTGATTCAGGACCTCGCCCAGGCAATTGCTTAATCACACAATCGAGGAGTTTATATTTTAGTGGTCTGTTTGCCTGCACCTTATGCTGCGATTTCTACTTCTATTTCTTTACTTAACCCCTGCTCTTGCCCAATTACCCGCTGGTTTCGTACAACGCCAGGTGGGCCGTAATCTAAATCCTACCCGGCTGACATTTGCGCCAAACGGGCGGTTATTCGTGGTGAATAAAGGGGGAGCAATTCTGGAAATCGTTAATGACATAGTAGCCCCTGACCCATTCATGACTGTAGCCAATGTGGATACCTATAATGAGCGGGGGGTGTCGGGCCTTTGCTTTCACCCCGATTTTCCAAGGATACCTTACTTTTACGTTTACTATACGGTAAAAGGAACTGACAATAACCGACTGAGCCGATTTCAGGTAACAGGTGGCGTAGCAGACCCTAAAAGTGAAAAAATTCTGTTTGAATTCGATAAGCTGCTTGGTTCCATTCACAACGGAGGTTCCCTGCAATTCGGACTGGATCGGAAATTATACGTTGGAGTCGGTGACGGGTCCAATGCGCCAATGGCTGATCGCCTGGACAGTTTCCTGGGGAAGATACTGCGTATAAATGATGATGGCAGTATTCCGGCCGATAACCCGTTTGCCGGGACAGCCACTGGCTTTTACAAGGCTATTTACGCCATTGGCTTCCGGAACCCATTTTCAATGGATATTGACCTCACATCAGGGAAAATACTCGTTGGCGAGGTAGGGGGAGATTTGTTTGAAGAGGTGAACGATATTAAGGCGGGGGGCCATTACGGCTGGCCATTAGTTGAAGGGCTACGAACCAGTCAGGAAGTTCCCACCAACTACGTCGATCCTATTTACGCTTACAAGCATGACCCGGATTGCGCCATAACCGGCCTTGCTTTTTATAATCCTGCCACTGTTCGTTTCCCCGCCCAATACCGAAAAAAAGCATTTTTTGCTGACTACTGCGGAGGGATAATTCACGCCATCGACCCGGCAACTGGCCAGGTGCTTGGTAAGTTCGTGACCAATATCGACCGTCCCATGGCATTGGTCACCAGCCCCGATGGGTACCTTTATTACATAGCCAGAGGGGGGATGGGGGGAGGCTCACAGGTGGATAATACCACAACTGGTAACGGCGCTGTTTACAAAGTATCCTATTTTGACTCTGGTATTCCCTACATAACTACCCAGTCAGCGGGGGCATTTGTGGCGGTTGGTGAAGCAGCTACCCTGTCTGTCGATGCGGTAGGCCAGAAACCACTAACGTACCGCTGGTACCGAAACGGGAAACTGATAACCGGAGCATCCCAGAATAAATACCTCATCAGTAGCCCGACCCTGGCCGATAATGGGGCTTTGTTTACCTGCGCTGTAACGAACACCCTGGGTGCCGATACGTCCACCACCATGCTGCTCAGGGTAGTGCAGGGGCAGCGGCCGGTAGCACGCATTTTACAGCCACTCGTAAGTACAACCTATCAGGGAGGTGGCACCATAAGCTACGCCGGGGAAGCCCTCAGCGCCAGTCAGAAGCCCCTGGCCAATGCTACACTAACCTGGTGGATTGACTTCCACCACGAAGACCACGTTCACCCGGCGCTGGACCCAGTTACCGGACCCACCTCCGGAGCGTATAAAGTTGCCCGCGTGGGGGAGACCTCTACCGACGTTTGGTACCGGGTTCACTTACGGGCAACGGATGTGTCGGGATTAACGGCAGAGTCCTGGGTAGACGTAAAACCTCAGGTTAGTACAGTTACCATTAGTAGTAAACCGGCCGGTGCGCTGATAACCATCGATGGGCAGTTGCAACAAACAACCCTTACCTTTCCCGCAGTGGTTGGTATGCTCCGCACAGTTAGTACAAAACCCTACCTGGCAGCCTCAAATGGCTTTTATAAATTTTCGGGCTGGAGTAACGGGCAAACGTCCAACCTATTTACCTACGAAATACCAGGTACTGACACCCCATTGACCATGACCTTTGCCGAGTTGCCTTCAGCGGGAGGAAATGGGCTGATTGCTGAATATTACACTGATCGTACTGAGTTTGTCAATCCACCAACATTGGTCCGGGTTGACTCAACAATTGATGCTTACTGGGGATACGATTCTCCTGACCCTACATTATCCACTGATAACTTTGTGGCGCGCTGGTCGGGAAAGTTTCAGGTTCCCTTTTCAGACACCTTCACCTTCACTACGGAGTCCGATGACGGGGTGAAACTGTGGATCGACAACAAGCTGGTCATTGATAAGTGGGGGTACCAGCCGTCAACCGAATGGTCGACCAGCGTTGAGCTGAAAACGGGGCAAACGCATACCATTAAACTGGAGTATCTCGAAAGTCAGGGCGAGGCCCTGGTGCATCTGCGTTGGAGTTCTCCCCAGTTCGACAAGGCAGTTGTCAGTAAATCACAACTGTTTGGATCGCTCCTCATCACGGCTACCGAGCCAATTATTGATGCGTCGTTAACCCTTTTTCCGCAGCCTGCCCACGACCATCTGACTGTTCGATACGTAGCTGCCCAGCCCGGTCCGGCGCAACTTGAGGTTACCGATATGCTGGGTCGACGGGTTTACCAGAAAACCGTTCATGCGGTAGCTGGTACAAACGAGTACGAGGTGCCGGTAGCCGACTGGCCGGGAGGGTTGTACCATCTGGCCGTTCACCCTACCGATCAGTCAGCCGTGTTCCGACGAATGCTGGTTCGTTAAAACCGGACCCGGATACCCGCCAGAAAATTCCGGCCGGCCTGAGGGTAATACGCATTGTCTGCTATAACTTTCCCTTCCGAAATGTACCCGTAGGTATAGCCGTTCGACTCGTACTTTTCATTCAGTATATTGTTAAGGAGCAGCGTAAAGGCAATTTCCTGAGCAAACGCTGGTTTTAGCGTGTAGATAACCCGGATATCGTTCGTGAAGTAAGGATTCAACTTTCTGCTTTCGCTGGAGGTATTGTCCATATATTGTTTGCCGACGTATTTTGACAGAAGTCCCAGTTCCAGCCCTTTTGCCGGCTGTAAAGAGCAATTGCGAACCTGAAATTATATTGGGGGAAAACGAAATGTCCGTCTGGTTATACTGGCGAATTTCCTGCGTACCCGTGTCGTAATTATCCAGATACTCCGTAACGTTTTCGACCTTGTTCCGGCTAACAGTTGCGTTTACATTCCAGCGGAGTTTACCCGTCAATCGGGCACCGGCTTCCAGTTCTACCCCCGCCCGGTAACTCCTGGGTATATTCACCCGGTTATAAGCGCCCACATCATTTATCTGCCCCGACAAAACCAACTGGTTCTGGTAATCCATGTAATAGCCATTGACGGAAACCGTAAATTTCTGCCCCTGAAGTTTATACCCCGCTTCGTAATCAATCAATCGTTCCGCCTTAGGTCGACTTTCCGGGGTTGACTGCGTATAATCATTCCGGTTGGGTTCCCGATTCCCCACACCCACCGATGCGTAGGCCGTACTATGGTTGTTGATGGTATAGGTTAGGCCTGCTTTGGGGTTGAAAAACGTCAGGTTATCGGTCTGCTGTACGTTCTGAAGCTGGTTGTTGAACCCAAGGAAAGAATAGCCAACCGTGCGTACCTGAAAATCCAGAAAACCGTTGAGCCGATTGCTAAACTGATAAAAAGCTTTTGCGTACAGATTAACGTCGGTTTTAATGGCACCATCGTTATAATACCGATCCCGGATGTTCGTGTTTCCCGCAATGCGCGCCCATATTATCTCGCCATAGTGATCTCCCTGATATTGATTCCAGCCACCACCAATATTGGCCGTCAGTTTGCCGAAGCTGTTGTAATCGAGTGAAAATACCGTACCGTAAAAATCGTTGTCTAGCCATTTGCGCCGAATAATGTCGGTTCGTTGGATGGTGGAGTCACCAATAACAACGGGGAGTAAGTTGTACTTGCTAAAGGCATCATTCGGTTTGAACTCTTCGTAATACCCTTTCCCCTTCGTATAAAAAAGGGAGGCATTCAATCGCCAGTTCTTGCTCAGGCCGAATGAGCTGATTAACTGATAATTATCCTGCTGGTAGTTATCCGTCTGGTTATCGTAGGTAAATGAGTTATAGGTTCGGTTTGTAGGCAGGATAGCCTCCGGTACGCCATTCCAGGCCTGATACGTTTGCTCCTGCCCCGAAAATACGTTCAGCCGCACAAAGCTATTTTTGGCGTAATAACCCCCTGATACATAAAACGACTTTAAATCCGAAAACGCCCGGTCAATAAAGCCGTCAGAATGTATTTTTGATAACCGGGCATCCAGCACAAAGTGATTATTGAGCAAGCCGGTACCCGCCAGTACATTCACTTTCCGGGTTCCAAACGAGCCGCCCGACAGGTTTACTTCGGCGTACGGTTTTTCATCCAATTTGTTTGTCTGAATATTAATTGATGCGCCAAAAGCCCCCGCGCCATTGGTCGATGTGCCTACTCCCCGCTGAATCTGAACACTACTTACGGAAGACGCGAAATCGGGCATGTTGACAAAGAAGGTACCCTGCGACTCTGCGTCGTTGTATGGAATGCCATTGAGTGTCACATTAACCCGCGTGGCATCTGACCCGCGAACACGAATCCCTGTGTATCCCACGCCCGCACCGGCGTCGGATGTTGTGACAACAGAAGGAGTAAAATTGAGTAGTTGCGGTATGTCCTGGCCCAGGTTGAGTTTGTTCAGTTCGTTGCGGGTTACATCCGTGTACGCAATAGCCGATTTCTGGTTGGCCCGGGTTGCGCTTACTACCACTTCGTCAACGGCCACCGCTGTTTTGGTCAGCTCAACAGACAGTGTAGTGTTTTGCGTGAGATTAACCGTTTTTAGTTGCGGTTCGTAGCCCAGTAGCGATACGCGTAAGGCAAGTGTTCCCGGTTTGAGGTTAACGAGCCGAAACGTACCGGATGCATCGGTGAACGTGCCTTTGTACGTATCCTCAATGACGATAGCTGCGCCAGGGAGCGTACCGCCATCGGCATCGCTTACCGTACCCGAAATGGAGAGTTGAGCCCATGCGGGCAGTGCATGTAGCCAGCAGAGGGCTACGAGTAATACAAGATAGGTCGTACCTTTTTTCATTTGTGAAAAAGATTACGATAGGCGAGGGGCCAAACCTACCTCCGGTTATAGATAATTGGTTTGCAAACAGTCATGAACACGATTCATGATTACATTTCCCTTCACGGCATTACCCGCGCAGGTTCAATGGGTATAATCTCAGCCCGTTGTTTTAGGGCACCCCTTCATAAGATTAGCGGCACAAAGTTAAGTCAAATTCGATATAACAAGAATCCTAACCAAACGTTTTTCTTTTTGAAATAGGTACCAAGGTATATATGAGCGAATTTGATTTAGTTGTGCTGACAGAAGATTTGGCAAATAGCCGGTTAAGAGCGGGCGATGTTGGAACAATCTTAACGGTTTATGGGGAAGACAAAGCATTTGAGGTCGAGTTCGCCACGTTGACGGGCGAATCGGTAGCAGTGGAAACGCTGTTACCGCATCAGATTCGGGAAATTAGATCATCAGAAATGATGGCTGTACGTGATATGACCCTGCAGGAACCCGCTGATTCGTAAACTTTTGACGCTTACCCTTTTCCGCAATGCTAAATATTTCTAATTTTGCACTCCAAATTGCAAAAGCATGAGCAAGAAGAACACCGGACTTGAGTTTTTAGAAGACCCCGACGCGCTGGCCGGTCAGTTAGAGCGGGCTGAAGATTTTTTTGAACAGAACCGGACAATCATTTTCGGAGTAGTGGGTGTTATCGTTTTAGCAATCGTTGGTTTCTTCGGTTACCAGTATTACGTAAGCACCCAGGACGAAACGGCCCAGTCCGAATTATTCCCATCCGTTTACCAACTCGAAGCCGAGTCGGCTAAAGTCGCTCTCAATGGCGATGGAAAAACACCGGGTTTCTTATCCGTAGCGGATAATTATGGGGCAACGAAGGCCGGTAATCTGGCCGATTTCTACGCGGGTGTTGCGCTGCTGAAAGACGGGAAATATGATGACGCTATCGCGCATCTGACCGATTTTAGTTCGTCGGATTTGCTGATTCAGGCACGGGCGTACGCGCTTGTAGGCGATGCCTATATGGAGAAGAAAAGTTATGACGAAGCGGCTGACCACTACCGGAAAGCGGCCGATTATAAGCCTAACAAGTACTTTACTCCTGGATACTTAACGAAACTAGCCGTTGCCTATGAGCAGGCAAAGCAAAACGATAAAGCCATTTCTACGTATAACGAGATAATCGAGAAGTATGGCCAGTCGGTAGAAGCAGCCAGTGCTAAAAAGTACAAATCCGTACTGGAAGCCACTGTCGGTGAGTCATAAGCGTACTGGACTAATTCAATACTGCAAAGGACAAAACCGAAACCGGTTTTGTCCTTTTTTATTCCTAGCCTTGGACGGCCACGTCCAGGGGTTAAAAGCATAGGTAATACTGGATCGTGGCCGTCCAGATCACTAAATCATATGGCATCTACCGAAAAAAATCTCAGTGTTTTTTCTACCCTCGAATTGCCCGACATCAGCCAGCGTCGGTTTGCTATTCTTGTATCGGAGTGGAACTCAGACGTAACCGAAGCACTATTTACCGGGGCTTACCAAACGCTGCTTCAGCACGGGGCCGTAGCCGAAAATATTATCCGGGGCAATGTGCCGGGTAGCTATGAGTTGAGTCTGGCATCGCAATGGTTTGCTCAGCAGGATAATGTGGATGCGGTTATTGCCTTAGGCTGTGTTATTCAGGGGGAAACAAAGCACAACGATTACATAAACCACGCGGTAGCTCAGGGCTTGACAAACGTTGGGTTGACAACGGGGAAACCGGTCATCTTTGGGGTACTCACACCAAACGATCAGCAGCAGGCGCTCGACCGGGCGGGTGGTATTCATGGCAATAAAGGCGATGAAGCAGCCATTACTGCCATTAAGATGATTGGTTTAAAAGAACAGGTATATTCAGTCTAAACGAGTTTGTTGGTTGATGTTCGTTGTTGCGCAGCAGTTGACTTCCTGGTCAGCTTGGACCCCACTCTGATCGGTTTGCTCCCTGTTGTACAATAACAAACAGCAAAAAACGAACTGCAAACTTTTTAATATGCACGTCTGGAAATTTGGCGGTACATCGGTCGGGAAGCCCGAGCGGATGCAGTCTATTCGTAAACTGATAACAGAAGACGACACGCGTAAGGTTGTCGTTTTATCGGCTCTGTCGGGTACAACGAATGCGTTATTGAGCATTGGTGAAGCCCTGAAGGTAAATGACGATAGTGCTGCGAACGCAAAAATTGACTCGCTCATCGAACACTATGGCCAGTTTGTGGGTGAACTCTACAAAACGACCGACGGTAAGGCTGCGGGGCAAAGAATTATAGAGGCCGAGTTCTCTTTTATCCGCTCACTAACCGGTATCAAACCGTTTACCCTCAAACAGGAAAAGGAACTGGTGGCCGAGGGTGAACTGCTCAGTACCCAGCTTTTTCAGGCTTACCTAACCGAAGAAAACGTATCGTCTGCCTTATTGCCTGCGCTGGAGTTCATGCGGATTGACGCCGACAATGAACCCGAAATTCAGTACACGGAGCAGAAGTTAGCCGAAATGCTCCCGCAGCACGACGACAAACAAATTATTGTTACCCAGGGCTTTATCTGCCGGAATCCGCGCGATGAAGTAGACAACCTGAAGCGGGGTGGATCTGATTACACAGCCTCGCTGATTGGGGGTGCCATTCGGGCGGAGGAAATCCAGATATGGACGGATATTGACGGAATGCACAACAATGACCCGCGTATCGTAAAGAACACCTTCCCGGTGCGGGAACTGACCTTCGACGAAGCGGCTGAGCTGGCGTATTTCGGAGCCAAAATACTGCACCCATCTACCATTACACCCGCCCGGATGTTTGGTGTGCCCGTGCGGCTGAAAAATACGATGGAGCCCAAAGCACCGGGTACCCTTATCTCAGACCATACCGCCGGGACAGCCCAGCAGCAGGTTTTCAAGGCAATTGCGGCTAAGGATGGAATCACGGCCCTCTATATTCACTCGACCCGGATGCTGAATGCGTACGGTTTCCTGCGCCGGATTTTCGAGATTTTCGAGAAGTACAAAACCCCCGTCGATATGCTGGCTACGTCAGAAGTGTCGGTATCGGTGACTATCGACAATACGGAGCGCATTCAGGAAATTACGGATGAACTTAACACATTTTGTACACTGGAAGAGCCAGACTATGACCAGACTATTATCTGTATTGTTGGTAATTTCAGCGCTGATAATCAGGGGGTGGCCGTTCGGGTGTTCAATGCCATGCAGGATATCCCCATCCGCATGATTTCATACGGCGGAACGGAAAGTAACCTGTCATTATTGATACATGGGCAATACAAAGCGCAGGCGCTGAATGCCCTGAACGACGGACTTTTTTCGGCGTAGTGTAATAGCTCTCTCTTTTGGATACGGCCTGCCCGGCAACCGGATCAATCCATCAAATCAGAACTGGTCAATGGACTCCGAGAAAGTTAGATTTAAATTATTGGACAACCGTAACAAAGCTGATTGCGAATGTTTCATTGATTTGATGAAGAAAAATCGGTGCGCTCAGTAAAAGCGCCCAGAAACTCATTGCTGTAATCCTCTCACTTACCAGACAATCATTTTGCATGCTGCAACTCCCATTTATACGCGAGAATAAAGAAACGACCATAGCGGGCCTTCAAAAGCGCAATTTTGCCAATGCCGAAACCGTCATTGAGCAGGTACTAACGCTGGACCAGCAACGGCGTGACACGCAACGCGAACTCGATGATGTGTTAGCTCAATCTAATGCGAAAGCGGGTCAGATTGGGGCATTGATGAAGGCTGGCGATAAAACAGCCGCAGAAGTCGCTAAAATAGAAACGGCTGCCTTGAAAGTCCGCTCAAAAGAACTGGCTGATACGCTTCGCCAAATCGAAGCTGATTTACAGGTGGCTCTTGTCACTATTCCTAATTTGCCGCACAGCAGCGTTCCCCAGGGGCGCTCAGCTGAAGATAACGAAGTGGTGCTGGAGCACGGGGAGAAACCAGTACTGCACGATAAAGCCCTGCCCCATTGGGAACTCATTAAAAAATACGGTGGCGATGCCGGACCGATGATTGACTTTGAGCTGGGTGTCAAAATTGCCGGGGCGGGTTTCCCGGTGTATAGGGGGAAAGGGGCCCGGATTCAACGGGCCATGATTAACTTCTTTCTGGATGAGGCCACGAAAGCGGGCTATATGGAAGTACAGCCGCCCATTGTGGTTAATGAGGATTCGGGATTCGGGACGGGCCAACTGCCAGATAAAGAGGGGCAGATGTATTACATGCCGGAAGATAAACTCTACCTGATTCCCACCGCCGAAGTACCGATCACCAATATTTACCGGGATGTGATTTTACCTGAAAATCAGTTGCCGGTTAAAAATGTGGGCTATACCCCCTGTTTCCGGCGCGAAGCGGGTTCGTGGGGCGCACATGTTCGCGGACTGAATCGGTTGCACCAGTTCGACAAGGTAGAGATTGTGCGGATCGAGAAGCCCGAAAATTCGTACGCGGCTCTGGAAGAAATGAGCTTACACGTGCAGGGGTTACTGCAAAAGCTGGAGTTGCCTTACCGGGTACTACGACTTTGCGCGGGCGACATGGGCTTCACGTCAGCCTTGACGTATGATATGGAGGTGTGGTCTGCCGCACAGCAACGCTGGCTGGAAGTGAGCTCAGTCTCTAACTTTGAAACGTATCAGGCTAACCGCCTTAAACTGCGCTCTAAACTGGAGGGGAAGATGCAGCTGATGCACACACTGAATGGGTCAGCCTTAGCACTGCCGCGTATTCTGGCCGCTATTCTGGAGAACAACCAAACCCCGGAGGGCATCAGGATTCCAACGGTATTGATACCGTACTGCGGATTCGATCTGATTAATTAAAACCGATGTGATGAGTTGGGCACCTTTGGCGCGGACAGGGGGCGTTTTACCGTAAGTCGGGTTTACTCTGCGCCATCGGGGCAAAGCGTTTGACTTTTATAGGTCTGTTATTGTTCTCAACCTCTATTCGAAGTTTGGTCGATTCGTTACCGGTTGATGGCGATACCGTGTAGGTTACCGGACTGGCCACGGTTAGCGTGGGATCAAAACTGTTTGTGACGCGGATTGTGAACTGGCCGGGGGGTAAAAAGAGCTTAAACATCCCCGCTTCGTCGGAGTAGGTGCGAAAAACTTCATCAAGGCTATTTCTGGCCTCAACCTGAAAGGCGTTCAGCTCACAGATTTTATCGCCGTACTTAGTCAGATTGCAGATGAGTTGTCCGGGTACCGTATACGTTTTCCGAATGGCGATGTCTCGTTGTGTCGATTTAACCAGTTGCACAGAGTCTGTCAGAACGACCGCTTCTCCCGATGCTATTTTACACTGTGTTTTAACGATGGCCAGTCCGGGTGGTAACCCTTTACAAACCGCCATTCCTTTTCCATTGGTAATCAGGGCCATTCCGTTTATGTTAACAACCAGCCCTTCCATCCATCGTTCCCCTTCTTCTTTCTGTTTGTTCCCATTCGAATCCTCGTAAAATCGAACGGAAAGGTTGTGCGTGGCTTGTTTTGCCACTGGTAAAAAGGTTTTGGTAGCGGCCAGCCGGAGTTGCATATTCTGCCAGGCTATAGCCTTTAGTTCAGTGATTTCTTCAGCGTATGAGTTCACGCTTATCTCCGCATTGAACTGCAATGTTTCATTCATGGCGTAGGTAAGCGAATGGCGAAGGTAGCCGCTCCATACTCTCAACGCTGTACTGTAGTTGGCACTAAAGCCAGCATCACCGCGTATTTTTTTATCGAGCAGTGCGTACTGATAACTGGGCGCCACAATAAACTGGCGTAGATCACGGGGGTTGCCCAGAGTCATTTGCTGGTCATTGATCTGATAGGGACCGTGCTGATAAGCGGTGAACAGATTGAACGCACCCGTACCAACCAGGCCGTTCAGGCGGTAAACGGGCATTTGAAACAGCGGGCTTTTGTACAGGCCCCCATCCATACCCAGCTCGGCGTAATGGCCGGCTTCCGTTTCATACCGAAGCGTTGCCAGTGCCCGGTACGACTGAGACTGTGCAGGTGCTAAGGCAGGGTCGGTCAAACTCTGGTACCAGTAATAAGGGCGGAGGATAACCGAAAACGATTTAAATTTCCGCAGGGCGCTCACCTCCGTAATTGTGGAGTTGAAAGAACGACTGATGGCGGCATTTTCGGACGTAAATAGCCGCTGATCGTACGCTGTTCGGCTAAATCGATACCGTAGTAAGGTATTCGGAATTGGTCTAAAAAAGAAGCTATAGTCAACCAGGGAGGCCCCCCGTTGCAGACCGCCGTAATCGGGGTTACTGAAATAAGTGTGCAGACTAACGTTTATTTTTTCTCCCGAGAAGGTGTAGTCGCTGCCTACTGACCACCCATTGGTTTGGTTACGGTTAGTTAACAGGCGACCAGCCTCTGTGCTTTGGCCCACGGTGAACTTGAATCGGGACTGGGGAGATAGTTGCCAGTCCAGCTTGCCAAAATGCAACAAACCGGAGCGGTTAGAGCGCTGAAGACTGTAATGGCTCGAACTTACCGTATAATACAGGTTGGCCGTTACCGGAATCTGGCCAGAAACCCGGAGTGAGTAAGTTCGGTCTGCTACCGGGGCCGACCGGGGCCGGATTAAGTTTGTGGAGTTGTCTATAGCCCAGGCTTCAACGCGGGTGTCGCCAGTTATATAGGTGCCTTTTATGCCTGTCCCGTTAAGTAATAACTCATGATAGTCATAGATGTTGCCAAGGCGTAGTTGCCACGTATCCTGTTCGTATTGAAGGTAGGTATCGCGCAGTTCACGATAGCCCTGAGCGGAGAACGACAAAAGATGGGTATTAAACGTTAGGGCACCTTTACCGATGGATTGATGCCCCCATGCACTCAATTCCTGCACAGAGCCGCCCCGTCCCAGGCTTCCGTAACCAATCATAACGCCAAATCCCTGATTGTGATTGGGGTTTTGGGATGATTTTATCCGTTTGGTCGATGCCAGCAAAACAGGTTTGCAGATAACAATTCCCACTATAGCTTTGGTCATTACATCCTGCATCTCGAGCGCAATCTGATAAGCCTGTTCCCGGTGGAGTGAAAAGGCGAGGCAGGGTATTTTCAGGAGCGTATCCTGCCGGGCGGCCAGCGTTACAGTCGTTATTTGAGTGGGGGCCAGCTGAAAGCCGTCCGGTAGTGAGTGCATCAACAGCCCTAGCGTATGAGGCTGAAAGCTGAAGTTCTGCATCCGCAATTCAATCAAGACCGTATCCTGATCTATGCCTATGTACGGATTTTCGTTTACCAGCGAAAATTTAAACTGTGGCCTGTCGGTGTTCTCGCGTTGGCGAACCGTGAAGCGGACGGACGATTCAACTTCAACTTTGTTATTGCGGTACGCTTCTACCAAAACAATGGCCTCGTCGGTGGTCCAGTTCCGGTTGACAAAAAACTTCAGTGGATAGCTGATCGACGAATGGGGGGGAAAATTAGGGCGGGAGGCAAATGACTTAATAGTTGAAAAGCAGGAGGGGCTACTACTGTAACCCGTATCCGTTCAACGGTATCACTGGTATTTTTGATCATTATTTGCCCTATGCAGGTAGTGCCCGGCGTTGCCTCCAGGTCCAGCTGCACCGTTGTCAGGCCAACTCCGGCGTACAAGGGTTGCCTGAAAGGTGGCCAAACTACCCAAAGCAGGCATCCCAGTATTATGGCACTCGAGCGCCGTCCTGCTCTCTTGAACATTTTTTTACTAACACGGTGGGGTATATAACCTGAATAAAACTATCTGCTGTTGATAAGCATTATATATGACTTATAAGTTAACTTTAAGTCACAAAAGTAAACAAAATAACTAATTTGCTTTAATGCCTCCCAAGGCCTGGGCTTGGGCTCGAAAGTCTTGAGGTATGTTTTGGCTGGCTATCCGTACACAGACCAATTTTGTGGGATAAGCGTAGCGGTTATGGCGTACCAGGATAATAAATTACTGTTAAGGATTCAATAGCAAGGGAGCCTTTGCCGGAAGTAACGGGCTAGGTCGTCGTTAAGCATTTCTACATGCAGCCGCTCAACGGAATGCCACGAACCAACCAGCAATTTCCAGTGCAACATTTGTGCCACTGCCGCTCTTTTTTAAGAATTTATTATTTGTAATATGTTCATATAGAGTAAGATAGGCTACTATTAAGTCAATCATTAAATTATTCTTCTGTTATATTGCACTATTCTTCTGATAAAAATATAAGTACCAGTTAGTTACAAACGGCATACTTTTTGGTCATAAATACTTATAGTTTAAAGCATTCTAACAGGATGGTTCTTTCTACTGATAGCTCGTAAAATCAATACGGTCAGTTAGATAAAGTTTGTTCTGTCAGTGAACAGGAGACGGCTTGATAAGGGGTGGATCCTGCCTGCTTTAATGCTGTGGGCCGACAGCCCCGGGAAGTTCACTACGTTTTTGCCAGGTCATGAGTTGCTATTTCTGCCCCCTGACTAGTATAATAAACGAATCGATAAGGGCAACTATCGGTCGTTTTTAGTAATAACAAAAATAAATAGTAAAATATAAGTGTATTTGTGTGACCAATAGTAAACTTACGTGTCTAATTAATTAAAGGCAATGCCCGTTCCCATTCCAACTTCACCGTAACATGATTGTGCTAACTAAAAAAAGGAAATGCTCACAAATTCGTCCTCTAAGAAGGGGAGAGAAAACAGAACCAGCGGGTTTTGTAAAATAGGTTACCTCAAAAATGTCCTGCTCTTACTTGGTACCAGTCTTGTTCCTCTAGCGACGTTTGGTCAAACCACAGGTACCGCTACCTTAAATGTTACCCTAGTAGATGTATTGCAGTTAACGGTTAATACATCTACTGCCTCACTTAACTTCAACACGGCGGCCGATTATACCAACGGTGTGACCAGTACCGTGTCAAATCAGTTGAGTGTTTTTAGCAGCCGACCTTATGGGTTACAGGTACGGGCTAGTGCTACTACTCTGACTAACGCTGGCACCTACTCTATTCCGGTTAGTAATATTTCTGTTGTCCCAACAGCTACAACAGGAATCGGTACCATCACTACAAGAGCCTTGTCAAACACCGATCAAACATTTGCTTCGTTGGCACCGGCTACACTGGGAAAAAATGTTTCGATGCAATACGCAACCTCCGCGGGCAATACAGCCTTTTTGATTCCGGGAGGTACGTTTTCCGCTACGCTCACCTTTACTATCGTTGCCAACTAACTAACAGGGTGGAGTGTATTCTCCACTGGTGGCAACAGAGAACCTTCGCTTACCAATCAATCTTTCACCAAAAACAGTTTACCAAAATGTTACAAAAAATGCAATCCATTAGTCCGCTTAAATGCCTGTTTTCTCTTATTGCCTCCGCCTGTCTGGCACTCCCTTCATTTGGGCAGAACACGCTGGTAGGAACCTCCACAATGTCAGTTAAAATTGTGGATGTCCTTCAGTTAACCGTCAATACAAACAGCTCTGCGCTTGACTTCAATACCGCTCAGCACTTCACAGATGGGGTATCGTCAACAGTAACCGATCAGTTAAAGGTTTTTAGCAGTCGGCCTTATGACCTGAAAGTGAAATCCAATTCCAACACCCTATCGGGTGGTACTGACCCATCCGTATCCATTCCTGTCAGTAATATTTCGATCGAGACCGCCAATACTACGGGCATTGGTACTACCGCTACGCTGGCACTGTCTGAAACGGATCAGACATTTGTAACCAAGGCACCGTCTACACTGGGGAAAAATATCTCAATGAAATATTTTACCTCTGCTGGAAACATGGCCTTCATGATACCTGGTAATACGTACTCATCGACGCTTACATTCACGATTGCTGCCAACTAACTGAACGGGTAGTCTGGATAAATGGGACTGACTTACCAAGGTCAGTCCCAATACCACTAAAACGCATGAGAACCTGCCTTAGCCAACTGCTGACTCCATTTCTGGTTGTTTTTGCTTTATGCGCCCACGGGCAATCGAGCTTTCAGGTAGAGTCTTCCCGGCTGTTCTTTAGTGAACCTGCGGCAGGGGTGGCACCCGCTACCAAACTAAAAGTCAAAAATCCGGGTACTAACCGTTTGGTTATTCGGGCTAGCTGTTCAGATTGGCAGCGCGATTCGGTGGGGGATAAAAAATACTTTCCACCAGGCACGCTTGAAACGTCCTGTTGCCCTTACCTAACGGTACAGCCCGAAACTATCGAGCTGGGCCCGGGCCAGGAGCAGGAGCTGCTCATTACGCTCAACCCAACCGCCCAGTCCCAACGGATGCTGAACGGCATGCTGATGCTTACCCAAGTAAATGAAGAAGTGTGGCAGGGGAAAGCGAAAACGAAAGCGCAGATTATGTTTCGGATGCGCATTGGCGTTCACTTATACTACACGCCAAAACACGTAACAAAACGGTCCCTCAGCGTTGATACCCTGCTTGTGAAAAGCGGTATAAATGAGTTGAAACCGCTTCAGGTAAAAATACATAATACGGGAGACCTGAACCTGGACAGTCATGTGCGTTTTGAGCTGACTAACCTGCAAACCTCCCAGGAATATAAGGTCGAATCGCTGGCGGTGAATACTATGCCCGCAGAAATAATTTGGCTGAAGACGGAATTACCGGCAAATTTACCAAAGGGGCGCTACCTGATAGTCGCTATTGTCGATAGTGGCCCGGAATCACAGCTAGAAGTGGCTGAGCTGGAAACGGAGTTGCAATCTCAGCCTTAACCCTATGAAAGCGTGGTACGGCTTACCCTTCCTGATTTTTTTGCTGGGAAATGCTACGTCAGTAATTGGCCAAAACATAATCTTTCAGATTACAGTGTTAAGTAATCCGGTTATCACGGTAAACTCAGCCACCGCTTACCGAAGTGGCCTGACAGTATCCCACACGACTTTACGGACGTACGTAAAAAAAAATACTCCCTGGTCGTTGTCTGTACAAGCGTCGGGTACTAATTTAACGAATGGAGCATCCGCAATCCCCGTTGGTACTATCACCATGCAGGTAACCAACGCAACCATCTCTAACCGGCCGCTGGTTACATTAAGCGCCACTTCTCAGACCATTGCCTCCGATCTATCCATCACTGCTCCTGACAGAACCACTGATCTACTGATCAACTATAACTTATCCGGTGGAACAGATCTACTTAAACCCAGTGGCACTTATGGTACAACACTCACCTTCACTATGTCACTTTTATAAATCCTGCGTGGGTATAAGCAGGCAGTCACTAACAGTCGCAGGAGTAGTTGCCATAACCCGGGTAATGGGGCGATAAGTTGCCCGAGACACTAACAACCCGGTCCAGCGGAATCATCTCACCAGTGGCCAGTTCGAGCCAGTCAATGCTACCTTCCTGAACGAGTTGCTTAATGGTTACGTCCGCTTTGATAAATTCGCTCAAATCCGTCAGGTATTCTAACCGCACGAATTTGCCGGGAATAATGGCCGCCCGAAAGGCCGCTTCTGACGCGGGGAAATCAGATTGATTGAGGTTTGTTTCCATACTACCAGAACGCCCTTAAAAGATGAAACGTGCCCCGAACTTATCGGGGCACGTTTCATCTTTAACGAAAGCTAAAAGGTCTATCCTATCTTTTCCAATTCATTCTGCAGCTCACGGAGGATAGTTTCCTTCATGGCAATTTTGCGTTTCTGCGTGTTTATTTTATTCAACACCTGCTTGTCAGCATCATTGTTCGGGTCGAGGCCATCGGCATCCTGTAAGGCAAATTGCAGGTCGTTTTTCTCCCGTTTTACCAGGTAATCCATCTCCCGTATTTTTGTCCTGACCTGCTCCGACTGGCTTTTCAGTTCAAAAGCCGGGTATTTGCGGGCGAGAACACGACCAAGATAACTCAGTTCAAAGATTTTATCGCAGGCGGCCCGGAATCGTTCATTTACTACTTTATCCTGCAACTTAAACGGTACCCGAACTTCTTTCCAGCTATTGAGTAGGACTTTGGCCCGCTCAGCGGCTGTGAAAATATCGGATTGTTTAGCGAGTTGTTCCACTTCGTCCGCCATCTTCATTTGTTGCTCCAAACGCGGGTCAATCTTCGGTACCAGCACAATGCCTTTTACCTCATTGTACTTGGTATAAAACATGGTTGTGGCTTTCTTGAACTGCTTGTACAGTTTGCCACTTTTCTTAATGGGTACCTCGCCCACCACTTTCCAGGCGTTGTTGAGTTTACGAACCTCCTGAAAAGCCGCGTCCAGATCGCCCAGCCGATTGGCCCGGAAGGCCAGCCGAATAAGTTCGTCGTACTTGTCCAGCCGTTCCTGAATAACCTTATTCTGCTCATTGAAGAACTCACGCCTGCGCGTGAAGAAGCCATCCAGCAGTTCCTGAAACTGGTCTTCAATGTCGGGGTCAACCGCTTTATCGACCGGTCCCGTTTTAATCCATTTGGTCTTAATTTCCTGAAGGGCATCAGCGGTCTCGCGCCATTCGGTGCTGTCAGCAATGGTGGTTGCCTCTGCCATCAACGCCTGTTTGATGTCAAGGTTTTTCCGCTGATTGACCGTAATTAACTCGGCTAGCAATTCTTCCTGCGCATCCAGCCGTTCAATCAGGGGCGGAAAGTCACCGAGTGCATCGAAGTTCAGTAACTTCTTGCGGAGTTGAACCAGTTTTGTGAGGTACGAACCCTTGTTCTGGGCTTCGGCAATATCAGTCTCTAACTGGCTGACCTTGCTCTCAGCGATGATGAAGCGATTCTTAAAATAATCGAGCGCTTCCTGCTCGGTTCTTTTTACTTCGCCAATCTGGCGATCTTCGTAATTCAGGTAGCCTTTCAAAAATACCTTTCCGTCTTTGA
>CAWARB010000024.1:0-182208 GCA_963784335.1 uncultured Cytophagales bacterium | reverse complement strand
TTTGTAGCCCAGCCCGATCACCCTGGCCATTATATTCGTTGAAGTCCTGACTAACGTAGTCGAGATGGCTGCACCACTTTTTGTACTGTAACTCACCGGCGCCGGCATCCAGAATGCGGAGACCGGCGGGAATGCTAGCCAGTGTATTTTTAAGCCACTGCTCGCGGGTAGCCACATTTTTGAGGGCCACATTGGGTAGTAAACGGTTAATCCAACGCTTGGCCCTGTCTTGACCGGCAGCTATTTCCATAGGGTTACGAATGCTTAATCAGTTCAAAAATCCGCAGCCATAGGTACAGCCAAAGTTGGACTGAACCGCACCCGAACGCCAGTCGGCATTGGGTACAAACTGCTCATTATCATCAATGTAGGCGAGTGAAACAATGTCATACTGCTGCTGAAACAGATCGATAAGGTAAGGTAGCGAGAACACCCGGTGCGCGTTGTACACAATCCCCTGAGGCCCAATGGGGGATGAAAAATAAAACCGTCCTCCCGGCTTCAAAATCTGGTAAATATTAGCCAGTGCTTTCAAGTGCCCGTCTATGTCAATTGGATCGCCGTACCGTCCCAGACCAAAGTGCTCGATGGCGTGTAAAGCCGAAATTGAATCGGTATAGTGGAGCAGGTCGGGTGGTAGGGCCATTAAGTCGGCCTGCCGGAAATTAACGTTTGGTATGGTCCGTCGGAGTGGACGAATGTCGAGTATTTCGATGGGTCGAAAGGCAGCAACGTGCGCGACGAAACCATCAATACGCGATCCGATATCGAGGTGACGAACGGGGGTGTTTTTAAAAATTTGTTGGGCTACAAATAAATCCTGCTGGAAATAATGCTTGATAAAATCGCCACTTTCACTATGCCGGTCAAACAGAGCTGGGTAATAACCAAGAACGGGGAAGTCAGTACGACCCTGTAATTGTTTTTTCAACTGCCGGTAATCACCAATATAAGGGGGAACTGCCTTTATGCCGTTCCAGACCATCTGTGAACCCAGCCGGAGTAATCGACCAATCATAAGGTTATGCGTTAAGAAGTTTACGGGTGCGGTTCATGATCGTTAGTAGAAACGACTCTGGAAGTACATGGATACCAGCCGTAATAAACCGAAGCAGAAATTGATGCAAAACAGGAGGGGCATACCCGAAATCCCGGACAAAGCTCCGCTTGATGGCCATGTTTGCCGTCCATTTTTGGCGCAAATCGGTGAAAACGGTATTGGCATCGTGAATGCGGTACTGCACCAGATAATCGGGGATATTCGCTACTTTATGTCCGGCCTGCATCAGCAGAAAAAAAGAGTAATAATCGTTAAGGGACGGGAAACGAAGCGTGTAGAAATCGCCGTTTACCACCCCATTCCGAAACATAACCGATGGGTGACCAAGGCCGTTACGGTAGTAATAATTTCGGTAAATAGATTCGTGCGTAACCGGGTACTCACGGGTGCCGGTTACCCGCCCACTGGCATCGATGATTTCCAGAAACGTACCTGCCAGGAAGATGTCCGGGTGTTTTTCCAGAAAATCCACCTGCCGGGCCAAACGCGTCGGATGCGCCACGTCGTCGGCATCCAGCTTGGCTATATACTGGCCTTTGGCCATGCGGTACGCGCTGTTGCTCGCTTTTTCACCGCCGTACCCCTGGGCAACCGCGTTAGTGACAACCGTAATCCGATGGTCCAGACGGGCGTAGTCCACCAGTATCGTAGCCGTTGCATCGGTCGACCCATCGTTGATAATAATCAGTTCAAAATCGGACAGCGTCTGCGTCATCACACTTCCGATAGCCTGCGCCAGAAACCGCTCTCCGTTATAAACGGGCATAATTACCGATACCAGCGGAGTCTTCGACGTTGTCATTGGAAAAGGGTCTGGCAATTATTGGACCAAAACCCCCTAAAGTTTAGTCAATTCCGGCTAAATATACAACGTTGCACCCATCGGCTGACACACTGTTGTGGTCCCATCCGTCAACCGAGGCCATGGTACGTACTACCCCGGTTTTAGGCCTCTCCTGGCTAAAATGCAGGAAAAGCCGGGCTGCGTGTGTAGTCTGCCTGGGATACGATTGGTCCGGTTGTTCCAGGCTTGTTCGTAGGTGTTAAAACTATAGCGGGTAAGGCAGTTACCATCCCCGAGCTTGTTTGTTTGGCGTGTTTCTCGCGTCGGAGAAGAGAATGCCGGCTATAAATAACGGCACTGAGCGTAACAGACGAAGTTTGATGGGCAATTGCAGGCTGTTTTACCTGGTTAGCCAAAGGATATGACGTACAATAAACTGTTCATAAAGTCGAACCACGTGGTTAAAAAAAGCGTTTGCCAGGAGTTGATAATGCTAGTCCAACGGCTATTTTGTACCTGTTTTTACGGGAGGCCTGCGTAAATTTGTCTCTGTACACTTATCTAAGAAACTATCGTTCAATGAAGTTGAGCCTTCAGTATCAGGAATCTTTTGAAGACCGTCATCACGGTCAGACCGACGCGGCTCTGGCCGAAATGCTCCAGACGGTTGGAGCCGAACCTCCATCGACGAACTAATCGACCAAACCATACCCGATGCCATCCGGCTGGCAAAACCACTCGATCTGCCCGCACCAAAGTCGGAAATGCAGTTTCTGGCCGATTTTAAGAAAATAGCCGGGCAGAACAAAGTTTTCAAATCGTATATCGGTACGGGGTATTACGATACCCTCACGCCGAACGTTATTCTTCGTAATATTCTGGAAAATCCAGCCTGGTATACGGCCTATACGCCTTATCAGGCCGAAATTGCCCAGGGACGGCTCGAAGCGCTGCTCAACTTCCAGACGGTGGTATCCGACCTGACGGGCATGGATTTGGCCAATGCATCCCTGCTGGATGAAGCCAACCGCAGCCGCCGAAGCGATGCACATGCTTTATGCCATGCGCCCGGCCAGCCGAGAAAAATGCCAACTACGTTTTTTGTGTCGGATCGCTGCCACCCGCAAACCATTGATGTGCTGTTGACCCGGGCCACTCCTGTTGGCATTACGGTTCTGATTGGCGACCACCGCACGGTTGACCTGACCAATGGCGATGCTATTTTCGGGATGCTGCTGCAATACCCGGCTTCGGATGGCGAAGTATTCGATTATACGGACCTGATTGCTTCGGCCCACGAACTGAACATTACGGTTGCCGTTGCCGCCGATTTGCTGGCGCTGACCTTGTTGACCTCTCCCGGCGAAATGGGGGCAGACGTAGTGGTTGGTTCGTCGCAGCGGTTTGGGGTGCCGATGGGATATGGCGGACCACACGCGGCTTTTTTCGCTACCCGCGATGCCTTTAAGCGGCAGATTCCGGGTCGGATTATCGGCGTATCGCAGGATGCTGAAGGGAAACCGGCGTTACGGATGGCCCTGCAAACCCGTGAGCAGCACATCCGTCGCGAAAAAGCGACCTCAAATATCTGTACGGCACAGGTACTGCTGGCGGTTATGGCCGGAAGCTATGCCGTTTATCATGGTCCGCAACGGCTTCGTGCCATTGCCGAACAAGTACATGCGCTAACCAAAGTATTTGCAACGGCACTGCGCTGGAGTGGCTACGAAGTAAGTACCGAAAATTATTTCGATACGGTTACGGTTAAGGTCGACGACACCGAATCGCTGAAAAAATCGGCGCGGGCCGCTCAAATCAACCTGCGGTATCTGCCTGATGGTGAGCACGTAAGCGTCTCGTTCGACGAAGCCAAAACGCTCCACGATGTTACCGAACTGCTGACCGTATTTGGCGTAAAAGCCGATATGGACGCGATTCTGGATGGGCTGGAACTCACCTGGCCGGAGCAACTTGTTCGGAAGTCGGATTACCTGACGCATCCTATTTTCAATACGCACCATACGGAGCACGAAATGCTACGGTATCTGAAGTCACTGGAAGAAAAAGATTTGTCGCTGGTTCATTCGATGATTTCGCTGGGTAGCTGCACGATGAAACTGAATGCTACGGCCGAAATGATTCCCGTTACCTGGCCGGAGATTGGTAAACTGCACCCGTTTGCGCCGAAAGATCAGACGGCGGGCTATCAGCAGTTATTTACCGAACTGAATGCCTGGCTTTGTGAAATTACGGGTTTTGCGGCTATGTCGCTACAGCCAAACTCCGGGCGCACAGGGTGAATATGCCGGTCTGATGGTGATCCGGGCCTATCACGAAAGCCGGGGCGACTACCACCGGACTATTGCCCTGATTCCGCAGTCGGCGCACGGCACCAACCCCGCCAGCGCGGTTATGGCCGGAATGAAAGTGGTTATTGTGAAATGCGACGAGCGCGGCAATATCGACGTGACCGACCTGAAAGCCAAAGCCGAACAGTACAGCAATGACCTGTCGTGCCTGATGGTTACCTATCCATCGACGCACGGCGTATTTGAAGAAAGCATCAAGGAAATCTGCGCCATTATTCACCAGCACGGCGGACAGGTATACATGGATGGCGCGAATATGAACGCGCAGGTTGGCCTGACTTCCCCGGCGGCTATTGGGGCCGACGTTTGCCACCTGAACCTGCACAAAACCTTCTGTATTCCTCACGGTGGGGGTGGACCAGGCATGGGCCCTATTGGCGTGGCTACCGCAACTGGTGCCGTTTTCTGCCGGGTCATGCACTCGTCAATATCGGTGGGAGTCAGGCCATTCATGCTGTTTCGGCAGCGCCCTATGGGTCGGCCAGCATCCTGACTATTTCGTATGCCTACATTGCCATGATGGGGGGCGAAGGGCTGACGAATGCAACCAAGCGGGCCATTCTGAACGCGAATTATATCAAAGCACGTCTGGAAGGTCATTACGATACGCTTTACACGGGCACGAACGGTCGTTGTGCCCACGAGATGATTATCGACTGCCGGCCGTTTAAAGCAGCAGCGGGTGTTGAGGTTGAAGATATTGCCAAACGACTGATGGACTACGGTTTCCATGCGCCAACGGTTTCGTTCCCGGTAGCGGGTACGCTGATGATCGAGCCGACCGAGTCGGAGTCGAAAGCCGAACTCGACCGTTTCTGCGAAGCCATGATTGCCATTCGTAACGAAATTCGCGAAATCGAAACCGGCGAAGCCGACCGGGTAAGCAATGTACTGAAACACGCTCCTCACACGGCTACGGTTGCCCTGAGTGATAACTGGACCCGGCCTTACAGCCGCGAAAAAGCGGTTTTTCCGTTACCGCAGGTTCGTGCCCGTAAGTTCTGGCCAAGTGTTAGCCGGATTGATTCGGCCTATGGCGACCGGAATCTGGTTTGTTCCTGCATCCCAACGGAAGCGTATGCAACGGAAGTGGCGGAAGAAGCAGGCGTAGCGCAACAGGCGTAGTACTTGAGCGTAACGCGGGGGAACACCTGCGAGTTGATAGCTTGTTTTTAGTCTGGTCAACTATACAGCGGGGTACCCGCTTTACGTTGAAAATGCCTCAATAAACATGCATTGTATTCGTTAAAAGTAAGACCCGCAATGGATTTGCCCGCCCAAATTTGCATTATCTTGGGCGGGTAAACAGCAATTTCTGTTTATAATCTCTATGAAAATCAATACGTTATCTGTACTGCTGGTGGTGTTGGGTCTGGCCATCGGACTAACGGGCTGCAACTCGGCCATGCAGGCGTATAAAAAAGGCGTCCGTCACTACGACGCTGGCGAATATAATCTGGCACTAACCAGTTTCAGAAAGCCGCAAAGGGCAACATTGACCCCGCCCGCCTGAACTATTATACGGCAGAATCGTATCGGTTGTCGAACCGGTTCGGGGAGGCCGTGCCATTTTATCAGAAAGCTATCGAAGCCAATACGACCGAGCCGGATGCCCGTTTCAATTACGCCTACGCACTGAAATCGCAGGGAAATTACGCGGCGCGCTGGAACAGTTGCAGCAGTATGTGGCCAATGCGCCCAAAACGACCGCCAAAGCCACGCTTGACAAAGCGAAGCGCGAAGTTGAAACGCTGAAAGCTATCGACATCATTGCGAAGAACAAATCGCTGATTACCCTCAAAAACATGGGAAACCTGAACTCGCCGGGTGCTGAGTTTGCGCCTGTTGTACGGGGAGAAGACCTGGTGTTTACGGCGTCAAGGAAAGAGCAAACCTATAAAAATAACGGTCAGCCAATGCTGGGCCTGTACAAGACAAAACTACCGCAAAATCCCGACGAAACCGGGAGTACTGTTGCGGCAGGGACCCCCGAACTGTTCAGCACCAACGTTTTTCAGGGTGATGTGAACGAAGGAACACCGGCTTTTACGAAAGATGGCAAAACGATGGTTTTTGCTCGGGGTAACAACGGAAAACGCAAAGGCGGGCTAGACGTTGATCTGTACATCAGTCGATTGGGAGAAGGGAATACCTGGAGCCAGCCGCTTCGTCTGCCCATCAGCGATTCCCTGGCCTGGGATGGTTCCCCGGCTTTTTCGGGCGATGGGAAAACGCTGTATTTTGCCTCCAACCGCGCTGGTGGTGCCGGTGGTATTGACCTTTATCGTACCAGCATCGATGCATCGGGGCGGTTTAGCCGCCCGGTCAATATGGGCCGCGACATCAATACGCCCGGCGATGAGATGTTTCCTTATGTAGGGCCTGATGCCAAATTATACTTTGCCTCCGATGGGCATCCCGGCTTAGGCAAGCTGGATGTTTTTGTGGCCACCCGTTCCGGTGGGGTTACGCGGGTTGAGAATATGGGACAACCCATTAACTCGCCCGCCGACGATTTCGGCCTGATTTATACCGACCCAACGAGTGGCTTTATGGCCTCGAACCGGTCGGGAGGGAAGGGCGACGATGATATTTATTTCTTCCAGGAAGGCCCGGTACGCGACTACAACGATTATCGTTCAGACGCCCCCGGCTAGTGCCCCAAAAACAGTTCGCTACTTTATTGCCGGAACGGTTTCGGCCAATGAAACACCCGTTACCCCGCTCGATTCGGCCAAAGTGCGGATTCTGGACGATGCCACCGGGCAGCCCATTGCCGAAGTAACGACTGGCCAGCCGGGCACGTTTGGCAAATACCCGTTGCAGGAAGGTAAAGACTACACCATTCTGGCCGAACGTAGAGGATACCTGACCCGCCGGGAGCCATTTACGATGCAGGGCAAAAGTATTCCGCCCGTGTTCCTGACCAAACCCCTGACGGACACGACGTTTAATGTAGCTATTCTGCTCGATAGGGCGACGCTGAACAAAACGTTTGTGCTGGATAACATCTATTATGATCTGGATAAGTATAACATCCGCCCCGATGCGGCTGATGAACTGGACAAACTGGTCACGATTCTGAAGGATAACCCAACGCTGAAAATTGAATTAGGCTCCCATACCGATGCCCGTGCCAGTGATGCCTATAATCAGAAACTGTCGCAGAACCGGGCCAAATCGGCGGTTGAATACGCTGTTTCGAAAGGTATTGATGCCGACCGGCTCACCTACAAAGGATATGGAGAAACGCAGCTGATTGTTAAAAACGCCAAAACGGAAGAGGAACACCAGCGCAATCGCCGAACGGAATTCAAGATACTGGAGCTATAAATACCCGGGTAAACAAACCGGTAAGCCCATTGGTTGGTGTACGTACCAGTCAATGGGCTTTTTTATGCAAAACGATAAAATCAGGCAGTTCGCCGTCATGTTCAGTATCATCACCATGATTGTGATGAATTACCTGTCGAATGCCGGTGCATTTGGGGGGCAGACAAACGGCGAAATTTCCGACAAATACCACACACTCATTACCCCGGCAGGGTACGCTTTTTCCATTTGGGGGGTTATCTTTCTGGGCTTACTCGCCTTTGCTATCTACCAGGGATTGGGGTCTCAGCAAACGAATCCCCGCTTCCGGGCCATTGGCTGGTGGGTCGTACTGAATGCGTTTTGCAACGCTGTCTGGAGCCCGTTGTTCAACAATGAAAAGATTGGGATTGCGTTGCTGGTTATTCTGGTTATGCTGGCATCGCTGGTTATGATTGAGCAACGACTGCTCGAAAGTCGGCATCAGCCCCTGCTGGCGACAGATCCCAACGCGACCATGCCCGAAGCAAAGGCATCGGTAGCCGAAACGTGGCTGGCTCGTGTTCCCTTCTCGATTTATTTCGGTTGGGTTACCGTGGCCACAATTCTGAACGTAGCGGTTTACCTGAAATCGACGGATTTCAGTTTAGTGGGGCTCAATGAACAAACCTGGGCGGTAGCCATTCTTATCGTCGGGCTGTTAGTAGGAGCGGTCGTTTTTAACCGATATCGTTCGATAACCTATATACTGGTTTTTGCCTGGGCTTACGCGGCTATCGCTGTTGAGCAGGAAGGTGTTGGCCGAATACCACTGGTAGCGGGAGCGGGTGTGATAGTAACCATTGTGCTGGCTATCATAGGTTCCGTTTGGCGGAAAGCCCCGGCTTATTCATAAGTAAAAACTAATTTCTTATCCTTACCGTCTGTTGAAATCGGCGTAAGGTACAGTTAGTGTGATACCATCCATATGGGTTTCCTGATTGAGATTCAATAGATATCCATGCAGAAGGGGTCAAGAGGTAGCTACCACTTGACCCCTTCTGCATGGATATATTTACCGTTGCTTACCGGAAACGCTGAATACTGAAGTTCTGGTCGTTACCATTCTGGCCGATGCGGGCGTTGAGCGTATAAACCTGCGCGTTCACGGCAACGCTGGTTGTTGCACCCACGTAGCCGCTGGCATCATACTTGACAACCGATGCCGTTTGCCAGTTGTCGGTTGAACGTACCTGAGCCACACGATTGCCGCCCGTCACCACGTATAGGTCGTTGTTGAATAACGTCAGGCCATCGCCGGGTAATGAGTTGGCAACAGGGCTGGTGTTAGCCACTACTATCTCCGAAACAGCATTGCCATTGGCCAGGTCAACTTTAAAGAGTCTTCCCCTGGCCCGTGTTGGCTACAATCAGGAAATTATTGGGGTGGTACAAAATACCATTCAGGCCAAAAGTCATACTGGCGAACCGAACGTTATCCCGGAGCAGAATGCTTGCCACGCCATTCGGCATAACCTTGTAAATAACGGGCGAAAACGAGTCCGTTACGTACGCTGTACCATCGGGCGCCAGGGTTACGTCATTGGCGAAGTTTGGCTCAGCCGCCGGTAGCAGCGCGTCCAAATCAGTCCGCCGTTCGAGTTGACGGGTAGTCAGGTTAAAAACCAGCAATTCGGCCAGTTGGCGGGTGGTCTCCGGGGTACTCCTGACCGAACGTCCCTGATCACTATTACAAACAAATACGCGGTCGCCCGCTACTTTCATACCAATCCCCGCAATAAACGCCGGATCGGTAAGCAGATCCTCGTACCGGCCATCGGTATCGACCGTGCCGATTTTTCCGAACGGAATTGACGTAACCAGAAATTTGGCCAGTTGGGAGGAATAGGCGATACCCTCGGGGTACTGACGCGCAGACACGAATTCGATGCGCTCCGGAAACGATGCGTTCGGGCTGTCGCGGTGGTCTTCGCAAGCCATTAGCCCCGTGGCTGACAACAGGAGAAGTGAGTAGGAAATGTATTTTGACTTCATGATGAATAAGATTAATTGGATTCTGGTCTCTCCGACGAAACACGCCGGGTCCGGCATTCCTATAAATACTTAATTCATCGTGTTTGTTTAGTGAATTCGTGTTGATACACCTATTTTTTATTTGCGCTATGTTACGTTGTATAGCGGAATGCTGTATTCCGCTTGCTGGTGGCCTGAATAGGCCTTTACATACGCTAAATTCCCTGCGGTTATTTTCTGGATTTCCTGCTCGATCAGCTAGTTAATGTACCCGGCAGGACACTCGCCTTTGAGCGAAGCGTTGCCAGGGAAGGTCCGATACGAGTTACTTTATGAACTAGCCGGATTTTAACGTCTCAGCCCCCGCAGCAACCCGGCCAATAGGGCCGGGCGATGCTGCGGGGGCTGAAAGAAACAAAGGCGTGTAACAGGACGCTATTCTTCCAATACGGTAATACTGTTGATTTTATCCCCCTGCTTGATTTCATCGATCACATCCAGTCCTTCGACAACTTTACCAAAAACGGTATGATTACGGTCGAGATGGGCGGTGTTTTCGCGGCTGTGGCAGATGAAAAACTGCGAACCGCCCGTGTTGCGTCCCCGGTGAGCCATAGACAGTACACCCCGGTCGTGGTATTGGTTTTCGCCCGTTAATTCACAGTCGATGCTGTAACCCGGACCACCCGAACCGGTGCCTGTTGGGTCCCCCCCCTGAATCATGAAGTTTGGAATGACGCGGTGAAACTTGACGCCGTCATAGAATCCTTTTTTTGCTAGTGTGATAAAGTTATCGACCGCTTTAGGAGCATCTTTCTCGAAAAATTCGATGAGCATTGTGCCCTTATCGGTGTTCATTTGTGCCTTTGGCATGATACAATCATTTTTGGTAGAAGGCAAAATTACAATGATTTTTGGTGATTGTCAGGTATGAATAAGCAAACGGCACTTGTCTGCCACAAGTTGGCTGAACTAATTTATTCTTTGAATAAGTCAATATTTCAAGCGATGATTTTAGGGCAAATAGGGCTAAATTGCCTGATAATTAGAAGTAAGGGGAAATTGGCATTGGTCAATCTCTTGCTTTTGTACAATTAGAATGGGGGTCATAATCGCTTTACCCGTATAGTCATGAATTTACTTTATCACGTTGTTGAGGCCAGCGAATGGGCCACACAGGAGAACCAGCCCGTTTATAGAGCTGGTAGTTTGGACAAAGAAGGCTTTATTCACTTATCCACGCGGGAGCAGGTATCCGGTGTGCTGGACCGATACTACCGAAATGTGCCAAACCTGCTGGTATTGCACATCGATGCGGATAAACTGGTTCACGAACTCAGGTATGAGCAGGCTACGAATAATGAGTTATTCCCACACGTATACGGACCCATCAATAAAGACGCAGTAGTAGCAGTAAAAAGCAATGATGACGTTGAGTAAATTCTTTTTTGCAGGAAGTATCCTGTTCGTAAGTGCATTGGTTTTCCCGGCTTTTGCTCAGGTTGCTCCGGTCAGCCCAACGGGTGGTGCCGTTACCATTCAGCCGGGCACGGGGCCAGTTAGTACACCGGGTACCATCCAGTCGCAGGTACCCACAGCGGCTGGCGGGGTAGCCCCGCTTTCAACTCCGGCAGTGGGTTTGCCCGATACTGAACTGGCTATTACTACCAGCGGTTTTCAGCGATTTGGCGATCCCATGCTTGAATCGCTCATTCAGCTTGGGCTGGATAATAGCCCGAACCTGCGGGTAGCGTTGAGTCGGCTGGAAGAAGCCCGTATTCGGGTGAAAGTGGCGCAGTCATTTTTGTCGCCATCGGTCCGGAGTTCGGTGCTGCTTACCACCCAGAGTCTGTCGCAATACCGTCCGCTGGCTATCTCAGCGGCTTTGCCGGATGGGCTACCCCGCTTCCAGCTCAACACGCTCCAACTGCTGCCGATTGATGCCAGCTATGAACTGGATTTATTCAAGCGGATTCGTTCTGGTATTGCCGTGGCCGATTTACAGGCGCAGGCCAGCGAAGCCGACTATCAATCGTTTCGGCTCACGCTGGCTTCCGATATTGCCCGGACTTATTTGCTGATTCGGGGCAACGATGCAGAGCAGGCCGTTTTTAAACGAAACATCCAGTCGCGGGATACAACCCTGGGTATCTTGCGGGAGCGTTTCCGGGTTGGATTGATCAACCAGATTGACGTACAACGGGCCGAAACCGACTACGCTGGTTTGCAGGTGACGCTTAAAGGGCTGGAACGCGCCCGCAAGGAACTGGTCAATGGACTGGCCCAGCTTTGTGCGCAGGACCCAAACCAGTTTTCGGTGCCGGTGGGATCGCTGCCAACGGCTATCCCCACGTATCCGTATGCGGCCATCACGCCCGAACAGGTACAGCGTCGACCCGATGTAATCCAGTTTGTCCGGCAAAATCAAATTGCAGCTGCTCAGGTGACTTTTCAGCAAAATACTACGCTGCCGCGTGTTACCCTGATTGGCTCTGGTGGGCTACTGTCGGGACGGCTTGGCTCGTGGTTTACGCCCCGCAGTGCTACTTTCCTTGTGGGGATCAATGCGTCCGTACCGCTCTATGAAGGTCACCGCGCCCGCCAGACCATTGCCCTGTCGAAACAGCAGGCACAAACCAATCAATACGTGTACCAGCAGGCAGTTCAACTGGCGCAGCGCGATGCCGAAACGGCATTGGACAACCTCACGTTCCTCCGTCAGCAAATCGATTTGCAGAACCAGACCGTAGCCCTGGCTCGCCGGACGGAGCAGTATAACCGCGAACTGTACGTTCGGGGACTGGCCACGTACCTGGAAGTACTTGATGCCCAGCGAACCATTCTGACGGCGGAGCAACAACTGGTTCAGCTGAAGAGCCAGGAAGCACAATTTGCTGTGGCGCTGCTCCGGGCTGTTGGGGGAGACTGTTAAAGATAAAAATCAGGCCCGCAGTTGGCGGCATACCTACTGTTTGCCAGATACTAAATATCCTGAACTTTTGCGGGGTAAAACAGTAAGATAATGGCAACTTTGTACCAAAATTAGCTAAGTAAAAATGAATCATACGTATGTAATCATCATGGCCGGGGGTGTCGGAACGCGGTTCTGGCCCTTTAGCCGGACAAGTTATCCCAAGCAATTTCACGATGTTCTGGGCACCGGCCGGACATTGCTCCAGCAAACTGCCGACCGATTCGATGGTATTTGCCCGCCCGAAAATATTTATATCGTTACCAGTTCTCTGTATAAAGACCTTTGCCAGCAGCAGCTTCCCCAACTAACCGACGATCAGATTCTGTGCGAACCCATTGCCCGAAATACGGCACCCTGTATTGCTTATGCGTGTTACAAAATTGCGCAGAAGGATCCGGATGCCGTATATTGTTGTTGCCCCCGCCGACCATATTATTCTGAAAGAAGAAGCAGTTTAAGCGAACCATCAGAACGGCTGCTCGATGCCACGAAAGGCAAGGATATTCTGGTTACCCTTGGTATTCAGCCCAGCCGCCCCGATACGGGCTACGGCTATATTCAGTTCATTCCAGCAGGAGATGGTGCCGCAGTGGACGCTGAGTCAGCCAGTGCGATTAACAAGGTGAAAACATTCACCGAAAAGCCGCACCTTGAACTGGCGCAGCAATTTCTGGACAGTGGCGAATTTGTCTGGAATGCGGGTATCTTCGTCTGGAATGTTCAGGCTATCATCCAAGCGTTTACGCAGTATTTGCCCGAAGTCGCCGAGATTTTTGAGGAAGGCAATGAGACGCTATTACACCGACCGGGAGAAAGCCTTTGTTGATAAAGCCTACTCGCTTACGCAAAGCATTTCCATCGACAATGGTGTGATGGAAAAGGCCGAAAATGTGTATGTAGTGCTGAGTGATTTCGGCTGGTCGGATTTGGGACGTGGAAATCGCTGTATGAAGTCTCGGACAAAAACGATGATTTTAACGTGATCGACGGCCATATCATGCTGTACGACACGAAAAACTGCATCATCAAAACACCCAAAGACCGGCTGGTGGTCGTGAATGGACTGGATGGCTATATTGTAGCCGAATACGACAACGTGCTGATGATTTGCCGGAAAGAAGAAGAGCAGAAAGTGAAAAACTTTGTGGCCGATGCTAAGGAACGGGGCATAGAGTTTGTTTAAGTAGCCTTATGCGCCTATTTTCTCTGGATAAACCCGACAAGGCAATGGCAGAAACAGGCTGTTCGTTAGTGTTACAAGCTACCCACTGACTTGTGAAAAAAATCCTCCACCTAAGCGTCGCTTTACTGCTGGCTGGTATGCTGACTCGCTGTCAGGATAAGACAGCCGAATTTTCGCCCGGCACGAGTGACCCCCGAATTATCGGTACGTGGCGACTTGTGGAACGACTTTATCAATCCGATAGTGCTTACTATCGGATTGATTCGATTTTTGTGAAAGGCAGGTACCAAATTGACTCGGCTTTGGTGAATGGTATTTACGTGAAAGATTCGGTCTTTGTGAAAGATCGTTACGTGAAAGATTCGATCCGAATAACGAAGACGATTGACGTAACCCGGCAGTATCCCGGTACCCCCGAACAAACACTCACCTTTGCCCCGGATGGTAAGATAAGTGCCATCGGGAGCGAAATGACCTACTACGCGCCCATCAGGTACTTTCGAGTCGACTCAACAAGTCAGGATAGTTTAGGTGTCAATTTGTACATTACCACCAACCGGGCTACTGTTCCCTTTCGGCAGAGGGTGGCTTTTAAGGCCGATACGCTGCTACTGCTGCCCCGGTGCGAACGGGCCTGCTACTCCCTATTCTTGCGTACCCGATAACAGGATTCGATCTCAGTCCTGATAGGAGGCATACCAAAGACATGGGACAGGGTCGGTCAATGTCCTGAGTGTCTTCGGGTGCAGTTTTCGTCTAAACGGGTAGCTACACCACTTACTGCTGGACTAGGGGCAAATCTGCAACGAACAAAGCAGCACAATTCTCCGGCGCACCGAGTATTCTGTTCATTCTGGTCGGCTGTATCCCCGGCATTAGCAAGCCATTTTGTTAGTAAAGGCCTGGTATCGCACAAATGGGGAACCCAGTGTCAAAGACGTCAGCAGAACAATAGGGTGTACACTATCTGGTCCGGACAATTATCAGGAATTTGCCGCTTGATAAAAAAAACTCCTTTCCCCGGCTGCTGACTCATATCACCGATTTACTGGGGTAAGACGAAATTAGCTTTTTTTAAGAAAAAATAGTTAATTTCGTTTAAATATCCTTGATAGGCTACTAAAAGAACTGGACTATGGAAAGGGAATGGACAGGCACACGTGTCCTTAAACGGTACGTCTGGTTCTTGGGCTTAGCGTTACTGCTAAGCTGTACAAAATGGGATTTGCCGGTTCAGCACGACAGTTTGCTGGATGGCCTTGTTGCGTACTACCCGTTGAACGGAAACGGACCCGATGCAAGCGGCAACAACCTGAGTGGGCAACTGATAAATGGCGCAACATTTGGACCCGACCGCCGGGATGCTAACCAGTCGGCTTTGTTGCTGGATGGGGTGAATGATTACTTCGAAATACCCGATAATGTCAAACTTCGCCCCGATTCAATTTCCATAAGTCTCTGGTTGCTGGCAAGTCAGCTGGGTAGCACAAGTCATATCTACAATAAAGGCAATTATCAGAGTCACGAGAACCAGCAGTACAGTGCGTTTGTACGGCCACCCAAGTCCCCAAACCCTCCCACGCCGGGGTACGAAATCATTATTGATGTGAATAATGATGGCCTTTGTACCGTTGAACAACCCGTTCAGAATGCTGTCATTCACTATGAGCCTGCTTATGAAGTAGGTCGATGGTACCACTTCGTCAGCGTTTTTGCCGGACAGACCCACCGGCTCTACATCAATGGCGAATTAAGAAAAATGCAGAAAGAGCCCGTCAGCAAACCCGATTGACCGGTGTGCGGGGGGTAACCTGCGCTTTGGTGCACAGGCTGAATTTGATGTGAACAATTTCAACGGTCAGATGGATGAAATCCGTGTTTACAACCGGGGCCTGACGGAGGTGGAAATAAGAAGACTGTACAATCGATGAGGACATTAACTTATTCTGCCCACTGGCTTGTTTGTTTGCCACTCGTTCTCTGCTCTCTCAACGGCGCTCAGGGGCAGTCGGCAGGTAGTGGCCCTATTACAAACATTCGGGTTGAACTCGACAGTGAGCGGGTGAAAGTGCTGTATGATGCCGTGGGTATAACCAGTCGCGATTCAATTTATCTGCTGGTAGAAAGCCAGAGCCGGGGGTTGCTGAACGTCGTTACCGTAACCGGTGATGTGGGTTCGGGCGGTGGTGCCGGGCAAAAACAAAACGCTCTATTGGGATTACCGGCTGGATGGTCTGCGAATTGATGATGGCATCCGGGTAAGCATCCGGGTAAAGCGTCCCTATCAGCGGCTGGTTTTGGGAGGAGGGCCTGCCTACGCGCTGTTGTCGGTGGTGGCACCCGGCATCGGAAACATTTTTGTGCAGCCCAACCACAAGGTCGGGCTGCGGCCCTTACTAACGGGGGCGTATGCCGGGCTGCTCATTTACGGGCTGGTGCAGAACGCCCGGTCGGGCCGCGCTTATAACGAGTACCTCATGCTGCTGAAGGATTCCGACTATGCGGAGGCCAACCGGTCGCATCATCAGTATCTGGTGGCTACCTGGACCGCCGTGGCCTTGTTGTTGACCGATGTAACGTACACGTTTCTGAAAGGCAGAAAAAACGAGCAGCAAAGGCAGCTTGCCCGCACAGGCGTCGTTATGGCGAATGCGGGCACTACGCCATCCCTTGGTTTTCAATACCGTTTTTGATACCGCCATGAAAAACAGTTTATTTTTCTTTCTGCTGGTCTGTTTGGCTGCCGGTCCGCTGATGGCTCAGCCCTCCACAACGATTACGGCCAGCAGTGGCTGGGTCTTCCCGAAAAAACAGGCCGTTACCGTTCCGGTCATTACCTGGAAAACACCCCAGCCTGAGCAGGTAACGCAATATAGGCTCACGACCAGCGTGACCGTTTACGTTCAATCGGGCGATGCTGCCACTCAGGTGCAGTTTTTTGCGAACGGTAAAGAACTGAACCGACAAATGCGGGGCTTTAAACGCGTAACGAACGGGGCGGAGTTCTCGGACGTCATTTCACTGGTTGCGGGACGCAACGAAATTCAGGTGAAAGCAACCAATACCGCCGGCAGTACCACCTCCGAGTTGCGGGTTATCATCTGCCAGCCCGAAAACGCCCCTCCCGGTGTAGCCAGCAAAGGAGTTCAGGGGCAGAAGCGGCTGGCCCTGATTGTTGCCAACGGTAACTACAAACAACATAAGCTGATGAATCCAGCCAATGATGGTCGGGCCGTCAAGCAGCAACTGGAAAAATTAGGCTTTGAGGTCGTCTTCAAAGAGAACCTGTCGCGGCCGGAGTTTACGCAAACCCTCGATGCCTTTATGGAGGCCCTCGGCACCCACAATGTCGGTCTCTTCTACTATGCCGGTCATGGGCTGATGGTGAATGGCGAAACCTTCGTGCAACCCATTGATGCAGAGCCTAAAACCGAGCCCGATGTGAGTTATGCGTGTTATCCCCTGCGTCAGATTGTCGAGAATATGACCAATGCCAACCCCAAAGGCGTTAACCTGGTTTTCTGGGATGCCTGCCGCAACAATCCCTATCGGTCGTGGCGCCGGGGAACCGGAGAGCGGATGTTTCCTCCCGTCAACCCCGCCGTTGGAACCATGATCGTGTATGCCACTGAACCGGGCAAGCAGGCATATGACGGCGATCAGGAAAACGGGTTGTTTACCAGCGAGCTGGTAAAGCACATCAGCCAGCCCGACGTCGATATAATTGAACTGGTTAACCGCATTGACCAGGGCCTTGAAGATCGTGGCTTTCTGCAACCACCCTACTACGAGGGGCGCTTGAAAGGTCGCTTCGTTTTCAATAATAACTAAGTCATGCCTGCACCCTAGTCAATTCCTGATTTCTCTGCTGGCATTAGTCCTGGGGCTGAGCCCGTGGGGGAGGGCGGGATACGCTCAGACGGTTCACGCTATTCTGGTGGCGGATACCAACGATCCGGTGCTGGCATCGGTGTGCAAACGCGATATTGACTATCATGCACCGCCGGATTGTTCAGGTAGCCAGAATCTATTGATTTCCAGCTGAGCGAACAGGTCGTTGCGGGAGATTCATTCCGCATCAGCAACTCGATGCGGTACTGCGTAGGTTAGCACCCGGTCCGGATGATATTATTTTCCTGTACTACACCGGACATGGCTACAACGCCCAGGCGCGCGCTGGTCGTTTTCCGGTGCTGTGGCTCGAAAAAGCAGCGGCCACCAGCGGGCAAAACCCCAGCCTGATGGCCATTCATACCGCCCTCAGAGCGAAGCGCGCCCGGCTGTGCATCACCCTGGGTGACTGTTGCAACAAAGCCGTGAGTAACATGCGCGGCATGGTCAAAAAAACCAGTTCGCCTACCGCCCTGCCAGTGGCCACTGATTCGGTAAGGGCGGCTTACCGGCAGCTTTTTCTGCACGTTACCGGCGATGTCCTCATTGCCAGCAGCCAGCCCCCGGAGCAGTCCTCTGCGCATCCTGACTCCGGTAGTTTTTACACCCGCTCGTTCGACGAAGCCCTGGATCTGGCCAGTCGCTATAACAAAACCATTAGTTGGGAAACCCTGCTGCGGGATACCCAGACCCGGCTGGTACGGCACGAGGCAACCCGATGCAAGCAGTCTATTTATGACGTAGCGGTAATGCCGGTGCAGGCCACCGGCCAGATACGGGCACCGGACGAACGAACTGACCGTCCGGAAACCGCCCTGACCCCGGCCAACGATTCGGCGCTTAGTTTCGATTTAATTAACCGGCAGTTGAACGAATTGACCGATAGAACCTTGTCCGACCAGCAGCGACGGGCGGCCATGACACCGGCTGATCGCTTTTTTCTCGAAGCAGGCGCGAATCGATATTTACGTTAATTCGACCCTGGGCGAAGTGCAGCCCATTGAAACATTCGTTCGGCGGTTGTATGTAAACGCCAGTCATATTCAGCAAATCAACTTCATCGAGCGGCTTTCGGAAGTAGCCGCCGATGGCAAACAGTATAAACGGGCGGCTATTCAGGAGGTGTGGTGAAACGACGGACCGGCGGGCCGTTGAGCTACCCGTCTGTACCAGGCCCTGGTGGGCAGCCTACTTCCGGTACGGGGTTAGCCGTAACCGCAGCAAATTACCATGAACAACAGACTGACAATCATCTACTGGATAATAACGGGTGTATGCGCGCTGGCTTCCGGGGTGCAGGGGCAGGAGTGCCCACTGCCGCTCGACGACAATCAAGTGGTGATGGAGAGCCAGCTGAGCGAGAATCAACTGCGCGACTTCCGGCAATTGACCAAACAGAAAGTGGCCGAATTTCAACGCTACCTGACCGTGGTGGCCGATCCCGATCAGCAGAGCAACATCCGCGAACTGGCCATCGAGAATGCACTGCTGTTATTTCTGCCCGGTGCCACCATGGAGGTTGGGTCGAACAACGTGGTTCGGGAATACCCCCTGGCTATCTATTTGCGCCGACTGAAAAATATGGAAAAAAAGTACGCCGACATTACCATCACCTTTTACGATCTGGCGCTGGTGGGCGACTGGGCCAAAACGAATCAGGGCTACCTGACTACGGCCACCTATTTTCAGCGGTTTCAGGCTTTTAACCGCAAAGGGCAACCGGTATACAGGGCCAAAACGGCTAAAAAAATGGAGGTAGACCTGCGCAACCGAAAAGATCCGTTCTACGAAGAAAACCGCTGGACGGTGCTTCTGGGTAATGTCCGGCTTTCCGAAACCACACCTACTGCTGCGCGTTAGAGTTGTCATCTGCTTTCCCTGTTCCTACCTGTCAGCACGCTTAACTTATGATTGGACGCACCCGTTTTGATACCCTGCTACCCCTGTTCCTGCTGGCAGGAATGTTGATGGGCGTTGTCCCGGCTACCGCGCAGGTTTACACGCAGCAGGACCGGTTACGAATTGCCGACGACGCCCGTCGGCTGGTGGAGGAAAAGTACCTGACGAATCTGGAAATTCTGACGCATTACGAAGCCCATCAACCCCCCGAAGCGTTGCAAAATCACATTCGGGGGCTGATACGGGATGCCTTTCGGAAGCCGGGATGTGCTGGTATTCAATGAATTCAGGCAGACGGGAGCGGCCTACACAACCGTTGACGAGTACGTGAAAGACAGCCGCATTTACACGGGGGGTAAGCCCATTGTTAATACGCTGACCCTGGCCGATGGCCGGTATGATCTCCAGCAAACAAAGGATGGGCAGTCGTTCATCAACCTGTACCTGCACAAACAGATGGAGGGAACTGATCGGCAGGGGCGACCCTTCCAGTTTGGGTACCTGGCCGAATTTCGAATTTCCTTCCTCTTCGACCGGAAACTGAATACGTACCACAACTATCGGATAGCGGGCATCAGCAAAGCCGACAGCTGGCCATCAACGGCCTTTCACCATTACGGCTACCGAAGTTGAGCAGGCGGCAACCGGACAAAAAGACCTGCCGGCCGTGCTGACCGCCCTGGCAGATCAGATAAACGGGCAACTACCGGCCAGCACGCGGGAGCTAACGGTCGAGATGTTTACCTACCAGGGCTGCGGGGTGCACGATGCCCTGTCGGACCGGATTTTTGCCACCCTCAGCCGTTGCCTGCAGAAGCAGACAATGGTTAATGTGCTGTCGCCTGCCCAAAGCCGGGAAAACGTGCTGGCGTTGCGGGGCTCGTACCAACAGGCACTCAACAACCTGCAACTAACGGTCGATCTGTATGAGCCTCGTACCGGCAGGGTCCTGAAAACGTTTGTCAATGCCGACCTGCCGCTGACGTGGCTCAGTCAGCAAAATCTGACCCTGAAACCCGAAAACTACCCGCAAATTGCGGCCATCCGTGATACCCTCCGGCAAAAGCCCCCGGCTCCTCAAACGGCCCTGACCGTATCGGTTCGGACGAATCGGGGCCGGTCGAGCGTCGAGTATTGGAAAGGCGATACCCTAATTCTGGAAGCGAAAGCGAACCGACCCTGCCATGTGCGGGTGGTCTATCTTCAGGCCGACGGTTCAAAGACCCTGCTCGAAAACGATTTCGAGATTAAACCCGGCCAGGAGAATCAGTACGTCCGGGTCATGCCCAAAGACGCGTTCGTGTGTGCTGCTCCCTTTGGCATGGAGCATTTGCTGGCCTATGCGGCCGACGAAGCCTTTTGCCCCTTGCCGACCAGCCCCAACCCAACGCTTTACATCCGGAACGAAGCTGGACAACAGGCTTTTTGTTGGCTCAATGCTGGCCATGATCGAGGCCGTTACCTGTACTAAAAATCGGCGTGAAGTGGCTCAGGACCGGCTTCAGATCACCACCCGCAGCCTCAGGAATTAGTCCGGTATCCATAGCGGGCAAAGCGGGCCATAGTCCGGTAGCGGATCCAGCAAAAGCCCCCATCGCCCCAGCCTTTGCCAAAGCTGTTGACAACCCGAAAAGCACCCCCGAACTGACCGTCGTCGTAGCCGATGATGCACAGCGCGTGGCCCCGCAGCTGAGTATCCTGCGGGTCGTCCTGCGGCCACGGTTCCCAGACTTTTTCGGCCAGGAAGAACGACTTCGGTACAACCATGCCGACCACCACGGGGCTACCTCCAGCCAGAGCTTTTTTGATATTCTCCGTTTTCTGGTTGTCATCCTGCACACTGAACAGTCGCTCGAAGGCTGGTATGCGGTAGCGGGACGCCAGGGCATCGACGGTACCGGTCTGCTGACCACAGGCCGGGTACGGAAAACTACGGAAAGATACTGCCCCCACGTTTTTCAGCACGCCAAAGGCTTTGGTCAGGTACGCGCCTTCCGTGCAGGCGTAGTCGCCGTTTATTTTAGCTTTCTCATACAGGTAGCTGGGCGAGAACGCCAGTTTATTGATCTCGGCCCGGTTTGTCAGCTTCCGGGCTTTGGCCTCCAGAATCGTACGGAGGTAATAGCCGCAGGCAAAACCCACGCAGGTACCATAGTCCCCCTGGGCCTGCACCGACGGACAGAATTGCTCAAACGAAATGCGGGGTGGGAGCGGCTCTTTGGTCAAGATGGTCGGATAGGATACCCGCTCGTACTGGTCGTCTTCCAGCAGCAAACCAGGCTTAATATCTATCTGGGCCAAAGCCGAAGCGGCCCGCAGGCAGAGTAGCAATCCGATGAGCCATGCGCTTTTCATGGTCAGGGTGCGGGTGTGGAGCCGGGCAGTCGGGTGAGAAGCTGCCGGGCTTCCTGCTGATAGGGATGGCCGTTGAGCCGGACAATGCTTTGCAGCAGTGCCTGCGCTTCGGCGGTTTGGTTATCACGCAGGTAGGCCAGTGCCAGGTACCACTGCGCACTGGCGCGCCAGTGCCCCGGTTTCCCGGCCGATAGCGCAACCAGGTCGCTGATGGCCGACTGGTGGTCGGGACGCTGCAAACCAGCCACGGCCGCTTGCAGACGCACGGAGTCCGTAGATGACTGGCTATTGGGGATGGGTGCCGCCACCCGGTCGGGGTCGGCTGGCCGGGCCGGGGCTGCTTTCAGCGTTGTGGAGAAGAAATCGGTAAATAATTGCTCCTGCGCCAGCAACGCCCGCTTTTCCTGCTGATTCTGGTATAATACCCAGCCTACGCCCAGCAGCATAGCCACCGAAGCGGCCATAACCCAACTTGCCCGGCCAAACCGAACCGCCGGGCGACTTTCTTCAAGTGGGGAATTCGTTGGGAACGGCACGACCATTGGATTCGTGGAACTGGGATTTTTTGGTTTCCCGTTCTTCCGTCGGTTGGTCAAGATCGGCCAGCAGGCCCCGCTTGTCGAGGTCAGCGTGCATATGCTGGAATCGCTCTTTCTGGGCCAGGAAGGCCAGGCCCTGTTTAAGTTCTCGTTGTAGAGCCACTTCCTGCCGAAGTGTTTTATCCTGCCGCAATTGGGTCTCGAACCGATCTTTCTCATCGGCTGAGAGCTTTCCTGACAGGTAGGCCCCAATCTGTTCCAGAAGTTCGTCAGATAGCTCCATCGTTAGGCTGTTTTGTACTGGCTATATAAGGCTTTAAGGCGCTGGGCGCACCGAAACCGCTTCACCTTGGCCGAATTTTCCTGCAGGCCAATACGGTTTCCGCACTCACCCAGCGATTTTTCTTCTACGTAGAAGCAGTGCAGCATGGCCTGGCAGTCGGCTACCCACTTCGGCAAATGCCCGGCCAACCGCTTTCCAGTCTACTTCGCTGTTTTCCCAGATCGAATCGGCGCTGACATCCGGGTGGTTGGAGTCTTCCTGTGCTTGGTTATCATTCTGGTCGTCAGCAAGGTCACTGGTTGATACCCTTTCGCGGCCGGTATAGGTGTCGTCGTCGTCAGTTTCCTGAAAGGTGTCAACCTTCCGGATGTTGTTTTTTCGCAGAAAGCTAACCCACTGATTCCGGCAAATGGTAAACACGTAGGCTGCCACGGGCTTCTCCTGAAAAACGAATTTACCGGTCTTCAGATTAAGGGCAAATTCGGCCATGCCTTCCTGCAACATATCGAGGGCATCGTCCATAGAAATGGCACTGCGCTGCCGGGCATAGGGAACAAAGCTGCGGGCAGCCCGGATGTAGAGGCACTCCCAGGCCGGTTTGTAGTCGGCCAGCAGCGCCTGATAGAACGCCAGGTGCCCCTGCTGGTCGAAGTCAAGACAAGGGTTATTCACATCTGTGGTCATACAAACCGGCGTTAAACGCAACTGTGCGCAGGACATAGTTAGTGATTTATAGCGCGAAAATCAATCAGGAAGTCAGATAGTTAGTCTGGACTTCGTACGCTTGACTATCGCGGTTTCAGCACTTCGTTATCCGTTTTTTTAAAATTTATTTTTACGGATCTGATAACCCACCCCTATTTCTGCGATACACAGGGAAACAAAGACAGAATTAATTCACCTTAAACAGATTATCACTCATGAAAAAAATCATCTTATCCGCCTTAGCGGCAGCCTCTATTTGTGCCGCCCAGGCCCAGTCCAACACCCTCTCGCTCAGCCAGCAGGGCAACGGCAACAATGCGCCCGTTACGCAAATTGGGAGTGGGAACACCTTATCGCTAAGTCAGGCTGGCAACAGCAATCGTGTGCTCGATGATATGAGTACCCAAAAGGGTAATAGTAATACCGGTTCCATTACGGTTACGGGTGATAATAACCAGTCTTACTTCTTCAGGAGGGCAATAGCAACAACACGATGATTTCGAGTGCGGGCAACGGGAACGTCGCGTTTGCCGGGGCCTCTGTGGGAAACGAGAATCAGGCAACGGTAACTCAGATCGGTATCGAATAATAATGGCACATCAGGTACTGGTGAAGGGAATTATAACCAGACGACGCTCACGCAAACGGGGGAGGAGAATTATGGTAGTGCAATCTCCCTCACGGGCAACAATAACCGTGTGACTGTCAGTCAAGTTGGGGAAAACAACCAGGGCGATGCTACAGTCTACGAGGGCAGTAATAACCAGTTGAGTCTTAGCCAGACTGGTACTGGCAATACCGGAAATGTATTTGCCCAGTACAGCAACAATAACCAACTGAGCCTCACCCAAACCGGCGATGGTAACACGGGCTTCCTCCAGGCACAGGGCTATGGCGGAGACAATAGCGCGAGTCTTGTGCAGTCAGGAAACGACAACGTGGCTAAGTTCAAACAGTATGGTTCGTTTAACACAGGTACGCTTCGACAGGAGGGTGCTAGCAACCTGCTGGAGGGCCTTCCGGCTCGGCGCCCGGATGGATTCGCATCACAGCAAGGCAACAGTAACGCACTCAACTTGACCCAAACCGGCGATGGCAACGTGCTTCGCTTTGGTCAGACCGGTAATAACAACACGGCTACCGTCACGCAATCGTCTAACTAAACGGCCATCTTTTTTACTGTCTATCAGTCATGAAAAAGCTCATCTTATCCGCCCTGGCGCTGGCATCGGTGTATGCCGCCCAGGCCCAGTCCAACACCCTTTCGCTCAGCCAATCGGGCGATGGAAACAGGGCACCAATTATCCAGAAGGGGAGTAGCAACAACTTATCAGTGAGTCAGTCAGGTAATTGCAAACGGCAACTTTATTGTATGGCCCTCGCACTCAGCCAATAGGGTACCGGTAACACACGGTTCGTATTACGGTAGTAGGTGATATAAATACTACATCTTTAACCAGTACGGATACTGAAAATGCCAACGGGAACTATTTCCATCACCGATTACTGGCAATCAGGCTATTTGAATACTTCTTCCAGCGACTATCCAGGTCACTAAGTGTTAGGAGCGAGGCAACCTATTAGTCAGCAAATCGGCGATAATAACGATGGTTCAATTGCAATTCGTATCATGGTAATGATAATGTAGTCCAGCTGTTTCACAAAAAGGTGATGACAATAACGGTAGGATTATCGCTCAAGCTGGTACCGTTCCGGAGTAACAACATGCCGATGTCTCTCAAAATGGTAATAAAAATGTGGGTATTCTGTCTCTTTTTGGTATGGTAGTGACAACCGGAGCAGTATCACGCAAACAGGAGAAGGAAACCAGGCTGATGCCCGCCAGTTTACTGGCAGTTATACGCCAATGGGTGAGCATTTCGGAATATAATGACGCCAGTCTGTAGGTGATGACAATAACGGATTTACTTCTTCATTCGACGGGAATGGTAACAACCAGGCTACTGTTTCACAAGACGGCAATGGCAATAATAGCGTCTAGTGCTCGTCGTACGCGAACTGGCAATAGGAATCAAGCCAGCACGGCTCAGGTCGGCCTGGGTAACTCCGCAGTCAGTTTTATCTCAAAGAGGGGATAACAACAGGAGGTCTTCGAGCGGCAATGATCACAAAGTTCGTGATACCCAGGCAACGAAGGCCACGTTGTCATCGTTCTGAAAGCATGGTAACGAATCAGAGCTACTATTTCGCAGCCGGGCAGTTCAAACTCCAGCAGAAACTCCTTTCAGTGGGGTAGTGGCAACCAGAACAACCTGTTACGCAAACCGGGGATGCAAACCAGACCTTAATGATTATCAGGCGCTTTGGCAATGAAAACCAAATTACTCTGACCCAGCTTGGCACCGGTAACAGACGCCCGACTTTCCCAGGAGAGGTTCCCTGAATATGGCTACAATTCTACAGGAGGGCAGCAGTAACGCACTTAGCAGGCCCGGAATCAGATGCCATTACACGTGTTTTGCTTCACAAGGCATGGGGCACACGGTAATGCGCTGACCCTCACCCAAACCGGCGACGGTAACACCCTTCGCTTTGGTCAGACCGGCAATAACAACACCGCTACCGTCACGCAATCGTCGAACTAAACGGAACCGCCAGCCCGGAAATAGTTTCGGGCTGGCGGTTCAATCAACTTCCATTCATCAACCAACGCTCCTGTATCATGAAACGACTTCTGAGTATCCTGTTCGTTAGCTTTCCGCTGCTGGCATCGGCCCAGTCGGAGGTGTATTTCCGCCAGCCGATGGCCGACCGGAATCTGGCCGGGTTGACGTCCGGCGAAATCACACTGGTCCAGTCGGGGCAACTCAACCAGCTGCAATACAAGGAAACCGGCCGTGCCAATGCCATCAGCCTGTCGCAGCAGGGCGTAAATAACCTGCTGGATGTCGACATTGAAGGCTCCGACAACCGGTTTTCGTTTGCCCAGCAGGGCGATAACAACGCGGCCCTGTGGCGGGCGCGGCAGAACAATGGTCAACTGGACGTACTACAGCGGGGAGACAACAACCGGTTGGTTCAGGAGGGAGGCAGCCCGGCTGCGGGGGTGCCTATGCGCATCGAGCAGACGGGCGGTATGCAGCTACTCATCAAAAATAATTTCTGACCATGAAATCGCTACGCATACTCCTGTTGTTACTACTGCCGTTGGTGGCGCTGGCCCAGGACCCCTCTTCGGGCAGCAATGCGCTACTGGAGGAGAAACTGGACGAAAACGCGCTCAACGAAAACGGCGGCATCAGTTTAGTTCTGGATAACACCCGTACCAAAGCAGGGAAGGACTTTTACGAGCTTTTCTACAAGCAGTGGGGCATCGTATCCATGCAGGCCGACACGAACCAGCAACACCAGTCGGTACCCCCGGTTCAGTTCGACGAGGTAGTGATTTCGGTAAAGGAAGTACCGACCCCCGGTTTTACCAACCAGCTGCTGATTCAGATCACGATCGACGATCAGCCCGTATGGTATCAGTACGTGCCAGTTCGCTATGAGCTATTGGAAGCCGTAGCACCCAATGCCGTGGAAACTGTTCGGGAGGCACTAGCCAGTTATCAGGAAATGAAGCAACTATTCAGTAGTCAGCAGTAGGGCGGGGAGTCAATCCCCGATGCATACTGATCAGGTCACCCGAAAGGTCGTGGCTTCAGCGCCGGAACGGACGTTTGGAGCCACGACTTATTTTTTTAAGAATAAGGCGGCTAACTGTTAACCTTTTCAAATCCCCGCTATATACAGTCATAACACCCTTTAATGCTGACTGTATATGAAAACGTTATTCACCCTCGCTGCTCTGCTGGTGCTTACGGCGGGACTACCGAAACTCCGGGCTCAGGGACTCACCTACCGGCCCAATAACCCCGCCTTTGGCGGCAACACCTTCAACTACCAGTGGATGCTCAGTTCGGCCCAGGCGCAGGACACCCACAAAGACCCAACGGCCAAAAGCTACTACGGCCGGTAGCCTGAGCGGGCTGGGCAACAGTTCGTCGCTCCAGAGTTTTTCGGACAACCTGCAGCGGCAACTCCTCAGTCGACTGTCGCAGAACGTCCTCGGCAAGCAGTTTGGCGAAGATGGTCTTAAGGAAGGTACGTTCACCATCGGCGATATGCAGGTTGTTATCAGCCATGCCGCCGACGGGGTCATTATCCGCATTACCGACGGCAAAGGCGGTGAAAGTTCCATTACCGTTCCTTACTTCTGAATTCGGCTCTATCTCTTCACGCAATACACATTTTCGCCATGAACCAGTCCTTTAAAATCAGTCTCACGCTTCCCGGTATTCACTGGCCTCACCTGGCTACTGACCGGCTGCAGCGCTTACTTCAACCAGCCCACCCGCACCCAGTCGGCCCGGCTGGGCGAAGAAACCGCCATCACGGCCGAACTGCGGAAGTTGCCCGCCCCCCACAGGAAAATAGTGGCCGCTGTTTACAAATTCCGGGACCAGACCGGCCAGAACAAACAAACCGAAAATGGCTCTGGGTTTTCAACGGCTATTTCGCAGGGCACTACCAACATTCTGCTGAAAGCCCTGGAAGAAAGTGGCTGGTTTATGAACATTGAGCGCGAAAATTTTTCTGACCTGCAGAATGAACGAGCTATTATTAGGAACAGTGGGCCCCAGTACAAAGAGCCGTCTAACTTGCCTCCTTTGCTATTTGCAGACGTCATTCTGGAAGGCGGTATTGTTTCCTACGATGCCAACACCATTACGGGTGGAGCGGGGCTTCGGTTCTTCGGCACCGGCGGCTCCAGCCAGTACCGCCAGGACCGGGTAACGGTTTACCTGCGGGCGGTAGCCACCAAATCGGGCAAGATTCTCAAAACGGTGTACACCTCCAAAACCATTCTGTCGCAGGCCATTGATGCGGGCACATTCCGGTACGTGAGTTTTAAACGCCTGCTGGAAGTAGAAACCGGCTACGCTACCAACGAGCCCGCCCAGATGGCCGTTACGGAAGCAATCGAAAAAGCCGTTAAAGCCCTGATTCTGGAAGGTATTCAGGACAACCTCTGGAGCGCCGATGAGAAAGCCGTCGAACAAACCCAGAAAATGCTGGCAGACTATAACCAGGAGAAAACAGCCATGAGCCTGACCGATCTCCACGGAGCCCGCAACACGGTGGAGCCGTCGCGGCTGACCATCCAACCCTACATGTCGGTCTGGCAGTACCACGGCGATCGGGCCACCCGCGGTGTCCGAACCGGCTACGGCCTGACTGCCGACGTGTACCTGTCCAGTTCCTTCGGTATTCAGATCAATGGCTCCGTCGGCACACTCGCCAGCGACCAGAAATTCAGTTGCCCGGTCAGCACCCTCCAGGCCAGTCTGGTATATCGGTCACTGCCCTTCCGGCGCATTACCCCACTGGCGTACGTGGGCGCTGGTATTATCGCCTACCGCATGGGAACGTCGCCCGTCGATGTCGGTGGAAAGCAATATGCGCTGCTGACGGGCGGTATCGGGGCCGAATATGCCCTGAACCCGGTTGTGGGACTGCGCACTACCGTCGACTACCAGCAACCCATGACCGATGTCCTCGACGGAGTAGCCGCTGGCAGGCATAACGATTATTACCTGCGGGGGGCCGTGGGGCTGTCGTTTTACCTTGGCCGCTCCGTCCGGCGGGCAGTTCCCATCCATAAATAATCAGTACACCTAGTCATATCGCCTAAAGCCATGAAAAATCTACTCAATAGTATCCTGCTTGTTGCGCTGCTGGCCAGCCTGTGGGGATGTAATGAAGAAGTGTTTGTTGAGCCCCAGACGTATGGATCGGTCAATGGGCAGGTGCTGAACCGGAAAGATGGAAAACCCATCCACAAAGCCGCCGTTCGACTGAGTCCTTCGGGCCGTACGGTACAGACCGATACCACCGGTCGGTTTCGCTTCGATACGGTTCTGGCTGGTAAATACACCCTGCAGGCCAGCCGGGAATCCTTTCGCGACGAACTGACGACGGTTGAGGTATCCGGTATGTATGGAAGCGCTACGGTGCTGTACATGGTCAGCGAAAACCCGCTACCAACGGAGCCTGCCCTGGTTTCGCCCGCCACCGGCCTCACGGCCGTGTCGACCACCGCCGTGCTGAAGTGGAAAGCCACCGACCCCAACAAAGACCCGCTTACCTACGATGTTGTCATCACCCGTCAAGGCAGTACGGTACCTACCCAGACCTTCACGGGGCTCACCGCCGATTCGCTCGTGCTCAACGATCTGTCCTACGGTACCACCTACTACTGGCAGGTAACGGTTTCGGACGGAATAAATACCGTAACGGGCAAAATGTGGAGTTTTCAAACCAGCCCCTTTCCTGATGTGACCTTTGCATTTGCCCGCCGTGTAGCGGGGCGCTATCAGATTTTCGTTTCGACCGAACGCGGGCAACGTCATTCAGCTAACGCATTCGGGCAGTAACTGGCGCCCCATCGTTAGCCCCAATCGTAAGCAAATTGCCTTTCTCTCAAACGTTGATACCGATCTGCACCTGTTCGTGATGAACTACGATGGCAGCCAACTGCACCGGGCAACCACGGTGCCGATAGCGGGTCTGCTACCCACTGATCTTTCATTCTGCTGGTCGCCGGATGGTACGCAACTACTCTATCCGGGCAATAATAAACTGTATGTAGTGAATGCCAATGGGTCGGGCAATGGCCTGCGAGTAGTGGCCCAGGCACCCTACGGACGCACTTTTGCCGGCTGCGACTGGACAGGGCAGGGTGACCGGATTATTGCCCGCACCACGGGGGCCAGCATCTACGACAACCGGTTTGTCTGGATGTCATCCCATGGGCAAGATACGGTCACAGTGCTGAATAAGCCGGCCAGCCGGGTAGGGAATCCCGTCTTTTCGGTCACGGGCAAAGAAGTCATTTATACCTCGGATAAAGACAACTTTCAAAATGAGGAGGGACGGCAACTGAATGCCCAGATAACCATGCTGACACTTGCCACGCGGGTTCCCTGGGTAGTGATGACCGCTGGTACCGATGCCCGGTCAGCCAAGCCTGTGGGTACTAATGACCTGGACCCCCGTTTCTCGCCCAATAGTTCAAAAATTATATTTATCAGCACCAGCAACAGCGGAACGGGAGATTGCACCATAATGACGGCTGATTTTGACGGAACCAAAGCACAGAACCGGACCATGCTAGTCAAAGGAGCCGAGATGCCCTGCTGGCGTTAAATCAAGTTGGCTGAACCAGCACCGATATATGCAGGCGAAAATGAGTAGTTAGGAAAAAACGCAGCCCATTGGCCGCGTTTTTTTTGCCTTCAACGAACCTGTCCCGAAGCGAGCCGTAAAATACGGGAGGAAAACCTGGGTAATTTGGCGACCAGAGGCTTATCGATTCGATGATAAAAGGGTTGCAGGTAATACTACGCCTGAGTGAGCAAAACGAAGTGGCCGCTACCTTTCAGGCCGAAACCTGTCTTTTGCGGAGTCGTCGATATGAGCGTATTATCTGTGCAGCACAGGTATTGTGGTGATGCTTAAACAGGCAGGCACAGCTACCTCACCGGATGAAAAAAAGCCGGGCGCATTTTCACCTTATCGATGGGTCAAATCCTCAACTATAGACCAGGTGTTGGTGAGTCCATACCGAATAGCAGGTTTAATGGGATAAAAAGGTTGACCTTTCCAACAGAGCAAAGTCTAAATCAGACCGCTACTTAACTTATCCCGCCAATGAAATGGCCTGATTTTACAACTAATTCTCCCAGCGACCAATACGCTTTCTCCTCCCGGCCAGGCGATAACCGGCCAATACGGGTACTGATTTGCGTTGGCCTCCTGTTCATGGCGGCTTTTTTATGGGTATACTTTCAGCCTCAGAACAGGGGTGTGTCCTGGCTGTTTACGCTGCTCACAATATCCGTACTGTTCAAACTCCTCCGTCTGTTACATGAATGGTACCACTACTGGCGTGTGAAACCTGCTACTACGCCAAAAACGACCCGCACCTGGACGGTTGACGTGCTGACGACGTACTGCGATGGCGAGCCGAAAGAGATGGTTGTCAATACGCTACGGGCTATTCAGCGAATCACTTATCCGCATACGGCGTATCTCTGCGATGAAGCTAATGACCCTTATTTACAACAGGTATGCGTTGAGCTGGGGGTGATCCACGTAGCAAGAGCCATTAAAGTTGATGCCAAAGCAGGTAATATCAACAACGCCCTCCGGCAGGCAACCGGTGACATATGCCTCGTTATCGACCCCGATCATATCCCCGTCCCCGACTTTTTAGACCGGGTTCTGCCGCATTTTGAAAACCCGGCTGTTGGGTTCGTGCAGTGCGTACAGGGCTATTACAACCACAAGGAGAGTCTGGTGGCGTTCGGGGCTTCGGAGCAGACCTACAGCTTTTACGGGCCAATGATGGTCGCTATGGGCAATTACGGTACGGCACAGGCTATTGGCGCAAACTGCACGTTTCGCCGGCGCGCGCTGGATTCAATTGGTGGCCACGCCAACGGATTGTCGGAGGATATGCACACCGCCATGCGGCTGCATGCCGGGGGATGGCAATCCGTATATGTGCCGCTGCCCCTGTCGTATGGCCTGGTGCCTGCTACCCTGTCCGCGTATTACAAGCAACAACTTAAGTGGGCCAGGGGAACATTTGAGCTGCTGTTCGCCACGTACCCGAAGGTATTCGGGGGACTGACGGGCTTGCAACGGATACACTATGCCACCCTGCCCCTGTACTATCTGCTGGGCGTAGTACAACTGATTGACCTGCTCATCCCGATTCTATCGCTAGTGACCATGAAGCTGCCGCTTCAACTGGACCTGATGTTGTTCGGTACGGTGTATATTCCGCTCCTGCTGACGGGCTTTCTGGTTCGGCAATACGCCCAGCGGTGGCTGATTGAACGGCACGAAGTTGGCTTCCACCTGGCCGGGGGAATTCTGGCCAGCGGTACCTGGTGGGTGTACGTACTGGGGTTTGTGTACACGCTGTTCCGGGTGCGGGTGCCCTATATTCCTACGCCCAAAGATGACCAGCCCCGCAACCATCTGCTGTTGGTACTACCCAATTTACTGATGAGTGGGCTGACACTACTGGTCATTGCGTACAGCATTTACTGGTATGGTCGGTTTGCCCTGAACAATATTTATTTCCAGCTGATGATTGGTTTCGGGGTATTGAATGCCCTCATCCTCATGCTGAATGTGCTGGTTGGGCAGGAGAAAATGCTGCTGGGCCTAAGAAATTGGCTAGGCAACCTATCAGCCAGTCGGGCGCAGGTATGGAACGTTCGTATTCAAGTCTGGAATCTACGGTACGGCCTGTATAACTGGCTCCGCCGGGCCGCTGTCCCGCTTTTTGGGGGCGTTCTGACGCTGACCATCGGTATGGGGGTGTTTACCTATCGCAAGGCATCGGATACCATTCCGAAGAATTTACGTTATGCCAATACGCAGCCCTTTTACGTAGGAATGGCTTCGTATGAGCACCTGCCGGCTGCCGGTACCCCCGTTTCCTCCCGACCCATTATTCCTTATCACCTGAGTTGGTCGGTCAAAGAACAGTCTAGTATCTCACTGCCCCCAAAACTGGATGTACTCAACCAGTTACCCCTGTTGTACATTGAGCCAGCGGGCATACAGTCCGGTTCAGAAGTGGCTATTCGTGCCTTTCTGCTTAGCATCATCCGGGGTGAGCGCGATGCTGCTCTTCATCGCTTCGTACTGGAAACGCGGGCGTACAACCGGTTTGTGTTCGCGAGTTTCATGCCGGAGTTTGATAATGTAGACCGCCCGTGGGGCGTGGAGCAAGCGGCCAACTTGATCCTGTGCCGACAGGCCTGGCAGCATATAGTACGCTATTGCCAGGATCAGAAAGCGACCAACATTACCTGGGTCTGGTGCCCGTTTTTACCCTCAACGCTGGTGGCGCACTATCCGGGAAACGGGTTTGTTGACTGGCTGGGTTTCAACGTGACGAATGATCCCAACCAAGCTTCCGACAAGAAAAGTCACTCGTTTGCCGCCCTTTTTCAGCGTTCGCACACGGCCGTACGTACGCATCCTGCGTATAGTATTCGGCAGAAACCGATCCTTATTACGCACCTGGCATCCGTGGCCGGGCAACCGGATACTATGGATACTACCCAGTGGACAACTGAGGCCATTGACCTGCTACAGGAGCGGTACCCTACCGTTCGGGGCGTTGTTTTCAGGGATGAAAATGAGTGGCGTACCTACCGGGATACGTTGGTTTCTGCCAGACCCAACTGATTCACTGGCCGGATTTTCGGGCAGTGACCAGAAAGGAGAAATTAGCGGTTGCCACGTGCTCATGGGTATCGAACACGTTTATAAACAGCCGGTAAGCGCCCGGATTTTGGGGTAGGCGAAACTGCATCATCGCTTTATCCGAACGGGTTATCAATCCCTGAATGGCTGGCCTGGGAATGCCCACATAGTCGGAGCCCGGCTGTGCCCGCCGTTTCAAAATCCATTCGTACCGCAGCGAATCCCGTTCGGGGTCAGTAACCCGGATTTCGGCCTGATGCAGGGTGTTCGAAAGCGGGAATGAACGGTGAATAACGGCCTGTCCATCAATCAATAATCGTTGCATAACCGGGGCTCTATTAGCTGGTTTCGTGCCTCGCCAGAGTTCCTGCATCAATCCAACCAGGGGTGTTTGCCGGCGCTGCTCGTCGAAACTGCTGAACCACGTATAGGTTTCCTCCTGCTTGCTGCCCCAGTAAAATAAGTAAGCACCCAGGCAGTTAGGCGGTTGGGGTGCAATGTGTTGCTGGTAAAACTGACGGACAAAATCTACTTTCTGCTCGCTGTTTGGCTCATCGGGAGCCCCCCAGGGAGCGGTAGGTACTTCCCAGTAGGCGGGGGCACCGTACTCCGAAATGAGGTAAGGCTTGGTCCAGCCCCCTCCCCGAAAAAATTCGTCCAGCCGGGCTGTCAGGCCGTAGGAGTTTACCGCTAAAATATCAATCTCTGTGCATCGCTGGCTCACCAACCAGATGGCCCGTTTGCTATCGGGCGATATAGCCGTGCTGGTTGGGTGGCCGGGGTCGAGTTCATGGACCAGTCGGGCCAGTCGGTTTACTTCGTCGAAAACCTTAAAATTGTCTGCATCCTGCGCCCACTCATTCCCAACGCACCACATCAGCAGGGCGGGGTGATTCCGGTAGCGGAGTACGGTCTTGCGAATGCGTTTGTACTGCCGCTCAACGGCGGCCCGGTTGTCATAATCGAAGCCTTCCATTTCCCGCTCTACCCACAGCCCCAGCATGACCGTAATGCCTAATTTATGGGCTTCGTCCAGAATTTGTCCCGCGTCAATGTCGTCCCAAACCCGGATGGAGTTACCACCGCAGGCAGCCAACTCCTCCAGATGGCTGATGCCACCCGCCCCCTTTATAAAGTAAGGCTTCCCGTAATGCATCAATTGAAAACCACTATGGCTGGATACTATAGTGGTGGGTGCCTGTCTGTTCGCTGTTGCTGCTTGTTGTTCTGTACTCTGGCAGCTGGTTAAGAGCATAAACAACAAACAGATACCCGGTAAGGGTAGCCGTTTTCGGAAGCACAATTGGTCGGGCATCATATAGTAATGACTCATACTGGCTGATAGGTCACCCCTAAGCTAACCTATTATGGGCCGGTTTTGGCCTCTATCGCCAGGTAATCAGGTCGCAGAACTGGTTAAACGTGTACTGCGTAACCCGAATTATGTAAACCGGTGTCAGCGTAAACGGTGGCTTTTTTTGTTCTATACCTGAAGATAGATGCTATCCCTATAAAAATATGACACCGACTGATAAAATGACTCCGGTAAGTGAGCCTGATACAAATAAGAAGGCAAATTCAGCTTTGACGCATCAGCAGTTTCCGGTGCTGGAGATGAGTTGCGCTGCCTGTGCGGTGAGTGTAGAGTCGATGCTGACCAACACGCCGGGCGTTGCGCAGGCCACCGTAAACTACGCCAATCAGTCGGCTACGGTGGATTATGACCCAAAGGTGATTTCGCCGGCAGGGTTGCAGCAGGCTTTGCAGGCAATCGGCTATGATTTGGTGGTCAACGTGGAGGACCCCCGTCAGGTGCAGCAGGAAGCACAGGAGAAGCACTACGAATCATTGACGAAGCGAACCATCTGGGCGGCCATCCTTACGGTACCCGTCGTAATCATCGGCATGTTTCTGATGGAACCGGGCGGAACGGCGGGTTATAAGAACTACCTGATGATGGTGCTCACCGCGCCCGTTGTCTTTTGGCTGGGCCGCTCCTATTTCAGCAATGCCTGGAAACAGGCTCGCTACGGTAAAGCCAATATGGACACGCTCGTTGCCCTGTCGACCGGGATTGCGTTTCTATTCAGTGCATTTAACACGGTTAACCCCCACTTCTGGCTACAGCGCGGTTTAACTCCCGATGTTTATTTTGAAGCCGCTGCGGTGGTTATTACGTTTATTTCGCTGGGTAAACTGCTGGAAGAGCGCGCCAAATCCAATACCTCATCGGCCATCAGGAAGCTGATTGGATTACAGCCTACTACCGTTCGGATTGTGGAAAACGGCGTAGAACGCGATATTCCCATTGCCCAGGTTCAGGTAGGGCAGCTGCTTGTGGTACGGCCGGGCGAGAGGATTGCTGTAGATGGCCTGGTTGAATCGGGGGTGTCTTTTGTGGACGAAAGTATGATTTCCGGGGAGCCCGTACCGGTTGAAAAGAAAAGCGACGCCGTGGTCTTTGCCGGCACCATCAATCAGACCGGGTCTTTTCGTTTTACCGCGCAAAAGGTTGGGGGCGACACGGTCCTGGCGCAAATTATCCGGCTGGTGCAGGAAGCACAGGGCAGTAAAGCCCCGGTGCAGAAACTGGTCGATAAAATTGCCGGTATTTTTGTGCCGATTGTATTGGGAATTGCCGTGCTCACCTTCGTCGCCTGGATGGTTTTTGCGGGAGAAAATGCGTTTACTCATGCCTTGCTTACGTCGGTTACGGTGCTGGTTATTGCCTGCCCCTGCGCGTTGGGGCTAGCCACGCCCACCGCTATTATGGTAGGCATGGGTAAAGGAGCGGATAATAACATCCTGATTAAAGATGCCGAAAGTCTGGAACTTGGCTACCGGGTCAACGCTGTAGTGCTGGATAAAACGGGGACAATCACCCAGGGTAAACCGACCGTTACGGATGTGGCCTGGCAGGTACCAGAACCGGAGGTAGCGGCATTGCTGCCCATTTTGTACGCGCTGGAATCGCGGTCGGAGCACCCGCTGGCATCGGCTGTGGTGGAGAAGATACGTCATGCTTCTTCGGAGTTGACGGGCGTCGCTCTGGATACATTTGAGAGCCTGACCGGACAGGGTGTTTTGGGCACTTACGCGGGTAAAACCTATAGTGTTGGGAATGCCCGTTCGCTGGCCAACCGCGCACTTGTGGCGAATGATGCCGTGCAAAAGCAGGCAACGCACTGGCAGCAGGAAGCAAAAACTGTGATTTTTTTTGCCGACGAGCAGCATGTGCTGGCCATACTAGCCATAGCCGACCCGATTAAGGAAACATCTGCGGAGGCCATTAGTGCGCTCAAACAGCGTGGCATTGCTGTGTATATGCTAACGGGCGACAATGAACAAACCGCAGGGGCCGTGGCGCGGGCCGTTGGTATTGAGGAATACCGGGCAGAAGCCCTACCGACCGATAAAGCCGATTTTATTAAACGGCTACAAGCGAAAGGCCGCGTAGTGGCTATGATTGGCGACGGAATCAACGACTCGCAGGCGCTGGCTCAGGCCGACGTAAGCATTGCCATGGGGCATGGGTCGGATATTGCGATGGATGTAGCTAAAATGACGCTTATCACCTCGGACCTCACCAGCGTATCGAAGGCATTATACCTGTCGAAGAAGACGGTGCAGACTATCCGGCAAAACCTGTTTTGGGCGTTCATCTACAACCTTATCGGCATTCCGCTGGCGGCTGGTTTGTTATACCCAATCAACGGGTTTCTGCTTAATCCAATGATTGCCGGGGCGGCTATGGCCCTTAGTTCCGTATCGGTTGTAACGAACAGTCTTCGCTTAAAGACGGTTAAGTTGTAAACAGACCCCGGTTTCTTTGTAAGCGAAAGAAGGATGATTTGTGGTCAGTCTAAATTAATAAAACACGAATAAGACAATGGAGACGCTCAATTTCAAGACAACTATAAAGTGTGGTGGCTGTGTAGCCACCGTAACCCCTTTCCTGAACGACATCGAACAACTTGATGGCTGGAATGTAGATACCAGCAGTCCGGACAAGATCCTGACTGTGCAAACTACCGACAACCGGATTGGCGATGTGGTGAGGAAAGCGGTTGAGAAGGCCGGTTTCAAAGCCGAACCCATACCCAGACCTTAGGGTGGAAACCGCAGCCGGGCCGCCCTTACAAGGGCGGCCCGGCTGCGGTTAGGTGAGTGAAAATGCACCCTGCCAGCCCTGGGCCTTGATAGGAGTCAACTGACCGGCTTTTGTTGACAGCCCAACGTACTTGGAGTCGCTGGACATATAACCTATAGCGGTAATACGCGAGTTCGTGGCCAGTTTTTCGAACGCCTGCGGACGAACCGTGAATAGTAGTTCGTAATCTTCTCCTCCGTTCAGGGCCGCGGTTATCGGGCTGATATTGAATTCCTCGGCTGCCAGATAGGTCTGGTCGTCGATGGGTAAATTTTCGTCAAAAATTATGGCACCCAAATTTGATTGATGGCACAGGTGAAGCAGTTCGGAGGCTAACCCATCCGATACATCAATCATGGCCGTGGGAACTACGCCCAGATCGCGAAGTTCGTGAACGATATCGGTGCGGGCCTCGGGGCGTAGCTGACGCTGAACCAGGTAGGTTCGCTCTTCGGACAGGTTTGGCTGCATCCCGGAGTCGGCCATAAATACCTGCTTTTCCCGCTCAAGAAGTTGTAGTCCCATGTAAGCCGCTCCCAAATCGCCGGTAACACAAATGACATCGTTGACCTGGGCTTTATTCCGATAGGTAATTGCTTCTTTCGGTACCTTTCCCAACGCAGATATCGAAATAATCAGCCCGGAACGCGAGGAGGTTGTATCGCCCCCCACCAAATCGATGTTGTAAGCCTTGCAGGCCGCTCTGATACCCGCATACAGCTCATCAATGGCTTCAACGGTAAACCGACTGCTCAACCCGATACTAACAGTTAGTTGTATAGGCAACCCGTTCATGGCTGCAATGTCGGAAACGGCAAACGTGACGGCCTTATAACCGAGATGCTTTAGGGGTACATAAATGAGGTCGAAGTGAATACCTTCAACGAGCATATCGGTGCATAGCAGCCCAAAATCGTCCCCCCAGTCAAATACAGCGGCATCGTCACCGATACCCAGAATTGTTTCTTTGTGAGCTGGTTTTGGTATTGTCTGGCGTATTCGGTCAATCAATCCAATCTCGCCAAGGGTATTTAAATCAGTCATAGGGAGAGACAAAGGGTGTGTTTGTTATAATAGACTATAAAGGTAGAGAAAACAAATCATTACCCATAACTCACTAAAAAGCCGCTCCGTAATTACCCGGAGCGGCTTTTTAGTGAAAATAAAGTTACTGATATTCCTACGGATTGGTCAGCGTGTATACATTGGTGGTACCCCCTGTTTTCTGGCTAGCCGATGTTCGGGTGAGTTTCAGATTATTGTCATCAATGGAATTGATGGTAAACGTAATCGAACCATTATCGCCGGTGGGGGATGGATTCAGATTCGTCAATTGGAGCGTGTTATCATTCGGAACAGAATACTGACCAACAAATACGTTACCGTCGTATTCGGTATACCTGACGGTTGGGGCAGCACTTAAATCCAGTTTGAAACCAGCGTAGTTACGAATGTTATTGGTCGCTCCCTTTGTGTAAACGGTCGTGCTGTTTTCGTCTATCTTGCTGGCGGTCCAAACTTTGGCAATGCGTTCTGAAACGGGGGCTACTTTATTGCTTTTGCAACTCAGGAGTACACTAAACAGCGCCAGTGCCGAAAAGAAAGCGATAGATTGAGTCTTTCTCATAAGTAATTCAACTACACAAGGATTTGAAGTGGCTAAAGTTACGCTAATTTTGTTTTCTCCCTGCAAAAGTAATGCCTAATAATTCACGGGCTTTACCTAACGGATGAGGCCGCTCTTTATGCCTGATTTAGTACAAGAGTACACCCGCTCACAGCTGGCACTGCGCAATGGACAGGACCGCGACGATATCTGGTGTGCCTTCCACGGAATTATCTACGATTTATCGGCTTCACGACTCTGGCGCAACGGAAAGCACTATGAGCACTGGGCGGGTCAGGACCTAACCGATGAGCTGGCCGATGCTCCCCATTCCGACAGTGTGTTCAACCGCTTTCCGGTGGTAGGGAAACTTGTATAAAGTAACAATCGTGATCAGGAAGAATCAGTCATGGTCATGGAACACCTATTCATTGAGCGGATGACCACACAACTAATTGCGGATAGCGGCTCCACGAAAACCGACTGGCGGTTGCTGGATGCCGATGGTAATATCCACGCCCGGCAAACGGATGGCCTGAATCCTTACTACCAGTCGGCTGCCCAGATGGTAGACATACTTAGAGAGCAACTGCAACTGCCTGTAAACGACGCCCGCCTGGAGCAACTGTTCTTCTACGGGGCGGGTTGCAGCGGACCTGCCGTAAACGGTATTGTGCGGGATGCGCTGAAAACAGTATTTCCTGATACCCGGCAGATTGATGTAAACAGCGACATGCTCGGCGCGGCCCGGGGCGCATCGGGGCATCAGGCCGGAATTGTCTGTATTCTGGGAACGGGGTCGAATGCCTGTTGTTACGAAAATGGGCAAATTACGCGGGGCATTCAATCGCTGGGATTCTGGCTTGGCGACGAAGGTAGTGGCGGGTACCTGGGAAAAACCCTCGTTCGGGATTTTTTTCAGGAACGCCTGCCGGCCGACCTGCACCAGGCTTTCCAGATGCGCTACGCGCTCGACCGGCCTGCGCTGCTTGAGAATGCCTATAAAAAGCCATTTCCGAACCGGTATTTTGCTTCATTTACGCCTTTCCTGTCCGAGCACCTCGCCCATCCGTACGTCGCAGAACTGGTAACCGATGCGTTACGGTTATTCCTGACTACTTACGTCAACCGCTTTCCGGAATCGGTTGAATGGCCCGTTCATTTTGTCGGGTCGATAGCTCACTATTTTTCCCGGCAATTGGGTACGGCTGTTGAACAAAGGGGATTAACAATGGGTAACCTCCTGAAAGCACCCGCCGAAGGACTAGTTGAGTACCATCGAAATGGATAAATTTCCGGCGTTCGCCGTACCTTTGCCGGATAAAACTAACGTTGGGCAGGCGGAGAAAAGGAGGGAAATCCAGTGGTTTTATGTATGTACCCTCGCATTTCTGCTCCTTACTGCGTTTAGTGTATAGCAACCACAAGAATAGTAATGGCAAACCGGTATTTTTTAAAAGTTAAAGACATTGTTCGGGAAACGCCCGACGCTGTGACGATCAGTTTCTGGCACCCCATCAACGAGGAAGTACGCTATCAGCCCGGTCAGTTTCTAACATTTTTACTCAACATCAACGGTCAGAAAACAAGGCGGTCCTATTCAATGGCCTCGTCGCCCCATGTCGATGTATCGCTGTCAGTATCCGTAAAACGGGTGCCGGGGGGGCTGGCTTCCAACTACTTATGCGATAGTATCAGGCCCGGCGATGTGCTGGAAACGCTGGAGCCAATGGGCACCTTCACCCCGAAGCTGGACCTGCAAAATCGCCGGACTATCATCCTGATTGGGGCCGGTAGTGGGATTACGCCCCTGTTCTCGATGGCTAAGTCGGCGTTGCACGTTGAACCCAACAGCCGGGTGTGGCTTATCTATGGCAATCGAAACCAGGCATCTATCATCTATAAAGCGCATCTGGACGCGATGGAGCAGGCCTACGGCAAATCCAGATTTCAGACCACCCACGTACTAAGCCAGCCATCGGCGGGCTGGGCGGGTGCCGAAGGACGACTGAATCAATCTACGCTGACCAAACTTCTGGAAGGCATGCCCGCTACAGACCGGCAAAATGCCAGCGTGTACCTGTGTGGTCCCGATGGGATGATGGCCGAGGCTCGTTCGGCACTGGCGCTGGTCGGGGTTTCGGCGGAGCACGTACATAAGGAGAGCTACGCTACGGCCCCGGTCATGGCGGGTGATGTAGTAGAGGAACCGCTCACGGCCGCCGATAGTGGCACACCCGAAGTGACGGTCCTGTACGAAGGCAGCGAGTATAAGTTTACCGTTGCTCCGCACCAGACCATTCTGGAAGCGGCCCTGGACCTGGATATTGACCTGCCCTACTCCTGTCAGGCGGGCATGTGTACGGCCTGCATGGGCAAGTGTATTTCAGGTAAGGTAAAACTGGATGAAGAAGATGGCCTGTCGGAATCAGAACTCAAGGCGGGCTATATACTCACCTGCGTCGCCCACCCGGTGGGGGCCGATGTAGTAATTGAAATTGAGTAAACAAACAGAGCAAGAAAAAAGGTGGTGCCGGGTTTATGAACCCGGCACCACCTTTTTTTACTCTTTCATGGGTAAGGATGGTCGAACCGCCCGTTGGGAGGAATCGTACGTTTCAAGGTCCCTCCCAAACGCACGCGTCAGTGTAGTGACTCAAAATTAGTCCGGCTTCGGTGCGGGTTTGGCTGGTGGAGTCGGAGCAATTCTTGGGCGTGGTGGCGCGCTGGAACCGTTAAACCGTTCGGGTGTGCTGGTGGCGCTGGCGCAATGGCTGGCCGGGGCATGCGGGCCGGACGAGGGACTCGGGGCGGCCGGGGCGCTACCCGAACATTCATGGCTGGCATAGGTGGCATACCTGGCATAATGTGCGCTACGCCTTCGCTGTGTCGCTCCATTTCGTTGGATAGTTTTTCGAGTTGCTCTTCCAATTTTTCGGATTCCTGTTCCAGCTTTTCCATCGGCTTTTTCAACTCTTCCTGTTTAGCACTGAACTGCTCCATTTGCTGGCTCAACGCTTCCATACTGCCTTCCAGTTTTTTGATTTCGGGTTCGAGGGCTTCAACCTGCTTCTCAACCTCTGCCTGACTAAGTTTCTGTTTGCTGTCATTGTAAAGGAGTTTCTGGTGTTTCTCAATCAGCACATTCCGCTGCTCCATCAACTTATCCTTTTTCCAGTTCAACACCTCGTTTTGCCGTTCAACTTCTTCGACCGGAAAACGAAGTTTTTCCATCTGTAGGTGCAACGCCTGCATCTGTCGCGAGCGTTGGGCCATCAACTGACTCAGGCTGTCCATCTGGCGCTGATGGTATTGGCGCATCTCACCGGCGTTTCCCGACTTGACCACATGGCCCTCTACCACACGAATAGTCGTATCAACGGAAGCCATCGCGTCGCTAATAATCTGGTTGTAGTTAATCGTCTTTACTTCCTTCAAAACACCGTCAACATCAACCGGGAAAGCGCCAGCTGAGTTGACGGCATCGAACGCGGTTTTTATGATGGTGTTGTAGTCAATCCGAGCTGAACCCTGTTCATTCAGATCGGCGTTTAAGTCAGCATTCAAGCCTGCGTTCTGCCCATCCATTCCCCCCTCGAGCGCATTATTTTTCTCGATAATAGTGAGCAGAATATCCCGGTCGGGCTGTTTTACGGTGTCGAGTGATAGTGTTCCGGCCATTACCTGGTCGAGTTGGCGTTGTAGTCGGACTACACGCGTTGCCGGCAGCTTCTGGCCTTTCCAGCGAACGTAGCTAATCCGCTGGTTATCCACCATGCCATAGTCTGAATTGCTGTCAACTTTATGGGTTCGGGTTGCATGGGCGGGTTTGGGCTGTTTTTGAGCCAGTTTTGGTTTCGGTTGCTGTACGGCGTAAACCGATACACTCATGAACAGAATAGTAGCCAGCGTCAGTCCTGCCAGACTGCTATTCGACACGAAGGGGCGTGTGGACACACCTAACATCCTCTGAACCCGGTGCAATAAATGCTGCCGTTTTGCCGCAAAAGCCATCGCCAGCACGGGCGCTTGCGTGGATTTAGTCAGCCGTAATTCTTCCACGTGGGCCAGTGCCTGCGCGAGAATGCGGCCATCACCCCCGCAAACCTGTACGGCCAGGTCATCGCAGCAATGCTCCCGCTCTTCGCGCACCCGTGCCGACAGCCACCAGAGGGCCGGATGGAAAAAATACAGGACTTCCACCACCGATTGCAGCAGATTAACCGCGTAATCGTGCCGTTTGATGTGGGCTAGTTCGTGCGCTAAAACCGCTTCAATTTCACGGGTCGATAGATGCGTGGCCAGGCCAATGGGGAGTAATAAAACGGGTTTCAATACGCCCACTACCATCGGCATAGCTATGCGGGCCGACTCACGAACCTGCACCACCACCCGAATGGACAGCGTAGAACGAATTTGATTGGTCATCTTTAACCAGTGCTGCGATGTAGGGGGCACGGCTGTTTTGCTCAGTTGTTGCAGGTAAATCCACCCGCCTGCCAGCCGTAGCCCGAACAGGGCCACCCCAATCAGGTAGATAAGCACAAACTGACTCAGGTGACTCTCCAGAAATTGCTGGGTTTGCTGATGCCATGGTATTGACTGAGCTACCGTTTGCCAACGAATCTGCGCTGCGTAATGGGCTGTGGTAGCGGTCGATAGGGGCTGTGAGGCTGAAATGGGCTGGTAGTACCAGAAAAACGTTCCGGCCGAAACCAGCACCTGCGCCAGCAGGGTAGACACCCCCACGCGGTAACGGCTTATCCCCGACCGGTGCCGAAGAAAGTACAACAGGACCGCAGCGGGCAATACCAGCGCAAAGCCCTGCCAAATGGCATGTAGTAACGTCCAGCCTAAGGCATCGGCAATTGGGCTGGACAAGGAGAAGAGAGCACTCATCGGTTTGAATCGTTACGTTTGAAAAAAGTAAATGGCTCTTTTGTAATAATACATTACGGGCCGATAAATCAGAAAAATTAGCCCAATCCTGCGAATCATGCCGGGTCGTCGCCACGATTCAGATTATTCAGCAGGTTCTTTATTTCGTCCAGCTCTTCCCGCGAGGCTTTGTGGTTACCCAGCACCTGCATCACCAGTTTGGAAGCCGACCCCCTGAAAGCTGTTTCTACGAAGCGATCGACCAATCCCTGCTGCGTTGCTTCCTCATTAACGGCTGCCGTGTACGTGTGCGACCGGGCGTCCTCCTCGCGGGTGAGCAGCCCTTTTTCAACCATAATCTGCATTAGTTTCAGGGCTGTTGTGTACCCTAAATCGCGGCTTTGGCTCAGGGTATCGTGTACCTGACGCACCGTGCTGGGGCCGTTGGTCCAGAGTACGTGCAGAATTTCCAGTTCAGCGTCAGTTGGCTTCATAATTCATCTACGAATAATTTCGTAGTAAACGTATACGAAATTATTCGTAGATGCAAATTTGTGAACAAAAAAGTTTCAAACGGGATTAAGTTAACAAAGACTAGAGTCTATTTTTCCGTCAAAACGAGCCTGAATCCGTACTATCGATGACCGCCAACGAAACCGTAACTATACCTACCCGCCCGGCCCGCCTGTTCATTGGCGAATCCATAATGTTGCAAAGCTGGGATGATGTGAAACCATTTTACGATGAATTACTGGACCGTCCAATTCACACCGCCTATGAACTGAAGCAGTGGTTAATGGATCGTAGCGAACTGGAGTCCTACCTGTCGGAGGATTTTGCCTGGCGATACATCCGCATGACCTGCGATACGGCCAACGAAGAACTGGTGAATAACTTGAATTTCTTTATCGCGGAGATTCAGCCACCCATGACCGCCTACGGTAACGACCTGGACTTAAAAGCGGTTAACAATACCTATATCAGTGAATTAACCGATGATGGCTACGAAGTAATGGTGCGGGGTATGAAGAAGGCCATCGAAATCTTCCGCGAAGAAAATATTCCTTTGCAAACCGACTTGCAGACCGAAGAGCGTAAGTACGGAGCCATTGTGGGGGCCATGACGGTAACCATCGATGGCCGGGAGATGACCCTGCCCGAAGCCAGCGACCGGCTGCAATCGACCGACCGGGTGGTGCGGGAAGAGGCCTGGCGCAAAATCTGGGAACGACGGTATAAGGACCACGAAGCCCTGGACCAGTTGTTCGACCGGTTGCGCGATTTACGCCATCAGATAGCGGTCAACGCCGGTTTTGCCAACTTCCGCGACTACTCCTTTGCGGCTTTGGGGCGATTCGACTATACTCCTCAGGATTGTGTCAACTTTCATGAGTCGATAGCCGAAGCGGTTGTGCCGTTGCTGGATGAACTGGCTTCGGCGCGGAAGGAGAAGCTACGGGTAAATCCACTGCGTCCCTGGGATACTAAAGTGGATATAGGAGGTCCCGACGGAGAACCGCGCCCGCCGTTGAAGCCTTTCGCTACGAGTGAAGAGTTACTCGAAAAAACCATCAGGTGCTTTGACCGGCTGGACAAGGAACTAGGCGACGACCTGCGCATTATGCGCGCTATGGGGCACCTCGACCTGGAATCGCGAAAAGGGAAAGCGCCCGGCGGGTATAATTATCCACTCGAAGAGATTGGCGTACCGTTTATATTTATGAATGCCACGTCGAGCCTGCGCGACCTGGTCACGATGGTACACGAAGGAGGTCATGCAGTACACTCCTTCCTGACCCGCGAACTGCCCCTGAAAGCATTCCGTAATCCACCAATGGAAGTGGCCGAACTAGCTTCTATGAGTATGGAACTGCTGTCGATGGACCATTGGGATGTATTCTTCAGTAATCCCGACGAACTGCGCCGGGCCAAACTACAGCACCTGGAATCCATTATTGAAACCCTGCCCTGGGTAGCGACCATCGATAAGTTTCAGCACTGGATGTATGAACACCCGACCCATAGTGATGCCGAACGGCGCGAGAACTGGCTTCGGATCTACACGCAGTTTGCCGATACCGTAACGGATTGGAGCGGGTTTGCTTTCTACAAGGAATACATCTGGCAGCGGCAACTGCATCTGTACGAGGTTCCTTTTTACTACATCGAGTATGGTATTGCGCAGCTGGGAGCCATTGGCGTTTGGCGGAATTACCGTAAAGACCCGGCGTTGGGTTTGGCAGGGTACAAAAAAGCGTTGAGCATGGGTTACAAGACTCCCATCCGGGAGATATACGCAGCCGCCAACGTGCCGTTCGATTTCTCCCGCAACTACATCCGGGAGCTGATGGACTTTGTGGCGGAAGAAATCCGACAATTAAAACAGTAGCCGTGCAGTCATTGACAGCGGATGAAGCCACCGCATTTTGATAAATACGCAGTGGGTGAAGAAAAAACTAATGCCTAAATACGGTTGACTAAAGACTGTTGCTTATTTTTGCCGAATCAATTTGTAATTAAGTAGCTATGAAGCGCGTACTCAATATAAGTCTTTTGGTGGTGTCGGTATTATCACTGGCATCCTGCGACTACCAGAAATACAATACCATTCGCCAAACCGACAACCGGGCTAATGACTATAGTTCAGATTACCGCGCTGGTGACGAAGAAGTGTACGGACTAGGCCGGGATTCCGTGGCCGTACAGTCGCGCTATCAATACACGCCAAACCCGGCACTGGATGCCAGAACCCAGAAAATTCGCGAAAAACTGTTTGGTGCTGGCACGTCCGGACAGGGTATATAACGGCTCTTGATCGAAATTATAAAAGCGATTAACCAGTGCATAGGTACTGGTTAATCGCTTTTATAGTATGAGACCGCTTACTGGAAAATCCCTTTTGTTACCACGCCTAATAGGCCCGTTGGCTGCAACGGGAGTTAATTTTTACGTTACTTTGTTCAATAGTATCGATACAGTAAAAAAAGTACTATTTGAATAGCTAGTCGCTTTTAAGCAAACATAGAGACATGAAAATTGCATTAGTTACAGGCTCGGCCGGTTTGATTGGAAGTGAAGCCGTTGCCTTTTTTGCCGATAAATTTGACCTCATTATCGGGATTGATAACAACATGCGGCAGTACTTTTTTGGGGCTGATGGCTCAACCGAGTGGAACAAAAACCGCCTGGCTGAAGCGTACCCGAATTACCAGCACCGGGCCGCCGACATTCGGGAGGTATCGCAACTGGAGGTGATTTTCCAGGAGTTTGGCACCGACATAAAACTGGTTTTACACACCGCTGCCCAACCCAGTCATGACTGGGCCGCCCGCGAACCGTTCACTGATTTTGGTGTTAACGCCGTTGGTACGCTCAATATGCTCGAGATGACCCGGCTGCACTGCCCTGAAGCGGTATTTATTTTCACCTCGACCAACAAAGTATACGGTGATAACCCCAACTTCCTGCCCTTGATTGAAACCGAAACGCGCTGGGAAATTGACCACAATCATCCCTATTTCGAGAATGGTATCGATGAGCACATGAGCATCGACCATACCAAGCATTCGGTTTTCGGGGCCTCTAAAGTAGCGGCTGATATTATGGTTCAGGAATACGGTCGCTATTTCGGGATGAATACCGGCGTATTCCGGGGTGGTTGCCTAACGGGGCCGAACCATTCGGGTGCGCAGTTGCACGGCTTTCTATCGTATCTGATGAAATGTGCTATTACCGGCAATCAGTACACCATTTTCGGGTATAAGGGTAAGCAGGTTCGCGATAATATTCATAGCTGGGATCTGGTCAACATGTTCTGGCATTTCTACCAGAACCCGCGTCCGGGCGAGGTATACAACGCGGGCGGTGGCCGGTATGCCAACTGCTCCATGCTCGAAGCCATTACGCTGTGCGAAGAAATATCGGGCAACAAAATGAACTACCAGTATTCGGAAACGAACCGCAGTGGTGACCATATCTGGTACATTTCGGACCTCACTAAATTCAAGCAACATTACCCGGACTGGAACTGGACCTACGATCTGAAAGAAACGATGGCTCAGATTCATGACAGTATGGCGGCCCGACTAGCGGTAACCAAGTAGTTATTATTGAGTTCTGAGGTAGCTGATTCATTCGCAGAAGTAGCTACCTCAGCACTATTATACGCACCGAATGCCCCATTTCGATACATATCCAATTACTTATTGGTTACCCGTTTATGCGCTCTGCTGGGCATTACTCTGGCTGGCCGCCCGGTCATTGATTCAACGACCGCTCATCAACTGGAAACTGGTTGGGTTATTGTCGCTGGTACTTCTCTTTCTGTTGCGGCTTTCGACCATCGTCTTTAATGCGGAAATAAATCCGGACGAGAGTCAGATGATAACGCAGGCGTTTACCCTGTACCATGACCCCGTCTATTTCCGGTCGGTGGATGGCACAACGGGTGGGCCCTTAGATAGTTATTTTCTCATTATACCGAGCTTGTTCGGATTGCCCTTCGATTATATTACCGCTCGTTTTACGGCTTTCTGCCTGGTATCTGGCTATCTCTGGCTACTTTTTGTGGTTGCGGGCCGGTGGTTTGGTCAAGCTGTTTCTCCACTGGTCCTGTTGCCGTTTGTGTTCATGCTGGGGCTAACCCAAAACGGTGATTTTCTGCATTATAACAGCGAACTGGTTGCACTCCTGTTGCTTAGCCTGAGTTATTACCTGTACGCTACTCTGCTAAATCAGGAAAAGCCATCCCTGGTCCGCATTGGTTTCATTGGTCTCTTGCTGGGATTAGTTCCGTTTGGGAAATTACAAGCCATTCCGTTAGCTGCCGTAGTAGGGCTGTTCGTCCTGCTGGATGTATTGACACGGGCAAAACTAACCCCAATGGCTAAAGTGAGCCGGGTAGTGTGCCTGGGTGTTGGTAGCCTTGCCTTTCCGCTACTTGCTGTCGTGCTGACAATGGCAAATGACGTGTACGATGACTTCATTACCTTTTACCTGAAAGGCAACTTTCAGTACGGCGGGGATACCAATCAACTGGACAGTCTGCTTCAATTGCCGACATTTTTACAACGAGGCAGCGAGTTCGACTGGTTGGTCAAACTTATTTTTGGTATCTGGCTGGCGGGTTTTGTGGTATCGCTGCGTCGCGGGGTTCAGACTAACCAGGGCGCGTGGCGAATCAGCGGGTTCATCGGTGCTTTGTTCGTTGCTACTGTATTTGCCATTACCCGAACCGGTACTGGCTACATACATCATCTGTACCTAATCACTGGCCCCTTGTTTTTTAGCCTGGCTTACGGGTGGCAGCAACTCAGTTTGAGCGGGGCTGTCGGCAAATGGATTGGGGTAGCAGCAACGGCTATTTTTCTGGGTTTTTTTGGGGTACAGGCGGTTCAGCACTATAGACAACAGATCCCGCTCAATATGTATCCATCTGATGGGCAGAATGGCTGGACTGTTCAGCAGTCGCCGGTTTCCAAGGTGATACGGCGCTACGCCAAACCCGGCGAAAAGCTGGCCGTTTGGGGATGGCGATGCGATTATTACGTGCAAACGAATATGCAGCAGGGTGTTGCCGAGAACCATACTATTCGAAGCACTTTCGGGCATCCGTTGCTGGCTATTTATCAGCAACGTTACCTTGCCGACTTCCTGCGCTCGTTTCCACCGGTGTTTGTGGATGCCGTTGGTAGTCAGAATATGTGGATGAATGACCGAAAAACCCAGGGCCATGAACTGATCAAACCACTCGGTCAATTTGTGGCAACGCATTATACATACATAGGGTTAGTGAACGATACCCGTATTTACGTTCGGAAAGACAGAGTCAACGGCGTGGCAGATGCCGGAAAATCGCTCGCTCACGCTCAATAAATCAGTTTCTTATGTGGAACAAACAAGGTTTAATTTACAAACCCGATGGCACTCAGCCATTCAGCCGTACGCACGCACAGGTTCCGTTTGGCTACCCAATGCCTGATACGCTACGGGTGTATTTCTCCACCCGCGATGAGAACAGTGCCTCGGCAGTCTCCTTTGTTGAATTGAATCCCGATAAGCTGTCCGAGGTAACATACGTACACGATAAAGCCTGCCTGACCAAGGGTGAGGTAGGTATGTTCGACGAAACCGGAACCATGCCTTCCTGGTTTCTGCCCGTCGACGACGAAATCTGGTTGTATTATACGGGCTGGAACAAAAGTGAAACGGCCAGTTACCGACTGGCCATCGGGTTAGCCATTAGCCAGGATGGCGGATTGACGTTTGAGCGAAAATATACCGGGCCCCTCATGGACCGCTATATTTTTGATCAGGTATGGGTGGCGCAGCCCTGTGTCATGCGCGAAGAACAAGCCGATGGGTCGATGTTATGGCGGATGTGGTACTTGTCCTGCACAAAGATTGAAGTCATCGACGGGCACCCGGAGCCGTTCTACGATGTAAAGTACGCTGAATCCCACGACGGGCTGGACTGGAAACGAACGGGGCAGGTTTGCGTCAGTTACGATGAATTTACCGATGCCATCGGGCGACCAACGGTGTATAAAGAGGGGGATTTGTACAAAATGTATTTCTCCTTCCGGAATGCAACTAACTACCGCACTGATGTGCAGCGTAGTTACCGGATTGGGTACGCTGAATCAAAAGATGGTATTAACTGGAACCGGCGCGATGAACTGGCCGGTATCGAACGGTCGGAAGAAGGATGGGATTCAATGATGATGGATTATTGTCATATTTTTCCGCACCAGAATCAGCGGATTATGTTCTACAATGGTAATGGTTTTGGTGCGTCAGGATTTGGCTATGCTACGCAACCTAAAACGGATTAATATCAGTCCGGTGAAATTTGGATTTTATGAAGATAGCCACCTATTTTGTAGTAAATCAGTAAGACGACAATCATGAAAGAAGTAGCAAAATATCTGATAAAAATTGATGCCGAATTTAAGGATGGCCGGATCGTACCGGAAATTCCTTTCGATGAGGTAATGAAACTGGTAAACGAGCCAAACATCGTTATTATCAAAACCGGTATTCCGGAAGAGACCTTACGCAGCGTGATTGCGGCTACCCACACCTGGGCGGCTAAAACACCCCTGGCCGAAGCCCCCGATCCGTTCGATAACAACCAGCACAAGCAACGGCTGCACATCGCTAAAATTCAGCAGGCTCCGCAGTTGTTCCACGATCACACCTTCGATGCTATCCTCGACCTGGAAGAGCCAACCCAGCAGACGCTGATGCAGGTGTTCCAGCCGATGCGTAACTTCTGGAACAGCCTGACCGGTAATAACGAAGAGTACGGCATCCACAAAGGGCAGCCTTATTTTCACCCGCAGGTAACGCATTACCCATTGGGCGGCAGCTTTTTTGGCCGGCACTGGCATCCGCTCAACCCGCAGAAAGTGGGGACCATTCTGGCCCTGAATCAATACCGGAAAGATTACTCGTCGGGCGGTACGGGCTATGTTATCAACGATCATATTGTGGAGACGGAAGGCTATCAGGACATGGGCGACCTGATTTTATTCCGCTACGATTTACCCCACTGGGTTAGTCCATCGAGTTTTGCTGACCGTTTTAGCTGGGATGACCCCGCCGGGCGCTGGGTGGCTATTCTGCCCTTTTATGACCCCTGGGCCAAACCCGCCGAAAAAGACGAACCTCAGGGCTGGAAAGCACAAATCCAGTCGGCTAAAGAGGTAACGGTATAGGAGTTTTCGGGTTATCGTTTTTGTCGGGACGCCCGACAAAAACGATAACCCGAAAACTACAAACTTTTTATTATGCCCAAAGTCAGCGTACTGATTATCACCTATAATCAGAAAAAGTTTATTCGGCAGGCTATTGACAGTGTTCTGGCGCAAAAGACTACGTTTCCTATCGAAATTTTGGTTGGAGATGATTTCTCAACGGATGGCACGCGGGAAATCATTCAGGACTACGAACGGCAGCATCCGGGCCTGGTCATTGGCGTGTTGCACCCGCATAACATGGGTAAAAATGGGGGAATCAATTTCCTGGAAACCCTCAAACTGGCCAAAGGAGAGTATTATGCGCTGATAGATGGGGACGATTACCTCACCGATCCGCTCAAACTCCAGAAGCAGGCCGACCTGCTGGACGCGCATCCGGACTACTCCATGACCTTCCATAATGCGCTGATCACCTATGAGGATGGAACCCCGTCGCATGTGCTCAACGGGCCGGATATGAAGCCGTTTTATACGGTTGAGGATCTGATTGGCGACGATGAAATCTGGTTTATGGCTACCTCCAGCACCCTATACCGGAACAGCATCCGCGAATACCCGGCCTGGTTCCGGGAATCGTCGAGTGGTGATATTCCGCGATTGATTCTGAAGGCCAAGCTGGGTAAAATTGGCTACCTGCCCGACGTGATGTCGGTGTATCGGAAAAACAGTGCCGGAGCCAGTTTCCACGATAATTACCAGAATGAGGTCTTTTTGCGCAATCGTATCCAGATGTACAGTGATATCAATCGGGAACTCGATTACCGGTACGACACCGTACTGCGCCGGAACATGGCCCGTTATTACCGCATGATGCTTGACGCCAAGCAATATCAGGGCAGCTACTTCCGGCGGGCGCGGATTGCCATAAAGTACCTCAACATGGCAAAGCCCGGTTGGCCCACTGCCAAAGATATTATCAGAAAGTATATTGTACCGGGGCCGGTAGCTAAACTCTACAGTACGTTGCGCCTGTTGCCCTATCGGTAGTCATTAATGCCAATGGCGGGGAAGGCCCGCACCTGATCGTCTATGAAATTAAGCGTTGTCATACCCGCCTATAATGAAGAAGAGTCGCTGCCCCCTACACTGCGTGTTCTCTATCAGACACTGACCAAACACGGTATCGACCACGAAATCTGTGTAACAAACGACAACTCAAAGGATGGCACTTTACGTGTTCTGCAGCAGCTGGCCGCTACCGAAATACCGACACTGGTGTATTACACTAACCCGGGGCCTAATGGGTTTGGGTATGCCGTGCGGTACGGACTGGAGCGTTTCTCCGGCGACTGTGTAGCGGTGTTCATGGCCGACCTGTCCGATGACCCGGAGGATTTAGTGAAGTTCTACCGCAAAATGCAGGAGACCGGGACCGATGCCGTATTCGGCTCCCGTTGGGAAGAGGGAGGCAAAGTGGTCGACTATCCGGAATTAAAGAAGTTTATCAATCGTATCGCTAACTTCATTGTTCGGATAACGATGGGCATCAAGTACAACGATACCACGAACGCGTTCAAGCTGTACCGACGCGAAACCATTGAAGGAATAAAGCCCTTTCTGGCTCCGCATTTTAACCTGACTGTCGAATTACCCCTGAAAACGATTGTGCGCGGCTATACCTACGAAGTAGTGCCCAATAGCTGGACAAACAGGAAGTACGGGGAGTCGAAACTGAAAATCAAGGAAATGGGCAGCCGCTATTTCTTTATCCTGATGTACTGCCTGATTGAAAAACACTTCTCGCAGGGCGATTTCCGGAAAAAATCGGCTGTTGCTCCTCCTCCTCAGACGGTAAGCCGCTAATCGTTATATCACCCAATAATTCCTCTCAGACCGGGAATCTGATAAATAATCAGTGTTTGTACGATAGCCCAGAGAATGCCGCTGATGAGCATGTACAGGATCAGTCGGCCCGGTTTTACACCGAACGAAACGGCCAGAATTGTACCGCCAATGGGTGTGAGTATGGCGGGGGTCAGTAAGGCAATTCCTGCCATACCCGACCGTCGCCAAACCCGAATAGCCATGCGGGTCCGTTTAGTAAAGAGCCGGGTTGGGGTAGGGTTGTAGCGCTGCCGTAAAGCCTGCAAAGCGGACCCGGCATAGGTTATGACTATCACGCTGATCATCATGCCAAGCGTGGTGCAAACGGCCGTTTCCATCCACGTTAGCCCCAGCGCAGCGCCCGACAGTGGCCCACCCAGAAACTTGAGCGTACTGGCAATGATGACGGATGCGTACTTGGCAATGGGCATGACGATGAAATTATGCTGGAACAACGTCGTAAATGTATCCGTTGTTTAGTTAAGATGCCGCTAATTCTTTCAACTTATCCCGGCCCTCCCGCTTATCAGTATAACGGCCACCTGCAAACTATTCTTCCCAGCCTCACGCGGTTGGTGCGCGATGTTACCTATGAGCGCGAACGACTGATTCTAAGCGACGGTGATTTTGTTGACTTGGACTGGATAGACCGGGCACAAAAGAAGCTGGTTATCCTGACGCATGGCCTGGAGGGGGATAGTAATCGACAATACATCCGGGGAACGGCCAAACTTTTCGCTGACCATAATTACGACGTACTGGCCTGGAACTGCCGGTCGTGCAGTGGGGAGATGAATGAGGCATTCCGGCTGTACAACCACGGTGAAATCGGTGACTTTGGCGAAGTGATTGCCCACGCGCTGAAAACCAGAGAGTACCAGAAAGTAGTACTGGTTGGCTACAGCATGGGTGGTAATATTACCCTTAAGTACCTTGGTGTCAATGCCCATCAGCTACCCGATGTTATCAAGCGGGGCGTAGCCATTTCAGCCCCTACCGACCTGGGCGCCAGTGCTGTCCTGCTCGACCGGCCATCCAACCGATTCTATCGGAATCGGTTCCGGAAAAAGCTGCTGGTCAAGATTAATCAGAAAGCTACCCAATTTCCCGGTCGGCTGGATATGAGTAAACTACAGCAGGTGAAGCAATGGCGCGATTTTGATGAGTTTTTTTCGGCACCTGTCAATAGTTACCGGGATGCCGATGATTTCTACAACCAGGCATCGGCCGTCAATTTTATGGCGGGTATCACCATCCCGACGCTGTTGCTCAACGCGCAGAATGACCCCCTGTTATCCCCCGAATGCTCGCCGGGCTGGCTGGCTGAAATCCACGAACATATTTTTTTGGAAACCCCCCGAATGGGTGGGCACGTTGGTTTTCAGGTGACGGGTGACCTGCATACCTACGCAGAACGACGGGCACTGGCGTTTGCCGAGCAGTAAGTACGAAGCATCAACTGCCGTGTATGCCTGATGGACACATGGCCAGTTGGGTTACGCTACTTCAGGATACGGATAAGGTCGCTTATCTGATTAATTATTCTGGCGTTGTCCGGCGTGTCAATATCTTGTCCTACTACCTGATACCCGGTCAGCAGTATCTGCGTATCCGGGAAGGCCGCAGCCAGCCGATTCACGTAGGGCTGCACATCATGGTTTGAAAATGAAGAGGTGAGGACGGTAAAGATATAATCGGGCTTATACCGTTCGTAAACAGGTTGCAACTCATCGAACGGAAGATTCTGCCCCAGATAAATAACTTTATTTGACCGGGCCGAGATGAGATAATTGGCAAATAACAGACTGATTTCGTGGTATTCGCCCTCTGGAAGAAACAACAGGTATTTTTCAGGATTTGCCCGCCTGGTAAGCCTGTTTTCCTCAATGGCTACGATGAGTTTCTGTCGGATCAGGTTAATTATAAAATGCTCCTGGGCGGGACCCACCGTACCAGTCACCCACAAAACGCCAATACGATTCAGGAACGGATAGATAATGTGAATCATCGTATTCTCGAAGCCAAACCGCTCAATGTTGCTGGAGACAATCTGCTCAAATCTATCTTCATTAAAATCAAGCATAGCCAGCGTAAGGGCCTGAATCTGGTCCGGGTAGTTGAGCTGTTTATCGGTAACCGTAACCACCTTACTATACAGGTCATCCAGCGACAGTTTTGAGATATCCGAGATTTTATAGCCGTTATCCTTCAACATCGCGATGTTCAGTACCAGTTTCAAATCCTGATCATCGTACGCTCTAATGTTCGTATCTGACCGTTGTGGGGCTATAATAGCATAGCGTTGCTCCCAAATACGGAGCGTGTGGGCTTTAATGCCCGAAAGTTGTTCCAGATCTTTGATTGAATACGTGCTCATGGTTGTGCTGATTAATAACCTGTTAACCATAACGCTGAGAATTTTGTTCAATCTTTTCGATTAAAGATTAAACAAAATTAGTGATTTAAAGAGCACTATTCACTTACCGCAGGAGACTATAGCCAGGGAGGCACTATTGAGGCTGAGTGCAAACAAAAAAAGCCCTGACAATGTCAGGGCTTTAACCAGGGTGAAAGACGGGGCTCGAACCCGCGACCTCCGGAACCACAATCCGGCGCTCTAACCGACTGAGCTACAATCACCGTTTTTGGGAGTGCAAAAGTAATGATGAATTGTGAATTATAAACGATGAGTGACTAAAAAAAAGCACATTCATCATTTATAATTCATAACTCCCTAAGCCTGTTTGGCTATCTGGTAGCGCTTTTCGGCGGCAGCCCAATCGACCACGTTGAAATAAGCAGCAATATAATCAGGGCGCTTATTCTGATATTTCAGGTAATACGCATGTTCCCAAACGTCCAGCCCGATAATTGGGAAACCTTTCATTTCGGCAATATCCATCAGCGGATTATCCTGGTTGGGGGTCGACGTGACAGCTAGTTCTCCTTCAGCCGTTACAATAAGCCAGGCCCAGCCCGAACCAAACCGAGTGGTTGCTGCTTTGGTAAATTCTTCTTTGAAGGTAGCGTAAGAACCAAACTTGGTATCAATGGCTTCGGCCAGCGTGCCCGTCGGTTCGCCACCACCATTGCCAGAAATGGTGTTCCAGAATAGCGTATGATTGTAATGGCCACCGCCGTTATTACGAACAGCAAGGGGTGCCTTACTGATGTTTGCCAGAATATCGTCGATTGATTTGCTTTCCATTTCTGTACCGGCAATGGCATTATTCAGGTTTGTCACGTAAGCATTATGGTGCTTATCATGGTGAATTTCCATGGTTTGCTTGTCGATATTGGGTTCAAGCGAGTCACTGGGGTAGGGAAGGGGATCTAATACAAAAGCCATTATATTGCTTGGTTAGAATGAATGATTATTCGGTTAAATTAACACGTCGACAGGAGTTTATGTTCTTAACCGGTCGAAAAACTTTGAAAGCAGCGCTTTGCTTTCATCGGCCAGTATACCCGTTTCAAGTCGGGTTTTAGGATGGAGTAACGGAGGTTGGATGCGGCTGTATCCCCGTTTAGAATCGGCCGCACCAATAACCAGCCGACCCAGTTGTGCCCAGAATAAAGCCCCTGCACACATCACACAGGGTTCCAACGTTACATAGAGCGTGCAGTCGGTCAGGTATTTACTGCCCAGGTAATGCGCAGCTGCCGTAACGGCCATCAATTCGGCATGGGCCGTTACATCCTTGAGTTGCTCAGTCTGATTACGGGCTTTGGCAATAATTCGGTTCCGGCAAACGACCAGCGCCCCAACGGGAATCTCCCCGTTATCGGCGGCTTCTTCGGCCAGGATCAGTGCCAGTTCCATGAAGTACTCGTCAGGCATAGCCGTTGATTCGACAATCAGTCATTACTCCACCGATTATTCATTGTTTCAGCACTTTACGAACGGTTTGCCGGTCTCCAACCTGGATGCGTAACAGGTACATTCCGCTGGGTTGCGTAGTCAGGTCCAGTTCATTAATCCGATTACGGGTCATGCGCTGCATGATGGGTCGTCCACTCGCATCGGTCAGTAACAGGGTAGCCGGTTGCTTGACCAAAGGTACGTCTAATTCAACCAGAAGCGTTGTGGCGGTCGGAACGGGGTATGTTTTTACCAGGGGATCGAGTGGGTTATCAACTATGCCCAGCAGGGGTACTACTATAATGGTAGCCACGCCGGAAACGGGGCCGCTACCGCATGCGTTGCTGACACCCGTTAGCCGGTAGGTAGTTGTTTGCGTGGGTCGGACTTCCAGAAGGTAGGGATTACTATCCGCCGTAGCAGAATAACTGCGGAGACTGTCCGAGTAGACCACGACCCATGGTCCGTTACCCCCCAGCGTCATAGTGAGGTTAACCGGGATGGACTCATAAATAGTTTGTGAACCCATCAGTACGGCACTGGCCAGGGCGCGCACGGTTAATGGGGTAGGACTGGGGCTACCGATAATACCAATTTCAGGGTTGTTGGCTTTAACACGAACAGCGTAGTCTCCTCCGGGCAGCGTAGTGGGCAGTATAGCGGTTATCGGCGATCCGGTGGCCGTGGCGGGTATATCGTACTTCTTTGTTGTGTCAATCATGCTAACCAACTCGAAGTTGAAGGTATTGCCGGTATTAAATACGCCCGTTGTGGTGAAAGGCACGGAGAGTGACCGACCAACGCAAAGTGTTGAAGCCATTAGTCCACTTGTTTCTATGGTTGGTACCCGAACCGTCACCTGCGCCGTAGCCGGATTGCCGGGTAATCCTACACCACACCCGTTTGAAACGGTTTCGACCTGATAGATGGTGTTTCTCCTGGGCAGCACCGAAATAGTGGTGTCGGATGTGATGGAGCTGCCGCTGTAACCCCCGGTAAGGGTATACGTAAACGGTCCGGAACTGGTAAACGTCAGTCGGAGGGGTACTTGTTGGCCCAGGTTTGTACTCGCAACAGGGGCAACCAGCGCCAGGGTAGGTGGCGACGTAACAACTGCTTTAACAATGGCACGGGGACTGTAGCATCCGCTGGTTCCGATCTGATACACGTAAAAAGGATCCCCACCGGGTGCTACATTGGTATTCAGGGTCGAAGGCGTAGGTGCCTCACTGGTAATCCGCCCGTATGGGTCAATCCATTTCAACTGACTGCCTGGCTCGCCACTGGCCTCCAGTGGAGCCGCTTTGGCGTTTACGCAGTAGGTAACAACCGTTTTTGGCGTAGTGGGAGCAGGTAAGGTGTTGACATTGACCTGAATGGTTGCTTTGGCTCCCTCACAGTTACTAACGCTCTGACTAACCTGATATGACTGGGTGCCGGCCTGGTTGATGGAAGGAATCGGGGCATTGGGATAGGCGTTGCCATCGGGATTGTACCATCGCAGATTTTGTCCGCTGGCAGTTAAGGGAGTGAGGTTTTGCGGAGGCTGGTCCTGCTGCGTCTGGCAATACGTCAAATTAGAAACCCCTGGCATACCGGGAAGGGGGTTAATGGTGACCGTCAGACTGGCCCTGGGGCTTTCGCATCCTTCGCCGGAGGTTTGGCTTACTTTGTATACCTGATTTCCTACTGTTCCCGTGCCGGGTGTGGGCGTCATTCCCAGCGGGAGGTCTGCTCCATCGTACCATGTTAGTCCTGTGCCATTCGCCGTCAGTGCCTGCGTCGAGCCGTTGTTACAGAAACTAATTGGGCTCACACCGGGCGCACCAGGCGTTGGCTTTACCCGTGCCCGAATAGCAGCCCGTCCTGATGCACTTCCCAGTCCCGACTCGCAGCCGTCCAGCGTTTGACTAACGTAATAAGTGTATGTTTTATCGAGATTAGTCGGAATTGCCGGGGGAGCTGTAGAAGCCGTACCACCCGATGCATTCTCGCCATACCAGTTGAGGGTTGCATTTGGAACCGGTGTGGCCGCCAGCGGGACCGCCGGGTAATTCTGGCAGAAACTCACCTCCTGAACAGCGGGTGGGTTGGGGGTGACTTTGATAATAACCGGAATAGCACGGACGTAACTTTCGCACCCAACGAGGGTTTGGGTAACGTAGTAATTTCTGCTGCCTACGAAGGAGGAACCGGTAAGTGGTATGGTCGCGCCCGTAGTGGGATTCCGGTTCGTGGAATCTGTTCCATACCACTTCAGAGCGGTTCCACTGGCTACCAGCGGAGATGCCGTTTCGTTTTGGCAGTAAATACGGGGGGGAGTTGCCGATGGCGGAACAGGAACAGCGTTGACAGAAACGGTAATAAATGCCCGGGGGCCTTCGCAACCACTCAGCGTTTGGCTGACGTAGTACTGGGTCGAGCCCACAGACGCAGTGGATGGGATAGCGGGGTTTGGGGTTGCTGTACCCCCCAGTGCCGAAGTACCGTACCAGTTAAGTGTGCCACCAGCGGAGGGTGTCGCAACCAGCGCATAGCCGGTCCGGTTCTGACAGGCAGCCACGGGGGTTATGATACCTGGGGCAACGGGCGTTGCTTTTGTAATAACGCCAATAGTGGCTCTGGGGCCTTCACAACCGCTTACGGTCTGGCTGACGTAATAATTGACCGTACCCGCCAAACTGGTGGCAGGTATAGTGGCTGTTGCTGAAGCAATTCCGCCCGTTGCTGCCGTTCCATACCAGTTGAGTTTACCCCCATCCGACGGCGTTGCTGTGAGGGCAGTAGCGACCTGATTCTGGCAGTAGGTAGGCGCAGTGGTTACCGGTAGGGCTGGGGCTGGGTTTATGACCACAATAATACCGGTGCGGGCACTTTCGCAGGTGCCCACGGTCTGGCTGACGTAATAATTTAGTGTACCGGCCGATGCGGTGTTGGGTATCGTTGCTACGGAAGAACCGGTACCACCCATTGCGGCTGTACCATACCACTTTAGATTCTGCCCGGTTGCCGTTAGTGATGTTGCTACCGCCCCGGCGCAATAAGGGGCAGGCGCAGTGGCCATTGGTGCGTCTGGTGCGCCATTTACCGTTACAACCAGACTGGCCCGCACGCTTTCGCAGGAACCTATGCGCTGGCTTACGTAATACAGAGTGGTACCGGCAGTTTTTGTGGAGGGTGTAGGAGCAATGGACGAGCCTGCACTAGCCGATGCCGATGTGTACCAGGTAAGCGCAGCACCGGGCAAGGGTGTTGCCGTTAATGAGGTAGCCGACTGACCGATGCAGTAGCTGACGGATGATACACCGGGGGCATTAGGGCCTGCTGATACGTTAACCGTAATAACACTACGGGCACTCTCGCAACCACCAACCACCTGGCTGACCGAATAGGATGTTGGGCCTACCGATTTTGTATCGGGGGTTGGGGCTGTGGCACTCGTCGATGGGCCATTCAATGCGTACCATTTCAGCGTACCGCCGGCAGAAGGAGTGGCTACCAGCGGAGATGCGACCTGATTTACGCAGTACAGGACGGGCGTTGTTATACCCGGCGAAAGCGGAGCGTTAACGGTGAGCGAGACCAAACTGGTTGACCCGGTTTGTGCTGGTGTACTGGCCAATACCCGAATCCGGTAACCAGTACCAGCGGCCACTGATGATGGAATTGTTGCATTGATAGTGCCTGATGTTACGCTGGCCAGTGTACCAATTGCCACAACTTTTACCGGAAATAAGCCGGTTGCGTCGGAGAGTTGTGCCGAGAAGATATTTCCAGCCGCAAAGGACGCAGATACTGTATACGTGATAGAGACGGCTCCACCGGCACAAACGCTGACTGGGCTGATTACCCCGGTCGAAATGGTCTGCGCCGTACTGCGGGTAGACAACCCGGCCATACCCAGGCAGATAAACAGATAAACGTAAAGTGTACGTCTCATATGAAAAATGAATAGACAGGCAGCGTACAAAGATAAATTGTATACGCAGGAAAGAGAAGTTTCGTCGGGAGAGTATACGGGGTTATTTTTCGTTAATTTACTGGCTGTTAGGTTTTTGCCTGATGATAGGCAGTAAATTACTATAGCAATAACCCCGTTTGGAACACGTAGCAATAAAAATGCCACTTCACGCCGGAAGTGGCTACAAATGACGCAATAAATATATGTAAATGAAAGTTGGGAGCCTCTATTCAATCAGGCCATTGTTACTGTACCGCACTGTAAATTACCTCGTGAATTCGCCGACGAAGTTTTGTTGTATTAATGGAATTATTACCGGCTGTAGGATAAATACGGTTCGAGAGAAATACAAAAATTAACTCTTCGTCGGGGTCAACCCAAACTACGTTACCCGTAAAACCGGTGTGGCCAAACGAACGACTCGAAACCTGCTGGGCCATGTACACACTACTCGTACTGGTTGGATTTGGTTTATCCCAACCCAGCGCGCGGTGGCTTCGGTTGCTGAGCGTTTGGGTAAAATAAGGAACGGTCATCAAATTCAGGATACGCTGATCGCCGTAAACGCCTTTCTGGAGGTTCATCTGTAGCAGCGTGGCAACATCACGCGCGTTACCAAATAAGCCGGCATGGCCCGAAACGCCCCCTTGTACGGCCGCCATCTGATCATGCACGGTGCCAACCAGTAGCTGGTTTCGGTAATAAGTGTCCTGTTCGGTTGGAGCACACATAGGGTCTGGCAACCGTTGCAACGGAGTAAACCCCAATTGGTGTAACCCGAGTGGTTTATACACATTATCGGTTACGAATTTGTTGAGGGGTTGCCCGCTAACCCGTTCTACAATCTTTTGAAGCGTCAAAAAGTTGAGGTCACTATATACGTAGGCAGGCTTACCGGACTGGTCCATCTTACGCGACATGGGCGATTGAACAACCCACTTCCAAACCGAATCGCGCAGGGCCGGAACACCCCAAAGGGTGGGGGCAATCTGAAGGGTATGTAAGCTGTCGTGCGTAGCCGAGTAATAGCTGGCTTTCAACCCCCCGCCGGGTAGTCGGGTCCGGTCCCAGGTAGTGGGGTAATACGAAACCATCCCCGACTGGTGCCAAAGTAAATCCGTCAGTAAAATATTCTGCTTGTTGGTGTTCCGCAATTCGGGCAGGTAGACGGATGCTTTTTGATTCAGGTCAATCTGCTTGCGGTCGTAGAGAACCATAACCGATTGCAGCGTGGCCAGTACTTTGGTCAGTGAAGCCAGGTCATATAGTGTTTCGTCCGTTACCTTTTCCGAGTTCGGGGCGTAGGTCAAGGCACCAAAGTTTTTGCTATACACAATTTTGCCCTTACGGGCCACCAGAATCTCGCATCCGGGAACTACGTGGTTTTTAACGGCCCCCTGCGCAATTGCATCGATTTGATTCAGGATGGCTGACTTCATACCGACACTTTCGGGCGAACCGGCCGATAACCGCCCTGCCGGATTCAGCTTCAGGCCCATGCCCATTTTCAGCTCACCCATCGAAATGGGCAGCATACCACGCGCGCCCAGCCCACCAAATAATATCTGAGGCACTACACGCTCCATGTCATCCAGTTCCTGATAGGCGCAAACCAGGGCATCGGCTGCGGCAAACTTCGGCAAACTGTACGGCGACCCAAAGGCTGTAACGACTACCTTAACACCCCGTTGTTTAAGGCGGGTTATCAGGTCGAGGGAAGGCTTTGTAAGGCCATACTGCCGACTGGCCGATTCACTCATGCGGTGATAGCTGATAACTACTGTATTGGCATCCCCAATGTCTGCCAGTATGTTCGTTAGATGGGCTTCCGTAAGGGGTTTATCGGGCAGGGCTATGGTCTCGAAAGGCGCGTACTGATTAAGTGTTTTCTGGAATATATTACCCGGCTGGGCCCCAATGGCTATCGAAGCCAACCGCAGCGTGTCCAACCGGTTCAGGGGTAATAGGTCATACTTGTTTTCAGCTACCGTAACCGATTGCTCACACAGGTTCTGTTTCAGCAGCTCAGCTTCGGGAGCGTTCAGGTCGGTAGATAAGTTGGCCAGGTCAATGGGTTTGTACTGATGGAGACCAGTCCAATATTTGGCGCGAAGAATCTTTTTAACCTTTTCGTCGATAAACTCCTGCGAAATAATTCCCTGCTGAACGGCACTCAGGATATGCAGCGAGGCCTCGCGAACGTTTTCGGGATAAAGCAGGATATCGTTACCCGCTATCAACGCCCTAAGGTTCACATCCAGTGCTTTGGCTGACCGGCTGATGCCCCCCATGTTCAGCGCATCCGTAAAGACCAGTCCCCGGAATCCCAGTTCTTTCTTGAGCAGTTCAGTAACGATTTTCTCGGATAAGGTTGCGGCCAGGGCCGGGGTGTTATCCATAACGGGTACGTAGAGATGGCCCGTTACAACCCCCATCAGGCTGTCGGCAATGAGCTTGCGAAACGGGTAGAGGTCAATCTCACGCATTTGTTCTGACGAACGCGCTACGGTTGGCAGCGTATGATGCGAGTCGGCACTGGTATTGCCATGACCCGGAAAATGTTTGGCGGTAGCAATCACGTGCGTTCGCTGCAAACCCCGCATATAGGCAGATGCTTTCAGGGCTACGTTCTCCTTCGATTCGCCAAAGGACCGAACCCCAATAACCGGATTGGCTGGATTGCTGTTAATATCCGAAACAGGGGCAAAGTTGATGTGAATACCAAGCCGCTGACATTGCCGCCCGATTTCCGCACCCATCTGGTAAATCAGCTCATTATCCCGAATGGCTCCCAGCGACATTTGTTTCGGGAAATCCATCGTGCTATCCAGCCGCATACCCAGGCCCCATTCACCGTCGATGCCAATGAGCAGGGGTACTTTCGACGCAGCCTGGTAACGGTTTGTCAGAATAGCCTGACGATAGGGGCCACCCTGAAAAAAAATCAAACCGCCAATATGGTTGTTCTTGATAAGCTGGTCGATGTACTGATAATGATTTTCATGGCGGTTGGAAAACGTAGCCACCATAAAAAACTGACCAATTTTTTGTTCGGGTGTGAGGGAGTGGAATACGCTGTCTACCCACTGTTGTCCACTGTCCGGCAGGGCAAATACGTCAACTGGCTGGGCAGCTGGCCCGAATTTATAAGGCACAACCGTTGTTGCCAGGGCACGAACAACGGGTTTTTTGGCTACCGGCCTGCTCACTCGTTTGGTGTGGGACAGGCGGTGCAGCAAGCTACGGCCCGGCTTGGTTAGGCCAAATGCAGTTAGTAAACTGACGGACAGCAGGACAACAAGCAAAATTGGTCGCACAATGATGTTCCGCATGGGCAATCGGGCAGTAAGGAGTAAAGTCAGTTACCGGTAGTTTCTGGCAAACCATAAAAATAGCCAATGACTATCGAAATACGGTTCTAATCATTGAATTGTTTAAGTTTTTAACGAAATAATGTAGCCAAATCGTTCTTTGTAACGGATTAATACAAAACACAATTGGTGTATCACCGGTTAAAATTCGTGTAATACGCTGGTTATGATAAATTTGAACTTCAGACGATAACGTGTTTTATACTTTCATCATACGCGATCTTCTGGCTTTTTTGACACCAACTGATGGAAAAAGGATGGATTTTACTGGGGGCCTTGCTTAGTATATCGTTTACTAGTGATGCCCAAATAGGCAGCAAAGCATATGCCACAATGCTTGATGCGTTGTACAAGAAGACGGTGCCGCTAATGAGCGTAACAACATTGCAGCAACTGCCGGATGCTATTCTGCTGGATACCCGCACGAAAGAGGAGTATAACGTAAGCCATCTACCCGGAGCCAAATGGGTTGGCTACGATGAATTTGAGTTGAACCGGGTGGCAGACATTCCCAAAGACGGGAATATCGTTGTGTATTGTTCGGTAGGCTACCGAAGCGAAAAGGTGGGAGAGAAGCTACTGGCGGCTGGTTATCGGCAGGTGCACAACCTGTACGGTAGCTTATTTGAGTGGGTAAATGAAGGAAATCCCGTTGTAGATGGGCAGGGGAAACCAACACAGCGTGTTCATGCCTTCTCCCGGTTGTGGGGCATCTGGCTGAAACGCGGGGAAAAAGTATACGAATAACTCAAAAGCTGTGCACGGGGCTGATGTGCGAGAAGGCAACGATTGCCAGGTCATTGAACATGGTTTTGGTTACCTTCACTACATTCTGCCAGCATAGTAGCACATCGCTCTTCTGTTCCACAGCTTTCTGGTTTACAACTGATACGGAGGATTTTGTGCGCATGTGCTTCCGGGCCGCAAATACATTGTGCGGTTGCCCCATGCTAAATGCCTGAAGGCTGGTTCCTACCACTAACATACCGGCAACAACTAGGATTTTCATGAGCTGATGTGTTTAATAACAATACAAAGATATAGGTTTTCTTTGGTATCTTGCAATACATAGTACTATATTTTTTAAAATAATATTTTTCGCTCATCGAATCGGGTGAAGAAAGGCTGAACTTTACTTAGGGCTTCTTCACCCGATTCGGCCAGCCTTACTCGACCACAATTCGTTTTACCGCCCCATCCTCATTCTGAGTGACGGTGATAAAATAGGTTCCCTGTGATTGTTTGCCCAGGTCAATTTGGCCAACAAAATCACCAGAGAAGTCTTTTATCTCGCGTTTAGCTACTTCCTTACCTTTCGTATTGGTGACAATGACGCTGACATCCCCTTTGGCCGGAGCCGAAAACCGGACGTTTAGTTGATTGCGGTCCGGGTTATTGGGATAGGCATCCAGGCCACGGATGCTGGCAGGTTTGCTGCTGAAGTTCTGAGACCAGTTTTCAAAAGGACGGGCAATCTGACGGTCAAAATCCCGGGGGAATTCAAATCGGAACCGGTTCATCCGGTCGGCCAGCGAGTCGAAGTTTTGTCGAAACTCATACTGCCAGGCCTGGTTGTTGTTAGCATCATTACCCGACCTGGGTAGCCGGTTCCGTTTCACATACGCATCTTTGGTTGCTTTTTTCAGTTCAGGTGTGGTGCGTTCGCGCGTCACGATCCGATTCCCGTCATTGCTTTCAATAACGATAGTCATCTGGGTCCGTCCTTTGTCCTTGCGCGTTGTTTTGAGTGAATCGACCAGCTTCGTAACGAGTTTATCGCGGTCATCAGCACTCATTTCATCGGTGCGGTATGTACGTTCCGTTTCCCTGACATCTGCGCCATTGCGTTCGATAATTCGGACGGTAACCTCATTTTTCTCTGCTTTTTTAGAGGATGTTGCCGGGGCCTGTGCCAGCGCAAAACTACTTAAGGTAATGGCTAGTAACAGGGCCGGGGTGAACCGGGAGAAGGCCAGGACTGTTTTTTTCATGAGATAAAATAAGTATAAACGTTAGGATTCAAAAACCAGCGAATGGGTTGCCGCCAGGCTGTTAAAGTTTGTTAAGGAATTAACGAACAGCTCATTCCATTCGTAATTTTACCAATAGCTATAGCGGTTTATCATAGATGAAAAAAAATGGTAAACCGTTGCATGGGGAGGTGAAAAAATGACAAGACAACGAATACGCTGGATTGTTGCGCTGATGACCATTGGCCTGCTGGGGCTGGTAGGCCTGCAATTATACTGGATCAACAGTGCGCTACAATTACAGAAAGCGCAGTTTGCCTACAAGGTGACAGATGCGTTGCAGGAAGTCGTTCGCACACTGGAACGGCAGGAAATTGTGTACCTGACCAAGCAGCGGGTTCAGGCCCAGGAACAGCAAAATAGCCTGATGGCTATTGCCAAGAAAGACCATAAGCTCGCTTCTGAGGCATCAGACGACCGTAGTAAATCTGCCAGACAGACGGAGGCCGTACCCACCAGAAAAAAGGCTAAGCGCCCGGGAAGCGAAAGAGAGGAAAGCGAACGGCCACTGGCCTGGAGAATGATGCCACCCGGGCTGGCCTCGGCGGGGGCAATCGTTGTTCAGTCCGATGTACTGCACCCCATCGTTCACCCACTGTCTGCGGAGCAATCGGCCATTGTAGAGGAGTTTATCCGGCAACAGAATGAGTTCATGGCCATTGGTGACTGGCAGGCGCAGGTGGTCCAGAAACAGTTATTTGACCACTGGGTCGAAAACGTTTTGACGAACGAACTGGTCCGAATCAACAACCAGGTAAAACGTGATTCCTTACCGCGGAAGGTTGCCAAGAGCCACTACCAGAAAAAACAACCAGCCAGCAGGGAGCGCGGGGTGGTAAAGTCAGGCTTGCCTACGTCACCGACCAGTACCAGTCAGAACCGGGCAGAAAAGCAGTCGCACATGATTAAAGACGTGCTTAAAGGACTGCTGCTGTCAGACCGACCTATCCAGGCCCGTATTAACCGGCTGGCACTCGATACGTTGCTCCGGCAGGCATTGGTGGAGCGAGGCATTCGTATTCCCTTTGGATACGCTGTACGGGTGCAGGAACAGTCCCGGTTCCTATTTGCCTCCATGGGTATCGAAGCCCGACAATTTGAGGAAGCCGGGTATAAAGCGGCACTATTCCCGAACAACCTGCTGGAAACGGACAACTACGTGTATGTGTATTTTCCAACCCAGCAGCAGTTTATTCTGGACCGGCTGGGGTTCATGTCCGGGGCGTCGGTAGTATTGATCCTGGTCATCCTGGCTTGTTTTTACATTGCCATCAATACAATCGTTCAGCAGAAAAAACTGGCTGACATCAAGAACGACTTCATCAACAACATGACCCATGAGTTCAAAACGCCTATTTCAACGATCTCTCTGGCCGTTGAAATGGCGCAGGAACAGCTCCTATCCGTGAAAAAACCACTGGCGGGGGCATATGCACCGATGAACCAGTGGGAGCCGGCCGAACAGCCCGATTCCCGGCTCACCCGCTACATGGGAATTATCCGCGACGAAACCCGCCGGCTGGGTTCGCACGTGGAGAAAGTATTACAAATGGCCTTGCTGGACCGGGGTGAAATACAACTCAATCTGTCAGCTGTAAACGTGCATGACGTAATTGAAAAAGTACTGAACAACCTGGGGCTGCAAATTGAGCAGCGGGGTGGTGAAGTCGACCTGCATTTTGAGGCCGATCAGGAAGTGGTGGAGGCCGATGAGCTTCACCTGACCAATATTGTCTACAATTTGCTGGATAATGCCCTGAAATATTCACTCGAAAACCCGCACATTACCCTCAGTACCCGAAGCCTGCCAGAGGGGGTGAGTATTACCGTTTCCGACAAAGGTATAGGGATGACCAAAGATGAGGCAAGCCGGATATTCGAGAAGTTTTACCGGGTGCCCACGGGCAATCGGCACGACGTGAAAGGATTTGGATTAGGATTGAGTTACGTTAAAAAGATTATTGACCAGCACCACGGCCAGATAATGGTCGAAAGTCAACCCGGAAAAGGAAGTTCCTTTGAGGTTATTATACCCTACTTAATGAGCGAACGAGTGAAAGAGTAAAAACTACGGTAGTAGCCACTTACTCATTCACCGCCACGGCGGACCTTTATTTCATTCCTTCGCTCGTTCAACCACATGCCTACCGTACTACTCGTTGAAGATGACCCCAATCTGGGGCAACTGGTTCAGGAATACCTGACCATGAAAGGCTACCAGACCGACCGCGCCACTGATGGCAATAAGGGGCTGGAATTATTTATGGCGGGTGAGTATGACCTGTGTCTTTTTGACGTGATGATGCCGAAAAAGGACGGCTTCACCCTTGCCAAAGAGGTCAGGATGGGTAACCGCGATGTGCCCATTATTTTCCTGACGGCCAAGTCGATGGAGGAGGATACCATTCAGGGATTCAAAGCCGGGGCCGATGATTACATCACGAAGCCTTTCAGCCTGGAAGAGTTGTTGTTGCGGATTCAGGCCATCCTGCGCCGGTATCAGCGCACGGCCGATCTGGTAGAGCAGACAACCTTTCAGATTGGCTCGCTTTCGTTCGATTATCCCCACCAGCTCCTCTCGAAACGTGGGGAATCCGGCTGCCGACGCGCCACCGCAAAAACTGACCAGCAAAGAGTCTGCATTATTAAAGTTACTGGCACAGAACCTCAATCAGCCCGTCAGTCGTAGTTTTGCCCTGAAAATGGTTTGGGGGGATGACTCGTATTTTAACGCCCGAAGCATGGACGTGTACGTGACCAAGCTGCGAAAGTACCTTCGCGAAGACCCGAATGTTCAGTTGGTGAACGTACACGGCGAAGGATTCAAATTAATTGTTTAAACGAGTTTGATGTTTTGCGTTCGTTGTTCCATGGGCAACCGCAACGACAAATATCAACCATCAAATTAGTATATAATGAACTTAATACGTCGCCCACGCCGGAATCGCCAATCGGCGGTTATCCGCGATATGGTGCAGGAAACCCGCCTGTCGGTCACTGATTTTATTCTGCCTCTTTTTATTCTGGAAGGCAACAATGTTCGGTCAGAAGTGGCGTCCATGCCGGGTATCTACCGGCTGTCGCTCGATTTATTGCTGGATGAGATTCAGGAGTGTGTCGACTTGGGTATCAACACATTTGACCTGTTTCCGAACCTGCCCGAATCCAGAAAAGATAAATACGCGACCGAAAGCTATAATCCCGATGGCCTGTATTTGCAGGCTGTACGAGCTATCAAAGACCGCTTTCCGGAGGTCATGGTCATGACCGATGTGGCCATGGACCCTTACAGTTCGGATGGGCACGATGGCATTGTGGAGAACGGTAAAATCCTGAACGACGAAACGCTGGAGGTGCTGGGCAAAATGACCCTGGCCCAGGCGCAGGCCGGTGCCAATATTATCGGCCCCTCCGATATGATGGATGGGCGCGTGGGGTACCTGCGGCAGGTACTGGACGCAAGTGGCTTTCACGACGTTGCCATCATGTCGTACGCGGCTAAGTACGCCAGTGCGTTCTATGGTCCGTTTCGCGATGCGCTGAATTCCGCCCCGAAATTTGGCGATAAGAAAACGTACCAGATGAACCCCGCCAATAGCCGCGAAGCCCTGATTGAAGCCCAGCTCGACGTTGACGAGGGGGCCGATTTCCTGATGGTGAAACCCGCACTGGCCTATCTGGACATCATCAAACTACTGGACGATAATTTTCACTTACCCATTGCGGCCTACAATGTTAGTGGCGAGTACGCCATGATTAAAGCTGCCGCCCAAAACGGCTGGCTCGACGGGGAGCGGGCCATGATGGAATCGCTAATGGCGATTAAACGAGCGGGTGCCAATGTGATTTTAACCTACTTTGCCAAAGAGGCCGCCCGGTTACTATGACTAAAACGCTGATTCGTAACGCCCGACTGGTCAACGAAGGCCGTATTGTTGAAACGGATGTTTTACTGGAAAACGGGTTTATTGCCCAGATAAAATCAGGCTTGTCTGATGAGGGTATCAGTCAGGTAATCGATGCCAGCGGTCAGTATTTGCTGCCGGGCGTGATTGATGACCAGGTGCATTTTCGGGAACCGGGGTTGACCCACAAAGCAACTATCCACTCCGAGTCGCGGGCGGGTGTAGCGGGGGGCGTTACCACGTTTATGGAGATGCCCAACACAGTTCCCAATGCGCTTACGCAGGACGTTACTGGCTGATAAATACGCCATTGCCGAACGGACTGCGCTGGCAAACTACTCGTTTTTCATGGGGGCGTCGAATGATAACCTCGACGAAGTGCTGCGTACCGATATCCAGCATGTTTGTGGGATAAAGGTGTTCATGGGCTCATCGACCGGAAATATGCTGGTGGATAACGAGTCGGTGCTGGATAGTCTGTTCCGGCAAAGTCCCATGCTGATTGCCACCCACTGCGAAGACGAAGCCACCATTCGGGCTAACACAGAACGGTACAGAGAGGAGTATGGCAGACCGGGCCACTGCTGAACTGCATCCGCTAATTCGAAATGAAGAGGCCTGCCTGAAATCGTCGTCGATGGCGGTGGCATTAGCCCGGCGGCATAATACCCGGTTGCACATCCTGCATATTTCAACGGCCGATGAATTAACCCTGTTCGACAATACTATCCCCTTAACCGAAAAACGAATCACAGCTGAAGTGTGCGTGCACCACCTGTGGTTTGATAGTACCGACTACGCCCGGCTCGGAAATCAGATCAAATGTAATCCGGCCATTAAAGCCCCGCATCACAAAGAAGCTCTACTAGCCGCCCTGCTGGATGACCGACTGGATATTATAGCTACTGACCACGCTCCCCACACGTGGGCCGAAAAACAACCGCAGTCCGCCGGTTCGGGTTACTGGCAGGCACCGTCTGGCTTACCTCTGGTGCAGCATCCCTTATTGCTGATGCTTGAGTATGTGAAGCAGGGGAAGCTGACGCTGGAAACAATGGTACGTAAAATGAGCCACGCCCCCGCCGACTGTTTTCAGATCGACCGGCGCGGCTACGTTCGGGAAGGGTACTGGGCCGATCTGGTGCTCGTGAATACGAACGAGCCGACTACGGTAACGAAGCAGAATATCCTGTACCAGTGCGGCTGGTCGCCATTGGAGGGAAATACGTTCGGAGCAACCGTGACACATACCTTTGTATCAGGCCAGTTAGTGTTCCAGAACGGACGCTTTCTGATGGAGCGGGCCGGGAAGCGCTTGCAGTTTAACCGGTAGGTGCGAAATATTTTAGTATAAACTCTTGCGTGTACGGTTTAGTGAACTGTATCTTTGCAGTCCCTTCACGGGGAAACGAGTTACTACAATAGAATTGCCGAAGTGGTGAAATTGGTAGACACGCACGTTTCAGGGGCGTGTGTCTTTACGGACATGCGAGTTCGAGTCTCGCCTTCGGCACAGTACAATAGCCTGTAAGTCACGTACTTACAGGCTTATTTTTTGCTGAAATAGGAAACTGGCAAGCAAAAAGGGTGAAGCCTGTTACAGTCACTACGACCAGATACCCTCTACTAAAGACCTATCCTGAGTAAACCAGCGAACGACGGCCTGACAAAACGGGGGATAGTCTGCTATGGGGTCTGGTCAGAAAAGGAACGCATGATTAAGTAAAAGCTGGTCCTCCTTACGGCACCAGCGCATCTTTCAACTACGGTGAGAAGGCCTCCCCTCTACCGCCCGGGCGGATTATACCACACACTACAATCGCGGAAAAGTCTTACAGCGACTCCGTTAGCCACATTCGTTCCTGGCTTTGCCCGCCCGTCAGGAAACGGGCGGGCATAATGCCAGGCACTTATAACCGGAAGCTAATGGCAGCAGAATAGGTTTCGTCCCGTACATTGTGCTTCGACACGATATACTATCTGCATACTACATTTCTTAAACCTTCGGCTCCCAGCCCTTTTCGTAATCGCGGCTCCAAAGTTTTGCTGCTTCTTTATCGCCTACAATATGGCCGTTTTTGGGGTCAATCTCCAGGCTACGGCCCATTCGCCAGGCAATGTTGCCCAACTGCATGGCTACCACACTCTTATAGCCTTGTTCAACATCACAATTAGGCCGGCGGTTGTTTTTGATGGCATCCAGAAAGTCCATTACGTGCAGGTTATCCATACCTACGTTGGGACTGGCCAAGTTGCGGCCCTGCAGACTGTCGTCGCCACCGGCAACTTTTATGTCCTTGATAAGCTTACCATCCAGGTCGTACACCTTGTAGGCGTCATTACCGGTATCTAAACTGCCGTTTTCGCCGTAAAAAATAATGCCCCGGTCCTGCCCTTCAATCTTGCGTCCGTTTGAACTGCGGGATTCCCACATCAGCGATACCCGACCCGGATAATCCATAATGACTACCTGGGTATCGGGTGTCTGCCAGTCGTCTTTAAATTCGTACCGCCCGCCCATCGAACTTACCCGGATGGGGTAGTCGACGCCCAGGCCCCAGCGGGCCACGTCTACCTCGTGCGTACCATTGTTGAGGGCTTCGCCGGTTCCCCAGTGCCAAAACCAGTGCCAGTTGTAGTGAATCAGCCCATCCTGATACGGAACGCGTGGGGCTGGGCCCTGCCACAGGTCGTAGTCCAGCCATGCGGGTACGCTGCTTGGCTTGAGTTGGGTAGCCCCCCGTTTGTTCGTGTACCAGGTTTTAGCCATGTATACCCGACCAATGATGCCCTTGTGCAGTTGCTCGATGCCCTGCGTGAGCACTGGTGCCGACCGACGCTGGGCACCCATCTGCACCACACGGTTATATTTACGGGCGGCCTCCACGGCCAGTTCACCCTCGCGGGGGTTATGGCTCACTGGTTTCTCGACGTACACGTGCTTCCCGGCCTGGCAGCCTAAAATGGTGAGGGGTGCGTGCCAGTGATCAGGGGTGGCAATGTAAATAGCATCGATGTCTTTATCGGCCAGTACCTTGCGGAAATCTTTTTCTGATTTCGGTTTCAGGGTCTGTTTCGTTTTTAGAATGGTGCCGATAGCCTTCGGAATAGCGCGTTCATCCACGTCGCAAACGACACCGACCTCGCCGTTTTTCTGACTGGCAAATACGCCCCCCATGCCATTGCCCCGGCTGTTGACCCCAATAGTGGCCACCCGAATCAACTCGTTGGCCCCGATGATGCGATTATAGCTTTTGGCACTCATCCCGAATACTGAACTGCCTCCCACTAAACCAGCTGCGCCAAGCCCGGCCTTTTTGATAAACTCCCGTCTGTTTTCCATATAGCCCGTTTATAATGCCTTGATTTTTAAATTTTTAAACGAAATTTCACTACCATGCTCCTGTAGCAGGATGTGGCCTTTTGGCACCGTCCCGAATGCCGGAACCGCCTTGCTGAATTTACTTTGGCTAACCGCTTCCATATAGGCCGGACTACCACGTATGAATTCAAGGATTTTTACCCCGTTCAGATAGTGTTGCACCTGGTTACCAGTAGCAACAATCCGCAGCGTATTCCACTGACCCGGTGGATTTACCTTTTTTCGGGATTCATCGGGCGGGATTACGTCATAGAACGAGCCCGTTAGGTGATTGGCTTTCTTGTTGTCTTCGGCCAGTTTGTCGTCCAGAATCTGATATTCCAGACCGAGGTTACCCCCCTTTTCGTAGGTGATGTAAAAATACTTTACGCCACTGTTGCCTTCGGCTTCAATGTTAAAATCCACCAGTAGATCAAAATTGCCGTATTGATTCGCACTAATGATGTCTCCGCCTTTACCGCCCTTTTTAGCAGTAAGTGTACCGTTTTCGACCACCCAGCCTGCCGGAACGGGTTTGCCCTGGGGCGTATTCCAGCCATTGGTGCTAGTCCCGTCGAACAGCAGCGTCCACCCCTGTTTTTTTTCTTTACTAGTCAGCGTATTGACCTGCTGCGCTCGACCGGCCAGCGGTATTAGCGAGCAGATGACTAAGCCAGCGAAAAGTGAGTGTCCAAATAGTCGTTGCATAAGGCTCAATAACCGTCGTTCTGTTTAATTTTTTCGGGATTCGACTGAATCACCTGGAGCGGAATGGGAAACAGCAGCATCTTGTCACTCCAGGCTGAGGGGGCAAATCCATTCTGTACCTGCTGCTCCTGGATCATAACGGGTTTGGCGCGTTCGGTTCTGACCAGATCAAACCAGCGGTGGTTTTCAAAGGCCAGTTCGACCCGCCGTTCGTTCTCGATAGCCAGCAGGAACGCATCCCCCGAACTGAAAGGCGTGTAGTCGGGCAGGATACCCGGACTAGCGCCTGTGCTGGTCCGGGCCCGCTGCCGGATCTTGTTGAGGTAGGTGAGCGCCACATCGGGCTGTTTGCTCTGCCGAACCAATGCCTCGGCGTAGAGCAGGTACACATCTGCCAGACGCAGCTCAATCCAGTTGTTATCGTTGTCTGAACCGCTGAACGACACGTCGTAGTATTTTTTGACGTATTTCTCGTTCACGGCACTGCCACCCGGTAGGGATACGTAGCCATCGCTCATTGAGATGGATTTGCGGGGGTCACCGGATGCGTAGGCATTGGATATACTGGGCGTAGGGGCGTTGAAACCGCCTTTGTCGCCCACTAAAACCACTTCTTTATTAGAGAAACGGGGCGCAAAATCATTGTTCCAGGGGCTTCCCGTTCCGGTACCGCCTTTTTTATATTGTACTTCAAACAGCGACTCCGAGCTGTTCTTCTTAGTCACATCAAACAGCGTCTTGTAATCCGTAACCAGTGAGTACATTGGCAGATTGATCACTTCCAGGGCTTTTGCTTCGGCCAGTGCGTAGTGCGATGCGCCCTTTTTTAGTGGATAACCTGCCATCGTCATGTACACCTTCGCCAGCAGTCCTTTGGCACCGCCTACCGTTACCCGCCCTTTGTCAACGGTGGTGTAGGTAGCGGGCAGGTTCGCTTCGGCAAATTTCAGGTCGTCGACGATGAAGTCATAAATTTCCTGCGTGGGTACGCGCCCCAGGGTATAGGCTTCACTCACCGCTAGCTGATGGTCCACTTTGGGCACGTCGCCATACACACGTACCAGCCAGAAATACATCAGCGCCCGGATGAATTTTGCCTCTGCCTTGTACTGTTCTTTTAATTTTTTGTCGGTAAACGGTACGTCCTCAATTTTGTCGAGCACGATGTTGCACCGCAGGATGGTATTGTAGCTGTTGTTCCAGAAATTCAGTACAAAGGAGTTATCCGATAGCAGCACATCACCGAAGTTATCGATGGATGTCATGTCTTTGGAGTTGCCCGGCACCCACGAAAACGTCGTATTGTCAGACCGCACCTCGCCCATGTAGATAAATGGCTGGTTGTACAGGTTGCGGAGTGACGCGTAAGGCGACATGACGGCCTGGTTCATGTCTTTTTCGGTTTTGTAAAATGTACCGGCGTTCATTTCCGAAATGGGCTGAAGGTCGATAAATTCCTTGCTACAGCCGAAAGAAGCCGTTAGCAACAGGGTCATTATAAGGAATCGATTCATGGTTATGATGAGTTAAGCAGAAGGATCAGAAAGAAACGTTAAGACCGGCAATGATGGTGCGGGCAGCGGGATACCCCAGGTAATCGCCCCCACGCGACAGGCCACTACCTTCACTGCTGGTTTCGGGGTCGAACCCTATGTACTTCGTGAAGGTGTACAGGTTCTGGCCCGTTACATACACGCGCAACCCTTTCATCCGTAACTTTTGGGTCAATTCTGGGCTGAACGTGTAGCCTAGCGATACATTACGGATGCGTAAGAACGACCCATCTTCGACCCAATAGCTGGATGGTTCCTTTTGCAACCCTTTGGGGTCGCGGTTAGCCCGCAGAATATCGCCCGAACCCACTTCGGTTTCTGAACGCCAGCGGTTGTTCAGCTTGACCAGGCCGTTGCGGTCGCCATGATAAATGCCCACCATCCGATTGAAGAAGCTAAACAGTTTGGCTCCCTGCGAACCGGTCAGCTGCACGTTCAGGTCGAAACGCTTGTAGGAAAAATCATTACTAAAGCCATAAATAAAGTTCGGCTGGTTATTGCCCAGAAACGTTTTATCACTCGCGTTAATGATTCCGTCGTTGTTCGTGTCGATGTAGCGCGGATCGCCGGGGTGGTCGTTAGCCAGGTGGGGCGACGCGTCCAGTTCAGCCTGGTTTTTAAATACCCCGTCGTACTGGTAACCGAAGAACGTGGCAATGGGCTGCCCTACGGTGGTGATGAATGTGTTACCGGCATTGGGTGCGCCGGCATAAATAGGCCGTGCGTCAGGTCCCAAGGCCAGCACTTTGTTTTTATTGGAAGATATATTGAAATCCGTTGACCACTTGAACGCCCCCACCAGGTTACGCGTCCGGAGCAGGTATTCCATGCCTTTATTTTCCACCTGCCCGATATTCTGTAGCTGAGAGGCATAGCCTGTCAGGGTCGGAACGGGTACGTTCAGCAGCAAATCCACCGACCGGCTGTTGTAAAAGTCCGCTTCGAGGTGGACACGTCCGTTCAGGAGCCCCAGGTCGAAGCCGATGTTTACCTGCCGGGTTTTCTCCCAGCCCAAATCGGGGTTCGGGTAGTTGACCGGATCAACGGAGTTGACCAGTGCGTTATTCAACACGTAATAACTACTGTTGGTACGGGCAATGGCATCGTAGTTCCCAATTCGGTTGTTACCCACCAGGCCCCAACTGGCCCGCAGTTTCAGATCGCTGACAAGACGGACATCGCGCATGAAGGCTTCATTACTCACGCGCCAGCCTGCCGATAAGGAGGGGAACGTACCCCATTTGTTATTCGACCCAAACTTGGAAGAACCGTCCGTCCGGATACTGGCCGTAAACAGGTATCTATCGTCGAAGGCGTAGTTAAAACGGCCCAGGTATGAAATCAGCGAATTCTGGTATTCGGTATTGGCCCCGCCTACTATCTGACCGGCACTCAGGTTTCTGACCACATCATTGGGGAAGTTCTGCGCATTGACGCGGGCGTACTCACCAAAAAATTTCTGCGTCGTGTAACCCGCCAGCAGGTTAATGGCGTGTTTGGTCGCCAGCGTTTTTGAGTAGTTCAGGGTTTGTTCAATGAGCCAGTTCCGGTCAAGAAAGGTTTCGTTGCGGGCATCGGCAGTTTTGGGGGCACGGGAGCCGTCGGTATCCACAAACGAGGGGCGGTAATACTTCAGCCGCTGATTTTCCAGTGTTCCGTTCAGGCTAACGCGGTATTTCAGTCCGTCAATGAGTTCGTACTGTGCGTAGGCCGAGGCAATGAAGCCGTTTTTGCTGGTGAAGTTGGTAATGTTCTCCGCAATACCCACCGGATTGGCTACGTCGCCCGCCCAGATTTCGCTATTGCGTACCTGCGAGCCGTAGGTGCCATCGGGGTTACGGAGGGGGTAAATAGGCGGGAGGTACAGGGCATAGGAAAGCGGGCTGTCCTTCCCGTTGTCAATGTTATTGGTTTCGGAGTAAAAACCGCTCACGGTAACGCCCACGTCCAGGCGTTTGCCAATGGTAGAGTTAACGCTTGTCCGCAGATTATACCGTTTGTAACCACTGTTGATCTGAATGCCGTCCTGATCCGTGTAGCTGCCCGAAACGGCATAGCGGGTTTTGTCAACGCCCCCGCTTACGGATAATTCGTGCCGCTGGGTTTTGGCCGTTCTGAAAATCTGGTCCTGCCAGTTTATGTCCCCAAAATTACTGGGGTCATTGAAACTTTCGGGAATAACATAAAAACTGGAGTTCGTGTATTTCTGGCGCACTGAGTTGGGGTCATTGATGGTGTGGGGCGCATCGCCGGGCAGGGGAGCGCGGTCTAACCACGCCTGATTATGACCGTCCTTGAAGAACTCCAGGTACTCCCGGCTGTTCATCATCTCCATTTTTTTACCTACCTGCTGTACGCCGTAAAAACCACTGTACGAAACGATAGGCGCACCAATGGTTCCTTTCTTGGTGGTGACGATAACGACTCCGTTAGATCCGCGAGAGCCATAAATAGCCGTCGAAGCCGCATCTTTCAGTACCTGAATACTCTCAATGTCGGACGGGTTGACGAGCGAAAATGCATTGCCGTCGATGGGGTAGCCATCAATGACATACAGGGGATTACTGCCTGCCGAAATAGACCCCGTACCCCGCACCCGAATGGTCAGCCCCTCACCACCGGGGGCACCGTTTGTTTGTTGCACCTGCACCCCGGCCAGCTGCCCCACCAGCGCTTCGCCAAAGGAAACAGCTGCTTTGCCCTTGAATTTTTCGGCCGTAATACTGGCAACGGCCCCCGTAAGGTCAGCTTTCTTTTGCGTACCGTACCCAATAACGATGACTTCATTCAGTGATTTATTGTCTGCCTTCAGCGAGATAGTAAACGCGGTCTGGTTGTTTACCGCTACCTCCTGGGGTTCGTAGCCCACGTAAGAGAAAATCAGCACCGCTTTGGTATCGGGCACGGCTAGCCGGAACGTACCATCGGCATCCGTTGAGGTGCCCCGTGTTGTTCCCTTGATAACAATACTAACGCCGGGTAGTACCTCCCCTTTGTCATCCGTTACTTTACCGGTGATGGTTTCATCAGCCGCCGTTTCGGCAGGAACCATCAGTCGGTTACCAAGACTGGCTTCAGCCGCTGAAGGTACGGGTTTGGGAATTTGCTTCAGAATGATCTGACTACCCGTTACCGTGTAGGTAAGTTCCAGCGTAGTCAGCAGTTTATCCAGCACGTCGCCCAGCGGTTCACCCATGGCCTGAAGTGATATTTTCCGGTTAGAATGGATAAGCTGTGGGCTGTAGGAAAACTTGACGTTTACCAGCTTTTCGATGGTGGTCAGTACCGTTTTGACCGTCTCATTGCGCGCCCGTAAGGTTAGTCGCCGGTCAAGCAGTTCCTGCGCCGACACATCAGTGGCCCAGGATGCACTGACAAAAAAGCAGATAATAAGTAGGGGGACCAATGATAGTTTCATACACTGGCTCAGATAAAAAGCAGGTTTTTCCATGATTTTGTAGAGGTTGTTTGGGGTTTTGGAAGACTCAGCTGACACGCTCCCGGTTAAGCTGAACAGGCGACATCTGACGGCAATCGGGAACAGGGAGCAGGTGATTGGGCAAGAATCGCCTGCTTTTTTGTGGGTACAGGTCAGGGTTTTTTCATACAGGAGAGGGTTAGGAGTAAACATCAGTTGGCGGCACAGCCCTTGGCCGTAATTAAAATCTGCCCCTCCACTATTTCGTAAGAAGCATCAATCGACTGAACAATTACATCGAGTTTCTGAAACAGGGGCTCGTCGGTAAGGGAAGCGGTTAACTGGCAGTTTTTCAGCACATCGGCATTATAAACGATGTCGATACCGTAGGCTTTTTCGAGTTTGTCAAGAACGGTAATGACCGGAGTTTCATCGAAAACAAAGCTGACAGGCGCGTGTTGCAGGGTGCTTACCGGTTGTGGCGCCGATACCAGGGTTTTAGCAAACGTTTCGGTTTCGCGCGAAAAAACTACCTGCTGATTTGGTTTCAGTAAAACTCCCTCTACTGTTCTGCCGGCAATGATCTGGTCTGTGGTAAGTTGATCTTTAAATACGCTGACCTGCCCATGCTGTACCGTAACGACCACCTTGGGGTCTCGCTCAAAAGATCGCACCACGAATCTGGTGCCTACTACTTTGGTAACGACCTCACCGGCATATACGAAAAAAGGCTTTTGGGCATCCTTCGTTACATTGAACGTGGCCTCGCCCTGCAAATAAACAGTGCGGTTCTGGCGGCCATAATCTGTTGGGTAGCGTAACTGGCTTTTAGGGTCTAATATGACCATAGAGCCATCAGGAAGCCGGATAAGTTGTGGTTTCGTGCTTAAGTTGATCTTCTCAACCGGGGACTCGGTCAGCGTAGCGATTTGCTGCTGATACACGGAAGGTTTGCTTAACTGAGCACTGTAAACCCAGTAACTGGCGGCCAGTACCAGACAGGCCGCTACGGCCTGGTATACCCGGGCGTTTTGCCAGAGAGGCCGCACCGGCGTATCCATACGTGCCTGCCTGTTAGTGGCCAAAATACGGGTCAGCAACTGGGCCTCCGCTTCTTCAGAAAGGTATGTGCGGGTGTAGTCGCTAAGCCCGGCCTGTACGGCTTCAACCAGTTGACAGGCCAGTGTCCATTCTGCGTTCCGATACGGGTGCTGTTGCAGCCATTGTGCCCAGAATTGGCTGGATGCTTCTGTTGGGGCTACGTAATGGCCCACAAAGGCTTCATCACAGACGAAATCGACGGCAGTAAAGGTTTCGTAGTTTTTTTGCACAAAAGCAGGATTTTTTTGTCAGTAGATGACATGAACCCGCCGTTCATACTCACTTCGTCCAAAAAAAAAGTAGAAAAACTAAAATTCCCGGCATTATCCACTGCCGTAGCTTTTCGATGCCCCGGAATACCAGGTTCTGTGCCGACTGCCGGTTAATGTCCAGCACGCCGGCAATTTCGGTGTAGTCCAGTTCGTCCACAAATCGCAGCCGGATGGCTTCCTGCTGGCGCGGGGGCAACTGCCCGATTAGTTTCTGAACCAACGCCTGTCGATTCAGCGTGTCTTCCTGTTCGGCAAAAGGGTCTTCGGCGGAGGGGTCGGCCCAGAGTTCGTCAAACGTAGACTGGGGCCGTACCTGATGCGGGCGCTGCTGCCGCTGGAGCAGGTGAAGGATACGGACTTTCAGGGATTTAAGCAGGTAATACCGCACGTTGTCGGGCACGGAAAGACGCTCCCGTTTAACCCATAATTCGGTAAAAACATCGTGAATGCAATCGAAAACAAATGACTCCGATGCGGCTACCAAACTCGTACCATATCGGTACATAGCCTGAATGTGCGCTCGGTACAGGGTAGTATAGGCGGCTTCATCACCTTGCTGAAAAGCCTCCCACAATTGCGTATCAAATGGGTTTTTAGTCAATGGTAGATGAACGCGTATCGGGATGAAGTCTCTATCAAAGACCGCCGTTCCACAAACTTACTTTACCCCAATTGCTACCAGTAGGGTTTCCACTCATAACCGCTTTCCGGCATACCCCGTCGGGTAATTGCAGGACAACTTAGTGGTTAACGTGCATAACCCGCGGTGCCGGCGCCTTTCAGCGCGGGTCAGTAAATAAGAAGATCGGCTTGCTTTTGTCCGTAAACACATCGGAAAATATCCTTGTTACTGACCGGATCAACCGCCCTGGTCCGCTCCGTACAGCCTCCGTAACAGGGAAGCCGACCCTCTTTAACGGAAGCGATGGATGACGATGCCTGGAGCGGCCGTATCCGGAACAATTGACGAAGTGGTGCAACTCTGGAGCCGACAGTACGATAAATGATGAAATGCCTGGATTACAGTTACCGCCTGATCGAGTCATAATCAGACGGCTTCATAAAACCCTTAATCAGTATGAAAAACAGTGTGTTGATTTTAATGTTCATTTGTAGTCTAACCCAGGTTCAGGCCCAGTTTAAGCAACCGGGTATGGTGTCGTACACCTTTCGCAACAGTATGCAGAAGGATATGGCCGCTACCCTCGATACAATCAAGTCGCTGGGGATTACTGATATGGAATTTTCTAATCTGTTTGGCAAAACAGCTGCCAGCATCCGCCAACTACTGGACGAACGGGGCATGAAGTGCTCGTCGTTCGGGGTTGGCTATGGTGACGCGCTCAACAAAACGGCCGAAGTCGGTCAAAACGCTACAACCCTCGGCGCACAATTTGTACGAGTGGCGTGGGTACCGCACGAAGGGCCGTTTACGCTCGAAGCGGCAAAGAAAACGGTGGCTGATTTTAATGAGATCGGCAAGAAACTAAAGGATAATTACGGCCTCATGTTCTGTTACCATAATCATGGCTACGAGTTTGAACCTTATGAGAAGGGTACCCTTTACGACTATATCGTACAAAATACCGACCCCAGGTACGTGAATTTTGAGATGGATGTGCTGTGGGCATTTTTTCCGGGTCAGGACCCTGTAGCCCTGCTCGAGAAGTACCCCAAACGCTATAAACTCATGCACCTTAAAGACCTTCGGAAAGGGGTAACGGGCAACATGTCGGGTGGTACGCCGGTGGTGAATGATGTAGCGCTGGGTACCGGCCAGATTAATATTCCGGCCATTCTGAAAGCTGCCCGGAAATCAGGCATTGAGCATTACTATATTGAGGACGAGAGCCCGAGTTACGCCACCCAGGTGCCACAGACAATTAATTACCTGAACAGGTTGAAAAAATGAGGTTACTTTTTTTGTAGGCTCCTCCGTCATTTGGTCAATCTATCGGGCATACATACATAGTACAGTCGCTTGAAACCATGCCCGATGGTGTTCCCCGGTCATATACGGGGATAGTTATCCTGCCTCTAGAAACTGAGGCTGAATGTACTACCTGCTTTTGGGGTAGAGAGGGCCGTGAGCTGGCCATTGTGGAGTTGCATGATCTGGCGCGACAGACTCAGGCCGATTCCGGAACCCGTTTTCTTGGTGGTATAGAATGGGATGAAAATCTGCTCCATTGCTTCCGGTTCAATGCCCGGGCCATTATCGATCACCCGAATAATGACCTGCGCTCCTACCGACTCGGCTTCGAGCTGGATGGTTGGTTGGGCTACTTCTCCCAGGCTTTCCACCGCGTTCTTAATCAGATTCAGCAACACCATTTCAATTTGGGCGGCATCGGCCCGGATGGCCAGATTTGGCGAGCTAACCCGAACGCTCATCTGGCACTGGGGTGCATTGGCCTGCGCTAACTGGCATACTTTGCGCAGGAAAGGGTCAACCGGCACATCCGAAAAAACGGGTTGAGGAATGGTCGTGAAGTTTCGATAGGCATCCACAAACCGCATGATACCTTCGCCCCGCTGTTCGATTGTCGTCAACGCATCCCGTAAATCATCGAGGGGGGAAGCAGGGGCAGACAGGAAGGAAGGGGATAAGGGAGAGTTTCCCATTGCCTCCTCGTCTCCTTTCCCCATCAAATCAATTTCTACAATATCGCGCATGGTGCCAGCCAGCGATACGATGGGCGTAATGGAATTCATGATCTCATGCCGGAGAACTTTTGTCAGGTTTTGCCAGGCTTCCAGTTCGCGCTGTTGCAGCTCCGTTCGGATATTTTGCAGGGAAACGACGGTGACCAAACGCCCGCGTAATCGAACCGATGTGCACCGTACAGACAGTTCCCCATCGGTACCGGTTTGATACGAAACCGGGGTAGACGATGTCTTGGCCGAGCTTAGCAGATGACTCAGCTCCGAATGAGTGGCATCAAGATCATGGAGGGTGCGGAGCCGGTAAATACCAAGCAGCCGAAGGGCAGACTGATTTACCAGTTCCACCTGCCCGGTTGCATCAAAGGTCAGTAACCCAACACCCACGTGTTGGACGATGGTGTTTACATAGTGCAGGTTTGCTTCTTTCTCGGCCCGCGCCTGCCGAAATGCATCCATCACCTCGTTGAACTGGCTGTTCAATGCGTGGAACGAAGGTCCCAGATTACTGTCGGCGCGAAACGCAACGGCAAAGTCGGAGTAGCGTACTGATTCCAGAAACCGGGTCAGTTTCCGGTTTAAGCTCGTAACGAACCGGTATAGACTGATAACGACGGAAAGCAGCGCTACGGCTAAAGGAAAAAGCAGCAACCCATTTACCGCCTGTAGCCAACAGTACGTAAGGGCACTGACCAGAATGCTAATACCACCGATACGCCAGCCGATGCCAATAGCGAACCGATTCATACTAAGCCGCAATCCAGCTAAACGGGTACTCCAGCGTTGGTACTTTGGTCCGGTCGGCTACCCGGCGCAACCGGTTGGGAAGCGCCATCAGGTAATCGCGGGCGCGCTGCCCGGCATCGCTGAGGTCGTTGACGGCCCCAATGTTCCAGTCGATCAGCAACGATTCGGCAATCTCGATGTAGTCCATTGTTGTGTACACCCCCAAACGCTGAGCAGCATCGGAGAAATGGCTGAATGTTTCGCTGATTTTTACGCCGGATTCACGTAAAAAATGGGCGGGCATGACAATCTTCTTGCGCATCATATCCTCAAAGGCCAGCATCATACCAGTCGGGTCAACTTCGAGAATCTGACTTACAAAGGCTTTATAGGCTTTAGCATGGCGCAATTCGTCGGAGGCAATGACACCGCAAATCTTGGACAGCTGCACACAGCCGGCCTGCTTGGCCAGCGTAGCCGTACGGCGGTGCGATACGTTGGTAGCCAGTTCCTGAAAGGACGTGTAAATAAAATTCCGGTAGGGGTCGCGGCCGGTACCAATATCGAAACCGTCGGCAATCAGGTATTGGGTCGATACCTCCATGGCCCGCATATTCACCCGTCCCGACAGGTATAAAAACTTGTTCAGTAAATCGCCGTGCCGGTTTTCTTCGGCGGTCCAGCTCCGAATCCAGCGTGTCCAGGCATTCGGTTCTGACTGGTTAACGCCTTCCATATCCATCAGCCATGATTCGTAGGTAGGCAATGCTTCCTCCGTGATCGTGTCGCCCACCAGCACTGCTACGTAATCATACGACAGTTCGCGGGTGCTTTCCCGCAATTGTTTTACCTCATCCAAAAACGTTTCCCTGGTTGTGTCGGGCAGGAAATCGGTGGGTTGCCAGTTTGTTTCAACAGGTTTCAGGTACGCATCAATGGACGCGTCGATTTTTTCACCGACGAATCGCATAACTTCCAAACGTGTGCCAGATAAACTCATGGACTGATCAAACAAAAAAAAATGAACGACTAGTTAAATGATTGGGTAAAGTTCGACAATATAACTGATTGAATCAGGCTGAACTCCGCTTTTTCTATGTGGAGAACCGTGTCGGCGCATTAATTTTGGTGCGTCGAATCCTGACAGACTATACTGCATGAAAAAACTCCTCGATTATATACTAACGGTTGTTTACCTGATTTACTTTGGTCTGGTACTATGTTTTTTTCACGTAGCGCAGGTTGTTGCCTGGCACGGGTTCGGGAGAGGGGCGCATAAGAAATCGGTCGACTGGATGAATGCCTTTATCGCCTATGGCTGGTATCTGACCGGCAGTACTATCCGGTTCAGTAACCAAACCGATATACCCACCAACCGGCCGATTATTTTCGTGGCCAACCACCAAAGCATGTTCGATATTTCGCCCATGATCTGGTTTCTGCGCCGACACACGCCCCTTTTCGTATCGAAAATAGAACTGGCGCACGGCATACCGGGAATTTCATACAATCTGCGAAAGAGTGGCGCGGCTCTCATTAACCGAAAAGACTCCAAGCAGGCTATTGCGGAGATTGCCCGTCTGGGAAAACTCATCAGGGACACAAACCATTCGGCGGTGATTTTTCCGGAGGGAACCAGAAGCCGTGCCCCTAGGAACGGAATAAAAGATTCCTTACCCTACCCTATGGGCCCATTCGTGGCGGGCGGGGTTGCTACCCTGCTGAAACGGGCACCCAATGCACTGGTGGTGCCGGTTGCCATTCGGGGTACGGGCTACTTCAACCCGACGGGGATGTTCCCGCTCACGTCTTTTTCGCGCATGTCGTGGCAGGTGCTGCCGGGAATTGAACCCGCGAACCGCCCGGTAGATGAAGTCGTACAGCTAGCCCGAACCATGATTGCCCGTGAGGTAGGACACCTTGAGGAGGGCGTATGAATTGATTCGGTTCGTTGTTCATTAGAGCCCAAACTTCTCCAGCCGCCGGTATAGCGCCTGCCTCGACAGGCCCAGTTCCCGCGCTACATCCGTGATGCTGCCCCGGTGTTTCTGCATCGCCTGCTGAATCAGTTGACGCTCCATATCTTCCAGTTGCAGCGTTTCGCTGACTGGCGATGCCGCTGTCGACCCATTTTTAAAGATAAAGTGGTCGGGTTCCAGCAAGACGCCCGTATTTCCATTCGATTGAGCCGCATTCGGCGGGGTCATACCAGGCCGGGCAAGAATAACGGCTCGTTCGATGGCGTGTTGCAGTTCCCGCACGTTGCCCGGCCAATGATATTGCTTCATCTCGGCCAGTAACGCCGGACTCAGGTCGGAAACGGGCCTGTTGTACTGTTTCGCGTATTTTTTCAGGAAATGGTCAGCCAATGGCCCGATGTCGGACGGGCGGCTACGCAGGGGGGGCAGGTTGAATTCAATCGTGTTGATTCGATAGAGCAAGTCCTGCCGGAACCGCACCGTGGAACCGTCCCGGGAATTTACCCGCTCAGCAATATCGGCGTTGGTGGCGCAGATGAGCCGTACATCAATCGGACGGGCTTTGTTCGAGCCAACGCGCGTTACCTGACGATGTTGCAAAACCGTGAGCAGTTTGGCTTGCTGCGATGCACTGAGGTTTCCAATTTCGTCCAGAAAAATAGTACCCCCGTTGGCTTCTTCAAAACGCCCGGCCCGGTCGTCGCGGGCATCAGTAAAGGCTCCTTTAACGTGGCCAAACAACTCACTCTCAAACAAACTTTCGGTCAACGCGCCAACATCGACACTCACGTAGGGCTTGTCATGCCGGTTCGACTGGTCGTGAATAGCGCGGGCAATCAGGTCTTTACCCGTGCCGTTTTCGCCCAGAATCAACACGTTGGCATCCGTAGGAGCAACCTGCGCAACTGTATCCAGAACAGGTCGCATAGCCGCTCCAATAATGCCGGACTGTTTGCCCGTTTTTCGAGTTGAGGCCCCTTGACCATCGGCTTCCGGCTGATTTTTGTCGGCTTCCCCTTTGCGGACAGCCCCACGAATGGTGTCCAGAAACTTATCGTTCTGCCAGGGTTTCAGCACAAAATCAACGGCACCGGCTTTGATGGCCCGCACGGCCATTTCGACATCGCCGTAGGCCGTAAACAGCACAACCCGCGCTTTGGGGTCGATGTCCAGAATGCGGTCGAGCCAGGCAAACCCTTCGCGCCCACTGCTCACATCCCGCTGGAAGTTCATGTCGAGCACAATGACATCATATCGATTGGTATTGAGCAAAAACGGCAGTTTTTCGGGGTTTTTTTCAATATCTACCGAGCCTACGTGTCGTTTGAGTAACAGCCGGGCCGCCAGCAACACGTCTGGGTCATCATCAACGAGTAAGAGTTTGGCATCTTGCATAGCCTAAAGATAATGGACTGGCGAATTTGTTGCACGCCGACCCCGATTCAACAACGAATTACGGTTTTCTTGCGTACTTTGATTCTCAAATTGTCTGAATGGTCATTATTGTCATTGGGTGGTCGTGAATGGTCAGTTGATAGTCACCAGTGGTTGGTATGCTTCGTTAGCACTGGCCCCGATTGCTAATGACGGCGAAGCGTAATGATTCCGAATGACAGCAACGTGTAATGATTCCGAATGACTGATTCCTTTTCTGACCGCTGGTTTTACGGACTTGTGGCCGTTGGCGTACTACTGAACATGACGGGGCTGTTTCCGCCCATCCTGGAAGTTGACGGAACATTATACGCCTGCATTGCCAAACAGATGGCAGAAACGGGTGATTTTGTCAACCTTTACGCAGTAGATACCGACTGGCTCGATAAACCCCACTTTCCGTTCTGGGTCTCGGCTCTGAGCTTCCGGATTTTTGGCGTCAATACCTTCGCATACAAGTTTCCGGCGCTGCTCTTCTTCCTGGGTAGCGTGGTGTACACCTATCAATTTGCCCGGCTCGTTTACCCCAAACTAGTAGCGCAGGTGGCTTCTCTAGTGTTGTTGACGGCGTTTCACGGCGTTCTGTCCAATAACGATGTGCGGGCGGAGCCATACCTGATGCCGCTTATTATCGGGGCGGTGTACCACTTTTGGCGGGTGTTCTCCCCACCCCTCACCAGCAGGGAGGGGAAGGGGTGGGGTAACCTTCTACTCGGCTCCTTACTCACGGGCTGCGCCCTGATGACCAAGGGTATTTTTGTGCTCGTTCCCATTGGGGCGGGCCTGGTGCTGCACTGGATACTGACCGGCCATTGGCGCGAGTTACTGAAGCCACGCTGGTACGCGGCTGTTGCGCTGTCATTTGCTTTTACACTCCCCGAAGTTTACTGCCTGTATCAGCAGTTCGATTTGCACCCGGAAAAGGTAATCTTCGGCCAAACAGACGTGTCGGGAATCCGGTTTTTCTTCTGGGACAGCCAGTTTGGACGATTCTTCAATACCGGTCCCATCAAGGGCGAGGGCGATACTTTTTTCTTTATTCATACGCTGCTCTGGGCTTTCATTCCCTGGTCGCTACCGTTGTATGCGGGGGTTGGAAAAGCACTGGCTAACCTGTTCCGGCATCGAAAACAGTTTTTTAACCAGCCGGGCCCTGAGTACGTGTCGCTTGGTTCCGGGCTGGCTACGTTTGCCCTTTTCTCCCTATCGGGATTTCAGCTGCCCCATTACATGAACATCGTGTTCCCCTTCTTTGCCATCCTGACAGCGCAGTTTTTGGTCTGCTTGAAGCCACTTGCGCTGCGACGGTGGACTATTGCTCAGACCATCATTGGGGTGTTGCTGGTGGCGGTAATGGCCTGGCTGCTGAATCTGGTACAACCGGACTATAACCAACTGGCCCTGGCCTTTGTGCTGGTCAGTGCTGTTGGTACCTTCCTGCTCTTTCGGCAAAGCACCCTGCTGGGGTTAACAGGGCGGATGGTTGGCGTTATGCTGGTGCTGGCCGGTGCGTTGAATGTATTTCTGTACCCTACTTTTTTACGCTATCAGGCCGGAAGCGCAGGCGCCGACTATGCAAATGCCCAGCCGACTACCGCCAGCCGCCCGACTATTCTGTACGAGCCAGGTACGGGTGTGGGGGGCGGTAGTTTCTGGTCATATGAATTTTATGCGAAAGCCCCCACGCAGTATGCCCGCACCGATTCCGCTTTGAGTGTCCAGCTACGAATGGGGCCCCAGCAAGTATTCACATCGGCCGCACTGGCTGATTCACTTGGTAACCGGGGCTTTATGGTTCGTACGCTGGCCGTGTTCCCTTATTACCACGTCAGTCAGTTAACGTATGATTTTCTGAATCCGGCCACCCGGTCTAAAACGCTGTCGGCTTATGTGCTGGCGGAGGTAAGCCGCTAGTATAAGCGACGAACCCCAAAAACGGACATGTTTCGTCCGAAAGCGGACAAATGGATACGGGCTTTGTGGACTAACTTACTGACAATCAAAACGTGGTCCCAACTGGCATGACTATTGGCACATGCTTTTTCAGGAGATGAGTCCTGCGTTATCAGTCAACGCATCAATGGCTTCTCATTCACTAAATAATGTATTGAACAATGGATCGCGTCTTACCTAAACGATTTTGGACAACCCAGCGCACGGCTTTATTTGCGGGCAGTGCGCTGATTCTGGGCTTACTGATGTACACGTTCTTTTTTACCGACCGCCGGTCGAAGCTGAACGTTGAAAAAGATAAAATAACCGTCTCGACCGTCTCGACCGGACCATTTGAGGATTTCATTGCCGTAACCGGTGTGGCACAACCGCTGAAAACCATCCGGCTCGATGCCATTGCTGGGGGCTATGTAACCGAAAAACTGGTAGAAGGTGGTACCAACGTAAAGCAGGGCGATGTACTGCTGCGACTGGAAAATCAAACCCTGCGGCTCAACTTCCTGCAGTCGGAAACCGAAGCCAACCGGCTGGTGAATGACTTGCAAAACACCCGGCAGCGGCTGCGGGTGGAGCGGTTTGCCCTGCGCAAAACACTGTCGGACCTCGATTTTCAGATCAATCAGGCTAAAGACGTGTATGACCGGCAGGCTACTTTGTACAACCAAAAGGTGATATCGGCCCAGGAATACACAAAAGCCAAGCTGGATTACGAACGGTTGATTGAACAGCGGAAAATTGAGGTCGAATCCCAGAAGTATCAGGACGACAATGCCCGGACCCAGATTAAACTGCTGGAAGGTACCCTGGCCCGAACCCAGAAAAACGTATCCCTTTGGCAGCAGACGCTCAATAACCTGGTGGTAAAAGCGCCCGTATCGGGTCTGCTGTCATCCATGGACATTGAAGTTGGCTCAAATATCAACCAGGGGCAGAATATTGGTCAGATTGATGACCTGAACGGCTTCAAAATGCGGGTTGGCGTCGATGAACATTATAACAATCGGCTGTTTACGGGGCTGGCCGGTTCCTTTGAGTACAACGGACAACAGCATCCACTGGAAATCACCCGTGTTTATCCGGAATCCCGCAACGGCCGTATTGATGTCGATATGAAGTTCCTGAAAGAAGCACCTAAAGGACTCAAGCGCGGGCAGTCGACACCCATCCAGCTGGAGTTGGGCAAGGCGGCTAAAGCTACGCTGCTGCCCGTGGGCGGTTTCTTCTCCGATACGGGGGGTAACTGGGTCTACGTGGTAAGCAAGGCTGGCAACCGGGCCCTGAAACGGACCATTACGCTGGGCCGCAAAAATCCCGAATATTACGAAGTGCTGGAGGGGCTCCAACCCGGCGATCAGGTCATTACGAGTAGCTACGAGAACTTTGGCGATAACGAGGTATTAGAATTTTAACGGCTCGATTTAAATCCCCCTTCAGACATTCCTATAGATCATGATCCAAACAGTCAATCTTCAAAAACTCTTCGCTACCGAAGAAGTAGAAACTACCGCCCTCAATGGCATCAACATGGAGGTGAAAGATGGCGAGTTTGTCGCCATCATGGGCCCATCCGGTTGCGGAAAATCCACGCTGCTCAACATCCTGGGGTTGCTCGATAATCCCAGTGATGGGGAGTATAATTTCTACGGTACTGCCGTGGCCAAAATGACCGAGCGGCAGCGGGCACAACTTCGCAAAGGGTCCATCGGCTTTGTGTTTCAGAGCTTCAACCTGATTGACGAACTGACCGTTTATGAGAACGTAGAACTGCCGTTGCTGTACCTGAAAACCCCTGCCGACGAACGTAAAACCCGGGTAGAAACATCGCTGGAGCGCATGGGTATCATGCACCGGCGCAATCACTTCCCCCAGCAGCTGTCGGGTGGTCAGCAGCAGCGTACGGCCATTGCGCGGGCGGTAGTCGCCAAACCCAAACTAATTCTGGCCGATGAACCAACGGGTAACCTCGACTCGAAAAACGGGGAGGAGGTGATGAAAGTACTAAGCGAACTGAACGACGAAGGCACCACCATCATCATGGTAACCCACTCCCCCTACGATGCCGGTTTTGCCCACCGGATTGTGAACCTGTTCGACGGCAAAGTAGTAACGGAGAACTTCCACGTGTGAAACAATCAGCTATGAAATCAGTCTTCGCGGGTTTACTGCTTTTGGGCAATCTGACAACCTTCGCCCAAAAGTCTGTCCACTCAAACCTGAACACGTCCATTAATGACGACGGTAAAACGTATTCGATTCGTATTGATGGTGATCGTGATGGGAAGGCCGTTCGTTTCAGCCGAACGTTCGATGTAGCGGGGATGAGCAGGGAGCAGAAAGAGGCCATGAAAAACCGGATACTGGATTCACTGGGCCTGAGCGAGGCTCCACTTACTCCCGCCCCGCTGCAAACTGGGGTAAAATCGGGTACGGTGAAAGTGACATTCGTGTGTCCCACCTGCACCGGAAAAACCAAACTTACCCTTAGTGGAAACGGATTTTCGGCCGAGCGCGAACTGGATGACAAAGACAAACCGGCATTCCCCTTCACGCTGGAGATGCCAACCGGCACCTATCGGTATGAATACCGGCAGGATGATGTGCTGCAAATGCAACTGCCCTTCGTGGTAAAAGCCGGTCAGGAAAACACAGTGCAGGTGAAGTGAAACGTGGCTTGTAAATACGAACGCCAAGCTGGATCGCATCGGAACAGGATGGGCCGGTTGGCATTTCACTACCCTTTAAGCCATAAAAATCAGCCAGTTTATGTTCCGTAATTACCTCAAAATTGCCTGGCGTACGCTCTGGAAAAACCGGACGCATACGGTCATTAATATTGTTGGCTTATCAGTAGCCTTCGGTACATGCATCCTGCTGTTTCTAACGGCCACTTTTGAACTATCGTACGACCGGTTTCATGCCGATGGTGACCGCATCTTTCGGCTCAATTTTTTGGAATCCAACCGCGATGGTACGCCCGACCGCAGCGGCACAATGCCGTTCCCGATTACGCCCGCTCTTAAAGCCGAGTTTCCCGAAATCGAGGGCGTATCGCGCGTCTTCAATAGTGGCATGAGTGTTCGGGAGAATGGGCAGACCTACAGCAAAGATGTCCGGCTGGTCGATGCGGATTTCCTGCGGATGTTCACCTTCCCGATGCGTACAGGCAGTGTCAAAACCGCCCTGAACGGTCTAGGCGATATCGTCATCAGCGAAAACATGGCGAAAGCAGTTTTCGACAGGCAGGATCCCCTTGGCAAGCCGCTGCAACTCCGCCTGAACGGCGCGTGGCAAGCCTTCACCGTAACGGGCGTGGTCAGCGATTTCCCGGACAATTCAACGCTCAAGTACGATGCCTTCATCCGTAGCGAAAACGCGGCTGATTATGCCGGTAACAAAACCCGCTGGGACCACGGTAGTCATGATGTTTACGTGAAACTCAAAGCTGGTACCGACCCGCAGACCCTGCAACGGCGCACGCAGGCATTTATCGCCAAGTACTTCGCTAAAGACATCAGCGAACAGCAACAGCAGGGGTACCCCAAAAATGCCCTCGGCTACCAGAAAAGTCTGCTTCTGCAACCGCTGACGGACGTACACTTTGATACGGAAACGGTTGGCGGGCAGGGTGTAAGCCGGACGTATGTGTACACGCTCTTGTTGGTTGGGTTATTTATTCTGGCTATTGCCTGTATCAATTTTATTAACCTCACTATTGCCCAGTCATTCATGCGGGCCCGGGAGGTGGGCGTCCGTAAATCGCTGGGCGCGAAAAGAGGGCAGTTGTTCCGTCAGATCTGGGGTGAAACCGGTCTGCTTTGTCTGGGTGCGCTGCTACTGGGTTTAAGCATAGCTTACCTGGCCCTGCCCACGTTTAACCGGCTATTCAGAAGCCATCTGGCATTAGCCGATTTCCTGAAACCAGCGTCCCTGCTGGCCACCGGCCTGGGCTTTTTGCTTATTACACTGGTGGCAGGCGGATACCCGTCGTGGTATGTGACGCGCTTCAACGTCGTTGATGTGCTGAAGGGGAATGGAGCCGCCCTCCGCGGGCAATCAAGCCGACCGGGTCTGCTCCGTAATTCGTTGATCGTTACCCAGTTTGCCATTGCCTGTCTGCTCATCATTTCTACGCTGATTGTGCGTCAGCAGATTAGTTACCTCCAGCAAAAACCGATGGGACTGGATAAAGAACAGGTGGTAAGCATTCCGGTTGGGAATGAACTGAACGGTAGTACTGCCCTGAAAACCATGCGCGACCGGCTAGCCAATCAGCCAAACATTGTGGCTGTTTCGGGAACGGGCGTTAACATTGGAGCGGGCCTGGATGGTAGTTCATCGCGGAGTATGTTCGGCTTTTTGTATGGCAAACGGGACATTACCTGCGACTGGCTTCGGGTGGATACGGATTACCTGAAAACGATGGGTGTCAGACTGGTACAGGGGCGCGATTTCAGCACGACGTTCGGCACCGATACCAGTTCCTCTGTACTCATTACCCAAAGCATGGCTAACGCCCTTGGGGAGAAAAATCCGGTTGGTAAGTTTATTAAACCCGATGATAAGTCGTTTCAAATCGTTGGTGTCGTCTCGGATTTCAACCTGTATTCGCTGCACCAGGAAGCCAAACCCATCACCCTGCAAATGCAATCGTCCAGTCCGATTCAGTATATCCTGGTCCGGGTAAATCCACAGAACCTGACAGGGGCGATGGAAACCATCAAAGCGGCCTGGAAAACCACAGCACCCAAGCAGGAATTTATCGGCTCGTTCCTGGACGAGAATACCGAACGCTGGTACAAAAAAGAGCAGCGGCTGTCCACTATTTTCTCGTGGGCGGCCGGGGTTGCCATCCTCCTGTCGTGCATGGGTCTATTCGCCATCGCGCTCATTTCGATTCAGCAGCGGACCAAAGAAATCGGGGTACGTAAGGTGCTCGGTGCATCGGTAAGTAATATCGTTGCACTGCTCTCCAAAGACTTTCTCAAACTGGTGCTGGTGGCCATTGTCATCGCCACTCCGCTGGCTTGGTACGCCATGAACCAATGGTTACAGGACTTTGCCTACAAAATCGACATCGAATGGTGGGTATTCGCCGTAGCCGGTCTGCTGGCAATTGGTATCGCGCTCATAACGGTGAGCTTTCAGAGTGTAAAAGCCGCCCTGATGAATCCAGTCAAATCATTGCGGTCTGAATAGCCAACAATCAGTTCTGCTCACTAACTACCTCAAAATAGCCTGGCGGAATCTAATTCGCAACCGTGCGCTCATTACCATCAACATCGTTGGGCTGAGTGTGGGCTTAACCTGCTATAGACGGTGAGCAAAGTGCTGAAGTAGCATTGAGAAATCTGATGAAGAGTTTACAGAGTGAGTAAAACCATTCTGTAATTTCTTGTTTTTGAAGAGATGAAAAAAAGCGTTTGACTGATAAATTAAAATCAGCCAGCGCTTTTTTTTAAAAAATGTATTCTACATTTGTAGAATACATTTTTAGTTTGTAGAAATGAAATTAACACCTGCTGAAGAAACCCTGATGCAACATTTGTGGAATGCGAAAAAAGCATTCATGAAAGAGTTGCTCGACGCTTATGATGCGCCTAAACCAGCGGCTACTACCGTAGCTACGCTGCTCAAACGCATGATTGGCAAAGGATATGTGAGTTACCAGGAATACGGCAATTCGCGGGAGTACTCTCCTAAAATAAGCCGAAACGACTACTTCTCTAAGCACGTCAACGGGTTGATTAAGAATTTTTTCAATGATTCGGCCGCGCAGTTCGCTTCGTTTTTCACTACCGAAACCAAGCTGTCTACGTCCGAACTGGAAGCGCTAAAAACCCTGATTGACGAACAACTGAAAAAACAAAAGCAATGATACTCTACCTGCTGAAATCGGGCATTTGCCTGTTATTATTACTTGTTTTTTACCGGCTGTTTCTCGAAAAAGAGAGACTATACCGGTTCAACCGATTTTACCTGCTAGGTAGTCTGGTTTTTTCGTTCCTGGCTCCGTTGCTATCGTTTTCCATAGAAGAATCGGTCCCTATCACTCCGATACAACAGGTTTGGCAGGGCGTAGAAACAACCTTGAATCCGGTGATAGTGTCCTCACCAGCCAGTAGACTGTATGAACGGAATTTGGGAGATTGGTTACTGGCTTGTTACTACCGTACTGTTGACCCGGTTTGGCCGGAACCTATATAGCGCTGCTGGCTAAAATCAGCGGTGCATCAACCCTGCCTATGGTCGGGGCCACGCTGGTATTGCTCCCCGAAATCACCCTTCCCTACACGTTTATGCACTACCTGTTTGTGAATAAATACGACTACGAAACCGGGGCCATTGAACGCGAACTATACGCTCACGAACAGGCGCACATTCGACAACGGCACTCGCTGGATATTCTCTTCATCGAGGGCGTGAGTTGTTTCCTGTGGTTTAATCCGCTGCTACTCTGGCTGAAACAGGCCGTGCGGCTCAACCATGAGTTTCTGGCCGATGAAGCCGTAACCCGTCAGTACACTAATGTGAGCTTTTATCAGCAGTTATTATACAGCAAGCTCACCCCTCAGTCCTCGTTTTCTTTAATCAGTAATTTGTCTTTTCAAACCACAAAAAAACGGTTCATTATGATGACGAAACACACGTCCCAGGCCCGCCAATGGGCCTTAATCAGCAGTTCTGCCTTACTCATGGTCTGGTCTCTTCATGGCCTTAAGCACGCCAGTCGTAGCTCAGAATATACCTGTGCCTGAACCAGCTAAAACACAACCCATTTCAACCTCCAAATCCCCAACTCCTGTTGCTGACATGGAACGCTTATACGGCGACAAACTGGTTAGCGTACCAGTTAAGCCAAATGACTTGAAATCTGGTAAGAAGAAATTTTCAGACTTATCGGCAGACGAGAAAAAACGGGTTGTATTGGTTCCGCCCTCACCCCGAAAAACGCCAACCGAAGCTGAATTTCGGGCCTGGAAAAACCCGAAAAAATACGGCGTTTGGGTAGATGACAAACGCACACGAAACTTCCCAAATACGACGCTAAAAGCAGGGGATGTGGTGTCGTATTACAGCAGTTATGTCCACAAAAACGCCCGGCAGCCAGAGGGCTACCAGTATCAAATTGGTTTAATGACCGAAGATTATTACCAGCACTACTTAGCCAAACACGTAGCCAACCCAAATTTGATTTTACGGACGGATGACTAAACGATTCGGGGTCACTCCCGAGTTTTCGGCAGGAGTTGCCAGCGGCAGAGTCAATGGAGAAAATCGCTGTGTTTCCTATGAAACGTTCCGCTACCCGTTGAGAAAGCCGCCCCAACAAATCCAATAAAGAGTTTGCGTTCGGAGTAATAATGAAGCTTAACAATTATTAACAACCTGTCTGTGAGCAATGTCCGTACCTTGATTGTGTAATCTGGTACGGATATTTATGCTTAGAAACTACCTCAAAATCGCAATCAGGAATCTACTGAAACGTAAATTCCACACCGTTCTCAACAGTATTGGCCTGGCTACCGGTCTGACCTTCGCTTTGCTCGTTGGCAGTTTTGTCTGGAGCGAATTACAGGTGAATAGCAAGCTGAAAAATGCGGACAACCAATACATTATCCGCAGTAAATGGAAACAGCCGGGCCTGGGGTATGAAGATGTAACAGTGGCTCCACTGGGGAAAAAGCTGAAAGAGGAATATCCGGGATTGGTAGCTAACTATTACCGGTTTGACGCGCTTACGATAGCCGTTTCTAACGGCGATACCCATTTCGTCCGGGAACCTGCTTTGGCTGGCGACTCGACAATGATAGCTATGTATGGTTTTTCGATGCTTTACGGCAATCCCCGAACGGCATTAAAGGAACCCAATTCGGTGGTAATCACGGATGAAAATGCCATTCGGTATTTCGGAAAAACGGATGTGCTGGGGCAAGTGCTACACCTCACTAACTATACGGGGGGACAACAGGCTTTTGTAGTGACGGGGGTACTAAAAAGCCTGCCTAAAAACTCGGTCACCTACTTATGGGATTTGCCAGTAAACCTTTTCATTCCTTTCGACAGCCTGGAAGGTCGAACAGAGACCGACAGGTGGACCACTCTAATTGTCGCTAACTTCATCGAATTGCGGGAGGGGGTAACTCCGCAGGACCTGAAAGAGCCGATGGAGCGACTAATAGCCGCCTATGCCCCTAAAGAGGTCAGTGAAAATCTGCAACCGTTTCTTACACCACTGAAAGACTATTACCGGGAATTCAACAAGGGTATTGTCCGGAAAACGATTTATACCCTCACCGGAATTGCCCTGTTCATTCTGTTAATGGCTGTCGTTAATTTCGTCAATAGTACCATCGCCAACTCATCGTCACGGTTAAAAGAGATTGGCGTTCGAAAGGTAATGGGCAGTTTACGCAGGCAATTAATCGTTCAGTTTCTGGCGGAGTCGCTGGTGATGGCTACGCTGTCAATGCTGCTTTCGCTGCTTTTCTACGAGTTGTTCCGCTCTTCGTTTGCCGCTATTGTCGGTAGGCAAATCGACTCGTTATGGACAATCTCTCCTTATTTTCTCGCTGTAGCCGTTCTATTAACCTTACTGATTGGGGTCTTGGCGGGTCTTTATCCAGCCTTTACACTATCGGGTTTACCATCCGTCGATTCAATAAAGGGTAAACTCCGGTCGGTAAAAGAGGGGGTGCTGTTCCGTCGCTTTCTGATAACAGCTCAATTCGCCATCGCCCTGCTCGTATTCTGCGGAGCCGTCGTAATTGCCCAGCAGGTGGCCTACTTATTCAAGACGGATTTGGGTTATTCCAGCGAGTCAATCGTCCTGGTTTCCTTACCCCGCGACTGGACACCGCAAGGGGTAGCCAAAATAGAAGCCGTCCGGAATGAACTGGCTCGTTTGCCCGCCGTAAAAGACGTAAGTATTTCGTCGTCAAGCCTCAAAGGTGGTCCAAGCAGCAACATACATCTGTATCAGATTGGTAACGATTCTACCGAAGCTATCTCTACCGCCGTCCTTCAAACCGATGAGAATTTTATTCGAACGTACCAGATTCCACTATTGGCCGGGCGGTTTTACGCGTCATCGTCCCGGGCCGCGCAGGAAGACAAGCTCGTACTCAACGAATCGGCGGTTAGGGCGCTGGGCTACAAAAATCCAGAGGCTGCCGTTGGCCGACAGGTATCTATCCAGGGCTATGGGAACCGGATTACAATCATCGGCGTAACGAAGGATTTTAGTTTTCGCTCCATGAAGGACAGGATTGTCCCATCGGCCATTGGGCACATCAACGGAGCCGGGTATCTATTTGCCTACTGTTCCATCAAACTTGGCCCTGGCAATGTGTCGGCTTCACTGGGTAGCATCGAGAAGAAATTCCACCAGCTTCTACCCGACGCGCCGTTCGAATACACGTTCACTGATGAAGCCCTCCAGCAACTATACCAGGCCGAACTCCAACTGAAAAACGCTTCGCATACGGCCACCATACTGGCCCTGGTCATTGTTCTGTCGGGAATGCTGGCTATGGTTTCGCTGAGTATTACCCGCCGAACCAGAGAAATAGGTATTCGGAAAGTGCTGGGGTCAAGTGGGCAGCGTATTGTGCTGCTTTTCATGAATGAATTCCTGGTGGCGTTCCTGCTGGCCATGCTCGTTGCTTTTCCATCGGCCTGGTTTCTAATGCAGCGGTGGGTACAAAATTTTGCGTATCACATCGAAATCAGCTTGCTTCCGTTCGTTGGTGTCGGCTTACTGTTTCTACTGCTGATTGGTAGTATCGTCAGTATACAAACCATAAAAGCTGCCCTTATGAATCCGGTAAAATCGCTGCGAAATGAGTGAAGCGCTCCAATCAGGTCAACGGATAGTACCCCCGTAACGAAGTAGGTTTAAGCGAAATATTTTACAAAAAACATAAACGACTACCATGCTTCAGAGCTACCTTAAAATCGCCTGGCGGAACCTGTACGCTCAACGCCAGTATGCCCTGCTGAACACGATTGGTTTGTCGGTCGGTATGGCGGGTGCGCTGCTGATATTCCTGTTCGTCCGGCACCACCTCAGCACCGACCGGTACCATGCCGACTTCGACCGGATTGTCAGGATTGGCAATGACATCCACCTCGACGATGGAACCATCGAGTACAACGCCGAAGGCCCACCGCCGATGGCGGCAGTCCTTCGCGCCCGATACCCACAGGTTGAGCAGGCTGCTTTTCTGCTCGGTTGGCGCGACATGACAATCAGCGTTCAGCGCACGAAACAGGAAGCACCGGCGCGTTTTCTGGAACACCAGGGCGTGGGCTTCGTAGAACCCGAATGGTTCGATGTACTGAGTTACACCTGGCTACAGGGCGACCCTAGAACGGCCCTCCATGCGCCCCGTCAGGCTGTTCTGACCGAATCATGGGCCAATCGGTATTTTGGAACGGCCAACGCTATGGGACGGACGCTGACCCTCGACAATAAAATTCTTGTTACGGTGGCGGGCATTGTGGCCGACCCACCCGGCCCTACCGATACTAACCTGGGTCTCTTTATATCGCTATCGACCGCCCCTCAATTAATCCCGACCCTTGACCTGAACGATTGGAGCCTACTTAACAGTGTGAACCGGCTCTACGCCCGTTTAAAAACCCCAACAGCTATCGCCAGCCTTCAACAGGCCTTACCGGCACTGTCAAAGCAGCAGTACGGCGAATGGGCACGTAACTTTCAGTTTGTAGTACAGCCGCTGGCCGACCTGCATTTCGATACCATCCACGATCCTGCCCATGCAATTCGGGCGTCGTTGCTTTGGTCACTGGGGTTGATTGGACTAGTACTGATCGTAGCGGCCTGTATCAACTTCGTTAACCTCGCTACGGTGCAAGCGCTCCGGCGCAGCAAAGAAGTGGGTATTCGAAAAACGCTGGGTAGTACCCGTAGCCAACTGATCGGTCAATTCCTGCTCGAAACGACGCTGATTATCGGGGCGGCAACGGGGCTGGCCTTGCTCATAGTCCGGCTGGCTCTCCCGATTTTTACCGATTGGGTTCAGTTACCCCTTTCCCTGCGATTCGACTCCATAACAGCAGGCTTTGTGGCACTTTTGCTGGTAGGTGTCATTTTACTGGCAGGTGGGTATCCAGCGGCTGTGCTGTCGGGTTTCTCGCCGGGTGCGGCACTGAAGAGGACCCGTGTGGCAGGCACTGGATTTACCGTAAGGCGGGTGTTGGTTGTAACCCAGTTTGTGGTATGTCAGGTGCTTATTCTCGGTTCGCTGGTGGTAGCCAATCAGATGCGCTATATGCAGCGGGCTGACCTGGGTTTTCGGAAAGATAATGTCGTAACGGTTGCTGTGCCATTTGGCCAGAAAACCAAACAGGATGCCTTCAAGGAGCACCTTTTGCAGCAGGCTAACATTCGGTCGGTCAGCCTCACGGTTTTACCGCCGACGAGTGCCCTGAGTTACGGCGGCTCCTTTAAATTCGACGGCAGTACCGAGTGGTCAAAATTCCCGATTCGGGAGCGGCTGGCCGATGCTGATTACCTGAACACATACGGGATGAAATTATTGGCGGGACGCAACATTACGCCCGGTGATACCATCCGCGACTACCTCATCAATGAGACGTTGCTGCACAAACTGGGTTTTAGCAAACCGCAGCAGGTGCTGGGCCGCAGGCTTCAATATTATCTATCGAAAGTTCCATTACCGATTGTGGGTGTAGTCAGGGATTTTCACCAGAAATCTATGCGCGCCGAGATTGAACCCTGCGTCATTGCCAACTGGGCACCCTGGTATCGACAGGCGGGTATTCGAATTGCGGGGAATGACCCGGCTCAAACGGTACGGCAAATTCGGCAAACGTGGCAACAGCTCTTTCCTGATGAGGTATTTGACTATCAGTTTCTGGATGCGCAGCTAGCCAAACTGTACGAAACCGAAACGCTGATTGCCCGGCTCATCAATGTCTTTACCGGCATTGCTATCCTGATTTGCTGCCTGGGTCTGTACAGTTTAGTATCTCACGTGGTGATACAGCGAACGAAGGAAATTGGCATTCGTAAAGTACTGGGGGCCTCGGTTGCCAGCATTGTTGCGCTGCTGTCCGGTGATTTCCTGAAACTGGTGCTGGTAGCTATTGTCATTGCCAGTCCGCTGGCCTGGTACGCTATGAACTGGTGGCTACAGGACTTTGCCTATAAAATCGACATCGAGTGGTGGGTATTCGCGCTAGCCGGCCTGATTGCGATTGGCATCGCCCTGCTAACGGTGAGTTTCCAGAGCATCAAAGCGGCGTTGATGAATCCGGTGAAGTCACTCCGCAGTGAATAAGACCATGAGTGCGGGTAAGCTTAGTTCACTGCCTGTACCGACTTGCTACCTGGTAACGGGGCTTCGATAATTCCGTCATCAATCAACTTGCCGACAATTTTGCCGGGTGGGACTTCGTTGCTGCCACTTGTTTTAACGAGTGCTTTCCAGAAAGCCTGGCCATTGGATAGGTTCTTCATCTCCAGCAGTAGTTCGTTGGTACTGTAAATGTATTTGCCACTGCCCGATGTGTAGTTTCGGTAAAAATCAATCGTCAGAAGTACCTCACTCTGGCAGGCCTGTCGCTGTTTTTCGATGGCATCAGCAGGTTTTTCGAATGAAGTAGGGCTGTTCAATACGGTACAAATCTGATAACCTGCCGGAAAGGCCGTCGAAAACTGGGCCAGATACGTATCGTTGGTTTCCGGTAATCGGGATTCAATCAAAAGGCGGTGAAATTCGGGTGTTGCTTCCGTTCGTACGTTCGACTGAATATTGACAGATACGCAACCCACTAACGTAGCCATCAAACTAATTACCAAAAGGTGAGTCATTGTTTTCATGTCAGTGCGGTTTGATTGTTTCACTAAAATAACGATTTACTTGATATGGGTTGGTTAAACGACTGGTAGAATGCAGCTATTTCGTTTTTGGGCTATCTTACGCCTAAATTCGTCGACAAACATGCGCCAACTTTTTTACCTTCTCATTGCCTTTCTACTGGCACCCTGTTGCCAGGCCCAGTCAACCCAAACCCTACAGACACCCGGCCTGAAACAACCCGTCGAAATTATCCGTGACAAGTGGGGCGTCAATCACATATACGCTAAAAACGAACACGACCTGTTTTTTGCCCAGGGTTACTCGGCGGCTCAGGACCGGCTCTTTCAGCTGGAAATCTGGCGTCGGCAGGCTACGGGAACGGTCGCCGAATTGCTGGGGCCGCAGGAAATAAAGCGCGACATGGGTGCCCGGCTGTTCCGGTTCCGCCCGGCTACGGCCCGTGTTAGCCTGGAACAGGAACTAGCCCATTATCACCCGCACGGCCCGCAAATTGTCCGGGCCTTTGTAGACGGTATCAATGCCTACGTTACCCAAATACTGAAAACCCCTGACAGGCTGCCGTTCGAGTTTCGGGTACTCGACACAAAACCGGGCCTATGGACGCCCGAAGTAGTTATCAGCCGCCATCAGGGCCTTTTGAGTAACATTCGGGACGAATTGAACTACGGACGGCTGGTAAAATTGATTGGCCCCGACAAACTACGGGAATTGGAGTGGTTTCACCCCACCGCTGACCCGACAAAGCCCGACCTGACCCTACGTGTAAATGGCGATGAACTGTTCCAGCCCATTCTGGAACTGTACGAGGCCTTTCGATTGCCCATCAAGTTTCAGGGAGTAGCCACGAAAGCGGATGAAGATGAAGCCGGACTATTCAGGACGCCCGCTGAAAAACAGCAATGGGTTGATAGTTGGTTTGATACCGATAAACAGTACACCGGCTCCAACAACTGGGTTATATCAGGCGAAAAGTCAAGTAGTGGCTACCCCATGCTGGCCAACGACCCGCACCGGTCCGTTTCTACGCCTTCACTCCGGTACTGGGTTCACTTAAATGCGCCCGGCGTGGATGCGCCCGGCGTGGACTCGCCCGGCCGGTCCGCCGGTGCGGTGGATTCGCCCGGCTGGAATGTGGTAGGGGCGGGGGAGCCAACGCTACCGGGAATTTCGGTGGGGCATAACGACTACGGCGCGTGGGGTCTGACGATTTTTGAGACGGACAACGAAGACCTGTATGTATACGAAACTAACCCTGCCAACCCAAACCTATATCGGTACAAAGGAAGCTGGGTGCCCATGAACATACTGACCGAAACGATTCCGGTAAAAGGGGGGCAACCGGTAAAGGCTACCCTTAAATACACCCGACACGGACCAGTCGTGTTCGAGGATTCCGTCCATCATAAAGCGTACGCTATTCGGTCGGGGAGTATGGACGTGGGTGGTGCGCCCTATCTGGCCAGTTTACGCATGAACCAGGCCCGCAACTGGGCGGAGTTTCGGCAAGCCTGTTATTTCAGCCGCGTACCGGGCGAAAACATGATCTGGGCCGGGAAGCCAACGGCTACTAAGCCGGCCGAAATTGGCTGGCAGGCGGTAGGGCTGGCCCCTATCCGGCCCAACTTTACGGGCCTGGTCCCCGTACCGGGCGATGGTCGGTTTGAGTGGGGTGGTTACCTTCCTATCAGTAAGTTACCCAACAAGTACAACCCACCGGAAGGCTACGTGGTAACGGCCAATAATAATCTTACACCCGTGGATTTTCCTAATCGGAATGCCGTTGGCTGGACCTGGTCGGGACCATCGCGGGCGCACCGCATCGAAGAAGTCCTGAACGATGGGAAGCGTAAAACGATGACTGATTTTATGGCCTTGCAGGCCGATTATCTGTCTCTGCCCGCCCGAACACTGGTTCCGCTACTGAATGATCTGGTCTCCTTCAACGAACGGACCGAACAGGCCACGGCTTACCTGCGCCGGTGGGATTACAAACTGGCCCCAAACTCCGTAGCGGCAGCTATTTATGTGGCCTGGGAAGGGCAATTAAGACAGGCTGTTTACGCGCAAAAAGTGCCGATCCTGGCCCAACCCTATCTACGGAGTCTATCCACAAAGCGCGTGCTGGATGCCCTGCTTATTCCTGCCCCCGCCCGCGATAGTTTGCTGCTCACCTGCATGGATAAAGCGGTAGCCGAACTAACCGCCCGGCTCGGTGCCGATATGGATGACTGGTCTTACGGGCAGCGAAAAAACAAACATGTCAGCATTACCCACCCCCTCTCCGGTATGGTTGACAAAGCGATGCGGGCGAAAATTAATTTTGGTCCGATAGCGCGTGGCGGCTACGGCGAAACAGTCAATGCTACGTCCAACAACCTGAACCAGACGCACGGCGCTACTTTTCGGATACTGGTCGACACCGAAGACTGGGACAGGACTCTGGGTATCAATAGCCCCGGCCAGTCGGGCAATCCTGCCAGCCCCTATTACGGCAACCTGTTCCCTACCTGGGTCGAAAACGGCTACTTCCCGGTGTTTTTCTCCAAAGAGAAAATACAGGCCGTAGCCAATGAAACAACGGTGTTGACACCCTAGTACGACAGGAAAAGAGGGCTGTTTTCCTAAATTCGAAAGAAAAGAGGCCTTTATTATATGGACGTAGATTAATATTCTCCTTCGGGTGATTATCATTGTGTCAACTTTGCGTTAATTTTTTAGTATTTCTTAACTTAAAATGTAGACTACCAAATGAAAAAAAGTTTACTCAATAGCTGGCTGCTGGTCATGCTATTTGCTTTTCCCTTACTGGCTCAGGATCGGGTTGTCAGCGGAAAGGTCACTTCATCAGAAGACGGTTCATCTTTACCAGGAGTCAATGTGACCATTAAAGGCACCTCCCGGGGAACAACGAGTAGTGCGGATGGTAATTATAGCCTTACGGTACCATCAGACGTTAGTACACTGGTTTTCTCGTTCATCGGATTCAAAAGCCAGGAAGTTGCTATCGGGAATAAAACCGTAATCAACGCCATAATGGCCGCTGATGCCTCGCAATTGAACGAAATTATTGTGACGGCGCAGGGAATCCGGAAAACACCGCGTGAAATCGGATACGCCGTGTCGACGATAAAAAACGAAGACGTTACCGTTGGTCGTTCCCCCCAGCTGGCGCAGGCCCTGTCTGGTAAAGTAACGGGCCTAGCCGTGTATAACGTCAACAACAGTGTTGACCCGGCGGTGAAAATCGTACTGCGGGGTTACCGTTCGCTGACGGGTAACAACGAAGCACTGGTTGTACTGGATGGCATGCAGACCACCTCGACTGTATTGTCGACCATCAACCCGAATGATATCGAGAGTGTGTCCATCCTGAAAGGTGGTCAGGCCGCTACGCTGTACGGTTCGGCGGGTATCAACGGTGCCCTGATTATTACGACCAAAAAAGGGGCAAAAGGAAAGCTGAAAGTTAATTACGCAAACAGCACGAACTTCGAACAGATCAGTTTCCTGCCCCAGATTCAGGATAAGTACGGCTCCGGCTCGCACTATTACCAGTCGTTTGGTACAGCGGGCTACAGCAATGATTATCTGGTGCGGATGAAAGACAACTGGCGGTCGTACGAAAACCAGCAGTATGGCGATGCCTTCGATGGCTCCATGCGGATTCAGGGACGGACCGCCGAAGATGGCAGTCAGCTGCTTATTCCCTATTCGGCCATTCCGGATGCCCGCCGTAAAGCCTTTAATACGGGTGTTTCGGTAAACAACCAGATCAATTTTCAGGGGGGCGACGAAACCAGTTCGTTCTACATGTCGATTGAAAATCAGTCGGTCAATGGGATTGTTCCGAACGACAAGAGCAACCGGACTGGTACTCGTTTATCGGCAACGAAGGAGTATGGTAAACTGACGGCTAGCTTTAACGCGGGTTATGTACAGGCAGTGTATAAAGTTACCTCGTCGGATTTTTACAACAACGTGCTGAACCAGCCTGCTAACCTGCCCCTGAGTGACCTGCGCGACTGGCGCAACAACCCGCTGGCGAATCCGAATGGCTTCTATAACGATTACTACAGTAATCCCTACTTTGAGGCCGACAATGGTCGGCGGAATTATAAAGATGCCAACATTAACGGTAACCTGAACCTGAGCTTCAAAGCCACGCCCTGGCTGACCTTTACGGAGCGCCTGGGCATCTTGAACAACTCCCGCACGGGTAAAAACACGGTAGGTAAGTTTATCTATTCGGACTGGGCTAAAACCAAGTCTTTTGTTCCACCCCCATTCTTCCGGGACGGCGACGGTACGGGTATATACCGGGCCATTACGGATATTACAGGCTCTGTTTTTGACTACTCGGGTACGGAAAACGTACTCAACAACGAGTTCCAGATTCAGTTGGAGAAGGAATTAGGGCCGGTGGCCAATCGCTTAATCCTGGGTAACAGTGTGTATCAGCGTACAACCAACAGCATGGGAATTGGGTCCAGTTCAATTGTTGTGCCCGACGTATATAATGTATCGAACCGGCAGGGTATCCTGAACGGTGGTCAGACGCTTACGCAGGAACGGCGTCTGGGATATTATGCCGACTATACCGCCAACTACAAAAACTGGCTGATTCTGAACGGATCGTTTCGTTTCGATCAGACATCCAAGTTCTACAAGCCCGACCGCCCGTCCAATTACTGGTCGTATCCGTACTACGGCGTCGCGCTGTCGTTTATTGCCACCGATGCCTTCCCGGCTATTCGCGGCAATGTCCTGAACTACGCCAAACTACGGGCCAACTACAATAAGAACGCGAACGACAACATCCCGCTCTACGGCCTGGATCTGAACTACCCGAACGGGGGCGGATTTCCCTACGGAAACACGGTTGGTCTGACAGTTGGTAACGTACTGCCCGATCCAAACCTGCGGCCTGAGCAGGTTTACTCGACTGAAATCGGTGGTGAATTTCAATTATTGAATAACCGCATCAACATTGACGTATCGGCGTACACGCAGAACTCGAAAGGGCAGGTAATTACGGTTCGGGTTCCTAACTCAACGGGTTTCAGCAACCTGCTGATTAACGTGGGCGAAACCAAGAACTGGGGCTATGAAGCTGAACTGAAATACCTGATTGCGCGGGGTGGTAAGTTTACGTGGGATGCCAGTGTTCGCTACTCCTACAATGATAACAAAGTACTTGACCTGTATCCGGGTATAAACGAGTTCCAGATTGGCGGTTTCTCGTATGCCAACACGAACGTTATTAAAGGCGAGCGCTTCCCAATCCTGAAAACAGATGGCTACCAGTACGCGCCGGATGAGTCAGGTCGTGTTCTAGTGAATGCCACGACTGGCTACCCATTGCGTAATACCTCGCTGCTGCCACGGGGTGGTGTGTTGCCCCGGCACATTGCCGGTTTGGGGTCAAAAATGGAGTACGGTAATTTTGGCTTTACGTTTAACTTCGAGTACCGGGGTGGTAACGTAATGTTCAGTGACCTGGGTCGTCAGATGACCTTCACCGGAACCGGTAAGTGGACCGAAAACCGTACACCACAGGTATTCCCGAACTCAGCCATTCTCAACACTGACGGAACTGTAACGGCAAATGCGACGCAGGTTCGTGAGCCTGAATACACACTCTGGGTAGACAACTACCGGCTTATTTCCGAGAATTTCGTTACGCCCGCCTGGTTTATCAAACTCCGCGACATTAACCTGTCCTACCGTTTGCCAGAGAGCTTGATGAGCAGAACCAAGATTTTTTCGGGAGCCAGCATTGCTATCTATGGCCGGAATTTGATCACGATTGTTGACAAACTCAATTACTACACGGACCCTGAGTTCAGTTACCAGGGTAATCCAACGCCCGGTAGCCAGGCCACATCGGTACCCACAACCAACTCATCGATTGGTATTGGTATTAACACGACTGGTCAAACGCCCCCCGTGCGTCAGTACGGTGTAAACATCAACCTTTCATTTTAGTAACTAGCAACATTGACTTACTATGAAATTCAAAACACTAATTATAGCCGCACTAGTGGTACTGGTTGGTAATGGTTGTAAAACCAAAGATTTCCTGAACATCAATACCAATCCAAACCAGTTACCAACTGCGTCGCCTAACTACTTATTTACCAACGCGCTGAATGTCAGTGCATCCAACATGCTCCTTTCGAACGAAACAGGAACGTATTGGTCAGGCCAATGGACGCAGGGAAACGGGTATATTATCAACACCGCCCAGTTTGTGTATCAGTTTACCAACGGTGATTTTAACTACTGGGATGGGTATTACGATAACCTGCAGGATTATCAGTTCGTCATCAATAACGCTGATGCGAACGGCCAGAAATTCCTGAAAGGACCGGCCAAGGTGATGAAAGCCATGCTATTTCAGCAACTAGTGGATTTGTATGGCAATATTCCTTATACAGATGCGCTGAAAGGGGCGGCTATACTAGCGCCAAAGTTCGATGATCAGAAAGCGATTTATGAGTCGTTAATCACCTTGCTGGATGAGGCCATTGTCGATTTGAAAGCGAATCCGTTCACGGGTAGCTTTGGCTCTTCCGATATCGTCTTCGCTGGCAACGTAACGAAATGGGCTCAATTTGCCAATTCACTAAAAATGCGGATTCTGATTCGTCAGGCCAAAGTTGCGGGTCGGGAAACGTACATCAAGACCGAAATCAACAAGATTGTTGCGGAAGGCTCCGGCTTTCTTACGGGCGAAGAAGCGGGTATTGGTGGTACTACTTTCTTCCAGCCAGCAGCCGGGCAGTTGAATCCTATCTATGACCGTTGGGGCTACGACGCTACCGGCGCCAAACGGGCACTAAACAACTACCCCCGACCAACGCAATTCCTGATCAACAGCCTTAAGGCATCAGGTGATACGCTCCGTATGAAACGGATTGCTTATGCCACTGGTGGCGAAAACGGTAATAATCCGGGTGTAAGTACGAAAGCAGAAGTGGCCGCCAACTATGCCGGTACCCCGTTTGGTGCCAGTTCAGGCTATCTGCCCGCCAATACATCGTCTGTAGGACCAAGCCTGCTCGTGAAGGGTGATTTCAACCGGAAATTTATTATCATGACAGCAGCCGAAGTGCAGTTCCTGCTGGCCGAGGCCAAGCAGCGGTATTCGGATGTGACCCTGCCGAACACGGCTCAGATGTACTTCGAGAACGGCATTACGCAATCGTTCCGCGTACTGGGCGCTAATACGGCCGGTGCAGCAGCCTACAAAGGCAGCACTATTCAGAACTACGACTGGGTAGCATCGACCGATAAACTAGCCGCCATTGCCATCCAGAAGTGGATTGCGCTGACCAACTTCAGCGGTCTGGAATCCTGGGCTGAGTACCGTCGTACAAACTTGCCGGTTATTCCGCAAAGTGTACAGGTGCCCGAAGCCAGCAAACGTCCACTACGGCTATTTTACCCAAATAGTGAAGGAGGGTCAAACGCAGCCAACGTAACAGCACAGGGTACCATCGATCCGTTCAGCACGAAGCTGTTCTGGGATGTCGATTAATGCAGGTTGATTTGCTTGGAAAAGAGGGGAGGTTATCAGTCGATAATCTCCCCTCTTTTTTGGTAGCTGTTGGGAGAAAAATGGTCAGAGAAAGCATAAAATTTGCCCGTGTCCTGTTATCTGTATGGCTGAAAACGTACATCCACTGTACATTTCGTATTTTTGCGGTCTAATGGATATTCAGGGAAAAGTAGAAGCCGATATTTTACGGGCAATAGCCGGGTGCTATCCCGGCCAGTCGGCAGTGGTGCAACTGTCGCCGACCAAAAAAGAGTTTGAAGGGCAATACACCTTCGTCACCTTTCCACTAACGAAAGCACTGCGTCAGGCACCAGCCCAAATCGGGCAAACGATCGGTGCCTGGCTACTCGAAAACAGCGAGGTCGTCAGCGCGTTCAATGTGGTGCAGGGCTTTCTGAATATCAGCGTTGCCGACGCTGCCTGGGTGTCTTTGCTGAACAACATTGCCGGTAATCCTGATTTTGGTACGCTGCCCAAAAAGGAGCAGACCATTATGGTTGAGTTTGCCTCGCCCAATACGAATAAACCGCTTCACCTGGGCCATTTGCGGAATATTTTCCTGGGTGATTCTGTCAGCCGGATTTTGAAAGCAAATGGTTACGATGTCGTAAAAACCTGCATTGTCAACGACCGGGGCGTTCACATCTGCAAATCCATGCTGGCCTATCAACGGTTTGGTGACGATGAGACCCCGGAATCATCGGGGATGAAAGGCGACCACCTGATTGGGAAGTACTACGTCCTGTTCGACAAAGCGTATAAGGCGCAGGTAGCAGAACTGGTTGCGGCCGGAACGCCGAAAGAAGAAGCCGAAAAGCAGGCGCCCCTCATGCAGGAAGTGCAGCAGATGCTCCGCCTGTGGGAGCAGGGTGATCCTGACACAGTGGCCCTCTGGCGGAAGCTGAATACCTGGGTCTATGCCGGATTCGATGCTACTTACCAGAGCATCGGTACCAGTTTCGATAAAACATACTACGAATCCAATACCTATCTGCTGGGTAAGGAGGTGGTGGAGGAAGGCTTGCAGAAGGGGATATTCTACCGGAAAGACGATAATTCCGTCTGGATTGATCTGACGGCTGAGGGACTGGACCATAAATTAGTTCTTCGTTCGGATGGCACCTCGGTTTATATCACGCAGGACCTGGGTACTACGGATTTGAAGGACCAGGACTTCCATACCAATCGGCAGATATGGGTGGTTGGGAATGAGCAGGATTACCATTTCAACGTTTTGTTTGCCATTATGCGCCGGTTAGGGCGGGCGTACGCCAACGGCTTATACCACCTGTCGTACGGCATGGTCGATTTGCCGACGGGAAAAATGAAATCGCGTGAGGGTACCGTGGTGGATGCCGACGATTTGATTCAGGAAACAACTGAAGCCGCATCTACCGCGGCCGACGAAGCCGCCAAAGGGAAACTGGATCAGTTTAGTGAATCGGAGAAATCGGCTTTGTTCCAGATGCTCGGTCTGGGTGCGTTGAAATACTACCTCTTAAAAGTGGACCCACAAAAACGGATGCAGTTCAATCCGGCAGAATCGGTGGATTTGCACGGAAATACGGGGCCGTATATCCAGTACGTTCACGCCCGGATTCGGTCTATAGCGCGGAAAGCGGCCGAAATGGGTATTGTACTGCGTGATACGGTCGAAGCCGGAGAACTGGATGAGGTAGAGCAACAACTGCTGTTTTTACTGAGTCAGTACCCACAGCGACTAGCCGAAGCGGGTGCAGACTACGCACCCTCGTATATTGGGCAGTATGCCTACGAACTGGCCAAAACATTCAATCAGTTTTACGATAAGCTGTCTATACTCAAGGAAACCGATAACGCCAAACTGGCCACGCGCCTGCTGCTCACTAGGTTAGTGGGTGAAACTATTCAGCAAACAATGAGTTTGTTGGGTATAGACGTGCCGGAGAAAATGTAACCTCCAATCCGTCAAACTAACTGTAGATGAAAAAAAATCTCGTTTTTACCTTAATCGGTGTCGCGCTGGTCGTGACCCTCACTAGTTTTATGTCACTATCAACCCTTGTCAAAGGCCTATTCGCGGATAAGAGCGAAATGGCCAGTGCGCCGAAGAATGCGGTTGCCCCCACCAAAAGTCTGTACGATTTCACGGTCAAGTCACTGGATGGTAAGCCTGTCGCGCTGAGTGGGTTTAAAGGTAAAAAAGTGGTTATCCTGAACGTAGCGTCGAAGTGCGGCTTCACGCCACAGTATGCCGACTGGGAGAAATTTTACAAAGAAAACGGCGATAAAATCGTTGTGTTAGGCTTTCCGGCTAATAATTTCGGTAGTCAGGAGCCAGGTACGAGCGAAGAAATAGGTACGTTCTGTCAGAAAAACTACGGCGTTACATTTCCGATGTTTGAGAAAGTAGATGTACTGGGTACCAATCAGGCTCCGCTTTACAAATGGCTGACAACGAAGTCGCTGAATGGCTGGAATGACAAGGTGCCAACCTGGAATTTCTGCAAGTACGTCATCAACGAGAAAGGAGAGCTGACGAATTTCTTCGCATCCAACGTTAAGCCCGATAGCCCCGAATTCAAAAAGGCGATTGGTATGTAATTAATCACGAATGAGTGAATGAGCGAATGAGTGAATGATAGGTGCGCCGAATACTGGCGTAAAATTCATTCACTCATTCGCTCATTCATTCACTCACTCATTGAAATGATTAAGTCCTGGATTGCGGCTGCCCGGCCGCGCACGTTACCACTCTCGCTGGCCAGTATCATTCTCGGCAGTTTCCTGGCAGCGGCTGCACACAAGTTTAGCTGGCGTATTGCCCTGCTGGCTTCGCTGACGACTATTTTTCTGCAAATTCTCTCCAATTTCGCCAATGACTATGGCGATGCCGTTTCGGGTAAAGATACCGAACTGCGCGTTGGACCCCGCCGGGCCGTAGCCACGGGCGACATTACCAAAGAAGCCATGATGCGCGGCATTGTGCTGCTGTCGTTGCTGTCGCTGGTGTGCGGCATAGGCCTGCTGATCGTGGCCTTTCGGGAGGCCGATGCGTCTGTCTTCTGGTTTTTTCTGGTGCTGGGAGTACTGAGTATTGCGGCTGCTATTGGCTATACTAACGGCAAACGGCCCTATGGCTACGCGGGCTTCGGCGATATTGCCGTACTACTGTTTTTTGGCTGGGTAGGCGTTCTGGGAACGTATTTTCTGCACACACTTTCATTCAATGCCTTACTGCTTCTACCCGCCACCAGCGTTGGGCTGTTCGCTACGGGTGTACTGAATGTCAATAATATCCGGGACATTGAAACCGATACCATGACCGGCAAGCGCTCCATTCCGGCGCGCCTGGGCTTACTGCTCGCCATCCGTTACCACTGGGGGTTGCTCATTGCCGGTATGTTTTGTGCCGTAGCGTATTCATTCCTGACGGGGGCAATCTGGTTTAGTTACGTGTATGTACTGGCGTTCCCGTTGTTTATCCTGAACGGGCGGGCCATTGCCACCCACAAACGCCCGGTAGAACTCAACGCCCGGCTGGGTCAACTGGCCCTGACGACACTGCTCTTTGTCCTTCTGTTTGGGATTGGACAGGTTCTCTGAAACGCTTACTGACGCACCACTTTCCGGGTTACCGTAGTTTGACCTACCTGGATCTTGAGCAAATAGGTTCCTGTAACCGGCGGCATGAGTATGGTTTCGGAAAGCGACTGTACCATACCAAACGGCTTCTGTACAATTGTTCGACCCTGCTGGTCAATCAACGTCAGGCTGACGTCCTGCTTACCGGTAACAAGCAGGTTGACCTGTACCACATCGTGGGCAGGGTTCGGGAAAATGCGTAGCTGGCCGTTGGCAAACGTTTCTTCAGCCGTTGGGAGCAGTACCGTCACGGTAGCCTGACCCGAGTAGGTCCCCTTTCCACAGCTGTTCTCCAGGCTGGTAATAGAGTAACTAACGGACTTTGTTGGCTGAACCGTTAGAGTGGTTGGCGATACACTACTGGAAAACGCTGTGCCATCCGATAACGTCCCCGTCCAGGGGCCATCGCCCGTAAAGGCCAGGGTTAGCGAAACAGGCTGCCCCTGCAACACGGTCATCGAGCCAGACAGGGTTGCGGTTGGTGATGGCTTCACGGAAAAGGCATCGCTTGCCGTAAGTTGTGCGTAGGAAATACCGCGCGGTCTAACCCGCAACCGGTAACCCGAGCCGGGCGGCACGCTGACCGGAATGGTCGCTTTCAGCGTGGTTAACGAACCTGATCCAACGACCCGTTCGGTGGTGAAGCTGCCCGATGCGTCGGAGAGGAGCACATCATACTGCCAGCCAGCCGCTTTGGTCGTGTTTTCGGGCGTAGCCGTAACAGCTACTGTGCTGCCTGCACAAACGGCGGTAGCGGCAGCGAGTTTAGTGGTTAGCTTGGGTGGTTGCTGAACCGTTAGCGTGAACTGGTCGGTAAGGCACTGTTGCTTATCCGTAACCACAAGCGGGTAGGTGCCCGCCTTATCGGCTGCGTACCGTATGTTGCGGCTGGTTTGCCCATCTGCCCATTGGTACTCGCCCGGCCAGGAAGCTGCTAACTGAAGCGTATCGGCATATTCAGCGGAGAGGATGGTGGTTCGGTTTACGTTTTTCATAAGCGTAAACTTGTCCTGCACCGTACCGTCCGATTGCAGAAACTGAGCATCCAGCCGGTTATCATTCACGTCCAGCAGCATAGAACCCCCAACTGTGGTGTTGTTGTACACCGTGGCCGGGTGCGGAAAGCCGGGTGATCGTCCCCCTAATTGCCCACCTGATCCATTGACTACGTAAATAGTTCCCTGTTTGGTAAAGACGGGGCAGGAGTTAGGCGAGCCGTCATAGCGGCCGGTTGTGTTAGCCGTTACGTTTACATTCCTGTCGAATGTAGCGGCCAGTCCGCGCAAGTCTTTGATGCGATACGTGCGCTCATAACTATGGCTATGGCCGTTGAGCACTAAATCGACTCCGTAGCGTTCAAAGATGGGGGCAAGGTTTTCGCGAAGCATCTTCATGGACAGTTCTGTATCCGAATCGTGACTGCCTTTGCTGAAGGGCGGGTGGTGGAAAATGACGATTGTCCAGGGTAGTCGGTTAGCAGCCAAGTCGCGTTTGAGCCACTGTACCTGTGTGCCGGTTGTATCGAAGAGTCGATACTGCCCATCTCTCTGCCCTGAGAATCGAGCGAAATCAAGTGAACCTGTCCGTAGTCGGCTGAATAGTATGATTTCGAACCCGATGCTACGCCCCCAGCCTCACCTTGTTGGGGGAATGAAAACATTCGATAGTAAGGAATGTCGAAGTTTGTTTCGCTATCGGCGTAATCGTGATTGCCGGGGCTAATGAAAACGGGTGTGTTACGGAAAGTAGGGGCGTAAACGTTAAACACCCGTTGCTGGTATTCCTCTTCATACCCGTAGGAGTAGGCATTATCGCCCAACCAAAGCCATAAATCGGCGGGGCGGCTGGTGGTGGCATTTCTAAACGCCTGATAAACGCTTCGCTGATTCTCGTTGCCACTGCCAAAATCGCCCAGTACCCACATCCGAAACGGTCGTGCATCACCCGCCGGCAGGGCCGTTTTTACGTAATAATCCTGTCCGGACGCCAGCTTCGTTTCAGCGTAACCAACTGCGTAGTGATAGCGGGTATTGGGTTGCAGGCCCACAAGCGTAATGATATGGTCCTGCGTAGGTTGCGTTTCGGTCTGGCTTTGGGGCAACTGATCGGCCGATGGGCCATACCATGCCCGGCCCGTGCTTGGCTGGTCGGTTCGCCACCGGATAATAACCGATGTGGGTGTAACGACCTGCAAATACGGTCCCCGCGTTATGGCCGGGGATTGGGAAAAGGTGGTTCCGCTAAAAAAAAGTAGCAGTGGTATAGCCAGGTAGAGACCGGTTCGCATACAGTGGAGGATGAGTCACCGTAAATTTACGCTGTCCATCCGACATTTACTGCCGAACGGGCAAGCTATCCGGGGTAATCTGTCTGCTAAAACCCTTTGTACAAGGACTGATGGATTTTCAGTAAGCACTTTACCGGCCAGTCGCTCTGATTATACAATTCCAGTTGAGCGATTTTTGTAACCAGTTGCCGTTCCGTACGCCGGCGTTCATCGGAAGGCAGCGTTCTCATGTTTTTTGGTAACTCTTTGAGGGCTTGTTCCAACTGTTTACAGGCCGTAACAGGAAGGGAAAAATGAGTGGCCAGCCGTTCCACATCGGATAATTTCCAAAGACCAGGTTTTGAGCGCCGATTTCGGATAGCATTGCCACTCAAGCCCACGGCATTGCCTAACTGCTCATCATTCAGCGAACACTCGCGCAGCCGCCACATAACGGCCTGATAATTATTGATGAACGTGTGTAATGTTGTACGTAAATTTTCTACCAATGTTGTAAAAGTTTAATGAGTGTACTGGGGCAATGCGGGCGTATTCATGGAATGGGTCAAGGTAATTTATTCGTAGGTTGACCGCTTCATCTGCCCGCAACCAAGCAATGAAACGACTGTACACTAATGCTCTGATAGATACAAAATCCGTGCCGATGTGACCATACGGTGATGGAAGAGAATTATCAGGTTTACAAAAGTAATAATATGTAAACAAAAAAGCCATATTCTTTTGAATATGGCTTTCATTAAAAAAACAAATATTGCTAGGCCCGCTCTACGGTAACGCGTAGCTGAAATTCATCCATTTCGATTTCTACTGGGGTGTTCGCACTGGTTAGGCTGTTCAGGTCGTTGACCAGATCGAGCGATAGGGCCTGTACTTCCTGACAGATGTACGCTTTGTTAGCTTCGATGGCATTGGCCAGAGTTTCGTCGTTCCGTTCCAGTTGAATCCTGATTTTATCGGTTACCTGAAAATTACTGTCTTTCCGCAGGTTCTGAATGCGGTTTACAAAATCACGGGCAATACCCTCTCCGCGCAGTTCGTCCGTCAGGTTTACATCCAATGCCACAGTTAACCCCCCGTCACTGGCTACGAGCCAGCCCGGAATATCTTCCGTCACGATGTCAACATCGGCCAGTGACAAGGTGCCAATGGGCGATTGCCAGCTACCCACCGTCTCCAGTTCTTTCAACTGGGTATCCGTCATAGCGGTAATAACGGTTGCCACGTCTTTCATCTGTTTGCCAAACTTTGGTCCGAGGGCTTTAAAATTAGGTTTTACCCGCTTTTTCAGAATACCACTGGCATCGTCGACAAACTCAACGGCTTTCACATTCACCTCCGACATGACGATGGGCGATACGTGTTCGATTTGCCGACGCGTATCGGCATTCAATACCGGAATCAACACCCGGCTCAGTGGTTGCCTGACCTTTAATTTGTGCCCTTTCCGGAGCGAATGCACCAGTGAAGAGACCTGCTGGCCCAATTCCATCGAGCGTTCCAGCTCCGCATCGACCAGCGCCCGTTCCGCCACCGGAAAATCCGTCAGGTGTACTGATGGTGCATCTGAATTCAGGTTGCGATACAGCCAATCCGCATAAAACGGCGCAATGGGCGACATTAACTGCGCTACTGTGCTGAGGCATTCGTGCAGGGTTTCGTAAGCCGCCCGTTTGTCGGTGCTCATTTCCCCGTCGGACGCGACCCCGGACCAGAATCGCCGGCGCGACAGGCGAACGTACCAGTTTGATAACTGGTCATTCACGAATTCCTGAATGACCCGGCCTGCCTTGGTGGGGTTGTACGTTTCGAACTGTTCCTCTACGGCCAGCACCAGCGATTGCAGTTTGGAGATAATCCAGCGGTCAAGCTCCGGGCGTTCGGCTACCGGCACGGTGCGTCCGGCAAACGAAAACGTATCCAGGTTAGCGTAGAGCGCGAAGAAATTATAGGTGTTCGACAACGTACCGAATAGTTTTCGTTGTACTTCGCCAATACCTTCGCCATTGAATTTAAGGTTATCCCAGGGCTCGGCGTTGGTAATCATGTACCAGCGCGTGGCATCCGGGCCGTACTTCGCCAGTGTCTCAAACGGGTCCACGGCGTTACCCAGCCGCTTAGACATTTTGTTGCCGTTTTTGTCCAGCACCAACCCGGTCGATACGACATTTTTGAAGGCGACCGAATCGAAGAGCATTCCCGCAATGGCGTGGAGGGTAAAGAACCAGCCCCGCGTCTGGTCAACGCCTTCCGAAATAAAATCGGCCGGAAACGCTTTAGCGAACACGTCCTTATTCTCGAACGGATAATGCCACTGTGCATACGGCATCGCCCCCGAATCGAACCAAACGTCAATCAGGTCGGCTTCGCGCTGCATGAGCTGGCCACTTTCCGACACAAAATAAATTTCGTCCGTATAAGGTCGGTGCAGGTCGTAGCTTCCATTGGTATGCGCGTTTAAAAACGCCGTATTTTTATCAATGTGACGCTGGTATTCGGCTTTCCCGTCCCGAACCCATTCGCTCATCCGCTCATTCGCCGATTCACTCATGGAGATGAGTTCCGCAACCGAACCGATGCAGACCTCTTCCTGGCCAGACTCGCTACGCCAAATGGGCAACGGGGTTCCCCAGAACCGGCTGCGGCTCAGGTTCCAGTCCACAAGGTTCTCGAGCCAGTTGCCAAAGCGACCTGTGCCGGTGCTTTCGGGTTGCCAGTTGATGGTTTTATTCAGGTCAACCAGTCGGTCTTTTTTAGCCGTTGTCCGAATAAACCAGCTATCGAGCGGGTAATACAAAATGGGTTTGTCCGTACGCCAGCAGTGTGGGTAGGGGTGTTCATATTTCTCTACCCGAAACGCTTTGTTCTCTTCTTTCAGCTGGATGGCAATCAGCACGTCCGTGGGCTTGAAATCGGGATCGGCCCGCTCTTCGTCAGAATAGTATTCTTCTTTTACGTATCGACCCGCGTAATCGGTGATTTCCGCTACGAACTGACCGTGTTTATCCACAATGGGGACATCTTTCCCGGTTTCGTCCTTCACCATGATGGGCGGAATGCCAGCCGCCTGCGCCACCCGAAAGTCGTCGGCTCCGAAGGTAGGCGAGGTGTGTACAATACCGGTACCATCTTCAGTTGTGACAAAATCGCCCAGGATAACGCGGAAAGCGGGCACCTCCGGGGTAACGTACGGCATCAACTGCTCGTACTCGATGCCCTCGAGGAACTTCCCCTTAAAGTAGGAAACAACAGCCCAGGGGGGCACTGATCCTGGGGTCGCTAAATACGCTCCGAAAGCCGGGTCATTGGGTAAATCGACCTGTCCTTTCTCGTTCAGCCAGCGGCCCACCAGGTTTTTAGCCATCACCACATGCACCGGAAGGTGGGTGTACGGGTTAAACGTCTTCACCATCACGTAGTCGATGCCGGCGCCAACCGTCAGCGCCGAATTGGCGGGCAATGTCCAGGGCGTAGTAGTCCAGGCGAGGATAAATATATCGGCATCCGCCGAATCGAAAAAGAGGAAGCCCGATTTACCGGTGGGCTTTACCTTAAACTGAGCTACAACGGTGGTATCGCGTACGTCTTTGTACGTACCCGGCATGTTCAGTTCGTGAGAACTCAGACCCGTTCCGGCCTTTGGCGAATACGGCTGAATGGTATAGCCCTTGTACAACATCCGCTGCCCGTCAACCTTTGTCTCGTATAGTTGCTTGAGTAGCCACCAGACGGACTCTATGTACTCGTTTTTGTAGGTGACGTATGGATTATCAAGGTCTACCCAGTAGCCCATTTTCTGGGTCAGCTCATTCCACTGGTCCGTAAACCGCATGACCGTCTCGCGGCATTTCTGGTTGTAGGCCTCTACGCTGATCGTTTTGCCAATATCATCTTTGGTAATGCCCAGTTCCTTTTCCACCTGTAATTCAATGGGCAGGCCGTGTGTATCCCAGCCCCCCTTTCGCTCTACCTGGAAGCCCTTCAACGTTTTGTAGCGGCAGAAAATATCTTTTATCGTCCGGGCCATCACATGGTGAATACCGGGCGTTCCGTTGGCCGACGGCGGGCCTTCGTAAAATGTGTAGTCGGGCTGCCCGTCGCGAATAGCGACAGACTGCTCAAACACCTGATTGTTATTCCAGTAAGTCAGCACCTCGGCGGCTAGCTGCGCGTAATCGAGGGATTCGTATTGTTGGTATTTCACGACGGTCATAAGCGAAAAACACGCGCCCTGTGTACAGATTGACAATGGGCGTGCGGGTAAAAATAAGCGGCAAAGATACGGAAATGACAGGAGCCAGAAAACCTGTGCGGTATAGGTGGCCGGGTCAAGGAGCCATTGGTCTGTTAACAGTAAAGGCTGTATATACGGTTCAGTTCACGTACCGGTCGACACGCCTGGGGGCTGGTACTGGGCTTCGGCTGGGCTAGTCTGGCCGTTAAAAGGGTTTATGAGGCTGCGGATGATGGTTTGCCACTCGGGAGGTTCTAAAGATGAGGTAGCCTCCGGCAAACGGCAAATTCAGTATTCAGCCTTCTCTGTTGACCAAAAAATCCATTATGCTTGACAGATGCCCACTTATTTCTTCCCGTTGGCCACTGGTTCAGCCGCTTTCAGATAAGGAACTAATGTAGTGGCCAATTGCCGGTAGCCCTCAGCGTTGGGATGCAGGCCATCACCGAATAGAGACTCGTTGATTTTACCATCGGGCTGTAAGAAAATGGTGCCCGGCTGGATGAACGTTGCATTCAGTTCCCCCGCTACCTGAGCAATGCGCTGGTTCAAGGCCGCCACCCGCCCTTCCAGTTGTCGGCGCGGCAGGATACCAATCAACAAAATAGCGGCATTAGGTTGTCGGGCCTGTATGGCCCGTACCAGAAAGGCAAGACCATCGCTGATTTCGGCATCCGTGTTGAGTTGCAGGTTGTTCGTGCCAATCATCAGCATGATTTGGGCCGGCGCATAGCCATCCAGTTCACCGTGATAGACCCGCCACAGCACGTTTTCAATCCGGTCCCAGCCATACCCCATATTTTGAACGCCCAGGGGCTCCATGACCGCGTTCCAGCTATCTGCCCCCGTTGCCCGACCTCCTTTTGGGTCTCCTCCCCAAAAATGCGTGATGGAGTTGCCGAAGAAAAGGATACGGGGTGGTTTGCTTTTAAGCCGGGCCATGATGTCGTTATGCCGCGTTTCCCAGTCGTACACATTGGCGTCGCGGTAGTGCGTTCTGGGTTTCATGGTGGCAATTTCGCCAACGGGTTCGTTCAGGATAGTGCGAATACTACGTTCGTAGGCGTCGGCGTACTGTTGCATGCCCAAATCGGTCGGGTGAGTGCCGTCCACGGTGGCATCACTGGCCAGATTAATGGCTGATTTGGGTAAAAGATACAGTTTCTGGATACCCTCGCTTTTCAGTTGTGCAAACGCCTGTTGCATTAACTCATTTACCTCCGTGTACAGTTGCCGTCGATCCGGGTTGAGGCCACCCTCCGAATACCCCGCGTGTTCGACCAGCAGAATGGGGGTGTTGGGTTTCCGGTGCCGGAGGGTTCTGACCGACTCACGAATGCGGGATTTTATCTCGTCGGGTTTTATTCCTACCGTGGCTACCAGATTCGGCAGGCAATCCAGTACGTACAGTTTCGCGTCGATGTCCGGTAGTAAGTCAACAACTTCCTTTTCCAGTCGGCCGTTGCCCGAAAAGCCAAGATTGATAACGGGCCGTTCCAGTTTTCGCCCCAGAATGGCGGTCCAGGCCATGCCCGGCCGCGAGGCACAGGCTCCCTGCGCAATGGACGTGCCATAAATAACGATGGGCTTATCGGTCCGAACGGGCAGCGGGGTTAGGGTTACGCCCGTTGGTACCCCAATTTCGAGCCATCGTACGGCGTTATACAGCGGAAGGTAGAGTCGGTATTCGCGCCCTTTTTTATGGTACGCATCGTTGGGTTCCAGGTTGGTGAAGCGGTACTGAATGGTATCGCCAAAGGTGTATTTACCGGCACACCACAGGGCGTCGCCATCGCTGTTTATACCGTATAAATCAACTCCGCTAACGCCCGTGGCGGGCATATGAGGAAGTGCCTGCTTGCCCGAAACCGTGTACCGTACCACAACCTGATCTGTACTGGCCCTAAATCGGATTAGCAAACCGGCGGCATTGTGCCCTAAGTTCCATACCACCGGCCGGACGCTTTTTTCGGCTTTTGTGGGTAATCTGTCATACGGATTTTGGACATCGGCTCCCGACCAGCCCCGTCCTTCAATAACGGGTACGGTGCTTTGCGCAGGGTTCCACCATACATACTCCGTTGCCACTTGGGCAAGAACGGTTAGCTTCGCGGAACAAAGGAATGCCGATAAAATAAGTACTGCTTTTTTCATGAGTAACCGTAAAGGGTGAGGGATGCGCGAACTGTAATCGGACAATCAGCACGTGTGCTTCGTGATGAAAGGCAAGTATAGGCAACTACTAATGTGATTTTGATGCATATGGGTACGAATTACGCCCCTATTTTTGTCCTATGACTATTTCTCAAATGAGCCAGACGCTGTTTTACCTCATCGAACAGCAGGCTAGCACCGAAAAAGCAGTTACTTACCTGCGTCAACAGACGGATATATTCCAGGCTGACCCAAAAACGGCTACGTTTTATCGCGTGTTCACGGCTTTGCCGCGTTTTGTGGGTAAGCAACTGATTGAGGTTCCGGCCGATATGGCATTCGCTCTGGAGCGCGTTCGACCGGGATTCACCGCAACGGGGTGGACGCTGGATCGGCTGGCCCGGGTCTGGTGGTTGCTGCAACTACCAGTCGATGACCAGCCTGCGTACGTCAACACCATCAGTCAGCTTTTTAGGGCGGGCGAACTCAATGAACTGGTGGCTCTTTACTCGGCCCTGCCGGTGTTGGCTTATCCGGAAGACTGGCGGTTTCAGGCAACTGAAGGCGTTCGGAATAACATTGCCGATGTGCAGTCGGCCATTATGCTGCGCAATCCATATCCACGGGACTATTTCGACGAAGCCGCCTGGAATCAGATGGTTCTGAAGGCCTTTTTTACGGATAAAGATGTTACGCAGATAGCCGGATTGATGGAACGCAAAAACGCCCGACTCGCTCAAACGCTGGCGGATTATGCCGCCGAACGCCGGGCTGCCGGGCGCAGTTTACCCCCTCACATTGAGGGGCTGATGTAAAGAGTTTGTTGCCTGATGTTCGGGGTTTGTTGTTAGCTGACGCACGAACTATCGTGTAGCTAACAACAAACCTCAACCCTTAATGGAACCGGTACGAGATGCCAGCCGATAGCATCAGCGAGGGTGCCGAGCCTTTCAGTTGTTCGTAGTTGAAAAAGACATGCTGGTACTGCGCCTGAATCTCGGCACCCAATCCCTGTTCCCGTCTGCCGTAATATTTCAGGCCAATTGCGGGGGAAATTGCTCCTCTAAACCCGTTTTTCTGATCGGATAATGTGCCAAAATAGTTCGTGTAATCAATGTAGGCACCACCACCCGCCATTTGTATATACGGCCGGATAGCATCGGCATTCCCGGCAAAGTAGTATGATAGGGAAGCCATGGCGGGGATAACCGACAACGTACGGGTTTGTACAGCAGAAACCGACTGATTGTCAAATTGATACACCTGACGGGGGACCCGCTGATTCGTGTACTGATAACCCGTTTTGATGCCTACCGAAAACCGTTGCGGAAACAGCCATTCTCCTTCAATAGCCAGGTTGGTCGGCGATAGTTTGTCGATATAGCCTTTCTGACCACCCAATGGCATAGACACACCATACCGGGCAGCAATGTTGAACGTGACATAGCGATCATACAGGGACGATTCGCCGGAATATATATTTTGGTACTGTGCCCAGGCCCCTGTCGTCAGGCTGAGCAGCGCAATGAGTGCAATGATCCGTTTCATAATGTTTATTGAGCAGCCTTCAAATAAGGCGATTGACTAAAAATTGCATTGGTTGCCATATCAACGGCCTGGGTATCGGCAACATCGGACCCCCGCACTGTGGCGTTGTAGATGACATTCAACAGGGGTTTGTCGGTACCAGACGTGGTAGGCGCATTTTTAAGATCGACCATCTGAATCTCCCAATACCGTTCCGATACCTGGTAGGTGTAGTAGCTCTGATAGTAGGGCGAATAACCATAGCCACCAAGCCCACCCAAACCCCCACCCCAGTAGTTCGAGTAGTAGGAATACGGATTTGACGCGATACCCGTGTACTGATTGTCGACCCGAACGATGGCGACACCCAAATCCGCCGACTGGCCTTTTTCCACGCGCTGAAACCCTCTGGCAGTTAGGGCGGCCGCTACATTCGAGACAAATTGATCGGCAATGTCGCTCCGAACAGTCTGGTAATTATCATTCGACTGAACAACGACCGAGTCGGGCAGGCTGAATGTTTTGTACTGACCAAAGTTGATCGAATTGTCATAGTTGGTAATGTATACCGGGCTGTCGGCGGGGCTCAAATCAGTAAGGGCATTATCGCGGCAACTGGTCAGCACCCCACCTGTGGTCAGCAAAAGTAGGATCATCCAGATACTACCTTTCCCTGGAGTGTGTTGTTTACTAGTGTTCATACGTTTAATTGTTGTCTATCTATAAAACGAATAGACTATGACTAAGGTTATAAAGCAGCGGTAAAATCTGTCGGGAAATAGGTGGGCAGAAGCCAGATTTTAAGAACTTTGCCCGCTCATTGCCGCACAGGCTAATCCGGTTAACCCAGACGCATTATGGATTTTATGGATTCCATTCGGGGTATGTCGTTCTTCGATATGCACGTTCACATGACCTCCCGAACCACAGACGATTATCAGGCTATGGCCGATGCAGGCGTGGTAGCCCTGATTGAGCCCGCTTTCTGGCTGGGGCAACCTCGTACGGGTATTGACTCCTTCCGCGATTATTTTGCCAGTCTGGTGGGGTGGGAGCGATTTCGGGCGTCGCAATTCGGAATTCGGCATTATTGTACCATTGGGCTGAACTCCAAGGAAGCCAATCAGGAAGAACTAGCCGAGCAGGTTATGGAAATTCTGCCGCTTTTCATCTACAAAGAAGGCGTAGTGGGCGTGGGCGAAATAGGCTTCGATGACCAAACGGCCGCCGAAGACAAATACTACCGGGCGCAACTGGACCTGGCAAAAGAAGCCAGTTTGCCGGTGCAGATTCACACGCCCCACCGGGATAAAAAACAGGGTACTATCCGCAGCATGGAAATTGCCCTGGAACACGGACTGGACCCGGGTATGGTGATTGTCGATCATAACAACGAAGAGACCGTTCGGGACGTGCTTGACCGGGGTTTCTGGGCTGGCTTCACCATTTATCCGTTTACCAAAATGGGCAATGAGCGTATGGTGGATATCGTAAAGCAATACGGACCGGAGCGTATCATGATCAACTCCGCTGCCGACTGGGGCATCAGCGATCCGCTGGCGGTACCCAAAACGGCTGCCCTGATGAAACAGCGCGGAATTTCGGATGAAGCCATCAAACTCGTGACGTTCACCAATGCCGTAATGGCCTTCGCGCAGAGTGGCCAGCTTAGTCTGGAGGACCTTACCAAGCCCATCGGTATCGACCAGAGCCAGCGATTTAACGGCAGTTCGGTATTACGGGGTGGTCAGGCACCGCGGGTAGATAAAGAATCCACGATAATTAAATAAAGTGAAGACGGGGTAACCCGTGCGATGAAGAGTGAGAAGTGAAGAATATTTCTCTTGATGCCAATCACTTTTCGTTAATTTTTCACGCTCATTTTTCACTATGTTGAAACCCCTCCTTTCGCTTACCCGACCGGCTAATCTGGTTACGGCTATTGCCGATGTACTGGCCGGAATGGCTATTGCGGGTTACTTCTTATTGCCCGAGCCAGCCGCAGCACCAGTTGGCTGGCTCGCGCTGGCCACGGTTGGCCTGTACGGCGGAGGGGTTGTATTCAACGACGTTTTTGATGCCGAACTCGACGCCGTCGAACGACCCGAACGTCCCATTCCAAGTGGCGTTGTGCCGAAGCAGACGGCTGTTTTGCTGGGTATTGGCCTGCTGATTGTTGGCATAGCAGCCTCCTTTCTGGTTAACCAGACCGCTGGATGCCTGGCCATTGGTATTACGGTTGCTTCCCTGGTGTATGATCGCTTCGGGAAGCATCATTCCTGGCTGGGGCCGGTCAACATGGGCTTGTGTCGTGGTCTCAACCTGCTGCTGGGCGTCAGTATTTTGCCCGAACAGGTGATACCCTGGATTTGGGTTGGCGTAGTACCCATTGCCTACATTGCCGCCATCACGATGATTAGCCGGGGAGAGGTACACGGTGGTAGTCCCATTACACTCCGGGTAGCGGGGCTACTGTATGCGCTGGTCATTGGTTGCGTAGCGGCCCTTGCGCAACGGCAACAGCAGTTAGGAACGGCACTTCCTTTTCTATTTCTGTTTGGCTACTATATTTTTCCACCCCTGTGGCGGGCTGTAAATGAACCGGTAGGGCGGAATATTGGTCTGGCGGTAAAAGCGGGTGTGTTGTCCCTCATCGTCATGAATGCGGCCTGGGTAGCAGCATTTGCCTCCTTTCCACTGGCCTTCCTGGTTTTCTGCCTGCTGCCACTGTCCCGGTTGCTTGCCAAGGCATTTGCTGTAACGTAAAAAAGCCCGGATTTAAAATCCGGGCTTTTTTACGTTACAAGGCAATTATTACGCGTTAGCCGGCGTACAGAATTCTTCCAGTGCCATCTCGAGGTGCTGGGCAATCATCTGCGCCGAACGGCCTTCGATGTGGTGCCGCTCAATAAAATGCACCAGATCGCCGTCTTTGAAGATGCCAATGGCGGGCGATGATGGTGGATAGGGGAGCAGGTAGTCCCGCATCTTGGCGGTTGCTTCCAGGTCACCACCAGCAAAGACTGACACCATCTTGTCTGGCTTTACCGGACTGGCTGCCAGAGCCGCCTTCACACCCGGACGGGCCGCACCGGCGGCACAGCCACATACGGAGTTCACCACAACGAGCATGGTGCCTTCGGCATTTTCCATGGTGTTTACCACGTCTTCGGCAGTGGTCAATTCTTCGAACCCAACGCTGGTCAGGTCTTCCCGCATCGGGATAAGCAAATGAGGAGGATACATAGTTAATTATCAGTTAAACAGTTAGTCGTCGGTCAGTGTAGGCCACCCAATCGAATAACGCAGATCGACAGGCAGACTGTTCAGCTGACCAACTTTTTTTACATAAAACCCAATTCCAGTTTGGCTACTTCCGACATTAATTCGGTGGAGTAGGGGGGATCGAATGTCAGCTCCACGCTCACATCGCTCACGCCCTCTATAGCCCGTACTTTCTCTTCAATCTCTGCCGGAATTTCGCCTGCCGATGGGCAGGAGGGCGAGGTGAGTGTCATAAGGATATAGACATTGTTAACCGGGAATATCTTGATGTCGTAAATCAGTCCCAACTCGTACACGTCTACCGGAATTTCCGGATCATATACCCCTTTGAGGGCCAGTACAACCTGTTCTTTTAGTTCTTCGTCTGTCATGGTTTGTGTCATTGCTACTGGTTCTCGGTCACGGAGTAAGCTTTCCCGAATGCTTTCATGCGTTCAATCATAGAGGCTAACCCACCAGCCCGCAAGGATGTAATCAGATTACCCATGCCCACCTGAGGTATAAAATATAAGTCGGCCTTGGCAACGTCTTCCGGTTTCTGTCCCGATAAAACCCTGACCAGCAGCCCCACCAGCCCTTTAGATATCTGCGCGGTTGGTTCGCTGTCTCCGTAAAAATACAGCCGGTCATCTTTTAGTTCAGCATCCACCCATACTTTCGACTGACAGCCCATAATCCGGTTCGTATCATTTTTCTGATTTTCCGGCATAGGAGGTAATTTTTTACCCAAATCAATGATGTACTGTGTCTTGTCGAGTTGATCGTCGAACAGGTCAAATTCCTCAATAATCTCGTCCTGCTTCTCGTTAATTGTCATGCGTTAAAGTTTTCCAGGTGGCTGGCCCATTGGGCAAACAGCCAGCACTTTTAAAGTCTATTCCTGTGCGCTACAAACTAACCGGTAACGGCCTGCAAACACCTCTCAAATAAATGAACGATAAGAAGCCAACACAAATGAGACACTCAGCCGATACGCATTTTAACTTCTAACTAGCTGCTTTTTGTCTGATAATGAATCCCGGTTCCATAATCAGTCAATTTTGTCATTACGACATCATTTTCTGTACCCGTTTCAAGCCCGCTGTAAGCCGGTCAATTTCGTCTCTGGTATTGTAAACGGCAAAGGATGCCCGCGTAGTTCCGGCAATACCGTAACGCTGCATCAGGGGCATGGTACAGTGGTGCCCCGTCCGAACGGCAATACCCTGCTGGTCCAGAATAACGCCCGTATCCTGATGGTGAATGCCGTCCAGGACAAAGGAAATGACGCCAATTTTATGCTTGGCCTGTCCAATAATCCGCAATCCATCCAATTCGCTGAGTTGGGCGGTAGCGTACTGAAGCAGGTCGTTTTCATGAGCAGCAATAGTCTCCTTCCCTAAATCAGCTATGTACTCCAGCGCTGCCTTCACTGCTACTACATCGGCAATGTTGGGTGTGCCGGCTTCAAATTTGTACGGAATGTCATTGTAGGTCGTCTTTTCAAACGTTACCTCTTTTATCATCTCGCCCCCACCCCGGTAGGGTGGCATGGCGTCCAGAATCTCTTTCTTGCCGTAGAGAACACCCATCCCCGTTGGTCCGTAGAGCTTGTGGGCCGAAAAAGCATAGAAATCGGCATCCAGCGCCTGCACGTCCAGTTCAATATGCGAACTGGCCTGAGCGCCATCAATCAGCACAACAGCGCCCACCTCGTGCGCCTTGTCAATGATCAGTTTGATGGGGTTAATCGTACCGAGCGAATTGGATACGTGAACCACCGAAACGAGCTTGGTTCTTTCAGACAATAACTTTTCGTATTCTTCCAGAATCAGGTCGCCATTCTCATCTACCGGAATTACCCGTAACACACAGCCCCGTTCCTCGCACAGCATCTGCCAGGGAACAATGTTAGAGTGGTGCTCCATGGTAGAGATAATTATCTCGTCGCCCGCTGTCAAAAAACGCCTGCCGTAACTGTTGGCAACCAGATTGATACCGTCGGTAGTACCATACGTAAAGATGATTTCCTGCCAGTGTCTGGCATTCAAAAATGTTTGAACCGCCCGGCGTGAATCCTCGAAAGCTGCCGTTGCCTGCTCGGCCAGATGATGAATACCCCGGTGAATGTTCGCGTTGTAGCCTTCATAATACCGGGTAAGCGCATCAATGACCGACTGCGGTTTCTGAGTTGTAGCCGCATTGTCGAAGTAAACCAAAGGCCGGCCGTTTATTTCCTGATGAAGAATGGGGAAGTCCCGGCGGATTTGCTGAATATCGAGTGTGTTATCTATGGCTGACTGCATGGCAAATAGAACGTGTTTTACTAGAGAGATAACAAGCTGAAGGGTAGAAAGGTGCTCCTCTCAACGAATAATGGCCGATGTGCCACGCGGGCGACCTCGAGTGAGTGATGACCAAATTAAGAGCCAATACTCATCCGGGGTCGCCCGCGCGGTTCATAATTCATTTTGTCAGGTTACTGCCCCAGCTTCTCCCGCACCACTCGTTCCAGGTACTCGCGGATGGGCTGAATCTTGATCTGGCTCAGTACATCCTGCGAAAAGGCGTAAAGCAACAGTGTCCGGGCTTCATCTTTGGGAATACCGCGTGAGCGCATGTAAAACAGGGCTTCGTCGTTGAGCTGACCCGTAGTAGTACCGTGCGAACATTTCACGTCATCGGCATAAATTTCCAGTTGGGGCTTTGTGTTCATCGTTGCGCCCGGCGACAGTACCACGTTTTTGCACGACTGGTACGCATTCGTCTTCTGCGCATCGGGCCGGACGAAAATCTTGCCGTTGAACACGCCTGTGCTGTTGTCGTCCAGAATGCCTTTGTAAAGTTCATTACTGTACGAATTCGGCATGGCGTGGTCAACCAATGTGTGGTTGTCTACGTGCTGACGACCGTTTGGCATGTACAGGCCATACATGAATGCTTCGGCATATTGTCCGTCGAGCCTTATATTCAGGTTGTTGCGTACAAAGCTGCCATTGAGTGTTACCGTAGCCGAATAGAAGTGACTGCTATCCGTCTGGTTAACCTGTGTCGTACCAATGTGATACGCCTTCTCGGTTTCATCCTGTACTTTGTAATATTGCATCCGGGCATCGCGGTCCAGCACAATTTCAGTCACGACATTCACAAAACTGGCTCCCTCGCCCAGAGTACGGTATGATTCCGCCAGCATCAGTTCTGAATTTTTGCCTACCACGATCAGGTTACGCGGTTGAGAAGCGATATTCTTCGTTCGGGAGTCGGTGATGAAGCGAAGGATAATGGGTTGTTCTACCGTTGTATTGTTCGGAACCCTCACCACCACGCCATCACTGGCCAGGGCCGTATTCAGGGCCGTGAAGCTATTTTCCTGGTAGTTGGCATACTGGGCAAAGTGCGCGCTTATCAGGTCTGGCTCGCTTTTAAGGGCACTGGCAAAACTCGTAATCTGCACCTGGCTCACCGGGCTGACAATGTGCGAGAGCTCCGGATGGTAGCGACCGTTGACGAAGTACAGAATATTGCCATCGAGGTTCGGAATTTCAAGCGGGGCCAGGTCGTCCGGGGTCAGTGTTGTGGTTTCATCGAGTTCAAAAGCCTGTTTGGTCAGACCGCTAACGTTCGAATATTTCCACTCTTCGTGCCGGATGGTTGGAAAACCCAACTGGTCGAACTGCTGGAGGGCTGCCCGTCTGATCTGGTGCAATGGCGCTTTTCGCTCACCATTCATCCGCTCTTCGTTATCCCGGAAGGAGGCCAGCAATTGCTCTTTAAAATCGTTATAGGATGCGTAGGGGGTCATAATTTTAATTATAAATGATAAATGACGACGAATGATAACCAGGGCTGGAGCAATGAAGATTGCTGTAAGCTAATGCATCATTCATCATTCATCATTAATGTTACGCCACTTCGGCTTTAATCCAGTCGTACCCCTTTTCTTCAAGTTCGAGGGCCAGTTCTTTAGGTCCCGACTTTACGATGCGTCCTTTATACAGTACGTGGACAAAATCAGGGACAATGTAATCCAGCAGGCGCTGGTAGTGAGTTACCACAATCGTGGCCCGCTCAGGAGACCGGAGTTGGTTGACCCCATCAGCCACAATACGCAGCGCGTCGATGTCCAGGCCAGAATCTGTTTCGTCCAGAATGGCCAGTTTCGGCTCGAGCATGGCCATCTGAAATATTTCGTTTCGTTTCTTTTCTCCGCCCGAAAAACCTTCATTCAATGAGCGACTTAGCAACGACTGGTCGATGTTGACGAGTTTCATTTTCTCTTTCATCAACTTCAAAAACTGGACCGCGTCGAGTGGTTCCTGACCGCGGTATTTGCGGATTTCGTTGAGAGCCGTCTTCAGAAAGTTGGTCGTACTGACACCCGGAATTTCTACCGGGTACTGAAACGCCAGAAAAATGCCTTCGGCAGCGCGATCTTCGATAGCCATGTCCAGTAAATCCTTTCCATCATACCGTATGCTGCCAGCCGTTACTTCATAATCTTCACGACCTGCCAGTACCGAGGCTAATGTACTTTTGCCCGCGCCATTCGGACCCATGATGGCGTGTATCTCACCGGCATTGACTTCCAGGTTGAGACCTCTTAATATTTCTTTATCGCCAATGGAGGCATGTAAATTACTGATGGATAACATAATACGATTTAGCGTGACAGGCAAATAAAGCCGCAAAGTTAACAGATTGAACGGTATCTGCTTTTGTACGTAACAAAAACGGTTACTCAAAAGTTGACTTACCCGTTTCTTATTCGGCCACGATGCCAAAACCATTCCCTGATACTATCTGTGCGACGGCTATTTTAACTGCCTGAAACCCTGTAAATGGCTGATGAGCAATGCCTCATCCTGTTCCTGGGCGCAGCGTAGTGAATACCTGATTCTGGCTATCAGGCAATAATGAGTTTCTTCAGGCAAAGGCAAAGCACCCAGCCACATACAAAAAACCTTCCGATTGACCATATGTAGTAGGTCAACCGGAAGGTTTTGACGGTTAATCGCTGACTCCTCAGCCGAGGAGCCGGGCTTTCTTCTCGACCACGTTACCTGGCCCGTTTATTTTTCTGAATTACAAACGGTACGCACGAATTTACCGGGCACCCGCAGGTAGTTGGCACCAGCGTCGTTGTTACATCGCGGTAACAGCCCGAATGGTTGTAGACCCGGACCGTATAGGTCTGACTGGTCCCCGGATTGGCCAGGTTACTGACCAATATACCATCGGTCGGTATAATTTGTGATCCGCCTGATAGAGAGGCTAAGGGGTTGAACTGTGTTCCCAGCGAATACTGATAGGTAAAAGATGGGTCAAATTCGCTGATTACCAGTTTGCCGTTGGTCTGAGGAGCATCAGTAGTGCAGGTCACCGGCACAGCCATGGCCTTGAACGAAGGCAGCGTATCGAACTCAACAACGAAAGGACAACAGCTAAAGTCAGGGCATATACCTGTTCCACCCGATGGATCAAGGCTATAACTACCAGGGGCTGTCACAACCAGAATGTGGTTAGTTTCCCCCCTTATCTCCCTGCCATCCCTAAACCAGCGGTAAGTATTCCGGCCCTGTTTGGCAACCAGAGTAAAACTATAAACTGAACCGGGACACACTTTGATGGGTACTGTTGTGCATACGATAGCTGTATCGCCCTGTACGGTCGCAGTATTATAAAGAATACCCGTCGAATCGACCCTGGCCTTGAAGATGAGTGATAGTCGCTCATTCGGGGCCAGCCTTGCTACGGTCCAGGTACTTAACCCGTTTCCAGGAGTGAAAATTGTTCCGGCCGGAGTAATGGCTGAATTTGGTACGTATGTCAATCCGATTGAGGCTGAATCACGCACTACGGCGTCGACCAGGTCAGTAGTGCCGGAGTTGGTTATAACCAGCGTGTACGTTAAGATGTCACCCACTTTCGCTTTCGATTTGTCAACCAGCTTTAAGGGGACGCCCGGTCCTGCTGGTACCCGTCCGTTGGGCGACTTGGTGACCGAAGTATCCGAAGTAACAGCCAGCGATATGCGGGGGGTAGCGAAACAGGCCTCCGGAGCCGTATACGTAGTGGAAGTTGGGGCATAAACCAGAGAAGCAAGGCGACTGTTGGCGCAGGCCTCCAGCCACTTGTAAAGGAAAGTGCTCTTCTCCTCACCCTGCTGAGCATTCAACGTAACCGTTGGGTTATCGATGAAGAGGTTCAGTACATAAGGTCCCGCCGTGTTTGTAGGCGAGGTTTCATTAGTGACGGAGAAACTGATCGGGCTTCCATTAACACCTGTGTATTGAGGGGTAAGTGTCACCTGGCGCTGAGTAGCAGCAACTGTTGTGCAGCTAACCGTAGTTACACCCGCAATGGTAAAGGGACCCGAACTGCTGGAGGTGGTTGGAACCTGACCAGATTCACTAACCGTAACTCGTCGTTCGCCAGTACCCGAAGCGAGTCCAGTCAGGCTAAAATTGGCCGAAGTCTGGCCGTCTGTCACCGTAAGCACGGTACTCACACTGCCATCAGTTACAAGGAGAGAGCCCGCAACAGCATTCGTCAGGTTGACTATTCCTGTTAGCCTATACTGGTTAGTAGTGGGATCACACGTCTCGGGTTTAACAGCCAGTGCCACTGCAGCAACAACAACTGAAGTCGGAGCTATATCTGAAGCGACAGCTTTACAGGAAGCGGGAGCCTGGTAAACAGCTGATACCGGCGTGTAGCCAACGCTACTCGTAGTAGATCCGGGATTTGTTGCGCAAGCCTGTAGCCAGTTGTATCGGTAAGTACCATGCGATCCACCCTGTTGGGCGTGAAGCGTAATCATCGGATTATCAGTATACAGTTTCAGGCTGTATGGCCCTGGGTTCAGAGTAGGCAGTAACTCGTTTACCACAGAGAAACTGACAGGTTCACTACTTAATCCCGCGTATTGAGGAGTAAACAGTACCTGCCGAAGACCTGCTGACAAAGTCAGGCAATTTACCGTTGTCACGCCAACGATAGCAATGTGGGCAGGACTTGTGGGCGGTTGGGGTTTGTAGGCCATATCACTGACGATCACCGTGTGAGAACCACTCCCCGACGCTAGTCCCGACAGGCTAAAGCTAGCCGTGGTCTGTCCCGCAGTTACCGGTATCACTTTGTTGATCGCTCCATCCGTAATAAGTAGTGAGCTGGATACGGCATTGGTAAGGGTAATTGTGCCCGTCAGATTGTAGGAATTAGTGTTGGGATTGCAATTACCCGGCGCGACGCTTAGGGCGAGAGTAGGAGGGGGTGGCGTTGGTTTTACCAAGCAGGCAGCAGGGGCCGTGTAGGTCACCGACGCAGTCGGGTAACCCGTCCCGCTAACGGTGATGGTGTGGCTGCCCGAACCGGCCTGCAGACCCGTCATACTGAAGCTGGCGGACGCTTGTCCGGCCGTCACATTGATGGTAGTGCTGACACTCCCATCGGTGACGGTGAGTGAGCTGGCCACGGCGTTGGTCAGGCTGATGGTGCCCGACAGGGTGTACTGGTTGGTAGCCGAGGCACAACTGCCCGGCGTGACACTCAGAGCCAGCATTGTCGGTTGGGGTCGGGGTGGCCGAACAGGATACCGGGGCGGTGTAGGTGGCCGACGCAGTGGGTAACCTGCTCCGCTAACGGTGATGGTGTGAGCTACCGCTGCCCGAGGGCAGACCCGTCAGACTGAAGCTGGCGGACGCTTGTCCGGCCGTTACGTTGAGGGTGGTCCTGGCACTGCCATCGGTGATGGTGAGCGAGCTGGCCACGGCATTGGTCAGACTGATGGTGCCCGTCAGGGTGTACTGGTTGGTGGCCGAGGCACAACTCCCCGGCGTGACGGCCAGGGTTAGAATGGGCGTCGTTGGGGGTTGGGTGCCGGAGCAGGATGCCGGGGCGGTGTAGGTCACCGACGCGGCAAAGCTGGTCGTTGCCCCACTGGCCCCGCTGTTGCAGGCCTCCAGCCACTTGTAGACAAAGCTGCTCTGGGTGTCGCCCTGCTGGGTGTTGATGGTAATGGCCGGGTTATCGGTGTACAGGTCGAGCGTGTAGGGTCCCGCCGTGGTGGTGGGGAGCATCAGGCCCACAATGGCGAAGGAGATGGGGGATCCGTTGGTGCCCACGTACTGGGGGTTGAATCTCACCCGGCGCTGGACGGCACTCAGGGTGGTGCAGGTCAGGGTGCTGACGCCGGTGATGGCGAAGCTGCCCGCTGTGGTGGTGGTGGAGGCTGGACTGTAGCCTGCCCCGCTGACGGTGACCGTGTGCACACCGCTGCCCGAGGGCAGGCCTGGTAAGCTGAAGCTGGCGGAGGCTTGTCCGGCCGTTATGGTCAGGGTGGTGTTGGCGCTGCCATCGGTGACGGTGAGCGAGCTGGCCACGGCGTTGGTCAGGCTGATGGTGCCCGACAGGGTGTACTGGTTGGTAGCCGAGGCACAACTGCCCGGCGTGACACTCAGAGCCAGAAGGGGTGTTGGTGGTGGCGTTGGGTGGCCGAACAGGATACCGGGGCGGTGTAGGTCACCGACGCGGTGGCGTAACCCGCCCCGCTAACGGTGACCGTGTGCACACCGCTGCCCGAGGGCAGACCCGTCATACTGAAGCTGGCGGACGCTTGTCCGGCCGTCACGTTGAGGGTAGTCCTGGCGCTACCATCGGTGATGGTGAGTGAGCTGGCCACGGCGTTGGTCAGGCTGATGGTGCCCGACAGGGTGTACTGGTTGGTGGCCGAAGCACAACTGCCCGGCGTGACACTCAGAGCCAACATTGTCGGGTTGGGGTCGGGGTGGCTGGAACAGGATGCCGGGGCCGTGTAGGTCACCGACGCTGGACTGTAACCCGCTCCGCTGACGGTGACCGTGTGGCACCGCTGCCCGAGGGCAGGCCCGTCAGACTGAAGCTGGCGGACGTTTGTCCGGCCGTTACGTTGAGGGTGGTCCTGGCACTACCATCGGTGACGGTGAGCGAGCTGGCCACGGCGTTGGTCAGGCTGATGGTGCCCGACAGGGTGTACTGGTTGGTGGCCGAGGCACAACTGCCCGGCGTGACGGCCAGGGCTAGAATGGGCGTCGTTGGGGGTTGGGTGCCGGAGCAGGATGCCGGGGCGGTGTAGGTCACCGACGCGGCAAAGCTGGTCGTTGCCCCACTGGCCCCGCTGTTGCAGGCCTCCAGCCACTTGTAGACAAAGCTGCTCTGGGTGTCGCCCTGCTGGGTGTTGATGGTAATGGCCGGGTTATCGGTATACAAGTCGAGCGTGTAGGGTCCCGCCGTGGTGGTGGGGAGCATCAGGCCCACAATGGCGAAGGAGATGGGGGATCCGTTGGTGCCCACGTACTGGGGGTTGAATCTCACCCGGCGCTGGACGGCACTCAGGGTGGTGCAGGTCAGGGTGCTCACGCCGGTGATGGCGAAGCTGCCCGCTGTGGCGGTGGTGGAGGCTGGACTGTAGCCTGCCCCGCTGACGGTGACCGTGTGCACACCGCTGCCCGAGGGCAGGCCTGGTAAGCTGAAGCTGGCGGAGGCTTGTCCGGCTGTTATGGTCAGGGTGGTGTTGGCGCTGCCATCGGTGACGGTGAGCGAGCTGGCCACGGCGTTGGTCAGGCTGATGGTACCCGACAGGGTGTACTGGTTGGTGGCCGAGGTACAACTGCCCGGTGTGACACTCAGAGCTAAAATGGGTGTTGGTGGTGGCGTTGGGGTGGCCGAACAGGATACCGGGGCCGTGTAGGTCACCGACGCAGTCGGGTAACCCGCCCCGCTAACGGTGACGGTGTGAGAACCACTGCCCGAGGGCAGACCCGTCAGACTGAAGCTGGCCGAGGTTTGTCCGGCTGTCACGTTGAGGGTGGTGCTGGCACTGCCATCGGTGATGGTGAGTGAGCTGGCCACGGCGTTGGTCAGGCTGATGGTGCCCGACAGGGTGTACTGGTTGGTAGCCGAGGCACAACTGCCCGGCGTGACACTCAGAGCCAAAATGGGTGTTGGTGTTGGCGGTGGTGGCCGAAGCAGGATAGCCGGGGCCGTGTAGGTCACCGACGCTGGACTGTAACCCGCTCCGCTAACGGTGACCGATCTGGCTGCCCGCTGCCCGCAAGCAGACCCGTCAGACTAAAGCTGGCGGAGGTTTGTCCGGCCGTTATGGTCAGGGTGGTGGTGGCACTGCCATCGGTGATGGTGAGTGAGCTGGCCACGGCGTTGGTCAGGCTGATGGTGCCCGACAGGGTGTACTGGTTGGTGGCCGAGGCACAACTGCCCGGCGTGACAGCTCAGAGCCAGAATGGTCGTTGGGGTCGGGGTGGCTGAGCAGGATGCCGGGGCAGTGTAGGTCACCGACGCTGGACTGTAACCCGCCCCGCTAACGGTGACCGAACGAGCTCCGCTGCCCGAAAGCAGGCCCGTCAGACTAAAGCTGGCGGACGCTTGTCCGGCCGTCACGTTGAGGGTGGTCCTGGCACTGCCATCGGTGATGGTGAGCGAGCTGGCCACGGCGTTGGTCAGGCTGATGGTGCCCGACAGGGTGTACTGGTTGGTGGCCGAGGCACAACTGCCCGGCGTGACGGCCAGGGTTAGAATGGGCGTCGTTGGGGGTTGGGTGCCGGAGCAGGATGCCGGGGCGGTGTAGGTCACCGACGCGGCAAAGCTGGTCGTTGCCCCACTAGCCCCGCTGTTGCAGGCCTCCAGCCACTTGTAGACAAAGCTGCTCTGGGTGTCGCCCTGCTGGGTGTTGATGGTAATGGCCGGATTGTCATTGTAGAGGTCGAGCGTGTAGGGTCCGGCCGTGGTGGTGGGGAGCATCAGGCCCACAATGGCGAAGGAGATGGGGGATCCGTTGGTGCCCACGTACTGGGGGTTGAATCTCACCCGGCGCTGGACGGCACTCAGGGTGGTGCAGGTCAGGGTGCTCACGCCGGTGATGGCGAAGCTGCCCGCTGTGGTGGTGGTGGAGGCTGGACTGTAGCCTGCCCCGCTGACGGTGACCGTGTGCACACCGCTGCCCGAGGGCAGACCTGGTAAACTGAAGCTGGCGGAGGCTTGTCCGGCTGTTATGGTCAGGGTGGTGTTGGCGCTGCCATCGGTGACGGTGAGCGAGCTGGCCACGGCGTTGGTCAGGCTGATGGTGCCCGACAGGGTGTACTGGTTGGTGGCCGAGGTGCAACTGCCCGGTGTGACACTCAGAGCTAAAATGGGTGTTGGTGGTGGCGTTGGGGTGGCCGAACAGGATACCGGGGCGGTGTAGGTCACCGACGCGGTAGCGTAACCCGCCCCGCTAACGGTGACCGTATGAGAACCACTGCCCGAGGGCAGACCCGTCAGACTGAAGCTGGCCGAGGTTTGTCCGGCTGTCACGTTGAGGGTGGTGGTGGCGCTGCCATCGGTGATGGTGAGTGAGCTGGCCACGGCATTGGTCAGGCTAATGGTGCCCGATAAGGTGTACTGGTTGGTAGCCGAGGCACAACTGCCCGGTGTGACACTCAGAGCCAAAATGGGTGTTGGTGTTGGAGGTTGGGTGCTGGAGCAGGATAGCGGGGCCGTGTAGGTCACTGACATAGTCGAGTAACCCGTTCCGCTGACGGTGACGGTGTGAGCACCAGTGCCCGAGGGCAGACCCGTCAGACTGAAGCTGGCCGAGGTTTGTCCAGCCGTTATGGTTAGGGTAGTGGTGGCGCTGCCATCGGTGACGGTGAGCGAGCTGGCCACGGTGTTGGTCAGGCTGATGGTGCCCGTCAGGGTGTACTGGTTGGTGGCCGAAGCGCAATTGCTGGGTGTGACGGTCAGAAAGGGGAGGGGTGTTGGCGTGGGGGGTTGGGTGCCGGAGCAGGATGCCGGGGCGGTGTAGGTCACCGACGCGGCAAAGCTGGTCGTTGCCCCACTGGCCCCGCTGTTGCAGGCCTCCAGCCACTTGTAGACAAAGCTGCTCTGGGTGTTGCCCTGCTGGGTGTTGATGGTAATGGCCGGATTATCATTGTAGAGGTCGAGCGTGTAGGGTCCCGCCGTGGTGGTGGGCGACATCAGGCCCACAATGGCGAAGGAGATGGGGGATCCGTTGGTGCCCACGTACTGGGGATTGAATCTCACCCGGCGCTGGACGGCGCTCAGGGTGGTGCAGGTCAGGGTGCTCACGCCGGTGATGGCGAAGCTGCCCGCTGTGGCGGTGGTGGAGGCTGGACTGTAGCCTGCCCCGCTGACGGTGACCGTGTGCACACCACTGCCCGAGGGCAGGCCTGGTAAGCTGAAGGTGGCCGAGGCTTGTCCGGCCGTTATGGTCAGGGTGGTGTTGGCGCTGCCATCGGTGACGGTGAGCGAGCTGGCCACGGCGTTGGTCAGGCTGATGGTACCCGACAGGGTATACTGGTTGGTGGCCGAGGTACAACTGCCCGGCGTGACACTCAGAGCTAAAATGGGTGTTGGTGGTGGCGTTGGGGTGGCCGAACAGGATACTGGGGCGGTGTAGGTGGCCGACGAGCTGGAGTAGCCTGCTCCGCTAACGGTGACGGAACGACTGCCCGACCCGGCCTGCAAACCAGCGAGACTGAAGCTGGCCGAGGTTTGTCCGGCTGTTATGTTGAGGGTGGTATTGGCACTACCATCGGTGATGGTAAGTAAACTGGCCACGGCGTTGGTCAGGCTAAGAGTGCCCGTCAGGGTGTACTGATTGGTGTTTGGATTACAACTGCCCGGTGTGACGGCCAGGGCTAACCGCGCATCCGATGGGGAACAGCTGGCTGGCTGTAGCTGTACCGTTGCGTCGGTATAACAGTCCGCTCCGTTATAAACCCGGATGGTATAAGACTGGGTTGAACCTGGATTGGCCAAATTGCTCGCCAGAACGCCATTGGCCGGAATAGGCTGGGCGGCTCCTGACAGCGAAGCGGCCGGATTGAAATTGGTACCACTCGAATACTGGAAACTGTGGGCACTGTTAAAACCTGTTAGGGTGATTCGGGCATTGTTCTGAGGATTGTTGCCCGAGCAGGTAGCCGGTTGTGCGCTCGCCTGGAAAGAAGGCACTGCTTCCTCCTCGATAATGAAAGGGCAGCAGCTGTATTCGGTACAGGTACCCGCGCTATTGTCGGATGACATGCGGTAGACACCCGGTGCATTCACATCGAGGATATTGGTGGTTTGGCCCGCGATTTCCACGTCATTGCGGAACCACTTGTAATTGGACCTGCCGGGTTCCAGAATTAGCCTGAAAACGTACGTATCTCCGGTACATACTTTAATGGGAACAGAGGTGCATGCTTTGGCTATTACCCCGGGTGCGGTGGCCACATTGTAGAGCACGCCCGAACTATCGACTCTAGCCCGCAGGGTGAGCGAAAGTGTTTGTCCGGCAGCCAGACTGTTGACGGTCCAGGTACTGGTTGTCGATGGTCCTTTTGAGAAGATGGTGCCAGCGGGTGGGGTGGCGGAGTTGGCCTGATAGGTTAGTCCGGTCGACATCGAATCGCGGACAACTACGTTGTTGAGGGTGTTGCCACTCTTGTTGGTGAGCACCAGCGTGTAAGTCAGGGTCTCCCCAACAACGGCTTTTGACTTGTCTACCTGTTTAACCAGGGAAAATTGGGCCGTCGTAGAAGCACAGGAAGCCGGGGCATTATAGGTGGTTGATGCTGAATAACCGGATGAACTATTGTTACAGGCATCCAGCCAGTTATAACGGAACGTACTCTGTACGTTGTTTTGCTGGGCGTTGAGAGTGATGGCCGGATTGTCATTATACAGATTGAGCGTGTAAGGGCCCGCCGTAGTGGTCGCCTGAAGTTCACCGGTTACGGCAAAGGTAACGGGGCTACCATTGAGTCCGCTGTACTGGGGGTTGAACTTAATCTGCCGCTGGTTAGGGCTCAGGGTGATACAACTTATTTTGGTTGCCCCTATTATGGCGAAGCTGCCGGTAGTGGGGGGAGGATTACTGCCCCCTCCGCTGACGCTGACGGTATGCATACCCGATCCGGCCTGCAAACCGCCCAGGCTAAAGCTGGCGGAGGTCTGGCCCGCCGTAACGTTGATCGTGGTGTTGACACTCCCATCGGTGATGGTGAGTGAACCGGCCACAGCATTTGCCAGGCTAAGAGTGCCCGACAATGTGTATTGGTTGGTGCTAGGGTTACAGCTACCCGTCGTTACGTTTATGGACACCTGAGGCCCATCTGCAACGGTTGGCTGGGCAGGATTTCCTGGGGGTAAGCCACCACCGGGTAAATTTCCTCCAAGAACTGGTAACGTCAGTTCAAATAAACAAAAGAGCGTCCAGAAAACTTTTTTCATTTTCTTCTCCTGATTAAGGATAGTTAAGCGATGCAGTGATGGTATCGTTGAATAAATATTAAATCGCCGGAGAGGGTAGCGTTATGGTTGGAGAGCAGGCAAGTGAAAATCGACCGGCTGTGGTCATATAGGCAGGAAACCGCAGAGGTTTCAGGTAATCCGTTAGCCTGCGCATGCCAGAAGTCTACATTTACCAGGACTTGTTCGGAAACCAATAGATAACCTGACATAAAACCGAAGGGAGTCGGAGCAGGAAAGTCAATGTTGTCTGTAGTAAATATGGACATATGCACTTAGTCTGTAGTTGCCTTGTATAATCTGTTTACAGACTTGGCAAAAAACATGCCGAACGAAAAGTAAGGGGTATTCAAAGCTGTATTTGAACCGGCCTGCGCTACTGTATGATAGGAGGTATTAGTGAAATTGAGTACTATATGCTGTGATAAGGTGTTGATTTTTAGGGTATTGTTCACTTATCTCATGCAGGTTGTTAACGGACTTAAAACTTTTGTAAACAAGTTTCGACGGATAAATACATTCAACTACTTATATATATGGTTCGCTTTTCTGGTTGGATCTGATCGTTTCTGGTAGGTTGGGAGGCAGTAAAAAAGCGAACCAAAAAAGAAAAGCTGAGCGGTTGGCTGGCTGATCCCACGAAAATTTGTTCGCTTCGTAGTCACCAAAAACGTACCTTGCGACCTACAGATATTCGCTGAGTACAGACTGATTTTACATGGAAAATGGAACACCTCCTGATAGGAATACCCTACTATCGGTTACGCAGCCGGCAACGTCCCAAATTAATGTTTCCTCCGAAATTGGTACCCTGAAACGGTTGCTGATTCACAGTCCCGACCGGGGTCTGGGTAAAGTTGTACCGTCAAAAGCGCAGGATTGGCTGTTTGAAGACATCGTTCACCTGGACATGATGCGCCGGGATGAGTACGATTACTACGTTAAACTCTTACTGTATTTTCTGGACCCCGATAAAGTACGGGGTAAGGTAGCCTCCATCGGCCCCGACTCCGACCGCAACTTCTATAAACCGGATCATGAGGCTTATTTCAAGTCCGACAAAGTCATCGACCTACAGGTGCTCCTGGCCGATATTCTGGTCGATACCACCGTCCGTACCCGCCTGATTGCCGCCATTTGCGGGATTGAACGCAAGTCTTTTCGCACCCAGCAAGAACTAAGCCAGTTTGAACCGGTGGAACTTGCCAAAGTCATGATCTCAGGCTCGCTACCCGACCTGACCATGCTCTTTGCCCCCCTGCCTAATTTCATTTTTACGCGGGATATCGGTATCGTTATCAATGACCATATTCTACTGAACAAACCTGCCAAGCTGGCCCGCACCCGCGAAGCGTTACTAGCCCAGTATATTTTCTTTAATCACCCCATTTTTGCGGACTATCAGGATAAAATTCTGGAAATTCCGGATAACGAGCAGGCCTTTCTGCTGCCCGATACCGACATAAACCGCGACGTGACCCGCTCTACCCTGGAGGGGGGCGATGTGATGATGATTGCCAAACGACACCTGATAATCGGTGTTAGTGAACGGACAACATTATACGCGGCTCAACAGGTTATGCGGCTGGTATTCGGCAAGAACCTGGTCGATACGGTAACCATCATCAAGATTCCGAAAAAGCGGGATTACATGCACATAGATACGGTCTTTACGCAGGTAAAACGCAACGTGTGGGTATTGCTGGGCACCCTGGCCCGCACGGGCGATGAAGCCCGGCAGCGGGATGTTATTCACTTCTTTGCGCCCAAAGACGTGTCGGAAGATATGAAGATCATGCAGTTCATTAAGGGCCTGGAACATAAACCCATCGAAATAGAAAACCTCGAAGACCTGCTCACCGACATCAGCAAGAACGATCTTGGCGCTACCGAACCAGTACAGTTCATCTATTCCGGCAACAACGAATTTCCCTTCGGTGCCCGAGAGCAGTGGACGGATTCCTGCAACCTGCTGGCCCTGAAAGACGGCGTTGTGGTGGGGTACGACCGGAACGAAAAAACGACCGATGCCTTCCGGGCGGCTGGCTTTGATGTGGTTGGAGCGGCCAAACTGCTGGACCGTTTTGAACGGGGTGAGTCCTCGCCGGAAACCATCGAGAACACGTTTATCATGTTGCCTTCTGCCGAGTTGAGTCGGGCGCGGGGTGGCTCACACTGCATGAGCATGCCGTTGTTCAGAGAGGAAATGTAACTGTTGAGGAAGTGGTAAGGTATGAAATGTTTTAACTTGTAGTGAGCAACGAAAATAAAGCGGTTTGGCAATCTGTTGGTAGGGCAGCAGGAGCAGATTTGCCGGGCATCCGTATCTATTTTCACTACTATTGCGATAGCTTTTGCCGTAAAAATGATGCTGACTTTGCTCGTCTTCCTGCCATCGACTGAACAGCATCAAATGAAGTCAGGTCAATGCGTTGCCTGGCTTATCAACTAGGGTACATTGATTCCGGTAGGAAGGAATTGTCTGCAAAAGCAACGGAAGAAAGGGCACGAATGACACTTGCTCTGCGAAAATCATTGTCAAAGTGAGGTAGGCACACTAATTTGCCACCTTTTAAGCAGGCTATCCTGTTTCTGAGTTACGACGCTTGTCCTATACTATATACGACTCTACTACCTACTATGCAATCACAGGCTACTTCCCGCATTTTAATGATTCGCCCCGTTCGTTTCGGGTTCAATGAGCAAACGGCCGAGTCCAACGCGTTTCAGGTCACTGCACTGGCCGAACAGGCGCAGGATGTAGTGCAGAAAGAGGCCCTGCGGGAATTCGATGCCATGGTGCAGCAACTTCGTGCGCTGGGATTGGATATACTGGTGCATGAGGATTCACCCGAACCACACACGCCCGACTCTATTTTTCCGAACAACTGGGTATCTTTTCATGCCAGCGGTACAGTCGTGCTGTACCCCATGCAGGCTGCCAACCGTCGGCTCGAACGCCGGCAGGATATTATTGACCAGCTGTCAGAACGCTTCCACGTGTCCCGTGTCATTGATCTGACTCATTTTGAAGAGGAGGGCAAGTTTCTTGAAGGTACCGGAAGCCTGGTCCTCGACCGGATGAACCGTGTGGCATTCGCCAGCCTATCGCCCCGTACGCACCCCGATGTGCTCGCCGAATTCAGCCGTCAAACGGGTTATCGCGTCGTGTCATTCCACTCGGCCGATAAAGCAGGCAAGGCCGTATACCATACGAATGTAATGATGTGCATAGCGGAGAACTGCGCCGTTGTATGCCTGTCAGCTATCGCGGACCCCGACGAACGGCTGATGGTTCGTCAGGAACTGGAAGGACTTGGTAAGCGGGTGTTTGACATTGCCCTGGAGCAGATGGCCGCTTTTACGGGGAATATGCTGTTGGTCAGATCAGAAAAAGGGCAAAAGATGCTCGTGATGTCTACCCGTGCCTACGGTGCCCTGACCCTCAAACAAATCGATCAGTTAAACGAATACGCCACACTGATTCACTTTGAGCTTTTCGTTATCGAGAATACCAGCGGAGGGTCGGCGCGCTGTATGATGACTGAAGTCCATTTACCCCGAAAATGACGTAATCAGCAGCAAGTATTGAGAGCGGGGAGCCATCCGGTGTAAGCAAGAAATGGTCGGATGAGCCCTTGTTCCTACTACGTATCCCACTTTTTTTCACACTTTTGTTTGCACATACAAATATGGGTATTACCTTTGCTGACGGTATACGGAAGTAGACGATGAAAAACGAAGAGAATACAGTTGTCTGTGAAGAAAAGTCAGCCACGCGGTTTAGTGCGTGCCTGCTTTTTTCGGCTAACGCGCTGGCACGGGCCATCACCGCTATGGGGGATGAAGAATTTGGTCGTTTTGGCTTATGCTATTCGCACGCGTACATGCTGTGTGAGGTAGTAGCGCAGCCCGGCATTACGCCTTCAGAACTGAGTGAAACACTGTATCTAACCCCATCGACTATCACCCGTCTGGTAGAAAAGCTGGAGCAAAAACAGTACGTCCGACGTGAGTCGGAAGGAAAGCGAACCTTGATTTACGCCACCGCCGAGGGTGAAGCAATTCAGCCCGAAATTGCCCAGGCGTGGGAGCGGGTCGGTACGCGTTATTCGGAGGTTATTGGTAAAAACGACGTATGTCAATTGACCCAACAGGTGTTTAAAGCCGCCAAGTCGTTGGGAAAAGCCTCTTGATTGAGTTAAATAGAATTGTTTGCACATACAACAAAAAATACAGCCATGAAAACAAACGAAACAGTAGTTGCCATTGCCAATGGAAAATTGAGCGCGCAAACAAAAGACATTTGTCGTTCCCTGGCCGAGAAGGGCGTTTCCTGCCTGGTCGTGCAGAAAGAGAATACGCATACTGAAATTGCCGAACCGGCAGTCGAAACGGAATCGCAGCATTGGTCGGGCCAACCGGGGCAGGATTTATTTTTCAATGGCTGGAAACTGCTATTTTAGTGCAGAACAGCCCGGATTTTATAACGCATCAAGTAACGCTGACCGATTAAGCAACTATGAATTACATCATTACCGGCTCTCTGGGTCATACCAGCAAACCTATTGTAGAAGGCCTTATAAAAGCAGGCCATAGTGTTACCGTCATTACCAGTAAACCGGCTAATGCATCATCTATTGAAGCTATGGGTGCCAGAGCCGCCATTGGTAGTGTCGATGATGCTGACTTTCTAAAGCAGGCATTTGCCGATGCCGATGCGGCTTACCTGCTTATTCCCACCAATTGGGCCGCAGCGGATTTGCGGATTTACCAAAACCAGGTTGTTGACAATTACATTGCAGCTATCCAGACCAATGACATTCGGTTTGCGGTATTACTGAGCAGCGTAGGGGCCCATCTGGGGCAGGGTGTCGGACCCGTGGATGGCTTATATGATGTAGAGCAGAAACTGGCAAACGTGCTGGGGCTGAACAGTAAGTTTCTACGTCCGTCCTACTTCATGTACAACCTGTTTGGGATGATCGGCATGGCAAAAAACATGGGTATCATGGGTGGTAACTTTGGGGCCGATCCGCTGGTACTCACCCACACCGATGATATTGCCGAAGTTGCCCTCCATGAACTCCTAACGCTGGGTTTTACGGGTCATCAGGTGCGCTACATCGCCAGCGATGAACGGACTGGAGTCGAAATTGCGCAGGTGTTGGGGGAAGCTATCGGCAAGCCCGAAACACCCTGGGTTGTGTTTACTGATGCACAAAACCTGGAGGGGATGAAGGGAGCCGGAATGAGCGAAGAAATGGCCGATTCGTATACTACAATGGGAAAATCACTCCGGGAGGGAATGATGCAGGCTGATTTCTTCAACAATAAACCCGTCTATGGGAAGGTGAAACTGGAGGATTTCGCCAGAAACGAATTTGCCCCTGCTTTTGGCGCACAAGGTTAACCACATTCCCGATTGTAGTTGTGTTTGTGTGAACTGAAGCTGCCCACGTTTCACGGAACCCGGTCTCAGATACATATCCCAAATGCCACAAGCACTGATCATGTACGGACGCATTGGAACCGGGTAAACTGGTTGAGCCTTTCCACCCCCTGCCTTACTGGTTACCCGCTTTCCTGCGCGACGCGCTTCCTGTCGACAAAAGGGCATTTTGTCGACAGGAAGCTGATTATCTCACAGTAGTCCCCGCTTTTTAAGCATCGAATTATTGATTGGGTCATGGCCCCTGAAATCGCGGAACATCTTGCCGTACTCGATTGTGTTCCCGCGCGACAGGATCATATTCCTGAAACGCTGACCATTGGCCCGGCTCAATCCGCCATTTTCCTGGAACCAAGCAAACCCATCCTGCGCCAGCACTTCTGTCCAGGCATACGCATAATAACCCCCGGCGTAGCCATTGCTCCAGATATGCAGAAAATAACTCGACCGATAGCGCGGAGGTACCTGCGGTAGATAGAAACCGGTTTTTTTCAGCGCGTCCAGTTCAAATTTGTCCACATCCTGAACGGCGGCATCGGCTGGTAAGGTATGCCATTGCATATCGAGAGATGCAGCAGCCAGAGCTTCGGTAAGCGCGTATCCCTGATTAAAGGTGGCGGCTTTCTTAATTTTATCGACCAGAGCCTGGGGCATTGGAACTTTAGTCTGGTAATGCACGGCATAGTGCTTGAACACATCCGGATACAGTGCCCAGTTCTCGTTGAACTGCGAGGGGAACTCGACATAATCGCGCGCTACGTTCGTACCGGAGAGCGCCGGATACTGCTGGCTGGCAAATAAACCGTGCAGTGCATGACCAAATTCGTGAAACATGGTTGTTACGTCCGTAAAGCTGATAAGTGCAGGCTGTCCGTCCGCCGGCTTGGGGAAATTACAGACGTTATAAACCACCGGCTTGGTCCCCAATAGTTTCGACTGTCCTACCAGATTGCTCATCCACGCACCGCCCTGTTTGTTCTCCCGCTCAAAATAGTCGCAATAGAACAGGGCCAACGGGCTTTTATCTTTATCGAACACCTCAAATACGCGGACATCTTTCTGATAGACAGGCAGGTCGTGACGTTCCTTGAACGTGATGCCGTACAGTTGCGTAGCGGCATAAAACACCCCGTTCACCAGCACATTGCTCAATTCAAAATAAGGCTTTACTTCGCTGTTATCCAGATTGTATTTCTGTTGGCGTACCTGCTCGGCGTAGAAATTCCAATCCCACGGCTGTAGCTGGAAATTGCCCTTTTGCTGATCAATTAAACGCTGTATGTCAGCCGCTTCTGCTTTGGCTTTTGCGGTGGTTGCCGGTGCTAACTTGCTCAGGAACTGGTCAACTCCTTTGGGCGTTGCGGCCATTTGGTCTTGAAGTTTCCAGGCCGCGTAGTTGGGGTATCCCAGGAGTTTGGCTTTATCGGCGCGTATCTGTACTATTCTGATAATGGTTTTACGGGTATCGTTGCTATCACTTTTTTCAGCACGGGTCCACGAGGAGTTAAATAATTTCTCCCGCAAACTCCGATTGGCAAGCGATTGAAGCAGCGGTTGCTGGGTTGTGTTTTGTAGCAAAATGAGCCACCTACCAGTCAATTTGTTCGACCTGGCATTCTGCGCCAGTACTTCTTTATCGCTCAACGCCAGTCCGGCTAGCTGGGTTGTATCATCAACCGCAACACTCCCCGCTTTATTAGCGGCTAGTAACTGATTGTTGAATTTAGCGGTTAAGGTTGCCTCTTCGCCATTGAAGGTTTTCATGGTCGATTTGTCGGCATCGGATAGTTTAGCTCCCGCTAATACGAACTGCTGATAATAGTACTCCACCAACCGGTTCGATTCTGCATCCAGATTCAGGTCGGCCCGTTTGGTATAAATTGTCTCGACCCGTTTGAATAGCTTCGTATTTAGAAAAATAGCATCCAGCATAGCCGCCTGCTTCGGTGCAATTTCCTCCTGTAGCTTTTGCAGTTCAGGGGTTGTATTGGCCCCCGCAAGCAGGTTAAACACATTGTTGACACGGGTATAAAGCTGGCCACTTTTTTCAATGGCTACTAGGGTATTGTCGAACGTGGGGGCTTCTGTATTTTCGGCAATCGTCGTGATTTCTTCCTGCTGCTGCTTTAAGCCATCTACTAACGCGGGCTTAAAATCAGTTTCTTTCAGTTTATCGAAGGCAATCGTTTGATAAGGCAGTGTACTGGGTGCCGCAAACGGATTGCCGGATGACGTACTTTTCTTTGATTGATCCCCTTTATTACACGAACTGGCAACTACTAGTAAGACCAGGGGTGCCCATTTGGTTACGGTATTCATTGACGGAATTTGAAGGGTTAGAAGGTTAGCTATTTATGTACGCATAAGGAACACTTTATGAGGTAAAAGTGCCGGTCAGCACCAGTAAATTTTCAGAATATCAATAAGTACATAAAAAAGCAGACAACCGACCCCTAAATATCTCTGCTGGTAAGGTGCATCCTGTCGCGTGAAATTTGACGAACCGGTCTTTCTACTTTTATATACACCCAACATGTTATTGTACGCCAAGCTGCGCAACTAAAAACACTTGAAAATCAGGCAGTTTTAGTTCCGCAATTATCTTGAAAGGCATTTGCTGTATCGTCAATGGAAAATAAAGGAACGATTCCCTTACTGTACTTCCAAACCCGCTGAGATTCAATTTATTATACGGTAATCCTGTCAGTGACAGGCACGGATTCTAGCGACGATAATACCTATAAGTTGGTTTTTTAGCTATTGCTCACTGGCCAACCCAAAAGATGCAATACCGTTATTTTACCTAATCGTTTACGCTATCGCGTCAGTTTCACACCTGATAGCAACGATCCCAATCGTAATCCCTGTTCTTCCAATAGCTGTGCCGTTTGGGCAAGGGCTGTTTCGAGCGACATCGGCCCCGGGAGGATGGACGTAGCGTATAGCACTCCCGGCTGTGCCAATACTTGCCGCGTATCCTGCAATGTGCCGCATACCAGCACCGTGGGTACGTTTTCTTCCCGCGCCAGGGCCAGCAAACCCGACACTAGTTTACCTTGCCAGCTTTGGGCATCTACCCGTCCCTCACCCGTGATGAGCAGGTCGGCCTGGCGCAGTTTGGCGCGCATGTTCAGCACCGCAAACAGGTAGTCGGTTGCAGGCATGATGGATGCATTGAACAGGGCGGCCATCCCCCCCGCCACGCCCCCGGCGGCCCCCGCTCCCGACAGTTGGCGAATGTTTTTGCCCAGCGTCTGCTCAAATATGGCTGCCAAATGCTGCATTCCATCATCGAGGTAGTGGCGGGTATCAGAATCAGCTCCTTTCTGTTCGCCAAAAACATGAGCGGCTCCTGTAGGCCCACAAAATGGGTTGGTAACGTCGGTCAGAATACGCAGGTTGACAGGTGGATTCTCCGTTAGCCAGGCTGGTGGTATAAGGGTATGCACAGCCGCCAGGTTCTTACCAATAGGTAACACGGGTTGCCCGGCAGCGTCCAGAATGGTATACCCCAGTGCAGCCGCAATACCTAATGCAGCATCATTGGTAGCACTTCCGCCAACGGTCAGAATCAGATCGGTACAGCCACGATTCAGCGCGTCGGACCATGAGTTGCCCCGTGCCAAAGGTGCTGGTGTAGAGGCAGTTGCGCTCGGATTGGGTAAGCCGTTCCAGCCCTGACGCCTGCGCCAGTTCAACAAGGGCGGTCTGTGTGCCGGTCAGCCACAGATACCTTGCAACTATGGACCGACCCAACGGGTCACTCACCGGGCATGAGATCCATTCCGACGGCACCGCTGCGTGCAGTACATCAAGCGTACCCTCGCCCCCGTCGGCCAGGGGTACTGATTGGTATAGTGCATCGGGAAATGTTTGCGCCAGGCCCCGTTGCAGGCTCTGACACACGGCCGAAGCCGGTAGTGCGTCTTTGAAGGAGTCGAAAGCAAGCAGAACGTTCATGATGGAACCAGTGCTGAACACCGGGGCGAAAAAGCAGTATAAACACAAATAAGGCTGATAAAGCCCGGATATACCGGGGTATCGAATCACATTTTACCCGCACTGGACCACCCGCGCTTGAAACAGGCGCAGCTCTACACGTTGATCATCACCCGTATGCCAGGTTCAGGTTCGTAGGCGGATGTTGCCTTATAACCTGTTGTCGTTGTATCGTTGGTATACTTTTATGTTTTGCTATTAATCAACTTCAGGAGGCAGGAAGGGGTTATCATTCATATCCGGTTCGGTATGCCGACTGTGGGCCCATACGAACAGTTTGCAGGTACAACCAGTATAGTATGGTATGAAAGATAAAATCGTACTCATTACAGGCGCTAACTCAGGCTTGGGGTTGGCTACTGCAAAAGCACTGGCAAAAAAATCCTTCCACCTGATTCTGCTGTGCCGTAATGAACAAAAAGGGCTGGATGCCATGACCGATATTCAGCGCGATACTCCAACGGTCAAAATCAATCTGGTAACGGCTGATCTCGTCGATCTTGACTCCGTACGGGAGGCCGCTAAAAAGATAAGTCAGGACTATTCCCGGTTGGATATCGTAATCAACAATGCTGGTTATACCCCGGCGACCATTGAGTTTACGACGGATGGTATCGAAAAGTCATTCTATGCCAGCCACGTTGGTCACTTCGTGCTCACCTGGCACCTGCTGGATCTGCTTAAAAAAACAGCCGCTGAAACGGGCGACGTCCGGATTATAAACCTATCCTCAGCGGCTCACATGATGGGTAAAAAAGCCCGCTTTTTCCGGCATATCGATGACCTCTCCACGTGGTCGGCTTATGGGGATGATAAACTGGCCAATATCCTGTTTACGAGAGGACTTACCCGGCAACTGGACGGAACGGGAATTCGCGCTTATTCGGTACATCCGGGAGCCGTGAAGACAAATTTCGGGAGTGATACAACGGGCTTCGTGGGGCAGCTACTCAAAGTAGCGAGTCCATTGATGCGCTCACCCGAAAAGGGAGCTAAAACATCGATTTTCCTGGCCGCATCTCCGCTTAGATCAATTGGCGAACGGAACAACGGATGCTACTTTGCCGACAGCCAGCCGAAGGCGATTCGTAACCGCGATGTAACGGATGAAAATGCTGACTGGCTGTGGGAAAAGTCATTGCCTTTCGTCTGATAAATCGGCACACCGCATCAGGTATTTAGTACGGGGAATACAAAAATGACGACACCCAGGGGATACCGTCATTTTGAAACCCACTCTATGAGAAAAACTTGTTAACGGCTCCCCAATGGTAGTATGTAGCCGAGGGTTGCCTGTCCTAAAATCGTGTTGGAATTGGTTGGAAGACCGCTGTCGGTATTGCCCGGCGAGTACAGCCCACGTCCCTCAATGGTAACGTGACCTGGTCCTGCTTTCAGGGCAATGCCGATACCGGCGGCTACGCCGAAGCCAAAGCGTCCTTTCGTTTTGCTGATAGCTACTTTCTTGCCATCGATGCTGGTGCTGGCAGCATAACTGGCGTAAGGGCCAACATTGACAAAGAACCGATTGCCCGCGTAAGTGCCCGTGGCTATTTTTAGAAATAACGGCATCTCAACCTTATCGACAGCCTGCGTGTTGGCCCCAAACAGCGAGTTGTTTTTGACCGTATAGCGCGTGTAATTGATCTCGGGCTGAAACGAAACAATACCCTGTCCCAGCGTGAGTGTTATCCCCCCCACAAAACCGAGGCCGGGCGTGCTGGTAGGGCGTATATCGGTAAAAGTGGGGTAGGTAACGCCCCCCCGAACGCCGATACGAACGCCAGACCTGCCCACAGCCCCGGTGGGTTGCCACTGGTTCTCATCTGGCTCGTTCGCTGGCGGCACAACCGGCTTACTGACTGACGACTGTTGGGCTTCCACTATCGAGTCGGTTCTGGGTGAAACCGGTACTCCAGCCGTACTGACTGGTTTTGTTGAGTAGCTATTGTATTGATCGTACAATGCCTGCCGCCGATTAGGTGTCTGCGTCGCAGGGGCCTGTGCCAAACAGGTGTGCAGAGGGAAAAGCAGGAACAATACATAATAACAGAATTCCATGTGCACCAGATTAGGAAATCGGTGCAGCAAGGTTACGGGGAATCTGGTAAAGTTCATCATAGGACTGATTTAACGGATAATTGGTTGAGTATACGGCTGTTATTGGTGAACATCCCGGAGAAAAACGTTCGTCCGGCAGCCGGTCAACTAAACAGTTGATGAATTAGCCAGTTAGGTAGTCGGTGAGTTGCTGACGCGAACGTTGTGTAGATGTCATCAACCTAGTCCCTGACCTGCTCACCAACTACCTAACTGAATTGACTGACTATGATAACCAATAACCAACGCATTGCTCTGATTACTGGAGCTAATAAAGGCATTGGAAAGGAAATAGCCCGGCAACTTGCAAAACGCGGATTTGCCGTATTTATTGGCTCCCGCGACATGGCCAAAGGACGCGAAGTATCTGAGGAACTGTGTCAGGCCGGGTATGAAGCTACCTGTATCCAACTCGACGTTACCGACCCGGTCAGTATTCGAACCGCTAGTGGTACATTTTCGCAGAAGGCGGATCACCTGGACGTATTAATCAATAACGCGGGGGTTCTGGAGGATCATGGCGAAACGATTCTCAAACTAAACGCCGAAATGCTCGACCGGACCCTGAAGGCTAATGTGAACGGCCCCATTATGGTCATTCAGGATTTCCTGGCACATTTACAGAAAAGTGAGTCGGGTGGCCGAATAATCAATGTGTCTAGCGGAGCCGGTGCCCTGACTGATATGACGACGTATGCACCCGCATACAGCATTTCTAAAACAGCCCTCAATGCCGTAACGAAGCAGTTTGCCGGCGCACTAACGGAGCAGAATATTGCCGTTAACTGCGTTGATCCGGGCTGGGTTCGTACCGATATGGGTGGCCCAAACGCCAGCCGCTCTGTTGAGAAGGGAGCGGAAACCATTGTTTGGCTAGCCGCCGATGCCCCCCAATCCGAAACGGGAAAGTTCTGGCACGACAAGCAGGAAATGGACTGGTAGGTCGTCTGAACCGGAGTTTTCAGGGTTGAAAAATCATTTTAATCCTGAAAGCTCCGGTTCAGACAGTATCAGTTTCACCGCTTCATACGCATTCAACACTCCACCCGACCGGCTCAACTGGCTGAACGAAACGGTTTGATTCGAACGGCCGGGTCTGCGAACGATGGTGGCGGGTTTGTACGCACTCTTCATCAGGATTTCTTTCACCTGCACCGCCGTTAGTTTCGGGAAATAGGAACGAAGTAACGCTGCTACGCCCGCTGTCATGGGAGCGGCCATGCTAGTGCCCGACAGACTGGCGTAGCGATTATTGGGCAGCGTAGAAAGAATAGCGGTGCCGGGTGCAAACAAATCGACGGTCTGAACCCCATAGTTGGAAGAACGGCTGGGTAAAGTTTCGTTCAATTGCCAGGTGCTGTTTCCCACAGTCAGCACATTTTGGGCGGTTTGCCCGTTGACGTACCGGGCCGATGGATAAGCGGGTAGCGAATCATAGTTTTCGCCGTTGTTGCCTGCTGCGTGAACAATCAGTACATCGTGGTCTTCCGCAAATCGGATGGCCGCATCGATCGCTTCTTTAAAGGGCGACAGCCGCTTACCAAAACTCATGTTGAGCACTTTGGCCCCGTTCTCTACCGCATACCGAATGCCGTTGGCTATGTCTTTGTCGCGCTCATCGCCATTGGCTGGCACAACCGATACGGGCATGATCCGAACATGGTCAGCTACCCCATCCATTCCCCGTCCATTATCCCGCCTGGCGGCAATGATACCCGCCACATGACTGCCGTGCATAGCCAGTTCCTGCGATTCACCAATCAGCATGTGCGGACTGCCGTAGTACCGTTCGTTCACGTCGGCGGGATTGTCGCCAATGGCTTTGCTGGGCTGATAATCGGGGTTATAGCCAATCATCGCTTCGCCACCCAATAGTTGGGTAAAACGCGTCCAGTTTTTGCGAACCAATGCCAGGTACTGGCTAAACGGTCCGTACTGAGGAGTGTATGAATCGGCCAGCAGTGTTCGTATGGTCAAGGCTACCGTATCCGTTCCCACGTCAGCACGTTGAATGGCAGTAGCCGAAGTAGTTGTATCGGGTAAACGGGCCCGTAGCTCACGGGCCACGCGCCAGAAATTTGCTGTATCGGCAAAGGCTTTGTAGATGGACCGGTTTGCCTGGTAGCGCTGCAAAAACTGTTTTTTCGCAAGTTGATAGGTATCATACTGGCGCTTGTCGCCGGCAGGGACCTTCCTGGGATCAATGGTATCGTACTTCTTTTTCAGCAACACATACGTTTGGGTTATCTCTGGCTGACCGTAGGCTGATGTTGTGCCGTCCGGGGCACCCATAAAGTTCCAGCCGTTACGGTCATCGGTATAGCCATTTTTATCATCGTCAAGCTTGTTATCTGGTATTTCGGCTGGGTTTGCCCAGATTACGTCACGCAGATCTTCATGCGTAATATCTACCCCCGAATCCAGCACACCCACCACTACTGGAACCGCTACCCGACCAGCCAGTAGCTTATAAGCCCGGTACAGGCTGATACCTGCCACCGAATCAGCCACGGGGTCAAGGTAAGGCCAGTTTAAGGGAGGTGTATTGGTGTTGGTTCGCTGGCGATTGAACGTTGTTGATGCACCAAACAGTTTTTGGCGTTCCGGGCAGTCATCGCTGATGGGCTGCAAAGAGAATTCCTCCCCATTGTTGCTGTACCGGAGTCGGTACAGCCCGATACTAGTTGAGTAGCAGGTGGTTTCTCCACTTATTTTTCTGACCAGCAGGCTATCGCCCGTTTGCTGATACAGTAATGTTTCGGTCGGTAGACTATTGGTTCTGGCGGAGATAAGCAGCGTGTCGTCCTGAAAACGGACTGTTAGCGTTGCCGAATCTGGAGCAAGAGTGGTGTGTTGCCAGCGCGTGTTTCGCAGGGCTAACTGAGCCTTCACGCTCGTAAGCAGGAAAAAGAAACAGGAAAATATCAGTAAAATGGATTTATAGAGATTCATACGGGATTCGGATAATGGTCATATAAAACAAGGTATATGTTCTTTTGTGTAATACAGAAACCATCTACCTAACGAATTGATAATAGGCTCTCTGTTATCTGGCGTACTATAAAAACAAAAAGCCCTCCGGGTTGGGAGGGCTTTTTGTAAAATATTGATCAGTAAATCAGGATACAACCCGTACCCGAACGGGTGAGGGTACGAGTTGCGTACCATCATCCAGCGTTACCAGGAACAAGAATTGGATTTCCGTAAAGTTTGGTAGTGCAGCCGGTACAATAGATACCGCTGGATACTTCGTCTTGACAGCTGCAATGGTTGTTGTAAAAACCGCCGTAGTGCCGCTCCCCGGAATGGGGGCCGTGTTGAAAGCCGTCGTGGCAGTAGCCGCATTCAGGGTGCCTACATTGATTCCCGTAGCACCACCTACTACTTTAGTGATCTCTTTGATGGTACGACCACTCGATGCCGGAATCGACAGCGTGAATTGAATGGCACCACCAGCCGCCAGTGAACTGGTGATGTATGGGTTAAAGCCAAGCGTAGTCGCTCCGGGAAATGTCACCGGAACAGCAGGACGCCGATCCTGCACCAGATCGCTGTAAACCAGGTCGTCTTTGCAGGAGAAACCGCTACCGGCCAACAAGGCAAGCAGCAAAACGCGTATGATTGTATTTTTCATTTAAGTGCTTTTTTGAAGTCCTGAATCATTAATCGATATCCCACCAAACTTTTACGTTCGATTGCGGAGCTGGATTGGGGAAATTAGGATTGCGCTGGAGTTCATCGTTGATGTATACTGCCCGAACAGGTAGCGTGCCGTCGATACCACCTGCGTTCTGAGAAAGTTGCAAAGCAGGGTAGCCTGTCCGGCGGTAGTTGTTCCACAACTCAAGGCCATTGCCCGTAAAAGCGATGTACTTCTGAGTAATGATCTGGGCAATTTTCTGCTCGGTCGTACCCGTCAGTGTAGCCACCGCAGGGGTAGCCGCCAGGTAGGCTGTGATCTGAGCAGGAGTCAAACCGGCCAGTGTCATTGAGGCAGTAATACCTTCGGTATACAGCACCTGTGGGTCGCCGGGAGTACCCAAACGAAGAGCGGCCTCAGCCAGCGCAAAGGCGCGCTGGAAGTTGGTGATGAACCGTACGGGGCCTTCGCCAGCGTTGCCCACTACATACTTGTTGTAACGCGACCAGTTGGCCGTTGGTGTAGGTAGCGTACCACGGAAACCGTTGTCGATGGTGACGTAATTGGCACCCGGCTTAGTAAAGAAAATGGGCAGACGTGGGTCGTTCAGACTTGTGAGCAGGTTCAGGTACCGAGTGCTCAGGATCAGGTCGTTCAAGAACGTGCTTACATACACATACGTATACCGGGGGTCCTGACTACCTACACTGGCACCGAAGGTGAAGTTCATGTCACCAGCGTTGGTTTTGATGTAGTTGTTCCCCGTTAATACTTCATTGACAACAGCCGTAGCCAATGCTGGCTCTTTCCGGCTGATGGTTAAGGCAAACTTCAGCAGGATGGTGTTACCCGCCTGTTTCCACTTGTTCAGATCACCTCTGAAGATCACGTCATCCGCACCGGGAACCACACTGGAGGTAGCATCGAGGTCTTTTATGCCTTCGCGAACGAGGTCAAACAGACTCTGGATACCCAGCGTTGCATTTCCCTTGTAAATGTCCTCCTGCTTGTCGAGCCGGGGTGCCGTAAAAGCTTCGCCCTGCAACGCCTGCGAGTAGGGAACATCACCCCACACATCGGTAGCAATGCTGAACGTGTAGGCCTTCATTATTTTGGCAATCCCCGAATAGGCTTTTGCGTTGTTGGCATCCCCCAGTTCAATCAGTTTCTGATAGTTGATCAGCGCACCGTTATAAATCTCACCGCTCCATTGGTTACCAAAGTCGGCTCCATTGGTTTGATAAACATCATAGGCTGCTGGACTGTTGGCGGCTCCGGCTAACTGCTGCGTCAGTACCGATGTGAACCGGTTTAGTTCGTTGGCATTAGCAAAGGCCGTACCAGCCTGAGCACCTGGCAGCAACACCGCTGGTGTTACGGAGGTAGGGTTGTTAGGCGTTACGTTAACGTCTAGAAAGTTGCTACACGCTCCCAGCCCCAAAAAGAAAGGAATGAGCAGATAGCCTTTTGACACTATAGATTTCATGAGTAAGTCGAAAAATTGAGTGATTAGAACGTGAGCCGTATATTACCGCCGAAGTTCCGTGTATTAGGAGGTCCGTTCAGGTCAAGTCCCTGAATGTTACCCGCTCCCTGGGTGTTGATTTCCGGATCAGCCGGGAAGTAAGGTGCGTAGAACAGAAGGTTACGACCACTCACACCAACCGAGATAGAACCGAAAGGTGTTTTACCCAGAATGCTCTTGGGTAGCATATAGTTCAGGGCTACTTCACGCAGGCGATAAACGGTAGCATCAAACACAGCCGCTTCGGATGCTAAACCACCCAGCGCGCCCCAGTACGTCTGGGCAGGCAACTGAATGTTATTGGGCCGGTATGTACCGTCCGTGTTCCGAATCACACCGGGCAGGATGCGGGGCTGATCCCGGTCAATACCCGTCACGAACATAGAACCATTCGACCGGGCATCTACAGCACCAAAGGAGAAAAGCTGACCACCCTGGCGCGTATCAACCAGTACGTTCAGCGAAAAGCCTTTGTACGAGAAGGTGTTGTTCAGGCCAGCTGTGTAATTAGCCTGCGGATTCGATATGACCGAGTTGGCAACACCCGGTGCAAACGCGCCCGTTACCCCATTTATTACGTACTGACCGGCAAACTGCCCCGTTGCATCGTAGTTTTGACCGTTTGCATCCGTGCTTTGCACCCGTGGGTTGGCCGTACTGATGACTACACCATACGGCGACCCTTCACTGATGGATGGCGCAATACCAATGAACGAGTTACCGGTAATGGTGGCCGATTTTACACCCGGCGCAATAGATACAACATTGTTACGGATAAGCGTGTAGTTCAGGGTCATGTCCCATTTGAAACCACCCACCCGAACCGGCGTTGCGTTCAGTACCACTTCAACACCCCTGTTCTGCAACTCACCAACGTTGGTTGTCCGGGTATTATACCCCGACGAGTTGGAAATAGCTACGTTGAAAATCTGGTTCGTACTGCGTGAGTCGAAGTACGTAGCATCGAGGCTCAGGCGATTTTTGAAAAAGCCAACGTTGATGCCTGCTTCGTACGACGTAACAAACTCTGGAGTCAGGTTGTTGTTGCCAATTCGGTTGCTAATACCGAAGCCTGGAATGCTGCTACCACCAATAGACAGCGGGAACGTAATGTTAGCCAGGTTATTACCGTAGCCTGATGTTACATACACGGAGTTCAGCAGGTACGGGTCAGCATCGCGGCCAACACGGGCAGCACTGGCGCGAACTTTAACGTAGGAAAGCACATCCGAATTGAGCTTAAAAGCATCCGTTGGTACAAAACTAACCGAAGCTGACGGATAGAAATACGTACTGTTGGCGGCAGGCAGAGTAGAGGATTGGTCAGCCCGGCCCGACAGTTCGAGGAACAGATAGTTATTGTAGTTCAGCGATAACTGACCGTAGTAACCTACCAGCCGACGAAGGGTACTGCTCTCACCGCTACCGGTGAATACTGTACCGTTACTCACGTTGTAAAAACCGGGAATGGTCAATGAAGCAGCATCAGCTATAACTTCCTGATTTTTGCGCTGGTTGATGTTATTACCCAGCAAGAGGTTGGCGTTCAGTCCTTTCAGGAAGATGTCATCCTTCCGGGCCGTTATCAGCAGGTCGCCGTTCAGTTCATTTCGGAAGAAGTTATCCTGCTGTACCTGTCCCAATGGAGAACGACCGGAACCAATTGGCAAGGTCAGTTTACGCCGGTCGGTGTAGGTATCACCCGTTACGCGGTACGCTACGTTCAGCCAGGGAGCAACGTCGTAACTTAACTGAAAATTACCGAAGAAACGGTCGATCTGACTGTCAAGAAACTCATTGTTAACCGCCCACTGGGGGTTGTTTGTTGATGGTGTGAAGTAAATGCTCCGTCCATTCAGGTCCTGATAAGGCTCATTAGCCAAATCATAGCTACGGGGTATACGCGTAATCTGACCAAAGGCACTGGCACCGTTACCACCCGGAATACCCTTCGATACGGTCTGTACGTACGTACCCGTACCGCTTACTTTCAAGCCGTTTTTCAGTTTGGACTCTCCGCCAATCTGAACGTTTGTCCGGTTGAACTTTGAGTTCTGAATGATACCATTCTGGAGTGTATTACCCAGAGCAATAATATAGTTGCGGGTAGCATCACCGGATGCAATATTAACCGAGTTTTGAATGAGACTACCCTGCCGGTAGAAATCACGAACGTTGTTCGGATACGCCTGGTAAGGTACTACTTTACCCTGCGTGTTCGTAACGGACGTTACATCCGAAAAAGCAGGTCCCCATGAGTTGTTCGAGTTAGGATTGAACACATTGTTAGCTCCCTGTCCATACAAATTCTGGAACGTGGGAATACCGTACACATTCTGAACGTTGTACGACGAATTGACGGTCACTTCCGTTTTGTTGTTGTTATTACGACCCGACTTGGTTGTGATAACGATAGCACCCGCCGAAGCCCGCGAACCGTAAAGCACGGCAGCTGCTGGTCCTTTCAGGATGTTGATCGACTCAATCGTTTCGGGGTTAATATCGGCCAGACGGTTGGATGGCTGCGTACCAAACAACGTGTTCTGAGTAGCATTGACATCGTTGCTGAAGATGATACCATCAACTACAATCAGCGGCTGGTTACTGCCGTTGAACGACGTAATACCCCGGATGTTGATGTTGGTAGAGGCCCCCGGCGCACCACTGGAACCTGTAATATTCAGACCGGCCGTTTTACCCTGCAGAGCACTGAGCACGTCGGGTGTAGAGCGCTGGGATAATTTATCGCCCCCTATCTCCTGTGTAGCGTAACCCAGCGACCGCTTGTCGCGCTCGATACCCTGAGCCGTAACGACAATCTCGTCCAGACTCTGCTGGCCTGGTACTAAGGTTACGTTGACAGTTGTCCTGGTACCAACCGAAACTTCCTGTCCCGCATAACCGATAAAACTGAAAATTAACCGTGAATTGGCGGGTACGCCAATCTGGTAATTTCCATCGACATCCGATATGGTGCCACGTGTTGTTCCTTTTACCTGTACGCTCACACCTGGTAGGGCAGAGCCGTCGTCTGATGAAGTGACGCGGCCACTAACGGTTACATCCTGAGCCAGTACAGGCAGACAGAAAAGTAGCGAAAGTAACCAACTGCCCAATAAAATTTTCCGCATTAGTTGGTTGAGATTAAATTGAAAGTAAATAAATCCAAAATGGACGACAAATATACGCTGTGGTTCAATAGATTGTTTCCTCTTTTCCCAAGATTTTATGAATACGCCCCTCGTTTCCTTGTAGTGACATATAGCTTTATATAGTGACATCACTAATATGGTCTTTTTTGATGACACCGCTTCGGGATAAAAAGGGGGAATACCTGAGGCAGGTGATTAAACTATGATGGGATGAACAGGAACAACATGAACGGGAACGGGGCCTTTATAACGGCAATGCGTCTTACCCACAGTGGGTAAGACGCATTGGGTCTATACAAGAAAAAGCGATGCTAGATGCTACAGCGGATTCTGCACAATAGCAGCATTAGCGTTGATTTCCCGCCGTGGAATCAGGAATTCCCACTGCTTGTCGCCGGGAGCCACATCGAATAGTACGGCTGCGGCCGGGTTGTGGTTGGCTCCATTCCGGTTCAGCGGCAGATTCATACGCTTTAGATCCAGGAAGCGGTGACCTTCACCCCAGAGTTCGACCCGGCGGGTGAATAGGATTTCGTCAATCAGCTTGGTGTCGGTGCTGGTAGAGAGCTTATAGGCCGCATCACGCTTAGTGTTCAGATCGAAGAGCAGTTTGGCGGATTCGGTGTTCTTACCCAGTCGGGCCTGCGCTTCGGCTTCGATGAGGTACATCTCGGCGGTACGCATGTAAGGCACATCTCCCATTGTACTGGTTGATGGCGTGCCGGGTAGCCGGAACTTCTGATTCATGAACGGTACACGAACACCACCGGGAGGGGTAACTGCGTTAGCGGCTGTTGGGGTTCTAATCCACATCTTCGACCGTACATCCGTTGCCGGAATCTGGTTATAAACCACACTGTTGATGGCCTTGGGAGTCAGGCGAATGTTGGACGAGTTGAAGTTATTGGATATGTACGAGTGGTACGCACCAAAAAACTCCGACTGGTCTTCCAGGTGATCGAAGCCCCATATCCATTCCGGGTTGCCCACATCGGCAAAGCCATCCAGATACTGCGTTTCTGACATCAGGCTTGAGCCTTTACGGGCATCGGCAGCAAAAGTAGCGGCAGCCGCCCAGTTTTGCTGAACCAGGGCTACGCGGGCCTGAAGGCCCTTTACTACTTCGAGATTGATGTGGGATTTGTACGTGCGTGCAGAAGTCAGCAAACCAGCAGCATCCGCCAGGTCTTTGTTGATCTGTGTGTAAATATCCTCCACGGTAGCGCGGGGCAACCCTTCGGTAGTGGGGGTCAGCACCAGCGGAACACCCAGCTGGCTGTTGGGTTTGGCAGCCCCATCGTACCGCTTGCCGTAAAGCTGCACCAGGTTGAAGTACGAAAAGGCCCGTAAACCCAGTGCTTCGCCTTTAATCTGGTTGCGTTCGGCCTGGGTACCCGCGGCATTGTCGATACTGGTAATGGCAATGTTGGCATTACCAATGAGCCGATAATAAAGCAGGTACGCAAACTCCGCCAGGCCGCCCGTTTCCGACCGGTGACTAACCCAGCGCTGTTCATTGAAATGACCCGTATTGGCCGTATTACCAAATACCAGGTCTTCGCCCATCACATCCATGATAATCATCATGGCCGGGTGTCCGAAAAGTGTCTGTGCACCAAGGTAACGCACAACCATGGCCCGGTAAATGCCGTTGATGGCTGCCGAAGCATTTTTGGTTGTGGCATACGCTGCACTGGCATCTACGCTACCCGTAGGAATGGTTTCCAGATAATCCTGTTTGCACGAAGCCACGAAGAGTCCAATGGCTACACAGGCGGTTATAAGTTTTGTTTTCATTGTTAGTTTGATGCTTAAAGTGTTAATGAAACCCCCAGTACCACACTCTTGGCCACGCTAAACACGTTGCCGGTTGTACCCGCAAAATTCTGTTGTACGTTCATTCCCTTCCGACTGGATAGAATCAGGAAGTTTTCGGCACTTACGTACACCTGGGCATTGTTCAGAAATAACCGGGTAGAGACTGTTTTCGGCAATGAGTAAGACAACGTCACGTTACGCATGTTCATGTAAGTGGCATCCGTAAGCCAGCGATCCGATGCGGCATCGAAATCAGCCGTACGGGCGGCATCCATGCGAGGTACATTGGTAACGTCGCCGGGCTTTTGCCAGCGGTTCAGGATGTCAACGTGTTTGGCACTACCATACCCGCCCGAACTCATCAGCGCGGCATAGGCACCGTCGTACACTTTACCCCCCAACTGATACACGAACAGGGCCGACAGGGTAAGTCCTTTAAAACTGAAGGAATTGGTAAACCCACCCGAAATGGTCGGGATAGACGTGCCGTTGTAGTGGAAACGGGCGTTGTTGATACTCGTGGTTAGGGTATCGCCCGTTTCGGTAACCCGCGAGTTGGCGGCTACGAAACTGGCTGCCCGGTACTGTACTTCGCCCGTAGCCGGGTTAATACCCTGATAGTCCCGCAGCCAGTAATCGTAGAGGGACGTGCCTTCTTTGAGTTTCTTGGTGCCGTCAATAATTTCGGGATTCTCAGCGGGCATCTTCGTAATCTTGTTTTTCAGATGGGTCGCGTTCGCGTCGAGGTGCCAGGTGAAATCTCTGGTCCGAACAATATCCAGACCCAGTTCCACTTCAACCCCCCGGTTGTACATGGTGCCAATGTTGCGCGTAACTGTCTGAATACCCGCCGACAGGGGCAGGGGAACGTCAAAAATAAGGTTGGACGACTGACGGTTGAAGTATTCGACCGTACCCGTCAGGCGGTTCTTGAACAAACCGAACTCCAACGCTACATCAACGGAGTTGCTCGATTCCCAGGCCAGACCCCGGTTGCCCAGGCTGGATTGCAGAATCCCGGCTTCCGATGCGTTGTTAAAGCCCAGGTTGTACAGCGGCTGCCAGGCATAATAGCTGATACTGGCATTATCCGCAGTGGTACCACCGCCATCATTACCGGTCTGGCCGTACGATGCCCGTAACTTGAGGGTATTAATGGTTGGGATACTCTTCAGGAAAGCTTCCTGATCCAGGCGCCACGCACCACTTACGGAGTAGAACGTTCCCCAGCGGGAGTCCTTGAAGAACTTGCTGGTTCCATCCCGGCGTACGGAGAAAGACGCAAAATACTTCTGGTCGTAGTCGTAGTTGAACCGGGAGAAGTACCCTTCAATTCGGCGAATGTTGTACTCCGACGACAGGTTCGTTGTGGTGGTGAAGTTAACCAACTCAACATTGCCGTCCAGAATCTGCTGCGAGCGTGAACCGGTCAGAATATTATCGGTGGTGTGGAAATTCTCATGACCCACCAGGGCATCGAACGTATGCTTGCCGAACGTTTTGTTGTAATTCAGCAACTGGTTTAAGTTGTAGCCCGAAATGTTCTGAAAGTAGTGCGTTGAACGACCTGCCGGGGCACCGTCGCCAATTTCGGGGTTTCCGTAGGTTGTGTAATCGGTGTTGGTAATATCCGTACCAAAGTTCGTCGTGAATCGGAAATCTTTCAGGAACGTAACTTCTCCATAAACGCGGGCGCCCAGTACATTCTGGCGAAAGAAGTTCTGGTTCAGCAGCGTTTCTGAAATGGCGTGCCGACCCCCGAACTGAGGCCGGTTGGGCAGGCCAAGGGCACTCAGGTTACCATAATCATACCGCCGGTTGCCGTTGGGCAGGGTCAGAAACTGGCCCGGATTGGCCGGATCGAAGGCATAAACCGGATAGATAGGCCCCATGTTCCGCGAGAAGAAGAAGGGGTTAACAAACGTGGTACCTCCATCGGCTGGTACATCGGCCTGGTTGGATTTGATAACGGTTGCCGAGAGGTTGGCTCCCGCCTTGAACCAGGATTTTACCTGGGAATTTACGTTGAGTCGTCCTGAGTAGCGTTCGTAATCGGACCGGATCAGGTAACCTTTATCGCCCAGGTAGGAGAGCGACAACAGGTAATCGGTCTTATCCTGTCCGCCCGAAAAGGTTGCGTTCATCTCATCGCGGTTGCCCTGCCGTACCAGCGGTTTTTCCCAGTTTAAATCGTCGGGCGAATACAGGAGTTGCGCATTAGGGTTCAACTTGCCATCCGTACCGACCAATTCAGCACCCGGTACGTTATATACGTTGTACCCAACCAGCTGACTAACCAGACGAGTGCTGGCATCGGCGCTGGCGGCTGATAGCGATAACGGGTTCGTAGCCCGATAGGCAACGCTGTTTCGGTAGGTTTCCCACATCAGTGGGTAGTAGTCTGCCGTGCCAACGCGGTCATACTCGGGTAACCCCCGGGAACTGAAGCCTTTGGTGTACCGAAGGCTAATGACGTTACGGTTCTTTTGCCCTCTTTTGGTCGTTACGATAACCACCCCGTTAGCCGCTCGTGCTCCGTACAGGGCGGTCGAAGCCGCATCTTTCAGGACCGTAATGGTTTCGATATCACTGGGGCTGAGGGAGGCTATATCCGCTGTGTACGGAACACCATCCACTACATAAAGCGGGCCGTTTCCCGACGAAATCGAGCCAAACCCCCGAATGCGGATAGCCGGGGCTGACCCTGGCTGACCGCTGCCTGATGTTGTTTGCACACCCGGCGTTGATCCCGAAATAGCCTGAACCAGGTTAGTAATGGGACGCTCGGCAATTTTGCTGGCATCAATCGTACCCGCCGAACCCGTAAAAGCCGACCGTTTGGCACTACCAAAGGTGGTAACGACCACTTCATCCAGGTTAGTGGCGTCGGGTGCCAGGCTGATATTGATTGTCGACTTATTTCCTACAGCAGTCTCCTGGGGAATGTAGCCCACAAAGCTGTATACCAGGCGGGCATCGGTCGGGGCAGTGAGTTGGTAATTACCCTGAGCATCGGTCGTGGCGCCCCGGGTTGTTCCCTTTACCTGTACGTTTACGCCGGGTAAACCTGTGCCATCATCGGATGAAGTAACGCGGCCACTTACGGCTATATCCTGCGCCAGTACCGGCAAACAGAAGAGTAGGGAAAGTAGCCAGCCTCCAAATAAAATTTTACGCATTTGTGAGAAGTGATTAAATTAATGATGAAATAATTAAAAACAAGCTACAAATATAAGGTCTTCGTCCATACCGTTCATATGAGGAGAGGATAAAAGATTAACAATTTCTTAACGCAAACTATAGTCATACTTTATAACAAAATAATGTCTGAAACGACCTGTGGTGGCATTTTTCGTGTACTGAATAGCAAAGGGATACCGCTCAACGAGTGACAACTTTACCGTTATCAACCGTTGAGCGGTTCCAGAAATCGGAAAGTGCTCTTTTCTATTGTTGGTCAGTGAAAGAAGAAATAGCCGAGTGCAATACCGGCAATGACGCCCATCAAATCGGCGAACAAACCGAATGGGATGGCATAGCGGGAATTTTTGATACCCACTGAACCGAAATACAAAGCCACAATGTAAAAGGTTGTATCGGCAGCCCCCTGAAACATGCACGCCAGCCTCCCCACAAATGAATCCGGGCCAAACTGTTTCATGGCATCAATCATCAGGGCCCGGGAGCCCGACCCGCTCAGCGGCCGCATTAGAGCCACAGGGAGCGCATCGGTGAACTCCGTGTTCAGCCCCGTAAAACTAAACAGGTACTTCAACCCATCAATCACGTAATCCATAGCACCCGAATTACGAAAAGCACTGATGGCAACCAGCATCCCGACCAGGTAGGGGATAATGCGGACGGAGGTTTCAAACCCCCCTTTTGCGCCTTCTATAAAGGCATCGAAAATATTTACTTTCTTACGCATCGCTCCCAATAGAAACGATACGATAATCACCATCAGAACCAGGTTGCCCGTTACTTTAGAAATAACCTCAATCTCTTCCTTACTTTTAGTGGACAGGTACCATAAAGCCAGACCTATCAGGCTTGTAATGCCGCCCAGCCACCCCAACACCGTACTGTTAATGAGGTTGATGCGCTGTTTGATAGCTACCGCAACCATACTCACCACGGTGGCTACATAGGTGGCAATCAGGCAGGGAATGAAAATGTCCGACGGGTCTTTGGCCCCCAGAATAGCCCGTTGGGCCATAATACTGAGCGGAATAATGGTCAGGCCGGAGGTGTGCAACACCAGAAACATAATCTGGGCGTTGGAAGCCGTGTCTTTATTTGGGTTCAGTTCGTGTAAACTCTGCATGGCCTTCAGTCCAAACGGCGTGGCGGCATTATCCAGCCCCAGCATATTAGCCGAGAAATTCATGATCATCTGGCCATTGGCAGGGTGGTTCTGCGGCACTTCGGGGAAGAGTTTGTGAAAAAACGGGCCGATGATGCGGGCCAGAAAATTAATGGCCCCCGCTTTCTCCCCAATGTTGAGCAGTCCCAGAAAAAACGCCATAACCCCCGCCAGGGGCAGGGCAATGTCCATGACTGCTACCTTAGACGAATCGAACAGCCCCTCAACGATGAGTTTGAATATTTCGGTGTCGCCCAGAAAAATCAACTTGGCCAGGGCTACCAGAAACGCGACGATAAAAAAAGCAACCCAGATGTAGTTTAGTGCCATGTGTAAAGGAGAAGGGCTTTGCCGGTTCCGAAGGTGAGTAAGAGAGAAATGCCGTAAGTTTACAGTATAGACATGCACAAATCAACATGGACCCACAATAACGGTATGCTAAAGCCAAATTTAGTTTCCATTATCTTTTTATATTCCTTGTTTTACTCGTTCACGCAGGCACTCGTTGGCAGCGCACAGTCCTTCGAGACCACTATGCAGAAACAGGGGCTGGTGGATGTGCAAACGATAGACCCCCGTATTCTGGTCGAACTCAAGTACTCGACTACCGATAACTTTGTGGGCAAAGACGTGTACGGCGATTTGACCCGGGCGTATATGCAGCCAATGGCCGCCCGTAAACTGGCAAAAGCCAGTCAATACCTGCAAGAGCATCACCCCGACCTGCGACTGCTGGTGTATGACGCTGCCCGCCCCCGGCAAGCCCAGTGGAACCTCTGGAATGCCCTGCCCGATGTGCCCGAACGGGAACGCCGGAAATACGTGGCCGACCCCCGGCAGGGTTCTATTCACAACTACGGTTGCGCCGTCGATTTGACCGTAGCTACAAAAAGTGGTACTCCCCTGGATATGGGCACCAAGTATGATTTTTTCGGCGAACTGGCCTACCCCTCGCGGGAGGCTGCACTGCTGAAAGCGGGCAAGCTAACCAAAGCCCAACTCAGCAACCGCCAGATTTTACGAACGGCCATGCTTCAGGGCGGTTTTACCCGAATTGAATACGAGTGGTGGCACTTCAACGCCCTCTCGCGGGAGCGGGCCAAAGCCACGTTTCAGATTGTAGAATGATACTTTTCGAAAATGACTGATTTTTCAGGGCTAATCCGGGTACTGTTCGTTGTGGCTGTGAGTAGTGTCGGACCTGTGTATGCGCAGGAAAACATTACCCAACTAACCGTGTCTGCCGCCAACCTGAAACAACACGTTTTCGCGTTGGCCTCGGATCAGTTTCAGGGGCGGAAAACGGGTACCGATGGCCAGGTACAAGCTGCCAATTATTGCACCCAGGCATTCCGGCAAAATCATTTGCTAGCCCCTTTTCGGCTCGATTCCATCCGCGGCTCATTCAGGCAGCCGTTTGCCTTCATGACAACGGAGGTGGTCCCGTATGGAGCTGCCCGTTTGAACGGGTTACCCGCATCAGCCTTTCAGCGGAGTGAATTGGTTCCCTTGCCCCAAACGGCCAGGGATAGCAACCGGGTCATGTTTGGGCATAACGTAGGTGGACTAATCATCGGTACTGATCTGAAGCAGGAGGTAGTCGTTATTTCCGCTCATTACGATCATTTAGGGACCGAGGGCAAACGGGTTTTCTACGGAGCGGATGATAATGCCTCGGGTACGGCCACCGTTCTGGGCGTATCAGCGGTGTTTGACTCACTCCGGCAGGCGGGTATCAGAAGCCGACGGAGCATGCTATTCGTGCTTTTTTCCGGTGAGGAAGGTGGGCTGCTGGGGTCTTCGCACTTCATCGACAACAGCCCCGTTCCCCTCAGCCAGCTTGTGTGCGATCTGAATGTGGATATGGTGGGGCGGGTGGATGATGCTCACCGAAAAAAACCGGACTACTGCTACCTGTTGACAAACAAGGACGGGCGAAAACTCCGGCAGATAGCTGAGCAGGTCAACGTACAATCGGTAAATTTGTCTATAAACCAGGGGGGATATGATACCCAGGAGGATCCGGAACAGTTTTTTAGCCGGTCAGATCACTACAATTTTGCCAAGCAGGGAATTCCAGCCCTGTTTTTCACCAGCGGCACCCATGTTGACTACCACAAGCCTACCGATACGGCCGACCGGATAAACTATGAGGTATTGGCCAAACGGGCCACTCTGGTGTTCCAAACTGCCTGGGCTCTGGCTAACCAGGAGGAGAGATAATGACGCTGATGCGGTTTGGTCAGCAACTGAACCGGCAACCGGATTGCGGCTGAATGCTACAGTGACATAAAGTGCATTTACGCGCTAAATAACTACCGATACTAACTACGGCAGCAAACACTTTAGGAATCGTTATTCATGCAGTATTATATCGGTGTTGTTTAGTTCGACAAAAGTGTGATTCTTGAACAGCTCGTCAATGGTCGAAATTGTTTGTCGAAACAGATCAAGTAGTTGCCTATTCTTAATGTTACCTGTAGTTACTAACAGCAGACGGGGAGGCTTTTTGAAAAGTATATAGCTATCTTGAAAATCTGAATCTTTCGTCACGATGACATAATTCCTTTCTACTGCAATTTCCCGAATAACTGAATCACCCGTTTCGTCTTTGTCGGGTAGGTCATCCGTGTGCAACACGTCAAATCCTTTTTGGCGTAGTACGTCGGCAAGCAAATAAGGTAGCTGAGCATCGATAAAGTAGTTCACGCGAGCACCCGATGAATACTTTTGACGCTCGTCAAACGGCTTGCGTAAGCCAAACAAGCTCGGATATCATCTTCTTCCAGGGCCGGGTAATCATCCAGAATTTCCTGATGGGTCATACCAGCCGCCAGCAGGTCCAGAATCAACTCAACCAGGTAGCGTTTATTACGCACCGTAGGCTTGCCGTGACAAATGTCAGGATTTAACGTAATTCGTTGAAGCAGGGAGTTTTCCATAAGTTTCTTCTACACAAATGAGAACGGATTACTCATGCAATTTACGCTAAATAACTACCAATACTCACCACATCGGCAAACACGCCGGAGGCTGTTACTTCCGCGCCCGCGCCGGGTCCTTTTACCACAAGAGGACGGTCTTTGTATCGCTCCGTTGTGAAGGAAACGATATTATCGGCACCGGTCAACTGATAAAATGGATGTTCCGACCCCACCGACTGCAGACCGATGGTAGCTTTGCCCTGCTCGAAACTGGCTATAAAACGCAGCTTCCCACCGTTGGCTTCTGCTTCGCTGAGCAGGCTCTCAAAATAGTCGTTGTTGCGTTCCAGTTCAGTGAAAAAGTCAGGAATTGTTGGGGCTAACAGGCAGGATGCCGGCAGCATATTCGTGACGGTGACGTCGGCGGGTTCCAGCGGGAAACCGGCTTCGCGGGCCAGAATCAGAATCTTGCGCGCTACATCCTGCCCGCTCAAATCATCGCGCGGGTCGGGTTCCGTGTAGCCCTTTTCTTTGGCTTCGCGCACCACATCGGCGAAGGAAATGCCGGGTTTGAACGTGTTAAAAATGAAGGAAAGCGTACCCGATAAAATGGCTTCGATTTTCAGGAAACGGTCGCCGGACGTAATCAGGCCCTGTACGGTATTGATAATGGGCAGACCGGCACCCACGTTGGTTTCGTAGAGGAACTTGACGCCCCGGTTCAGGGCCGTGCGCTGCAACCGACGATACTCACTGTAGGGACCGGAATTGGCTACTTTGTTGGGCGTAACCACGGAAATGTTGGCATCCAGCAGCGACTCGTAAAACTGGACAATATCCTTATCCGACGTGCAGTCGATGAACACCGAGTTGGGTAGGTTGTAATCCTTAATCTTCTCCACAAAGGCCGGGAGCGATGTGGTAACCCCCTCCGTCAGCAGCCGGTCGTGCCAGTTGTTCAACGAGATGCCCTGTGGGTCGAGCACCATCTTTTTGGTGTTCGTCATGCCCACAACGCACACTTTCAGCAACTTCTCCGACCGTAGAAACTCCGACTGGTCAAAGATTTGTTTCAGGAGCGTTTTTCCAATCAGTCCCGTACCGACCAGATACAGGTTCAGCACCCGCGCTTCGGACTGGAAAAAGATGTTGTGCAGCGCATTGAGGGCTTTGGACAGGTTGTTCCGGTTGATAACGACCGAGATGTTTATCTCCGACGACCCCTGCGCAACGGCGACAATATTGACCCCGTTTTTGCCCAGCACCGAAAACAGCTTTCCGGCAATACCGGAGCTTTTCCGCATGCCTTCGCCCACGGTAGCAATAACCGACAAATCCCGTTCAATAGCGACGCTGTCGATATGGCCCTGTTGAATCTCGGTGGCGAATTCGGCGTCCAAAATGGCTTTCACATCGTCTGCCCCGCGCGGGTCGATGGCGAAACAGATGGAGTGTTCCGATGAGGCCTGAGAAATAAGAATAACGCTGATTTTGTGCGCGGCCAGCACGCCAAACAGTTTTGCCGATACGCCCGCCACCCCAATCATGCCTGACCCCTGCAAATTGACCAGCGCAATATCGTCAATGCTCGAAATACCCGTAATGGTGTACTGCCGCCGGTCGGCGGTGCGGCTCACCACCGTGCCCTCGTGCGTTGGATTGAACGTGTTCAGTACCCGAACCGGAATATTTTGGGCAAAAGCCGGTTGCAAACTCGGCGGATAAATCACTTTGGCCCCGAAATGGCTGAGTTCCATCGCTTCAGCGTAGGTGATGGTCGGGATATTGAACGCATTGGGTACTTTGCGCGGGTCGGCGGTCATCATGCCGTCCACATCCGTCCAGATGTCGATGATGCTGGCGTTGAGAGCCGCACCAAGAATGCTGGCCGTATAGTCCGAACCACCCCGGCCGAGGGTAGTTGTTTCGTTCTTTTCGGTTGAGCCGATAAAGCCCGTAATCATCGGAATGGCCGTGCCGGGGCGGTCTGAATGTTTGGCGAAATACTCCTGAATCAGTTCATTGGTCAGGGAGTAATTTACCTCGGCGTGGCCAAACTGGGCATCGGTTTTGATGAGTTGCCGGGCATCGCAGAACTGGGCCGGAATACCCCGGCTGCGGACGCATTCGGTAATGACGGTGGTGGATAGCCGTTCGCCAAAACTGGTAATGAGGTCGTGGGTGCGGGGCGTGAGTTCGCGAATGAGCGATACGCCCCGGAGCAGGTCTTCCAGTTCATTCACAATACCCCGAACGTGCGCTACCACTTTACCCTGTTCCTTTACCGGAATGAGGGCTTTCACGATGTTAAAATGCCGGTCTTCAATGCGTCGGACCAGTTCCATGTAATCGGGTTCGCCGGAAATAGCCATGCGGCCAATTTCAATAAGCTGATTGGTAATACCCCCCATCGCCGAAAAAACAACTGCTATCTGATCCCCGTTCTGGCGGTGGGTATCAATGATTTCGATAACCTGCCTGATGCTCTCCACGGAGCCAACCGATGTGCCGCCAAATTTTAAAACCTGCATTGTCAATGAGTGAATGAGTAAATGAGCAGTGGAGTGAATGGCTTGTTAAGCGCGTTTTTCACTCGGCTAAAAATAATTCAGGAAGGTGTTGTTGATGGTCAATTTTGGTTGACAAAGATAGTAAGGGACAAAGACTTTAGCTGATCTTTCACAGAAAAGGCACGTCCTGGACGTGCCTTTTCTACGGCAAAGAATCTGCCAAAAATTGCTGAAAGTCTGATTATTCCATTAGTCCTGATGCACCACCAGCCAGCCCGCACCAATGGTCAGGGCGTCTTCGGCCAGGGCAACCCATAGGTCGGGGAGATCTTTCTCGTGGGTGAGCCAACGGCGCAACTGGTAGAACGCAAACGAACCGGCTACCGCGCCCAGGGCTCCAACTACGGCGCCAATGGGGGCTGAATTACCGTCGGCCCCGGTTAGGGCAGCCGCCGACAGGGCACCGGAACCAATGCGCCCCCATATCTGGGGTTGGCCAATACGGCTGGGTGTTTGCGGAAGTTTGTCGGCAATCAGTTCGCCCGCAGCCATCACCGCCAACACATTGGCGGTGGTTGGGGATGTCAGGAAATGAAGTTTAGAGTCGGGTAGGGCCGGACCGATGCTCCGGCCGGGTTGGGCATGGGCCAGTTTATAACTCACCAGGGCGGGTGCGACCAGGGTGCGCATTCCGGCAATAACGCCAATCTGGAACGCTTTGAGCAGGCAGTTGATCATGGGATAATGTTGTTGAGTCTATGCTTTTCAACGGGAGGATGAAGAGGTTTGTTCAGGGCTGTTTCCGCAGCCGGATAACCTGCCCGCCACCGGCAGCCAGCTTGAGCATAACTGCATCCGTTTTCACGACGGTGCGCGTCTGTTGCACCAGGTGGTTCGGGTTCTGGGCTACGTCGGGTGCATCGGCGTAAACGTCGGCCGTGTAGTTGCCGTCGGAGAGGAAATCCAGTTTTATCGGAATTTCGCGGGCTTTCGAGTTGGTTATACTCCCCACAAACCAGTCGTCGCCCTTGCGCCGGGCAATGGTAATGTGCTGGCCTACTTCGGCCGCCAGCACCCGCACTTCGTCCCAGATGGTGGGTATCTGCGTCAGCAACTCGAAACCCGGTTGGCCTTTGTAGGCATCGGGGTAGTCGGCTACCATACCGAGGTAACTTTCCAGCACTACGTACATCGCCAACTGGTGGCAGCGGGTGCCGAACATCATGGGCCGGATGTAATGCACATTGAACTGACCGGCTGGTACGGCCCGGAAGCCGCCGAGGTGTAAATCGGTTGCACCCGCCAGCATCCGGGTGAAGGGGAAGTTGATGTCGTGGTCGGGCGTGACGAGCGTGTCCCACTTATTCACCTCGTAGTTGAGGGTGCCTTCCCGCGTGAACTCGTTGGGGTAGGTGCGGTGCATGCCCGTGGGTTTGTAGGCCCCGTGGAACTGAATATGTATCTTGTGTTCGGCCGCCTTCTGGAGCATCTGTTCCTGGATATTGACCATTTCCTGATCGTCGCGGTCCATAAAGTCAACCATCATACCCTTGACTCCCCAGCGTTCGTACTGGGCGAGTACTGAGTCGATGCGGGGGTAGAGTGCCGACCAGTACACCCAAACCCGAATGCCCACGCCCCGACTTTTGGCGTAGTCGCACACTTTCTGCATGTCCAGGCCCGGAATGGCTTTGGCTGCGTCGGCATTGGGGCCGGGCACATAATTGGTGCCATCGCTCACGTACCATTCGTGCCCCCCGTATTCCACTACCGTATGGTAATCAATGTGGTTATCAGCGCAGAAGTCGATGTAGTACTTCTGGGTCTCGAAGTTATTGCCCGGGGCAAAAACTGTATCGGGAACGATGGTCCCGTTCCACCAGGGAAAGGTTGTTTTGCCGGGCTTGATCCACGACACATCCGGGATCTTATTGGGCGGGCTCAAACTCGTCAGGATATTCGATTCAATGAGCGTGCCCACCCGGTCGCCGATGAGCATCACCCGCCAGGGCGTTTGGTGAGGCAAAACGGCTTTTACTTTGGTCATGTCATCAACCGGCCCCGACTGGTTTGGCAGGGGCGAAAGCTGGCTGGTCAGGAGGCCGTTCTTTTTAATCAAATACATACCCGCATAATCGGTCAGCGCTGCTTCCGTAATGGCCAGGCAGGTTTTGTCCGGGTATTCAAACAGGGCAGGCATGTCCATGAGCGTATCCTGTCGGATACTATCCAGTGGAATGGTAGTATACAACCCCTCGTGCGAGGTCAGGAAGTTGAGCCGAAAAAGCACGTGAGCCGTTGGGTTCTGCGCCAGGTTAAAGGTCGATTTCTCGTCGGTCAATACGTAATCCGACCAGTTCGGCTGTTTGGGGAACTCGTACCGAAAAGCCACACCGTCGTCGAACACCCGCACTACCAGATGAATGAGCCGCTTGCTGCCCGACTTTTCGCTCAATGGAAAAACGGCTTCCCGGCAATGATTGCGGGCCGTTTTCACTTTGCCCACTACCAGCTCGTACGTTTCGTCAATCTCGCGGATAAGGGGTTTCCCCTGTTTCAGGTTGGCGCCGAATAGGCCGCTTCCCTGAAACGTAAGGTTGAGCGCTGACTGGTTAACCAGGGTCTTTTTGTCGAAAAGAACCCGGTAGGTAGGTGATGTTTTAGCCAGGTTGAATACGAAAACAATCCGGCCATTAGGCGATTCGATCCGTACATCTTTGGCTGACAAAAGTGGAGAAATCAGCAGGAAAAGTAACCCGAGTAACCGGAGGGAGAACGTCATGAAAAGGGAATTTGTAAACTAACAGTTTTTTTAGAGGCAGTGCACCAGTGCGTAAAGGTAACGGACTTTTTACCGCAGGAGAAAACGGGTCTTCGTTTGGTCAATGAGCAAAAAAGGAAAATATAAAGGGGCAACTGACCGGTATTCACGAATGTATTGTTGGTTATCATCGGGTAAGGCGTGTTAACTGACTAACTTATTTGTAACTTTAGCACTGGTTTAATCAGTGTTGAAAACTATAGTTTGATGAAAAAACAGATTTTACTCGCTTCGTCACTGGCCCTTGGCGGCCTTTTTTCTCAGGTAGCATTGGGGCAGGCCAATACCCTGAATGCCCGCATGGACAAAACGGCCGAAAGCCTCGAAAAAAAGGTGATAACCTGGCGCCGGGAGATTCACCAGCATCCGGAGTTGGGCAACCGGGAGTTTAAGACCGCAGAAAAGATTGCCGCTCACCTGAAGTCGCTGGGTATAGAAGTAAAAACCGGCGTGGGTAAAACGGGCGTCGTTGGCTTGCTCAAGGGCGGTAAGGAAGGGCCGGTAGTGGCACTACGGGCCGATATGGACGGCCTGCCCGTGACCGAGCGTAATGAGTTACCGTTCAAGTCGGACGTGAGAACCGAGTACAACGGGCAGCAAACCGGGGTTATGCACGCCTGTGGTCATGATTCGCACGTGGCCATGCTGATGGGCGTAGCCGAAGTGTTGAGCTCCGTAAAAAGTGACCTGCGTGGCACCGTGAAGTTCATCTTCCAGCCTGCCGAAGAAGGCGCACCGACTGGTGAAGAAGGGGGTGCCGAATTGATGGTGAAAGAAGGGGTGCTGAATAACCCGAAAGTAGACGCCATTTTTGGCCTGCACATCAATTCGCAAACCGAAGTTGGTACTATCAAATACCGGTCGGGCGCCACGATGGCCGCCGTTGACCAGTATTCAATAAAAATCAAAGGCCGTCAGGCACACGGAGCCGCTCCCTGGTCGAGCGTTGACCCGATTGTTACGTCGGCTCAGGTAGTAATGGGGCTACAAACCATCGTGAGTCGGAATGTAATCCTGACCGACAATGCGGCTGTGGTAACGGTAGGTGCCCTGCATAGCGGTATTCGGCAGAACATCATTCCCGAAGAAGCGAACATGATTGGCACCATCCGTACGTTCAGCCCCGAAGCCCAGAAGATGGTTCATCGGCGCATTAATGAGATTGCCACCAATATTGCCGAGAGCGCGGGGGCCAAAGCCGACGTAAAGATTGACATCATGTATCCCGTGACGTATAACGACCCAAAACTGACCGAGCAGATGCTGCCCTCATTGCAGACGGTAGCGGGCAAAAACAACATCATTATCACGCCCGCTCAGACGGGGGCTGAAGATTTCTCGTTCTTTCAGCAGAAAGTGCCGGGCTTCTTTTTCTTCCTGGGCGGCATGGCCAAGGGGAAAAAAGCCGAAGAGGTTGGTTCGCACCACACGCCCGATTTTGTGATTGATGAAGGTGGTTTTGTACTGGGCGTAAAATCCCTTTGCCACCTGACCACCGACTATATGGAGTTTGCCAACAAGGGCATCGCCGTTAAACAACTGACGCCATCGACCGGTAACTAACGTGTGTGGTTCGATTGCTGCCTGATAACGGGCTGTTAATTAACCCGGTAAGCAAAGACATTTTGCTTACCGGGTTTCTTTTTGAGCGTTTATCAATGTGCCGGACACAAAAACGAACGGTGCTTTTGGCGGTGAAAATACCGTCTGGAAACGTGTATTCACGGTGAATGGGCGGATGCAGACTTGTGAGCAAAAACTACTTTTTAGCCCGGTCTTTGTACATTTACCCCGTGAAACTGTGGCGAATCATCTGGGTACTCTATGTGCTGGTCCTTTCCGGGCTACCCTGCGATGCTTTTTGCCCCGATGAACTGAGTGCCCCTACGGAACAGGCTTCCCAACGGCTCCAGATGATCACGCGCATGAAGCCGGTTGCTCCCCGTTCTGTCTTTGTGCTACCTGTCCCGGTTTTGCCCTGCCACAGCCGCCACGCCTGATGGGTGGCACCGTTTTATCCGTTTTACCCATGGCGGCACCCCTATTGCTTTACCGCCCTATGCACCCGCTTCATGTGCCGGGCCGAATCTGGCAGCCCCCGCGTTTAGGTTAGCATGTTTTTCTGTATGCTCCTTTCCGGTCAATCCCTGGCTGGTGAAGGCTGCTTTTCGCTAACCTGATTTTCTTTTATCTATGAAATTCCTCCTTGTGTCGCTTTGGCTGACACTTTCTCTGTTGTCCGTAGCCCGGGCACAATCCGTCCTGCATATGGTCATTCAGGATGCCGCCACGGGCCAGCCCCTGCCGGGGGCCTCAGTCGTACTAACGCCCGGCCAGACGGGCGCTACCACAGACGCGTCCGGGCGGCTCACCCTACCCATCCCAACGGCGGGCCGTTATACGATTACCAGCTCGTTCGTGGGCTACCAAAGCCGCACGGATAGCCTGCTGCTGCCGGGTGCGGACTCACTCACGGTGCTGCTCTCTCCAGAGGGCGAAGAACTCGAAGAAGTGATAGTGACTTCTACCCGAAGTAATCGCTCGATTGACGATACGCCCACCCGGATTGAGGCCATCACCGGGGAAGAACTGGACGAGAAATCCAACATGCGACCGGGTGATATCCGGATGCAGTTGAACGAAAGTACCGGCATTCAGGTGCAGCAAACCTCGCCGGTGTCGGCCAATGCCACGATTCGTATTCAGGGGCTGGATGGGCGCTACACCCAGATTTTGCAGGACGGCTTACCCCTTTATTCGGGCTTTGCGGCTGGATTGAGCATCCTGCAGATTCCACCGCTTAACCTGCGTCAAGTCGAAGTTATCAAAGGGTCGGCATCGACGCTATACGGAGGAGGAGCCATTGCGGGCCTGGTCAATCTGATAACCAAAAAGCCCACTCAGGAACGGGAACTTAGTTTTATGGTCAATGGCACCACCGCACGGGGGCTCGATGTCAGTGGTTTTTGGGGGCAAAAGTGGGATAAGATTGGCGTGACTTTGTTCGCGGCCCGAAACACCCAACGGGAATATGACCCCGACAAAACCGGCTTTTCTGCCCTGCCCAGGTACGAGCGATACACCGTTAACCCCCGGCTCTCCTTTTATCTGAATCCAACGACCACGCTCACCGTTGGGGCAATGGGTAACTGGGAAAACCGGATTGGCGGGGATATGCAGGTGATTGACGGACGGGCCGATAACATTCACCAGTATTTTGAGCGTAACCGCTCGGATCGGGTTTCCTCACAGCTCCAGTTTGACAAACGCTTCGAACGGTCGGTGTTAACCTTAAAAAACAGCGTGAGTTATTTCAACCGGATCATTACCCAACCCGGCTACCGCTTCGCCGGTCATCAGGTGGCCAGCTTTACCGAGGCCAGTTATAGCCATACCGGAAAACGGTCGGAATGGATCGGCGGGGGAAATCTGTGGACGGAGCAATTCACCGAAGGGGGCACCAGTTCGGCCCGCAATTACCAGTATGGCACGGTTGGCGGTTTTGTGCAAAACAGGTACCAGTTCAGTCCCTGGCTGACGCTGGAAACCGGCCTGCGGGGCGACTACCACAATCGGTACGGGTTTTTCACCCTGCCGCGTGTATCGGCCCTGTTCCGGCTGACGGAGCGGCTTACCTCCCGGCTGGGTGGCGGATTGGGCTACAAGGCCCCAACTATCTTTACCGAAGAGGCCGAAAGCGTCGCCTTTCGGGATGTGCGCCCCATTGATCCCACCACGGCGCGGGCAGAAACCTCCGTTGGGAGCAATTTCGATGTGAACTACCGCACAACCCTGTTTGACGTACTGGACGTGTCGATCAATCAACTTTTCTTCTACACACGGTTGAATAATGCGCTGGTACTCGATATCCCGGCCATTATTACGCCGGGCGACGCTTCGCCGGGCTCGCTACGCCGGGGCAGTCCGGCGATGGGTACCAATTTACCAGTGCCAGCGGGCCAATTGAAAGTCGGGGGCTGGAAACTAATCTGCGCATTAGCTACGAAGCGATAAAGCTCTATGCGGGATATAGTCTGGTTGATACGCGCCGACGGTACGATGGGGCCGAATACAACAGTCCGATTCCACTAACGGCCAAACACCGGGTGAACCTGGTGGCAGTCTACGAGCTGGAAGGTAAATTTCGGCTGGGTCTGGAAGCCTATTACATTGGTCCCAAACCGCTCTCGACAGGCGAACGCTCGGCCTCCTACTGGTTAATGGGCGTTATGGGAGAACGGCGATGGAAACATATCAGCGTATTCATCAATTTTGAAAATATCCTGGACGTTCGGCAAAATCGGTACCAAACGGTGATTTTGCCCCCGGTAGACCGCCCTTCTTTCCGGGAAGTATGGGCACCGCTCGAAGGCTTTGTGGCCAATGGCGGGATTAAGCTGTTTCTCTGATTGTGAATTGTCAGTACCCTCATGCAGCCATATGATAACGCATGCGGCTACATTAGGGTACTGACCGCTTGCAGTGTGTTTAAAAATGCCCTATGGTTCAGTTCAACTATAATGATCAGAAATTGATACGGGCGGTCTCCGGCTGCACGACCAACTCAACTGATTTGCCAATGGGCAGTGCCAGATTGAACTCGACGTGACCAGCCGGGAAATCGAACAGGATAGGGTACGAATAATCAGCTACCGCATCGGCAATAATCTCAAACGAATCTTTATTGAATGGCAGCGAACTGCTGGCGCGCATGTCGGTAAATTGCCCGACAACCAAACCGGCCAGATCCCGCAGATGCCCGGCCCGCCGGAGTTGGGTCATCATCCGGTCGAGGGAAAAGAGGGTTTCGTCGATGTCTTCGATGAAGAGAATTTTTCCACCAAAATCCAGATCGGTTGGGGTTCCGACGGAGTTAAGCAGCAGCGTCAGGTTGCCGCCTACTAATTGCCCTTCGGCCCGGCCCAATCGGTTTAAGGGGTGAGCGGCCACCGCATAATGGGTAGGCACTTCACCAAACAACCATTGCCGGACCGACTCCTGGGAAGCAGACCGCTCGGGGTCGCCAAACTGCCGGGGCATCAGACCGTGCAGACTGACAATGTCGTTTTTTTGCAGCAGGCTTAATAACACCGTTACATCACTAAAGCCTACCAGCCATTTCGGGCTGGCCCGAATACCGGTCATGTCAAGTCCGTCAACAAGTCGGTAGCAGCCGTACCCTCCCCGGGCGGCCAGGACCGCCCGCACATCGGGATTGTCGAAAAGGCGCTGGATGTCGGCCCGGCGCAGGTCATCGGAACCGGCAAAAGGACCGTCGATAGCGTGCAGGCTATCGCCTTCAATGACGTTCAGGTGCCAGTCGTCGCGCAGAATCCGTAGCCCTTCTGCGAGTTCTTCGTACGGGAACCAACTGGCGGGGGCTACTACGCCAACGGTGTCGCCGGGGCGTAGAAAGGGGGGCATAATCACGGGGTAGGTTTCGGGGATAAGGTTTGTGTACATAAACGCGGTTAAAAGGAGCACCGAATTGTAAAGCGTAAAAACACGGTTTCGCGTTTCGCCCACGTCCTGCTGTCCTGGGTTAGTTCGGGGTTGCCTTCTCAGGCGGTTCCTCAGTTTAGTTCAGTCTCTTCGGTTTCGTCGAGTTTATCAGGTCGAGTTCGGTTTTTTGGTCACGGTCAAACATGGGTTTGAACTTATGGCCCCAGCGTATTTCGCTGAAGCGATACGAAAAACGGGTGTGGACCATCTGTACAAACGTGTCGTCCAGCGCCTGGAGGGAAATTAACACCTCTGTATCAGACCGTTCGAGTTCTTCGGGCGTACGGCCATACAAGGGGCTTTTTTCCGTAATGGGATGTACCAGTGTCCAGTTTGCCGGGAAAAAAGCAACTTTATTGCGTTCCAGATTCAACCGGATAGTATTTTCGGATGAGTGTACCGTCTGGCTTGGGTTCC
>CAWARB010000023.1:0-55149 GCA_963784335.1 uncultured Cytophagales bacterium | reverse complement strand
GGGGTACTGATAACCCTGGATAATTCCTCCCGATGGTCGCCGAAACGGGCATCGTCCGCGACCTGGAGCCCGTCAGCGCCCCAACCCTGTTTCATCCCGGCTCTATTGTGCAGGTCAAAAACCGACAGCCCAATAACCCCATCATGTACGGCTTTCCCGAAACATTTCCCATATTCCGGGGTATTGCGCCCCTGTTGCAAACCAAACTGTACAACCGCGACATGATGCTGCTGCAATACGGCACCAAACCCCTCAAGGACGAAGAACCCTACAAAGGAGCTATTCTGGGCATGCCCGACAAAAAACCGGAAAAGGAAGCGGCCAAACCGGCCATACTCAAAAAGGAAGACCCGTATGTGCTATCGGGCATGGTGCGCAATGAGCAGACCATTATTGGGCATGGGGGCATCTTCAACGTGCCGGTTGGGGCGGGGCGGGTCATTGCCTTCACCTTCGACCCCTTGCACCGCTACCTGAATCACCACGACGCTCCGCTGGTCTGGAACATCCTCATCAACTGGAATCACCTGGAAACCCCTACCAATCCGACCACGACTGGAAAGGTTGATAAACCAGATAGCAAAGCCGGGGGTGGCAAGTAAGCACCCCTATCACTGCCCAACCAACGCTAGTTTTTTACCTGCCGGGTCGATAGCCAACCGGGTTATCTGTTTGATACCAGCCGAACCGAAGTCGGCCAGTTGCGTCCAGCGGAGGTCGATTTTGGGGTTGAATACGTACAAACTGACCCCTGTGCCATTAGTAATGATCCATCGGGCGTCCAGACGAAATCTTCACTACCCGGCAGCGTGGGGGCAATAACGGTGACCCGATTCGTTTGCAGGTCGAGCTGTTTAATCGCCCAGTCAGCAGGGGTGCGTTTGTGCACGAAGCTCAGTGCCTTTTTGCGCGGGATTTTATGGAGCGAACGGCCAATATGCTCCCACATCCGGCGGTGTCGCCCGTACTGACGCGGGCCAGTTGGAGTGAGTTCGGATCTCCCAGAATGAACAGGGCCAGCGAATCAGGAGTGAGCCAGCAGTATACCCCACCGGCTTCACGTTTTCCAGTACCACCATAGGCGAACCAACCCCCGACATCGGAAATTTCCACAGACGCTGCGTTTTGTCGCTCTCCACCCGAATCACCGAAAAATAGGCCGTATCGGGCGTAACGGTGGGAGAGTATTCGCCTTCGGGCGTTGTTAGCGGTGTCGTCCGGCCGACAGAAAGTCGAAACGGTATATGTCGGTTTGCCCGTCTTCCCGCATGGAGGTGTACAGAACGCTTTTACCATTGGGCGTGAAGGAAGGTTGATTATCGTACCCTTTTCGCTGGGTAATGTTGATTGGCTTGCCAACTTGAATGGCCTGATTTTTATAGGTCAGATCAATGAGAAAGATGTCAGCATCGGGTGGTGCCTGACCGAATGTTGCTCCGGTATTCAGTAGTAGAATGGGCGGGCAAGCCGTAAGAAAGTAACCAACCGGCATACTGCCCTGTGAGTGAACGTGCGTGCGACGTGACATGGTTTTTTGCTTCAGGTTGACGGAGTAACGGAGCGTATCCTGACAGAAACGGTCGTTAATGTGGTAAGCTCATCAATTACAGGCAGAAGATGAAATTGGCGCAGGGCAACTTTAGTGACACGGGCAGACGTCGGGGCTTACGCCGGCCCGGTAACTCATCATTTTCCCGCCATTCGCGACTTTCCGCTCAGCTTCGCGGGTTTTCTCTTCCGACATCGTCTTGTCTTTCCCCATGTAGAGCGTTTGAGACGGGAAGGCAAAGCCGGTCCCGCTGTCCTCTACTAGATCGATCATTTGCAGCATCAGGTCTTCCTGTATCCCAGGAATTCGTTGAAATCGCTCGTGTTGATGTACGCAAAAACGGCCAGGTCCAGTGAGTTTTCACCCAGGCCCACAAAGCGAACCCGCGCCGGATCGGGATTAACCTTCGGGTGATTGCGCAGCACCGACCGGAGTTCGGCCAGCACATAACGAATCTGGTCGGGTGTGTTTCGTAGCGTAGCTGGAGCGTGGGTTGAAGAGTAGCCGGTCGCGGAAGGCGAAGTTCTCTATTTTCAGCGCTGCCAGCTGCCCGTTGGGCACAATCACAATCGTTCGGTTCACGGTGCGGAAACGGGTCGAGCGCATCCCAATCTGTTCCACCGTACCAATTGTATCATCCACCTTGCAAAGGTCGCCCACCCGCAGGGGCTGATCGGCAATGATGGTGATGCTACCCACAAAGTTTTCGATCGTTTTCTGCGCACCCAATGCCAGCGCAATACCGCCAATGCCCATAGCAGCCAGCCCGGTGGTTACGTCCCAGCCCAACACGTTAAGTACCGAAATGACACCAAACGCAATCAGAACGAGTTTGATACCCCGCCTAACAAAAAGCACGGCGGAGAGTCAGCCCGGCTGCCCGGTCTCAAGCAGCCACCGCCGGGCGTACTGCGACACCACATCGATGAGTTGCCACAGCAGTAACAGAAAAGCCACTAAGCCCACCACGACCGTAACATCGCTGAATTTATGGCGGATGATGATGGATACGCCGATATTCTCACTGGCAAACACAAAGAGCCACACGGCCAGATAAATCCGAATGGGTAGCACAAACGCCTGAACAACCTCTGCTACCTGTGGCTCTTTCGCTTTTTTCCAGGAATCCGCAACAGGCCGACCAGCAGCGTAGCCATGAGCCCCGCCAGCAGATAACCCAATACGACCAGCACAAACATGGCCAACCAGTGGCCTATGGGTACCCCGCTCCACTTATTATCGATCAGAAAATCAGGAAGTATCGTTCCGATCGTAAAACCATCGAGTTTTTCGCTCAGGGCGGGCATCCGCTGCACGGTTTCTGAAGAAAAAAGCCAGATAGGGCCATCGGTAGGGTCTTCTATTTTTTCGAGCAGAATATCGACCTTCTCACCGTTGACTTCGGCCGTTCCTACCAGATCCAGGTTAGGACCTGATTTATCCTTGGTCCTACCGGTGATCTCGTTCCTGATGAGCGTTAGGGAATGATAGTTACTCCGCTGGTCGAGGACTTTTTGCGACGCTAGTGCCCGGCCAGCGCCTGATAGAGCGGGCATCTTCGTCATTCCGACTAGGTTCAGGTACTGCGCGGCCGGCACATGATCTTCCTGCTCCACCGCCTTGATGAACCCGAGCACCGTACCGCGGGGCGTTCGCCGACCCAGCGAATCGACCGGACGTTGCGGTACCAGTGTTGCTTTGGTCGTATCGTTGGTACCCGTCCTAAATAGCTGTGCCGGTGCGGAAATGGCACTCAGTACAACCAGCAAAGCAATGAACGGAAGGAACAAATAGTGGGCAAGCGTGATAGGTTTATTAGTAAACAACATGAAGAATAGATTGAGGGAATAAAGCTAACCTGGGGTTAAAAAGCAAAAAAATCGGGCCTAATCCTACTACCAACGTAAGAGCAACACCCAACATAGAAGGGTGTAACGCATGGCAAATAAGGTAAAACAGAGTTGGGTTAATTAACCGATAGAAGAAATGCTAAGTTCAGGCAGTTGTCATGAGGCACGGTTTCGGAACGATAAAACTTCCCGTCCGGCCGCAGAAGAATGAGTCCCGCAGAATTGGTACTGCGTTGATAAGTACCCGGCATTATTTTCAGCCTATTGACAGTCACAAATCACCTGGTTTCCTTATATTGCTATGGCATATTCATCTCCTAAATTCTTCGCGCATGAAAAACTCCATCATGGCTCTCTTTTGCTTTTTAGCGCTTTCCCTTGTGGCCTGTAAAGACGATAATCAGCCGGTTGGTCCTGATTTAGCTACTTCCCTGGTTGGGAAATTTAATGCTACCTATCTCATTACGGGGCTAGCCAGCCAATCGAACTCCTTAAACGGTTCACAGGCATTCGTTCAAACTGAACGAAAAAAACAACAATACATTAACAGTAAGCGTCAAAATAAATGACAGTGTGGTTCAGGTAAATGATCAGTTCGATGCCGTTATCACAACAGAGAGCCTAGAGAAGGACGGCTTACAGAGACCCGGACTTCGCAACTTATTCAGGCTAACGGCTGATAACCTGGATGGTAAAGGATCAGGGGCGAGTACTTTGTATGTGTATAATGATGGGCAGATATTGGGTGGCATTGCCTATATAGACGCTTTGGGCCGCATAGTGAGTTTAGCCTTTGTTCCATAGTTCTGACTGATAGGGAGTGCTTGCTGAACTGTGTCAGCCTTTGGGTTAATCGAAGCGGTGAGGTTTGATGCGGTCTTCAAAGATAATGCTCAACTCGTTAAGGACACTCTTCCAGTTGTGGGTTGTCGTCTCCCACTTGACCTGTAGGTTCTGGATCGTCAGATAGACCAGTTTTTGAAGGGCTATATCCGAACTAAACGCCCCTTTGGTCTTCGTTACTTTGCGTAGCTGGCGGTGATACCCTTCCACTGTGTTGGTTGTGTACATCACTTTTCGAACGGCCGATGGGTAGTCGAAAAACGGCGAGAGCAACGCCCATTTCTCCACCCAGGGCTGTACCGCCTGCGGATATTTCTGACTCCATTTCTGTTGCACCAGCAGCAGGTTTTCCCACCCTTGTACGCCATCAGCGGCTTGGTAGACTGTTTTGATGTCCTTGACGAAGTCGGTCAGCAGTTTGTTGGGAATGAAGCGAAAAGAGTTGCGCAACTGATGCACAATGCAAAGTTGTACCGTAGCGGCTGGATACACATTGGCAATGGCCGTATCGAACCCTTTCAAACCGTCCACACAGGTAATTAGCACATCTTCTATTCCCCTGTTTTTTAGATCATTGAGAACTGTCAGCCAGAAGCGAGCCGACTCACTCTCAGCGGTGTAGATACCCAAAACTTGCTTCTTGCCCGACAGCGTCAAACCAAGTACGCTGTACAATACCCGCGTTACCACCTTACCCTCTTGGCGCACCTTGTAATAGATGCCATCGAGCCAAACCAGCGTGTACAGGCTCTCTAAAGGGCGGTTCTGCCATTCGCGCATGGCGGGAACGACGCGATCAGTAATGGCCGTTAACTCGCTGTCAGACAAGGCGTAACCGTACATCTCGCCCAGATGTTGACTAATATCAGCATAACTGCTGCCCATGCCGTAGAGAGAGAGAATCTTGGCTTCCAACTGGTCGGTGAGGACCACTTGCCGCTTGGGAACGAGCTGGGGCTGGTAACTGCCGGAGCGGTCGCGGGGCGTGGTCAGTTCGAGCAGACCAGCGCTGCTTTTTACCGTCTTGGCGTTCTTGCCGTTCCGGCGATTTTGCTCGGTTTGCCGGGTCTGGAGCAAGTGGCTGTCCATCTCGCCTTCCAGGGCGGTTTCGAGAAAATGCTTAAGCATTGGGGCGAACAAACCGTTTTCGCCCGTGAGTGGTTTGCCTTCGTAAAGGCCCTTGATAGCTGCCTGTTTGAAGGCTTCGTAATCGAATGAGTCAGTCATGGTAAAGTGAAATTAAAGGGTAATTTTTATTTCACTTCTATTCCCCCTTAGTCTTGACACAGTTCAGCGAGCAGTCTCTGGGTTTTTATTAATCTTTTCAGGCTGATTTTAGCCCGGTAGTCTTTACCCGGACAAAAATAGCCATGAAACCGGTAGTCAATCATCAATGACACGCGGCCCGGGCAATCCATTATAATAACCTGGGGATTGGGAGCCTGCGCCGGATAGCCTGAATGATCAATTCAAGCATCTGTTTCGCTATCCGCTGAAGCTCCCGCCCTGGTTCGTGTTTCAGGCCGGTCGCCGTTGGGCAGTTTCCAGTCGCGCTGTTTCTGGAACGGCATGGCCAGTAGCTTACCCACCGTGAGTTCATCGTCGTCCCGGTAGGCCGGCACGCCCATTGTCAACTCCCGCTGGGCGATGTCCATCCGGTGCGTGCCGTGCAGGCGGTCCCAGAGCGAAAAGACGGTTCCCCAGTTGGAGTTGAACTCGTCGCGGACAATGGAATGGTGAATGCCGTGCATCCGGGGCGTAACGAACAGGACGTTGATCGTTGCTTCGACCCATTTGGGCAACTTCCAGTTTGAATGATGAAACTGCGCGGCTGTTTCAAAAACCACCTCGTAGACAATAGCCACCCAGAAACCAATGCCAAACGCCAGCACGAGCAGCACCCGAAAGGCGACACTCATCAGCAGCTCGACAAAATGAAACCGGATAGCGGTTGACGTATCCATATCCAGGTCGGAGTGGTGCACCTGGTGAAACCGGTAGAGGAAACTGACCCGGTGCGTAGCGTAATGCCACCAATAGTAGGCGTAGTCGAAAGCCAGAAAACCCAGCGCGTACCCCACCCACGCCCCTATCCCCTGCTCCGGAAACAACCAGTTGATCAGCCCAATATTGTTGTCTTTTGCCCAGACAGCGGTGAGCAGCGGCAACGGCAGCAGGGCCAGCCGAAGTATGACAAACGTGGGTAACGCCACGCCAATGTTGCGGATTATCCGGCGCAGTGACGCGTAGTGCTGTTTACGTAATGGATACCGCCACTGAATCAGCAGCAGCAGCCCAAAAAAAAGCACCATCAGCGGAGAGGCCACGTAATCGAAAGCGGGAATTGTAAACATGGTGTAATATCCTGTCGACAACCGAGTTGTTCACGGCTTGTAGCAGGCAAATGATACTACGCCTGAAAAAAAAACAACTGGAGGTTCTACCCGATAAAATCCAGGTAATTGTCCCGGTGAATGACCTCGAATGACGCATCAGGGTAATTGTCAGCGAAGGCTTTTGGCGCTTTCACCCGCGCCAGCGTAGTGGGGTTCACGGACCATTTGAACTCGTAAGCGCGAAGCAGGCCATTTTCCAGTTCGAGCCAGTCGATTTCCTGCTGGTCGTAGGTGCGCCAGAAGTAAAAAGTAACTAACCGCTGTTGTGCCTGTATGGATTTCATTCGTTCGGCAATCAGGTAATTTTCCCAAAGTTCACCCGTATCGGTTCGGAGCGATAGCGGGCGAAAATCACCGATGAGCGCGTTTCGAATGCCCGTATCCGTGAAAAACAATCGGGTTGTTTTCGTTACCTCCCGGCGCAGATTTCGGCTAAATCCGCCAACGCGTACCAGAATAAACACTTTAGTAAACAGATCGATGTATTTCTCGACAGTATTTTTGCTCATCTGCAACTGCCGTCCAATTTCCTCCATCGATACCTCTTTGCCCACCTGAAAAGCAATAAGCCGGAGCAGGTCCTTGACTTTGGCGGCATTACGCACGCCCTCGAAGGCCAGAATATCTTTCAGCAAATAAGCATTGACCAGGTTGGTCAGGTATTGTTCCCGACGGCTGTTGGTCGGAAGCTGAAACAGTTCGGGATAGCTGCCATAAATCAACCGGTCGTCCAGTCGTTGCCGGGTTTCCAGCCTGTTTTCGTAAGGTGACAGTTCTCGTTGAGCCAGCGGATAGAGCTGGTGCGTGAAAGCCCTGCCCGTCAGGGGCTCGCCCGACAGATTCGCCAAATCGAACGCCGACGAGCCGGTAACGATGATGCGCAGGGGCGTGATATGATCGACAATCAGTTTCAACACAGGACCGATGTCAGGAATTTCCTGCGCTTCGTCAATAATCAACAAGTCGATACCCTCCAGCAGCCGCCGGTAGTTGGCAATACTGCGCGGGGCCAGCAGTTGCTGCGTGTCCATATCTTCACCGGCCATTACCAGCGTTCGGTAGCCAGTGTGGGCCAGCAGCTGATTTATCAGGTACGTTTTACCAACCCGCCGGGTACCAAAAATCAGATTGACCTTGTTAGAAACAAGGTGTTCAAGTAGAATCGGGAACAGGTATCGATTAAATTCCATAGGGCAATTTAGCTAAATTCCGTCAACGTACTGACGCAATTTAGCTAAATTGCGTCAGTACGTTGACGGAATTTATCATTTCCTTTACCGAATATCCTCAAAAACACGCTTCAGTTTTTCGGCCGGGTAGCCCATACCCCACAAAAACCCGACGTAGAGAAACAGGCCGTTCGCCCGCCAGAAACCCCATTTAGCCACGCGCCGGTCCGATGATTCGACCAGTCGGTTTACCTGCCGGATGCGCCCGTACTGGACCAGCCGAAGCAGCAGATCCGCTTCCTCCATAATGGGTAATTCATCGGCGTAGCCGCCACAATCCAGAAACTGCTGCCGACGACAGAAAATAACCTGGTCGCCGAAGAGCAGCCGCGCACCTTTGAAAAAAAACAGACGGGGTCGAAATAAGAGCGGGGCGTAGTAGGTTTTAATGTAATTGTGAAATGACGTTATCCAGCGCGTTCGCAGCGGCCCGCGCATCAGGGAAATAAAGCCCCCAGCCGCCGTTCCGGACTGGGCCAGGGTCTGGCCAATGACCGTCAGCGCATCAGCGGGCAGTACCGTGTCGGCATGTAAAAAACACAGGTAGGTACCCGTTGCCCGTTGCGCACCCAGGTTCATCTGACTCGAACGCCGGGCCACCGGGCAGTTGAGCAACTGCACGGGCAGGTGCCCTGCCGTTACCCCTTCCTGTTCCATATACTCCTCAATCAGGGTCACCGTTTGGTCGCTACTCCCCCCATCAACCAGAATAAGTTCGTCGGGGGCGGGGCATAGCTGCCGGAGCTGCCGAAAAATCAGGGGCAGCATCTTTTCTTCGTTTAAAACCGGAATAATGATGGAAATTGTTGACACACTGTACTCAATTACGTTTGTAGTTTACCGGTTGACTGTTACTGTTTGTAGCTTGCTGGCTTTTAATGGCTGTGAACGCGACTGGGGTTATGGTTACGCACAACATCAACTGGTAAACTGTTAACTAAAAACTGCATGTTTCGATTTATACCCAACGTCCTGTTAAAACAACTTTATAACCGCAACAGCCTGCACAACACGCCGGATGGCTTTACGTTCTCCCTGAAGAATCGACTGGCCGATGCCCGCTTCACGGGTCTGACCCGAATTCGTATTGACGGGGCAGACTACCCGGTAACGGCCTTCCGGCTGGAGCTGGAGGGAAACGAAGCCCTTGACGTCAGTCAGATATCGCTCGCCAATCCCCTCGAGTTCCCCCTCCGTCGCCGGGTCAATGCGTACGCCCGGGCGGAGCCGCTGGCACCGGGCCAGCATACCCTCGAACTGACCCTCCAGACCCAGCCATTCGGAACGCTGGTGATTACCGTGACCGATGACCTGCAACAGCCGCTGCCCGCCCTCCCCCATGACGGCATCCGTACCGGTGTTCCGCGCAACCCGGCCAATGACATGTCGCCGGACATCATCCGCCAACGGCAGGACTACATCCAGCAGTTTACCCAAACAACGCCCACTCACCTGACAAATTACGGGTTTGACCCCGCCCTGGTGCAGGGCAACTGCGAGCAATTTGTTGGGGTGGCCCAGGTCCCCATTGGGCTGGCCGGGCCACTGCGCATCAATGGCGAACACGCTCAGGGCGATTTCCTGATTCCGATGGCTACTACGGAAGGCACCCTGGTGGCCTCGTACAACCGGGGCATCAAGTTGCTCAACCAATGCGGGGGAATAACCTGCACGGTAGTGGATGAAGGGATGCAGCGGGCACCCGTTTTTGTGATGGCGGATGCCCGTGCCGCCCGCAACCTGGCCCACTGGATTGCTACTCACGAAGCCGAACTGCGGGCCGAAGCCGAAAGCACCTCCCGCTATGCCAAATTGATCTACATCACTCCCTATCAGGCCGGGCGCATGCTTTTCCTGCGGTTTGGCTACACCACCGGCGATGCTGCGGGGCAAAACATGGTGAGCAAAGCCACCCTGGCGGCCTGCAACTACCTGTTGCAGCAGGTAGAAAACGTGGAGCATTTTTACCTGGAATCCAACCTCGCTACCGATAAGAAACCTTCGTTCATTAACACGCTGCATACCCGGGGCAAGCGCGTCACGGCCGAAGTAGTCATCCCGAAAGACCTGCTGTTGCGGGAATTACAGGTTGACCCGGAGCAACTGGACCGGCACGCCCGCATCGGTAATCTGGGGGCGTTTATGGCCGGGGCCAATAACAACGGCCTGCACTCGGTAAATGGGCTGGCGGCTTTGTTCATCGCTACGGGTCAGGATGTAGCCTGCCTGGCCGAATCCTCGGCGGCTATCACCACGTCGGAGCTGCGGCCCAACGGCGATTTATACGGCTGTGTCACCCTGCCCTCCCTCATTGTGGGCACCGTGGGCGGAGGTACGGGTCTGCCCACCCAGCGGGAATGCCTGACCCTGATGGGGTGCTACGGAGACGGCAATGTGCACAAGTTTGCGGAGATTGTGGCGGGGGTTGTTACCGCCGGTGAACTCTCGCTGGCAGCCGCCATCTCATCCCTCGACTGGGTATCCAGCCACGAGATGACGCGGACCAGGTAGGGTATCGCCGGGTGGTCATTTTTTACCGTTCAGCGCCGTCAACACGGCCTTTGGATGACAAAAATGACCACCCCCACTAAACCGGATGCCCGCTATAACCGCTCCACCAGGCCCCGCATCAGTTCCGTCAGTTTCGGTTCGGCGGCACCGGCGGCCGCGATAATTTTGCTGATGTCGGCTTTTTCCAGCGTATCGGGCAGGCACATATCCGTAATGACCGACACGCCAAAAACGGCCATGCCCATCTGATTAGCCACGATCACTTCCGGCACCGTCGACATACCCACGGCATCAGCGCCCCACTGGCGCAGCATCCGGTATTCGGCCCGGGTTTCCAGCTGTGGTCCCGTTACGCTCACGTACACGCCTTTTTTGAGGGATATTCCCCGTTCGGAAGCTACCTGAAAAGCCAGTTCGATCAGCGCCTGGCTGTACGGTTCGCTCATATCCGGAAACCGGTCACCGAATTCGGGCGGGTTTGGCCCTACCAGCGGATTCTGCGGCAGCAGCAGGCCAATGTGGTCTTCGATGACCATTAAATCGGTGGTTTGATAGTCGGGATTCATGCCCCCGGCGGCATTGGACACCAGCAGCGTCCGCACCCCCAGCGCGTGCATCACCCGCACCGGAAAGGTTACCTGCTGCATGGTGTAGCCTTCATAGTAGTGAAACCGGCCCTGCATCACCACCACGGGTTTACCTTCCAGCGTGCCCAGCAGCAGCTTACCCGAATGGAACTCCACCGTCGAGAGCGGGAAATGAGGAATCGTTTCGTAAGTCAGCGTTGTTTCAATGGTCAGTTCCCGGGCCAGTGCCCCCAGGCCGGTACCCAGAATAATGCCGATTTGCGGTTGTACGGACGTGTTGGCCTGAATAAAGCGGGCGGCTTCCTGAATCTGTTCGAGCATGGTTAATATAAATCGAAGCGTAACTTTTTCCGCAAGATAACCGTTCGCTTGTCATACTCCATTCACGAAACAGCATTTACCCCGCATTTTATGCCCGCTGAGCATCTGATAATTTTCGTTAAAAACCCCATTCCCGGTCAGGTCAAAACGCGTATCGCCCGCACCGCCGGGGAGGCCAAAGCCGTTGCGGTTTATAAGCATCTGCTACGCTACACCCAGCAACTTGTTCAGTCGGTTCCGGGGCAGCGCGTCGTCTATTACGGGGATTTCGTGAACCCGGATGATGGCTGGAACGCGTATGACAAGCAGCTGCAAACCAGTGGCGACCTGGGCGAGCGCATGGCCAATGCCTTTCAGGAGCAGTTTGCCGCCGGGGCCCAAAAAGTAGTCATCATTGGCAGCGACTGCCTCGCCATCACGCCCGACCACCTCACCCGCGCGTTTGCGGCCCTCGACACGGCCGACATCGTGATTGGCCCCGCAACGGATGGCGGGTATTACCTGCTGGGCATGAAGGAGGTCCGGCCTTTTCTGTTTCAGGACATGCCCTGGAGTCAGCCCGAACTTCGGCAGTTGACCGAACAGGCTATTGTACAGCACGGATTGACGGTTGCGCCCCTCGATATGCTAACCGACATTGACGAATGGAGCGACTACGAACCGTATGATGTGTGATACCGGTTGTATGGGTAGGCTATGTTCTGCCTCATCCCTCCTGTACCTCACATCGCTTTCCCCCATTACCCTTGAAAGACCCTGTCATTTATGTAATCATCCCGGCCTTTAACGAGGAAAACTCGGTTGGCCGCGTGGTGAGTGAGATACCGGCCGGACTGACGCAGGAAATTATTGTCGTGAACAATAACTCCAACGACCTGACGGCGGTGGAAGCCGCCCGCGCCGGGGCCACCGTGCTAAACGAACCCATACAAGGGTACGGACGGGCCTGTCTGACGGGCATTGGCTACGCCAAACAGCAACAGCCCAGGCCGGATATTATCGTGTTCGTTGATGCCGATTATTCGGATTACCCGGCGGAGATGCCCGCACTGCTTGCTCCCATCCTGAACCACGGGGCCGACCTGGTGATTGGCTCGAGGGCGCTGGGCGAACGCCAGTCGGGATCGATGACGCCCCAGCAAATTTTTGGCAACTGGCTGGCTACAACCCTGCTCCGATGGCTGTACCGTGTACAGTTCACTGATTTAGGCCCGTTCCGGGCCATCCGGTTCGACACCCTGATGGCGCTGGACATGCAGGATACCACTTATGGCTGGACCGTTGAGATGCAGCTCAAAGCGGCCAAGCTAGGCTTTACCTCAGCCGAGGTTCCCGTTAAGTACCGACGGCGAATTGGTCACTCAAAAATTTCGGGTACGGTTAAAGGAACCGTACTGGCCGGGTATAAAATTCTGACCACCATCTTCCGGTACTGGTAGCGCGTGGCAGGCCATAAACCGACGCACCGTACTGTACACCCATGATTACACCTTTCCGTATTGGCTGGCTGGGCCTTTCGCTGGCGTTGTATACCCTGCTCGGCTACGGCGTTACGCGGCCCCAGTTCACGCTGCTCATTACGCTGTACGGCCTTGTTTTCTGGGGCTACAGCCGGGTCACGTACTCATTTTGGTATACCCCCCAAACGGAAGCCGGTAGCCTGTCAGGCCCGCAGGCACTGGACCGGTTTCTACTGGTATCGGCTCTGTTGTTTCGCCTGTCATTGCTGGCTGTAATTCCCAACCTATCAGATGATTACGCCCGCTTTATCTGGGATGGCCGTTTACTGGCCCACGGCTATAATCCTTATCTCTACCTACCGACTCAGGTAATCAACACGCCCATGGCGTCCATGGCGGAACTCACCGATTCCCTGTTTCAGCGGTTGAATTCGCCCCGCTACTTTACAGTCTACCCCCCCCTGAATCAGGCTTTGTTCGGGTTGGCGGGCTGGCTTTCTCCCACCAGTATTATCGGTGCTGTTATCAGTATGCGCGTACCCATTATACTGGCCGATATGGGGTCGGTCGTCTTGTTAGCCAAGCTGCTGCACCGGTTTGGGAAGAACCCCAATTACAGCCTGCTGTACGCCCTGAATCCCCTGGTTATTCTGGAGCTGACGGGGAATCTGCACTTCGAGGGTATCATGATTTTCTTTGTACTTCTGAGTGTTTGGCTGCTCGTACAAAACCACTGGATTGGTTCATCCGCAGCACTCGCTGCGGGCATCGGCGTGAAGCTGCTGCCGCTGATTTTCCTGCCGGTACTGATTCGGTATCTGGGCTGGAAACGGGGCCTTATCTACGCAACCCTGACAGGTGTACTGGTGGGGCTGCAATTCGTGCCGTTTATGAGTATCGAATTGCTGAACAATATCTATTCCAGCCTGAATTTATATTTTCAGTCGTTCGAGTTCAATGCCAGTATCTACTACCTCATCCGGGCAATTGGTTACTGGTTCGTGGGGTATAATATCATTGCCGGAGCCGGTTTTATGCTGTTTGTCGTCATTGGCGTTTGCGTTTTGATTATTGCTTTTCGGAAGACGGCCTATCTACCCGGACCACTCTTTCCGATGAAAGTCCTGTTATCGCTCACGCTTTACTGGCTGCTGAGTACCACGGTTCATTCCTGGTACGTCACCTCGCTGGTTGCGGCCTCGGTATTCACTCCCTTTCGGTATCCGCTGGTTTGGTCGGGCGTTGTTATTCTCTCCTACTCGGCCTACCAAACAACGGCTTACAGCGAAAATGTATGGCTTATCGGCCTGGAATACAGCCTGGTAATCGGTATGGCACTATACGAATGGTACCGGTTGAAAAACCAGCCGCTGGCAGTATAAGTCAGCCGCTGCCCTGCTTTTGTACAACACCTCAGCAATAAGAAACGTCAGTTCTCCCGTCTTACCCCTACCCTTATGAAGCTACTCGCCGAAATTCTGATTGGTGTCGTTGCGCTTGAGCATCTTTATATTTTGTGGCTCGAAATGTTTGCCTGGACTACGCAGGGCCGCAAAACGTTCCGGTCTTTCCCGCCCGATTTGTTTGAGAAAACCAAATCACTGGCCGCCAATCAGGGTCTGTACAATGGGTTTCTGGCGGCCGGGCTTATCTGGTCACTCCTGATTGAGGATTCGGTCTGGCAAACGAACGTTGCCTGTTTTTTCCTGGGCTGTGTTATCGTAGCGGGTGTATTCGGGGCGTTGACGGCTCAGAAATCGATCTTCTACGTGCAGGCACTACCCGCTATTATTGCGCTCATCATTACCCTGCTTGCCTAAACATCAACCCATTATGACCGCAAACGACGGAACAAAAGAAAATCCCTGGCAGCTGAAAACGCCCTCCGGCTCATCGGCGTACACGATGTATAAAGCGGAAAAAGACGGTCAGGAAATCCTGGTCTGCGTGGTGGGAAAAACCACGCTGCACTACAATTACCAGTGCATCGCCGATTTACAGGCGATGCTGAAGCAACAGGATGACTGGGTGGAGCTGGGGGCTGCCGATGAACAAAAACCGGCGAAACCGGATACGGTAGAAGCCTGGGGGCGCTCGCCGGATAACCCGGCAGGGGGCTGGTATGGCTTAAAGAAAGGGTTTCGGGGGCGTCTGGGCATGTACCTTCCCCCATTGATGGAAGCCCTCGGTTTGGCCGAAGTAGAGCATAATCCCAAAAATAACCGTATGCGGGCCATCTGATCGCTCCTACCCGGAAAGCAGGAAACCGCCCCCAGGCGGGGGCGGCTCCATGAGTACAACAAAACCACAGATAAAGCTGCCAGACGTGTTGGCCAGACAGGAGCCTGTGGCTCTGTTTCTATAATGATGAATTGTGAATTATAACTGATGAATGGGTTATCATAGAATTTCCCCACTTCATCATTTATAACCGCGCGGGCAACCCCGTCATTATTAAACTTACGCTTCTATCAGGAACTCGTCGTGCTGACTGACGTCCAGTCCTTCCCGCTCATCCTCCTCGGTCACACGCAGGGGCAGGATAAGGTCGGTTACTTTCAACAAGCGCATAAGACATGATGAACGCGAAGGCCGATACGCCTACCAATGCAAGTAGATGAATAAGGAACAGACTTCGTTTCGCCGAAAGCCAGTCCTTCAACGGTTACGCCCGAGTTAACCGCTTTGGTAGCAAAAATGCCGGTCATCAGCATACCGACCATACCGCCAACACCGTGGCAGGGGAACACGTCCAGTGTATCGTCAAGCGTTGATTTAGAACGCAGGTGTGCTACGTAGTTGGATACGATACCGCCCACGACCCCAATGAAAATGGCCGATGGAATCGTTACGAAACCAGCCGCTGGTGTAATGGCTACCAGCCCTACTACCGCACCGATACAGAAACCCAGTGCCGATACTTTCTTTGCCTTTAGCGGCATCGAACAACACCCAGGCCAGACCGGCAGCGGCAGCCGCCGTGTTGGTGGTGGCAAAAGCCGAAGCAGCCAACGTAGACGCACCAACCGCCGAACCGGCGTTGAAACCAAACCAGCCGAACCAGAGTAAACCCGTACCTAACAGCACAAAAGGAATATTGGCCGGTGGGAAATGACTGGCTTCCATGTGGGATTTCCGGCGCTTCAGATACAGCGCACCGGCTAAGGCAGCCCAACCGGCCGACATGTGAACCACCGTTCCACCGGCAAAGTCAAGCACGCCCAGATTTAACAGGATACCCTCCGGATGCCAGGTCATGTGGGCCAGCGGAGCGTAAACCAACAGGCTGAACAGAATCATGAACAGCACATACGACCGGAAGTTAACCCGCTCGGCCATCGACCCGGTAACAAGAGCCGGTGTGATAACGGCAAACTTGAGCTGGAAGAAAGCAAATACCACCAGAGGAATCGTTGATGCCAGCGACCAGGGCTTGCCATCCAGTACGCCTTTGAACATGAAGTGATCCATTGGGTTGCCTATAAATCCGCCGATGGACGAACCAAAGGCCAGACTGAAGCCTACCACCACCCAGAGAATACTGATTACACCCATCGCTACAAAGCTTTGCAGCATGGTTGAGATCACATTCTTGTTGTTGACCATGCCACCGTAGAAATACGCCAGACCCGGCGTCATCAACAGAACAAGTGCCGTTGCGACCAGCATCCAGGCCGTATCGCCTGAGTCGATGCCTTCCGTAACGATTTGCGTAGGAACGCCATTGAAGCCGGGAATCACGCCAAGCACGGCGACAGCACCCAGTAGAACTAGAGGAATGTAATTGGGCTTTTGCATACTGATTGAGGGATTTTTGTTGTACTAAAAATTTTTAGGGTAAGTAAACGGTGTATTAAAACTTGAAGATAGCCGCCATGCCCAGGGTAGCCTGAGAGGTGGTGAGTGAGCCATTGTTTTTCTCAAACTTATTGGCCGAGTACGAATCAACCCGGAACTCCGGCTTGAACAGAACGTGACCGTCTGCCGCGTTGATGTTGCCCGTAATTGTGATGGACGTTACACTGGCACCATTCCCGTCAGCATCCGTAATGGCCCGCACGCCGTTCTTGTTGTCGAAGGTTTCCACACGGGCACCCATACCAAACTTATCCGTGAAAGCGTAATTCGTATAAACGGCCACACCACTCCAGCTTTTGGACGTCAATGGACCACCGCTACCCTGGTAATCCCCTTTTTGCGAACCCGCAGCCGCATTCAGCCCCAGAAAAAATTTCGGCGAAATCTGGTAGGTTGTTGTCAGGTCGTACAATTGGTAGAGGGCACTATTGGCCGGTACGGCCGGTGTACTCGTTAAATCAGGCAGACTCGTTACATCCTTAGAGGCCTCGTTAGACACAATCCCGTTCAGGTATACACTCCAGTTAGCCGCCGGCGAAAAGAAAAGCTGGCCAATCAGGCCCTTCTTTTTATTGTTGTCATACAGGTTATCAACATTATTCACCAACCCCAGCATCAGCGATGCGCGATCACTGAAGGCATATTGTGCTTTCAGCCCGATGTGGTAGAAAGGGCCGTTATTGAATAAGTTAGAGAGCGAGTAATTGTAATTGACAGGAGCGTCGATTACCTCATAACCGATGTGGGTACCAAACTGCCCCGCCGTGAAGGATAATTTGGGCGTCGCCTTAAACACGATGTAGGCCTGCTTGATGGCTAATGCCGTTGAACCGGGTCCGAGTGGTCCAATATTGTTACCATAGTTCCCCAGGTCACTGTTCGGCCCAAAGGCCAGGTCCATCACCGCATCTACCTTATCGGCGGTGTACACGGCTTTGGCTTGAATCAACCCAATACCAAACGTACCGGACCGCTGATCGAATGCCCGGGCGGGACCGCCCAGCCCTAAATTCGACTGACTCCGTGGATTATTGAAATTACTAAAGTAGTAAGTATCCATGTAGCCGGAGAAGGTAAATTTCCCGGGAGTGGCAGTCGTACTGTCCTGCGCCTGAACGGTAAAAGTCAAAAGCAAAGAACTGATAAGTAAAATTACTTTTTTCATATTATTTATTTGGTTTTGCGTCCAACTAATAAGAACCTAATTCTGTGACAAATTTTGCTCGAAAAATTATTATGCGCAATAGCTAGCTATAAATAACTATGGATAAATCTACAAAAACCTCAATATTGTTAGAATTCTACTATAACATCAACTAAGAATACCTAAATTTTCCATTTTATTTCATTTTCATTAAATTTGGCTTATTAACATATATGCCAAATTTAATGAAAGCAGTACTAATTGATTTTTGCCAAAAAAGCCCCGGTTTTCAGTTCTGATATGGTTAAAATGCAATAAGGCCCAACCAGCGAACTGATTGGGCCTTATGCCTGATTTTGTACTATAGTACGTTATACTTCAGCGTGTAACCAGGCTTTCTTGGCTAGCAGCGTTTCTTCATCTTCTACGTGTTCTGGGTCGGGTACGCAACAATCAACCGGACAAACGGCCGCGCATTGGGGCTCTTCATGAAAACCCTGGCACTCGGTACATTTGTCCGAAACAATATAGTAAAACTCGTTGGACACGGGCGTTTGCTGGTCTTTGCCGCTAATAACCGTACCATCGCCAAAGTCGACTTCGGTTAGTTCAGTTCCTCCCCCCCAGGTCCACTCGACCCCACCTTCGTAGATAGCCGTGTTTGGGCATTCGGGTTCGCAGGCACCACAGTTGATGCACTCATCGGTGATCATGATTGCCATGAGCAGTCTGATTTATGTAAGCTAAATGTATATCTTTCAGAATTGTACCACAAATATAACTATTTAAAGGTTGGTCGCAAACTAATATTTAATTACATTAGTTGATGGTGTATTCCATTTGCTTATCCAATTCATGCTTTTATCAGAACGTCTGCAAACGTTTGTAGCCCTGGGCAACTTTCTCCGCTCACCCGGCGCACAGCCCGAAATTCAGGAAATTGCCCGACTGGCTCATCACAGGAACAACTGGTTTACCCCCGACAATACGATAAAATCCATACAGGCTATTGCCGACGAGTTTCTTACTGCCGATAAACTTTGGGCGTGGGTGTCCCGATACCCGTCCGCATCCGGTGAGAATAGTCCAGCTGACCCTAAAATGATTGGTGTCGTCATGGCGGGTAATATACCGGCGGTTGGTTTCCATGACCTGTTGTGCGTGTTAATGAGCGGCCACAAAATACTGGCCAAACTGAGCACACAGGATTTTGTATTAATCCACTATTTAATACAAAAATTAAAAGAGATTAACCCAGCCTTTGATACCTATGTGGAGGAGGCCGAACGGCTCAACGCGGCCGATGCCTACATTACCACCGGCAGCACGAACACCGCCCGTTATTTTTCCTATTATTTTGCCAGTAAACCGCACATCATTCGTCAAAATCGCACATCGGTGGGTTTGTTGATGGGCGAAGAAAGCGACGATGAATTCGAGAAACTTGGTCACGACATTTCCGCCTATTACGGGCTTGGCTGTCGCAATGTCTCTACCCTGCTGGTGCCTGATGGCTATGATTTCATCCCGTTGCTCCGAACGCTGGAGCCTATGGTTGCTACCTACCTCAATAACCACAAGTACCAGAATAACTACGATTACAATAAGTCTATTTACCTGATAAATGGGGTTCCTCACCTGGATAACGGGTATTTACTGGTAACCCAGAACGACGGACTGGTGTCGCCTATTTCCGTTCTGTATTACCAGACCTACCAGGACCAGGCAGCGGCCAGTGCCTGGCTTACCGAGCGTGCCGACCGCATTCAGGTGGTTGCGTCGGCGCAGGGCTGGCTGGCGGGGAGTATCCCCTTTGGGCAGACGCAAAGCCCCGGCCTGATGGACTACGCCGACGGTGTGGATACGATGGCTTTCCTGACGCAGTTATAATCAGGCGCGTTACCTCCCGACTGTTCTTTGAGCGCTGGCCAATGCCCCGCGGGCCGTTTCATTACGCACGGAATACCCGTGAGAAATACCATTCCTCCAGCCCTTAACAAACTTTAACAGCCCCGCCTACCGCTGCCGGGCTGGTTTTTGCTTAATTTTGGGGCTATTACTTACACAAAAGCCTTTCGTTAATCTTTACTAGTATGCAATCATTTAAACGCCTGAACACCCTTTTGGGCTGGGCCGTTTTCGTTGTCGCGCTGATTACCTTCTCGATGACCGTTGAACGAACCGCCAGTTTCTGGGACTGTGGCGAGTTTATTGCCTGTTCGTTCAAGCTTCAGGTGCCGCACCCGCCGGGGGCCCCCTTTTTCCTGCTCGTAGGCCGACTGTTCTCCATGATGTCCTTCGGCGACCTGACCAGTGTGGCGTACTGGGTGAACATGGCATCGGTGCTGGCTAGTGCGTTTACTATTGCGTTTCTGTTCTGGACCATTACCATGCTGGGACAGAAACTGCTGGATAAAGCGGAGTCTGATTATAGCCCATCCGATACCCTGCTGGTACTGGGTACGAGTGCCGTTGGCGCACTGGCGTATACCTTCTCCGACACGTTCTGGTTCTCGGCGGTAGAGGCCGAAGTATACGGTATGTCGTCGTTCTTTACGGCCATTGTGGTTTGGGCCGCTTTCAAGTGGGAGCGAATCGAGGACGAAGCTGCCGCTAACCGCTGGCTTATTTTCATTGCCTACCTCACGGGTTTATCCATTGGCGTTCACTTATTGAACCTGGTTACGCTGCCCGCGCTGGCCCTTATCTATTACTTCAAAAGGCAACCGAAGCCAACTTTCTGGGGTGGCGTTGTTGCCGCTGGCATAGGGCTGGTGGTGCTGGTCATTATCAACGCCGGTATCATTCCCGGGCTGCCGGGTATGGCGTTTGCCGTTGAACGTTTCTTCGTCAACATACTGGGCCTGCCGTTTACGTCCGGAGCCAATACCTTTATCGTTGTTTTCCTGGGTGCGCTGGTCTACGGCATCATCTGGTCGGGCCGGCAGAAAAAAGTTATCCTCAACACCTCCCTGCTGGCTCTGGCTTTCGTGCTCATTGGTTATGCATCGTACATGCAGGTACTGGTCCGGGCGGATTTTAACCCACCCATCAATGAAAACGACCCCAGCGATGAATTGAACTTCCTGTCGTACCTGCGCCGGGAGCAGTACGGAAGCCGCTCGCTGCTGTACGGACCGGTGTTTACGGCCCGGCCTGTGGATCAGAAACAGGGTGCAGCTATCTGGAAAAAAGAAGGAAACCGGTACGTGGCCTTCGATCATCAGCCAGAGTACATCTACGCCCCCGGCGATGAGATGCTGTTTCCCCGGGTGTATAGCAGTCAGCAAAATCACCCCGCGCTGTACCGTCAGATGCTGGGCCTGGCCGAAGGGCAGAAACCCACCATGGGCGATAACCTGAAGTACATGTTCAGCTACCAGTTGGGGCATATGTGGTGGCGTTACCTGATGTGGAATTTTGCCGGACGCGAGAGCGATGAAGAAGGCGCAGGGTACCTGCTGCCCTGGTCGTCGGATGATAACGTGCCCGATTTGCTGCGCACCAACAAAGCCCGCGATAACTTCTATATGCTTCCCTTCGCCCTGGGTTTGCTGGGTATTACGTTCCAGTATTTCCGCCGTCGGCGCGACTTCCTGATTGTGGGACTGCTGTTTCTGTTCACCGGAATAGCCCTGCAGATTTTCCTGAACTCACCCCCCTCCGAACCCCGCGAGCGCGATTATATCTATGTGGGTTCGTTTTATTTCTTCGCCATCTGGCTGGGCCTGGGCGTCATGTCCATTGCCGAAGGGTTACGGGCCTACCTGAAGTCGGACATGATGCGAAACGGACTGGTTGTTGGCCTGAGCCTGCTGGTACCCGTTATGATGGGCATGAAAAGCTGGGATAACCACGACCGCAGCCACCGGTATCAGTCGGTTGATTTTGCCAAGAACCTGCTCAATTCCTGCGCGCCCAATGCCATTCTGTTTACGGGCGGGGATAATGACACGTTCCCCCTCTGGTACGTACAGGAAGTGGAAGGTTTCCGGACCGATGTACGGGTGTGCAACCTGAGTTTGCTGGGTACGGAATGGTATATCCAGCAGATGAAACGCAAAACGTACCTGTCGGAAGCACTGCCTATTTCGCTGGAGTTCGACAACTTCAACAAGGGCAAAAACGACATTGTACCGTTTTACGAAGTGCCGGGCGTGAAAAACGGCATCGACCTCAAGCAGTACATCAGCCTGATCAAATCGAGTAGTCCGGCGGTACAGGTCCCCCTCACCAACGGGGATATGACCAGTATCATGCCTTCCTCCGTGCTGTTCCTGCCGCTCGACAAAGCGGCCATCGACAAGGCTGGCTTCGTACCGCCTATGTTACGGCCGCTGGTGAAGGACACGCTGCAGTGGACCATCGGAAAAAAGGATCTGTACAAGCCTGACCTGATCATGCTCGACATGATTGCAACCAACAACTGGCAGCGGCCCATCTATTTCTCGAGTACGCTGGCGAACGACAATTACCTGAGCCTGAAAAACCACATGCAGCTTGAAGGCTACGCGTATCGGCTCATGCCGGTCGCCGTTCCGGGGGCTACGGATGGCTATGTTAACTCAGACATCATGTATACCAACATGACCAAGAAGACGTTCTGGCGGGAGTTTGATAACCCGAATACATACTACGATGAGACCTACAAAGGGCCACCGGTTATTTCAGCCCGTATCGCGTTCTTCCGGCTGGCCGACCAGCTCATGCGGGAGGGCAAAACGGACAAAGCCAAAGAAGTACTCTATTATTCACTAAAAGTGATTCCCGATAAGAGTATTCCCTACGACCAGATTTCGTCCAACTACGTACGCTTCCTGTTTGAGGTAGGTGACAGTAAGAAAGCACTAGAAATTGCCGACATTATGGCCACCCGTGCCGATCAGGCCCTGACCTACGATAAGTCGGGAAATGGTAACCGCTTCGGCAATCCTGATTCGGACCTGTACATCCTACAAACGATCATCGAAGCTTGTAAGGAAGCCAAACAAACGGCAGCGGCCAACAAATACGAAGCCATCTTCCAGAAGCATATCAACGCGTTTGGTTGATATGCCCCCAACAGCAACTCCTGAAATGGGCGGTAAACCAGCCTGTTTCAGGAGTTGCTGCTTGTCATTTCGACGCAGCCGGGCGGCCGGTGCCGAGAAATCTCAATGTCACGTATCAATCAAGCTTGAGATTTCTCGGCACCGGCCGCCCGGCTGCGTCGAAATGACAAAATCAGCCTCGCATTACAACAACTCAATACCTAGTAAAGCAAGGCTAATCCATAAAAAAGGGCCAGACTCGTAAAGTCTGGCCCTTTTTAGTAACGTTTCCGGCTGAATCACCGGCGCGGGGGCATTGGTTGCTGCACCTGCGTTTCTGCTTTAAGGCGGGTCACTTCCTGCTGAAGGCTATCCGCTTTAAAGTAATAATAAAGCCCAAGGATCAAAAACACTTTCGACAGGATGAAGATAGCAACAAAGGCCGTTTTCCACTGTTTGTGTACCCGAATGTGCGTATCATCAACCTCAACATTGACGTACTGAGGCTCTTTTGGAGCCGTTTCGGCCGACTTTCGACTTTGCTCGGAATGATCGGGTTGTACCCATTGCTTAATGTCCGTCTGGCTGATGCGCAGCTCGATTTTTTCCCGGATACCAGGTGGGGGCGGAACAGCATGGCGCAGGAAATGCGCTTCCATTTCCAGTTCAATTTCGTCCAGATGCTCCAGCAAATCGCTATCGGTAGCCAGCAACTGGGTTACCTCTTCTTTCTCCTGATCAGCAAATAACCCCAGCAAGTGGGCTTCGAGAAAGCCATTTTTTAAATAGTGGTAGTTTTTCAAAGTCCCTATGATTGAGATGAACGGTGATGCTTAAAATAAGAGCTGATTTTGGTTAGTACACTTGCCCGGGACAGTTGCATTGTATTCGCAATTTCGTCAATTGTGTGTCCTTTATAAAAGGACAGATCGAACGCTGATTTATCCGTCGTATCGTTCACGGTTATCGGTGACACGGTTAGTGAGTTCGTAAGCGTTGCGGGTCTGGCAGCCAGTGCTTTTTCCCGGGCCAGACGAATAATTCCGCAACTTACCCGGTTTGAGAATTCCGTGTATGCTTTCACCTGTGGCGAGCAAAACAAGTCGATCAGTATCCGCTGAGCCTGTTCGGGTTCCGGAATTATCTGTAGAATGAGACCGTAGGCCAGCCCACCGTAGCGGTCATACAGCGTCAGGCAATCAGCACCAGGGGTACTGTCCTCAACAGCTGGCAACTGGTGTAGCGGTTTCAATGCACCCATTCTACTTTATTTAGTTAAATACCGGTGGATAACATCTCCCTGTTTGTGAGCCGAATCAAGCGAACCGACTCATAATCTATCAAGGAGATAGCCTGACTATACCAATGCAAGTTATCAAGATTTTGCAACATCTGCAAAAGCAGGTCCACGGCTCGGGATTGGCCTATTTCACAAACAACAACTCCCGGTACTTGACCAGGGGCCAGTCTTCGTCGTCCACAATTTGCTCAAGTTTGTCGACCTCGTAGCGGATCAGATCGAAGTGATCTTTCACTTCACCACCGTACAGATGGGCCCGCTCCACGGTATCCTCTACGTTGTTCGCTTTCTTGCGCGATTCAATCATGGAGGCCACACCCTTTTTTATCACGATGATACGGGCCGAAATTTCGCGCAGAATATCCTTGATTGGTTCGGCCTCGGCAGTCATGCCCAACTCGACCAGGTGCCGGGCAGTTTCAGCCAGTTTGTTCTGGTACTTCAGGGCGGTCGATACCACGTGATTCATGGCCAGATCACCCATCACCCGCGACTCGATCTGCACGTTTTTGATGTATTTCTCCAGTTCAATTTCGTACCGTGATTCTACTTCGGCGTGGTTCATTACGCCCGTCCGCTCGAACAGGGCCAGCGATTCGGGCTGTACGAACATCGCCAGTGCTTCGGGAGCCGATTTAATGTTCGACAGGCCCCGCCGGGCGGCTTCGTCAACCCACTCATCGGAATACCCGTTGCCCTCGAACAGAATCCGTTTTATGTTGCTGTAATAGTCTTTCAGGATATCGACAATAGCCAGTTCTTTCTTTTCGCCCCGGCCCAGCCGCCCGTCCAGATCCGTTTTAAACTTATTGAGCTGGTCGGCTACAATGGTGTTCAGCACCGTCATGGTCGATGCGGAGTTAGCCGAGCTTCCCACCGCCCGAAACTCGAATTTATTGCCCGTAAAGGCAAAAGGCGAAGTACGGTTACGGTCGGTATTGTCGCGCATCAGGCTGGGAATCCGGTTCAGGCCCAGTTTGTAATACACGTTATCCCCTTTGTTCACCGTCACCTCCGACTTTGTTTCGAGGTCATTGAGTGCCTGTGTCAGTGATTCACCCAGGAATACGGACATGATGGCCGGGGGGGCTTCATTGGCCCCAAGCCGGTACTCGTTGCCTGCCGAGGCAATGGTAGCCCGCAACAGGTCGGCATTGTCATGCACCGCTTTAACAACGTTGACCAGAAAGGTCAGAAAACGCAGACTCTCTTTGGGTTTGGTACTGGGAGCCAGCAAATTAACGCCCGTGTTGGTGCCCATCGACCAGTTGTTATGTTTACCGCTGCCGTTGATACCCGCAAAGGGTTTCTCGTGAAAAAGCACTTTCAGGTTATGTCGCTCAGCTATTCGCTCCATCAGATCCATCAGCAACGCATTATGATCGACGGCCAGGTTAACTTCTTCAAACGTGGGCGCTACTTCAAACTGCCCCGGTGCCACCTCGTTGTGGCGCGTACGAACGGGCATGCCGAGTTTCATGGACTCAAACTCAAAATCGACCATAAAGGCGTTGACCCGGGGAGGAATCGAGCCAAAATAGTGATCGTCCAGTTGCTGCCCGCGAGCCGGTGAGTGGCCAAACACGGTTCGCCCCGTCAGCACCAGGTCCGGTCGGGCGTAGAACAAAGCCCGGTCCACAACAAAGTATTCCTGTTCTGGCCCGAGGGTAGGGATTACTTTGGTTATGTTCCGGTCGAAGTACTGACAAACGGCAGTAGCCGCTTTATCCAGCGAATTGAGGGCTTTGAGCAAGGGGGTTTTATAGTCCAGCGCTTCGCCGGTGTACGCAATGAAAACGGACGGAATACAAAGGGTTTTCCCCCCCGCTCCGTTATCCATCAAAAACGCGGGCGATGAGGGGTCCCAGCCCGTATAGCCACGAGCCTCGAACGTATTGCGTAACCCCCCGTTGGGAAAGGACGATGCGTCGGGTTCCTGCTGCACCAGGGAACTTCCCCTGAATTTCTCCACGGCTTTTCCGTCGATGGTAATGTCGAAGAAGGCATCGTGTTTCTCGGCGGTTTCACCCGTCAGGGGCTGGAACCAGTGGGTATAATGCGTAGCTCCTTTGGAGGTAGCCCACGACTTCATGGCCCCCGCTACCTCGTCGGCGATGTTGCGGTCGATCTGACCGTTCGTGTTCATGGCTTCCGTCACCTTCAGAAAGGCTTCTGTGGAGAGCAGCGTCCGCATCACCTCGGTACTGAACGTGTTACTGCCAAAAAAATCACCCACCCGCTCGGTGGGTGCAGCTACAGACAGGGCCTGGCGATTCTGGGCTATTTCAAGCGCTTTAAACCGAAAATTTGACATCGGTATCGATTGGATTTAGGATGAAATCTTGATCAAACATAGGAAAAAAGCCGGAATGGATAGTCTATACCCTGTTAGCCCGACCAGACAGGCTATACCTCCTCCGTCTGCAACTGTTTTTCGTACAGTTCCCGGTAGGCGCCATTGCTGGCCAGCAGGTCGGTGTGCGTGCCCTGCTCAACGATTTCGCCCTCATCCAGCATGATGATGTAATCGGCCAGCTTGGCCGATGAAACCCGGTGCGAGATAACTACCGACGTACGGTGGGCCATGATGCGCTGGAGGTTATTAAGAATGATGTTTTCCGTATTAGTATCCACCGCCGACAGGCAGTCGTCCAGAATCAGAATCTTTGGGTCGCGGGCAATGGCGCGGGCAATGCTGAGCCGTTGCTTCTGCCCACCCGACAGGGTAACCCCCCGCTCGCCCACGCGGGTGTCGAACTGTTCCGGAAAATCCAGCACGTTCTGGTACAGGTCGGCATCCCGGATGGCCTGCTCTACCCGCTCCTGCGGCAGATCGGGCTTACCAAACCGGACGTTGTTGCTGATGGTTTCAGAGAACAGGAATACATCCTGCGGCACGTAACCCATCTGCTCCCGCAGCGATGTCAGATTATAGTCTTTGATGGGAATACCGTCTACGCTGATTTCGCCCGACGTGACGTCGTACATGCGGGTCAGCAGGTTGGCCAGGGTACTCTTGCCGGAACCGGTCGTGCCCAGAATCGCCACTGTTTCGCCCGCCCGGACGCGCATCGAAAAATCCTTGATGGCTACAATGCCCGAATCGGGGTACACAAACCGGACGTTGTTGAATTCAACGTCGCCGTTGATGAGGTGGCTGATGTTCTTCTGCGAAACAATGTCGGTTTTGATGCGTAGAAACTCGTTGATGCGCTCCTGCGAGGCTGCCGCCCGCTGGGTCTGGCTGGTGGTCCAGCCGAGCGCCATAACGGGCCAGGTGAGCATGTTTACGTACAGGATAAACTCGGTGATGTTGCCGGGTGTCAGGCGACCCGCAATGATTTCCTGCCCACCTACGTAAATGACCAGTACGTTGCTCAGCCCCACCAGAATGGCTACAATGGGAAAAAAGAGCGAATCGACGCGCGTCAGGCCCAGGGATTTATCCCGGTATTCATCGCTCTCCAACTCAAACTTAGCCGCCGAATTACCTTCCTGCACGTACGCTTTCAGCACCCGAATGCCCGAAAAAGCCTCCTGCACGTACGTCGACAGCCGGGACAGGGACCGCTGTATCTCCTCCGACCGCCGGATGATGATGTTATTGACGATATATATCGACACCGACAGCACCGGCAGGGGCAGTAACACGTACAGTGATAACCGGGCGTTGATACTCACCATGTACGAAATAACCAGAATAAAGAGAATGAGCAGGTTCAGCCCGTACATGATGCTGGGGCCGATGTACATCCGCACTTTATTGACATCTTCCGAAATCCGGGCCATCAGATCGCCGGTGTTATGCTGGCGATAAAAGCTGAGGGGCAGCGTCTGGTAGTGGTCGTATATCTCGTTTTTGAGGTCATATTCCACGTGCCGCGACATGACGATGAGCGTTTGCCGGACCAGAAACAGGAAGAACCCTTTCAGCAGGGCCAGCACGAGCGTGAGCACACCAAACAGCAGGATGCTGAACGCAAAAACGTCGTACAAACCCGATTGCAGGGGCGACTTATCGTAGAGATAATAAATGTCAAGCGTTTCACTAACCAGATCGAGCGCGTACCGAACCAGCTGAGCCGGGAAGATGCCGAAGAGGTTCGAAATGGCCGTAAACAAAGCACCCAGAATCAGGTACCATTTGTACTTTATGAGGTATTTATTGAGGTAGGAAAGTGCTTTCACAGAATGACCAACGGCGTTTTGTTCGTAACGGCTGGCTTTGGTGAAAAGTTGCAGGGGCAGGGGGCAGGGTTTGGCGTTGCCTGTTCATCAGTTCCTCTCCTTTCCCTACTAGTTGCCCCGCCCCCGGCCTCACACAACGAAAGACCGCGCCCGGAGCATTCCAGACGCGGTCTTTTGACCAGAATCAAGGTACGTTTTAGCCCACTTCTTCAACCGTGATCCCTTCTGATTGGTGTTGACCCCCATAAAACACCCCTCCCCTTTCCCCCTACCTGACGCAGGGGCACACAGAAATGCCCCTGTGGTCATGCGATGCTGGCACGCTACCGGTAACGATTGAGGGCCAGCCGTTCGTTTGGACACTACCACTGACCAGGCTCATTAGTGGATGCTTCCTTCCCCGACGGTCCCGAACCTTCCATGACAGGCCCGTTGGCCTGATACAGCACAGCCTCAGGACCAAACAGGTCTGAGGCTGTGCTGTATTCGTGACGTAACGTTTGTTCGCCTGTCGTTGACCTGACAAAAGAACCGCCTGCCTAGTGTTTGAGGATCTTGACAGTCTGCCGCTGGCCAGCCGTGCTGACATCCAACAGGTATACACCCCCGTTGGCGCCAACCGTAACCCCGAACCGGTCCCGGCCCCTGGTTAGAACGCCCTGCTGCTGGCTCACGGCATGTCCCTGCTCATCCAGGACCCGCAGAGAAACGGCTTGGCCCTGCTCGCCCTGCACTTCCACCCACACCTGGTCGGCCCCCACGGGGTTACCCAGCACGACCACCTTCAGCCGAACTTCGGCACCCGTACCCAACCGGGCTCCGGGGCTACAGGCCGCCAGCCAGCCGTAGCTGAAGCTGCTGCTCACCCCATTCTGCACCGCATTGAGGGTAATGACCGGATTGTCGGTGTACAGGTCCAGACTATAGGGCCCCGCAGCCGTGGTGGGCAGCATCTCATTGACCACCGAGAAACTCACCGGACTGCCGTCCAGACCCGCGTAACGGGGGTTGAAACTAACCCGGCGCTGACCCGGCGAAAGCACCTGACAACTCACCGTGGTCACCCCCGTGATGCTGAAAGGGCCGCCGGGCGGTGGGGTACCAGCCGCCGGATTCACCGTAATAGTGAAACTGGTGCTGGCGCTCATACTGCCCGGATCAGTCGCTGTCACAGTCACGGTGCTCACACCACTCATCGAAGGCGTACCCGAGATGGTCGAAGGCGGATTGAAACTCAGCCCCGTGGGTAGACCGCTCACCGCCAGCGTTAACTGGTTGGGCGTTTCGGCATCGGTGAACACGTTGGCCAGAGAAAGCGTGTAGCCCAGGCCCACCGTTGCCGACTGAGGTGACACCGGATTGGCCACCGTGGGCGGGGTGTTGGCCGTCGAGGAACTACAGGCCGAAAGCCAGTTGTAGGCGAAACTACTGCTCACCCCGCTTTGCACCGCCTGTAGGGTCACCACCGGATTATCGGTGTACAGGTCCAGACTGTAGGGGCCGGGATTGGTCGTGGGTAACATCTCACTGACCACCGAGAAACTGATGGGGGCACCGTTTACCCCGGCGTACTGCGGATTGAACGTCAGCCGACGCTGACCGGCCGAAAGCACCTGGCAACTGATGGTCTGCACGCTGGTAATACTAAAGGTGCCACTGGGCGGAGGAGGGGTACCAGCCGCCGGACTCACCGTGATGGTGAAGCTGGTGCTGGCACTCATACTGCCCGGATCAGTGGCCGTGACGGTTACGGTGCTCACCCCACTCATGGAAGGCGTGCCCGAGATGGTTGAAGGCGGATTGAAGGTCAATCCCGCCGGCAGACCACTCACCGATAGCACCAGGCCGTTAGGCGTCTCGGCATCGGTGAACACATTGGCCAGCGAAAGCGTGTAGCCCAGGCCCACCGTTGCCGACTGAGGGGGCACCGGATTGGCCACCGTGGGCGGGGTGTTGGCCGTCGAGGAGCTGCAGGCCGAAAGCCAGTTGTAGGCAAAGCTGGAGGTTGCCCCGCTCTGCCGGGCCTGCAGCGTCACCACCGAATTATCGGTGTACAGGTCCAGACTATAGGGACCCGGATTGGTCGTGGGCAGCATCTCATTAACCACCGAGAAGCTCACCGGAGTACCGTCCAGACCCGCGTAGCGGGGGTTGAAGGTGACCCGGCGCTGACCCGGCGAAAGTACCTGGCAGCTCACCGTCGTCACGCCTGTGATGGCGAAGGGGCCACTGACGGCGGGATTGACCGTCAGGGTGGCTGTGGCCGTGGCCGTGCAGCCGTTGGGGGCCGTGCCCGTCACGGAGTACGGTCCGGCGATACTGACGCTGATGGAGGGCGTACTTTCCCCGGTACTCCAGGCGTAGGTGTTAGCTCCCTGAGCGGTGAGGGTGGCGGACTGTCCCTCGGTGATGGTCAGCGAGGGGTTGGCCGTAATGCTGACCGCAGGCATGGTATTGTCCTGGGTGATGGTGATGGCGGTCACACTGGAACAACCACTACTGGTGTTGGTGACGGTCACGGAGTAGGTGCCCGATGCATTGACCACCGCTGTGTTGCCGCTCTGGCTCACGATGCCCGGTCCGCTGAAGACGTAGCTGTTGCCCCCACCCGCTGTCAACGTCAGACTGCTCTGAGCGCAGGTCAGCGTCGTAGACGGACTGGCCGATATGGTTGGGGTGGGCGCACAGGCATCGCTGCTGATGGTGATGGCGGTGGTGCTGCTGCAGCCGCCGACACTGGTGACCGTCACCGAATACACCCCCGCAGCATTGACCACGGCCGTGTTGCCGCTCTGGCTCACCACGCCGGGTCCGCTGAAAGCGTAAGTATTGCCTCCGCCCGCCGTCAAGGTCAGGCTGCTCTGGGCACAGGTCAGCGTCGTGGACGGACTGGCCGAGATAGTAGCCGTGGGTGAGGTACAGTCGCCGTAGATCTTGACATCGTCAATGGCCACCCCGGCAAAATTAATCGAAGTGTCTGTGATGAGCCGGACCTTGAACCGGATGATTTTGCCCTTGAAGGCCGAAATATCGGCAAAGTAGAGACCCCAGCCCGACGACATCCCTATATTGGTGACTGGACTGCCCAGTGCCACGGTTTGGGTGGCTCCCAGCCAGTAGTAGACGGGTTGAGAGAGGCCACCGCCACCTACTTCTTCTACCGTGATTTCCAGGCGATCGAATGTGGCGCTTTCCAGCTGGTATTTCATGGCCCAACTCAGCGTAACGACATTGGCCGTTACCCCCGTCAGGTTGATATCGCCGGACTCTAAAACCTGATCAGAACTAAGATCATACGTTCCGGTTAGGTTTGTTTTCCAGCAGTTTACGCCACTGTTCGCCGTGGTAAAGGAGGCCACCGGATTGGTCGTGGTGGTAGCCGGGGTGTTTGGCGTTCCCCGGGCCCAACTATCGGCCGTTCCCGAGTGGGTAAACCCACCATCTCCGCTTTCAAAATCCTCGCTGTAAATGGTAGTGGCGCTGGCCAGGGTGGCGGGGGTGGGGTCCTCCAGCACCTCCAGCGCCCAGGAGGTAAGCGTTCCACCCGATGTATTGTTCAGATCATCATGCAGGGTCAGCGTCCAGGTTCCGTTGGTTTTCATACCCTTCAGCTGGTCGAGCTTTGAATTCAGTTCGGGTTGTAAGCCCACCGGCTTCACCACCGAAAAAACGAACGGGATAGCATTGTAATCACTCAGCCGCAGATCCATCTGGGCTTGCCCGCCCGTGGCCGTAGAACCAATGTCGGTAAACAGGGCTATCTGGTTGCCCTCGGGCGTCGTGAGGATGGCGTCTACATCAGCCATCAGGGCATGATCAAGCGTGATGCGTACGGCCAGGTCTTTAATGCGTTTCGTGTCCGGAATGGTCAGGGTTGAACTGACATTACCGGCACCCGGGCCAATGGTTTGGGGCACGTCCGTCGAGGTGTAGGTGGTGTAGCCCGTAGCGGCTGCGAGTTTGGAGACCGACAGATTATAGGTAGCCGTTGGCCCACCCGTCGTAGGGGTAGCCGAATCAACAAACAGGTAATAGGTGCCCGTTTCTTTAACGGTAAATAGGAAGGCCTCTGAATCGGTGACATCTACCGTTCCGCCATCATCGACGACCAGGATTTGATTACTCGCATCGCCAAACAAAGCAAACCCCAGCCGACCGTTCCAGGTAACCCCGTCCCGCTCGGGGTCCAGGTCCAGGCTTATAAAAACGGTTTCGCCAGCCGTCAGACTAATAGAAAACCAGTCTTGCTCGGTAGCGACGGCCGGGTCTCTCGACCCGCTGATCCAGCCATTTGCCGGGGTATCATTGGCAGTGCCGGCCGTATCGTTACCTTCTACTTCGGGCGTAGGGGCACCACTTTGCACCTTCAGGTACAGGTCATAACCCCGCAGGGTATTCGTTGCCGAGAAGTGGTTTACCTGAAGGTAGTAGGTGCCCGTTGTGGGAATAACAGCCCCGGCAATGGACGATGAAAGCCCGCCTAAAGCGCCATCATCTTCATCAAACTCGATGACCGTTATGCCATCGGAACCAATCAGCCTCAACTGACTATCGGTAGAAGCGCTGCTACTGGCTGACGTCATGGTGGCCGCATAAATGCGGTCGCCGGCCGTGGCGTTGAACGAATAAAAATCAACATCGCCAACAGGGTATACATTCCCCCGGACCTTTGCGGAGGTACTCCCCAACGGCGTGGCCGTGCCTGCCGTATTGTTAGAACTGTTGATGTCTTCTTCCATGAACACCATCAGCCCGGTTGTCGACAGGGCATTGGTGGTAACGGGTCTGGAAGGGCCGCCAACCCCGGGCCGCAAGCCATCAGGAAGCGTCAACACGTGCACATCCGTGTTATCAACAGGGATGGGTGCTCCTTTGGTAGGAGCAGGCTCTTTTTGTCCAAAAGCCGTCTGGACAAGCAAGAAGAGTAAGGCAGTAAGGATTTTCTTCATGAGCATGAGGATTAGAAAATTACAACTGGTTAAGAAACAGGAGAAAAAATCCGTAGTACAATCTGGTGACTGCGTGTATTAATTACCAAGTAATGTCAAATTATCCTTGGAAAAGTTTAATTTTTAGCGAACGGTAACAATCGAACTCGATTCCTCGATACCTGCCCCGACAGCGTCAATCTGCCCCCTGGCCCGACCGGGCCGAATGGTGCCCCACCGGTAGTATTTGCTGCGTTCCGGACCGGCAAAAATGCGTGGGGCACGTAGCCGGTCAAGTACCGGGATTACAGGAGCCGGGCAGTTCCCGTACCCCCGGTGTTCGGTGTCCGTCACGCCCCATCAGCGGGCGTTAATCCGGCACAGGAACCGGTCGCAAAACAGGTCAGTGCACAACGGGGGTGAAGCGCAAACGAAAGAGAGCCGTCCGGTATCATACCTACCGAACAACGAAGCTGCGCCTACCCCAGGTTTGCGGCAACCACCCTGCAAGTCGGCTTACCCCTTGCCTATCACCGCATAAAATCGTACTTTTGTACCCAATTGGGCCGTTTCACGCCCAGTAGTTCTTTTCTTATCGGTAGCTACTCTTATCAGGCGGATGCTCAACAGGCGATTACTCCGAATAAAGGTCATGCAGGCGCTCTACGCGTTTCGGCAGGCCGACGTTTCCAATCAGCAACTAGCCATTGATGGCATTGATGATCTTTTTCAACCCGACCTGAATTCGATGGAGCCGCAGAACAAGCGGCAACTGGAAGGCTACCGGAAACTCGCCGGTCTGCTCTTTGAGGAAGGGGTAAAAACAGAACAGCCGGCCAACGACGACGACGCGCCCCCCAAGGTTCTCAAGGCGGCTAACGACGGGTTGGCTTTCTACCGCATCCGAACCAAAAAGGATCGTCAGCACCTGGCCCAGATGCTGCTGAAGCAGGTAAACGGTATTTACGATGATTATTTGCTGGTTCTGCAATTACTGGTCGAGTTGGGGCATGTTGCCCGCATTGACCGCGAACGCCAGTACCGTAATGTCGACGAAGCCCCTTTCCCCTTTGAATCAGATCTGAACGACAACACCGTTATCCAGGCCTTGGCCGAACACCAGCCGCTGAAAAACGAGGTGGTGCGGCATGCCATTTCCTGGACCGACGATCTGCCCTTTGTGCGCAAAGCCCTGCGCGAAGCATTCAAAACGGATGAGACCTACCGGGCCTACTGCGAGCAGAAAACACATACCCCGGAAGAAGACCAGGCATTGGCACAATACGTGCTCAGAACCATTGTGTTCAAGCATGAAACGATTCGGGATCACCTGGCCGAAATTGACCTGAGCTGGATCGAGAACAGCGAGGTCGTTCGCGGACTGGCCATCCGCACCCTCAAGTCAGTACACAGCCCAACGGGATTGCAGCTGGAAGCCCTAACGGACGACTGGGAAGAGGATGAACTGTTTTTGAATACGCTGTACGGAAAATCGCTGGAGAACGACGCTGAGTATGAACAACTACTGGTCGACCAGCTTCAAAACTGGGATGTAGAACGAGTAGCCATACTGGATAAAATCATTCTTAAACTGGCCTTGTGCGAGTTGCTAAGTTTTCCAAACATTCCGGTCAAAGTAACGATTAATGAATATATAGAGCTGGCAAAGGCGTACAGTACGCCCAAAAGCGGTAAATTTGTCAACGGGATATTAGACAATATTTCCGAAAAGTTGATGGCTTCCGGTCGCCTGCGTAAAAGCGGACGCGGATTATTAGACAATAAATAAATCAGTTTCTGGTTTACCGTTTACAGGATTCCAGTTAGTGTCCGCGCTGGAACCGAAAACCGGATGGCTGTAAACCAAAACCACAAACTATAAATATTCCAAGAAATGAGCAGAACTGGCCGTGATTTAACCTTTTTGCTAACCGGTATTGCTTCCGGTACTCTGTTTGGCTTGCTCTATGCGCCCGATAAGGGTAAAATTACCCGCGACCGGCTTTCATTCCGGTTGTCGAAATACAGAGAACAGATAAACGTACTGGTCGAAGACCTGGGTCGGCCGTCGGATCAGCCCGAAAATTCATCGAAAAATGAAGGTCAGCGCGTCGTAAATGATGCCCGCGAAAAAGCGGAACGTCTGCTCGAAGATGTAGACCGGCTGATGGCCCAGATCAAGCAACAGAACGCATAACGGGTTTACGGTATATGCCGGGCCGCCGGAGCGGTTTCAGGTTTACGGTGCTACTACCTGTTTATTTACCGAAAACCGCTCTGGCGGCCCGGCATATACCGGAAACCCAAAAAACCCACTTTATTCATGAACGTTAGGAATTGGCTTTTCGTAACCGCCGTAGCCAGCATTAGTTTTGGTCAGTTTAGCTGCGATAACCGGCAGCAGGGGGAAACATCCAAAGCAACGGCATCGGCAAAAATGCCCAAAATTACCTTCGCCGAGAACGGCATTTATGATTTTGGCACCCTGGCAGAAGGGGATACCGTCGAGCATATTTTCTCCTTCACCAACACAGGCGAATTTCCCCTGATCATCAACAATATCACAGCATCCTGCGGGTGTACAACGCCCGAGTGGCCGCGTGAACCCGTAGCGCCCGGCGAGAAGTCCTCGGTGAAGGTCCGCTTCAACAGCCAGGGCAAAAGTGGCGAACAGAACAAAACTATCACCATCTTTGCCAACACGGACCCCGCCATGACCGACCTTCGTTTCAGGGCGCTGGTGAATCCGAAACAATCGTCTTAATACCACCAGACTATGTATTTGATTTTATTACAGGCTCCCACGGATTCCAACATGTCCATGATTTACAACGTGTTACTGTGGGTGGGCATCATTGGTATCTTTTACTTCTTCATGATTCGGCCGCAACAAAAAAAGCAAAAGGATCAGAAGGGATTTGTCGATAGTCTTAAAAAAGGGGATAGCGTGGTTACCATTGGCGGGATGCACGGCCGGATTGCATCAGTCGATGCCACAACGGTTATACTCGAAGTAGATCGGGGCGTTAAAATGACTTTTGAGAAAACGTCCATCTCCCGCGAAGCAACAATAAAGCCGGCTGAAGAAGAGAAAAAGTAACCAACCTAAACTACCCAAAACGGGATTGCGTCGTTCTGTTCCGACCGCAGTATCCACCCTGTTCCGTTTGCGTACATCCCCCTCTTTTGTGAACACCCACACACCAGACAACCGCGCATTTCAGCCAACGAAGGTGCTGTTGTGTCTGGTAGCGGCTACGTTGTTCTGGATACTGAATGCGCTCAACAAACAGGGTTATACCCTAAATGTGGATTACCCCATTGAGTTCGTTTACGATGAGTCACTTTTTATACCTACCGCTCCCCTGCCCCCCACGGTGCGCGTCAACGTTTCGAGTGACGGGTGGGGACTGCTGCGTCATTCGTGGCTGCCTTTCCGGGTCGATCCGGTGAATTACGTGGTCAGGAATCCCCTCCAGGCATCGGTGATCAATACATCGTCCATCACGGCAGCGCTGACAGAGCATACCAAAAAATTACGCGTTAACTACGTCCTGACCGATAGACTCGATCTGGCCTTTGACCGGCGTATGACTAAAACCATTCAGTTGGTAGCGGATAGTCTGCATATCAATCTGCTTCCGCGTTTTGCCGTGACCAGTGTCATTAACCTTACCCCGCGCACCATTGAGGTTGATGGACCGGCTAATCTGGTGCGGGGGTTACCCGATTCAATTCTGGTCAAAATTCCCCGTAAGCGCATTACCGAAAACTACGACGAGGAGTTACCCATCAATCAACTCCGTCACCCACTCCTGCAGGCCAGTACCGACCGCGTTGCGGTTAGCTTCGAAGTGGGGGAATTGTTGTCGCCCTTGCCGGCAACACCGCCCCCTGCTGCTACCGCGGAGAAGCCGGTATCGGTTACCCGGCCTTCACCAGCCAGGAAAAAACAGAAGTAACCCAATAACCTACCCGTTGATTCAGGCCAACTGGCAACCCCCTGTAATCAGCACCAGCAACGTCAGTATGAAACATCCCCTCCAGATTGGTGTGACGGGCGGCATCGGCTCCGGCAAAAGCGTTGTTTGTCAGGTTTTTCAATCGCTGGGTATCCCCATCTACGAAGCCGACGAACGGGCCAAATGGCTTACGGAGCACGACCCTATTCTGAAAGCTGATATCAGGCGGGTGCTTGGCCCAAATGCGTACGATGCAGCGGGTCATTACAACCGGGCGTGGGTAGCCTCGCAGGTCTTTTCCGATCCGGCGTTGTTGCTGGCCCTGAATGCCGTTATTCATCCCCGCGTGCTGGCCGACACGCAATTATGGGTGAATCAGCAAACCGACAAACCCTACGTCATTAAAGAAGCAGCGCTGATGAAAGCCGCCGGTGATGGCAACACGCTCGACAAGGTGATTGTGGTACAGGCTCCCGTCGACCTGCGCGTGGCCCGTATCCGTACCCGCGACCCGCACCGCTCCGAGGCCGAGATTCACAACATCATGGCCCGCCAGATCAGCGACGACGAACGAAAAAAACTGGCCGATTACATCCTCGACAACGACGAAAGCACCTTGCTGCTTCCTCAGATTATCCGGCTCCACGAAGAATTTCTTCGGCTAGCGGCTGTTTAATTTGCCAATCGCTGTAGTTTGCAAAATTACGCTGTCAATGACCAGGTCGGATGGAAAATTCCTTACCAGTTACTATGGCCGGCGCAGTTGCTTTTCTGCCCATACTACATTAACGTTCAGCAGTGGGTGCAGAACCAGACTGTGCATGGGTTTATCCCGTTACCGATGAGTAATTAACACACCAGTCTCGGCGTTGCCAGTCCCACCGGATATCGATTGTTTATAACCCTTCACCGAAATCGAAGGGTTATTTTTTGCGGGGTGTATCCGTCAATTACAAACAATTGGTAAGGCATATGTCTTACTATTGAGGCAGGCATCAGCGTTATAACGAACCAGCACTCAACCTTCTAAACCTCTATGTCAATGGCAGCAAACCTGTTGGACTCAGCTAAAATTTACCTCACCGATGATGTGGTGAGTCAGGTTAGTACGATGCTTGGCGAAGACCGGGATAACACGCAAAAAGCCTTCGGCGGAGCACTACCCATACTCATGAGTGGCATCCTGCAAAAATCGGCGGAGCCGGGTGGCAACGGGTCAATTATGGACATGGTGGGCCAGGCATCCACCCCCGACTATACGGCGGGGGATATTACGGAGCCGGTTGGGGGACTGTCGGGCAATCTGAACGCCATGCTGGCGGATGACCTGCAATCAGAGCGAATGCGCTCGATGGGTGCCGGTATGGTCCATAGTCTGTTTGGCGATAGAACCAGTGCCGTTACGGCGGGTTTGGCTGCGTACAGTGGCCTTTCACAACCATCGGCCTCGTCGCTGATGGGTGTTGCCGGACCGCTGCTGTTCAGTGTACTGGGTCAGGAAATGGCCGATAAGGAAACGGGCGTTTCAGGATTGAGTGAGCTACTCACGAGTCAGGCCAACAGCGTACAGGAGGCACTTCCATCGGGTCTTGGTTCGTTGGCGGGCTTCGGGCCCGAACTGGAGACGTTGGCTGTACTGGACAGTTTACCGGACATGCCAACAGCAACCCCGGCGGACCCGTTTTCTTCACCCGTTCCCGTAACGGAGTTTGTTTCTCCCACCACAGTGCCTGAACCAGTAATACCGGTGACAGCAGATACCAGGCCCATTACCCATCTGCCCCCCGATGAATCCGTTACCCCCGTAACGTTTCCCACGTATATTAACGATGACAATACCTCAGCGGGAACCGGCAACAGGTAGTTGTCCTACGTTTACGGTTTGTGGTATTCAGTTTATGGTATTCGGTATCCAGTTGGCTGACGCAGTTTTTCAAAACGCGCCAGCCAACCGAATACCATAAACTATAAACCATAAACCACCAAACCCTATTCCCACAACTTTGCCGGGTACTTGCCCGCATCGTGCAGTTGTTTCAGCGCGGCCTGTACGGTTGGCTTATCGTCCGGGTAGGTTACCCCAAACCATTCAGAACTGCTGCGAAACACTTTACAGCGTCCCGTTTGAGTCTGAATGAGATTACTCATGACCGTAGGAATGTAAAATTCTGCTTTTGGCGAGTTGATGTTCGCCATCGCGTAGCTCTCGAACTGGTGTTGTACCAATGGAAAAACGCTGGGCTTGAATCCCCAGAAGTTCATCGAAACGGGCGTATCGGGAGCCAGTGGCGTGAATTCATCCCCCTCTTCAAAGATGATCTGCCGGTCGGCGGGCGCCGTTTCCTTCTCGTATATTTTAGTTCGTTCGATTACCGTAATCAGGTTTCCGTTGGCATCCACGTCGCACACCCCCCGCGACACCGACCCATTCTCCGACAGCGTATTCTTCACTTCGTACCCCACCATCGCGTGAAGCTGGTCGTCGGTGCTGGTTTTCAGGAAGTTGCTGATCAGTTCAAACGCTTCCAGTCCGTAAAAGTCGTCAGCATTAATTACCGCGAACGGCGTATCCGTGTGTTTTTGGGCGCACAACATAGCATGACCCGTTCCCCAGGGCTTCGTGCGCCGTACCTGGCCCACTATCTCCGGCACGTATGAGTCGAGCGCCTGAATGGCGTAATCTACGGCCAGTTTCCCGGCTAGTTTCTCGGCAAAAACCTCCTCAAAATCAGCCCGGAGCTCTTCCCGGATAATGAAAACAACCTTGCCGAACCCGGCCCTGATCGCATCAAAAAGGGAGTAATCAATAATGGTTTCACCGTTTGGCCCAAACTGGTCGAGTTGTTTGACACCACCGTAGCGACTGCCCATACCGGCCGCCAGAATTAAAAGGGTTGGTTGCATAGTTAAAGGTCTCTGTAATCAGTTGTCAACTCCGGCCAACATTGGCAGAGAAGCATTCTTCGGCAAACGTTGCCCGGCAAGCGTTGCCCGGCAAGCGTTGCCGCGAGCCAAAATTAGGAAAAAGGGTTGGCCTGTCCCATCTAAACTTTACCGGTTATTCATTCACCTACCAGAACCCCTAATAATAAAAAAACTTCTAAACAAGATACTATTTTAATGAGTTAGCGTTATAATTGTAAGCCAAACAATAGTTGTCTTAACAAATAAATGCCATGCCCTTTTACCACACCCTCGGACAGATTCCTCCCAAACGGCACACGCAGTTCCCCCGCCCGGTAGACACTTCGGGCAAAACCAGTGGGGAATCGGAAGGTCCGTTTTATTATGAGCAGCTGTTCGGCACCGTTGGCTTCGATGGGATGTCGTCCCTGCTGTACCACGTCCACCGGCCAACGATGGTGCGCGCGGTGCTGGATAGTGTGGATATGACCCCTAAACTGGCCGTCCAGAAAAACATGATGGCCCGGAAGCTGATTGGATTCGATGTGCCGCCGGCTGATGATTTTATCGACAGCCGGGTGCCGTTACTGGTCAACAACGACCTTGTTTTTGGGTTGGCCGCGCCCCGCCAGTCATTGACGGCCTATTTCTACAAAAATGCGGATGCCGACGAACTGTTGTTCGTGCACCGGGGGTCGGGTACACTACGGACGTTATTCGGTACTATTCCCTTTCAGTACGGCGATTACCTGGTTATTCCGCGCGGGATGATTTACCAGATTGCGTTCGACACAACCGACAACCGGCTTCTCTACGTAGAGTCGCACACGCCTATTTACACGCCCAAACGGTACCGTAACCAGTTTGGACAGATGCTGGAACACGCCCCCTTTTGCGAGCGGGACATCATTCGGCCAGATGCCCTGGAAACGCACGACGAAACCGGCGATTTTCTGATGAAAATAAAGAAGCAGGGTGCCCTGCACTCACTGGTGTACGCGTCGCATCCGTTCGATGTGGTGGGTTGGGATGGCTACAATTACCCGTATGGCTTTTCAATTTTCAACTTCGAACCCATTACGGGGCGGGTCCATCAGCCGCCACCGGTTCATCAAACCTTCCAGACCAGCTCGTTTGTGGTTTGCTCCTTCGTGCCGCGTCTGTACGACTACCACCCGCAGGCCATTCCGGCACCCTATAACCACTCGAACATCGACTCCGACGAGGTCATATACTACGTCGATGGCGATTTTATGAGCCGGAACGATATCAAACAGGGGCACATAACGCTGCACCCCGGCGGCATTCCGCACGGTCCCGCACCCGGGGCCATGGAGCGCAGCATCGGCAAAAAAGAAACGCAGGAGTACGCCGTAATGGTCGACACGTTCCGCCCGCTTATGCTGACGGAACAGGCGATGGCCCTTGATGACGGAACCTACTATAAATCGTGGATAGCGTAGCGACGCGATACCTCGTGTCTCCCCACACCGGATGATTTTTTCGTTGGCCCGGAATGGCTGACGCACAGAAGGCGCGAGGTATCGCGTCGCTACAAACCAAACATCAACAATCATGGAAACACTCGAATTAGTAAAATCAGAAACGGGCCAGGATTTCCTGCCGCTGAACGGTACGGATTACATTGAATTATACGTAGGCAACGCCCGGCAGTCGGCCCATTATTTCCAGACGGCATTTGGCTTCCAGCCCGTTGCCCACGCAGGACTGGCCACGGGTCTGCGCGACCGCGAATCGTACGTGGTGCAGCAGGGGAAAATCCGGCTGGTGCTGACCTCACCCCTGCACGGCGACACTGAAATTGGGGACCACCTCGACCAGCACGGCGACGGCGTTCGGGTGGTGGCCCTGTGGGTAGACGATGCCCAGCGGGCGTTTGACGAAACCATTAGTCGGGGAGCCAACCCGTATATGCACCCCACCCGGGAACAGGATGACCACGGGTACGTGGTGCGGTCGGGGATTCATACCTACGGCGATACGGTCCATGTGTTTGTGGAACGGAGTGGCTATTCGGGCGTTTTCCTGCCCGGCTATGCCCCCTGGAACCCCACCTATCAACCCGCCGATGCGGGGCTGAAGTACGTAGATCACATGGTAGGCAACGTGGGCTGGCACGAAATGAACGAGTGGATGACATTCTATCACGATGTGATGGGTTTCCAGCAACTCGTATCCTTCGATGACAAAGATATTTCGACCGATTATACGGCCCTGATGAGCAAGGTGATGACCAACGGCAACGGCCGCGTGAAGTTTCCCATCAACGAACCCGCCGAAGGTAAAAAGAAGTCGCAGATTGAAGAGTACCTGGATTTTTACGGTGGTCCCGGCATTCAGCACATTGCCGTAGCGACGGACAACATCGTGGAAACCGTTCTGGCCCTGCGCGACCGGGGCGTTGAGTTCCTGAGCGTGCCGGATGCCTACTACGATAACCTGGCCGAGCGCATCGGGCCCATTGATGAAGAAATTGCTACCCTGCGCCCACTCGGCATCCTGGCCGACCGTGACGAGGAAGGGTATTTACTCCAGATTTTCACGAAACCGATTTGTCCGCGCCCCACGCTGTTTTTTGAAATTATCCAGCGCAAAGGCGCCAAATCATTCGGCAAGGGCAACTTTAAGGCGTTATTTGAAGCCATCGAACGCGAACAGGCCCTACGGGGAACGTTATAACTAATTTCGAATGATGGAATGCTAGAATGATTGAATAGACATTTCGGAATCATCCTATCACTCAATCATTCCATCATTCAAAACTCATCATGATCCAGGATTACCAGCAATATACCGAAGACGAACAGGCCGTCTGGAAACTACTGTTCGACCGGCAAATGGAGCGTTTGCCGGGGCGGGCTAGTCAGGCCTACATGGACGGGATTGTCGCCACGGGGTTTCCCAATAGTCACATTCCCGACTTTGAGCGCGACCTCAATCCGCGTTTGCTGCCCATAACGGGGTGGCGCGTCGTGGCCGTACCGGGGCTGATTGGCAATCGGGAATTCTTCGAGCTGATGGCCGACCGGCAGTTTCCGGCCACCACCTGGCTGCGCACCCGCGACCAGCTGGATTACCTGCCCGAACCGGATATGTTTCACGACACGTTCGGGCACGTACCGGTACTGACGAACCAGCATTTCTGCGATTTTCTGGCCGCCCTGAGCCGTATTGCCCTGCGTTTTGTGGAACATGAGGAGGCCATCGACATGATTTCCCGGCTGTACTGGTATACCGTTGAGTTCGGGCTGATACAGGAAAATGCTGACCTCGGAGCGGAAGGGCTACGTATTTATGGGGGTGGGATCCTGTCGTCGCCCGGAGAAACCATTTACAGTCTGGAAAGCGATATTCCCCGACGGCGGCCGTATGATGTGGCTACGCTGCTGAAAACACCGTACATTATCGACCATTTTCAGGAGCAGTACTTCGTCATCGAGTCGTACGAACAGTTGTTTCATTCCGTCCCCGAAATTGAAGCGACGCTGGAAGGATTATTGGTTAGTCATTAAAAGGTCATTAGCTTCGCGTCATTGGGGTATCCTTTTTTTCAACGGACAACCCGCAAATGCCCTATTCTATTATGACACACCCATCCGATTCGCGGGCTTATTTCTTTAAGATTGATACCACCATCAAGAAAATCAGGAACGCACTCCAGAAGCAGTTCAATGAGGCCGGCTTCGATCTGACCGTTGACCAGTGGGTAATCATAGACCACCTTTACCGCAATCCCGGCATCAGTCAGAACACCATTGCAGAGATGACGACCAAAGATGCGCCCACCGTAACGCGCATCATCGATCTGCTCAGCCAGAAAGACCTGACCAAACGCCAGATGGCCGACACCGACCGGCGGAAGTTCCTGGTTTTTCTGACCGAAGCCGGTGAAGCCAAATACCGGGAAGTCTTGCCCGTTGTGTCGGCCATGCGACGCAAAGGCTGGGGTAATCTGAGCGATGATGACTATCAGCAGTTTATCCGGATTATGGACTCTATTTATACCAACGTGAGTGAATAGCCGTATCACCAGAACCCCTCCCTTATGTACGGAATTTTCAGTTGCGGTGATAATGCACCCAGAGTAGGTTTCAAATACCGGGACCGCATACTTAACCTTGAACAGGTCCGGCGGCTGGGGTATTTTGACGCAATAGCCCTGGATGAGCACGTTTTCCTGAAGCCAGTATTGAACGATTTTATCCGTCTCGGCCGGCCGATTCACCGGGCAGTAGGGCATCGCATACAGGCTTTACTGGCGAACGATGCCGTTGCGCTGGCCGATGTGCAGGAGCCGGTTTTTGTCCCCGAGTCGGACGTGCAGATGCACCTGCCGGTCAGCATTGGCGACTATACGGATTTTTACGCGGGCATTTATCACGCCGAAAATGTGGGGCGTATTTTCCGTCCCGACGGCCCTCCCCTCCCCCCCAACTACCGGCATATGCCCGTGGCGTATCATGGCCGGGCCTCGTCCATCGTCGTGTCGGGTACGCCCATCCGCCGGCCAACGGGTCAGTTTCTGGTGGCCGGTGATAGCGCTCCGGTATTTGGTCCGACACGGGCACTGGACTTTGAACTGGAACTGGGGCTGATTATTGGCAAACAGTCAACCCTTGGCGCCCCAATTCCGGTGGCGGAAGCGGAGGACTACATTTTTGGCATTACGTTGTTCAACGACTGGTCGGCGCGGGATATACAACGCTGGGAATACCAGCCCCTTGGTCCGTTTCTGGGTAAAAACTTCGGTTCCACCTTGTCCGCGTGGGTGTTGCCTTTTTATGAACTGGAACCCGTTCGCGTGGCCGGACCGGTGCAGGAGCCCCGCCCACTACCCTACCTTGCAACGGACAGTCCGGGCCATTTTTCCCTGGACCTGGAGGTATGGCTGCAACCGGCCGACGGGGAGGCCGTCTGCCTTAGCCGGACCAACGCCCGGAATCTGTACTGGACATTTGCCCAGATGATTGCCCACCATACCGTTGGGGGGTGCAACCTGAACGTTGGCGACGTACTGGCCACCGGCACTATTTCGGGCACCCAACCCAATTCGTATGGTTCGCTGCTGGAACTGACCTGGAACGGCGAACGCGCCCTACCGTTGAGTGATACCTGCATGCGGACCTTTCTGGCCGACGGTGATACGGTAACCTTACGGGCGTTTGCCCACCTAGATGGAAATACCCTTGAACTTGGTCCCGCAACCGGCGTTATTCAGTCATGAAAACAGTTAACCCCTCCGATTTACAACCCGCCGAGTTTTACCGGTACATGATCGGCACCATTGGTCCGCGGCCCATCGCGTTTGCCAGTACGATTGATGCCAGCGGCCAGGTCAACCTGAGTCCGTTCAGCTTCTTCAATGTGTTTGGCTACAACCCGCCCACCCTGGTTTTTGCTCCCGACCATTAACCGACAGGGCCACAAGAAACATACGTTGCTCAACCTGGAAGAAGTGGGCGAAGTAGTGATCAACATTGTCAACCACGCGATGGTGGAGCAGATGTCGCTGGCCAGTGCCGAGTTTGACCGGGGCATCAACGAGTTTGAGAAAGCGGGGTTTACGGCGGTGCCGTCCACGAAGATTCGTCCGCCGAGGGTGGCGGAATCCCCCGCTGCCTACGAGTGTGTGGTGAAGCAGATTCTGCCAACGGGCAATGGCTCGCCGGGGTCGAGCCACCTCATTATCTGCGAGGTAGTGATGGCGCATTTTCACGACACGATTTTCGATGACACCGGCCTTGTCGACCCCCACCAGATTGATCTTGTTGGCCGCATGGGTGCCGACTGGTACTGCCGGGCGCAGGGTAGTGCGCTGTTTGCCGTAGCCCGTCCGAAAACCGGCATAGGCATCGATCAGATTCCGGCGGCTATTAGCAGCAGTGCTATTTTATCGGGTAATGACCTGGGCAAATTAGGCAGTGTTGCCAGTCTGCCAACGGCCGATGAGGTAAAGGCGTTTCAGGCGTCGGGCGTGCTGAATGAGCTGTTCGACGAAGCCCGGAACGGCTGCCAGTATCTACCGGATTTAGTACACCACCGGGCTAAGCAGCTCCTGGCCGAAAACAACGTGCGGGAGGCCTGGCTGACACTGATGCAGGTCGCCTGAACACGGGCCACCACCGCGGATGCGTGTTTTTATCGGGCCATTGCAGGGTAACAAGGAGGATACGGCTTACTTTTAGTCAACAAACCCCATCCCTGCCATGAAACACTCGTCAATAACACTGTCTTCGGTATCCGTATTTTGCTTAATCGGCTTTCTGGCCGTGTGCTTACCGGCATACCGGGTCGCCATGCCGGCTGGTCAAACCCAAAAACCAACCGCGGCTACGATCCTGACCGGTGCCGACCAAACGAATCTGTACCTGCCCTACCTCAAGGGCAAACGCGTAGGTATGGTGGTGAATCAAACATCCATCATTGGCAACAAACCCAGCCCTGACAGTCTGCTAAGCCTGGGCGTTCAGATAGTAAAGGTTTTTGGTCCCGAACATGGCTTTCGGGGCAATGCCAGCAACGGCACGAAGGTGGCCGACGAAGTAGATACCCAAACGGGTATTCCGGTCATTTCCCTGTACGGCAAAAACCGGAAACCGTCGCGTGAGCAACTGGCTGATGTTGATGTATTGATCTACGACATTCAGGATGTGGGTGCCCGTTTTTACACCTACATCAACACGCTGAACCATGTGATGGAAGCCTGTGCCGAGAACGATAAAGAGTTGCTGATTCTGGATAGACCCAATCCCAACGGCTACGTAGTGGATGGACCTATTCTGGAAGATCACCTGCATTCGGGCATCGGGATGCACCGTATTCCAATTACGCACGGCCTGACAATGGCCGAATTCGCCCAGTTGATCAACGGTGAAGGCTGGATACCTAACAAAGACCGCTGCAAACTGCGGATTATCCGGGTTGCCAATTATACCCACGACATGCCGTACACGTTACCCGTGGCACCCTCACCCAACCTTAACACCCCCCAGTCCATAGTATTATACCCCAGCGTTTGCCTGTTTGAGGGCACGATCATAAGCCAGGGGCGGGGTACCTACCTGCCCTTTACGGTGCTGGGCGCACCTGCGTTGCGCGGACAGTATTCGTTTGCCTTCCGGCCCATTTCCATCAAAGGGATGAAAGAAGCCCCGCTCCATCAGGACATGGATTGCTTCGGTCTTGATTTGCGGCAGTACAACACCGATAAACTCCGCCAGTCGAAGCAGTTGAACTTGAGCTGGCTGATGGAGATGTACAAGGCTTATCCGGATAAAGCCCGCTTCTTCGATCAGCGTCAGAGCCGGGAAATTGGCAACTTCGACAAACTGGCGGGCACGGAAAACCTCAGACGGCAAATCATAGCGGGCACATCCGAAGCCGAGATTCGGCAGAGTTGGGAACCGGGTTTATCCAACTTCAAAAAGCTACGCAAACAGTATTTACTTTACCCGTAACGGGTATTTTTACGGGCTGCTCCTTCTCGTCTGCGTACTTCTGCCCGGCCAAAAATCAGGACTTTCACGGCTATGCTATTCAGTACTTCTTCGCTATAATCCAGAGGCAAATGAGCCGACTTTTGAGAAGTTTTTAACCAACTAACGTCTCAAAAAAATGGAAACGTCCAAAGACAGTAAAGGCAGCGAATTTCACGTGCTGCTCAGTGGCCTGAAACTTCCGGCTGCCCTCGAAAAGAAAATTGCGTCCAGTATCCAGTCGGCGGTATCATCCGCCCTGGCCGGCTACCCCAACCCCGACGACCCGGATGGTGATGATGGTCCGGATGGTGGCGGGGGTAAGGGCCCATTTGCCGGTGGCAGTGGCAGTCCTTATGTTGTTCTTCCATCGATTCGCTGGCGCGGATACTGGATTAAGGCACTGGGGAAGGATCTCAAAATCACCCCGGCCGATATAGATGGTCAGCAGCAGCAGTTGCAGCGAGGCATCCAGATTCGCGGATAAGATGATAACGCCCACCACTACCCTATGCCCCAGTGCACGCGCCGAAGAAGGCGCGTTGCTGCTGGGCGTGGTCGGCCCCGACCAATCGGTGCGCATGCTGTTGGAACCGGAACTGCTAACGCCGGAATTGACCGAAGCGATAGCCGCGATCGATGAATCCGAAAAACACGTTCGACTGGCGAATCGCTGCGTCAAATCAGGCTGCAATCAATGGCAGGGAGGTCGCTGCGGAGTCATCGACAAGGTCATGGCGGTCAACCAGCACCTTACCGCATCAAGAGCCCTGCCAGTATGTGGTATCCGGTCGCAGTGCCGGTGGTACCAGCAGTCAGGCCCGCCGGCCTGTACCGTCTGCCTGTTCATCGTAACCGATGCGACCCAGACCAGCGAAGAACGCTTAGTCTATATCGACTCACACGTAATGCAGTAGCCTTCGGGAAGAAACTAACCCTCCCGAAGGCTATTCTAGTCAACTACCGAACCGAGTAGTTCGGGGCTTCTTTCTGAATGGAAATATCGTGCGGGTGGCTTTCGCGCGAACCGGCGGTGGTAATCTTGACAAATTTGGCCTGTTGCAGAGTCGGAATGTCCATGGCACCGCAGTAGCCCATGCCCGCTTTCAGGCCGCCAACCATCTGATAAATAATCTCCGACAGCTTGCCTTTGATGGGTACCCGCCCCACAATACCTTCGGGAACGAGTTTCTTGATATCGTCTTCCGCATCCTGAAAATAGCGGTCTTTCGAGCCATCTTCCATCGCTTCCACCGACCCCATGCCCCGGTAGGTTTTAAACCGGCGACCTTCGTACAGCACCACTTCGCCGGGGGCTTCTTCCGTGCCGGCCAGCAGTGAGCCAATCATCACCGTACTGGCTCCACCAGCCAGCGCCTTGGTAATATCACCCGAAAAACGAATACCGCCATCGGCCACAATCGGAACGCCCGTTCCCTGCAGGGCTTTAGCGGCTTCATACACCGCCGTTAGCTGCGGCATCCCGATACCGGCAATGATGCGGGTGGTACAGATACTGCCCGGTCCTACACCTACTTTTACGGCATCGGCTCCCGCATCGGCCAGGGCTTTGGCCCCTTCACCCGTAGCTACATTTCCGGCAATGACCTGGAGTTTGGGGAAACGTTCTTTGATTGTCCTGACCGCATTCAAAACCCCAATATGGTGGCCATGAGCGGTATCTACACTTATTACATCGACACCAGCCTTGACTAAGGCTTCAATTCGCTGGATATAATCGGCCGTTACGCCAACAGCGGCACCTACGCGTAGCCGACCCAGCTCATCTTTACAGGCGTTGGGATGGCTCTTTTTCTTTAGAATGTCTTTGTAGGTAATCAGTCCAACGAGGTGGTAATCGTTATTGACGATGGGTAATTTCTCGATGCGGTGTTGCTGCAAAATGCTCTCCGCTTCTTCCAGCGTGAGCCCTTCGCGGGCCGTAATAAGCTTATCGCGGGTCATCACGTCCGTAACGGGCTTAGTCATATCGTGCTGGAAACGCAGGTCGCGATTCGTTACGATGCCCACCAGTTTGCCGGATTCATCCACAACCGGGATACCCCCAATTTTGGATTCGCGCATGATCTTGTGTGCGTCGCCCAGGGTGGCGGTTTCGAGCAGGGTGATGGGGTCAATAATCATCCCACTTTCCGAGCGTTTGACTTTACGGACCTGGTCGGCCTGCGCTTCGATGCTCATGTTTTTGTGGATGATGCCAATGCCACCCTCCTGCGCCATAGCAATGGCCAGTGCCGATTCGGTAACCGTATCCATTGCCGCCGATATGACGGGAATGTTCAGGCTGATTGTACGGGTAAGCTGGGTAGTGGTGTGCGTATCGCGGGGAAGAACCTCCGAATAAGCAGGGAGGAGCAGTACGTCGTCGTAGGTAAGTGCTTCGTAAAGAAACTTACTGGTATCTAAGCTCATGAGCAAATAGCAGGTTGTGTTATTTGCCAGTCAAAAGTACGAAAAATTTCGGTACCCGAATCGATCTGATTTTATTGTTTGACTTTTCAACGCCCAAAACCAGACCAGACGGGACCGCTTTTTCGGTGGCTAATCAGAATTTTTCCAGGTCGACACGAACCGTTTTGCCCCCTTCTCCCACGCTAAACTGGCAGTCTTTGAACTTGGGTACGGATAGTTTGGGGCGAAAATTATTACTGAACCCGTACGGTTCCTTGGGGATACCAAACATGTTCTTATCCATTTTACCGTTGCTGTTCATGTCGTGAAACAGGGCAAGGGCATAATTTCCCGGCTCCACCGAAAAGGAAATCTGGACGCTGGATGCCGAAGCGTCTATTCTCTTGCCTTCTATCGGCTTACCCTCCGGAAAATCCTTTCCCGGTTTGAACAAGGCCACAAAAACGGCCCCATCGCGGGAGCTAACATGGTGCACGTCAACCTGTAGCCGGGCTTTTGGCGGAGTGGATACAGGAGTCTTTTCGGCAAAGAGCAGGCTGATTAGTGACAGCAAATAGAACATAAACGAACGGTTTTAGTAAAAACGGATTTATCTTGCAAATATGATAGCCCAGCCACCTCCCCCTCTCAAACGATGGATTACCAGACCCCTTCCCGATTCTTCGGACCAACGGTCAGCTATCGAGGCATTAACCCAGTCGCTGGGCATTAGTTCGTTCCTGTCGGCCCTGCTGGTGCAGCGGGGCGTAACGACCTATGAGGACGCCCGGCTGTTTTTCCGGCCGGAAATTGGCCACCTCCACGATCCGTTCGACATGAAGGATATGGACCGGGCCATTGCCCGGCTACAGATGGCCATGCTGCCCGAACGGGAAGAAAAAATCCTGATTTACGGCGATTATGACGTCGACGGAACCACGTCTGTAGCGCTGGTTTACGGTTTTCTGAAGAACTATCACCCAAATATAGATTATTACATTCCGGACCGCTACAAAGAGGGGTACGGTATTTCGCAGCAGGGCATTCAGTGGGCGGCAGAAAACGGCTTCTCGCTCATCATTGCGCTTGATTGCGGCATAAAATCCGTCGAGCGCGTAGCCGAAGCGAAGGCCCTTGGTGTCGACTTCATCATCTGCGACCACCATCGCCCCGGTGCCGAGCTACCCGATGCGGCCGCCGTGCTGGACCCCAAACGCGACGATTGCTCCTATCCCTACAAGGAACTGAGCGGGTGCGGGGTTGGCTTTAAACTGCTCCACGCGTTCTGTCTCTACAAGAATATTGACCTGGAGCAGTTATACCCCTGCCTCGACCTGGTGGCGGTCAGTATCGCGTCGGATATTGTACCCGTTACGGGAGAAAATCGGGTGATGGCCCACTTCGGGTTAAAAGTTCTTAACGCGGCACCACGCGCGGGCCTGAAAGCGTTAATCAAGATAGCGGGATTTACGCGGGAGTTGGATATCACCAACGTGGTTTTCGGACTGGGCCCCCGCATCAATGCCGCCGGTCGGATTCAGCACGCCAAAGCCGCCGTACAACTACTGCTGGCCGAATCCGAAGCGGAAGCCGACGACTTTGCGACGGCCATCAATAAACACAACACCAGCCGCCGGGAGTTCGACAGCAGCATGACGGAGCAGGCACTGGAGATGATTCGGCAAAACGAGTCCCTGACACAGGCCAAGAGTACGGTTCTGTACGATGCTTCGTGGCACAAAGGGGTAATCGGTATCGTGGCGTCGCGGTGCATCGAGCATTTTCACCGGCCCACGATTATTTTGACCCAGTCGAACGACAAAGCGGCCGGGTCAGCGCGGTCGGTGCCGGGCTTCGACGTGTACGAAGCCATTGAAGCCTGCGCCGATTTACTGGAGCAGTTCGGTGGTCATACGTTTGCCGCCGGGATGACCATGCCCATCGACAACATCGACGCGTTTCGGCAAAAGTTTGAGGAAGTGGTAGCCCGCACCATCAAAGAAGAACACCTGACGCCGTTGATTGACATCGACCTGCCGCTGGATTTCAGCGAAATCAGCGATAAGCTGGTCAGGATTGTGAAGCAGATGGGCCCTTTCGGCCCGCATAACCTGCAGCCTACGTTTATGACGGAGGACGTGTATCTGGTGAGCGAACCGATTGTGATGAAAGAAAAACACCTGAAAATAAACGTCCGCCAGGGTAGTTCGGGCCGTAATTTTGTGGCGGTTGGTTTCGGCTTCGGCCACCTCGCCGACCAGTTGCAGGCCAATAAGCCGTTCTCCATCTGCTACCAGGTCGAGCAAAACGTTTACAATGGGAACGTCTCGCTGCAACTGATGCTCAAGGATGTGAAATGTAGCTAATCAATTGGTTGGTCAATACTTACCCATCCGATTGGCTCACCACTGAATGTATGATTCTACGAACTGAAAATCTGATTAAAAAATACGGGTCGCGCCTGGTGAACAACAACGTGTCGTACCAGGTCGAAACGGGCGAAATTGTGGGACTACTGGGGCCTAACGGTGCCGGTAAAACAACGTCGTTTTACATGGCCGTTGGCCTGGTGAAACCCAATAGCGGCAAGGTTTTTATTGACGATAAAGACGTAACCGACCTGCCTATGTACAAGCGGGCGCGGCTGGGGCTGGGTTACCTGGCGCAGGAAGCCTCCATTTTCCGGGACCTGACGGTGGAGGAAAATGTGCTGGCCGTGCTGGAAATGAGCAGCACCCCCAAGCGGGAACGGAAAGACAAAGTAGAAGAACTACTGGAAGAGTTCAGCCTGACCCACGTCCGCAAGAGCAAGGGTAAAGTCCTCTCCGGGGGCGAACGCCGACGTACTGAAATTGCCCGCGCCCTGGCGGTGGACCCGAAATTTATCCTGCTCGACGAACCCTTTGCCGGGGTCGATCCCATTGCCGTAGAGGACATTCAAAGCATTGTGGCCAAGCTCAAACACCGCAACATCGGCATCCTCATCACCGACCACAACGTAAACGAAACCCTCTCCATCACCGACCGGGCTTACTTACTCTTTGAAGGAAAAATTCTGAAACAGGGCTCGGCCGAAGAACTGGCCAACGACGAGCAGGTTCGCCGACTGTACCTGGGCCAGAATTTTGAGTTGAAGCGGAAGGTGTAAAGTTTACTGACGCCCTATACAACAACCCTATTTCCGCCCAAAATCGGCTGGATTTTCACCCCAGACGGTGGTTTCCCACTTTAATACCGGGTTGGCAAATTTGTGGGTCTGGAGCCAGGTTTCGGCCCGGTCGAGGAGGTCGAAGAGTTCGGTGTTGCGGGAAGTTTCTTCGAGTTTGGTGTTGGCTTTTTTCTTCTTTACCCAGCCGATAGCCGTCCGGGAATCGGAGTACACGGGAATGTTGCTGCCCTTCTGATGCAGCAGGGCCAGCGCATGAACGATGGCCAGAAACTCGCCGATGTTGTTGGTACCATCGGTATACGGCCCTTTTAGAAATAATCGTTGCCGGTTGCCTAGATGGATGCCCTGGTATTCCATATCGCCCGAAGCGGTGTTCCAGGCGGCATCCACCACCAGACTATCCTGGATGGGCAAGCCAACCAGTCCATCAATTTTACCCTGTTTGGCAGCGGGTTTTGTACCCTGCCCAACGTGCCGGTGCGGTTTGTCGCTAAAGGCTTTCAGGGCTTCTGGCTTGCTGTCGAATGACTTAAACAAGGGTTTGGCAAACCCATCGGTCTGCGCTTTGGCATCGTCCCAGGAGTCATACACCCCCGGTTTGCGGCCTTGCCAGACGACGTAAAATTTTGGCTTCTTTTTACCCATCTTCACGAAAAGTTACCCCGCAAAGCTATGAAATACGTTGCCGTTCTGCTACCCGCTCGACTGGTCCGGCTGGGCATTGTGGCCAATCCTAACCTGTAACGACAAAAAAATGGCGATTGGGACAGGAAGATATCCGGCCACACCTGCGTAAAGTTGCCCCGCAGTGAAACGGACCGGCTCGTTCGGCCCGGCTCGACAGCCAGTTCCACTTATACAGCCGCAACTGACGTCGGGAACTACTCCGCACCAGCCAGAAACTCTCCCGGCGTCTGCCGCGTGAACTTCCGCGATGCCGGGGGTTTCGTCACGCCGGAAGTTGATAGGGATAACGCCCGCACCGCCTTGGGCATTGTATGAATCGAGCTGGTTTTCCGGGTGTAGAACACCTTTTGGCGGCTTACCGGACCAGCATGCGTTCTGCTACGCCCAGCAAAAAAACCAGGGTCCAGCCGGCAGTTCGCAGCCAGTTGGTGCTTACCAGCCGGTGAAGGGTTTCGGGGGTCGCATCGCCAGCGGCAATGGCGTTGTGAATCGGTACGGCCTGGAACGCGGTTGCAGCCCACATCAGCCCGACCAGAACCGCGGAGACCAGCGTGAGCCAGGAAACCCGGTTCTGTACCGACCATCCCACCAGTATCACCTGCGCCAGCATCAGTGGCCCGACAATAACCGTTATCAGGTTTGCATATTTCGGATGCCAGATGGCGAGTTCGGCGGGGCTGTAATAATGAAAACCAGGGTAAATAATCAGTTGCACGAGCCAGATGAGCACGACCAGGCCAAAATCAACGGCAATGCGGGCGGTATTCATGCCCGCTCTTCCCAGACCTGCGCTACGTTCACAATGACATCGACAGCGCGGTGCATATCCTGCACCGATACCCACTCCAGCCGGGAGTGAAACGCGTGTTCACCCGCGAAGATGTTAGGACAGGGCAGCCCCATGAACGACAGCCGGGAGCCATCAGTACCGCCCCGGATACTCCGTCGGTTGGCCGTTAAGCCCGCCCGATGAATCGCTTCGAGGGCATTGTCCACCACGGCCGGGTGCTGGTCCAGCACAACCTTCATGTTGCGGTACTGTTCGTTCACGACCAACTGCGCCGAGGAACCGGGGTAGTTGACCAGCACGCCGTTCAGTTGCTGTTGCAGGTAGGTTTCCTTCTCCTGCAAGCCCGATTCCGTGAAATCGCGGATAATGAACTCCAGCACCGCCTGGTCCTGGTTTCCTTCCATCCGGGTTGGGTGAACGAATCCTTCCCTGGCTTCCGTCGTTTCGGGCGAGAGGGCAGTTTTTGGTAACATCGCCAGCAGGTCGGCGGCAATTTTCAGGGCATTCTCGAGTTTACCTTTGGCAAAACCCGGAT